>CAWJAU010000016.1:0-259287 GCA_963840945.1 uncultured beta proteobacterium | reverse complement strand
TTCGCGCCTTTGGGGGTGCCGACAAGGCCCCGAGGAAAGCCTCGATGGCAAGGTAATAGCGCATCGTGTTGCGTTCCACGACGCCGCGCATGCCGCCGACAAAATGAGGTCCTCCGTCGACCTCCTTGCCGACCCACAGTGAACCCCACCTTGTCGTGGCCGATGGTGCGGAGGTACGCCTGCATCGCCAGCCGCGCCACCGCGCCGTAGGCGTACGAATACGACAACCGGATGAACGTCTTGCCGTCGTCCGCCGGCATCGCCGCGACGGCGATGCGGAGGTCATGCGTGCCGAGCGGACCTTCGCCGCCTCCAGATTCACCTGCAGGTAGTCCGCCGTCCTGACGGATTCGATACGCAAAGTCCATCCGATACCCTTCAAGTATGGCTGGTCGAACTTCGTGCCGATGACAACGTGCAGAATCGCCGCCCGGGCGTCGGCGGAAGGGCGGCAGTATTTGGTATTGAGGTGCAGGATCAGGATGTCGCACCACTGGGACGGCGTGCTCAGCGCCGCACCCGTCATGGCGAAGGGATGGTCGACGACGGCATGGATCTCGCCCGAAACGGTATCCTTGCCCTCCCGCGATTCCATCTGCAGCGGCCGCCGGAACGACGTGTCGCCAAGGCGATCCTTCAACGCGGCGTACTTGGCGGGGAGGCCGGCGGCCGGCCCCGGGTTCGCGCGGGCATCGTCGGTCTGCGCTGTCGCGGTCGCCATGGAGAACAGCGCGGCCATGCACACAACGGCACGCAACGCGGAACCGACCGGGATTTCGCTCATGGCAACCTCACATCGGACCTACAGCCAGTATTCCCAGACCCGCGCCGCCAACTCCTTTACCCGGTGGTCGAGCGAGCGCTGTTGCCAACTCTCCAGCGTGATGCGGTCCGAAGCCGCGAGGTCGGCTTCGAACATGGTCCGCATCTGTCCGCCGAACTCCTGTCCCAAGATTACGGCGTTGACCTCATCGTTGTGCAGGAAGCTGCGCCAGTCGAGGTTGGTCGATCCGATGGTCGACCACACGCCGTCGATCACAGCGGTCTTGGAGTGAAGCAACACACCGCGGCGCTCGTAGATTTGCACCTGGCCGCGCAGCAGGTCGGCATAGTGGGAGCGCCCGGCGTTGAACACCAGCCAGAAATCGGTGTAGCTCGTCAGGATCAGCTTCACATCCACGCCCCGCCGCGCGGCGTCCTCGAGCGTGGCGAGGAGCTGCGGGTCGGGGACGAAGTAGGCGTTCGTCAGGTACACGCTGGTCTCCGCTCTCTCGATGGCGGAAATCAGCGTCGCGTAGATCAGGTTGTACGGCTCATCGGGTGAACTGCCGAGGGCGCGCACGACTCCCTTGCCCTTGCTCGCTTGCTGTGGAAAATACTTCCTTGGCGGGAGCGCTTCGTGTGTCTGTTTGTCCCAGGTGGCGAGAAAAAGCTTCTGGAACTCGGCAACCACGGGCCCTTCCACCTGCAGGTGCGTATCGCGCCATGGTGCGCTGCCGTTGGCGTTTCGCTTCGAGTCGTGGCGAAACGAGCCGCCCGAATAGACGCTGCTGATGTTGATGCCGCCGAGAAACGCGATCTGGCCGTCGACGATCAACAACTTGCGGTGGTCGCGCTCGTTCACCTCCCAGCCTTTGGTGGCCGTCAGCGGATTGACCGGATTGAATTCCAGCACGCGAACGCCGTGGTCGGTGAGACTCTTGAAGAACTCCGGCGGCGTGCCGATTGCGCCGACGCTGTCGTAGATGAGATTCACCTGCACGCCACGAGCCTGCTTATCGACGAGCGCAGCGGCGAATTTCCTGCCCACCTCGTCGTCTTCGATGTGGTAGGTTTCGAGGTTGATGTGGTCCCTCGCGCCGCGGATCGCATCGAACATGGCCTGCAACGTCGCCGGGCCGTCCTGCAGCAGTACCACCTGGTTGCCCACCACTAGGGGCGCGCCGACGATGGACTCCTCGAGCGCAAGGTGGCGCTCGAAGATGCTGGTTTCCTGCCCGCGGCTCGCAAGCCCGGCCATTATGGCCTTGCTCTGCTGCGCCGACAGGGGGCCGCGCGCGCCGTCCAGTCGGACCGGCCGCGACGAGCGCAGCGCCATGTCCGGAACGATGGTCGCAGCACCCCGTAACTCGCGAGCGCGGCCAGTGCCAGGATCGCTGATATTTTCGAGATCATGCAAAGACCCGTCGACCATTTCAGGCGGTGGAGCATGCTGGGCGGATCCGCGCGTGAAGTCTGTGCGCTGTCGAACGAACCCGACGCGACTTCCGCGTCAGCGCGGGACCCCGCCCCGGGCTGCCGTGATCGCCTGCGCGAGCTCGTACACCGCGGTGGCATACAAAGAGTGGTTCCTGGTGGCACAGCGCCCGCCCGCGGGCGGGCGCTTTCGGCCCGTTCGGAGTCGGGAACGACCGCCTCCCCGGACGCAAAGGGTCGAGAGCCGAGATACGTTCTTGTCGGTCAACAACCGGCCGCAAGTGGTCTTGGCGATTCGCGCTCGATACCGGACGTTCGACCTTGCGCGGTTCCCTTTGAGCGTAGCCGCGACCATCATACGAATTCGCCGGCACGCCGTATGTTTTGCTGCGCTCATCGACCAAGTTACCTCTGTGTGCGCCGCCCAACAGACGTGCTCCGGGGCTTCAGCTAAATTTCATGACCGTAACTGCCGAGCAACAATTTTCGAGTGCTACGCCCACATCCGATGGGCGGTGGATGGCTCGCCTGCTTCTGGAACGGTGACGTGACGGGTCGAATCGATTGCTGGGCCGAGTAGCGGGCGAACATCAATGCTGAAACCGTTTTCACTAGGCAGAAAATCCGGATCCAGGTTGTTTGGCAACTCACCGCACCGCCAGTAGGCTTGTGTTTGACAAAAAGTGCGTTTGTTTTTCCTATACCCTGCATCAGGAGGTCATCATGCGAAGGATCGTCGCGTCGCTAAGCGCAGTGCTCATGCTCGCCGCCGTCACCGCGGTGGCGCAGGAAAAGATGAAGGATCCACCCAAGTCCGGCCACGAGGGCATGGCCAAGGCCGGCGGGGCCAAATCCGACGCCGCCGTCATCGCGAAGGCGACGAGTGCCGCGCCGCCGGACATCGGCCGCAACGCCGCGGTCATGGGCATGGGCGCCGACGGCAAGATGAAGGAGCTGCGCGCCGGCACCAATGGGTGGATGTGCATGCTCGATCTCGCCGGCGACTCGATGTGCCTCGACAAGGAGTGGCAGGCCTGGGGCGACGCCTGGATGAACAAAAAGGACCCGCCGAAGCCGAAGACGGTCGGCGTGGCCTACATGCTCAAGGGCGACAAGGGCGCCAGCAACACCGATCCGTACGCGACGAAGCCGACGGCTGACAACCAGTGGGTCGTGAGCGGACCGCACATCATGATCCTTCCGACGGACGTCAGTCAGCTCGACGCGTATCCGACGGATTGGACCAAGGGTGGTCCGTGGGTGATGTGGAAGGGAACGCCGTACGCCCACATCATGGTCCCGACGACGTCGATGGCGAAATCGGCGTCCAAGGCACCGGCCGAGAAGAAGGCCGCCGACAAGAAATAGACCCCGGCGAGACAGGACGCGTGGCCGCCGCTCTTGGGCGCGACCGCCGGGAGCAGCGGCCACGCGTGCTGATCCTAGAAAGCAAACGCGGGGAATAGCGGGTTCTCGAAAGACTTGTAGGAGGGAGGGCGAATAGGGTTACGGCGCGGGCGATAGCTTCTGCGAGGCCACCGAGGCGAAAAGGCCGAGATGGACGAGCGGCCCTTAAGGTCGGACCCAATGTCATCAATACCGGCGGTATCATTGTCGGCAAGCAGGGGGTGCCTCGACATGACGGCGTGGATTATTGCAGCGGGTGTTGCCGTGGCTCTCACGGCGAATGGGATTGCCCGTGCGCAGAGCACAGGCGCTACGGGGTCTCCATCGCCCAACTCAATCGTATTGGTGGATTCGACGGGCAAGGCCGCCGCGAGGCCGCTCAACGACACCATCATGCTGATTTCCGTCAGCAGCAGTGTCACGGCGCCTGCATTGATCCGTCCGATCTACGACGCCGATGGCCGTACCGCGTCGGGATTGGCGACCTGGCAATCTGGCGGGAGCGTGTTATTCACCTCGTCCGATTGCACGAATGGTGCCCATGTCTACAGTTCGCCCCATGCGGGAGCGCGTGCGGCCACGCAGGTACAGACGCCAGCCGGGATCGTGCTCTATGTGGGAGCGATTGGGACGGCGATCACGGTCGCGGTTCACTCGATTCTCTACGACAACGGGTGTTCGCAGGTCACGGTCCAGCAAAACGGCTTGCTTCCGGTCTTGGTAACGGTGAATTTGAGCACAGCATTTCCGCCGCCGCTTTCATTTCAGTAGTTGCTGCACCGATCGCGACGCCACGGACCCGCTCGGCGAGAAGCCGAGGCTTGCTCCATGCGTATGGGTTCGGCCGAGCAGCGGACAGTTCGGAGGTTCGGCACTGCGCGTAGCGATCGTCGACCGGAGAGCGCCATGAGCTGGTGGCGGCCGCTCGCGCCGCGCGGTGGATAATGCCCGCTCGATGCCCACGATCGATGAAGCCTTTGGTCCCCGGCCACCGCTGACCACAGAAGCGGCCTGCAAGCTGGTTGTGCGAAGCGGTGCGATCGTGGCGATCCTCGTGGAGGGCTGGAGCGATCAAGCGGCCCTTGAGGCACTCGCACATCGGCGCGGCTTGAACCTCGCGGCCGAGCGGATCGTCATCCTTCCCGTTGGCGGGGCGACGAACACCGGCAACTTCCTGGATGCATTGGGCCCGCCAGGGCTAGGAGTGCGGCTGGCGGGACTGGTCGACGCAAACGAGGAACAGCACCTTTGGCGCGGTCTCGAGCGCGTGCGGCTTGGACGAACCTCAGTCGCGCGGGCGCGGAGGCGCTTGGATTTTTCGTGTGCGACGCGGACCTCGAAGACGAACTGATCCGCGCGCTTGGCGCCCCTGCGGTCGAGCGGCTGCTTGCTGTTCAAGGCGAGCTCGAGTCTTTCCGCCGCTTTCAGGACCAACCCGCTCAGCGTGCAAGGGAGGGCCATGCCCAGCTGCGGCGGTTCATGGGCACGCGGGCGCGGCGCAAGATTCGCTACGGCGCATTGCTGACAGACGCACTTGACCTGCGTTGCGTCCCGCGCGCGCTCGACGCTGTGCTCGCACACGCGCGCGAGTCGCAGCGCACCAACGGCACATGAAAAATCGCTGACCTGGAAGCGCCGTGATGACTCCTTTGGCAACGGCCACCTGCCTTTCGCCAACCCGCATCAGCCGCACGACTCGAACCCCTGCGGCCAATGGCGGCCGCCAGACTGTACCGCCCACTCTGAGCCCCGCGCCGCTAAGCGAGGGAGAGGAGGCAGGCATGGAGGTGGGCGCGAAATCTAGGGTTGACTGCAGCAAACGGAATCGAAATACTTCCAAAAGTGCCATTGGATTTCGAATCCTTATAGCATGCGAGGCCACGTCGATCGACGGCGCTGCATCACTTTCCTGCTCGCATGTTGCGCAATGCGAGCTGGGCGCCCGCCCTTGGCGCACCCTAATACCCCCGCGCCGATCTTCGGCTTCGAACTTCCGGTTCCCAAGGCGTTGCAGCCGTTCGCCTTGCGCGACCATCGTGGTCGCGTGTTCGACAACGCGAGCCTCGCGAGCCACTGGACCTTCCTGCTCTTCGGGTACACGCATTGCGCCGACACGTGTCCGACGACGCTGCTCCAGCTAAACGAGGTGCGCCGCACGCTCGCCGCGCGCTACCACGACATTCCCACCGCCGCGGTCTTCGCGACGGTGGACCCGAAGCGCGACACGCGCGAGCGCCTCGCCGCATACGCAGCGCTTTTCGGCGACGGACTCACCGCTGTCGGTGGGGCGCCCGAAGCGATCAGAGCCTTTGCCCATCAGTTTCGCGTGCGGTACGTGCCGCGTCCAGGCGCTGTCGGCGCCCGCGGTTACGACGTCGACCACACGGCGAGCGTTGCGCTGCTCGGCCCTGACGGGAAGCTGTACGCGGTGTTCACGCTGCCGCTGCGGCCCGAGCGGGTCGCGGAGGACGTCGCACGAATGCACGCCAGGCACCTGGCGGCGCGCTGAGACGCGGCGCCTGCATCCGTGCGCGATCGGAGCTGTTCGACGAGGAGTACATGATGCGAAGAGATACAGGCTGGGCGGCGGTCCTCGCGTTGCTGCTCTCGGGCTGCGGTGGTGACGGCGGCGGCGACGGCCCCATCGTCGAAACCTTTCGCAATCCGCCCGAGCTCAAGAGCGCCAACGGCGAGCTGCGAACGAGCTTTCACCGTGGCCACGCGCACGTTCCAGGTCGCGGGCCGGACGGTGACGTCGGCCGTCTACAACGGCGCCTACATTCCGCCCGTGCTGCGTCTGCGGCCCGGGGACACGCTGTTCCTCGACCTCGACAACCGCATCAGCGAGCAGACCAACCTGCACTACCACGGCCTCAACGTCTCGCCGCGCATCAACGCCGACGGCGACGGTTCGGACAACATCTTCGTGCTGGTCGATCCGGGTCGCGAGGCTCAACTACCGCGTGGCGATTCCCGCGACCACAATCCCGGCCTGTATTGGTATCACACGCACCGGCATGAGCTGCGCCCAGCGGCAGGTCATGGGCGGCCTGTCGGGCGGGCTCGTCATCGACGGCATCCTCGATCCGTTCCCGCAGCTCGCACGGCATCAAAGAGCGCATCATGCTGCTCAAGGACATCCAGATCACGCCGCAGGGCACGGTGCCCGGACGACATCGACCCGAGCGCACCGTCGATCGCGCACGGTCAACGGCCAGGTCAATCCGACGCATCGACGATCCATCCGGACGAAACGCAGTTCCTGCGCATCGCCAACATCGGCTCCGATCTCTACTACCAGCTGAAGCTCGACGGCCACGTGTTCTACGAGCTCGCGCGCGACGGCAACCGCCGCAACCAGCTCGTCACGTCGACGGAGCTGCTGCTGCCGCCGGCGTCGCGCGTCGGAGGTGCTGATCCAGGGCGCGCGGCCACGGCAGCTACGTGCTGCGCGCGCAGGCGTTCGACACCGGCCCGGCTGGCGACAGCTATCCCGAGGCCACGCTGGCGACGCTCGTTTCGCAGGGCGAGCTCGCCGGACGCGATTTCGCTGCCCGCGTGCGTGCCGACGGTCGAGGACTTCGCGCACGCTGCCGCGTCGCGCGCACGGCGCACGATCACGTTCGACGAATCGGCCGACGGCAACACGTTCTACATCGACTCCGGCGACGGCCCAAGCAGTTCGACCCCAACCGCATCGACTCGACGATCGCCGTCGGCACGGTCGAGGAATGGACGGTCCTGAATGCGACGCAGGAGCTGCACGTCTTCCACATCCACCAGACCGACTTCCAGGTCACCGAGATCAACGGCGTCCCGCAGCCGTTCGTCGGGCACCAGGACAACGTCAACGTGCCGTCCCAGGCCGACGCGACACCGCGCCGCCGGGGCAGGTCAAGGTCCTGATCGACTTCCGCAACCCGATCATCCTCGGCAAGTTCGTCTATCACTGCCACATCCTCGAGCACGAGGACGGCGGCATGATGGCCGTCGCCGAAGTCGCGCCCGCGGTGACCGCGGCCGCCCGCAAGCTCGCTACCCGCGTCGCCAACGTCGTCGGTTCCGTGTTCGGCCAAGAGCCGGCGCCGACGGATCCCGACGCGCTGGAGCGCACCGAGCGGACGCTCAACGCGTTGCAGTCCGGCAGCTACTGCAGTCCCGGCGTCGAGAGCAAGCCCGGCGTAGCGACGCCGGGGGTGCCGGCGCCGCGCGGGAACTCCTGACGGCTCGTGCTACGGCGACGCACCTTGTGTTGGTAATGGAGTCGCCGAGACCTCTTCGCGTGGCGAAGCTCGCGACCGAGGCTGTGTGAAGACTCGTGCGATACCAGCGTGACGGAAAATCGACCTCTCAGATCGCTCTGTATTCCACGATCTCGACATCGGGAGGGGTGAGAGACCCCCCGAAAACGAAATGGGCATGAGTTTTCACACAGCCTGACCCAAAGCAGACGCGTGTTACTCGATGACGGTGTCCGCGAGCACACGGATCGATTGCTGGATCTGCATCCCGGCGCGCCCCGGCTCGGTGACGCGAGATCGCGGCCGAATTAAATCTTCAATAAGTTCGTATCAAGCGGGCTTGGTCGCACGCGGTCTATGAAGTACATGTGATTCTGTTCCTAGTTATCCCCGTTGCCCTGTGCCTGTCGCGCACGCACAATGCTGTGTTGAACCATTTTCGATTGAGTTGATATGGTATCTCGGCCAAACGTCGTGATCATCGGAGGCGGCATCGGCGGCTTGTTCGCCGCCAATGCGCTGATCGGACAGGGGATGCGCGTTTCGGTTTATGAACAGGCGTCCGCACTGGGCGAGCTCGGCGCTGGTGTGTTTGTGACACCGAATGCGGTGCGGCACTTGGAGCGTGTGGGTCTCGGGCCCGCCGTCGAGAAATGGGGCGCGCGAGTCGGTCCGGGCTCCTACTACTTTCGCCACGACGGTACGCCGATCGCCCCGGTGCAGGTGTCGGACGCCTCCGGCTGGAACGCGACCTTTGGCATGCACCGCGCCGACTTCGTCGATTTCCTCGCTGCCAACCTGCCCGCCGGGATCGTCCATACCGGCCACCGTGCTATCGGCTTCGAGCAGAATTGCGACGTAGCCCGCGTCAAATTCGCCAACGGCGCCACCGCCGAGGCCGAAGTTGTTGTTGCCGCCGACGGAATACACTCCGAACTGCGCTCCTACGTCTTTCCGCCCTCGAAGCCCGTCTTTCACGGCACCATTTCTTATCGAGGTTTGGTCTCGCGCGAGCGCCTGCCGAATTGGCCGATGGACCGCTGGCAAATGTGGGCTGGTCCGTCCAAGCATTTTCTGGTCTTCCCTGTTCGTCACGGAACGATGGTGAACTACGTCGGTTTCGTGCCGACCGATGAGGAAATGAAGGAATCGTGGTCCGCGCCCGGGAATCCGACGGTGCTGCGCCGCGAGTTCGAAGGTTGGGACCCGCGCATCGGGAATGTACTGCACCAAGTCGACAAGACATTTCGCTGGGCGCTCTACGACCGTGAGCCGTTACCGACCTGGACCAAAGGCCGGTTGACGCTGCTCGGCGACGCGGCACATCCGATGCTGCCGCATTTAGGTCAAGGGGCCAACCAGGCGATCGAGGACGGCATGGCGCTCGCGACGATCCTGGCCCAGGTGGACACATCGGCAGTCCCGGCGTCGCTGCTTGCCTACGAGCGATTGCGTCGCGAGCGTGTGGCGGAGGTGCAGCTTGGCGCCCGGCAGAATGGTCTGCGTCTCGATTCCGCCTACGCCGATCTCAGTGTCCGCGACGCAGAGCTCGCCGCGCACGCCGAATTCCGCAAGCACCTTTATGCCTACGACGTGGTGCCGGATGCGCGCGCCGCCGCGGCAGACCTTGCTGCAATAGATCTCGTTCGGCGCCTGCATGACCGGCTTCATTTAACCAAACCGGTCTTCCTGGCCATCTCGCCCACCCGCTTGAACTCCGCGCGGATCTCTGCCGCGGTCTGCTCGGGGGTGGCGTAGCTCTGCACGATGCCGAGCGACGCCAGTCTTGCCGTGATAGCGGGTGCTTTGACCGCCTGTTCGATCGCGCCCACGAGGGCCTTCCTCGCGTCTTCGGGGATCCCTGCAGGCGCGAGAAAGCTGAACCAGATGCCGAACAGTTCCTCTTGATAGCCGAGCTCGCGCATCGTGGGTATGTCGACAAACTCGGGAAACCGGCTCGACGCGACGAGGCCCCGGAACGCCCCGGACTTAATGTGAGCGCTCAGCGCACCGAGCGACAGCGCGACGCCTTCGATGTGTTCTCCGCGCAATGCGGCGATGGCGGGGGCAGCACCGGCATAGGGAACCGGCACGAGCTCCGCACCCGTGAGAGCGTTGATCAATTGCACGCAGAAATCCCCGACTGAGCCCGAGCCAGGGTGGCCAATGCGCGCCCGGCCCGGGTTCTTCTTCGAGTATTCGATCAATTCAGCGAAAGTTCTGTACGGTGCGTTGCTGCGCACGACGAGGATGGTCGGCGTGCGTGAGGCGGTACCGAGTGGCACCAGATCCCGGAGTACATCGTAGGTGACCGATTGTGGGTCGAGAACGGCACGAAAGGTAAGCGCGCCATTTTGCGCAAACAGAATCGTGTGACCGTCTTTTCTGGCCTGGACGACGCCGTTGGTGCCGACCACGCCCCCGGCGCCGGGACGATTGATCGAGAGCACCGGCGTCTTCAGCAGCCTCGAGATCTCTTCGCCCAGGGCGCGCGCGGCAATGTCCGCAGCGTCACCCGGGGCAAGCGGAACCACGAGACTTATCGGGCCGGTGGGGAACGGCTGGGCCTGGGCGGTGGCCGGCAGCCAGATGAGCGCGCAGGCAAGAAAAATGCGCTGCGCGAACCGTTTCATGACCAGGATCTCCCTATGGAAACTCTGAGTTTCCTGCCGATTTCGTCATCGTAACAGCGAGCGGGAACGTTGATGCGGTACTTCGCGGCGGGCCGGTTGTTGACCGACTAGAACGTATCTCGGTTGTCCTCGGCTCGAGGCACTCAGCCGGCGCCCACGGCGCTCGAAGGCGTTGATTATGGGGAAAGCGACGTGACGGGCCAGCGTTGCGGCAGAGCGTCCCGGGCACGAGAAAAAATGTGGGTGGTCACGCGGTTTGCCGTACGCCGTCCACGCCGCATGTCGGTCACGGATGCAAAAACCTTCGCCACATCATGTCGGGTGTGTCGGACAGCCGCGATCGCAAGCCTTCGGCGCGATTCGGGTAGTGAATATTCGACACTCCGGGTGCGGATTTGTCGCTGCCGGGTCGCGGCGTGCCTAGGTACAGTGTGGCTGGTTCCTCAGGAGAACGACATGGCCCAGCGCGCTGCCCAGTCTGCTCCATCACGATCCGTGCTTCCGGCGAACGCTCCTCGGCAGGTGCCACGCCCCGCGCCTGAATCAGACTGCAAGTTGCTCGAGGGCGTCGCCGCCCAGGACGCGTTCGTGGCGCTCTTCGATGAGTTCGCCGACGAGGAACCGCCCGAGACCTGCAGAGGCGTCATTCGACTTTTCCGACACAACGTCGCACCGGCGGATGCGATGGTGCGGGACATCAAATAGCCCTTCGTCACGGCGGCTCAGTGCGGCGACGGTTTTGCTCACTTGGCGTGACCCCCCGGAAGGTCGCAGGCCGCGTGTAGCCAGACGGGGCTACTCATGCTGCGCACCAGTTGCGGACGATGAGACCGTTGAAATCCGGCGACCGACCTTAGGTCACAAGCCTCTTCACCCTGTATCTCTTTCCTCCTCCTAAGAGATGCAGCCTCGCCCCGCAGGGCAACCTGCGGGGCTGTTTTTTTGGGTTTACGGTACCGATCTGGTCGCAATCGCGGGCGGGTTCGCGTAGGGTGGCAATTGCAAACTGCTTGTCTGTCCCAGCCATGCGCGACGTCCTGACTCCCTTCGACGATGCGGCGATTACCGCCGGAGTTGTCGCGTCGATGCAGCGCTGGCTGGAGCGGGCGGTCATCGGCCTTAACCTCTGCCCTTTCGCCAAGGCCGTTTACGTCAAGCGGCAGATTCGCTACGCGGTCACCGCGGCGGCGACGGCCGACGAATTGCTCGCGGAATTGCGGCACGAACTCGAATTGTTGGCACTAGCGAGTCCGGACGAGATCGACACCACGTTGCTGATTCATCCGCGGGCGATGACCGATTTCATCGAGTTTCACTTCTTCCTGCAGGAGGCAAACGCCGCGAACAAGAACCTCGGGCTGGAAGGCAATGTGCAGATTGCGAGCTTTCATCCGGCCTACGAGTTCGCCGGCAGTGCGCCCGACGACATCACGAACTTCACCAACCGTTCGCCGCACCCGACGCTGCACCTGTTGCGCGAAGCCAGCGTAGATCGCGCCGTCGCCGCATTTCCCGATGCTGCCGCAATTTACGAGCGGAATGTCGAGACGCTGCACCGCCTGGGGCACGACGGTTGGCGCACGTTGTGGACGCCCGACTGCGGATGACCGCAACGGCCTTGTCTCCGATTTCGACCCGTCAAACCAGGAGGACGCTCCCCATGATCACGCACTTGACGCACGTCACCCACGCCATCGCAATCGCGCTGGCCGCATTGGCCGCGCTCGCGGTCAGCGGCGCCGCCGGCGCGCAGGCCTACCCGTCGAAACCGCTCCGGCTCCTCGTCCCGCTCGCGGCGGGCAGCACCGCCGACATCGTTTCACGCTTCGCGGCACTGGAGCTCGGCAAGACGCTGGGGCAGTCAGTCGTGGTCGAGAACAAGCCGGGCGCGGGTGGCACGATCGCGATGGCGGAGCTTGCGCGCGCGGCGCCGGACGGCTACACGATCGCGTTCGCTTCGCAGGGCACGCTGGTGTTCAACCAGGCGATCTACGCGAGCCCCGGGTACGACTCGACGAAGGACTTCGCGCCAGTGGCGTTCGTCGGGGGCGTGTCGAACGTGATGATCGTTCCGCCGGCGAAGCCCAGCGACCACACCCGCCGACGTGATTGCCGAAGCGAAGGCAAAACCCGGTCACGTCACCTTCTCGTCGGGCGGCAGCGGCACGAGCCATCATCTTTCCGGCGTGTTGTTCGGCCGCATCACGGGGATCGACCTCGTGCACGTTCCGTACAAAGGCGCGCCGCAGGGCGTGCTGGCGGTGATGACCGGCGAGGTGACGATGGGTTTCTTCAATACGCCCACGGTGATCGGCCAGATCAAGGAAGGCAAGGTGAAGGCGCTCGGCGTGACGAGCCTCAAACGCTCGCCGCTCTTGCCGAACGTGCCGACGTTGGACGAGCTGGGTGTCAAGGGCTACGAGGTCAACACCTGGTTCGGTTTCGTGGCGCCGGCCCGCACGCCGCCGGAGATCGTCGCGCGCCTCAACACCGAGCTCGTCCGCATCTTCGCCTCGGTCGAGGCGAAGGAGAAGCTCGGACCGCAGGGATTCGATCTCGCCCCGCCGATGGCGACGGCCGCGTTCGCCAAGCTGATCGCCGACGACCTCGCGACGTGGGTGCCGATCGTCAAGGCGTCCGGCGCGACAGCGAACTGATAGCGGTGTGATCCTGCTTCTGCGCCCGCGATCGCTGCGCGGTTCGCGCTACAGTCCCATCGCTTCGGCAACGAGCTTGCGCAATTCGCGGCGCAGCTTGTCGCGCACCGGCGCGTACGCGCGGCTGCGGTTGAGATTCTTCAGCTCGTACGGATCGCGGTCGAGGTCGTAGAGCTCGTCGAGCTCCCCGGCGCTGCCGCGGTTGACCCAGTGGATGTACTTGTGGCGGTCGGTGCGCACCGCCTTGTACGTCATGCCGACGAGCCACGGCATCGCCTGCTCGGCCCAGTACTCGACGAGAAACGATTTGCGCCATCCGGCACGCTTGCGCTTGCGCGCGCGCGAACAGGGGCAGCAGCGAGCGTCCCTGGATCTGCGCCCCCGGCTTGCCGCCGGCGAGCTCGATCAACGTCGGCGCGATGTCCTGGCAGATGACGAGCTCGCGTCGCCGCGTTCCTGCCTTCACCTTGCGCGGATAACGGACGACGAACGGCGACCGGATGCCTTCCTCGTAGCGCGAAGCGGCGCTCGGGGCCGAGCGCGTGCTCGCCGAAGAAATAGCCGTTGTCGCCGAGAAAAACGATGAACGTATCGTCGAGCTTGCCCTGCCGCTCCAGCGCTTCGAGGATCGCGCCGATGCCCTTCGTCGACCGACGCCATCATTCGCGCGCGTTGCCGGATCTCCTCCTGCTCGCCCGCGTGGAGCGCCGCCAGGATCGCCCGCGCGCGATCCGAGCTCCTTGAGGCCGAAGCATTCGGCCCAGGCGGGCTTCTGGCGGACCACCTCGGCGGCCGGCAGCATGTTCGGCGTCTTCGGGAACATCGCGTCGCGGTAGAGATCGCGATGGCGCTCGGCGGCGATGTAGCCGCCGTCGGTGGAGATGCCGAACGTGCCGTCCGCGGCCTGTGGGCGTCCGGATGCACTGCCTTGTGCGCGAAGAAGAGCGAGAAGGGCTTCGCTCGCTTGCGCTCGAGGAAGTCGACCGCGAGCTCGTTCATGATGTCGGTGATGTAGCCTCGGTGCTCGACGTACCGGCCGTCGTGATTGAGCGTCGGGTTCGACGATCCTGCCGTGGCCGTCATAGCTCACCCACGTGTCGTATCCGGGCCGCGGCATGCCGTCGTTGCCCATGTGCCACTTGCCGATGTGCGCGGTCTCGTAGCCGCAGCTTCTGCAGCTCGAGATGGTAGTTCGGCAGGCGATGGCTCATCGCGTCGCGCGCGACGTTGTCGATGATCCCGTGCCGGCTCGCGTATTGGCCGGTGACGATCGACGCGCGATTGGGCGAGCAGATCGGCGTGGTGTGGAAGGCGCGCTCGAACAGCGCGCCCTCGGACGCGAGCCGGTCGACGTTCGGCGTCCGCATGTACGGATGGCCGCCCGCGCCGAACTCGTCGTAGCGCAGGTCGTCGATCAGGATGACGAGGAAATTGGGCTTCATGTGAAGGCGGATAAGGGGTCAGACTAGCACGGCGCACGGCCATCGGTCAGGCTATCACGGGCTGAGCCAGCGTCTGAATGCGTTAGCGATGAGCGCACATGAACGCCCGCCTGGCACTCGGCAGCGCCGCGGCGTCTTCCTGTTCGCCGCCGTTGCGCTCGGCGCATTCGGCGCGCATGCGCTGAAGGCGAAGCTCGCGCCCGATCTGATGGCGGTGTATCAGACGGCGGTGCAGTATCACTTCTGGCACGCGCTCGGACTGCTGGCCGTCGGCATCCTGCTGCTGCACAAAGCCGGAAAGCGGCGCGCTGGTGGCGGCCGCGTGGCTGCTCGCTGCCGGGATCGTCCTGTTTTCTGCGGCAGTCTCTACGCGCTCGCGCTTACCGGCGTTCGCGGCTGGGCGCGGTGGCGCCGATCGGCGGCGCGGCGTTCCTCGCCGCGTGGGTCGCGCTCGCGTGGGCGGCGTGGCGATGGTGACTCTGCTGCGAAGCTGCAAGCTTGGGAGCACGCGAGCGCCGGCAGGCTTCAGTACCCCAGGCGCCACCGGCGCTGGCCGCGTCCCCGCGAGCGTCAATCGACTTTCGCGCCCGATTCCTTCACGACTTTCGCCCACTTCGCGGTTTCCGCCTGGATATGCCGCGCGAAGTCCTCCGGCGTTCCGCCGGCGATGTTCGCGCCGACCGCCGGCGAGCTTTTCCTTGCGCTTCGGGTGAGGTGAGCCACTTCGCGATTTCCGCGTTGAGCTTCGCGACGATCGCAGGTGGCGTGCCGGCCGGAGCCAATACGCCGAACCACGACGACGTCTCGAAGCCCGGAAGACCGGCTTCCGCGACGGTCGGTGTGTCGGGCAGCGC
Organism: uncultured beta proteobacterium; assembly: GCA_963840945.1. Classification (GTDB taxonomy): domain Bacteria; phylum Pseudomonadota; class Gammaproteobacteria; order Burkholderiales; family Casimicrobiaceae; genus CAIWHR01. The sequence goes on along the minus strand of CAWJAU010000016.1, from coordinate 243,857 downwards.
CGGCGCGCGCGCTGGCCGACGTGACGGCGAGCGCGCGCAGCTTGCCGGCCTTGATCTGCGGCAGCGACGGCGGCAGGTTGTCGAACATCAGCTGCACCTGGCCGCCGAGCAGATCCTGCAGCGCGGGCGCGCTGCCCTTGTACGGCACGTGCGTCATCTGCACGCCGGTCATCACCTTGAAGAGCTCGCCCGACAGATGGATCGACGTGCCGCTGCCGGACGATGCGAAGTTGAGCTTGCCGGGATTCGCCTTCGCGTAGGCGATCAGTTCCTGCACCGAGTTGACCGGCACCGAAGGATTGACGACCGAGCACGTTGGGCACGCCGGCGACCAGGATCACCGGCACGAAATCCTTGACGTGGTCGTACGGCATCTTCGAATACAGGCTCGCATTGATCGCGTGCGTGCCGACCGTGCCCATTTCGAGCGTGTAGCCGTCGGGCGGCGCCTTCGCGACCAGTTCCGAGCCGATGTTGCCGCCCGCGCCCGGCCGATTGTCGACGACTGACACTCTGTCCCCAGGTTTCGGTGAGATGCTTCGCGACCTCGCGCGCGAGAATGTCGGTGGCGCCGCCCGGCGGGAAACGGCACGACGAGGCGGATCGGCTTGGTCGGATAAGCGGGCGATTGTGCGTCGGCGATCGCGGGCAACGCGAGCATCGCGGTGGCGAGAAGCGCGAGCAATGCCTGGCGCAACGACGTTTTGGTGCCGACTCCTCCGGTGGCGATCCGGTCCGCGACGTCAATCGACCTTCGCGCCCGAGATCTTGACGATCCGCGCGTACTTCGGAATTTCGCTTTGGATGAAGGCGGCGAATTGCTCCGGCGTCGTCGGCGCCGGCTCCGCGCCCTGCGCGGTGAGCCGCTCGCGCATGTCGGGTGAATTGAGGATCTTCGTGACCTCGCTATTCCACTTGGCGATCACGTCCTTCGGCGTGCCGGCGGGCGCGAGCAGGCCGAACCACGTCGAGATGTCGAACCCGGCCAATCCGGCCTCCGCCATCGTCGGCAGGTCGGGCGCGAGCTTCGAGCGCTCTGCGGTCGTGACCGCGAGCGCCTTCAGCTTGCCCGCCTTGACCTGCGGCATTGCGTTGGCGAGGTTGTCGAACATGAACTGGGTATCGCCGGCGAGCAGCGCCTGCGTGGCGGGCGCACCGCCTTTGTACGGGACGTGGACGATGTCGGTTCCCGTGTCGACCTTGAACAGCTCGCCGGCGAGATGTCCGGCGCTGCCGTTGCTGCCCGAGCCGAAGGCGAGCTTGCCGGAATTCGCTTTCGCGTAGGCGATGAATTCCTTCGCGGAGTTGACCGGCAGCGACGCGTTGACGACGAGCACGTTCGGCGTGATGGCGACGAGCGTGATCGGCGCGAAGTCCTTCACCGCGTCGTACGGCATCTTGCGCGTAGAGGCTCGGGTTGACCGCGTGCGTCGAAAGCGCGCCCATCAGAATCGTGTAGCCGTCCGGCGGCGATTTCGCGACGAGGTCGGCACCGATGTTGCCGCCCGCGCCCGGACGATTGTCCACCACAACGCTCTGGCCCCAGGCATCGCCCGCCTTCTGCGCGATGAGCGCGGCCGATGATGTCGAGCGGTCCGCCGGGAGGAAAGGGAACGACGAGCCTCACCGGCCGATTCGGATACGCGGCGGCGGATTGCGCGCGCGGCGTTCGTTGCGGGGATCGAGGCGAGCAGCGCCGCTGCGGCGATGGCGAGCACAAATCGTATTCGGGCGGTTGTCGTCTGCAAAGCGAGGAATCTTTCGAAAGTTGTCCCGTTCTCCCTGCACGTCGGACAGACTCGGGCGTCGCGGCCGTCGGATTCTAGCAGCTTGAAACCGAATCGCGGTCGCGCGGGTCTCACCCAAAGCTGCGGGTGCGCAGCGTCAGTAGCCGCCGCCGTTTGCCGGGCAGTCCGGGAGCAGCGCATAATTCACGCTTTTTGCGTTTCCCGACCCGAATCGGGTCATCTTTCTCCAAAAATGAATAAATCGATTGTCGGCGTGATCGCTGTGCTCGGTGTCGCTGTCGCCGCGGGGGGCGGGTATTGGTTCGGCCAGCAGCGCATGGGCGCGGGTGCGGCCGCCGGCAAGTCGCAGGAATCTGGCGCCAGCGGTCCCGTGACCTCGGACAAGGGCTGCGGGCGCCGGTCCTGCGGTCATGGTGGAAGCCATCACTGCCGCGACGGCGCCGATGCCGCAATCCATCACGGCGGTCGGCAGCTTGCGCTCCGACGAATCCGTCACCTTGCGCCCGGAGGTGGCGGGCCGCGTCAGCGCGATCGGCTTCCAGGAGGGCCGCCCGGTCGCGAAGGGCGCGACGCTCGTCAAGCTCGACCCCGCGATCAACGAAGCCGAGGTCCTGCAAGCGAAGGCGAATCTGACGCTCTCGAAGGCAAAGTACGATCGCGCCGTCGACTTGCAGAAACAGGGCTTCATCTCGGGCCAGGCCCGCGATGAGGCCGAAAACAACCTCAAGGTCATGGAGGCCTCGGTCGCGCTTGCCGCGGCGCGACTCGCGAAAACCGAAATTCGCGCGCCGTTTTCCGGCCTCATCGGCTTGCGCTCGGTTTCGATCGGCGACTACGTGAAGGAAGGCCAGGACATGGTCAACCTCGAGTCGATCGATCCGCTCAAGGTCGACTTCCGTGTTCCCGAGGTCTACCTGAAGCAGGTTCAAGTCGGGCAGAAGCTCGAAGTGAGCCTCGATGCGCTGCCCGGGCGGAAGTACGAAGGAACGGTCTCGGCGATCAACCCGCTGGTGGATGCGGCCGGACGGGCGATCGTCATCCGCGCGCAAGTCAGGAACGCGGATACTGCGCTGCGCCCCGGCATGTTCGCCCGCGTGAAGCTCCTCACCAAGGACGAGCGCGATGCGCTGGTGCTTCCCGAGCAGGCGCTGGTGCCGCAGGGCGAGGAGCAGTACGTGTTCCGCGTCATCGACGGCAAGGCGGCGCGGACGAAGGTCGAGCTCGGCCAGCGCCGCGACGGACGCGTCGAGGTCGTCAAGGGAATCGCCGCCGGAGAGACGATTGTCACCGCCGGCCAGTTGAAGCTCCGCGACGGCACGCCCGTGACGCTCGCTGCCGTGGCCAAGGCCGCAGTGAACGCTGGGGCGCCGAAGGGTACGGACAACGGCGCCCCGCCGGCCAAGGCCGACAGCGGCGCCGCGCGCGCTCCGAAGTCGTAGCAGGCTCCCAGGCTCCAGAGAGGACCGCCATGCAACTGCCCGAGATATGCATCAAGCGCCCCGTGTTCGCGACGGTGATGTCGCTCATCATCCTGCTGATCGGCATCATTTCGTACACGCGCCTGTCGGTGCGCGAATACCCGCGGATCGACGAGCCGGTGGTCAGCGTGTCGGTCACCTATCGCGGCGCGTCCGCCGAAGTCGTCGAGTCGCAGGTGACGAAGCCGCTCGAGGATTCGCTTTCGGGCATCGAAGGCGTCGAGGTGATGACGTCGCAGAGCCGGTCGGAAACGAGCCGGATCAATGTCCGCTTCACGCTGAAACGCGACCCCGACTCCGCGGCTGCCGACGTCCGCGACAAGGTGGCGCGTGCGCGCGGCAAGCTGCCCGACACCATCGACGAGCCGATCATCGCCAAGGTCGAGGCGGATTCGCAACCCATCATCTACATCGCCGTCCAGGCCGGGACGCTGACGCCGCTCGAGGCGTCCGACTACGTCAAGCGCTACGTGCAGCCGAGGCTCTCGCGTGCTGCCGGGCGCGGCCGACGTCCGGATCTTCGGCGAACGGCAGGTCTCGATGCGGATCAACCTCGACCGCACGCGGCTCGCCGCCTACAAGCTCACCGTGCAGGACGTCGAGGACGCGATCCGCCGGCAGAACGCGGAGATCCCCGCGGGGCGCATCGAGTCGTCGACGCGCGAGTTCACGGTCGTCGCGGAGACCGACGTCAGGCTGCCGGAGCAATTCAACAACATCATCGTCGCCAACGTCGGGAGCTACCCGGTGCGCATCCGCGACGTCGGCGCGGCCGAGATCGGCGCCGTCGACGAGCGCGTGATCTCGCGCTACAACGGCCAGTCCTCGCTCAACATCGGCGTGATCAAGCAGGCGGTGGCGAACCCGCTCGACCTGTCGAAGGGAGTGCGCGCCGAAGTCGCCAAGATGAACGAAGGGCTGCCGCACGGGGATGAAGCTCGTCGTCGCCTACGACACGTCGGTGTTCATCGACCGCTCGATCAAGTCGGTGTTCGAGACGATCGCCGAGGCGATCGTTCTGGTCGTGCTGGTCATCTATTTCTTCCTGCGCAGCCTGCGCGCGACGATCATCCCGATCGTCACGATACCGGTGTCGCTGGTGGGCGCCTTCGGGCTCATGTACCTGTTCGGATTCACCGTCAACACGCTGTCGCTGCTCGCGATGGTGCTGGCGATCGGCCTCGTCGTCGACGATGCCATCGTGATGCTGGAGAACATCCACCGGCACATCGAATCGGGCAAGCCGCGGCATCAAGGCGGCGATCGACGGCGCGCGCGAGATCGGCTTCGCGATCGTCGCGATGACGCTCACGCTCGCATCGGTGTTCGCGCCGCTGGCGTTCGCCACGGGCCGCACGGGCCGCCTGTTCATCGAGTTCGCGCTGACGCTGGCCGGCGCGGTGATGGTCTCGGGTTTCATCGCGCTCACGCTGACGCCGATGATGTGCTCGCTGCTGCTCAAGCATCAGAGCGCAGCATTCGTGGCTCTACAACAAGATCGAAGCCGGTCTGTCCGCGATGACGAACGGGTATCGCCGCGCGCTCGCCGCGACGCTGCGCGCGCGCTGGGTCGTCGTGATCGCCTGGTTCGTCGTCGCCGGCGTTGGGCGGGCTCTTCTTCACGCTGCTCAAGTCCGAGCTCTCGCCCACCGAGGATCGCGGCGTCGTCTTCGGCCTCGTCACGGCTCCGCAAGGCTCGACGCCGCAGTACACCGCGGACCAGATCAAGCCGATCGAGGAGTTCTATTCGCAGATTCCCGAGGCCGCCGCGTACACGGCGATCTCCGGATTTCCCGACGGTCGTCGACGGCAACGCGGTGCTGCGGCTGAAGCCGTGGGAGGAGCGCACGAAGAAGCAGCAGCAGATCGCCGACGAGCTGCGGCCCAAGTTCGCCGCGATTCCCGGCGCGATCGCGTTTCCGATCAATCCGCCGTCGCTCGGACAGTCGTTCCGGTCGACGCCGATCGAATACATCGTGATGTCGCAGGTTCCGTACCCCGAGCTCCAACGCACCGTCGACCGGTTCCTGGACGAGGTGCGGAAGTATCCGGGCGTGCAGAACCTGCAGATCGACCTGCGCCTCAACACGCCGGAAGTGCGCGTCAACATCAACCGCGACAAGCTCTCCGATGTCGGCGTCGGCGTCGACACGGTGGGCCGTACGCTGGAGACGATGCTCGGCGGGCGCCAGGTCACGCGGTTCAAGCGCGACGGCGAGCAGTACGACGTGATCGTCCAGGTCGCGCCGCTCGACCGGACGACGCCGGCGGACATCAGCGACGCCTACGTGCGGGCGCGCGACGGCAGCATGGTGCAGCTGTCCAATCTCGTCGATGTGAAGCGAAGGCGTCGCGCCGCAGTCGCTCAATCACTTCAACCGGCTGCGCGCGGTCAAGGTCACCGCGACGCTGGCGCCGGGTTATGCGATCGACGAGGCGCTGGCCGCGATGAACGCGGCGGCGAAGCGCGTGCTGCCGAACACGGCGCAGACCGACCTCGACGGCCAGTCGCGCGAGTTCCGCAAGTCCGGCGGCGAGATCTACTTCACGTTCGTGCTCGCGCTCCTCTTCATCTATCTCGTGCTGGCGGCGCAGTTCGAAAGCTTCGTCCATCCGTTCGTGATCATGCTGTCCGTGCCGCTGTCGATGACGGGCGCGCTGTTCGTGCTCTGGCTCACCGGAGGCACGCTCAACATCTACAGCCAGGTCGGGCTCGTGACGCTCGTGGGGCTCATCACCAAGCACGGCATCCTGATCGTCGAATTCTCCAATCAGCTTCGCGCCAAGGGCGAGCCGCTGCTCGACGCCGTCATCGATTCGGCGACGCTGCGCCTGCGGCCGATCCTGATGACGACCGGCGCGATGGTGCTGGGCGCCGCTGCCGCTGGCGCTCGCGACCGGCGCAGGCGCCGAATCGCGGACGCAGATCGGCTGGGTGATCGTCGGCGGGATGTCGTTCGGCACGCTGCTCACGCTGTTCGTCGTGCCCACTGCCTACACGCTGCTCGCCGGGCGCCGTGCGGAACGGCCGGCGAAAGCGCGAGGCGCGGCGGTGCCGCTGCCGCACCCGGGCGCTGCCGACTGACTCCGGCGCGTCGGCGTCGATAGACGTAGCGACCGGCCTGAAGGAGCTCGACGCGCGCGCCCGGACTTGGCGTCGAAGTAGTGCCGGTTCGCGGGATCGAAGCGCAACGGCAGCTTTCCCTCGACGGCATCGAATGCCGCATGCAGGCGGGCGATGATGCGCGTGCCTTCCACGGTGCCGTGCACGAGCGTGTCGGCGCCGAGCGGCTCGACCAGGTCGACGTCGGCGGTCAGCTCCGCCTCGGACGGCGCGCACGGCACCAGGTGCTCCGGCCGCACGCCGAGGAGCATGTCGCGCCCGTCGCGCTTCGCGGGCATGAAGTTCATCGGCGGCGAGCCGATGAAGCCCGCGACGAACGTGCGTCGCCGGCTTCGTCGTAGACCTCGATGCGGCGCGCCGATCTGCTCGGCGCGCGCCGGCGTTCATCACGATCATGCGGTGCGCGAGCGTCATCGCCTCGACCTGGTCGTGGGTGACGAAGAGGCTGGTCGTGCCCAGCCGCCGGTGCAGCGCCTGCATCTCGAGCGCGCATCTGCACGCGCAGCTTGGCGTCGAGGTTCGACAGCGGCTCGTCGAACAGGAACGCCGCCGGCTCGCGCACGATCGCGCGGCCCATCGCCACGCGCTGGCGCTGGCCGCCGGAGAGCTGCGCGCGGCTTGCGGTCGCAGGAAGCGTGCCCGAGCTCGAGGATCTCCGCCGCCCGCTGCACGCGCGTGTCGATCTCGGCCTTGGACATGCGCCGGATGCGCAGCCCGTAGGCCATGTTCTCGTACACGCGCATGTGCGGGTAGAGCGCGTAGTTCTGGAACACCATCGCGATGTTGCGGTCCTTGGGCTCGAGGTCGTTGACGACGCGTGCCGCCGATCGCGATCTCGCCCGCGGTGATCGCCTCCAGGCCCGCGACCATGCGCAGCAGCGTCGACTTGCCGCAGCCCGAGGGCCCGACGATCACGATGAACTCGCCGTCGGCGATCTCCACGTGCACGCCGTGGATCACCTGCGAGCTCGCGGCGTAGCTCTTCTTGACGTCCCGGAACGAGATCTCGGCCATGCGTCTATTTCTCCGTTTCCACGAGGCCCTTCACGAACCATTTCTGCATCAGCGATCACCACCAGCGCCGGCGGCAGCAGCGCCAGCATCGCGGTCGCCATGATGAGGTTCCATTCGTTCGAGCGCGTCGCCGCCGACGATCATGCGCTTGATGCCGATCACCGCCGTGTACATCGACTCCTGGCTGGTGATGAGCAGCGGCCACAGGTACTGGTTCCAGCCGTAGATGAACTGGATCACGAAGAGCGCCGCCATGCTGGTCTTCGACAGCGGCAGCACCACGTCCCAGAAGAAGCGCATCGGCCCGGCGCCGTCGATGCGCGCCGCCTCGGCGAGCTCGTCGGGGATGGTGAGGAAGAACTGGCGGAACAGGAACGTCGCGGTCGCCGAGGCGATCGAGCGGCAGCGTCAGGCCGGCGTAGGAGTCGAGCATGCCCAGGTCGGAGACGACCTTGAAGGTCGGGATGATGCGCACCTCGACCGGCAGCATCAGCGTGACGAAGATCATCCAGAAGAAGAAGTTGCGCAGCGGGAAGCGGAAATAGACGATCGCGAACGACGAGATGATCGAGATCGCGATCTTGCCGATCGGCGATCGCCGAGCGCCATGACCAGGCTGTTGAACAGCATCGTCGCCACCGGCGCCGTGGAGCCCTTCGTGCGAGCCCGCGGTGAGCACCTGCGAGTAGTTCTCGCACGAGCTGGTCGCCCGGCAGCAGCGGCATCGGCACGCTGCACGATCTGCTCGTAGCGTGAGCGTCGAGGCGACGAACGTCACGTACAGCGGGAACGCCACGACGAGCACGCCCGAGGATCAGGACCGCGTGCGACGAGGAACGTCGAGCCAGGGCCGGTTCTCGACCATGTCAGTACTGCACCTTCTTCTCGACGAAGCGGAACTGCACCACGGTGAGCGCGATGACGATGAACATCAGGATCACCGACTGCGCGGAGGAGCCGCCGAGGTCGGCCGCCTTCACGCCGTCGTGGTACACCTTGTAGACGAGGATCTGGGTCGCGCCGGCGGGCCCGCCCTGCGTGGTCGCGTCGATCACGCCGAAGGTGTCGAAGAACGCGTAGACGATGTTGACCACCAGCAGGAAGAACGTGGTCGGCGAGAGCAGCGGGAACACGATCGTCCAGAAGCGCCGCGCCGGGCCCGGCGCCGTCGATCGCCGCCGCCTCGATGCAGCGAGCGCGGGATCGACTGCAGGCCGGCGAGGAAGAACAGGAAGTTGTAGCTGATCTGCTTCCACACCGCCGCGATCACGACCAGCAGCATCGCCTGGTCGCCGTTGATGATCCAGTTCCAGTCGATGCCGCATCCGCTTCAGCACGTAGGTGACGATGCCGATCGAGGGCGCGAACAGGAACGCCCACAGCACGCCGGCGACCGCCGGGCGCCACCGCGTAGGGCCAGATGAGCAGCGTCTTGTAGCCGAGCGCGCCGCGCATCACGCGGTCGGCCATGGTCGGCGAGCAGCAGCGAGATGCGCGATGCCGACGACCGCGACCAGCACGCTGAAGACCGCCGTGACCTTGAACGAGTCGAGGTAGTGCGCGTCGCTCGAACAGCTCGGCGAAGTTCTGCGAACCAGACGAACTGGTCTTCAGCCCGAACGCGTCCTGCAGCTGGAACGAGTACCAGACCGCCTGCGACGGCCGGCCAGAAGAAGAAGATGACCGTGATCGCGATCTGCGGCGCGACCAGCGCGTACGGCAGCCACGCCGACCGGAAGACGACGCGCTTTTCCATCGGCGGGGGAGTGCGAAGGGGCCGCGGGCCGCGCTCGCCGCCCGGCCGCGTCTGCGACTTGTTCGCCGCCTCGAACTTGCGCAGGATCTCGTTGCCGCGCTTGCACGGCGTCGTCGAGCGCGGTCTTCGGCGTCCTTCTTGCCGGCGAACACGGCCTCCATCTCCTCCTCGATCACCTCGCGGCCCTGCACGAAGTTGCCGAAGCGCAGGCCCTTGGAGTTCGCCGTCGGCGGCTTGTTGGTGAGCTGCTTGCACCGCGCATCTCGGCGCCGGGGTTCTTGTCGTAGAAGCCGCGACTTCTTGGTCATCTCGTAGGCGGCCATGCGTGATCGGCACGTAGCCGGTGCCTGGTGTGCCACTCCATCTGCACCTCGGGCTGCGACAGGAAGCGCGAAGAACTTCGCCACGCCCTTGTACTCGTCGGGTTCTTGCCGCCCATCACCCACAGCGAGGCGCCGCCGATGATCGAGTTCTGCGGCGCGCCCTTGACGTCGTCGTGGTAGGGGATGAAGTTCACCGACCAGTCGAACTTGGCGCCTGCGGCGGATGTTGGCCTGCGCGCCGGTGCTCGACGGTGAGCATCGCGCACTCGCCGCTCGAGAACTTGGCCTCGGCCTGGTTGGTGCGGCCCGGCGTAGGTGAACAGGCCCTTCTTCGCCATGTCGCCGAGCATCGTGATGTGGCGCACGTGCAGCGGCGAGTTGATCGTGAACTCGGTGTCGATGCCCGCCGATGCCGTTCTCCTTCGTGCCGATCGGCACGTTGTGCCAGGCGCTGAAGTTCTCGATGTGCACCCAGGACGGCCAGCCGGTGGTGTAGGCGCAGTCCTGGCCCGACGGCCTTGAGCTTCTCCGCCGCGGCGACGCACCTCCTTCCAGGTCTTCGGCGCCTTGTTCGGGATCGAGGCCCGCCTTCTTGAAGGCGTCCTTGTTGACGTAGAACATCGACCGTCGAGCTGTTGAAGGGGAACGACAGCATGTTGCCCTTGCGAGTCGGTGTAGTAGCCGGCGACCGGCCGGCAGGTAGGCCTTGGGGTCGAACGGCTCGTTCGGCGTCCGTCATCAGCTTGGTCACCGGCACGACCGCGCCCTTGGCGGCCATCATGGTCGCGGTGCCGACCTCGAACACCTGCAGGATGTGCGGCGCGTTGCCGGCGCGGAACGCGGCGATCGCCGCGGTCATCGACTCGGGATAGCTGCCCTTGAAGATCGGCACGACCTTGTAGTCCTTCTGGCTCGCGTTGAACTTCGTCGGCGAGCTCGTTGACGCTTGTCGCCGAGCGCGCCGCCCATCGAGTGCCACCACTGGATCTCGGTCTGCGCGTGGCCGCGGGCGCGGCCAGGATGCCGGCGGCGAACAGCGCGGCGCCAAATGCTTTGAAACGCATGATGCCCTCCTGTAATCTTCCCGGATATTGGGTCGGTGCTCGGCCGGGGTCCGAGGACGAGTATAGCGTGAAATACGCGCACAGCGCGCGACCACGCCGACCGGGGAAGGAGGCATTGCGATGACCGCCGCGATTGTGCGCGACTGGCCGTATGCGCGTCTCGTCGCGCATCGGGGCGCGGGCAAGCTCGCCCCGGAGAACACGCTGACGGCGATGCGCGTCGGCCACGCGCACGGCTATCGGATGGTCGAGTTCGACGTGAAGCTCTCCGCCGATAACCTGTCGTTCCTGCTGCACGACGCGACACTCGAGCGCACGACGAGCGGCCGCGGCCGCGCCGACGCGCTGCCGTGGCGCGAGCTTTCGCGGCTCGATGCGGGCGGATGGCATTCGGCGAAATACGCCGGCGAGCCGCTGCCGACCTTCGCCTCGATCGCCCGCTGGGCGCGCGCGCACGGCGTCGCGTGCAACGTGGAGATCAAGCCCATGCCGGGGCGCGAATGCGAGACCGGCGCCGCGGTGGCGCTGGACGCCGCCACGTTGTGGCGCGACGCGGAAGTGCCACCGCTCCTCTCGTCGTATTCGGAGCCGGCGCTCGACGCTGCCCGGGGCGCTGTGCCCACGTTGCCGCGCGCGCTGCTCGTCGACAACCTGCCCGCCGATTGGCCCGCGCGCCTCGCGCGGCTCGAGTGCGTCGCGCTCGACGTCGATCACCAGGAGCTCGACGCCGACATCGTGCGACGAGTGCGAGCGGCTGGTTACCGCGTGCTCTGCTTCACGCCGAACGAGTCCGAACGCATCGCGAACCTGGCCGCGTGGGGCGTCGACGGCATCATCACCGATGCGGTCGATCACGTGGCGGCAGACTCGCTGCCGCCGCCGCTGCCGCTCGCTTAGGGCCCGTTCGCACTTGTGGACATGGTGTGAACGGGCCGTAGGTTTCCTGGCGCACGACTCCCGCCGTCACGCCCACATCTTGGCGCGCTGCGACCGCCTTGTGCCAGCCGGCGGTCCATTCGTGCGCGCGCTCCCGGGTCATCGCGGGCTCGAAGATGCGATCGACGCGCCAGTTCGCCGCGACGTCCGCGGCATCCTTCCAGTAGCCGACCGCGAGCCCGGCAAGGTAGCCGGCGCCGAGCGCCGTGGTCTCGAGCACCTTGCGGCCGCACCACCGGCACGCCGAGCACGTCGGCCTGGATCTGCATCAGCAGGTCGTTGGCGGTCGCGCCGCCGTCGACGCGAAGCTCCTGCAAGCGTGATGCCGGCATCCTTCTGCATGGCGGTCAGCACGTCGGCGCTCTGGAACGCGATCGCCTCGAGCGCCGCGCGGGCGAGGTGCGCGCGCGGTGGCGCCGCGCGTCAGGCCGAAGATCGCGCCGCGGGCGTAGGCGTCCCAGTGCGGCGCGCCGAGGCCGGCGAACGCCGGCACGAGGTAGACGCCGCCGTTGTCGGGCACGCTCGACGCGAGCGCCTCGATTTCGGCCGCGGTGCTTGATGATCTGCAGCCCGTCGCGCAGCCATTGCACGACGGCGCCGGCGATGAACACGCTGCCTTCGAGCGCGTAGTCGGTCGCGCCGTCGCGCTGCCACGCGACGGTCGTCAGCAGCTTGTTGCGCGGACGCGACGGCGTTCGCTGCCGGTGTTCATCAGCAGGAAGCAGCCGGTGCCATACGTGTTCTTCGCCAGCCCCGGCGCGAGGCAGGCCTGACCGAAGAGCGCCGCCTGCTGGTCGCCCGCGATGCCGGCGATCGGGACTTCGATGCCGCCGAAGCTGCGCGTGGCCGCAAATCGCCCGACGACGGAACGACGCGCGGCAGCACGCGCGCGCGGCACGTCGAGGAGCGCGAGCAGCTCGTCGTCCCAGTCGCCTTTGTGGATGTCGAAGAGCAGCGTGCGGCTTGCGTTCGACGGTCGGTCACGTGCACGGCGCCGCCGGTCAGGTTCCAGACGAGCCACGAGTCGATGGTGCCGAAGGCGAGCTCGCCCGCGTCGCGCGCGCTCGAGCGTCCGGGAACGTTGTCGAGCAGCCACTTGAGCTTGGTGCCCGAAAAGTAGGCGTCGAGCACGAGCCCGGTCTTGCGCGCGATCATCGCGGCGTGGCCCGCGGCGCGCAGCGCGTCGCACAGCGGCGCCGTGCGGCGGTCCTGCCAGACGATGGCGTGGGCGATCGGGCGCTCCGGATGCGCGGTCCCACAACACCGTGGTCTCGCGCTGGTTGGTGATGCCGATGGCGGCGACGTCGCGCGCGCCGATGCCGGCCTTGGCGAGCGCCTCGTGCATGACGTCCGATTGCGTCGCCCAGATCTCCGCGGCGTCGTGCTCGACCCAGCCCGGCTGCGGGAACATTGCCGGAACTCGGCCTGCGCGATCGCGCGGACGGTGCCGCGCGTGATCGAAGACGATGGCGCGCGAGCTGGTCGTGCCCTGATCGAGCGCCAGGACGAATGACATCGACATTCCTCTTCCGGTCCGGCCCCCGCCGCGGCTTTCGGTTGCGGCTGCCGTCGACGCGGACGTAAAATGCGGTTCCTGTATTGTAGCTGTAGCCAAGTCTCCCACGCTGCCGCGACCGGCCGCCCGGACGAGCGCGCCGGCGTCTCACCATCTCCTTTCCGATGCCGCTTCCGCCTAGCCCTGACCCGCGCGACGCCTTCACGAGCGCCGCATCCCTTATGAAGGCTTTCTCCGCGACGACGGGCTGTTCGACATCGAAGCGCACCTGGTCGATGCCAAGGACGACGACTTCGAGCTTGTCTCACCGGCATGCGGCCCGCCCGCGAGGCGGTGCACGACATGTGGGCGCGCGTGACGATCGACCGCGCGTTCGTCATCCGGGCGATCGACGCGCGCACCGATGCCATGCCGTATCCCGATGCCTGCGACCGGATCGAGGCCGGATATTGAAGCTCATCGGCGCCAATCTGCTGCAGGGCTTCCGGAAGCGCCTGCACGACGACATGGGCGGTGTGCGCGGCTGCACGCACGTGACCGAGCTATTCGGTCCCTGCCGACCGCCGCGGTGCAGACGCTCGCGGCCTGACGCGCGAGGACGCGGCGAAGCCAAGCCGTTCCAGCTCGACCATTGCCATGCGCTCGCAACTACGACCGACACCGTTCGCCGCTATTACCCGAAATGGTATCGCGCGCGCCGCATCGCGCGAATCGACGCAGGAGCCCGCGTGAAAATCCACGAATACCAGGGCAAGGAAATCTTTCGGCGGTATCGGCATGCCGACGCCGCGCGGCATTCCGGCGTTCAGCGTCGATGAGGCGGTGGATGCCGCCGCAGTCGCTCGGCGGCCCGTGTGGGTCGTCAAGGCGCAGATCCACGCCGGCGGCCGCGGCAAGGGCGGCGGTGTCAAGGTCGCGCGCATCGATCGACGAAGTGCGCGAACTGGCCGGCAAGATCCTCGGCATGCAGCTCGTCACGCACCAGACGGGTCCGGCGGGCCAGAAAGTGCGCCGGCTGCTGATCGAGGAAGGCGCCGACATCAAGCAGGAGCTCTATGTCGCCATGGTCGTCGACCGCACAACGCAGCGCGTCGTGCCTGATGGCGAGCTCGGAAGGCGGCATGGACATCGAGGCGGTCGCGGCCGACGACGCCGGAGAAGATCCACGGGTGTTCATCGATCCGGTCGACGGGTCTGACCGACGCCGAGGCCGACGAAGTGGCGCGCAAGATCGGCATTCCCGAGGCGAGCGTCCCGCAGGGCGCGCGCGATGCTGCAGGGCCTGTACCGCGCCTTCGACGAGACGGACGCTTCGCTCGCGGAGATCAATCCGCTTGATCGTCGCGGGCGACGGGCGCGTGGTCGCGCTCGACGCCAAGCTCAACTTCGATTCGAACGCGCTCTTCCGCCATCCCGACATCGTCGCCATGCGCGATCTCGACGAGGAGGACCCGGCCGAGATCGAGGCGTCGAAGTTCGACCTTTCGTACATCTCGCTCGACGGCAACATCGGCTGCCTCGTGAACGGCGCCGGACTCGCCATGGCGACGATGGACACGATCAAGCTCTTCGGCGGCGAGCCCGCGAACTTCCTCGACGTCGGCGGCGGCGCGACCACGGAAAAGGTCACCGAGGCGTTCAAGATCATGCTGCGCAACCCCGAGGTGAAGGGCATCCTGGTCAACATCTTCGGCGGCATCATGCGCTGCGACACGATCGCGAACGGCGTCATCGCGGCGGCGAGCGAGACGCGCCTCGGCGTGCCGCTGGTCGTCCGGATGAAGGGTACCAACGAGGATCTCGGGCGCAAGATCCTCGCCGATTCCGGGCTGCCGATCATCTCCGCGGACAACATGGCCGACGCCGCGCAGAAGATCGTCGCCGCGGTGAAGGGGCAGCACATGAGCATTCTCATCGACAGGAACACCAAGGTGATCACGCAGGGGATCACCGGCAAGACCGGCCAGTTCCACACGCGGACGTGCCGCGAGTACGCCAACGGCAGGACCGCTTCGTAGCGGGCGTCAATCCGAAGAAGGCGGGCGAGGATTTCGAAGGCATACCGATCTACGCCACGGTGAAGGAAGCGAAGGAGGCGACCGGCGGCCACGGTCAGCGTGATCTACGTGCCGCCGCCGTTCGCCGCCGCGGCGATCGACGAGGCGGTGGATGCGGGCCTCGAGCTCGTCGTCTGCATCACCGAGGGCATCCCGGTGCGCGACATGATCCGCACGCGCTACCGTATGCAGGGCAAGGCGACGCTGCTGCTTGGCCCCAATTGCCCCGGCGTCATCACGCCGGACGAATTGAAGATCGGCATCATGCCCGGACACATCCACAAGAAGGGACGCATCGGCGTGATTTCCCGCTCCGGAACGCTGACCTATGAAGCGGTGGGTCAGTTGACCGAGCTCGGGCTGGGCCAGTCGACCGCGGTGGGCATCGGCGGCGATCCGGTGAACGGTCTGAAGCATCTCGACGTGCTGAAGCTCTTCAACGACGACCCGGAAACCGACGCCGTGGTCATGATCGGCGAGATCGGCGGCACCGACGAGGAAACAGCGGCGCGCTGGGCGAAAGACCACATGCAGAAGCCGGTAGTCGGATTCATCGCGGGGGTCACCGCGCCGCCTGGCAAGCGAATGGGACACGCGGGCGCCATCATCTCCGGCGGCAAGGGGACGGCGCAGGAGAAGCTCGCGGTCATGGAGGAGTGCGGCATTCGCGTTACCCGCAATCCCGCCGAGATGGGCAAGCTGCTGCAGTCCGTGTTGTAGAGAGTTCTTGACGAAGCGTCCGCGACGACGAAGGACCCGAGATCGCGGCCAGCGACCGTCTCATGTCGGCGGTGAAAACCGTGATCATCGCGGACCTCGTGATGAGCATCGACAATGTCATCGGCTGTCGCCGGCGCCGCCAAAGGCAGTCTCGTGCTGCTGATCTTCGGTCTGGTCGTCAGCATTCCACTCGTCGTCGTCGGCAGCCAGCTCATCATGAAGCTGATCGAGCGCTTTCCATGGCTCGTCGTCGCCGGCGGGGGCCTGCTGGGCTACATCGCGGGCGAAATCGCGACGGAGGACACCGTCGTCAAGCCATGGATCGTCGCCAACGCGCCCATGCTGCATTACCTCGCGCCCGTGGCAGGCGTCGTCATCGTCGTCGCGACCGGCCTCTGGCTCTCGCACCAGCATCGGCGCGCGTAACGCCCGGATCCAGCATCCGCAGATGGAGCGACTTCGCGAAAGTCCGAACCCGCCCAGATCCATGATCGGCGCCGATCGCCCCGGCCACTCGCAACAATGGCGGCGTCCCGTTAAACTCGCAGCTGACGCGCCCGGCTCTCGGCCGCCGCCCCCCACTGAACCGCTCCGATGCCAGACCGCCCGCCGCTCGACTGCGCTGTCCTGTCCCACAAGGGGATGGTTCGCGCCCACAACGAAGATTCGGTATTCGTCGACGCAACCGCGGGCATCGCGGTGCTCGCCGACGGGATGGGCGGCTACAACGCCGGCGAAGTGGCCAGCGGCATCGCAGTCAACGTCGTCAGCAGCGGGATGTTGCCCGAGCTCCGCTCGGATCGCGAGCTGTCGAAGGTCGACATCGCAGAGCGGCCTCACGCATGCGGCGCTGCTGCTCCAGCAGAAGATCGCCGTTGCAAACAAGGGGATCTACGAGGCCGCGCAGGCGCGTCCCGAATGCGCCGGAATGGGTACAACGCTCGTGAGCCTGGTGTTCTGCGGCAATCGGGTCAGCATCGGCCACATCGGCGACTCTCGCTGCTACCGGCTGCGTGGCGAGAAGTTCGAGCAGCTTACGCGCGATCATTCTCTGCTGCAGGAGCAGATCGACGGTGGACAACTGACGCCGGAGCAGGCGCGGTTCTCGCTCAACAAGAATCTCGTGACGCGGGCGCTGGGCATCGAGGCCATCGTCCCGGCCGACATCGTCGAGTATCGCGCGGAGGTGGAGGACATCTACCTGCTCAATTCCGACGGCCTCACCGACATGGTCGAGCCCGCCGAGGTGCAGTCGATCATCGAGAACCGACGGGACAATCTGAGCGAGGCGGCCAAGGAGCTCGTGGATCTCGCCAACCAGAACGGCGGGCGCGACAACATTTCCGTTGTGCTGGTCCGGGTGCCGAAGGCGTTCCTGCCGGATGCCGCATGGGCCCAGCGCTGGCTCGCCAAGAAGCGCGCGAGCTAGGCACGCCCGAGGTCCGGGTTCCATGGGCAAGCTCATTCACTTCCATAGCGACGGCACGGCAGTCGAAGTCAGGCTCGACCGCCCGCGCATCACGATCGGGCGCCGGCCGGACAACGATTTCTGCCTCCCGTACCCGGCCGTAAGCGGGGCGCATGCGGCGGTGGTGACGATTCTCGCCGATTCGTTCCTGGAAGACCTTGGCAGCACCAATGGGACACTCGTCAATGGCGCGGCGGTCACCAAGCATTTCCTGCGCGATCGCGACCAAATCGACGTCGGGCAGCGGATCCTGACGTACCTTGTCGACGATGCCGCGGCGCTCGAGCCGCCGCCGGGCTCCGTAAAGTCGCAGGACGGCTCCGGGCAAGGCGAGTCCACCAACGCCACGCTGGTGGCGCCGGCGGTGCTTCGCGCCAAGCGCCGATCGGACCTCGTCGCCCCTGCGTCCGGACCGCTTCCCGAAGTCGTCAGCCGCGTTGGGGCTTCCGACGAGGATGGCGGCATGGACACCGATCCGGTCGGGCCCTCCGCTGCGCCTCCTCCCGCTACGCCGGCGCCGGGGGCGGAAAATGCCATGAAGCCGCCGCCGGAACGACGAACGGACATGGAGCCTGCGCTGAAAGTGGTAACAGGCGCCAAAGCGGGCCGTATCGTCGCCTTGGTCAAGGACGAAACCCTTATCGGGCGGGCAGGAGTTCAGGTGGTTGCCGTGCGACGCGGAGCGCACGAAGTCCGGGTGGTCCCGGTCGAGGGGATCTCCCCTCCAAGCGTCAACGGAATGCAGGTCGTCCCGGAGGGCCGGCGGCTCGCGGTCGGGGACATTCTGGAAGTCGCCGGCACCAAGCTCGAAGTCATCGCCGCGATGAAGCGCCCATTGGATTGACGCCGTATTGAATAGCTGTGCCGCTCGCGCGTATGATCGCTGCTGCCAAGGGCGCGATGGGGATTGGAACGGCGAGCTCGATTTGGGCCCGGCACATCGGGCGTCAATCCCGATCGGCGGGGCGAAACTGCCGCTGGACGGCATGCAATACTGGCCCGCCGCGTCGCATTGTGTTGTGGCCAACAAGCCTCATCTGTCACAATAGGTGAAGAAAGGGTCGGCTGGCATCCCTTGGGCGTCGAAATAAAGCCAAGCAGAACAAATAGTTATGACTTGTACTTGAAGTGTCCTCTGGGAGTCGCATGACACTGGCACACCGATTGCTCGAATGGTCATTGCATCTTTCGGTGCTCGGTTCACGGGTTTTTCCAATCGACCAAGGAGACAGGAAATGAAGCGTGTTCAACAAGGTTTCACGTTGATCGAACTGATGATCGTGGTTGCGATCATCGGCATTTTGGCGGCGGTCGCGCTGCCGGCGTATCAGGACTACACGATCCGCGCCCGGGTGTCGGAAGCGATCCTGGCGACTAGCCAATGCCGTACGGCGATTTCCGAGATCTATCAATCGGCCGCGGCCGGAACGACTGTCAGCCCTATTGATGGCTGGGGCTGTGGCGAAGGAGCGACGTCGACGCAGTATGTAGCTACAATCTCAACCAGCGTGAATGGCGTAGTCACTGTGACGACCCAGCCCTTGGGCACAAAGGGTGGTGACAGCCTGACGGCTGCTGCCGCCGGCAAGACGCTGACGCTTACGCCTGTGCAGTCGGACATGACGACGCCATTGACGGTGGCTGATATTCCGACCCAAGTCGGTGGGTTCAAGTGCGTGAACGCAACCATGCCAGCGAAGTACCTGCCCGGTTCCTGCCGCTGATCGAGCAAGCCTGACGGGAACGGTTGACTCCGCTCCCACCAGCAGACGGCCCCTCTAGGAGGGGCCGTTTTTTTCTGGGTGCGCCCGGCAGGGCGCACGTACTTGGAGGTGGAAGTCCTCTACACACCCGGCAAGGGGAAGTGTTAGCCGAACGGCAAGGGTGTCGCGGGCGACTGCGAATCTGGAGGAAGCCGAAGGCAAAGCGCTGGCCTGACGAACAGGAAGCGGATAGAGGCGGCGCAGCGGGGTGAGCAGGCAAATATCTGCAAAGCCCGATACTTGCACGGAACGCTGCGACGTAGATCCGACAGGCATAAGCGTGAAGGTGCGTGCGCAATACCCGGGGAGATCTGGCGATCTGCCTTGTGCTACCGACATCGAGAGGTGTCGGGATGGATCGCCAGAAGTCAGCCGAGGCCATAGTAGGTGTCAGCACGAGCCGAAGGGCCGAACGTGAAGTGCCGCGAGTAGGCGGCGGGATCTCAAGGAAGCCGATGAAGGCAGAAGCTGATCGGGCAGATCAGGCGGGCGCAGAGGAGACCGGACGGAATCCGGCGGAGGCTGCTGCTTGCGCCGAGGCGGACATGGCGACCCGTACGTGGACGAAAGCGGAGGTAGCGACAACGAGCCTGATGGAAGCCGTAGTGGAACGCGGCAACCTGTAAGCTCGCGTATCAGCGGGTGGTCGAGAACAAGGGCGCGGCGGGAGTAGATCAACTCGCGGTGTCCGAGCTCAAAGACCATCTGAAACGACACTGGCCGACGATTCGGGCCAGACTGCTGGCGGGCGAGTATCAACCGCAGCCGGTGCGCCGGGTGGACATACCGAAGCCGCAAGGCGGGGTGCGGACGCTGGGCATCCCGACGGTGGTGGATCGGCTGATCCAGCAGGCGTTGCATCAAGTGCTGCAACCGATCTTCGAGCCGAGCTTCTCGGAGGCGAGCTACGGCTTTCGTCCGGGGCGCAATGCGCATCAGGCGCTGCGCCAAGCGCGCCAGTATGTGGCGCAAGGCAAGCGCTGGGTGGTGGATATGGATCTGGAGAAGTTCTTCGACCGGGTCAACCACGATCTGCTGATGAGCAAGCTGGCGATGAAGATTGGTGATGCACGAGTGCTCGACACTGATTCGGCGGTATCTCGAAGCGGGCATGATGGCGGACGGGTTGGTGCAGCCGCGACGGAAGGCACGCCGCAAGGCGGGCCGCTGTCGCCGCTGCTGTCCAACATCCTGCTCACCGACCTCGATCGGGAACTGGAACGACGCGGCCACGCGTTCTGCCGCTACGCGGACGACTGCAACATCTATGTCGGCAGCGAACGGGCGGGCGTGGAGTTGTTGCACAGTCTGACCGGGTTTCTGGGCGAGCGGCTCAAGCTCAAGGTGAATCAGGCCAAGAGCGCGGTGGCGCGGCCGTGGCAGCGGAAGTTTCTGGGTTACAGCCTGACCTGGCACCAGACGCCGAAGCTGCGCATTGCCGGGCCGAGCCTCGAGAGGCTGACGGAGAAGGTGCGAGTGCTGTTGCGCGGCGCGCGCGGGCGCAGCCTTGGCGCCACGATCCAGACCCTGAACCCGGTGCTGCGTGGCTGGGCGGCGTACTTCAAGCTGACCGAAACCAAGCGGGCGCTGGAAGATCGGGATGGATGGATACGGCACAAGTTACGCTGCATCCTGTGGCGACAATGGAAGCGGCCCTATGCGCGCGCGCGCAATCTGATGAAGCGGGGACTGACGCGAGGAGCGGGCGTGGCGCTCGGCCACCAACGGGCGCGGCCCGTGGTGGAACGCGGGCGCGAGCCACATGAACGCGGCCTTCCCGAAGTCCTGGTTCGACCGTCTGGGGCTGGTGTCGCTGCTCGATACGGTGCAGCGCCTCCAGCGCGTTTCATGAACCGCCGTATGCGGAACCGCACGTACGGTGGTGTGGGAGGGCGACCGGGGTAACCCGGTCCCCTACCCGATTGCGCGCCGCTTGGCGATCAGCGTCCGGTGCTGCCGAACCCGCCCTCTGCGCGCTCGGCTCGCCGCGAAGTCCGTGGACAACATCGAATGCCGCCTGCACGACGGGCACGATGACGAGTTGCGCAAGCCTCTCCATCGGGTGCAGTGTATAGAGTACCGCATCCGCGATTCCAGCAACTGACCATCAGCGGACCTTGGTAGTCCGAGTCGATGAGGCCGACCAGGTTTCCGAGCACGATGCCGTGCTTGTGGCCGAGACCCGAGCGGGGCAGGATCATCGCGGCAAGCCCTGGATCGGCAACGTGAATCGCTATTCCGGTCGGAACGAGCTCGACTTGTCCGGGTGCCAACGTCAGCGGGGCATCGAGGCACGCGCGGAGGTCCATGCCGGCGGATCCAGGTGTCGCGTACGCGGGCAGATGCGGACGGATTCGCTCGTCGAGAACCTTGAGCGCGATCCGTGCCGTCCGCGCCGTCATGGCGCGTTCGCCGCCGCGGCCCGCGGCGGCAGCCGACGCGCGAGCTCCACGACCAGCCGCCGCGCGAGCGCGAGCTTGTCCATGCGCGGCAGCGGATGGACGCCGGCGTCGTCGAGCAGGATGACCTCGTTGTCGTCGCGACCGAACGCATCCTGCGCGCGATTGGCGACGATCAGCGGGAGCTTCTTGCGGCGGCGCTTTTCTTCGGCGTTGCGCTCGACGTCATTCGTCTCGGCAGCGAAGCCGACGCAATATGGCGCGTCGGGACGCGCGGCGACGGAGGCAAGGATGTCCACTGTTGGCTGCAGCGCGATCGTCAGCGGCTTGCCGCTCTTCTTGATCTTCGCTGGCGCCGGCGATTCGGGCGTGTAGTCGGCGACGGCCGCCACCGCGACGAACGCGTCGGCGCTGCCCACATGAGCATCGACGGCAGCGGCCATTTCCGCCGCGCTGGTCACGTCGATCCGCGTAACACCTGCCGGCGACGGGAGACGCGTCGGCCCGCTGACGAGCGTCACCACCGCGCCCGCCTCGGCGGCCGCCTGGGCCAGCGCGTAGCCCATCTTGCCCGAGCTCGTATTGGTGATGCCGCGCACTGGATCGATGGCCTCGAACGTCGGCCCGGCCGTGAGCAGCACGTGCCGTCCCGCGAGCGACCTTCGGCTGCGCGTGGGTGAGGACCGCAGCGATGATCTCTTCCGGCTCGAGCATGCGGCCGTCGCCGGTTTCCCCGCATGCCTGGTCGCCGCTGCCCGGACCCAGCACGACGACGCCGTCCGCGACGAGCCGCGCGACATTGCGCTGGTTGGCGGCATTCGCCCACATCTGGCGGTTCATGGCGGGCGCGACGAACAGCGGACAGTCGCGCGCGAGCGCCAGCGTGGACAGCAGATCGTCCGCATGACCGTTGGCGATCTTGGCGAGAAAGTCGGCCGACGCCGGCGCGATGACGATGGCGTCGGCGCCACGCGACAGGTTGATATGGCCCATTCCGTTGTCTGCGCCTGATTGCCACAGGTCGGTGAGGACCGGTCGTCCGGACAGCGCCTGCAGCGTGAGGGGCGTGATGAAGCGGCACGCGGCGGCGGTCATGCAGACGTCGACCGCAATCTCCGCCTTGACGAACAGCCGCGTGAGCTCCGCGGCTTTGTAGGCGGCGATCCCGCCGGTCAGGCCCAGAACGATTCTCGAAAGCGGCGTGGTTTCCATCATCCCAATGGCGAGTAGAGGCAGGTCGGCGCGAAGTTTACACTGCCCCGGACTGTGATGCCGCGCGTGCGCCGCCCGGGCGAAGCATCGCGAGTGATCGGGAGCCAAGCCATGGCAACCTTGGATGTGCGCGGGTCGAACGGCCGCGCGAACGGCTGCTTGCGCTCGGCGCGGCGTCGCTGTCGGATGCCGAGCTCGTCGCGCTGCTGCTGCGCACCGGAACTCCGGGCTCGAGTGCGCTCGATGTCGCTCGCGCCCTTATCGCCCGCTTCGATGGCGTGGCCGGGCTTCTCGCCGCGCCCGTGGCCGAAATTGCCGCGGTCCATGGCGTCGGTCCCGCGAAAGGCGCCGAGCTCGCGACCGTCGTCGAGCTCGCGCGCCGGTCGCTTTCCCAGGAAGCCCGCAAGCGAGATGCGCTCGCGTCGCCCCAGGCGGTCCGCGATTATCTTCGGCTGCTGCTATCCGCGCGGCCGTACGAAGTGTTCGTCGGCCTGTTCCTCGACAGCCAGAACCGGCTGCTCGCCGCCGACGAACTTTTCCGTGGCACACTCGCGCAAACGAGCGTCTATCCGCGCGAGGTCGTCAAAGCCGCGCTCGCGCGCAATGCCGCGGCGATGATCTTTGCGCACAACCATCCATCGGGCGTTGCCGAGCCGAGCCGGGCCGACGAGCTCCTCACCCAGGCGCTGAAGCAGGCGCTCGCGCTCGTCGACATCCGAACGCTCGATCACTTCGTCGTGGCGGACGGCCAGCTCACATCCTTTGCCGAGCGTGGCCTCCTCTGAGTCGTTCGCGCCAGGGCGCGCGTTATTCCGTAGAAGCTTGAATTGAGACCGGATTTCGATGTAAAATGCTAGACTTTGCATCCGACAATAGACCGCATACGAAGGAGCGAGCCATGGCTCGAGTCTGTCAGATCACCGGCAAGGCCCCGATGGTGGGCAACAATGTTTCGCACGCCAACAACAAGACGAAGCGCCGCTTCCTGCCCAATTTGCAGCGCCGCAAGTTCTGGCTGGAAAGCGAAAACCGCTGGATCACGCTGCGTTTGACCAACGCCGCGCTTCGGACGATCGACAAGAACGGCATCGAAGTCGTGCTCGCGGATCTTCGTGCGCGCGGCCAACACCTCTGATTCGCTGAAGGAACCTGACCATGCGCGAAAAGATCAAGCTCGAGTCCTCGGCCGGCACGGGCCATTTCTACACGACGATGAAGAACAAGAAGTTGATGCCGGAAAAGATGGAGATCAAGAAATTCGATCCCGTTGCGCGCAAGCACGTGACGTACAAGGAAACGAAGCTCAAGTAACTCTCCGTTCCCCGGCCCCGAGACCGGGAGTGGACGCCATGCGGAACCGCGTTGGCGACCACCGAAAATGAGATAGGCCCGCCGATCGGCGGGCTTTTTTTCGGGCCACGCGACGAGCTGGAACGTCCGGGCGCCAATGGACGCGTCGCGGTCGAGCCAATCCGCTTGACGGATGCCGACCAGAACGCCAGCGCCGAATCCCTCCGCGGGACGGGTTAAATCAGTATATCGGTTCGCCCATTCTGGCCCAAATATTGCTGCTTATCGGCAGCCTGTCGTCATGGCCGTT
The DNA here is from genome assembly GCA_963840945.1 of uncultured beta proteobacterium. Taxonomy (GTDB): domain Bacteria; phylum Pseudomonadota; class Gammaproteobacteria; order Burkholderiales; family Casimicrobiaceae; genus CAIWHR01. The sequence continues at coordinate 219,679 of CAWJAU010000016.1, read as the reverse complement.
TCATGGCCGCCCGACCCACACCTGGGGACCCGAGGACTCAATGCGTTCGCATGCTGGTCTAACCGAATCGTACGGCGGAAGCGGCAGTGCGGCGGCGACCCCTCCGATGAACGCCACCCATCTGGCGATCATGCGGGAATGTTTCGAACTGTTCCATTTCCTGTCCAAGGGTCTTGCCAAGCTATCGATCGAAACCAGCAACGATCTCTTCGAATTGGATTCGCGCGTCACGACGGAGGAAGTGTACGAATTCAAATCCAAGCGAACCGAGTGGACCGAGGCATTCGATGCGGGATTGCGGGAGCTCTTCGAGAAGCGCCTCGCTGGAACGCGGCGCACGGCCCGCCGGCCCGACCCATTGCAGACGTTCGACTCGCTCCGGGTGATGAACGATAGCGACACCAGCAAGCAGAGCTCGCTGGAAAGGCTGGCGAAACGCCTGGAGGCGGCCGCCAAACCTGAGCTCGATGCGCTCGATTGGCGTGTGTCCGTGCTGTTTGGAGAGACGCCGGGCCGCGACGTCGACAGTCCGTTCGCCCCCGCGTACCTGCTCGATGCGATCGGCATGACCTCGCGTTCGCTCTATGTCGAGCCGCGTATCTGGAAGCCGCTGATGGAGCGGGTAGTCGGCGACTTCATTCCGGCGATCAACAAGACCTATATCCAGCTCAACCGGCTGCTCGCCCAGCGCAGGATTCTGCCCGAGATCGGGGCGATGATGCGTGCGCGCAGTGACCTGCGGCCCGTCGACGATGGGCGACTTCTGCCTCTGTTCAGCCGCCTGCTGAATGAAATACACCCCTATTTTCAGGCATGGCGCACGCTTGACCCGACCGCTGCCGCGGCCGCCGGCTATCGGCTCGCCCCGCTTTCCGCCAATCCGTATGCGACAGCGGCGGCAAGCGTACCGCCGCGGCCACAAAAAGCCGCCGGAGCCTTTCCCAAACTCAACGCGATGATGGTGTCCGGGGCGCTGTCGGCCGTGCTGGAGACGCTCGACCACTGGCAGCGTACCGATCCCATGGATGAGCATTTGCGCCTGAATGCGCCAGCCGGATTCGACGCCAGCGTGACGCCCGTGAATCGCATCCCCTGGATCCACGCCGCGATGGCGTCTCAAATCACCGAAGAGGGCAATCGGGATATCATCGATGTGGTTGGATTCCTGTTCGACTATATTTTCCACGATCCTGCTATCCCCCCGCGATTTCGAAGGATCTTCGAGGGAATCCAGCTACCGATCCTCAAAGCGGCTTTACTGGATCCCAGCGTCTTCACAGACAAGCAGAATCCGGCAAGGCGGCTCCTCGAGGACCTCGCTGTGGCGGCAATCGGTGCGGAGGATGACGAAGCGTATGGCGCCGCGTTCGACAAGGTCGCCTCCTCGATCGTGGCCGCGATTCGCGACGATTTCGTTCTGGACCCGGATGTCTTTGCCTATGCCTGCGAGAGGCTGGGCACATTCACTGACGAATGGCAGCAGAAGATGTCGCGCGCGATGCAGCCGCAAGTGGACACTGGTCTGGCCGCGGAAACGCGCGATGCCGATCGTTCACGCGTACGGGTACTCATTCGCGACAAGCTTTCCGGAATCGATGTTCCCTTCGACATCCGGGTATTCATCGGGACCGTATGGGCAGATTATCTGACCCGCCTTCGACAGGTCGAAGGAACGCGCAGCGACGCCTATGTTGCCGCGGTGAAGATCATGGACGACATGTTGTGGTCGATTACAGCGAAACGGCGCACCGGTCAAAAAGCCCGGCTTTCGACGATGATTCCACCTATCGTCATGGGTCTGCGCGCCGGAGGGGCCACGGTTCAAGTGCCGGACGAGAAGATGAAGTGCTTCCTGAGCGTCCTGTATGACCTGCACATGACGGCGATGAAACCCATGGACTTCAAAACCGGCCTGGCTCGAGAACCAGAGCGCGCTATCGTTACGATCACCGGCCGCACGTAAGCAGATCGAGAATCTGCACGATTTCGTCGCCGATCTTGTATTGGGGACGTGGCTCGCGTTCGAGCAAGGCGGAACGATCGTCAAAGCGCGCCTCAGTTGGATCAGTCCGTGGCGCGCGACCTACATCTTCGCGAGCCGCTCGGGCTCGGCGGTGATGGTATTCAGCCCCGAGGAGCTTGCGTGGGAGATGAGCACCGGCAGGGCGGCGTTGATCCTCGAGCCAGTGCCTCTGTTTGACCGCGCCGTGAGCGCCACACTCGAATACCTGGCGGAGCAGAAGGCAAAGCAGGATGCGGGTGCGCACGGTGCAGCCGCGGGAAAGCCCTCACCCTCCGCGGAAAGTTCGGTTACCGCGACCGCCTAGCGCTTCAGTTTTGTAGCGCTACGCGTAACGCTTCAGCTGCAGAGAAAACTGCGCGAGCGGCGCAATGCCCGAAGCCTCCGCGCGCCGGCACCAGTCCTGCAGGCGGGCGAGCAGTTGTTCGCTCGATTCCGTGGAGCGCTCCCAAAGCACGTTCAACTCCTGGCGCATCGCGTAGATCGTCGAGAGCGCGCGGCTCTTCTCCATTGCCCTCGCCAGCATCGCGTGCTCATGCTCGCGCAACGCGCTGATCTTGTCGCCGGACAGCCAGCGCTTCAACCGGCGCATGCTCGGGACGTCCGCAAAGTCGCTGCGGCCGGCACGCTCGCGCAGTCGCGTGAGCTCGGTCGCACATGTGGCCTTCAGCGTGCGCGCGTAAGCGGTCGCCACGGCGTAGCGGTTCGCGATCACTGCTTGAAGCGTGGCGACATCGGGCGTCGCCTTGCCGGCGGGCGCTACCCGCAGGGTCGGCGCGACCTTGCGCACCTGGGCAAGGCGCAGCGTCTCGAGGATCCGGATATAGGTCCATCCCAGATCGAATTCGTACCAGCGCGACGACAGCTTCGCCGATGTTCCATACGCATGATGGTTGTTGTGCAGCTCCTCGCCGCCGATGAGGATGCCCCAGGGGACGATGTTCTTCGAGGCGTCGGACGAGGCGAAATTGCGATAACCCCAATAGTGGCCAATGCCGTTGATGACCCCGGCCGCCGTGACTGGAATCCACGCCATTTGCACGGCCCAGATCGTTAGGCCGGCGCCGCCGAACAGCATGAAATTCACCATCAGCATCAAGCCGACGCCTTCCCACGAAAAGCGCGTATAGACATTGCGCTCCATCCAGTCGTCGGGCGTGCCGAGACCGAATTTGTCGATCGTTTCCGCGTTCTTCGCTTCGGCGCGATAGAGCTCGGTGCCGCGCCAGAGGACGGTGTTGATGCCGCGCGTCTGCGGGCTGTGCGGATCGTCCGGAGTTTCCACCCTGGCGTGGTGCTTGCGGTGGATGGCGACCCACTCCTTCGTGACCATGCCCGTCGTGAGCCACAGCCAGAAGCGGAAGAAGTGACTGACCGCCGGGTGGAGGTCGAGCGCGCGATGCGCCTGCGCACGGTGCAGGAAGATCGTCACGCAGGCGATGGTGACGTGGGTCATCGCCAGCGCGACAACCAAATAGCCCCACCACGGAAGCGGCATCAATCCATGCGCGACAAAACCAAGCAAATCGAAAGACATCGAGGCAATCCTTTTATGGGGCGGCGGCCAATGGCATCGCGCCCGTTGTGTAGACGTTGGATTATACGCGATTCCGGCGGCCGGACCGGCCTGCGCGGCTACGACCTTTTATCGCTATGGAACAAAGGCTTGACGATGGCGCGCGGCGCTGCGCGCCGCCTTGTACGGATTCGCGCTGGGTCGATCGGTTCCCGCGGTCGGTCAGACGGCGGGACCCGCCCGATCGGAGGTCACCATGGGTGCGCCGGTGGCCTCGGGCGGGGCGGCCAGACGCACCTCGCGTTGCAGTACCGGGATCCTGATGCCGTTCTCGCGAAACGATTTCCAGATCGCGTGGTTGATCGAGCTTCGCAGGTTGAGCTGGTTGCTGTCCGGGTCGTCGATCCAGACCCCCAGCTCGAGATCGATCCCGACCTCCCCAAATCGGACCACGATCGCCGCCGGCGCGTTCGGCGGGTCCTTCACCACGCGCGGCTCGGCCAGCGCCGCTGCCTCCATCAGCTTTAGCGCGAGGTCAATATCGGTATCGTGGGTCACTTGCACCGGCAGGCCGTGCCGGATCTCGCGCTTCGCGCGGGCGTGGTTCACCACGATCGTCGTCACCAGGGTTTCGTTTGGCACCACCGCCTCGACGCCGTCCAGGCTGCGCACGATGACGTAGCGCGACGTCAGCCTTGCCACGAAGCCGGTGTATTTGTCCACGGTGATCCTGTCACCCAGGCGGATCGACCGGTCGAGCAGGATCGTGAAACCGGCGATGTAGTTGCTCGCGAGCTTCTGCAGGCCGAGGCCGATGCCCACGCCAAGGGCACCGCCGAATACCGTCAGCAGCGTGAGATCGATGCCGACCGCCTGCAGCGCGACCAGCATGCCGACGGTCAGCAGCAGCGCGCGCACGAGCTTGGCGATGACAGCGCGAACGCTGCTGTCGAACTTGGTCGCCTTATGCAGACGCAGCTCGATGAGGCCGGAGAGCCAGAGGCAGCCGGCTATCGTCAGGATCAGCGCGATGCTGCCTTTCAGGAGCTCGAGCACGGACACGTGCTTGCTTCCGAGGGGGATATCCAGCGCGTCGAGTTCAGCCCACAGTTCGGGCAGCACGCCGGTGAAGTGGAGCAGGACGATGCCCCAGATCGCGAACGAAACCACGCGCTCCGACGACGGCAACCAGGCCGGGGCGCCGAACAATTCGTGCATCGCGTAGACAATGAGGCGGATCAACGCCAGAGCGACCATCAGCGGGATGGCGATCGGGAGGAAAAACGGCGGGTACCAGCGCCGAAATACGGCGGCGGCAACGAGCATGAGACCGAGCGTTGCGAGCGGCAGCAGCATCCGGTTGGCGCTGCCGAGGCCGAGGCGCACAACCTCCGCCTCCGACGCGGATTGGAGGCGCAGCCGGCGATCCAGCATCCAGCCGACCGCGAAGGAGAGGGCGACGATGGCGAGTTCCCACCAGCCGGCCGGCGAGGCAAGCGCGGCCTCGATGCGGGTGAAATCGATCGGCACGAACACGCGGAAAGTCTACCGGAATCCGCGTTCACCCGACGCGCAGCGCACACGCCGATAGCGCGCGCTACGACCCGCGCGTCAGCACCTCGGCATAGAAACCATCGCAGCCATGCTTGTGCGGCAGCAGCCGCAACGCCGGCCCGGTGTCGAGCCCGATTCCCGCGTGGGCGAATGCGGTTGCGGCGTCGCCACGTGAGAACGCGGGATGCGCAGCGACGAACGCGGAGACGACGTCTTCGTTTTCGTCGGGCAGCACGCTGCATGTCGCGTAGACGAGGCGGCCGCCGGGCTTCACCAGCGTGGCCGCCGCAGCGAGGATCGATTGCTGCTTGACCGCGAGCTCGGCGAGCGCCGATTCCTGCTGTCGCCACTTGAGATCGGGATTGCGGCGCAGCGTGCCGAACCCCGTGCACGGCGCGTCGACGAGCACGCGATCGATCTTGCCGGCGAGCCGCTTGACCTTCGTGTCGCGCTCGTGCGCGATCAGTTGCGGGTGCACGTTCGAAAGGCCGGAGCGCGCGAGCCGCGGTTTGAGGTTTGCGAGCCGCCGGTCGTGCGTGTCGAACGCGTAGAGCCGGCCCTGCGATCGCATCAACGCGCCGAGGAGCAACGTCTTGCCGCCAGCACCCGCACAGAAATCGACGACCATTTCCGAGCGTTTAGGCGCCACCAGGTACCCGACGAGCTGGCTCCCTTCGTCCTGCACCTCGAGCGCGCCCGCAACGAACAACGGATGCCGGGCGAGCGAAGGCCGCCCCGCGATGCGCAGGCCCAGCGGCGAATAGGGAGTCGGCTGCGCATCGATGCCCGATGCCTGGAGCGCCGCGCGTGCCTCGTCGCGCGTCGTCTTCAGCGGATTGATGCGCAGATCGAGCGGCGCGGACGCGAGCCACGCGCGGGCGAGCGCGGCGCGCTCGGCGTCGCCATACGCTGTACCGAGTCGCTCCCAGAGCCAGTCCGGCAGGTCTGCGGCGACCGCGGCGGGAAGGCTTGTGGCGAGGCGCGCCTTGAATTCACGCACCCAGAGTGCGTCGTCCACGCCGATGACGCCGTCCCATTCGCGCATGCCGATCCCGAGCTCGCGGACGAGCACGGCCAAGGCGAGGCGCATGGGCCGCTCCGTTTGCGCGAGCTCTTCCAGCGAACGGCGGCGCCGGAAATACGCGAATACGCCGTCGGCGATGAACGCGCGGTCATGCTGCCCCATCGCCTTGTGCCGCCGGAAAAAATCGTGCAGCAGCGAATCGGCTGGATGCTGGAGCGTGCGGATTTCGGCGATAGCGCTGGCGAGCCCGGCGACCTGGTTCGCCCGCAGGCTCACTGGACTACCTTCGCGCTGCGCGCTTCGGTATTCGCCCTTGGGGCGGCCCTTCGGGGTCATTGGAGTACCTTCGCGCTGCGCGCTCCGGTATTCGCCCTTGGGGCGGCCCTTCGGGGTCACTGGACTTCCTTCGCGCTGCGCGCTCCGGTATTCGCCCTTGGGGCGGCCCTTCGGGGTCATTGGACTACCTTCGCGCTGCGCGCTCCGGTATTCGCCCTTGGGGCGGCCCTTCGGGCTCATGCGCGGCGCGTCATTGCCGGGCCAGCGTTTCGTCGACGCGAATCGAATCGAGTGTGGCCTCGAGCGTTGCCCCGAAAATGCTGCGGTAGTTGGTCTTCACGCGCATCTTCACGGGGATGTAGCGCAAAGACGGCGCGAGCCACACCGTGGTCTCCGTATTGCCGTCCTCACTCTTGCGACGCCAGCGCTCCGTGACGATCTCCCCCTGCGACCATGGGATCGTTTCCTCCGCCTCGCGCGTGAGGACGTGGCGACCGACGCGCCGCGTTGTGGCGACGCTGATGTCCTGGACGTCGTCGACCGGAGGCGTGAAGTAGGCCTGCCACATGAGCGACAGCGGATCGAATGTCGAGGGCTCGAGCGACTCGGCCTTCTGATCGTGGAGCGTCACCATTCCGATCTCCCAGTCGAAAACCGCGGTTTCGCGCCTTTCGCTGCTGCCGCGCTCGACCGCGAACTCGGAGGGCCGCAACCCCGTGGCGGTGATCAATCCACGGCTCTCGAGCTTCCCCTGCCCCCGCAGGAAGATCGCGGCGAGTCCCTTCGCTTCGCCGATCGTCATGATGTGATACTCCTGTCCCGTGTGCTCGAACCGGTAGACCGCTTCGCCGATCAGGAAGCCCTGGGTCCCGAGAAAGGCCTTGTAGACGAGGTCGACACGGCGGGGAAGGGTCTTCGGTGGCTCCTCCGGCACCGCATCCGGCGAAAGGGCGGCGACCGCCTCAGTGGAGGGTTCGGGTCCGGTGGCGATGGCCTCGGGCGTTGGCTCGATGGGGGGGATTTCCCGGTCTGCCGACGCGGCGTCTTCCGCGGCAGGCTGGGTGGGCTCCGCGGGTCGGGTCGCCGTCGGGCGCTGGGGCCTCGGACGCGGCTTGACCGGAGCCGCCGCCACCGGCAGCGGCGGCGGTGGCATTTCGACGATCGACGCCTGCAAGGGCAGGGTATCCGGCAGGGTTTCGTAGTCCGCGGGCCAGAACGAAAGCGCGATGTGCACGCCGATCGAAAGCACCAGGGCGGCGACGAGTCCTCGCCGCGGCGTCCAGGTGCGCAACGTGCGGTTCATCGCGGTCGCGGCGGATTGGCGCACCCTTGGCGCTACGCGCCTTCCCTCCGAGAGGGAGCTATTCGCGCCTTGGGACGGCCCGGCGGCGCTCAAGCGCCGCGCGGATTCGCCCGCGGGCGGCGTGGACGCCGATGTTTGATCGAGCGGTGCGGGCGTGGTCACGAGTTTCAGGTGGGGACTTCAAGCGTGGCGTCGGGCACCGACTCGTGCTTAACGTGGACGCGGCCTCCCGCGATGACCAGCTGGCCCGCGCAGAAGGCCTTTACGGCGGCAGGCAGCAGCCGATGCTCGACCGCGAGCACGCGCGCGGCGAGCGACGCTTCGTCGTCGTCGTCCCGCACGGGAACAGCCCCCTGCGCGACGATCGGCCCGTGGTCGAGCGCCGCGGTCACGAAGTGCACGGTGCAGCCGTGGATGCGCACGCCGTCCGCCAGCGCGCGGCGGTGCGTGTGGAGACCGGGATACGAGGGCAGCAGCGACGGATGGATGTTGAGCATGCGCGCTTCGTATCGCCCCACGAGCTCCGGGCCGAGGACGCGCATGAAGCCCGCCAATACGACGAGATCCGGTTCCGTCGCGTCGATTGCAGCGGCGAGCGCCGCATCGAAGGCATCGCGGTCCGCATAGGCTTCGTGTGGAACGACGAATCCCGGGATGCCATGCGTCGCCGCGATGTCGAGCGCGGGAATCGCAGCGCGGTTGCTGATGACCGCTGCGATCGTTCCTTCGAGCCGGCCTTCGGCATCGGCGTTGATGAGCGCGCGCAGATTCGAGCCGCGGCCGGAAGTGAGGACGGTGACGCGGGGGATCGCCATGACGGGGCCCGTCGGACGGGTCCTAGACGACGACGGTGCCGGGCGCGCCTGACTCACGCGGGACGACGTCGCCGATCCGGAATACCGTCTCGCCGGCCGCGGTGAGCAATGCGCCCGCGCGGTCGGCGTCCGCTTCTGCGACGACGACGACCAGGCCGATACCGCAGTTGAATACCCGATGCATCTCGGCTTCGGCCACGTTGCCCGCGCGCTGCAACCAGTCGAAGATCGCCGGCCTCGGCCACGAAGCCTGCCGGACGCGCGCCGCGAGCGAAACCGGGAACATGCGATGGATGTTTTCGAGCAAGCCACCGCCAGTGATGTGCGCCATGCCCTTCACGTCAACCTTCTGCATCGTCGCGAGCATGGGTTTCACGTAGATGCGCGTCGGCTCGAGCAGCGCGTCCCCCAGCGTGCGGGAGCCGGCGATGCCGGAGAGCGGTTGCGCGAGGTCGGCGCCGGCAACCTCGAGAATCCGGCGAATGAGCGAGAAGCCGTTCGAATGCGGTCCGCTCGAGGCGAGCCCGAGCAGCACGTCGCCGGCGGCGATCCGCGTGCCGTCGATGGCCTGCGACTTTTCCACGACGCCGACCGCGAAGCCGGCGAGGTCGTATTCGCCGGGCACGAACGCGTTGGGGTGCTCTGCGGTCTCCCCGCCGATGAGCGCACATCCGGCGATCTCGCACCCCGCGGCGATGCCCTTGATGACATCGGCGGCCACCCCGACGTCGAGCCGCTCGCACACGAAGTAGTCGAGAAAGAACAGCGGTTCCGCGCCCTGCACCAGGATGTCGTTGACGCTCATCGCGACGAGGTCGATGCCGATCGTGTCATGCCGGCCGAGAGCGAAGGCGAGCTTCAGCTTCGTGCCCACGCCGTCGGTTCCGGAGACGAGCACCGGCTCCCGATAGCGCTTGGGCAGCTCGACCAGCGCCCCGAACCCGCCGATTCCGGCGAGCACTTCCGGCCGCATCGTCCGCGCTGCGAAGGGCTTGATGCGCTCGACGAGCGCGTCGCCGGCTTCGATGTCGACGCCGGATTCGCGATACGACAGACGGGACGGCGGGGCAGGGTGGGGCGATGTCATCGGCGTGGGAACGGCTTTGCGGGATCGGGCAATGGCGACGGTTGCCGGGCGGTCCTCTGCCCGTCGCGACGCAACGACCTGCGCCGGATTGGGCGAAGCGCGAGCGACGCGGTAAAGTGCAGCGCTTTCCATTCCCATCTTACCGGATTCGGAACGGCGCCTGCCTCGAACGCGGCCTGTCGCCGCCGGCCGCACTCCACGTGACCGAACAACTCGTCTTCGACCTTGCAGTGCCCGAGCCGCCATCGTTCGGCAATTTTCTTCCCGGCGGCAATGCCGAGGCACTGGCCGCGGTGCAGGGGCTGGCGGCCGGCGTGTCCGGCGAGACGGGTGTGATGCTTTGGGGCGCCCCCGGTGCCGGCAAGACGCACCTGCTGCGTGCCGCCGTCGCGGCGGTCGAAGCGCGCGGCCGGCCCGCGATGTTCGTGGCGGATGGCGCGGAACTGCTTGCGCACGATCCGGCAATACCCGCGGAACGTGACCTCGTCGCGATCGACGGCATCGACCGCGCGGAGCCCGACGCGCAGGCGCGCGTATTCACGATCTTCAACGAACTGCGCGATCGCGGCGGCCATCTGCTCGTCGCGAGCCGGGTGCCGTTGGTCGCTCTTTCGCTGCGCGAGGACCTGCGCACCCGACTGGGTTGGGGTCTGGTCTACGAGGTCACACCACTTGCGGATACCGACAAGCCCGCGGCGCTCGCGGCCTACGCCAAGGGCCGTGGCTTTCGACTGGCGGACGACGTCATTCATTACCTGCTGGCCCACGGCCGTCGCGACATGCCCGCGCTCGTCGGCGCCCTGGCCGCGCTGGACCGGCATTCGCTCGCGACCAAGCGGCCCATTACAGTCCCGCTGTTGCGGGGTTGGCTGCAGAAGGACATCGACCTCGATTGCTGACGCTTGCGACCCGCTCGCGCCCCGTTCGTGGTCCGGAGTGTCAACCTTATGCCGCCAGAGGCCGTTAACGGCGGCGACACCAGGATTGCGGGTCGTTCACCCGTCTGTAACCCAAGGATCAACCGGCAAGACGTTCGGCCAAGAAGTCGCAAAGAAGCTCAGGACCACCGCCTGCCGGCCGAACCAGTGACCAAATGAGCGACACCGGTGCCATTCCGGGCCGCAAACACGCGTCCCAGATTGCAAAATGACACGCAAGTCTCTATAATTACAGGGTTTTATTTCAATATCAAAGTACTCAAAACCAAAGTACGCGTAACCCAACCAGACCACTGAGGGAATCAAGATGAACAAGCTTATCGTTGCAATGATCGCCGCCGCATTGGCGAGCGCCGCCGCGGCTCAGGCGCCTGCCCCGGCCGCTACGCCTCCCGCCAAAGCGACGGCTCCGGCCGCCGCACCAGCACCGGCCGCCGCACCCGCGATGGCCGCCCCCGCGAAAGAAATGACCGCGGCGGAAAAGAAGAAAGCTGACGCCGACAAGGCCGCTGCCGACAAGAAGGCCGCTGCCGACAAGGCCGCTGCTGACAAGAAGGCCGCCGCCGAGAAGAAGGCAGCCGACAAGAAGGCGGCGGCTGACAAGGCTGCTGCCGACAAGAAGGCCGCAGCGGACAAGGCTGCTGCCGACAAGATGGCCAAAGACAAGATGGGCGCTGACAAGAAGTGCCGCCGCCGCGACCGCCGCGACGGCGCCCGCCGCTACGCCCGCAATGGCGCCGGCTGCTGCTCCCAAGAAGTAAGCGCAACGACGTGAGCCGGCCTCGCGCCGGCTGCGCGCACTTCGTACAGGAAGGCAGGGCTTCGTCCCTGCCTTTTTGTCGGATGCGCGGTACGATGCGCGGCCGCGATGTGCGGCCTGTGCTCGAAGGGAAGCTGACGTGTCAGAGCTCGACCTACCCCGTCCCGTCACGACGGTCGCGACCATCGTGGTCCGCGACGGTGCGTACCTGTTGGTCGAGGAAGAGACGCGGGCAGGAGTGCGGCTCAACCAGCCGGCAGGACACCTCGAGGCCGGCGAATCCCTCGTGGCCGCCGCGATGCGCGAAACGCTGGAGGAAACGGGCTATCACGTCACGCCCACCGCGCTCGTGGGCATCTATCGCTGGCAGACGCCGGTGACCGGCGCGACCTTCATTCGCTTCGCCTTCGCCGCCGATGTCGTCGCGCACGAGGCAGACCGCACGCTCGACGAGGGAATCCTGCGCGCCCTCTGGCTCTCGTACGACGACCTCATCGCGAGCCGCGACCTGCATCGAAGCCCGCTCGTCATGCGATGCGTCGACGATTTCCGCGCCGGAATCCGGCGTCCGCTGGATTTCGTCACGGAGTTGTGATGGCGAGAAAGGCGCGCGTGATCGTCGGCATGTCGGGCGGCGTCGATTCGTCGGTCGCTGCGTGGATGCTGAAGGCGCAGGGATTCGAGGTCGTCGGCCTGTTCATGAAGAACTGGGAAGACGACGACACCGACGACTACTGCACGTCGCGCACGGATCTCGTCGACGCAGCGTCGGTCGCCGACGTGATCGGCATCGAGCTCGAGGCAGTCAACTTCGCCGCCGAGTATCGCGAGCGCGTGTTTGCGCAATTCCTGCGCGAGTATGCGGCGGGCCGCACGCCCAATCCGGATGTGCTGTGCAACAGCGAGATCAAGTTCCGCGCGTTTCTCGAGCACGCGCGCGCTCTCGGCGCCGACCACATCGCGACCGGCCACTACGCGCGGGTGCGCGGGAATGGCACGCGAGTCGAGTTGCTGAAGGCCCGCGACGCGACGAAGGACCAGAGCTACTTCCTGCACCAGCTGACGCAGGAGCAGCTTGCGCCGGTGCTGTTTCCGCTTGGCGAGATCACGAAGCGCGAAGTGCGCGCGATTGCGCGGCGAGAAGGCATCCCCACCTGGGCGAAGAAGGATTCGACGGGCATCTGCTTCATCGGCGAACGGCCCTTTCGCGATTTCCTGGCGAAATACCTGCCGAAGTCGCCAGGGACGATCGAAACGCCCGATGGCACGGTCGTCGGGGGCCATCATGGTCTCGCCTACTACACGCTCGGCCAGCGGCAGGGGTTGGGAATAGGCGGGACGAAGGCCGGCGGCGACTTGCCGTGGTTCGTTGCGGACAAGGATCGCGCGCGCAATGCGCTCATCGTCGTGCAGGGGCACGACCATTCCCTGCTCTACCGGCCGAGCGTCGATGCGCAGGATCTGCGCTGGATTGCGGGCTCGCGTCCCGGCGATTCGGTGCTCGCGCGCCTCGGCGCCAAGACCCGATACCGGATGCCCGATGCGATGTGCCGTATCGAGTTGCGGGAAGACGGCAGCGCACGGGCGTTCTTCGACGCGCCGGAATGGGCGCCCACGCCAGGGCAGTATCTCGTGCTCTACGACGGTGATATTTGCCTGGGGGGAGGGGTCATTACGACGTCCGTGACAGCGGAAGCCGGAACGGTGACTACGGAAGCAATGGCGTGACCGGAATGCCGAGTGTCTGGCGGTCCAGGGCACTGTCGATGATGGAACGGCACAAAGGGCTGTGAATGGGCCTGTTTGACAGATTTCGTTCGCCCCCACGCGCCATCGCCGGCGCGGAAGATCGCAATGCTGGCACAAGCGAGCAGGAAGCGATGCGCCTCATTGACGAGGGCAACGCGATCGAGGACGAAGGGCGGATCGCGGACGCGCTGCAACGCTACGATGCCGCGGTGCGGCTGGCGCCGGGCCTCGCGCGCGCGCATCTCAATCGGGGCAACATGCTGCTGGCAATGGGTGACCCTGAAAGTGCCCTCCAAGCCTACAGCAGAGCCTTGGAGAAGGATCCGGATCACGCCGGCGCGCATTACAACATGGGCAATGCTTACGCCCGCTCGGGTCGCCGCCAGGAAGCCTTGGTAGCCTATCATCAGGCAATCGCGTTGAAGCCCGACTTTGCCGATGCCGAAGTGGCATTGGGGAGCGCACTGGATGACCTCGGCCAGCTTGAGGACGCCGTGGCAAGTTATCGGCGAGCCCTGACGATAAATCCTGATTACGCCGAGGTGCCACGGCAACCTTGGCCACACGCTGTTCAAGCTAGGACGGCTGGACGATGCGGGGGCGAGCTACCGTCGCGCGCTGGCGCTCGGTCCCCAACGTGCCGAGGTGCACAACGGTGCGGGAGCCGTCTTCCAAAAGCAAGGACAACTCGATGATGCAGTTGCGAGCTTTCGCCGGGCGCTCGAGCTCGCGCCAGACTACCTCGACGCGGTTTGCAACCTCGGCGACGTGCTGCACCGCAGCGGTCAGCTCGACGAGGCGCTGCGGTGCTATCGCCGGGCGCTGGAACTCAAACCCGACTACGTCTTGGCGCACAACAACCTCGGCAATGTCCTGAAAGATCTAGGGCAACCGGAGGCAGCGGTCGCCAGCTATCGCCAGGCGCTGAAGTTGAACTCCCACTCGACCGAGGTCCACAACAACCTTGGCAACGCCCTTAGGGACTTGGGTCGGTTTGATGAAGCGATTGCGAGTTTTCGTCGCGCGCTGGAGATCGATTCCCGCATTTCCATCGTGCATTTCAACCTTGGCAATGTGCTTCAGGATACCGGACACCTTCATGCTGCGGTCGAGAGTTTTCGCCGGGCCCTCGAGATCGGCCCCGAATCCGCCGACGCGCATTGCAACCTCGGCAATGCCCTGTACGGGATCGGGCTATTACACGAAGCTCTCGCCCGCTATCGCCGGGCGCTCGAGCTCGAACCCGACCATGTCCTGGCGCATAACAACGTCGGCAATATGCTGAAAGACCTTGGGAAAGGTGACGATGCGGTCAAGAGTTATCGAGAGGCGTTGAGAATCGATCCCGATTATGGCATCGCGCAGAGCAACCTGCTGTTCAGCCTTACCTACCGGACGGAGCAAGGTGCCGTGACGATGCTGGAAGAGGCCCGCCGCTACGGCGATTTGGTGGCGCGGAAAGCACGTCCCTTTACGGTCTGGCCCAACGGTCCCGATCCTGCTCGACGCTTGCGGGTGGGCTTCGTGTCCGGGGATCTACGCAATCATGCAGTCGGCTATTTCGCCGAAAGCGTGCTGGCTGCAATCGCGTCCGTGGCTGCCGACCGGGTGGAAATCTTTGGCTATCCGACCCACTTCGTCACCGACGCGATCACCGAAAGGATCAAGGCATCCTGCAGTGGCTGGCATTCGGCGGTTCGGCTTTCCGACGAAAAGCTCGCCCAGCGGATTCGCGATGACCGGATCGACATCCTGATCGACCTCTCCGGCCACACCGAACACAACCGGTTGTCCATGTTCGCCTGGAAACCGGCGCCGGTGCAGTGCTCCTGGCTAGGTTATCTCGCTACTACCGGTGTGGCAGCGATCGATTACATCATCGCTGATCCGTGGACGCTGCCGGAATCAGATGAAGTCAACTTCATCGAAAAGATCTGGCGTCTGCCGGAATCCTACCTGTGCTTCACCCCGCCGGACATGGATGCGCAAGTCACCCCGCTTCCCGCACTGACTCATCGCCGTGTCACTTTCGGCAGTTTCAACAATCTGACCAAGGTCAATGATGAGGTGGTGGCCTTGTGGGCCCGATTGCTGACGGCCGTGCCGCACAGCCAGCTTTTCCTCAAGGCGAAACAATTCGAGGAAGCAGCCGCCCGGCAAAGCATCGCCGAACGATTCGGAGTGCATGGCATCGACGTTAAGCGGCTCGTTTTGGCGGGCTTTGTGATGAGGAACACTCTGATCCCTTACCAAAAGGTCGACATAGCCCTCGATCCGTTTCCCTATCCCGGCATCACCACCAGCGTCGAAAGTTTGTGGATGGGCGTGCCGGTGCTAACGCTGGCGGGGAAGACCTTCCTGTCCTGCCAGGGGGTCGGCCTGCTGACGAATGCCGGACTCCCGGAATGGATCGCAGCTGGATGCCGATGACTATGTGGCCCGCGCGGTGGCGCACGGCGGCGACCTGGATCGCCTGGCATCGCTGCGCAGCCGGTTACGACAACAGATGCTGGCATCGCCAATCTTTGACTCTGCCCGTTTTGCGAATCATTTTGCGACTGCTTTGCGTGGCATGTGGCAAAAATGGTGCCGCGAGCAAACAGGACGGACCGCGTGACTAGGCGACAAGCAAACAACAAGGTGTTCTAAAACGGGATGTCGTCGTCGAGGTCGTCGGGATTCGAGCGCTTGGGCGCGCCGCCGCTCTTTGCGCCACCACCGCCCCCCGCACCGCTCGGACGCGAGCCTCCGCCGCCGCCCGGGCGGGAACTGCCTTCGCCGCCGAAATCGGCGTCGCCGCCGCCGCTGCCTTCACGGCTGCCAAGGAGCTGCATGCGGTCGCCGACGATTTCGGTCGAATACTTCTCGACGCCGTCCTTGTCCGTGTACTTGCGCGTCTGGAGCCGGCCCTCGATATAGACCGACCGGCCCTTCTTCAGATATTCGCCCGCAATTTCGGCTTGCCGCCCGAATAGCACGACGCGGTGCCATTCGGTCCGCTCCTGTTTTTCGCCGGTCTTGTCCTTCCATTGCTCGCTGGTGGCGATGTTGAGGTTGGTGATGGCGTCACCGCCGGTCGTGTAGCGCGTCTCCGGATCGCGGCCGAGATTGCCGATCAGGATTACCTTGTTTACGGAGGCCATGTCACGTTTCTCCCATCGAATAGTGCTGCGAATTGTACGTCGGCGGCGCCGACATGCCGACGCTGACCGCGAGCCACAACGCGGTCAGCACGAGTCCGAATCCGAAGACCGCCGCTGCGCCGTGCCACTGCGACAGCCAGCCACCGGCGGCGGCGCCCGCAAAGGTGCCGAAAAACTGCACGCTGGAATACACGCCCGTCGCGGTGCCCTTGATCGCGGGCGGGGCGAATTTGGAGACGAGCGAGGGCAGCATGGCTTCCAGCAGGTTGAAGCCGGTGAAGAACACGATGAGTGCGGCGATCGTGATCGGCAGCGAGCGTGCCGGCCAGGGCGAAGAGCAGCTGTCCCACGAACAGCACGGCCACTGCACCGACGAACACCGGCTTGCCTCGACCCGGCTGATCCGCTCTGCCAGAGCGCCGGCAACATCAGCGCCACCGACGCCGCGAGCACGGGCAGATAGACAAGCCAGTGGTCGATCGGCGGCGACACCGTTGTCGCGCAGCATGAAGGGCACTTGGAGGAACAGGGCCATGATCGCCGCATGGAGCGCGAAGATGCCGTAGTTGAGTCGCATGAGATCGCGGTCGACGAAAACGCGTCGCCATTGCGACGGCGCGTTTCGCGGCGCCCTCGGGGTTGTCGGATCGGCCACCGCGTGCAGCAACACGGCGATCGCGGCCAGCGCGAGCACTCCGGTGAGCGCGAAGATGCCGGGCACGCCGATGAGGGGCGAGAGCGCAGGCGCCACGACGAGCGAGAGCGCGAAGGTAGCGCCGATTGTCATGCCGATCGCGGCCATCGCGCGCGATCGGACCGAGTCGCGCGTGAGATCGGCGGCCAGTGCGAGCACCGGCGGCGGAGATGGCTCCTGCGCCCTGGATGATGCGGCCCACGATCGTCCAGGCGATCGTGGGCGCCCACGCGGCGACGAAGCTGCCGAGCGCAAAGATGAGAAGGCCCACGACGATGACGGGCTTTCGTCCCCACCGGTCCGATGCCCAGCCGAAGGGAACCTGCAGCAGCGCCTGCGTGAGGCCATAGGCCCCGAGCGCGATGCCGACGAGCGTGTGGTCGCGCCCGCCCGGGAGCGTTTCCGCGTACAGCGCGAACACCGGCAGGATGATGAACATGCCGAGCATCCGCAGACCGAAGATGCCGGCGAGGCCGCCCGTGGCGCGACGCTCGGCGGCAGTCATGGTCGCGGCCGCGTCGGCGGCGACGGCGAGAGGCGCGCGGTCGTGCGGCATGGGGCTGACGAGGGCGGAGAAGGGAGCGCGCGAGCGGAGAGCGGAGAGGCTTGCGAAGACCGGCGGGCACCTTAGAAATGCCTGCGGAATGGCGGTATAGTAGCAGGTTGCCCCTCGCCCGGCATGCGCCGGACGGCCTAAGCCCAAAGGTATGGAATACATTCGCATTCGCGGCGCGCGCACGCATAACCTCAAGAACGTCAACCTCGATCTCCCGCGGCATCGGCTGATCGTCGTTACCGGCTTGTCCGGCTCGGGCAAGAGCTCGCTGGCGTTCGATACGCTCTACGCGGAGGGCCAGCGCCGCTACGTGGAGTCGTTGTCGGCCTACGCGCGGCAGTTCCTGCAGCTCATGGAAAAGCCGGACGTCGACCTGATCGAAGGCCTGTCGCCGGCGATCTCGATCGAGCAGAAAGCGACGTCGCACAATCCGCGCTCGACGGTGGGCACGGTCACGGAAATCCACGACTACCTGCGGCTCCTCTACGCGCGGGTCGGCGATCCGTACTGTCCGGATCATCCCGAGCAGAAGCTCGCCGCGATGACGATCTCGCAGATGGTCGACGCGACGCTCGCGTTTCCCGAGGACACGAAGCTCATGATCCTCGCGCCGGTCGCTGGTCAACCGCAAGGGTGAGCAGCTCGACCTCTTCGTCGAGCTCCGCGCGAAAGGCTTCGTCCGCGTCCGCGTCGACGGCGTCGTGCACGAGATCGACGCCGTGCCGCGGCTCGCCAAGAACACGAAGCACACGATCGAAGTCGTCGTCGATCGTCTGCGCGTGCGCGCCGGACATGAAGCAGCGGCTCGCCGAATCCTACGAGACCGCGCTGCGCAACGGCGACGGCCGCGCGATCGCGGTCGAGATGGGGAAGGAAAATGCGGCGGAAAATGCAGCGGCGACGGAGCACTTGTTCTCCGCGAAATTTGCCTGCCCGATCTGCAACTACTCGCTCGCGGAGCTCGAGCCGCGCCTCTTCTCGTTCAACAATCCGATGGGGGCGTGCCCGCGCTGCGACGGTCTTGGCAGCATCAGCTTCTTCGACCCGAAGCGCGTCGTGGCGTTTCCGCAGCTCTCGCTCGCTTCCGGCGCGATCAAGGGCTGGGATCGCCGCAACCAGTTCTATTTCCAGATGCTCGGGAGCCTCGCGAAGCACGTCGGCTTCGACCTCGAGCGGCCGTTCGTGCGGTTGCCGGAACGCGTGCAACAGATTCTGCTGACGGGCAGCGGTGACGAGAAGATTCCGTTCACGTACCTGTCCGACCGCGGCAAGCCGATGATGCGCGAGCACACGTTCGAGGGCATCATCCCGAATCTCGAGCGGCGCTACCGCGAGACCGACTCGCAGATGGTGCGCGAGGAGCTCGCGAAGTATCTCAACTCGAAACCCTGTCCCGAATGCGCCGGCACGCGGCTGCGGCGCGAGGCGCGCTTCGTCAAGGTCGGCACCGGCAACGACGCGCGAGCGATCTTCGAGGTGTCGGAAATGCCGTTACGGGCCGCCGCTGCCCACTTCGAGGGGATGGTCCTCGACGGCCACAAGGCTGCGATCGCCGACCGGATCGTCAAGGAGATCGTGAGCCGGCTCGCGTTCCTCAACAACGTCGGTCTCGACTATCTCGCGCTCGACCGCTCGGCCGAGACGCTCTCCGGCGGCGAGTCGCAGCGCATCCGGCTCGCGTCGCAGATCGGCTCGGGACTGACCGGCGTCATGTACGTGCTGGACGAACCGTCGATCGGATTGCACCAGCGCGACAACGACCGGCTGCTCGCTACGCTGAAGCACCTGCGCGATCTCGGCAACAGCGTGATCGTCGTCGAGCACGACCACGATGCGATCTGCGCGGCCGACTACATCGTCGACATGGGGCCCGGGGCCGGGGAGCATGGCGGACAGGTCGTGGCGCAGGGAACGCCCGAGGAGATCAGGCTCGCCCCCCATTCGCTGACGGGCCAGTATCTCGCCGGGCGCCGGCAGATTCCCGTTGCCGTCGCGCCGGCATCGCGTCGATCCCGGCCGCATGCTGACGATCGAAGGTGCGCGCGGCAACAATCTGAAGCGCATCACGCTCAAGCTGCCGGTCGGTGTCTTCGTCTGCGTCACCGGCGTCTCCGGGTCGGGCAAGTCGACGCTCATCAACGACACGCTCTACCACGCGGTGGCGCGGCATCTCTACGGCAGCACGACGGAACCCGCGCCCTATGATGACATTGTCGGCATCGAGTACTTCGACAAGGTGATCAGCGTCGACCAGAGCCCGATCGGCCGGACCCCGCGTTCGAATCCCGCGACCTACACCGGGCTCTTCACGCCGATCCGCGAGCTCTTCGCGCAGGTCAAGGCGGCGCGCGAACGCGGCTATGGTCCGGGACGCTTCTCGTTCAACGTCAAGGGCGGCCGTTGCGAAGCTTGCCAGGGCGACGGCCTCATCAAGGTCGAGATGCATTTTCTGCCCGACATCTACGTACCCTGCGACGTCTGTCACGGACAGCGCTACAACCGGGAGACGCTCGATATCCGGTACAAGGACAAGAACATCCACGAAGTGCTGGCGATGACGGTCGAGCAGGCGTTCCCGTTCTTCGAGCCGGTGCCGGCGGTCGCGCGCAAGCTGTCGACGCTGCTCGACGTCGGTCTGGGTTACATCACGCTCGGCCAGTCGGCGACCACACTGTCGGGTGGCGAGGCGCAGCGCGTGAAGCTCGCGCTCGAGCTCTCGAAGCGCGACACCGGCCGCACGCTCTATATCCTGGACGAGCCGACGACCGGCCTCCACTTCCACGACATCGAGATGCTGCTGACGGTGCTGCACCGGCTGCGCGACCACGGCAACACCGTCGTCGTCATCGAGCACAATCTCGACGTGATCAAGACCGCGGACTGGATCATCGACCTCGGTCCGGAGGGCGGCGCGGGCGGCGGCTCGATCCTGGTCGAGGGTCCGCCCGAAGAGGTGGTCAAGACGGCCGCGAGCTATACCGGCCGGTATCTTAAGCCCGTGCTCGACGCGCACGCAGGACGTCGCGCGCGCGGCGGCAGTGTGGCCCGCCCGTCTCCCATACCACCCGCAGCACCCCGCGCCGGCCGCGGCCGCAAGGCGTCGGGTGACCTACTAGGATGACGTCGCGGCAATCGGTGCAGATCCGCCGGCCGCGCCCGGCCGATTTCGCGTCCGAGGCGGACGCTACCGCCACGATGTATCTCGCGGCCCGGCGCGCGATGCTGCCCGATCTACGCGACCCGCACACGGAAGCCGAGACGCGCGCCTGGATGCGCGATACCGTGTTCACGCGTTATTCGGTGCGCCTCGCCGAAGTCGACGGCGAAATCGTCGGGTTCGCCGCCCGCGACGGCGCCTGGCTCATGCAGCTGTATGTGAAGCCCGGCTGGACGGGTCGCAGCATCGGCACGAACCTCCTCCGGATCGTCCTCGCCGACGCGGCGTTTGCGACGCCGGTGCTACGTCTCTACACGTTTGCGCGCAACGAGGGCGCCCGTCGCTTTTACGAGCGGCACGGCTTCGTTGCCGTTGCCTTCGGCGACGGCTCCGGCAATCAGGAAGGCGAGCCCGACATCCGCTACGAGCGCAGCACGCGCGAATGATCGCCGGCGGAAGGCAGATTTGCTCCCTCGCGCTACGCGCGGTCCCTCCGAGAGGGACGTCGCCTTCCTTGGGGCGGCCCGGCGGAAGGCTCATTTGCTCCCTCGCGCTACGCGCGGTCCCTCCGAGAGGGACGTCGCCTTCCTTGGGGCGGCCCGGCGGAAGGCTACGGGCTCGCCAGTGCCCGCTCGATTCGCCGCGCGGTCGCGGGTTGGGTCGACAGATAGTCGATCACGCCCTCCTCTCGTTGATGACCATGGCCGGCATTCACGCCGGTACCCGCTGTTGCCGGCGACGGATGGCCACCAGGCACAGCATTTCGAACAGGCATTGCGCGCCGATCTGCGCGGTATTGGTCGTCGCATCGTACTGCGGCGCGACTTCGACGACGTCGCCGCCGACGACGTCGAGACCGGCCAGGCCGCGCAGGATGCCGATCACCTCGCGCGGCGTGAGTCCGCCGACTTCGGGGGTGCCGGTGCCGGGGGCGAAGCCGGGATCGACGCCATCGACGTCGAAGCTCACGTAGAGTCGGCCCGGCGCCGACCACCTCGCGCGCCCGGGCGACGACGGCGGGGATGCCCATCGCGGTCACGTCCTCGTCGTGCAGCACGGTCATCCCGCTGTCGTACGAAAACTCCCACAGGTATTCGGCGCCGCCGCGGATGCCGATCTGGATCGAGCGCTCCGGATCGAGCACGCCGGCCAGCACCGCCTGCCGGAACGGCCCGCCGTGATGGAACTTGGACCCTTCGTACACGCCTGCCGTGTCGCAGTGCGCATCGATGTGCACCATGCCGACGGGCCGGTCGCGGCCGATTGCCTTGAGGATCGAATAGGTGATCGAATGGTCGCCGCCCACTGCCAGCGGAATGATGTTTGCGGCGCACACCTGCGTGAAGAACGCCTCGATATCCGCATGGCATTGCTCGAGGCTGAACCGGCTTTGCATCGGCACGTCGCCGATGTCGGCGGCCGTCACGTGGACGTCCGGCGCGATCCGCAGCGCGTGCTCGTACGGGCCGATGCGCTCGACCGCGCGCACCGCTCGCGGCCCGAGCCGCGCTCCGGCGCGATTGGTGACGCCGAGGTCCATCGGCACGCCGATGAGCGCGACATCGAGCCTTGCTGTCAGGCTGGGCGAGCGCATCGGGCCGGAACGGCAAGCCGAGGAATGTCGCAGGATCGGCGAATGGCCACTTGCGCCGCTCGGCGCCGGAGAATATCTGCGCGGCGACGGCCGCGAACTCCGGATCGTGGATGTCGCCGCCCTTGGCGTCGGAGTATTTCTGGCGCAGGGCGTCGAGCTTCTTTTGGTCCATGCAATGGCTACGCGGAAGAATGCGCAGGAATGGAATCGGCCCGCGCACTATACTGCCAAACGCCGGATCCCACGGGAAGTGGGTCAGTCGACCGCCGCAGGGGGATGTGTCGCAGCAACTCCTTTGAACAAAATTGATCGTGGGTGTGCGATGAGTTCGTCACGCGTCAGTGGGGTTGGCCCTTGCCCAGCTGCTGCTGCTGAGCGGTTGCGCCACCCGTCCGATCAATCCCGATCACGCAGGCCACCCCGGACACGGCTATACGTTCCAGGCGCGCCAGAAGCACTTCAAGAGCCAGGACAATCTTGTCGTGCTTGCCTTTTCCGGCGGCGGCACGCGCGCGGCCGCGTTTTCCTATGGCGTTCTCGAGTTCCTTCGGCGCACCGAGGTCACTGCGCCGAACGGCACCAGAGTTCGCCTCCTCGATTCGGTCGATGTCATTACCGGCGTGTCCGGCGGCAGCTTCACCGCGTTGGCGTACGGACTCTACGGCGACAAGCTCTTCGCCGACTATGAGCAGCGCTTTCTGAAGCGCGACGTCGAGGGCGAGCTCATCGCGCGCGCCCTCGATCCTGGGTACTGGGGAAACTTGTCGTCGACGGGTTGGGGAGCGAGTCTTGCGGTTGCGCGGACACGCTGATCGCCGCGAGAATGCCCTGCAGCAACGCCGTCGGCGTCGGCGGGCAGCCCGGGATCTCGACGTCGACCGGAATGACGTTGGCGACGCGGCCGAGACTCGCGTAGCTCTCGCCGAAGATGCCGCCGGTGCAGCCGCAGTCGCCGACGGCGACGACGAGCTTCGGATCGGGCGTCGCGTCGTAGGTGCGCTGCAGCGCGATCGCCATGTGCTTCGACACCGGGCCGGTCACCAGCAGCAGGTCGGCGTGGCGCGGGCTCGCGACGAACTTGATGCCGAGACCTTCGATGTTGTAGTACGGATTGGCGAGCGCGTGGATCTCGAGCTCGCAGCCGTTGCACGAGCCGGCGTCGACCTGGCGGATCGTCAGCGCGCGCGCCGAGCGTTCGCAGGATCTCCTCCTGCAGGCGCGCGGCGACCGCCATGTCGTCGGCGGGCGCGGGCGGCGGCTCGGTCTTGATGCCGGTCTTCGCGATCTGCCGGAGGATGTGCAGCATGCGAGTCGCTAGAGGTCGTGCCCGCTGTACGAGAGATTGAACGATTTGTTGATCAGCGGAAAATCGGGAACGATGTTGCCGATCACCGCATGCTCGAGCACCGGCCAGTTCGTCCACGACGGGTCGTGCGGATGGCAGCGGCGGATCGTGCCGCCGGGGCCGCTCTCGAGCGCGACCAGCACGGGCCCGCGCCAGCCCTCGACGTAGCCGAGGCCCTTGCGATAGCGTCGGCGGATCCGGGACGGCACTCGCGCGCAGCTTCGCCGTCGGGGCAGCGCGTCGACGATCGCGCGCGACGAGCCGCAGCGACTCGGCGATCTCGTCGAAGCGCACGGCGACGCGCGCGGCGACGTCGCCGCCGTCTGCGGTCGACCTTGCGCACGCCGAGCGCGTCGTAGGGCGCCGCCGGCAAATCGCAGCGCAGGTCGCGCGCCTGGCCGCTCGCGCGACCCGCGAGTCCGGTGAGGCCGAGCTTGGCCGCGAGCGCGGGCGTGACGATGCCGCAGGCGCGGAACCGGTCCTGCAGGCCGTCATGCTCGTCGTAGATGTCGCGCAGCACGCGCACCTCGCGCTCCAGCATGTCGCATTCGTCGCGCGATCGCCGCGCGCGTCGGGCGCGAAGGTCGCGCGCCACGCCGCCCGGCACGACGTAGTCCATCGCGAGCCGATGGCCGAACAGCGCGCGATTCGTGCGCAGCACGTCCTCCTTGAGCCGCGAGAACTGCGCGAGGCCGAACGCGAAGCCGCCGTCGTTGCCGAGATAGCCGAGGTCGCCCAGGTGATTGGCGATGCGCTCGCGTTCGAGCGCGAGCGCGCGCAGCCACAGCGCGCGCGCGGCGGCACCGTGCGTCCGGCGATCGCTTCGAGCGCCTGCGCATACGCCCAGGCGTACGCGACGGTGCTGTCGCCGGAGACGCGGCCGGCGAGCCGGTGGCCGTCGGCGGCGGCATCGCCTCGAATCGCTTCTCGATGCCCTTGTGGACGAAGCCGAGCCGCTCCTCGAGGCGCAGCACCTTCTCGCCGACGACCTGGAAGCGGAAATGGCCGGGCTCGATGATGCCGGCGTGCACCGGCCCGACCGGAATCTCGTGCACGCCGTCGCCCTCGACGCGGACGAACGCGTACTCCTCCTGGCCGGGCTGCCACTTCGGCGATGCGCCTCGAAATCGCGGCGCAGCGGAAAACGGTCGATCGGCCAGCTCGCCTGCCACAGCCACGGCCGCTGATCGTCGGCTTCCGACGCGATGCCGACGAGATCGAACGTCGCGCGCTGCATCCGGTTCGCCGCGGGAAAGATCGCGGCGAGGTCGGGATACGTCGCGTCGCCGTCGGGCAGCGTGTGCTCGAACATCACGAGGCCGTCGGCGTCGCGCAGCGACGACGTGGAGGTAAAGCCGCGCTCGCGGTCGCGCTCGTCGCTCCCCCACAGCGCGACGAGCCGCGCGCCTTGCTCCCACGCGACGCGGCAGGCGGTAAGCAGCGCAGCCCGAGCTGACGCTGGCGCGTCGCGCCGGCACGCCGGCAGCGGCGGCGGGCGGCGAATCCGACGGCGCCGCGAGTCCGAGTGGCGGCGACGAGTTCATGCGTGGCTCGTCTATCCGATCAGCCGCGCGGCCTGCCGATACCAGTCGGCGAGGAACGGCGGGATCCACAGCCGAGCATCAGCACGAGCGCCAGGTGGACGAACACCGGAATCATCGCCGGCCGATGCGGCAGGCGCTTCGCCGTCGTCTCGCCGAACACCATCGGCTGCACCTTCGAGAACACCGCCGCGAACGCGACGCCGAGCGCCACGCAGCAGGAACGGCGTCGCCCACGGCTGCTCGCGCATCGCGGTCGTGAGGATCAGGAACTCGCTCGCGAACACGCCGAACGGCGGCATGCCGAGGATCGCCAGCGTGCCGAGCACCAGCCCCCAGCCGATCAGCGGGCTCGATCGTGACCAGGCCGCGGATGTCGTCCATGATCTGCGTGCCGGCCTTCTGCGCCGCGTGGCCGACGGCGAAGAAGATCGCGGACTTGGTGAGCGAGTGCACCGTCATGTGCAGCAGGCCGGCGAAGTTGGCGACCGGGCCGCCCATGCCGAACGCGAACGTGATGATGCCCATGTGCTCGATCGACGAGTAGGCGAACAGCCGCTTGATGTCCTTCTGCCGCGACAGCAGGAACGCCGCGACGACCACCGACAGCAGGCCGAAGCCCATCATCAGGTCGCCGCGCGAACGGCGTGTCGCAGCGCGCCTTCGACCAGCACCTTGCAGCGGACCACGGCGTAGAGCGCGACGTTGAGCAGCAGGCCGGACAGCACCGCGGACACCGGCGTCGGACCTTCGGCGTGCGCGTCGGGCAGCCAGTTGTGCAGCGGCACGAGACCGACCTTGGTGCCGTAGCCGACCAGCAGGAACACGAACGCGATCGACAGCACCGTCGGCTCGAGCTGGCCCTTGACGTCGTCGAGCTCGCGTCCACAGCAGCGCGCCGCCGCCGGCGCCGAGCAGCTTCTCGGCGGCGAAGTACAGCAGGATCGTGCCGAACAGCGCCTGCGCGATGCCGACGCCGCAGAGGATGAAGTACTTCCATGCGGCCTCGAGGCTCGCCGGCGTGCGGTACAGCGACACCAGCAGCACGGTCGTCGAGCGTCGCCGCCTCCATCGCGACCCAGAGGATGCCCATGTTGTTCGTCAGCAGCGCCAGCAGCATCGTGAAATTGAAGAGCTGGTACATGCTGTGGTAGAGCCGCAGCCGCGCCGGCGTGAGCCGGCCGTGCTCCTGCTCGATGCGCATGTACGGGCGCGAGAAGATCGCCGTCGTGAAGCCGACGAACGCGGTCAGCGCGACCAGGAACACGTTGAACGAGTCGACGAAGAACTGCCGGTCGAGCGACGAGCAGCGGCCCGTCGGCGATGACGCGCGCGGTCAGCGCGGCGGCGGCGAGCGAACGTGAGCAGGCTCGACAGCGACGTTGACGCGTCGGGCGCCTGCGGCGCTCGCCGATCGACGGCGCAGCAGCGCGGCGCGCCGAGCGAGCGGGAAGCCGAGGACGGCGAGGATCTCGATCGACGCTCGGCTCGCCGCTCGCGTCATCGCCTTCCTTCAGCTTTTCGAGATGCTTGAGGTCGAGGCTGTCGAACTGCTCGCGGATCTGGAAGAAGAACACGCCGAGGATCAGCATGCCGACCAGCACGTCGAGCGCGATGCCGAGCTCGACGACCATCGGCATGCCGTAGGTCGCGCTCGTCGCGGCGAAGAACAGGCCGTTCTCCATCGCCAGGAAGCCGATCACCTGCGGCATCGCCTTGCGGCGCGTGATCATCATCAGGAACGACAGCATCACGCTCGCCATCGCGATGCCGAGCGTCGCGCGCGTGACGGTGCTCGCGAGCTGCGAGATCGGCGAGGCGAGGTTGAACGAGAACACGACGAGCACGATGCCGATCAGCATCGTCGTCGGGATGTTGATCAGCCCCTCGACGTCCCAGCGCACGTCGAGCCGGCGGATCAGCCGGTGCAGGATCCACGGCAGCAGGACCGACCTTGAGCACGAGCGTCAGCGCCGCCGAGAAGTACAGGTGCGGCTGGCCCGTGCGTACGCGACGATCGCCGTCGAGGCGGCGAGCGCGACGCCCTGCGCGGCGAAGAGGTCGATCAGCGACAGCACGCGCCGCTGCGCCAGCATCGCGAACGCGAGCAGCAGCAGGATCGCCGCCAGCAGGTTGATGAGCTGCGCGTAGAGCGGCAGGCGCGGTCATCGGCGGCTCAGCTTCCGAGCAGCAGGTTGACGAGCATCGCCGAGCACGGCGAGCAGGAACGCCGTGCCGAGGAACTCGGGCGCGCGGAAGATGCGCATCTTCGCCGACAGCGTCTCGATCAGCGCCAGCGCGAAGCCGCCGACGGCGAGCTTCGCGATCGAGCACCGGCGCGGCGAGCAGCATCGCCGAGCCAGTCGCGCCGCAGCCGCGATGCCGCACGGCAAGAACAGCGCGAGGCCGATGCACGAGTAGTTGAAGAGCTTGAGCGCCGCCGCCCACTCGATCAGCGCGAGGTGGCGCGCCGAGTACTCGAGGATCATCGCCTCGTGGATCATCGTGAGCTCGAGGTGCGTCGCGGGATTGTCGACCGGGATGCGCGCGTTCTCCGCGAGCGACACCATCGTGAACGCGACGCCGGCGAACGCGAGGCTCGGATAGATCGCGAGCTCGCGGTGCGCGAGCGTGTCGACGATCGTCGGCAGCGACGTCGAGCCGGAGATCAGCGACGCGGTGAACAGCACCATCAGCAGCGCCGGCTCGGCGAGGAAGCCGACGAACATCTCGCGCCGCGCGCCGAGCGAGCCGAACGCGGTGCCGATGTCCATCGCGGCCAGCGCCATGAACACGCGCGCCAGCGCGAACAGGCCGACCAGCGCGATCGCGTCGGCGGCGCTGCGCGAACGGCAGGTCGGTCGCGAGCGACGGCACGATCGCCGCCGCGCAGCACATCGCGCCGAACACGACGTAGGGCGTGAGGCGGAACATCGGCGACGCGTTCGCCGCGACCACCGCGTCCTTCTGGAACAGCTTGCGGATCGTGCGGTACGGCAGCAGCAGCGGCGGCGCGCTGCTGTTCTGCAGCCACGCGCGGCACTGGTTGACCCAGCCGACCAGCAGCGGCGCCAGCGCCGAGCGCGATCGCGAGCTGCAGCGAGCTGCGAGAGGACGCCGGCGGCGCTCATCGGACGAAGAACAGCAGCGCGAGCAACGTGACGAAGCTGTACGTCAGGTAGACCGAGATCCGGCCCTGCTGCAGCAGCCCGACGATGCGCGCCAGCGAACTCGGCGCCGCGCGCGATCGGCAGGTAGAGCCAGTGCCAGAAGTGGTCGCTCGACCTTGACCGAGTAGCGCGGCGCCGCGTCGAACGGCGTCGGCAGGTGGCGCTCGATGCGGAAGAACGGCTCGAACACCTGGCGGATCGGCTGGCCGAAGCCTTCGGCGGTGTCCTGCATGCGCGGCGTCTGCAGCGGAAAGCCGCAGTCCCACGGCGGCGCGCGGCGCACGCGGCCGTGGTAGAGCCGGTGCACGACCAGCATCGTCAGCAGCACGACGCGCGACGATCACCAGCAGCACGATCAGCGGGCTGTAGCTCGAGCGGTCGGCGCTGATCGGCGCGAGCAGCAGCCAGTTGCTGGCGCTGCCTGTCGCGATCGCCGTCGCGCCGACCAGCACGCGCGTTGACCGGCTCGAGCAGCGCGATCACGTTGACCGGGAAGACGCCGAGCAGCACGCAGCCGGCCGCGAGCCAGACCAGCGCGACGCGCTCGAACGGGCCGGCGTCCTGCGCGTAGCGCGAGGTTGGCCTCGCGCGGCCGGCCGAGGAAGATCGACGCCGTAGAACTTCACCATCACGTAGGCGGCGAGCGCCGCCGCCAGCACCAGCGCCGGCGGCGGCCAGCGGCACGAGCATGTTGACGAACGACTGCGGCAGCCTCGGCGTGAACAGGAACGCCTGCAGCAGCAGCCATTCGGAGACGAAGCCGTTCAGCGGCGGCAGGCCGGCGATGGCCAGCGTGCCGACCAGCGCGAGCCACGCGACCCACGGCATGCGGTGGATGAGTCCGCCGAGCTTGCCGAGGCTGCGCTCGCTGGTCGCGTGCAGCACCGAGCCGGTGGCGAGGAACAGCAGGCTCTTGAAGAACGCGTGGTTGAGCGCGTGGTAGAGCACGGCGGTGAGCGCGATCGCGGCGAGCAGCGTCTTGTCGTAGGCCGTGAACAGGATCGCGAGGCCGATGCCGGCGACGATGATGCCGATGTTCTCGATCGACGAGTAGGCGAGCAGCCGCTTCATGTCGGTCTGCACGGCGGCGAACACGACGCCGAAGAGCGCGGTCACCAGGCCGAGCGCGAGCGCGACCACGCCCCACCACCACACCTGCGCCTGCGAGCAGATCGAACGCGACGCGCAGCAGGCCGTAGATCGCCGTCTTCAGCATGACGCCGCTCATCAGCGCCGACACCGGCGAGGGCGCCGCCGGGTGCGCTTCCGGCAGCCAGACGTGCAGCGGCAGCATGCCCGCCTTGGCGCCGAAGCCGAACAGCGCGAGGAAGAACGCGACGGTCGGCCACGCGCCGGCAGAGCTGCGCGCGCGCATGTGGCGAAAGTGTAGTCGCCGGTGCCGCCCTGCAGCACGCCGAAGCAGAGCAGGATGGCGATCGCGCCGACATGCGCGATCAGCAGGTAGAGGAAGCCGGCGCGGCGGATCTCGGGAATGCGGTGCTCGGTGGTGACCAGGAAGAACGACGCCAGCGCCATCGTTTCCCACGCCACCATGAAGACGTAGGCGTCGTCGGCGACCAGCACGAGCGCCATCGCCGCGAGGAAGACGTGATACTGGAAGCAGATGAGCCCGGGCGGCGTCCCTTCGCTCGAGCGGAAATAGCCGGCGGAGAAAAGCGAGATCGCGGCGCCCGCGGCGCCGAGCAGCAACAGGAAGAACGCCGACAGCGGCATCGAGCGCGCAGATGAAACGGCAGATCGGGCAGTCCGAGCGGCAGCACGGCGTCTGCGGCGGCGCGCCGACGCGCGAGCAGCGCGACGACGGCGAGC
Source organism: uncultured beta proteobacterium (assembly GCA_963840945.1). GTDB lineage: Bacteria > Pseudomonadota > Gammaproteobacteria > Burkholderiales > Casimicrobiaceae > CAIWHR01. The sequence goes on along the minus strand of CAWJAU010000016.1, from coordinate 189,607 downwards.
GCGAGCGCCCACGGCGGCGCCGAGCGGGAAACAGGACGCGGCTGACGAAGGCAGATGCGTGGGCGGACGAGGCCGAGCGCGCCGATGGCGAGCCACGCCACGATCGCCGCGCGATCACGAGGTGCGAGCGATGGTCGCTGGCTCATCGACCGCCGCCGCCAGCGCGCGGCGCGGCGCAGCGCAGCGCCGCGGCCGTCGCGTCGTCATTTGACGCGCATGCCCGGCTGCGCGCCGGCGTCCGGCGCGAGCAGGAAGATGCCGGGACCGTCGCCGGACGCGGCGAGCACCATGCCTTCGGACACGCCGAACTTCATCTTGCGCGGCGCGAGGTTCGCGACCATCGGCGTCAGCCGGCCGATCAGGTCCTCGGGTCGTACGCCGACTTGATGCCGGCGAACACGGTGCGCTGCGCGGCCTTCGCCGACGTCGAGCGTGAGCTTCAGCAGCTTGTCGGCGCCGTCGACGTGCTCGGCGTTGACGATCTGCGCGATGCGCAGGTCGATCTTGGCGAAGTCGTCGATGGAGATCGTGGCCGCCGTCGCGCGCTGTCGCCTGCGGCGCGCTGTGCAGCAGCTCGCCGCGGCGCGCAGCGGCGGGGGCGAGGCGCCGGCGGCCCGTCGAGCAGCGCATCGACCTGCTTCGGATCGATGCGCGTCATCAGGTGCTGGTACGGACCGATCGCGCGGCGGACGCCTTCGGCGTCGCTCCAGACGAAATCGCGGTCGAGGCCGAACAGTTCGCGCGCGACGCGCGTCGGCGATCGCCGGCAGCACCGGCGCCAGGCACACCGTCAGCAGCTCGAAAGCCGTGCAGCGCGTCGCGAGCAGACGTCCTGCAGCTCGCTCGCGCCTGGCCGGATCCTTGGCGAGCAGCCCACGGCTGCGCCGCGTCGAAGCGCCTGGTTGATGCGATCGGCGATGCGCATCACATCGCGCATCGCCTTGCCGAACTCGCGCGCGCTCGTAGTCGCTCGCGCGACCTCGCTCGGCCGCCTGCGTCGATCGTGCCGAGCCGTCGGCACGCGCGGCGTCGTCGGCCGGCGTGCGCAGCTCGCCGTCGAAATGTCGCGTGATGAACTCGCCGCGCGGCTCGCGATGTTGACGTACTTGCCGATCGAGGTCGCTGTTGACGCGCGCGATGAAGTCGTCGGGATTGAAGTCGATGTCCTCGACGCGCGCGTTGAGCTTCGCCGCGATGTAGTAGCGCAGCCACTCCGGGTTCGAGGCCGAGGTCGAGGTAGACGTCGCGGGCTGATGCCGGTGCCGCGCGACTTCGACATCTTCTCGCCGGACGACGTGATGAAGCCGTGCACGTACACGTTGTCCGGCACCTTGTACGGCGCGCCGGCGAATTGCAGCATCGCCGGCCAGAACAGCGTGTGGAAGTAGATGATGTCCTTGCCGATGAAGTGATCCTGCTCGACGTCGGTCGGCGATCCTTGCAGGAACGTGCGTGCGAAGTCGATGCCGCGCCTGCGCGAAGTGCGCCTTGAGGCTCGCGAGGTAGCCGACCGGCGCGTCGAGCCAGACGTAGAAGTACTTGCCCGGCGCATCGGGAATCGGGATGCCGAAGTACGGCGCGTCGCGCGAGATGTCCCAGTCGGCGAGCCCCTTGTCGCCGTCGCTCGCCGAGCCACTCGCGCGCCTTGTTGGCGACCTCGGGCTGCAGCGCGCGCCGTCCTGGCGTCCAGCGCTCGCAGGAACTCGACGCAGCGCGGGTCCGACAGCCGGAAGAAGAAATGGTCCGAAGCTGCGCAGTTCCGGCGTCGCGCCGGACAGCGTCGAGTACGGATTCTTCAGGTCGGTCGGCGCGTAGACCGAGCCGCAGATCTCGCACGCGTCGCCGTACTGGTCCTTCGCGCCGCACTTCGGGCACTCGCCCTTGATGTAGCGGTCCGGCAGGAACATGCCCTTGACCGGGTCGAAGAACTGCTCGACCGGCTTCGTGTCGATCAGCGACGGCCCGCGTCTTGCAGCCTGCGGTAGATGTCCTGCGACAGCTCGATGTTCTCCGGCGAATCGGTCGAGTGCCAGTGAGTCGAAGCTGATGTGGAAGCCGCGAGGTGCTTCGGCGCGCGTCGCGGCGATCTCGCGCGACGAGCTCCTGCGGCGTGATGCCCTCGGCTTCGGCCTTGCAGCATGATCGGCGCGCCGTGCGCGTCGTCGGCGCAGACGAAGTGCACCTCGTGGCCCTGCATCCGCTGGAAGCGCACCCAGATGTCGGCCTGGATGTACTCCATGATGTGGCCGATGTGGAACGGGCCGTTCGCGTACGGCAGGGCCGTGGTGACGAACAGCTTGCGCGGCACGGCGGTGCGAGGCCGACATCGGGAAGACCTTGCGCTTGCGCAGGGTGAAGCGTCGATTCTAGCAAGAGCGCACGCGACGCCGCGAGTCTCGAAGCCGGACGAGATCGGCTAGAATATCGCAAGGTCTCGCTCACATCGCGACGCTTCCGACGGAGCTACCCGATGAGCCATCACCGAAGTCCGACGTCCAATCGCCGCGCTCAAGCGCGTCGTCGATCCCAACACCGGCAAGGACTTCGTCACCGGCAAGGCGGTCAAGCAACGTCACAGGTCGAGGGCAGCGACGTCACCGTCGACGTCGCAGCTCGGCTATCCCGGCGAAGAGCCAGCTCGAGGCGCTCCAGCAAGCTGATCGCCGAGGCACTCGCGGCGCTGCCCGGCGCGGCGCGCGTCACGCGTCAACGTCACGCAGAAGATCGTCGCGCACGCGGTGCAGCGCGGCGTCAAGCTGCTGCCGAACGTGAAGAACATCATCGCCGTCGCCTCCGGCAAGGGCGGCGTCGGCAAGTCGACGACCGCGGTCAACCTGGCGCTGGCGCTCGCCGCCGAAGGCGCGCAGCGTCGGCGTGCTCGACGCCGACATCTACGGCCCGTCGCAGCCGACGATGCTCGGCATCGCCGGCCGGCCGCGAATCGACGCGACGGCAAGACGCTCGAGCCGATGGAGGCCCACGGCCTGCAGGCGATGTCGATCGGCTTCCTGATCGACGCCGACACGCCGATGGTCTGGCGCGGGCCGATGGTCACGCAGGCGCTCGAGCAGCTGCTGAAGGACACGCAACTGGCGCGACCTCGACTACCTGATCGTCGACCTGCCGCCGGGCACCGGCGACATCCAGCTCGACGCTCGCGCAGAAGGTGCCGGTCACCGGCGCGGTGATCGTCACGACGCCGCAGGACATCGCGCTGATCGATGCGCGCAAGGGCCTCAAGATGTTCGAGAAGGTCGGCGTGCCGATCCTCGGCATCGTCGAGAACATGGCGTCCACATCTGCTCGCAACTGCGGCCACGCCGAGCACATCTTCGGCGCAGGGCGGCGGCGAGAAGATGTGCGCGCGACTACGACGTGCCGTTCCTCGGCAGCGCTGCCGCTCGACATCCGCATCCGCGAGCAGGCCGATTCCGGCCGGCCGACGGTGGTCGCCGATCCGGACGGCAAGGTCGCGCAGATCTATCGCGAATCGCCCGCAGGACGCGGTGTTCGTCGCCGAGAAGGCCGAGGACTTCTGCGGCGAAGTTCCCGAGCATCATCGTGAGACACGAACTGAGCGTGATGACATCAAGTCCGACAAGCTGGATCCGCCGGATGGCGGAGCAGCGACGGATGATCGAGCCGTTCGAGCCCGGCCAGGTGCGCGAGGTCGACGGCCGCCGGATCGTCTCCGTACGGCACGTCGAGCTACGGCTACGACGTCCGCTGCTCGCGCGAATTCAAGATCTTCACCAACATCAACTCGACGATCGTCGATCCGAAGAACTTCGACGCGGATCGTTCGTCGATTTCGACGGGCGATGTCTGCATCATTCCGCCGAATTCGTTCGCGCTGGCGCGCACGGTCGAGTACTTCCGCATCCCGCGCAATGTGCTCACGATTTGTCTGGGAAAAAGTCACGTACGCACGCTGCTTCCGCGGCGATACTCGCGTCGCGCTCGTCGACGGCACGTCGCCGACGCTCGAGGACATGGCGCGGCGCGCGGATTCGCGGCGAGGTGTTCTGGGGCTACAGCATCGGCGAACATGGCCGCGTCATCGTGTCGCTGCTCGATGCGCCTCGCTATATCGGGCGCGACTGCGTTGCTCGAGATGGAGCTCGACAACGGCGAGTCATCCGCGCTACGCCCGATCACGAGTTCATGCTCCGCGACGGGCGGATGCTCCGGCGTCGCGCTTCGGCCCGGCAATCGCTGATGCCGCTGTACCGGATCTGTCTCGCGGCTACGAGATGGTCTACCAGCCGGTGAACGGCCATTTCGCTACCGACCCATCGGCTGGCGGACGAGTGGAATCTTCGCGCACGGCGTTCTACGCGGACGCGCCGGGAACGCATCGTCATCACATCGATTTCGATCGGCGCAACAACCGCCCGAGAACATCGAGCGCATGCCGGCGGCGGAGCACATTCGCCTGCACAATGAGGAGAGCTTACGGCGAGGACTTCGATCCCGCTGGCGCACGGTGCCGCCATCAGTGACGCGCTTGCCCGCCTGCCGAGCGATCCCGAGTGGACGGAGCGATACGCGGGAGCACAGGCGCAGCGAGCGACGAGCGTTTTGGGCAGAGCCTCGTATGCGGACATTCGCAGTGCGCTTTGCGAGGCACGTCGCAATCCGAGCGACATCACTCGCGAGAGGCATCGGGAAGCAACGTTGCGTCGTTATCCGTTCCCGAGGAGCGCATGCGCCAGTCGCAGATTGTGCGCGGCGGCGTGGGCGCGCGACGACAATTCGCGTCGCGAGCGACAAGCCGAGATCGCGCGCGGTATTCGGCTTCGTGCGTGAAATCGGTCCGGCCGAAGTACGGGCTGCGCTGGACCAGGTAGGATCGGTTCGAGGTGCGGCGCGATTGCTCGATTGCGATCGATCGGTCTTTCGTCGCTTCCCCGATGTGATCGCGCAGTTTGCCGGACGGCCGCGATCCGCAATCACAAGGTCGTCGCGATCCGCGACATTGAGGGCGAGCACGACGTCTATTGCCTGACCGCGCCTGAGGCCGGCAATTTTGCGCTCGAAACGGGCGTCTTCGTCCGCAATTGCGGCATCATCGTCAACGTGACGCCGTTCGAGCCCGAGTGGGAAGGTTCGTCACGCTCGAATTCTCGAACACGACGCCGCTGCCGGCGAAGATCTATGCCAACGAGGGCGTGGCGCAAGTGATCTTCTTCGAGTCCGACGAAGTCTGCGAGACGTCGTACAAGGACCGCGGCGGCAAGTATCAGGGGCAGCAGGGGGTCACGCTGCCAAGATCTGACGCCGAATCGACCTCGTGGGCGATACGGCAATGTTCATTGAGGGCCGGTCCGAAGGTCGCATCGGTCTCGATCATCGCGGTTTGCCAGGTCGCGGCGATGGCGCTGTGGTTCTCGGCGTCGGCGATCGTCCCGGCGCTCGTGGCCGAATTCCGGTTGGGGGGCTTCGCCCAGGCGGCGTTGACGAGCGGTGTGCAGGCGGGTTTCGTGCTCGGCTGCCTCGTGAGCGCGTTCCTGGGACTCGCCGACCGTGTCGATCCGCGCCGCCTGTTCGCGACTCCGCCGCGATCGGCGCCGCGCGAACGCGCTGCTGCTGGTCGTCGACCCGCCTCGCCCGGCGCGCCGCTGCTGCGCGTGGTCACGGGCGTCGCATGGCGGGCGTCTATCCCGTCGGCATGAAGCTCGCGTCGACATGGGCGAAGGGCGACATGGGGCTGATGGTGGGATCCTGGTCGGCGCGCTTACGCTGGGCTCGGCGTCGCCGCATCTTTTCAACGCGCTCGGCGGCGTCGAACTGGCGGATTCCGCTCGCGTCTCGTCGGCGTCAGCGCGTCGTCGCCGCCGTGCTCATCCTTTTCGCGGGCATCGGCCCGAACCGCGCGCCGTCGCCGCGGTTCGATCCGCGTGCGGCGCTCGGCCTGGCGCGACGTCCCGCTGCGCCTTGCCAATCTCGGCTACCTCGGGCACATGTGGGAGCTCTACGCCATGTGGGCGTGGATCGGCGTCTTTTTGATGCGAGCTTCGCGCTGACGCTGCCGGCGGACGAGGCGCCGACAGCGGCCAAGCTCGCGGCGTTCGCGACCATCGCGGCCGGGGCGATCGGCTCGGTCGGCGCCGGCCTCCTGGCGGATCGTCTCGGGCGCACGACGATCACCATCGTGGCGATGGCGGTGAGCGGGAGCTGCGCCGCGACGTCGGACTCCTGTTCGGCGGCGACCCGGCTGGCTCGTTGCGCTCTGCATCGTCTGGGGTGTGAGCATCGTCGCCGATTCCGCGCAATTCTCGGCGTCGATCGCGGAGTTGTCCGATCGCGCCTGGGTGGGCACCATGCTGACGCTGCAGACCGCGCTCGGATTTACGTTGACGCTCCTGACGATCCACCTGATGCCGTACCTCATCGCGGCGTTGGGCTGGCGCTCATGCCTTCGTGCCGCTGGCGATCGGTCCCGCCTTTGGCGTCTGTGCGATGGCGCGGCTGCGCGCACACCCGGCGGCCATCGCGCTCGCCGGCGGCCGGCGCTGACAGGTATTTCCGGATCGCTTGCATATGGCGCTGCCGCGAGGGTCGGCGTAGCATCGGCGTTCCGCTCGCGGCGGTTCGAGGCCGCCGGTGTAGCCATCGTTCCATTTCATGGAGGCAATCATGGTTTATCACCTCGAAGGGCGCCTGCTCGAAGTCTGCAACTGCCGCGTACTTTGCCCCTGCTGGATCGGCGAGGATCCCGATTTCGGCACCTGCGACACGATCGTCGCCTGGCATTTCGACAAGGGCACGATCGACGGCGTGGACGTGTCCGGACCGGACGATCGCGATGATCGCGCACATTCCCGGCAACATCCTGCAGGGCAACTGGCGCGCCGCCGTCTATCTCGACGAACGCGTGACGCCCGCGCAGGAGGAGGCGCTGCTCGCCGTCTACACGGGCCAGAAGGGCGGGCCGGTCGCCGATCTCGCGAAGCTCGTCGGCGAAGTCGTTTCCGTCGAGAAAGTGCCGGTCACGTTCACGTGCAGGGCGGCCGCGGGACGATCAAGCTCGGCACCGCCGGCTCCGCCGATCTCGTGCCGTACACCAGCGCCTCCGGCCAGACGACGACGTTGACCGATACGGTGTTCTCGACGGTGCCGGGCGCGCCGGTGTTCGTCGGCAAGGCGACGAGCTATAAGTCGAAGAACGCGAAGCTCGGCATCGACCTCGACATCACGGGCCACAACGCGCTGCAGAGCACGTTCGTGTTCCACCTCTAGCTCGGCCGCGCCGCTGCCCGGCCTCGCGTCTCGGCGTCGCCGGGCGCTCGGGCGATGGAACGGCCAAGTCCGCCGCGCGCGCCACCGCGCCGGGGTGCGCGCGACGCGGATCGCGCGCTGTTCTGGCCGCTGCTGTCGCTGCTCGTGGTCGCGTGCGTGGGCCGCTCTGTCTGTGGAGCGCAAGCCCGTACGGACGCCTTATCGACCATGGCGGCTGGGGCGATGCCGGCGCGCTTGCCGCACTGTGCCGGGCGGTGCCGCAGGGCGACATCGTGGTGCCGGCCGTGCTGCATGCAGCCGGCTGGGTGCTGATGATCGCGGCGATGATGCTGCCGACGAGCTTTCCGCTGCTCGGCGATGTTCCGGCGGATCACCGGCGCGCGGCCGGACGCCGGCCGGCTCGCAACGCTCGTCGTCGTCGGATTTTTCGCCGCCTGGCTGGCCTTCGGGATCGCCGCCCATCCGCTCGACGCGCCGTGCGCTGGGGCGCCGCGGTGCGTGGTTCGTCGCCAACGGCTGGATGATCGGCGCGGCGTGCTGGCCGGCGCCGGGCTCTTCCAGTGGAGCGCGCTCAATACCGCTGCCTCGACGAATGCCGGACGCCCTTCGGCTTCGTCGCCGCGCGCTGGCACGGCCGGTCGCCCTCGCGCGAAGCGCTGCGCATCGGCGTGGATCACGGCGTGTTCTGCGTCGGCTGCTGCTGGGCGCTGATGCTGACGATGTTCGTCGTCGGCATCGGCAGCGTGGGCTGGATGCTCGGGCTGGCGGCGTTGATGGCGGCGGAGAAGAATTTGCCCTTCGGACGCCGCCTGCGAACGCCGGTTGGGCTCGGGCTCCTCGCCGCCGCCGCCGCCATCGTGCTGGCGAACGTTTGACCAGGGAAGCCGGTAGCGATTCCTGCTTGTTCCATTCCATTGTCGAGGATACGTTGGTGATGACGAGTTCTCTTGGCGTTTCTGGCGCGGGCAGCCTGCCAGGTGCTTCGGCTACGCAAAGAGCAAACTTGCAGCTCAGTTTATTCATCGCCACGTCTTGTGCATCTGCACGTCCGGAAGATTGCGAAACCTGGGCCCATCCAGCGCGTCCGATCAGCGACCTGAGCGCAGCCCATTGCTTCGAAACGCGCTGGGCGTTTGTCCCGTGAGTCGTTGAAACGTTACGCAGAAATGGCTATGCGTCGAGAAGCCGACGCGCGTCGGCAGGTTAGCGATCGGGATGTTCGTTTCGCGAAGCAGCGCCTTGGCGAATTCGACTCTGCGTTCCATGACATAGCGGTGCGGCGTTATGCCCGTCGTTTGCTTGAACGAGTGCGCAAAATGACTTGCGCTCATCGATAATTCGCTCGCGATGCTTTGAATCGTTAGATCGTTGGGAAGATTCGCCTCGACATACTCCATCGCTCGTTCGTACGTTCGTGGGGACAGGTTGCCCGAAAGCGGCTGCGAGGGTTTCGCCGATGTCGAATAGTTTCGAAGGAGCTGGATAGCGAGCTGCATCGCAATGGATTCCGCGCAAATGCCGCTCGCGATATCCTGCGTCAGGTATTCGCTCCAAAGTTGGAGCGTCAGTCGCTGAATCTCCGTGTCGCGCGTACAAAATTGATTGACGATCTCGACCTTCTCGGGATCGCCCGGCGTCACGCTCTTGGCGATGTGCGACAGGAGGGTCGGCGCAATGTGCACGACAAGGCAATCGGCGCCCGCGTCATACTGAAATTTCTTTGGAATTCCAGCCGGACTCACGACAACGTTGCCGCGCCGCATCAGCGTGTGGGCGCATTTTCCTTCGAAGCGCTGGTACAAGTCCACACAACCATTCAGATACAGCGCAATGCCGTGATTCTCGAAGACCGCCGTAAAGTCCGAATCAACGCCCGGAAACAACTCCAGCATGACGCCTCGCCACCCCTGGCCCGCCGTTGAAGCAACGGGATCGGTCAGGTTCCCGGCGAGGACATGGCGGCCGGGATGCGTCAGGACCGGTGCATCATCAGTCATCACGCAAATGAACAGATGTGGTTGTGCCGTCGGCTGCGCTGGCGGGGGGTCCGCACGCGATAATAGTCATTGCTCGCGCGGATGTCCAGGGCAGCCGGTCGCCGCCGGTCGCGCGCACCGCCACGGGCCCACGGAACGTTGCGATGCGCGGCCCCGGAGCGGAGATGCGTCGACGGGGCCTGTCTACACTATCGAGTACAAGCGAGACGCCAGCGACCTTGTTACGATCGAGCTTTGAGGTGTCGCGTTCCTTTCACCTCTGCGATCGCGGCGCCCGCCTCGCGGCCGACACGAGCTTGCCACTCGCGCATTCCGGGCGCCCTCGATCAATTTGCCTGACGCAGCTCTTACCACCCCACGGCGTGGCCGTCCTTCCGCGGATCGGAGGCGGACCGATAAACGCCATTCACTGGGGGCCCAACGAGAACGGCGTGGTTTGAACCGTCCAGCGCGTCCCCGCGGGAGGCTGCTCGGGTTCGGGCAAGCTGAAGTCGCGCTTGAAATAGATTCCCTGCATTCCACCCACGTCCGGGTTGTTGTTGCTCACCGGATGGCCCATTGCCTGCATTCCCGGCCCGACGAGGGCGCGCAGGTTGTTTTCGAGCGAGACCGTTCCGGAGCCTGTGCTGCTCTGACTATGCGTATAGCGCGCGGCATCGGCGGACGCTTGCGGATTGAAGCCCAAGTCGATCATGTTGATGATATGCGTGGTGTGCGAGTACGCCTGGATGGAGCCGTTCATGTTGCCCAATTCCATCAGCGGCTCGCCGTTCTTCGTTATGAAGGCCGTAATGATCGTATGGAACGGCTGCTTGCGAGGCGCCACTGCATTGGGGCTCGACTGATTGCGGGTGAAGCCGGAGCCCCGGTCATGCAACACGAAACCGTAGCCAGGCACCGAAATGCGACTGCCGAACACGTTGAACACGCTGTGCACGACGGAAGCCATGTTGCCCCAACGGTCGGCCGTCATCAGATTGACTGTGCCCCCGCCAAGATTAGGTCCTGGCACGACGCTCGCCTGATTCGGGTTGATCTTGCTGCATAACGAGCGGCATACGATTTGGAAAGAAGCGTTCCGAGCGGGACATCGGAAAATTTCGTCCCCATTGAAAGCGCCCAGATCTGCATACGCGAGCTTTTTCGATTCGACCAGAGATGCCGGAGCATCGGCGAGTGTGACCCAAGTCAGATCGAACGAGCTGCGGGACGGTCACTTTCTCGAGGATGTTGAGCTGCTGGAGCGTCGCAAACCTTGTCCAGGGGGCGGCATTCGAGACGTCGTAGCCATGGTAGCTCGTCGAGAGCGGCTCTACCCACAGTGACTCGTACTCCGCCAGATCGGCAAGCGTCATCACGCCACGAGGGCCTGGATCTTGGCGACGATGGCATTGGCGATCGACCCCTTGTAGAACGCGTCGCGGCCGTACATCTGCAGCTCGCGAAAGGCCTTTGCAAGGTTGGATTTGCGGAGATGCTGTAGAGCGGCGGCACGTTGTCGTACTCAGCAGCTGCGATCGCGGTCGGGGTCGCCCCTGAGCCCATTCACCGACTGCGCCCAATCGCGATCAATGCGCTCCGTGATGCCGAGACCTTCTTCGGACAGTTGGCGCCGCTGCGAGCGTCTGCTTGAAGGTCATCGTGCCAAAGCGCTTCAAGGCGCTGAGGAAACCCGATACCGCGCCGGACGTGATCGGTTTCACCCCGACAACTGTCGGGTTGCAAAATACTCAGGCGTCCAACCCGCGGGCGACCAGCCGCCGAGTTGAGACCGTACAATTTCTTGTCCCTTGCGGACCAATACAGTACGAAAATGTCGCCGCCGATTCCAGTGTCGTTTTGCGACGTGACGTCGAGGATCGAAGCCGCCGCGACGCCGCGTCGGCTGCATTTCCGCCCATCTCCAGGATCTCCAATCCGGCCTGCGCCGCGAGGTGGTGACTGGTTGCTACCATCCCGTGGCGCGCTACGACTCGGAGCGCCCCTGATCACCCCAACCGAAAAGACGCGTTCCGCGAACTGTCTTGCCGTTGAGGTTTACCCCCGGATTCTCGAGACGACGGACCGAACGGCGTCGGTGATGCGCCGACGTTGCGCCGGCCCCGAGAAATAGCGCGACGCAAAGGATGGAACCAAGGGTTCGCAACCTTCCATTGTTGTTGAATCGAGTGCGCTCCTGCGCCGCCGGCGCAACTGCCAGATGGTCCATGAACTTCCTCCTGACGGTATGACCCTTTGGCGACTCGTTCCAGGTCGGCTTCAGCGGGATATTCAACGACGCATGCCGCCGCAATCCGTCGGGACGATGTCGTGCAGTGATTATGAGCGCTCGCACTCATGCGGAAATTCCGATATCTTGCATGATTCTTCAAAAGCGGCGAAAAATCGCAGAAAGTGATGACAACGGGGACGGTTGGTGGCGGTGGGCACGGCTTCCTCCCGCGACGAGCTTGCGGGGGTCGGACGACTTGGCTACCAGGTAAGGCGCTGATCGAACTCGAGGCTGGGGCGGGCTGGAGCGCCGGATCGGATGGCGAATCCTGCCCGACATCGGCCGCTTCCCACAGTAGCGGGCGGGCACACGCCACCTCCCTTGCAGGAGAACGCGATCAGGAAGTCGTGGCCGCAGTCGCCGCACCGCGCACGCGCAAAGCCACAGGCGAGGACGCCGCTGGGCGAGCCAGGTCTTGAAGCGCTCCTGGACGCAGCGATAGAGCACGCTCTGGCTCGGGTGGCGCGGCCGGTAGCGCGCGGGTGCGATGGCCCGGGCGGGGCGCTCGATCTCCATGCCCGCCCCTTAAGCCCCGCGTTCCGGGGTTGGGGCTCAGCGTCGCTGGCACGCGGCGCCGGTCGCCATTGGCCACAGCCAGGACGCTCCGCTAGAGGCGGGTTGTGTGGATGCAGGTGGCGGTCGTGGGGTAGACAAGCGGGGACGCTAGAAGCGGCGGTGACTCGCCGGTGGCCCGTTCAGCCGCGCATGCGGATGCGCCCGAGGCTCCGGTCCGCGCATTTTTCGTAGCCACCGCGGGCGAATCGTCCCATAATTCGCGCCTTTCCATTGCGGCGGCCGTGAGTTCGCCGCCCTAGGCATCGCCGGCCCCGCGCGATCCCGCGTTCGCGCCGTCGATGCACGACTGGACAGGAACCCGGCCCCATGAAATTCCGCTTCCCGATCGTCATCATCGACGAAGACTTCCGCTCGGAGAACACCTCCGGACTCGGCATCCGCGCGCTCGCCGCCGCGATCGACAAGGAGGGCATGGAGGTGCTGGGCGTGACGAGCTACGGCGACCTGTCGCAGTTCGCCCAGCAGCAGAGCCGCGCCTCCGCGTTCATCCTGTCCATCGATGACGAGGAGTTCACCCCGGGTCCGGAAACCGATCCCGCGGTGCTCAACCTGCGCAAGTTCATCGAGGAAATCCGGTTCAAGAATGCCGAGATCCCGATCTATCTCTACGGCGAGACGCGGACGTCGCGGCACATCCCGAACGACATCCTGCGCGAGCTGCACGGCTTCATCCACATGTTCGAGGACACGCCGGAGTTCGTCGCGCGGCACATCATCCGGGAGACGAAGGCGTACATGGATTCGCTGTCGCCGCCGTTCTTCCGGGCGCTCGTCGAGTATGCGCAGGATGGCTCGTATTCGTGGCACTGCCCGGGCCATTCCGGCGGGGTCGCGTTCCTGAAGAGCCCGGTCGGGCAGATGTTCCACCAGTTCTTCGGCGAGAACATGCTGCGCGCCGACGTCTGCAACTCCGTCGACGAGCTGGGCCAGCTCCTCGACCACTCGGGCCCGGTGGCCGCGGCCGAGCGCAACGCCGCGCGGATCTTCAACGCCGACCACTGCTTCTTCGTGACCAACGGCACGTCGACGTCGAACAAGATGGTCTGGCACGCGACGGTGGCGCCGGATGACATCGTCGTCGTCGATCGCAACTGCCACGTGTCGATCCTGCACGCGATCACGATGACCGGCGCGATTCCGGTGTTCCTGACGCCCACGCGCAACCACCTCGGAATCATCGGCCCGATCCCGCTCGAGGAGTTCGCTCCGGAAAACATCCAGAAGAAGATCGAGGCCAACCCGTTCGCGCGCGTGGCGAAGAACAAGCGGCCGCGGATCCTTTCGATCACGCAGAGCACGTACGACGGCGTCGCCTACAACGTCGAAATGCTGAAGCAGACGCTCGGCAGCTACATCGAGACGCTGCACTTCGACGAGGCCTGGCTGCCGCACGCCGCCTTCCACGATTTCTACAAGGACATGCACGCGATCGGCAAGGACCGGCCGCGCAGCAAGGACGGGCTCGTGTTCGCGACGCATTCGACGCACAAGCTGTTGGCCGGCATCTCGCAGGCCTCGCAGATCATCGTGCAGGAGTCCGAGAACCGGAAGCTCGACCGGCACATCTTCAACGAGGCGTATCTGATGCACACGTCGACGTCGCCGCAGTACGCGATCATCGCGTCCTGCGACGTGTCGGCGGCGATGATGGAGCCGCCGGGTGGCACCGCGCTGGTCGAGGAGTCGATCATCGAGGCGCTCGATTTCCGCCGCGCGATGCGCAAGGTCGACGACGAATGGGGCAAGGACTGGTGGTTCAAGGTGTGGGGTCCCGAGCGCCTGGCGCCCGAAGGCATGGGCAAGCGCGACGACTGGCTCCTGCGCGCCAGCGAGCGCTGGCACGGCTTCGGCAATCTTGCGCCGGGATTCAACATCCTCGACCCGATCAAGGCGACCATCATCAACCCGGGCCTCGACGTGTCCGGAAAATTCGCGAAGTCGGGAATTCCGGCATCGATCGTCACCCGGTTCCTGGCCGAGCACGGCGTCATTGTCGAGAAGACGGGTCTGTACTCGTTCTTCATCATGTTCACGATCGGCATCACCAAGGGCCGCTGGAATACGCTCGTGACGGCGTTGCAGCAGTTCAAGGACGACTACGACAAGAACCAGCCGCTGTGGCGGATCCTGCCCGAGTTCGTCGCGAAACAACCGAGGTACGAGCGGGTGGGCCTGCGCGATCTCTGCCAGCAGATCCACGACATGTACAAGGCCAACGACGTGGGGCGCGTGACGACGGAGATGTACCTGTCGGACATGCAGCCCGCGATGAAGCCTTCCGACGCGTTCGCGTGCATGGCGCACCGCGAAATCGACCGCGTCGAGATCGACGAGCTCGAGGGCCGCGTGACGAGCGTGTTGCTGACGCCGTATCCGCCGGGCATCCCGCTGCTGATTCCGGGCGAGCGTTTCAACCGGACGATCGTCGAGTACCTCAAGTTCGCGCGCACGTTCAATGCCCAGTTTCCCGGCTTCGACACCGACATTCATGGCCTCGTCGAGGAGCCGGACGGCAACGGCAAGATCCGCTACTACATGGATTGCGTGCGGCGGAAGTAGCGCGATTCCCCTCCCGCCGGGTGGAAGGAGCGCATGACTTCGGATGGCGTGTTCGGGTTGCAGATTGCGCCGATCGCCAGCCTTGCTCGGCGGCAGTCAGTCGGCGCTCAATCCGCAAGGACCGGCTGCGAGCGAAATCGCCGCACTGTCGTGGCTGCTGTTCGCGGGCGCTGCGGCGATTTTCGTCGGGGTGATCGCCCTCGCCGTCTATGCGATGGTCGCGCACCGACGACGTCGCGCGTGGATGGCGCGCACCGAGTTCATCGTTGCGGCCGGTATCCTGTTTCCGCTCGTCGTGCTCACCGGCGCTCTTGATTCGCGCCTTCCTGCCGATTGCCGGAGCCGACGCATGGCCCCGGATCCGCAATGCTGCGCATCGAAGTTGTCGGCGAGCAGTGGTGGTGGCGCGTCCATTATCTAAACGCAGACGGCAGCCATGAATTCGCCACCGCCAACGAAATTCGCATCCCTGCCGGACGGCCGGTCGAGCTTTCGCTGCGCTCGGCTGACGTCATTCACAGCTTCTGGGTGCCGAACCTCGCCGCCAAACTCGACATGATTCCCGGACGAGTGAACCGTCTCCGCCTGGCGGCCGACCGGCCCGGCGAATTTCGCGGCCAATGCGCCGAGTATTGCGGCGGGCCGCATGCGCGGATGGCTCTTTACGTCATCGCCATGCCTCCCGACGAATTCGAAGCGTGGCGTGCCGCAGCAGCAGCGACCGGCGATCGTCCCGACGACGCCGTCGGCGGAGCGCGGGCGAATGTTGTTCGGCTCGCGCGGATGCGGCGTGTGCCACACCGTGCGCGGAAGCTCGGCGGAGAGCACGCGCGGCCCGGACCTGACGCACATCGGCAGCCGGATATCGCTTGGCGCCGGAACGTTGCGCAATGACGCCGCCTCGCTCGCCGCCTGGATCAGCGCGAGCCAGCACGTGAAGCCGGAGAACCTGATGCCTTCGTTCGACATGCTTCCCGCCGAGGAGCTCGGCGCCATCGCCACGTATCTGGAAAGCCTGCGGTGATCGTGCTTTCGCGACCGTCGTTGTCGATGCCTGCTCGGGTTGGCTGAAAGCGCCCGACGTGTCGCTGCCCAATCCGTTGCCGCGTCCGGCGCATGAACTGGAAGCAGCTGCGCCGCGCGTGGCGGACGCCGTCGGGCTGGCGCGTGTTGACGATCGTCAACAACACCTACGTCGGCACGTTCTACGTCGCGGCCGCATTCCTGTTCTTCCTGCTGGCCGGGATTCTGGCGCTGGTCATGCGCGTCCAGCTCGCCGTTCCCGACAACACGCTGGTCGGGCCGACGCTCTACAGCCAGCTCTTCACGATGCACGGCACCACGATGATGTTCCTGTTCGCGGTACCGGCGGTCGAGGCCATGGCCGTATTGCTGCTTCCCAACATGCTGGGCGCTCGCGACCTGCCATTTCCGCGGCTGTCCGCGTACGCATTCTGGGCCTATTTCTTCGGCGGGCTCGCGTTCTTCGCCAGCATCTTCTTCGGGCTTGCGCCGACGGGCGGCTGGTTCATGTATCCGCCGCTCACGAGTGCAAAGTACTCGCCGGGCATCAACGAGGATTTCTGGTTGCTCGGCATCGGCTTCATCGAGATCTCCGCCATCGCCGGCGCGATCGAGATCATCGTCGGCGTGCTGCGCACCCGCGCACCGGGCATGACGCTCGACAGGATGCCGATCTTCGCGTGGGCGATGCTCGTGTTCGCCGGCATGATCGTATTCGCCTTTCCAGCGATCATCGTCGCCACGGCGCTGCTCGAGCTCGAGCGCGCTTTCGACTGGCCGTTCTTCGCCGCCGAACGGGGCGGCGATCCGCTCCTTTGGCAGCACCTGTTCTGGTTCTTCGGCCACCCCGACGTCTACATCATCTTCCTGCCGGCTGCCGGGATGGTGTCGATGATCGTGGCGACGATGGCCCGCACGCCGCTGGTCGGCTACCGGCTCGTCGTGCTGGCGATGATCGGAACGGGCTTCCTGAGTTTCGGGCTATGGGTCCACCACATGTTCCCGACCGGCATCCCCCATATGTCGCTCGGCTTCTTCACTGCGGCGAGCATGGCGGTTGCCATCCCCAGCGGCATCCAGATTTTCTCCTGGATCGCCACGATTGCCGAAGGCAAGCTCCAGCTCCGGAGCCCGGCGCTGTTCGTTCTGGGTTTCCTCTTCATTTTCGTGCTTGGCGGCTTGACCGGTGTCATGGTGGCGCTGGTCTCGTTCGACGGGCAGGCGCACGATACGTATTTCATCGTCGCGCATCTGCATTACGTACTGATCGGCGGAATGGTCTTTCCGCTGTTCGCGGCGCTCTACTACTGGCTTCCCTTCGTCAGCACGAGACCGCTGTCCGAGCGCATCGCCCGCTGGGTGTTCGGATTGATGTTCGTCGGCGTCAACGTCGCGTTCTTCCCGATGCACATCACGGGACTCGCCGGCATGCCGCGGCGCGTTTACACGTATTCCGCCTATCTTGGCTGGGACGCGCTGAACCTGGTCTCGACGATCGGCGCGTTCATGATCGCGGCCGGCGTCGCGTTGTTCCTGATCGACCTCGCGCGGAACTTCCGTTTTGCGATCGAACATCATGCGGGCAACGTCTGGAATGCGGGCACGCTGGAGTGGCTGCCGACCGGTGCGTATGGGACGCGAAGCATCCCGAAGGTGACGAGCCGCGAACCGCTATGGGACCAGCCGGGGCTCGCGGACGAAGTCGAAGCAGGCGGCCACTATCTCCCGGGGGCTCCGACGGGTGGCCTCGAGACGATCGTAGGCACTCCGCTGGACGCGCGTCCACAGTACCTGCTTCAGCTGACAGGTCCGAGCTGGATGCCGATCGGCGCTGCCGCGTTTACCGCGGCGTTCTTTCTCCTCCTTACGCTGAAGCAAATGCCACCTGCCATCGTATGCGGTGCGATCGCGCTCGCGATGATCGTTCGCTGGATGTGGGACACCGACCGCGGGCCCACGCACCCGCCGGTCCACGTCGGCGACGGAATCACAGTACCCGTGTCCATGGCGGGACCGGTCTCGCACTCCTGGTGGGCAATGGTGGTCCTCATCCTGGTCGCGACGGCGATCTATGGTGCGCTCGTATTCTCGTACCTGGATCTATGGACGGTGTCGGGCAAGCACTGGCCGGCACCCCATGCGATGCCATCGCTCGGCTATCCGCTCGCCGCGGCTGCGTTGCTGGCGCTCGCCAGCAGTGCGATCGCCTTTGCAAGCCGCGCGCTCACCCACAATGCGCAACGCTCCATGGGTGGCGCGCTCGTTGTAGCGCTGATGGCGCTATGCGCCGCCTTCGGCATCGACCTCTACGCAATGCTCGCCAGCGAACTCCAGCCTCGCCAATCGAGTTATGGCGCGGTGGTGTTCGCGATTATTTCGATACAGGGGCTCTATGTGGTCGTCGTCGCAGCGATGGTGCTCTATACGCTGGCCCGAGCGGGCGCTGGACGTCTCGATCGCGTGCGTCGGGCGACATTCGACAATACGATGCTGCTCGCGTACTACACGATCGTGCAGGGTGCCATCGGACTGGCCCTCGTGCACGGCTTTCCGCGATTGGTAGCTTGAGGCCGTGGCGATTGCGCCCTCGATCGTCATCGCCTTTGCGCATGCTTTCGGGTGCGCTCATCTGGGCCGTGCACTTCATGGCGATCTACGGGTTCACGACATTGGCCTGCGCGCGTGACTTCGCCTCGATCCAATGGCTGGGAATCGGTGTCGTTGCGTGGGTGGTCGGCGGAGCCACCATGATTGCGCTGGCGGCTGCGTCGTCGGTCATCGTCGCGGCGATACGAACCAGCCCAATCGGGTTCACCCAGTGGATTGCGGGTAGCGTCGCCGCGTTGGCGTCGCTCGCGATGATCTGGGAGGCGTTGCCCGCCATGATGGTGTCCGCATGCGTATAACCCTCGCGTGCGGCGTGTTCGTCCTGGCGATCGCACTCGGTGCTTGCGGCGAATCGCCGCGCACGAACGTCCTGCCGGGCGGCGATGCCGAGCGCGGGCGCCTCCTCCTGCGCCAGTACGGCTGCGGCAGCTGTCACCGGATTCCCGATGTCGCGGCCGCGGATGGCAACGTCGGGCCTCCGCTCGATGGCGTGGGCAGGCGCGTGTATCTCGCGGGCGTTCTGCCGAATTCACCCGCGAACATGGTGCGGTGGATTCGCGCGCCGCAAGCGATCAAACCGCAGACGATGATGCCGAACCTGCAGGTGCCGGAGTCGCACGCCACCGACATGGCGGCTCACCTCTATCGCGTTCGCTGAAGGAATCCGATCGATGCGGACCTTGCTCGTGCTTGCCGTCACCGTGCTCATCACGCTCGTGGCCGGCGCGCTGGTCCTCTATTCCGGCTTCTACAACATCGCGGCAACCGAACAGCATACGGCCCCCGTGTATTGGCTCCTGGAGACCGGCATGCGCCAATCGGTGCGCCGTCACGCTCGCGCCATCGCCGTACCGCCGCTTGCCGATCCACGCTCGTCATGCGCGGACGCGCGCTCCACGACGAGCATTGTGTGCGATGCCACGGCGCGCCGGGCAAGGCACCGGAATCGTTCGCATTGGGCTTGACGCCGCTCGGCCGCCAATCTCGCGCACACGGCGCGCGAATGGCCGCCTGCGGAACTGTTCTGGGTCGTCAAGAAGGGAATAAGGATGGCGGGCATGCCCGCCTGGGAGTTCCGGCTCGTAGACGACGATCTCTGGGCAATCGTCGCCTATCTTCAGCGTCTGCCCCACGAGTCGCCGCCGCAGTATCAGTCGACCGCGCCGGGCGACACACGGTGGCCCGAGCCGGCGCAGAAGGCTGCCACGCCCGATTCGGCACGCGGCAGGATCGCGATTCAACAGTACGCGTGCGCAACCTGTCACGTGATCCCGGGCATCGTCGGCGCTCAGGCACCCGTGGGTCCGCCGCTGACCGGTATCGCGACGCGCGGCTTTATCGCGGGCATCGTTCCGAACAACGCCGACAACATGATCCGGTGGTTGCAAGCGCCGCAGGCCATGTATCCGGAAGGAGCGATGCCGAATCTCGGCGTCACCGATCGTGACGCGCGCGACATCGCGGCTTATCTCGATACGCTGAAATAGCGCGCACTCCAGATGCGGGCTATAAGCATCCCGTCCGCCCGTGGTGATGCGGCCGCCACCCTCGATCACTGACTGTACCCGTAGCGGGGCGCTAGGTTTTGCGCTTCCTTTGCGCGCGCAGCAGCACACCCGCGCCCACGGCGACGATGACCAGAATTCCGATGGTCGTGGCAAGAGCACCAGGCTTTGCCTCGAGCAGGCTCTCCCCGGCGATGATCACGCCGAGCGCATAGATTGATTCGGCAATGGAGATGGCCGCGACAAACTTCCAGAACGGATAATGCAGTCCGCCGAAGACATAGCCGGGTATCTCCGATGGGACTGCGAGGCACAAGAGCGTCGCCGTCCAGAGCTTCATTCGCTTCGAAACGAGTTTCTGATACTTCTCCAGCCTTTGCCTCTGCATCAGACGGTACAGCAAGGGCCGCGCGAAATGTCCGATGAGGTACGCGCCGATCGCTCCCACCGTCCATCCTCCCCACAGGAGGAGGAAGGTCACAGGCTTCCCCCACACCTCGTTGGCCGGCGGCACGAGCAGCATGCTCGAAGCGAACGCGAGCATCGCGGAGATCGCGGACAGCAGGAAGAAAACGACGCTTCCGGCCACCGGGTGGGCCCTCATGATGCCCTCGGCCCACTCGGCCACTCCCTCGAGCCATCCCTTGAAGGTCGGCGAAAAAATGAGGAACGCCGCGAGCGCCGCCGCCGCGAGGAGAGCGAGCCAGAACCAGACTGAGCGCCACGGTTTCCGGGCTGCGGTGTCCATCGAGGCTGTCAATGTCCGGGTAGTCGCACTGTGTACTGTACTCCACGCCGTTCACGCGCCGGGCTCGGGCATCGACTCCTGGGGACGGTGTTTCCGCCGCCGGGTAAAGCCTACCGGGTAAACATTCACGCCTTCGCCGGCGCCGCTCGCTTCCTCCGCCCCTGGAGGAACCACACGAGCGCTGCGATCAGTGCGGCCGGGATGAACACCCAGTTCTGTGAGGGTCGCGCGGGATTGGGCAGCTTCAGCTCCACGATCCTGAAGCCGCGTTCCACGCCGAGCTTTCTCGCGCGGCTGCCGAATTTCACGTCGGCGATCGTTAGTTCGCCGCCGAGCTCGGTCAGGGTGACCCCCGCGTTGCGGATCTTCTCGCGCCCGTCCTTGCCTTCGCCCATCGGGATCGCGACGGTCTTCTTCACGTCGTCGCCTTCGATCGATTGTCCGGCCGTGGACACGACCAGCCACTGGTCGGGCTCGAGCTCTCGCGCCACGTCGTAGATCCGGGTCGGCGGCGCGCTCACGTACTTGGGATAGAGCTGGTCGATCACGTAGTCGGGCCGGAAGAACAGGAAGGTAGCGACCAGAAGCAGTGCGACGTCGAACCACGTACATCTGGTTCGCAACCAGAGCATCGTGGCCGCGGCAAAGAGCAGCGACGCGACGGTCGCGCTCAAGCACACCATCACGACTTCGATCCACGTGCTCACCCCGATGAGCAGGATCTGCGGGTTGAAGATGAAGACGAACGGCAGCAGCGCCGTGCGAAAGCTGTACCACGTGGCCTGCCAGCCGGTGCGGTTGGGGTCCGCGCCCGAAATCGCGGCCGCTGCATACGACGCGAGCCCAACGGGCGGAGTGACGTCCGCCATGATGCCGAAATAGAACACGAACAGGTGAACGGCGATCAGCGGGATCACGAGGTCGCTCCGCGCGCCGAGCTCGACGATCACCGGTGCCATGAGGGTGGCCACCAGGATGTAGTTCGCTGTCGTCGGCACGCCGGCGCCGAGCAGCAGGCAGATGACCGCGGTGAGGATGAGCATCAGCAGCACGTTGCCGGCGGAGACGAGCTCGACCAGGTCGGTCATCATGAGGCCCATGCCGGTGAGAGTGATGGCGCCGACGATCAAGCCCGCGCTTGCGCAGGCCACGGCGATGCCGATCATGTTTCGTGCACCCAGCACGAGGCCGTTCCACAGCGTCGTGAACCCCTGGCGCAGCCCCTCGGTGATGGCGTGGTTCCTGCGCATCGAGGAAAGCATCGCTGGCTGGACGATCACCAGCGCCATCGTGGTCGCCGTCGCCCAGAAGGCCGAGGTTCCCGGCGAGAACTCCTCGACCATCAGGCACCAGAGCAAGACGACGATAGGAATGAAAAAATGCAGCCCCGCGCGCACGGTCGGCCACGGCCGCGGCAGGTGGAAGATCTTCGCGCCGGGTTCGTCCACCGGCAGATCGGGAAAGCGCGACGAGTACCCGAGCAACAGAAGGTACGACACGAGCGTGAGCGCCGCGAGGGCCCAAGCGGCGTTCGCGCCGAACAGGTAGCGCACCGCCTCGATCACGAAGTAGACGGCGCCGAGTGCCACGATCGTCCCGGAGACGCCGATGCCCCAGCCGAGGAAGCGCCGTCGCCACGTAATTGTGTAGCCGCGGGGAATGGGCTTCAGGTCGTACTTGAGCGCCTCGAGGTGCACGATGTAAAAGAGCGCGATGTACGAGATCACCGCTGGCAGAATGGCGTGCTTGATGATCTCGGTGTACGGGATGCCCACGTACTCGACCATCAGGAACGCCGCCGCGCCCATCACCGGCGGCATGATCTGCCCGTTGATCGACGAGGCGGCCTCGATGGCGCCGGCTTTCACCGCCGAATAACCGGTCCGCCTCATCAGGGGAATGGTGAAGATGCCGCCCGAAACCACATTCGACACTGACGAGCCCGACACGACGCCATTCAGCGCCGACGAGACCACCGCGACCTTGGCCGGCCCGCCACGCAGGTGGCCCAGCAACGCGAGCGAGACCTGGAGCATGTAGTTGCCCGCTCCCGCAAGATCGAGCAGCGTGCCGAAAAGCACGAACAGGAAGATGAACTGCACCGAGACGCCGATCGCGACGCCGTACACCCCTTCCGTCGTGAGCCAGAAGTGCGACACGAAGCGCGACACCGATGCGCCTTTGTGCTGGATCACCTCCGGCATGTAAGGGCCGGCAAAGACATAGAGGAGGAACAGTCCCGTCGTGATCAGCATGCCGAAGCCCATCGCCCGACGTGTGGCCTCCAGCATGATCGCGACACCCGTGAGTCCGACGGCAATGTCGAATGTCGTCGGTCTACCCGGACGCGTGGCGAGCTCGCCGTAGAACAGGAACAGGTAACCGGCGCAGAACGCGCCGATCAGCGCGAGCACCCAATCCCCGGGCGGCACCACGGTCCGCGACGACCGCTTGAATGCTGGGAACGCGATGAAGGCCAGGAAGACCGCGAACGCGAGATGAATCGAGCGCGCCTCGGTGTCGTTGAAGATCCCGAAACCGAAGATGAACGGCAACGGCGACGCGTACCAGACCTGGAAGATCGACCAGGATGCGGCGACGAGCGCGAGCAGCGCGCCGACCTTGCCCTTGGGCTCGCGTCCGCCGAGGTCGGCTTCCTTGACCAGCTCTTCGGCCGCGTGGCTCGCGGCAGCGGTGATCAACGGCTCTGCGGCCATGATGTCTCCCCTCAAGCAAGACGGGCGGGTTCTTTCGGCCCGCCCCGGTGCACCTCACCGCATTACTTGATCCAGCCTTTTTCCTTGTAGTAGCGCGCCGCACCCTCGTGGAGTGGGGCGGAGAGGCCGTTCTTCACCATTTCCTCGGGCTTCAGATTCGCGAGCGCCGGATGCAGCTTCTTGAACTCGTCGAAGTTGTCGAAGACGGCTTTGACCACGACATAGATCGTGTCGGGCGACGTTTTCGACGATGCGACCAGCGTCGCCAATACGCCATACGTGTTCGTCTCTTGCGGGTTGTTGGGGTAGAGCCCCGCCGGAATCGATGCCTTGGCGTAGTAGGGCTTCTCGGCGATCAGCTTGTCGACCGCAGGTCCGGTGACGGATACGAGCTTCGCGCCGCAACTCGTGGTCGGATCCTGGATGTTGGCCGACGGGTGACCCACGCCGTAATAGAAGCCGTCGATCTTGCCGTCGCAGAGCGCAGCGCCGTGCTCGTCGGCCTTGAGCTCGGACGCGAGGGCGAAATCGGACATCTTCCAGTTCATGGCGATCAAGAGCTCCTCCAGCGAGGCGCGCGTTCCGGATCCCGGATTGCCGACGTTGAATTTCTTGCCTTTCATGTCGGTAAAGTTCTTCGCGTTCAATTCCTTGCGCGCGAGCACCGTGAAGGGCTCGGGGTGCAGGCTCATCACCGCGCGCAGGTCGCCGTAGGGACCCGCATCCTTGAATTGCGTCAAGCCCTTCGCCGCGTTGTACATCACGTCGGACTGCGTGACACCGAGATCGAGCTCGCCCGCCTTGATCGTGTTCACGTTGAACACCGAGCCGCCGGTGGATTCGACGGAACAGCGCAGGCCGTGCTTGGCGCGGTCCTTGTTGACGAGGCGGCAGATCGCGCCTCCCGCGGCGTAATACACGCCGGTAACGCCGCCGGTGCCGATGGTCATGAATTTCTGTTGGGCGGCGGCCGGTGCGACAGCGAAAGCGCTGGCGAGCATTGCGGCCATGGCGGGCAGGACGAGGACACGGATGTTCATGGATACCTCCTGGAAAGACCGTCAGGACGTGGGCGCCCCGACGGCGGGGATGGTGGGAGCAACGACCGCATGCATCCCCAGCACGCGGCGCGCTTGATGACTGTCGGCGATCGCGGCATCGATGGCGTCGCCGAGCCGCCGGACGATCTCGTCGATATCGTCCGCGGCGATAATGTAAGGGGGCGCGAGCAGGATGTGATCGCCGTGCCGGCCGTCGATCGTCCCGCCCCCCGGATACGTCATGAGCCCGCGGCGCATGCCCTCTGCCTTCACGCGCGCGTGTAGGCGCAATCCCGGATCGAAGGGTGCCTTGGTCGAGCGATCGGCAACGAGCTCGAGCGCGCGAAACAAGCCACGGCCGCGAATGTCGCCGATGTGGGGGTGGTCGGCGAACCGAACTGCCAACGCTTGCGCGAGGTCTTCGCCGCGCGCGCGCACGTTGGCGAGAAGCCCCTCGTCGCGGATCGTGTCCTGCACGGCGAGCGCCGCGGCGCACGCGAGCGCGTGACCAATGTACGTGTGTCCGTGCTGGAAGGCGCCCGAGCCGCGTTTCAATGCGTCGCCGATGCGTCCTGCGACCAGCGTCGCGCCGATCACGCCGTACCCGCCACCGAGGCCTTTGGCGATCGTCATGAGATCGGGCACGACACCTTCCTGTTCGCAGGCGTGCAACGTGCCGGTGCGGCCCATGCCGCACATCACTTCGTCCAGGATCAGCAGGATGCCGTGGCGATCGCATAACTCGCGAATGCGGCGAAAGTAGCCCGGCGTAGGGGGCACGGCGCCCGAGGTTGCGCCGACCACCGTCTCCGCGACGAACGCGATGACGTTGCCCGGGCCGAGGCGCTCGATCGCCATCTCTAGCTCCCGCACCAGCCGCTGCGAATACGCTTCGGGCGTTTCCTGCGGCGCGCGGTCGCGGTATTCGTAGCAGGGCGCGACGTGCGTGGTTTCGATGAGCAGTGGCGCGAACTGCGCTCGGCGCAACGCGTTGCCCCCGACCGCCAGTGCCCCCAGCGTATTGCCGTGATAACTCTGGCGCCGGGCAATGAAATGGCGGCGCTCCGGCTGCCCGATCTCGACGAAATACTGGCGAGCGAGTTTGAGCGCGGCTTCCACCGCTTCAGAACCCCCGGAAACGAGATACACGTGCGCGAGACCCTCCGGGGCCTCGGCAATGAGCCGCTCGGCGAGCTCCTCGGCCACCTCGGTCGTGAAAAAACTCGTGTGCGCATAGGCAATCGCGTCGAGTTGCCGGTGCATCGCTGCGCGTACCCGTGGATGGCCGTGCCCGAGGCAGGACACGGCGGCGCCGCCCGAGGCATCGATATAGCGACGACCGTCCGCGTCGATCAGGTGAATGCCCTCGCCGGCCACTGCCGTGGGCAGCAACTGCGGGCCGAGGCTGCGATGAAGAATTCGGGTCATTGTGCGGTCCTCGGAATGCGGTCGGCTGCCGGAAATCGGGTCCACGAGGCATCCCAGTATGCTCCGGCTTCGCGCAGGGCGTTATCGGTGCGCTCGAGTCGCTTTATCACCGCGCGCCCGCCGCTCGCCGCGAGCCGGGCGACGAGCATTTCGGCGAGAGCCAACGCGCCCGCCATCGTACTGAAGAACGACGGTCCGGCGGTTCGAAACAGCAGGACGTGGCGCGCGGCGCGCGCGAGGGGAGACACGGCGCTGTCGGTGAGCGCGAGAATGGTCGCGCCGCGTCTTTCCGCGACGTCGACGGCCTCCACCGTGGCGCGCGTGTAGGGGGCGAGGCTGATCGCGATCAGGGCGTCGCCGGCGCACAGGCGCGCCGCGTGATCGCGCAGGGCGCCGCCGTGGTCGTCGAGCAGGTGGCCGTTGTCGCGCAGCAGCCCGTAGACATAGGCGAAGTGATACGCGATGGCGTGACTCGCGCGCATGCCGAGGAATGCCACCGTACGAGCAGCTGCCAGATCGCGGAGGAACGCCGCGACGGCGGCCTCGGGGTTGGCCGCGCTCGAGTGAACCGCGGCAATCTGCGCCGCGGCCAGGTGCTCCACCAGCACCGGGCCGCTACGCTTGCTCGCTTGAAGGGCAACCGCACGCGTCGCGTGAGCGGCGGCTGGCGCTTCGACGCGGCGGATGAAGACATCCTTGAGGTCGCCGTAGTCGGCAAAGTCGATGGCGCGCGCCAGCCGGACCATGGTTGCCGGTGCGACTCCGGCGCGCCGCGCGATTTCGCGCATCGAACGAACGGCGATCTGATCCGGATTTTCGATGATGAAGCGCGCCGCGCGCTGCAGACGCGGCGGGAGGTCCGGATAGCACCGGGCGATGGTCGCAAGCGTGGTGGGCGGCGTCATGAGCCATCGGGCCGGAACACAAAACAAACGAGCCACGATCGGAAGAGAATAAAACATTTGTTTTGTCAACGCAATGCCGGCCTCCGGAGGCATCGGCGCCGCCCAAGCTTTCGCCACGCTACGCCACCCGCATTGACCCGTCCGGCAGCACGGACTGGCACTCGCCGAAGATGCGCGCGTCGCAGGTTCGGCACCGTGAGCTGTCGAGCCGGGCATAGATTGCGCGAATCGCGTCGTCCTTCGTGGCGAAGACGCAGTCGCGACCGATGAGATCGAGGAAGCCGCCGCGTTCCAGCACCTTGCGTACGGCGGGCTTCAGATTGCACAGATAGAGGGTGCCGCCGGATTCGCGCACGAGTCTGGCTTCCTGGACGAGGAGCTCGGCCCCGGCGACATCGATGAAGTTGATTCCGCTGCCGATCAGCAGGATGTGGCGCTGATCCGGCGCGCGCTCCCGCGCCTCGTGCAGTTCGTCGCGCACGTGCTCGACTGCGCCGAAGAAGAGCGACCCGTCGACGCGCAGCATGAGGAGTTGCGGGCAGACGGCCGAGGCATTCGACACCGGCGCGAAGTGGCGCTGCGGTGATGTCGGGTCGGGGACGACGGGTGTCAGGTGCGGGTGCGTCGTGCGATGGAGGTAGACGAGAAGCGACGCCAGCACGCCGACGAAGATTGCGAATTCGAGCTGAATTGCGAGAGTCGACAGGAATGTCACGGCAAGGACCAGCGCGTCGCCGCGGTTCGTGCGTGCGATGCGGCGCATCTGCGCGACGTCGATGAGTCCCCAGGCGACGACGAACAGCAATCCGGCCATCACTGCCAATGGCAGGTACGCGGCGAGGGGTGCCACGCCAAGCAGTACGACGAAGAGCAGTGCCGCCGAGAACACCGCCGCGAGTGGCGTTTGCGCACCGGCTTCGAAGTTGACGCCGCTGCGATTGAACGACCCTGACGACGGATACGCCGAACTGAAAGCGCCGACGATGTTGGACAGGCCCTGGCCGATGAACTCCTGGTTGCCGTCGATGCGCTGGCCTGACTTCACGGCCACGGCGCGCGCGATCGACACCGCTTCGGTCAGACCGAGGACCGTGAGCGCAAGTGCCGCCGGAAAGATCCGCCGCCATGTTTCGGGGTCGAACGAGGGCGACGAGAGCGACGGGATCCCGGACGGCAATGCGCCGACGGCCGGCACATTGGCGGTACCGCTCGTCACGAGCGCATAGCCGACAAGGCTTCCGGCGATCATGGCGACGATCATGTACGGGATCCGGCGCAGGAATCGCTTTGCGACGATTGCGACGACGAGCGTGGTTGCCCCGGTCAGGGTGATCCACGGATCGAGTTGCGCGAGATGCTGCACGAAAGTCTTCAACGTCGCGAAGAACCCGATCCCCGGCGGGACGGGTACGCCGAAGAAATTGTTGAGTTGCGCGGCGATGATGAGCAGCCCGGCGCCGGCGGTAAAACCGATCACTACCGTGTGCGAGATGAAATTGACGAGCGCACCCAGCCGCGCGACGCCCATTCCGAATTGCAGCAAACCCACCAACAGCGCGAGCGTTAGCACGAGCTCGATGTACGACTCGGAGCCGGGCGCGGCCAGCGGCGCCATCGTCGCGAACACCACGAGGGAAAGCGCGTTGGTCGGGCCGGAAATCTGATGCCACGACGAACCCCACAGCGCCGCCACCACGACGGGCAGCATCGCGCAGTAGAGCCCGTACTGGGGCGGCATGCCGGCGAGCGTGGCATACGCGACCCCCTGGGGCAGCACGACCAACGCGCCAATGAGTCCAGCCAGGAGGTCGGCGCGCAGCGTCGCCCGCGTCACACGGTCGCGCCACGCGAGAAAGGGAAAGAGCTTCAGCCCCAACGGGGGCATCGGATCCACGGGCCGCTAGACCTTGCCCTTCCAGGGCACGATCAGCGCGCTCGATGTAGCGCATCAGGAGGTCGAACAGGTAGGCCACGACGCCGATCACGATGATGCCCATGATCACGACGTCGGTGCGCAGGAAGTTCGACGCGTTCAGCACCATCTGTCCGAGGCCCGACCGTGGCGGCGACCATCTCGGCGGCGACGAGTGTCGTCCAGCCGAACCCGATCGCGATCCGCATGCCGGTGAAGATCTCCGGCATCGCCGCGGGAATCACGACGTGCCAGATCACCTGCCACTTCGACGCGCCCATCGAATACGCGGCGTTGATCTGCTCGATCATCACGCTCTTGCACGCCGGCACGGGCCGCCATCGCCAGCGGCGCGAAGCACGCGAGGTAGATCAGGATGACCTTCGCGGTCTCCTCGATGCCGAACCAGATGACGATGAGCGGCAGGTAGGCGAGCGGCGGCAGCGGGCGGTAGAACTCGATCGGCGGATCGAAGATGCCGCGCGCGATGCGCGACACGCCCATCGCGATGCCGGCGGGAATCGCGGTGACGCAGGCGAGCAGGAACGCGGCGAACACGCGCATGAGGCTCGCCCAGAAGTGCTCGAGCAGCGGGCGTGCCGCCCTGGATGTCGCCTTTCCACGCGTCGGCGAAGCTCGTGACGATCCGTTCCGGCGTCGGGAGGAAGATGTCGCGGATCCAGCCGAAGTGGGTCGCCACCCACCACAGCGCGAAGAGCGCCAGCGACCGTGACGATGCTGATGAGCGTGCTGCGAGCCTTCGCCCGGAACGCTGTAGCCGGTGACCGTGCGCACGGCGGCCGCTGCGCGGCGCGCTCCGCGGCGCGCGGCGTCGCGTCGGCGGCACCGCGGCGGGACTGCGTCTCGACCTGGCTCATGGCAACGCTGCCTCAGCGCTGCTCGGCGCCGAATGGATGAGCTGCAGGATTTCCTCGCGCAGCCGGATGAACTCGGGATCGGCCTTCACGGCCCGCGCGTCGCGGCTTGCGACGAAGCGGCGGCCGAAATCGACGCGGTAGCGATGCGCGATGCGGCCCGGCGAGGGCGTCATCACGATGAGCTCGGTGGCGAGGAACAGCGCTTCCTCGACGCTGTGCGTGATGAAGAAGAACATCTTCTTCGTCTGCCACCACAGCTCGAGGATCAGCTCCTGGATCTGCTCGCGCGTGAGCGCATCGAGCGCGCCGAGCGGCTCGTCCATCAGCATCACTTCGGGATCGCTCGCGAGCGCGCGGGCGAGGCCTACCCGTTGCTGCATGCCGCCGGAGAGCTGGTAGATCGGGTGGTCGGCGAATTTCTCGAGGCCGACCTGCCGCAGCTTGTCGAGCGCGATGCGGCGCCGCTCGGCCTTTTCCGTGCCGCGCATGCGAAGGCCGAAGGCGACGTTCTCGGCCACGTTGAGCCAGGGCATCAGCGCGTGCTTCTGGAACACGACGCCGCGCTCGGCGCCGGGGCCGGTGACGGGCTTGCCGTCGAGGACGATCTCGCCCGCCGAGTACTCCATGAATCCGGCGATGCACGAAAGGAGCGTCGTCTTGCCGCAGCCGGAAGCGCCGAGCGCGACGACGAAATCGCCCGGGATCGAGCGCCAGGTTGACGTCGGACAGCGCGTGCGTCGTCCGCCCGCCGCGGCCGGCGTAGTTGACGGAGAGATGGCGGATTTCGAGCTTGCTCAAACGCGATCGCGATGAGCGCAGCATCGGACGTTGTTCGCGTCGCGCGACGCTCCGACGCTCAGCACCAGACGTTGACCCTACTTCGCAGCTTCCGCCGCGTAGCTCGGATTGACCGCGACCGAGTAGTCCGGCAGCGTCTTCTCGATCTGCTTCTGCGACAGCTGGAACTCCGCGGTGGCCGCGAACGCCTTGGCGGCGAGGCTGTCCTTGCCGCCGCCGAGCCACTTCGTCGCCTGCTCCGCGACGCGGTCGGAAACTTGTACAGCGCCATGCCCGCGGGAACGTCCTCGGGCTTGGCTCCCGACCACTTCGCGACGGCCTTGACCTCGGCCGAGTCCTTCGTCCACTTCGCGGTGTTCTTGCGATAGTTGTCGTCGGCCGCCGCCAGCACCTTGACGAACTTCACCATGAAGTCGCGGTTCGCCTTCGCCCAGTCCTTGTTCACGATGTAGCCGTCGAACGTGGCCTTGCCCGTGTCGGCCGAGATCTGGCCGGACGTGATGATCACCTTGCCGTCCTTCTTCACTTCGGCCAGCACCGGGTCCCAGATGAACGTCGCCTGGATGTCGCCGCGCTGCCACGCCGCGCGCACTTCGGGCGGCCGCATGTTGAGGATCTGCACGTCGGCCGGATTGATCTTCGCCTGGTCGAGCGCGACCATCGTGTGGAAGTGCGTCGTCGAATTGAACGGCATCGCGATCTTCTTGCCCTTGAGATCGGCGACCGTGTTGATGCCGGAGCCGTTCTTGGCGACGAGCGCCTCGGCGACGCCGATGTCGTCGAGGATCCAGAAGAGCTCGAGCGGCTCGCCGCGCGACACCGCGGCCGCGATGCCGGCGGAGCCGACTTCGCCGATCTGCACGGCGCCCGAGGCCATCGCCTTGATCACTTCGCCGCCGCCGCCGAACTGCTTCCAGTTGACCTTGTAGCCGGTCGCCTTCTCGATCTCCTTCGCTTCCTGCGCGATCCGATACGGCACGACCATGTCCTGGTAGCCGATCGTGACTTCCTTCTGCGCCCAGGCCGGCGCCGCGGCGAATGCCGCGAACAGCAGTCCTGCAACGATGCGTTTCATGCGAGCTCCCTCGTTGAGTGACGCCAATCCCGCCGTCCGGGTCCGGGCGCCCGACGGGCGCGCCCGAACCCCGTCAGCGTCAAAGCGCCTTGAGCGTCCGGCGCAGGATGTCCGCGATCTCGTCGACGTGCTTCTTCTCGGCGATCAGCGGCGGCGCGATGATCGCCGAGTCGCCGGTCGTCTTGAGATTGAGGCCGTTCGCGAACAGTTTCTTCTGGAAGAGCTGCCCGCGCTTGCCCGGTGCCGCCGTCGGCGTGGACGTCGATCGTCGCGAACATCCCGTAACCGCGAATGTCGGCGACGACCGGAACTTCCCGCAGCGCGAAGATCGCGTCGAGAAAGTACGGCGACAGCTCGCGGCCGCGCTCGAACAGGCCTTCGTTCTTGTAGATGTCGAGCGTGGCGAGGCCCGCCGCGCAGGACGCGGGATGGCCGGAATACGTGTAGCCGTGGAAGAGCTCGATCGCGCCTTCGGGAGCGGCGCCCATGATCGTGTCGTGGATGCGCTCGCTGATCGCCACCGCGCCCATCGGTTGCGAACCGTTGGTGAGCCCTTTCGCCATTGTCAGGATGTCCGGCGTGACGCCGAAGCTCTGCGCGGCGAACGTCTGGCCGGTGCGGCCGAAGCCGCAGATCACTTCGTCGAACACGAGCAGGATGCCGTGCGCATCGCAGATCTCGCGCAGGCGCTTGAGGTATCCCTTGGGCGGCACGAGGCAGCCGCTCGACCCGGCGATCGGCTCGACGAAGCACGCGGCGATATTCTCGGCGCCGTAGAGGTTGACGAAGCGGGCCAGATCCTCGGCGAGCTCGACGCCATGCGCGCCTTCGCCCTTGCGTGAAGATAGTTTTCCTTGAGGTGCGTATGCCGCATGTGCGCGATGCCCGGCAGCCCCGGCCCGAACTTGCGGCGGTTGTTGACGAGGCCCGACAGCGCGACGCCGCCGAAGCCGACGCCGTGATACGCGCGTTCGCGCGAGACGAATATGTTGCGCCCGCCCTGGCCGCGCGCCTGGTGGTACGCGAGCGCGACCTTCATCGCCGTGTCGACCGACTCGGAACCGGAATTGACGAAGAAGATCCGGTTGAGGTCGCCGGGCGTGAGCTCGGCGATGCGTGTCGCGAGCTCGAATTGCTTCGGGATGCGCGCGCAGGAACGGCGCGCAGAAGTCGAGCTCCCGCAACTGGGCGCCTACCGCGTCGGCGATCTCCTTGCGCCCGTGGCCGGCGGAGACGCAGAACAGCCCCGACGACGCGTCGATGATCTTGTCGCCGCGGTCGTTCCAGAGGTACATCCCTTCCGCGCGGACGACCATCTGCGGATCGGCCTTGAATTCCCGGTTCGGCGTGAACGGCATCCAGTACTCGTCGAGCGAAATGCGCTTCGTACGGCCTGTTCCTGGATCGTGAGTTCGGCATGGCCCATCGTGGTCTCCTTCGTCGGGTTCGCTCAGCGTCGCGCGAGCAGCGGCGCCAGAGCGGCATATGCTAGGATCAAATTCGAATCGTACACCTTTGCGACCCGGGATGCGGCATGCATCGGCGCCGCTTCGGGCGAGTCCCCGGGGCGCACTCGTCCCGACCTTCAAACCGTCCGAGACATCCCCATGCGCGTCGGCGTCCCGAAAGAGATCAAGGTCCTCGAAAACCGCGTCGGCCTCGTGCCGGGCAGCGTGCGCGAATTGGTGGCGCACGGCCACGCAGTCGTCGTCGAGCACAACGCCGGTCAGGGCATCGGCATGGACGACGACACGTATCGCAAGGCGGGCGCGACGGTCGTCGCCACGGCGGCCGAAGTGTTCGCCGCCGCCGACATGATCGTCAAGGTCAAGGAGCCGCAGGCCGTCGAGCGCAAGATGCTGCGCCAGGGGCAGATCCTGTTCACGTATCTGCATCTCGCGCCGGATCCCGGAGCAGGCGGCCGATCTCGTCGCGAGCGGCGCGGTGTGCATCGCCTACGAGACCGTGACGTCGGCCACCGGCGGGTTGCCGCTGCTCGCGCCGATGTCCGAGGTCGCGGGCCGGATGGCCGTGCAGGCGGGCGCGTACTACCTCGAGAAGCCGCACGGCGGGCTCGGCATGCTGCTGGGCGGCGTGCCGGGCGTGGATCCGGCGAAGGTCGTGATCCTGGGCGGCGGCGTCGTCGGCTCGCACGCGTGCCACATCGCGCTCGGGATGGGCGCCGAAGTGTGGGTGCTCGACCGCAGCGTCGACGTGCTGCGCGCGCTGTGGCGGCAATTCGGCCGTCCGCTCAACACCGTGTTCTCGACGCACGACGCGGTCGAGAATCACGTGACGAGCGCGGATCTCGTCATCGGCGGCGTGCTCATTCCCGGCGCGTCGGCGCCGAAGCTCGTCTCGGCGGCGCTCGTGAAGCGGATGAAGCCCGGATCGGTCGATCGTCGACGTCGCGATCGACCAGGGCGGCTGCTTCGAGACGTCGCGTCCGACGACGCACGCCGACCCCGTCTATGTCGTCGACGGCGTCACGCACTACTGCGTGGCGAACATGCCCGGCGGCGTGCCGCGCACGTCGACGTTCGCGCTCAACAATGCGACGCTGCCGTTCGTGCTGGCGCTCGCCGGAAAGGGATGGAAGCAGGCGCTCGCCGACGACCCGCACCTGCGCAACGGCCTCAACGTCGCGTTCGGCAAGGTGACGTGCCAGCCGGTGGCCGAGGCGCTCGGCTACGCGTACGTCGAGCGACGTCTGCTGCAGTGGCATCGACGCGCTGCGACTCCATCGGGTACGCCGCCTGACACGGTGGCTCGGCACCGAGTCGCGGAAGCGAGCCGGCCGGAAACTGGCTCGCTCGAGGCCGTTACCCAGTCGCGCAGCTCGCGGGCAGCCACAGCGCGAGTGCGGGAAGCGAGCACAGCAGCAGCCCGATGATCTGCAGCACCATGAACTGCATCATGCCGGCGTAGATGTCGGTCAAGTCCCAGTCCGGCACCACGCCCTTGAGGAAGTAGGCGGACAGCGCGACCGGCGGCGACAGCCACGCGGTCTGCAGGCACACGGCGACCAGCGTGCAGAACCAGACGAGGTCGATGCCGAGCTTCTGCACGAGCGGCAGCATGATCGGCACGACGATCAGCACGATCGGCACCCATTCGAGCGGCCAGCCCAGCACGAAGATGATGCCGAGGATCAGCAGCAGCATCACCGTCGGCGGCAGATCGAGCTGCAGCAGCGATTCGGCGATCAGCGTCGCGCTGCCCAGACGCGAGAACACCGCGCCGAAGTAGTTCGACGCCGCGACGAGCAGCAGGATCATGCAGGACGTGAGCAGCGTCGAATAGACGGCCGCGCGGAACTTCACCCACGTCATCCGCCGGTAGAGGAGCGTCATCAGCAGCACGGCGAACGCGCCGACCGCGCCCGCGTCGGTGGGCGTCGCGATGCCGGCGAGGATCACGCCGAGCGTCGCGAAGATGACGACGACGACCGGCGCGATGCCGAAGACGAGCTCGCGCACGACCTCGCCGATCGATTCGGCGCGCTCGTCGCAGCGGCAGCGCGGGTCCCAGCGCCGGGATTGAGATAGCTCCGCACGAGCGTGTAGACGATGTAGAGCAGCGCCAGCACCAGCCCGGGAATGACGGCGGCGGCGAAGAGGTCGGTCGCCGGCACGCCGACGACCGGCCCCATCACGATCAGCATCACCGACGGCGGGATGAGGATGCCGAGCGTGCCGCCGGCGGTGATCGCGCCGGCCGAGAGCCGGATGTCGTAGCCCGAGCGCTTCATCGCCGGCGCCGCCATCACGCCCAGCAGCGTCACCGACGAGCCGACGATGCCGGTCGCCGCGGCGAAGATCGTCGCCGTCACGCAGCACCGCGAGATACAGCGAGCCGCGCACGGACGCGAACGCGAGCTGCACGCCGCGGAACAGGCGCTCCATCAGGCCCGATTGCTCGAGCAGGAAGCCCATGAACAGGAAGAACGGGACCGACGCGAGCGTCGGATCGCGCATCACCGAAAAGACCTGCAGCGTCATCAGGTGCAGCGCCAGCGGTCCCAGCATCGCATAGCCGCCGATCGCCGCGACGGCGATCAGCGTGAACGCGATCGGGAAGCCGATGAAGATCGCGAC
Organism: uncultured beta proteobacterium; assembly: GCA_963840945.1. Classification (GTDB taxonomy): domain Bacteria; phylum Pseudomonadota; class Gammaproteobacteria; order Burkholderiales; family Casimicrobiaceae; genus CAIWHR01. Next base: position 154,228 of record CAWJAU010000016.1, on the reverse strand, counting down.
GAACAGCACGCCGAGGAGCAGGATGCCGAACCACTCCGGCGCTCATGTCGCGACCTCGCGCTTGCGGTCCTCATGTGACGACCTCGCCTTCGTCGGCGGCGCGATCGCGATCGCTCATCGCTGCCGAACGCCCGCACCCAGCAGCGGACGCACTCGGCGATGCCCTGCAGCAGCAGCAGCACGGCAGCGAGCGGGCATCATGAACTTGAACGGCCAGACGATCGGCAGCCAGGGGCTCGTGACGATCCGCTCGTTCTGCCCGTACGACTTGACGGAAGTACTCCCAGCCGAGCCAGGCGAAGATCGCGATCGCCGGAAAGAAGAAGATGAGGTAGCAGGCGAGGTCGACGCGCGCCTGCGTGCGCTGCGACCATTTCGAATAGAACGAGTCGGTGCGGATGTGGCCGCCGCGCTGCAGCGTCCACGCCGAGCCCACCATGAAGAACGTGCCGTAGAGCATGAACGTCATGTCGTACGCCCATTCGGTCGGCGCATTGAAGCCGTAGCGGGCCGTCACTTCCCAGACGAGGCTCATGCACCATCGGCAGGATGAGCCAGGCGACGGCCTTGCCGACGAACGCGAACGATGGCGTCGATCGCACGCGTCACGCGCGCGAGCCGCGGAACTCGGTTCGGACATCACGACTCTCGCAGGGACGAGCGCAACCCGGCCGGGTCGCGATGGCGACCGGCCGGCGCTGCGCGAGGGGCAGCGTCAGGACGTTACTTCGGCGGCGCGGCGAGGGCCGCGTTGCCGAGGTTCGAGTACAGGTCGTTGATCTTGGTCCAGTAGGGCACGACGACCTTCGCGAAGTTGCGCTGCGAGTCGAGCACCTCCTTGAAGAACGCGTCCTTCGCCGCGTAGCGGTCGAGCACGACGTTGGTCGCGCGGACGAACTCGGGGAAGAAATCCTTCGGCGTGTCGTGGATCTGCACCTTGAACTCGTTGCGCAGCCGCACGATCGCCTGCGCGTTGCGATAGACGTTGAACGTGTAGGTCTCCGTCATCGACGCCATCGCCGCCGTGCGGATGATCTCCTTCAGGTCCGGCGAGAGCTTGTCCCACACCGTCTTGTTGATCAGGATCTCGCCGATGTCGGTCGACTGGTGCAGGCCCTGCAGGTAGTAGTTCTTCCACACGGTCTGCAGGCCGAGGTTCAGGTCGTCGGCGGGGCCGATCCATTCGGCGGCGTCGATCACGCCGCGCTGCGCCGCCGGCACGATTTCGCCGCCCGGCATGCGCGACCGCCGCGACACCCATTTCCTTGAAGATCTCGCCGGTGATCCCCGGCGGCGAACGGTACTTCATCTTCTTGAAATCGGCCGTGCTGCTGATCGGCGTCTTGAACCAGCCGAGCGGATCCGGGCCCATCGGCTGGACGAAGAGCGGCTCGACGTTGACCTTGAGCACGTCCTTGTAGAGCTTGCGATAGAGGTCGTAGCCGCCGCCCTCGAAGATCCACGCGACGTGCGACAGCTGGTCGAGACCCACGCCCGCGCCCGCCATCGGATTGGAGAACAGGCCCGGCGGTCGGATTCTTGCCCGACCAGTAGTGCGTCCAGGCGTAGCCGCCTTCGACGATTCCCTTGTCGACCGCGTCGAGGATCTCGAACGCGGGCACGACCGCGCCGTCGGGCAGGAATCTCCATCTTCACGCGCCCGGCCGACATCCGGTCGATGCGATCGCCCATCCGCTTCAGGAGCTCGAAGTAGATCGACGCGGACGGGACCGCGGTCTGGATGCGCATCCTGACCGGTGCCGCCGCGGTTTGCGCGAATGCAGTGTTCCGCACAGCAGAAGCGCGGCGACCAACGCGACCGCGCGGGTCGACAAGCCAATGTCGATTCATCGAATCCTCCCTTGATTGTCGAGTCCCGGTCCGGCGCGTGCTGCCAGCGCCAGTGGTGCGCCTCCGTCGTCGCGCCGTCTTCGCGTCGTCCGCGGTCTCGCGCCCGGCGAATGTAGACGTTCGCCGCGGCGCTTGGCAATGTTGCTCGGGCCGCGCTTGCAAGCGGACCGCCGCTATGAAAAACTGGACGTCCCGAATGTCGCAACGAGTGCCGAGGAGAACGCAATGAACAAGCCCGTGGAGCTGCCGACGCCCGTCACCGGCAAGCAGAAGATGACGCCGTCCGAGGCGTTCGTCGAAACGCTGGTCGCCAACGGCGTGAAGGATGTGTTCGGCATCGTCGGGCTCGGCGTACATGGATGCGCTCGATCTCTTTCCGCTCGCCGGCATCCGCTTCATCTCGGTTGCGCACGAGCAGGGCGGCGGGCACATGGCCGACGGCTATTCGCGCGTTTCGGGCCGGCATGGCGTGTGCATCGCGCAGAACGGTCCGGGCATCACGAATTTCGTCACGTCGACCGCGGCCGCCTACTGGGCGCATTCGCCGGTCGTCGTCATTACGCCGGAAACGGGCAGCGGCACGCTGGGCCTCGGCGGCTTCCAGGAGACCGAGCAACTGCCGATCTTCTCGAAGATCACGAAATACCAGGCGCACGTCAACAACCGCGCGCGGATGGCGGAGCTCACGGGCCGCGCGTTCGATCGCGCGCATCTCGAGCTCGGGCCCGACGCAGCTCAACATCCCGCGCGATTTCTTCTACGGCGACATCGAGTGCGAGATCCCGCGGCCGATCGTGATCGAGCGCGGCGCGGGCGGGCGAGGAGCCTCGACGCGGCGGCCGAATTGCTGGCGAGCGCCAGGTTCCCCGTGATCCTTTGCGGCGGCGGCGTCGTGATGGCCGAAGGGCAGGCCGAAGCCGTCAGGCTCGCCGAGCTGCTTGCAGGCGCCCGTGGCCAACAGCTATCTCCACAACGATTCGTTCCCGGCGAAGCATCCGTTGTGGGTCGGCCCGCTCGGCTACCAGGGAAGCAAGGCGGCGATGACGCTGATCGCCAAGGCCGACGTCGTGCTGGCGCTCGGCACGCGCCTCGGTCCGTTCGGCACGCTGCCGCAATACGGAATCGAGTACTGGCCGAAGGACGCGAAGATCATCCAGGTCGACGCCGACGCGAAGATGCTGGGGCTCGTCAAGTCGATCTCGGTCGGCATCTGCGGCGACGCGAAGGCGGCGGCGCAGGCGCTCGTTGAACGCCTCTCGGGCAAGGCGCTGGCCTCAATTGCGAACAAAGACGCGCGCCTGGCCGACATCGCCGCGACGAAGAAGGCGTGGGAAGCCGAGCTCGACGGCTGGGCGCACGAGAAGGACGCCTGGTCGCTCGAAGTGTCGAAGAACTCGACGTACATGCATCCGCGGCAGATGCTGCGGGAGCTCGAGAAGGCGATGCCCGAAGGGGCGATGGTCTCGACGGACATCGGCAACATCTGCTCGGTGTCGAACTCGTATCTGCGGTTCAACCGGCCGCGCTCGATGCTGGCGGCGATGAGCTTCGGCAACTGCGGCTACGCGTTTCCGACGGTCGTCGGCGCGAAGGTTGCCGCGCCCGACCGGCCGGCGATCGCCTACGTCGGCGACGGCGCCTGGGGCATGAGCTTCGGCGAGATCCAGACGTGCGTGCGCGAGAACATTCCGGTCACCGCCGTCGTCTTCAACAATGGCCAGTGGGGCGCCGAGAAGAAGAACCACGTCGACTTCTACGAGAACCGCTTCGTCGGCGTCAATCTCGACAAGCAGCCGTCGTGGGCGAAGGTGGCGCAGGCGATGGGCGCCGAAGGCCACACGATCGACAAGCTCGCCGACGTGGGGCCGGCGCTGCGCGCGGCGGCGAAGGCGCAGGGCGAGGGCAAGACCACGATCCTCGAGATGATGGTGACGCGCGAGCTGGGCGACCCGTTCCGGCGCGACGCGCTCGCGCTGCCCACGCGGCATCTCGCGAAATACCAGTCGACGGCCGCGAAGCGCAGATGATCGCCCGGAGGATAGGCGTGCCATGCGGTTGTTGCAGCTGAAGGACGATTCGGGGCGGCGTCGCGTCGCGCGGGTCGGCGACGACAAGACATCGCTCGACGTTCTCGCCGGCTACGATTCGACGCTTGAGCTCGCCCGGGATGCGATCCGGCGCGGCTGCCGGCTGGACGACCTCGTGCGAGTCTCCAAGGTCGACCTGCGGCTCGAATACGACGCCGTCGAGCGCGCGGGCCAGGTGCGCGTTCCCATCGACCATCCCGATCCCGCGCATCTGCTCGTTTCCGGAACGGGAATCACGCACCTCGGTAGCGCGACCGCGCGCGACGCGATGCATCCGGGGCGCACGGCAGGCGCCGAGCGCGGCGGCGATTCCGATTCGATGCGGATGTTTCGCCTGGGCGTCGAGGGCGGCAAGCCGGCCGCGGGCAAGGCTGGCGTACAACCGGAATGGTTCTACAAGGGCGATGGCAGCAGCATCGTGCCACCGGGCACGCCGCTCACGATGCCTGCGTTCGCGGTCACGGGCGGCGAGGAAGCCGAGATCGTCGGCGTGTACGTAATCGACGATCATGGCACGCCGCGCCGGATCGGCTTCGTGCTCGGCAACGAATTCTCGGACCATGGCCTCGAGGAGCGGAACTACCTCTATTCGGCGCATTCGAAGCTGCGCGAATGCTCGCTGGGGCCGGAGCTGCTGCTGGGCGACCTCCCGGGTTCCGTGCGCGGTCTGGCGCGCGTGCTGCGCGCCGGCGAGACGCTGTGGAAAGGTGATTTCCAGAGTGGCGAGGATCACATGTCGCACTCGATCGCGAACCTCGAGCAGCATCATTTCAAGTACGCGATGTTCCGCCGTCCCGGGTCGGTGCACTGCCACTTCTTCGGCGCCGCGGTGCTGAGCTACGCCGCGGGCGTGCGCGCGGAGCCCGGCGACGTGTTCAAGCTCGACGTGCCGGTGTTCGGGCGGCCATTGCGCAACACGTTGCGGCTCGCGGAACCCGAAAGCGTTACAGTCGAAGCACTCAAGGAATCGAGGAGTCGGCGACTGAGATTTCAATGGACACGACAACAACCCAAGGAACGAAATGAGACCTAGCAAATCCGTAATTCTTCTCGCCGGTGCGGCGTCGTTGCTCGCCCTCGGTGCATGCAATTCGGCAAAGGACGCTACCCAGGCTGCCAAGGGCCCGGCTGCGGCAACGGTGAATGGAACGGCGATCGGCCAACGAACGGTCGATGCGATTGCGAGGCAGGGCGCCGCCGCGGGCCGGCCGGATACGCCGGAAACCAGAAAAGCGATCATCGACCAGCTGGTGATGCAACTGGTGGTCGCGGAAGAGGCGCTCAAGAAGGGCCTGGACAAGGCTCCCGAGGTTGCGGAACAGATCGATGCGGTGAAACAGTCCGTTCTGGCCAACGCCTATGTCAGGGACTTCATAAAGAGCAATCCGGTCTCCGACGAGGTGGTCAAGGCCGAATACGAGCGCATCAAGGCGACGGTCAGCGGCAGCCAGTACAAGGCTCGCCATATCCTGGTGGAGAAGGAATCCGAAGCCAAGGAGATCATCGCGAGACTCAGGAAGGACCCGGGGGCCTTTGCGAAACTGGCGATGGAAAAATCGAAGGATACGGGCTCCAAGCCCACGGGCGGCGATCTGGGATGGTTCGATCCGAGCGGGATGGTGCCCGAATTCGGCGCCGCCGTGAGCAAGCTGGAAAAGGGCAAGTTCACCCAGGAGCCGGTAAAGACCCAGTTCGGCTACCACGTGATCCTGCTGGAAGACTCGAAGCCGTTCGACCCGCCTCCGCTGGACGCGGTCAAGCCGCAGCTCGCCCAGCAGCTGCAGCAGCAAAACCTCAAAAAGCAACTGGACGATCTCAAGGCCAAGGCCAAGATCGAGATGGCAGAAGCACCCGCAGCAATCCCGACATCGCCGACCCCGGCAGCCAAGTGATGGGCAATCGATGACGTTGCCGTCGTGAATACTTTGTTCGCCGATGCGCCGGAAGCCGCGATCGCCGCGCTCGTCGCGCGGGCGCGCGCCGCGCAGCGCGACTTCGAGACCTGGAATCAGGAGCGCGTGGACGAGGCCGTGACCGCCGCGGCGTGGGCCATCGTCGAGCCTGGCCGCAACCGGGCACTCGCCGAAATCGCCGTGCGCGACACCGGGCTGGGCGATGTCGCGGACAAGATCGCCAAGAACCGGCGCAAGACGATCGGCCTGCTGCGCGATCTCAAGGGCGCGAAATCCGTGGGGGTCATCAGCGAGGACCGCGAGCGGGGTCTCATCGAAATCGCGCGGCCGGTCGGCGTCGTTGCCGCGATCACGCCGTCGACCAATCCCGGCGCGACGCCGGCGAACAACATCCTCAATGCGCTGAAGGGGGGCAACGCGATCATCCTCGCGCCGTCGCCGAAGGGGGCGTCCACGCTCGCGTTGCTGCTGGAATTCGTCCACGCCGAGCTCGACCGCGTCGGCGCACCGCGCGACCTGGTGCTGCAGCTTGCGGCGCCGACCTCGCGCGAGCAGACGCACGCGCTGATGCGGCAGGCGGATCTCGTAGTCGCGACCGGCTCGCAGACCAACGTGCGCGCCGCCTACGAAAGCGGGACGCCGGCGGTGGGCGTGGGCGCCGGCAACGTGTCGGTGATCGTCGACGAGACGGCCGATGTTCCCGCCGCGGCCGCGAAGATCGCGCGGTCGAAGACGTTCGACCATGCGACCTCGTGCTCGTCGGAGAACAGCGTGATCGCGGTCGCCGCGGTGTACGACGCTCTGCTGGCCGCGCTCGCGCGCGAGGGCGGCGCACTGCTCGATGCGGTCGAGACCCGGCAACTGGAAGCGGCGATGTTCGCCGGAGGCAAGCTCGCGCCCGCGTTCATCGCGCAAGCCGCCAGTGCGATCGCCGCGCGCGCAGCGCTCGACCGTCCAGCGCTTCGGACGGCGAAGTTCCTGATCGTCCGGGAGGACGGCGTCGGTCCCGAACACCCGTTCTCCGGAGAGAAGCTGTCGCCGGTGCTGGCGCTCTATCGCGCCGACAGCTTCGCCGGCGCCGCGTCGCTCGCCGAGCGGCTGCTGCGCTACCAGGGCGCCGGGCACTCGATCGGCCTTCATTCGCGCGCGGCGGACCGCGCGCTCGAGCTCGGACTCACGCTGCCGGTCTGCCGCGTGATCGTCAACCAGTCCCACTGTTTCGCGACCGGCGGCAGCTTCGACAACGCGTTGCCGTTCTCGCTGTCGATGGGCTGCGGAACATGGGGCCGCAACAGCATCTCGGACAATCTCAATTACCGGCACTTCCTCAACATCACGCGCGTCGTGCATCCATTGCCGCCCGAGGCCGCGCGCGAGCCGGCCGCCGAGGAATTCTTCACGGACTACCGCCGGAAGCACGGGCTGTAGCCGGTTGCAACCCATGCAGACCCTGCGCGAGGTCATCGATGGGCACGCGGCGGCGCAACCCGACGCGCTGTTCCTCCTCGCGCCGGAGCCCGACACCCGGCTGACGTACGCCGGGTTACGCTCCACCGCCCACGCGCTCGCCGCGGAGCTCTCCACACACGGGATCGTGCCGGGCGACGTCGTGTCGTACATGCTGCCGAACGGCATGGCAGCCGCGAGCGTCTTCCTCGGCGGGATGTATGGCGGCTACGTCGTCTCGCCGGTGAGCCTGCTCGCGCAGGATGCACTGATCGAGCACACGCTCGCGCATTCGGAAACGCGGATCGTGTTCGCGGCACCGGAGTTCGTGGCCCGACTCTCCTCGATCGTCGCGCGGATCGGCAGCCGCGCCATCGTGCGGCCGACCTCGCCCGACGATCTCACGCTGTCCGCGGGCCGCCGCGAGTGCGCCAGAGGTCGCGCTCACCGCAACGTCACCGGCGATGCTGATGTACACGTCCGGCACGACCGGAACGCCGAAGGGCGCGGTGTTGTCGCACGGCAATCTCGTCCATGCCGGGCAGGCGGTCAGCGCGGCGCACGAGCTCGCGCCTTCCGATCGCGTGCTGAGCTCGCTGCCCCTGTACCACGTCAACGGCCAGTGCGTCGGCACGATCTCCCCACTGGTGTCGGGCGGCAGCATCGTGATGCCGCACCGCTTCAGCCTGTCGCAGTGGTGGCCGCTGGTCGAGCGCTATCGGCCGACCTGGCTCAATATCGTGCCGACGATCATCGCCTACCTCCTCAACGGCCCGGATCCCACGCCTGCGCAGGCGGCGGCCTGCCGCGGCGTGCGCTTCGCCCGCTCGGCGTCGGCGCCGCTGCCGCCGGAACATCATCGTGCCTTCGAAGCGCGATTCGGAATCTCGGTGCTCGAAGGCATGGGCCTCACCGAGTGCGCATCGGTCGCGTTCGCCAATCCGCTCGATCCGGCGGCGCGCAAGATCGGCTCGCCGGGATTGCCTTTGGGATTGGAGGCGCGCGTCGTTGTGCCGGGCGGCGCGGAGCTGCCGCAAGGCGAGCGCGGCGAGATCGAGTTGCGCGGGCGCAACGTGATGCTGCGCTACCACAAGGATCCCGAAGCGACGGCGCGTACCCTTCGTCCCGGAGGCTGGCTCGCGACTGGCGACCTCGGCTATCGCGACGCCGACGGTTTCTATTTCATCACCGGCCGCCTCAAAGAACTCATCATCAAGGGCGGCGAGAATATCGCGCCGCGCGAGATCGACGAGGCATTGCTGAAGCATCCCGCGGTGCTGGAAGCTGCGGCGGTAGGCATTCCCGATCGCGAATACGGGCAGGAAATCCGCGCCTGCGTCGTGCTGAAGCCTGGCAGCGCGTGCACCGAGGCCGAGCTTCGCGCCCATTGCCTCGCCACACTCGGCCGCTACAAGTCGCCGAAGGAATTCCGCTTCCTCGCCGAGCTGCCCAAGGGGCCGTCGGGCAAGGTGCAGCGGCTGAAGCTGGTTGCGGACGCCGGCTGAGGAGACGCGTCCCGTGCTGAAACGACTCTAGCCGGCGCTTCATGACTCAGGCGCCCGGCGGCCCACTATCATCTGTCTTCGATCCGAAACTCACCAGCTATTTGGCGCAAGGCGAGCGCTGGGTGGTGGACTTGGATCTGGAGTAGTTCTTCGACCGGGTTATCCTCGACCTGTTGTTGTGCAGCTGGCGGTGTAGATTGGCGTTGCTCGAGTGTTGTCTCCTGATTCGCGGTATCTCGAGCTGCTTGTGCGTTGTTGGGCAGCCGCGCACGTATCTCGCCGCTATTCCCTGTCGCCACTGCTTCCCACTATCCTTCTTCCGAGCTCTACCGGGTACTTTATCTTCTCTTCCTCTCTTTCTGTCTCTTCTCTTTCTACTTCTACATCTTTTTCTTCATCTTTCTTTCTTTCTTTTTTCTTTTTTCTTTTTCTTTCTTTTTTTCTTTCCTATCTTCTCTATCTCTTTTTTTTTTTTTCCTATATTTCTTTTTCTCTTCCTTTTCTTCTTTTTTTTCTTTTTTTCTTCCTTTCCTTTTTCCTTTCTTCCTTATCTTCTCTTTTCCTTTCCTAGCCACGTCAGCGAGGCGGGGCCACAGGATGCCCGGCAGTTGATACCCGGCGGCTGCCCCGGTACATTGGGGCCAACGCTCCGACTCGCGGCGCTCGTCGTCGCTTGCCCGAGCCGTCCGACAAGCCTGGAAGAGGTTGCATTCCCAACCAAAGAGGAGAAGGCGATGGTCACAGTCAACGTACGCCGTGCCGCCGTCGGCGCAATGGCGGGAGTGTGTTTCGTCCTGGCGGTCGGAAGGGCGGGCATCGTTGCCGCGCAGGAAGCGTACCCCACGCGCCCGATCGAGTTCATCGTTCCCTGGGGCCCCGGAGGCGGCGCCGATCAGGTGGCGCGCAAATCCGGCGTCATGCTGGAACAAATGCTCAAGGTGTCATTCCCGGTGATCAACGTCGCGGGCGCTTCCGGGCAGACCGGCCTCACGAAGATGCTCTCCGCTGCCGCTGACGGCTACACCATCTCCATCATGACCGGCGATACGTTCGGCACGCAGGCGGCCGGCAAGCCGAGCTGGAAATTCTCGGACATCAATCCGGTCGCCATCATGATCAAGCAGCCGTCGGCGTTCTTCGTTCCGATGGGGAGCCCGATCAAGACGTGGAACGACCTCGTCGCGGAGGCGAAGAAGCGCCCGCTGAAGGTCGCGATCACGGGGTTCGGCACGCCCGACGACATCACTGTGAACTATTTCACCAAGAAGGGCGTTAACCTGCTGTCCGTGCCGTTCGCCAACCCGGGCGAGCGGTACACCGCGATTCTCGGTGGGCACGCCGATCTGCTGTATGAGCAGCTGGGCGACGTGAAGAGCTTCCTCGAAGGAAAGCAGATGCGCCCGATCGTCATTTTCGACGCGCAGCGCTTCCCTCTCTTTCCCGACGTGCAGACCTGCGTCGAGATCGGCAACCCTGTGATCATCAATCAGTTCCGGATGGTCACCGTGAAGGAAGGCACGGATCCGAAGAAGATACAGATCCTGGCGGACGCGCTGGCCAAGGTTGCGGCAAGCGACGATTTCAAGGCGTACCTTACCGATCAGTACGCGGATCCGAAAAGCTACATGTCGGCGGCCGATGCGCAGGGATTCCTCGCGAACGAGCTCGCCAACATGAAGAAGTTCGCCAAAGAAGCGGGCATGGCCCAGTAGCCAGGTTGCGCGAGGCGCGCCCGCGCCTCGGCTCCTAGAAAGCGTCCAATGTCCTCGCGCCGCAAGGCCGCCCGCGTTGCGCCCTACGTTGTCGTTCTCGGCATTGCCGCGTCTCTCTACTACAGCGCCAGCGGCATCGATTTCTTTGCTCCAGGCGGACGCATCGGGCCCGATTTCTGGCCGAAGATGGTGCTGATGCTGATGATCGCGACGTGTGTCTACGAGATCATCAAGATAACCTTGTTCTCGAGCGAAGAGTCGGTGGGCGGCGTGATGCAGACGCTCTCCGAGTCGCCGCCTGCCGCCGACACCGCTCCATTGCCGCAGGACGAGGGCCGAACGTATCCGCTGCGGCTCGCGCTCGGTATCGGAGCTACCGTCCTCTACGCGGCCGTGGTGCCGGTCACGGGTTTCTTCCTCACCACGTTTGCGTATCTGACGGCGTTCATGGCGCTGGGGCGCTACCGCCGGATGGGAGTGGTCATCGGCGTGAGCCTTGCCGGCACGTTGCTCATGCTCTACTTCTTCATGAAAGTCGCCTACATTTCCCTGCCCATCGGCACCGCCCCGTTCTCCGCCGTGAGCCTGTTTCTGATGCAGGTCATGGGCATCCGCTAGTTCCGCGATGGATATCCTGCAGCACCTCGCGACGGGCCTTCTGCATGTGTTCGAGCCCGTCAACCTGCTGGTTCTGCTCATCGGCCTCGTGCTCGGCCTCTTGGTCGCGGTGCTGCCGGGGCTCACGCTCGTCATGGGGGTCGTGCTCGCGCTGCCGTTCACGTACCGCATGCAGATCACGCCCGCGATCATCCTGCTCACGTCGATGTACGTGTCCGGGACCTACGCCGGAGCCTGGACATCGATCCTGTTTCGCGTGCCGGGCGAGCCGATGGACGTGCCGCTCTTGTGGGACGGCTACACGATGGCGAGGAAGGGTCGCGCGGCGGAGGCGTTGGGCTGGACCCTGGTCGCGGCGCTGTTCGGCGGACTTGTTTCCGCCACGGTCATGGTAGCGCTGGCGCAACCCATCGCCCAAATCGCGCTGACGTTCTCGACACCCGAATACTTCGCGATGATTTTCTTCGGGTTGGTAAGCGTCGGCTCGCTCGGCGGCGGTTCGCTGACCAATGCGTTCATCAGCCTGTTCTTCGGTCTCCTCATTTCCACCGTGGGCGTCGACGATATCTACGGCGCCGAGCGCTTCGTGTTCGGCGTGCCGCTGTTCAAGGACGGCATCAACTACCTGGTGGTGATGGTAGGCGCGTATGGCCTGGGTGAAGTCTTCCTGCGGATGGAAAGGGGTTTCGTCTCCGTGCCCGTGGAAGGCGTCACCGAGGTGAAGACGCGCTTGCCCAGCTTGAGGCAAGCGCTCGCCGCCAAGATGACGTTTCTCCGCGGATCGTTCGTCGGCATTGTCGTCGGGATCGTCCCCGGCGCCGGAGCCACGATCGCATCGTTCGTTTCCTACGGCACGGAACGGCAGTACGGCCGGAGGAAGGACGAGCTGGGCACGGGCATTCCGGAGGGCATCATCGCGCCCCAGACCGCGGCCACCGCGTCGGTGGGCGGCGCGCTGATTCCGCTCGTGACGATGGGCATTCCCGGCAGCGGCGCCACGGCCATCATCCTCGGAGCGTTCCTGCTGCACGGGCTGCAGCCAGGTCCGCAGGTCTTCCAGAGCTCGCCCCAGATCATCTACGCGATGTTCGCGTCGCTGTTCGTGGGCATCATCGGGATGTGCGTGATCGGTTTCTTCGCCGCGAAGCTCATGGTCAAGGTGCTCGATCTGCCGGAGGCGATCGTGTCCGCCTATGTAGTGATGTGCTGCTTCCTCGGCGCCTATGCCTCGCGCAACAACGTCACCGACTTGTGGCTGCTGGCGGCGTTCGGCATCGTAGGCTATCTCTTCGAGCGCTTTCGCTTTCCCATCACGCCGCTGGTGCTGGGCGTGATCCTGGGGCCGCTGGCGGAAACGAGCTTCATGACGACGATGGTCAGCTTCAACAACGACTGGACCGTGTTCTTCACGCGCCCCGTCAGCGGCGTCCTCATGGCGATGGCGCTCGTCGCGCTGCTGTACCCGCTCGTCCGGCACAAGCTTCGGCGCGGCAGATCTGCGCGACGGGCGCCACAGCGAAGGCGCGACGTGACCACCGTCGAGCGCGTCAACCTGTACCGGCTCGAAGTCCCGCTTGCTTCCCCGTACAAGCTGTCGTTCGGCCCCGTGACGAGATTCGACACGATTCTCGTCGAGGCACAGGATGACGATGGCCGGATCGGGCTCGGTGAGGCGACCCTGCTCACGGGGTACACCGACGAAACGCCCGACGGCGCGTGGGCGTTGATGCCGCGGGTGGCCGCCGGCTTTCCCGGCCTCGCGCCGGAGCGTTGCCTCGAGCGTGCGGCCGGGCTGACCCGCGAGGCGCCGTTTGCCGCGACGGGACTCGCGACGGCATGGAAATGCTGCTGGCGAGTCCCTGGTTGCGCGTGGACGAGGCGACCCGCGTGCCGCTGCTCGGCCTCGTGAACGGTGACGATCCGGGCGAGCTGGAGACGGAAGTGACAGAGCTGCTGGCTCAGGGTTTCCGCACGCTCAAGATCAAGGTTGGCTTCGATGCCGGCGAGGATGCGCGCCGGGTGAAGCGGATCCAGAGCGCCGTCGGCGGCCGTTGCCGCTTGCGCATCGACGCAAACCAGGGCTACGACCGTGAACAGGGCCGTGCCTTCGCCGCCGCGCTCGATCCGGAAGGCATCGAGCTCTTCGAGCAGCCCTGCGCGGCGGGCGACTGGGACGCCGCGCGGGCGGTGGCCGACGTGTCGCCCGTCCCCATGATGCTGGACGAGTCCATTTACGGCATCGAGGACATCGAGCGGGCAGCGAATCTCCGGGCGGCGCGCTACATCAAGCTCAAGCTGATGAAGATGGGCGGTCTCGAGGCGCTGGCGGCGGGCCTGCGGCGCATTCGCGAACTGGGCATGCAGCCGGTGCTCGGCAACGGCGTCGCGTGCGAGGTCGGTTGCTGGATGGAGGCTTGCATCGCGCGTACGCTCATCGCCAACGCCGGCGAGATGAACGGTTTCCTGAAACCCGTCGCCCGCCTGCTCGCCAATCCACTGCCGTTTCGCGACGGCGCCTTGGTCCTCGACGCCGGCTACACGCCACGGCTCGATCCCGATGCGGTGTCGCGCTGCGCGGTGGCCACGGCCGCGTTTCATTGACGTTCGGCGGATCGCTCATGCGCGGGAAAACGCTGGTCACCGGAGTCATCGGCTCCGACACGCATATCGTCGGCAACCGCATCCTCTCGATGGCGCTGGAAAAGGCCGGCTACAAGGTGGTGGCGCTGGGTGCGCTCACGCCGGCGGAGGAGTTCGTCAAGGCGGCCGTGGAGACCGCCGCCGACGCGATCCTGGTGTCGTCGCTGTACGGTCAGGGGGAGCTCGATTGCCGCGGCTTTCGCGATCTTTGCGTCGAGGCAGGGCTCGAGGACATCCTGATCTATGTCGGCGGCAACCTGGTCGTGGGCAAACAGACGTGGGAGGAAGTGGAGCGGCGCTTCGTCGCGATGGGCTTCGATCGCGCGTTCCCTCCGGGCACGCGAACCGACGATGTCATCCGCATCCTCGCGGAGGATTTCGCGGCGCGCGCGCAGGATGCGTCGAGTGGCGAATCGCGCGCCGGCCGCAACCGTGAAAGCCGCGCTCCTCATCGACTTCGGCAGCACGTACACGAAGCTTCGCGCCGTCGATGTGGAACGGGCGTCGATCCTGGGCGCAGGACAGGGACCCTCGACGGTCGGCACCGACATCACGATCGGCATGCGCGCGGCGCTCGCCGATCTCGAGCGCCACATCGGCGCGCTGCCGTCGTTCGCCTATCGCCTGGCGTGTTCGAGCGCGGCCGGCGGCTTGCGCATGGTCACCGTGGGCCTCGTGCGGGAGCTCACCGCCGAAGCGGCTCGGCAGGCGGCGCTTGGCGCCGGCGCGCGCCTGGTCGCAACCTTCGCCTATCGCCTCACCGCGGCGGATGTGAGCCGCATCGAGGCGCTCGCGCCGGACATCCTGCTCCTGGCCGGCGGCACCGACGGCGGCAACAGCGAGGTCATCGTCCACAACGCCGCGGCGCTCGGCCGAAGCCGCGTCGCCTGCCCGATCGTGCTCGCGGGCAATCGGAGCGCGATGGACGAGTGTCGGGACCGGCTTGCCGGCAGAGGGGTGATCGTCACCGACAACGTGATGCCGGAATTCAACGTGCTCGACATCGAGCCCGCGCGCGCCGCGATCCGCGGCGTGTTCATCGACCGCATCGTGCATGCGAAGGGCATCGACCGTGCGCAGGCGATGTTCGACCGCGTGCTGATGCCGACGCCCGCGGCGGTGATGGAAGGCGCGCGCCTGCTGGCCGACGGCTGCGACGGGCTCGCGGGACTCGGTGCGCTGCTGGTGGTGGATCCTGGCGGCGCGACGACCGACGTGCATTCGGTCGCCTCCGGCGAACCGAGCCAGGCGGGGCGTGATTCCGCAGGGTCTGCCGGAGCCGAGGGTGAAGCGCACGGTCGAGGGCGACCTCGGCATGCGCCACAACATCGCGGCCATCGCCGAAGCGGCGGGCGTGGGCGACATCGCCGCCGAAAGCGGCCTCACCGAGCTCGCGTGTGCGGGAGCTGATCGCCGAGCTGGCGCAGGACGTCGGGCGCGTCCCGGCGAGCCGCGGACGAGGAGGCGCTGGATCGCGCGCTGGCCCGCGCCGCCGTGCGGCTCGCGGTGAAGCGCCACGCCGGCACCGTGCGAGACGGTCTACACCGTGTCCGGTCCGGTGATGGTGCAACGCGGCAAGGATCTCACCGACGTGCGCGTGGTGATCGGCACCGGCGGCGCGCTCGCGCACAGCCCGGATCCCGCGGCGATCCTCGAGACCGCGCTCGCCGACGCCGCGCGAGCCGTTTTCGCTGCGTCCGCGCGCGCCCACGCCTCCTGCTCGACCGGCAGTACATTCTCTACGCATGCGGCCTGCTGGGACAGGTCGAGCCACGACAGGCGCTGGCGCTCGGCCTTGCGCACCTCATGCCATTGCAAGGAGGAGATCGCGCGATGAACGCACCGTCGGAACGTGATGTCGTGCGGCCGCTTTCGCAGGCGCGCATTCCGGACGACGCCTTCGCCGCGATGCGGCGCGAGAACCTCGCGCGCTGGCCGACCGGCAAGGACGTCGATCTCGACGAGGCGGCGGCGCTGCATCGGGCGCTCCCGCAGCACAAGCAGCTCGCGTGGGTCTTGCGCCGGGCGGTCGACAGAGGGACGCTGCCTGACGCAACCGCGCGGCGGCTTCGGCACGTTCGCGCTGCAACTGGAGCTGATGCAGACGCTCGACAAGGAGGGCCTCGCCGACGTCGTGCCCACGACCACCGACAGCTACACGCGCAACGAGCATTTTGCGCTGGCGCAGCGAGGCGTCGAGGAATCGGAGCGCGAGGGCCGGTCGATGCTGAACGGCTATCCGCTGGTGAACTACGGGGTGGCGGTCAACCGGCGCCTGATCGAGGCCATCGACAAGCCGGCGATCATGCTCACCGGAACCGCGATGCCCAGGCTCACCGGCGAAATCGGATTCGCCTCCGGCTATTCCGGCTACCTCGGCTCGGGCATCGCCTACACGTCCTCCTACATCAAGGAAATGTCGATCGAGGAAGGCATCCGCAACTACCAATATCTCGATCGCCTCGCGGCGGAGTACCAGGAGCGTGGCGTGGAGCTGCACCGGCGCCAGCCGGGCTTTCTCACCGGCACCAACATCCCGCCGTGCATCGCGATCATGACCTGCGTGCTGGACGCCTGCTGGCGGCGGCCCAGGGCGTGCGGAACTACGGGCTCGAGCTCGGCCAGACGCTGCACATGGTCCAGGATGCGGCGGCGATCGCGGCGTGCCGCGAGCTGGTGCAGGAGTACCTGCGTGCAATGCGGCTATCCCGACGTTTTCACGTCCGTGACCTCGCTGCACTGGATGGGCGCCTGGCCGCACGACGACGCGCAGTCGGCGGCGCTCGTGGTCTATGGCGGCACGCTCGCCGCGATCGGCGGCGCCGTCAGCGTCACCACCAAGACCACGCACGAGGCGTTCGGGATGCCGACTCCCGAGATCAATGCCGAAGGTCTGCGGATGACGCGCATGGCGATCTACCTCGCGCGCCACATCCGCCTCACCGGCTCCCGGAGTTCCGCTTCGAGAAGGACCTGATCATGCGCGAGGTGCGGCCGATCATCGACAAGGTGCTGGAGATGGGCGACGGCGACGTGGCGATCGGCACGGTGCGGCGTTCGAGGCGGGCGTGATGGACATTCCCTGGTCGCCCAACCGGCACGTCAAGAGCCGCGTGATGCCGGCGCGGGACGCGGAAGGGTGCCTGCGCATCTTCGATGCGGGCCTGATGCCGTTCCCCCGGGACGTGCTGGAGGTGCACGAAGCGCGGTTGCGGCGACCGCGCCGCGCGCGACGGCGTGCCGTTCGACAACGAGCTCGCCGTCGCGAGCGTGTTCGAGCTCTCGGAGCCGCTAGCGAAGCTCGCGACCGACAGATGGACGCAGCGGGCAGCGTAGAATTCCCTCGTGAGCACGCTCTCGGTCCGCGTCTTTCGCAGCGCCACGCAAGGCGGCGGCGCCTTCGTCGCCTACGACGTTCCGCGCATGCCCGCGCAGACGGTGCTCGATGTGGTGACGCACATCCAGCGCCGCATCGATCCCACGCTGGCCTACCGCTTCGCCTGCCGCGTCGGCATGTGCGGCTCATGCGCGATGACCGTCAACGGCCGCGCGCGCTGGACCTGCCGGACGCACGTCGAGACGGTCGCGGGCGACGGCACGCTGGAGATCGCACCGCTGGCCAATCTGCCGGTGATCCGCGACCTCGTCACCGACATGTCGCGTGTTTTTCGACAAGTGGCGCACGGGCGATGGGGTCCTTCGTCCCGACCGCGACGCGACATGACGAGTTCGCCACGATCGCTCCCGCGTCGAGGGCGCGGCGCGCGGTCGATGCCGCGATCGAGTGCATCGGATGCGGTGTGTGCTACGCGAGCTGCGACGTCGTCTCCTGGAACCGCGCCTATCTCGGTCCCGCGGCCCTCAATCGCGCCTGGACGCTTGTCAACGATCCGCGCGATGGCGCGCGCCACGAGCGGCTCGCGGCCGTCGCGGGCGATGCCGGATGCCACGCGTGCCACACGCACCAGAGTTGCACCGACCGCTGCCCGAAAGCGCTTGCGCCAACCGCGTCGATCGCCGGACTGAAGCGCGACACGGCATTGGCCGCGGTTTCGGGAGCGATAGCGTGAGCCGTCGGCCCCGATGACCCCCGCGCGCAACCAGTCGCTGTTGTGGCTCGCCCAGCGGGCAAGCGCCGCCGTGCTGGCGCTCTGCGTCGCCGTGCATCTCGTCACGATGATCATCGCGGTGCGCGGCGGCCTCACGGCGGCCGAGATCCTCGGTCGCACGCGCGGCAGCCTCGCGTGGGCGGCGTTCTACGGCATTTTCGTCGTTGGCGTGGCGATTCACGCGCCGATCGGCGTCCGAACCATCATCGCCGAGTGGCGGGGCGCGCACGCGCGCGGCATCGACGCGGCGATGCTCGTGTTCGCAGCGATGCTGTTGGTGCTCGGACTGCGCGCGGTGTTCGCGGTGACAGCGAGATGAGCGCCGCCGGGCCGTCCCAAGGCGCTCGCCCCCTGGGGGAGGCGGCGCGGAGCGCCGCTTCGGGGGGGGCATATATGAGCGACATCGCGATCCGGCGCAACGACTGGCGGGCGCGAGGGCACGCGGGCTGGTGGGCCTTCGCGCTGCACCGCGTGTCCGGACTCGGGCTCGCGCTGTTCCTGCCCGTTCACTTCTTCGTCCTGGGCGCGGCGCTGACAGGCGCCGAGCGGCTCGACGCCGTCCTCGCCTGGACCGAGCGGCCGTTCGTGAAGGCGAGCGAGGTCGCGCTCGTGTTCCTGCTGGCCGCGCACCTGACCGGCGGGCTGCGTCTCCTGCTCGTCGAATTCGGCGGTTGGCGAGCTCCTGGCAGCCGGCGCTGATAGCGGCTGCTGGCGGGCTCCGCGACGCTGTGCGCGCTGCTGTTCGCGCTGCAACTTGTCTAGGCCGGCGATGCGGATCGCGCCGGAACGAATCGAGGAAGCCGCGAAGGAGCTCTACGTTCGCGCGCTCAGGGATTTGCCCCCCGATATCAAGCGGGGCTTCGATGCGCTCGCCGCGCGCGAGACCGGCGCCACCGCCAAGGCGGTGCTGAGCACGATGATCGAGAACATCGCGGTCGCCGAGCGCACGGACAATCTGCTGTGCCAGGATACCGGCATTCCGATCTACAACGTGACGATCGGCCGCGACGCCGAGGTCGACGGCGTGGCGCTGAAGGCGGCTATCCGGCGGGGCTGCGAGCGGGCGACGCAAAGAGACCCCGTTTCGCTCGTCGATCGTGCATCCGCTGACGCGGACGAACGAGCACACGTCCTGCGGCATCGGCATTCCCGGTCATCCATATCGATTTCACGGATGCCTTCGCCGGTCTGCGGATCGAGATGATCCCCAAGGGCAGCGGCTCCGAGAACAATTCGTGGCTGCGCATGGCCATCCCCGCGGAAGGTGTGGACGCGATCAAGACCTTCGTCGTCGACTGCGTCCTCGGCGCCGGCGGCAAGACCTGCCCGCCGACGATCGTCGGCGTGGGCATCGGCGGCAGCGCGGACGTGTGCGTCCACCTAGCGAAGATCGCCGCCACCCGTGCGCTCGGGACGCAGTGCGCCGATCCCGATGGCGCGGAGCTGGAGGGGCTGCTCACCAGACGCGGTGAACATGCTCGGCGTCGGGCCGCAGGGACTGGGCGGCGACGCCACGGCCTTCGCCGTGCACGTGGAGCTCGCGGCGACCCACATCACGATGAATCCCGTGGCCGTCAACATGCAATGCCATTCCGCGCGGCGGTCGAGCGTCATGCTCGGCGCTGACGGCGTCGAGTACGGCTACTGACCGGCGATGGCCCATTACGAACTCACGATGCCGGTGCACCGAGACCCAGGTCCGGGCGCTCGCCGTCGACGACACTGTCACCCTTCACGGCGCGCTGTTCGGATTGCGCGACGCGACGCAGATCGCGCTGTTCGACCACGGGCGCACGACACGCTTCGACCTGCGCGGGCATGCCGTCATCCACACGGCGCCCAACGTGAAGAAGGTGGCGCCGTCGCCGGCGCATCCCGCGGGCTACGAGCCGCTCTGCGTCGGGACGACGACCAGTGCGCGGATGGAGCGCTTCACGCGTCCGCTGATGGCGAGATGCGGCGTGCGAATCATTATCGGCAAGGGCGGTCTCGCGGCCGATTCGGCGGCAGCCTTCCGGGAGCTGGGCGGCGTCTATCTCGCGATCGTCGGCGGCGCGGCGGCGCTCGAGACGACGTGGGTCGAGGCAATCGAGGATGTCGACCTCGACGACCTCAATCCGGAGAGCCTGTGGAAATTCCGCGTGCGCGACTTCGGCCCGCTGCGGGTCGCGATGGACAGCCGCGGCGGCAATCTCTATGCGCAAGTCGACGCCGACGCCCGCGCGCGCCGCGTGGCGGTGCTGGCATCGTTAGGCGTCAAGCGATGATCCGAATGGTGCACACGCGGGAGTCGACGATGCGCGCGATTCGCGCGACGCGCGCGCGTCCGTGATGCGCCGCCTGCGCACCGATCTCCTGATCCTGGGCGCCGGCGGCGCCGGACTCTTCGCGGCGCTGCATGCGCACGCCGCCAATCCCGCGCTCCATATGACGATCGCGGTCAAGGGCCTTCTCGGCAAATGCGGCTGCACGCGGATGGTCCAGGGCGGCTACAACGTCGCGCTGGCGCCGGGCGATTCGGTCGAGCGCCATTTCATGGACACGATCGAGGGCGGGAAGTGGCTGCCGGACCAGGACCTCGCCTGGACGCTCGTCACCGGCGCAATCGAGCGGATCCGCGAGCTCGAGAACGAGCTCGGCTGCTTCTTCGACCGCAATCCCGACGGCACGATTCACCAGAAGGCGTTCGCCGGGCAGACGTTCGACCGCACGGTGCACAAGGGCGACCTCACCGGCATCGAGATCATGAACCGCCTCGCCGAGCAGGTGTGGGCGCGTGGCATTCATCGGCTGGAAGAGCATCGCGCGCTGGACTTCGTCGCGGCCCACGACGGAGCGCTTGCCGGCGTCCTCCTGGTCGACATCCGCACCGGCGACTACGTTTTCGTGCAGGCGAAAGCGGTGCTGCTCGCCACCGGCGGCGGCCCGACGATGTACCGCTACCACACACCTTCGGGCGACAAGAGCTGCGACGGCCTCGCGATGGCCTTGCGTTTCGGCCTGCCGTTGCGCGACATGGAGATGGTGCAGTTCCATCCGACCGGCCTCCTCGCCGGCCCGCACACGCGCATGACCGGCACCGTGCTGGAGGAAGGGCTGCGCGGCGCCGGAGGCTACCTCACGGACGGTGACGGCCAGCGCTTCATGGAGCGTTACGACCCGCGCGGCGAGCGCGCGACGCGCGACATCGTTTCGCGCGCGATCCACGCCGAAATGCGGGCGGGACGAACCACGCCGAACGGCGGCGTGTACCTCAGCATGGGCCATCTCGGCGCCGGACAACGTGCGGCGCCAATTCAAGGGCATGGTCGAGCGCTGCGCCGACTGCGGCTTCGATCTCGCGGCCGGCCGGGTCGAGGTCGTGCCCACGGCGCACTACATGATGGGCGGCGTCGAGTTCGCGCCGGATTGCACGACGGAGCGGCGCGGACTCTTCGTGGCCGGCGAGGATTCGGGCGGCGTGCACGGCGCCAACCGGCTGGGCGGCAACGGTGTCGCCAATTCGACGGTATTCGGCGGCATTGCCGGCGACACGATCGCGGCGTGGCTCGCGCGCGACGGCGAGTGGCGCGAGCCCGACGCCGCGGCGCTGGAACGGACGGTCGCGCGCGCCGAAACGCCGTTTTCGGGCCGGGGCGCCGATCCCGCCGCGCTCGAATCGATACGCGAGCGCCTGTACGACCTGATGTGGGACGATGCGGGCATCGTGCGCGACGGGGCGGGCCTCGCGCGCGCCGCGCAGGGGCTCGACGACCTCGACGCGGAGCTCGCCGCGATTGGCCTCGATGGAAGCGCGCGGTCGTTCAACCTGACGTGGCACGATGCGCTCAACCTCGCGAACCTCATCGCCGTATCGCGCGTCATCGTCCGCGCGGCGACGGCGCGCGAGAATTCGTGCGGCGCGCACTATCGGTCGGATTTTCCCGACGACGGCGATCTCGCGACATCGACCTACGTCCGCGTCCGGCAGCGCGACGGGCGTCTGGCAACGGAAGCCGTGCCGGTGCGCTTCACGCGTGTGGCGCCGGGCGGGACGCTGCGCGTGTCCTAGCCGTTGCCCGCAACCCGGTAGACGACGATCTCCCGGTCGATCCCCTTGACCCGCATGGGCTCTCCGCCCAGCGTGATAGCCGGCGAGCAGTTCCGGCGCGCCCGGAACCCGGTACATCGCGCCACTGATGCAGATTTCGTTGGACGAAGCCAGGCCCTGGATGCGCGCGGCGACGTTGACCGCCTGTCCGAAATAGTCGAGCTGACCGTTGAGCGTGACGGCGAGACACGTGCCCACATGAGCACCCATCTTGAGCGCGATCATTTCCTCACCGACGGCCTCGTTGAAGCGGGCGATCGACGCTCGCATCTCGAGTGAAGCGCGCAACGCATCGAGGGGCCGGTGGAAGGACGCCATTACCGCATCGCCGATCGTCTTGACGAGCGCGCCGGAGTGGCGCCTGATGGCGTCCCGGAGCAATCCGAAGTGCTGCTGCACCAGCTGGAATGCCTTCACGTCGCCAATCCGCTCGTACAGCGCCGTCGAACCTGCGATGTCGGTGAAGAGGAGCGCGATCTCGGTCACGCCGAGCCCTTCGGCGGAAACGATGGTCTCGGACGGGAAGAGGTCGAGGAACGTTTGGTGCGACAGCAGGCGCGCCCCCGAGAGGTAACGCTCCAGCTTGATCTGGTAGTGGTCGGGCACATTGATTCCCAGCAGCGGGACGCGCTTCGCCGACGGATTGGTGAAGACGAATTCGAGCGTGCCGGGGGCGACCGTCACGTTCGGCGCCTCGGACGCGTTCTCGTCGTGCGTGAACGCGACGGGAGGGTTGGGCCGGTCGAGCTCCTTGCGCACTTCGACGACCGGGCCGCTCGTGAAGAACAGGAATCCCGGTCCGATCTCCAATGGAAACGACTTGGTTTCGCCCGGCTCGACGAATGCGGTCAGCACCGCGCACTTGCGGTAGAAGTCGCGCAACGACGGACCGCCGTCGACCACGCCGTTCGCCGTAAACCGGTAATCGAGCACGTACGACTCGGCGTCGAGCGAGGCCGGGTCGTGATAACGCGACTCGCGGACCGCCCGCGAGAGCGTGAATGTGATCTCGATGAAACCGCTCAAGTCCGCGTCGCGCTCGGCGATGCACACCTTGCAGAAGAAGCGCGCGTTGGCCGAACGCAGCGATTGGAAGCTCTGCGCGATTTCGCCGCATCCAGGGCAGACGCACTGCCACTCCATGCTGAACAGGCCGGCCTTCCGCCCATGCAGGAAGAGGTCGATCGCGTCCTCTTCGTCGATGCCGCGCGCGGCGGCGAACGGGATGGGGTCGATCCGGACGACTTGCGGATCGTCCGCGGTTCGCACGAAGGACTCCAATGCACGGAGCAGGGCGTCGTGGCCCGGAAAGCTCACGCCGATCTGCCCGAGCTTTTCCGCGAGGAGCCGCTCGTCCCGTATCGTGGCGATGGTCGCGCTCCTATGGGGTTCGGTGGGTTGCAGACCGGAGTCTGAACCGTAGCACGCCGGTGGGGGGCTGGCAAAATCGGCATCCGCTTCGGCCGATTTGCCGTATTCCGTCGCGCAGGACAGAATCGTCGCCATGCCATCGGACCTTCGCTGCCCCCGTTGCGCCACCGTCAATCGGCCTGGCCGGCGATTCTGTGCGCAATGCGGCGCGGGCCTTCCCGTTGCGTGTCCCGCGTGCGGCTTCGCGAACGAGGCTGCCGAGAATTTCTGCGGAGGCTGTGGAACGCGACTCGCCGAAGCAGATGCTGTCGCCGACACGCTCGCCCCGGAACTTGCGGCTGCGGCACGCCGCGGGTGCGCCTGCGGCCGGGACTGCGAGCGAGCAAAGCGACGGCGAACGGCGACCGGTGACCGTCGTCTTCGCGGACCTCGTCGATTACACGCGGATGTCGCGAGCGCTCGATCCGGAGGATGTCCATGCGATGCTCGAGCGGTTCTACGAGGCCGCCGACGGGATCGTCGAGCGCTTTGGCGGCAGCATCGACAAGCACATCGGCGATTCGGTGATGGCGGTGTTCGGCGCACCGGTCGCGCACGGCGACGACGCGATACGCGCGGTGCGCGCCGCAGCCGAGATTCATCGAGCGATGCCCGCGCTAGACGGCGCAGCGGGGCAGCCATTGGCGGTCCACATCGGCATTGCGTCGGGCGAAGTCGTGGCGAGCGGCTTGGGCAGGGCTCGGCATCGCGCCTATACGGTGATCGGCAACTCGGTCAACCTCGCGGCCCGGCTCCTGAAGCTCGCCGGCGCCGGCGAGACCGTGCTCGACGAAGCCGTGCACGCGGCCGCGCAAGGAATCGCCCGCTGTGCGCCGATCGAAGCCGCGAAAGTGAAGGGCATCGACATGCCGCTCGACGGCGTGGCGTTTCATCGATTTCGTCGACGCTCCCGACCGCGCGGGACCGCACCCGTTCGTCGGACGTGTGGCGGAGCTTGCACAGCTCTCGGCGTCGCTCGCGAGTTGCGCGGCGGGTGGTACAGGCGGCACCGTGTTTCGTGCGCGGCGACGCCGGCATCGGCAAATCGCGGCTCATCGGCGAATTGCGCAGCCGGGCCGTGGCTGCAGGTTTCGCTTGCCATACCGGACTCGTGCTGGATTTCGGCATGGCGAAAGGACGCGAGGTGGTCCGCGAAATCGTCGTGAGCCTCATGAACCTGCCGCCGCGAGCGGACGACGAGGCGAGGCTTGCGGCCGTCGCGCAACTTCTCGCGCGACATCCGGGGCTCGCGAAAGACGAGCCTTTCCTGCTCGACCTCCTCGGCCTGCCGCAGCCGGAGGGTCGCGGGGCGCTGTACGAGGCGATGGACAATGCCACGCGGCAGCAAGGGCGGGCCACGGCCGTCGTGCGCCTGCTCGAGGCGGTCTGTGCGGTCTCGCCGGTGCTCGTGATCATCGAGGATTTGCATTGGGCGGACAAGGTGACGCTGGAGCAGGTGGCGGCGCTGACGCGCGCCGTCGCGACGTTGCCGGCGGTCGTCGCGCTCACTTCGCGCGTCGCCGGGGATCCGCTCACTCCCATGTGGCGCGGATCGGTGCGGGGAAGTCCGCTGCTCACGATCGACCTCGGGCCGCTCGGCGCGAAGGATGCGCTCGCGCTCGCGGGCGGATTGAGCTCCTCGCCGTCCGAGTTTGCGCGCAAGTGCGTGGAACGATCGGGCGGCAACCCTCTATTCCTCGAGCAGCTGATGCGCGCCGCCGCCGAGCAGGAGGATGGACTCCCGGCGTCGCTTTCCAGCCTGGTGCTCGCACGAATGGACCGGCTGCCGGAACGCGATCGCGCAGCGTTGCGTGCCGCGTCGGTCATCGGCCAGCGCTTTCCGCTCGCACTGGTTCGGGAGCTCGCGCAATTGCCCGATTTCTCCTGCGATGTCCTGATGGCGCACTTTCTCGTCCTGCCGGAAGGCGACGAGTATCCTGTTCGCGCACGCGCTGATCCGCGACGGCGTCTACGCGTCGCTCACCCGCGGCGCCGCGCGGAGCTGCATCGGGCGGCCGCAAGGTGGTACGGCGAGCGCGATCCCGTGCTCGTCGCCGAGCACCTCGATCGGGCCGAAGCGCCCGAGGCATCGAAAGCCTATCTCGCCGCGGCGTCGGCCCAGGCCGCTGCGCTGCAGCCCGAGCGCGCGTTGGCGCTCGCCGAGCGCGGCGCCGCACTCGCGAAGTCGCCGGACGACATCGTGGCGCTCAACATGCTTCGCGGCAGATTGCGCTGCGAATCGGGCGAGGGCCAGCCGGCGATCGACGCGTACGAGGCCGCGCTCGCCGCGACCCGACAGCCCGCGGATCGTTGCCGCGCCCTCATCGGAATCGCCGCCGGCCATCGCTTGATCTCGGGCTCCGATGCGGCTTTCGAGGCGCTCGCCGAAGCCGAGCCGCTCGCCCGCGGCCTCGCGCACGAATTGTGCGAGATCCATTACATGCGCGGCAATCTGCATTTCGCGCGCGGTGACATTCCGGCATGCCGCGCCCAGCATCAGGTCGCGTTGACCTTCGCCGAAGCGCTCGACGAGCCGCTCTGGATCGTGCAAGCGTTGAGCGGGCTGGGCGATGCCGACTACGCGGACGGGCGAATGCGCAGCGCGCTGGTGCATTTCCGGCGCTGCCTCGAGCTCTGCAATGCGCATGGGCTGACGCGCGCCGCGATCCCCAATCTCGGGATGGTCGGCTACTGCCGTATCTTTCTGCTGGAATTGGACGAAGGGATCGGCGAACTGGAGGCCGCGCACGCGCTCGCCGTCGACATCGGCCACCGCTATGGCGAGATGTTCTCGCTGGAAGGCCAAGGCTCGCTGCTCGCCTTCTGCAATCGCCATGCCGAGGCCCGGCCGCTGATCGAGCGCGCCCTCGCGCTCGCCGAGGCGATCGGCGCGCGGCGTTACCAGGGGGCGCTTCTCACCGAGCTGGCCGAAGTCGAGCTGGCGCAGGGACACGCGGACGCGGCGCGGGCATGGATCGGGCACGCGCTTTCGCTCTTTCAAGAGAGCGGCATGCGCTTCTGGGGCCCCATGGCCCTTGCCCTCAGCGCCCGGTTGCATGACGACGTGCGTGAACGCGAGCGCGCTCGCGCGGAGGCCGAAGCGGTGCTCGCGCAGGGATGCGCGAGCCACAACCACATCGGATACCATCGAATCGGCATCGAGGATGCGCTCGCCCGCGGCGAGTGGGCGCGCGGTCTCGACCATGCGGCGGCGCTCGAGTCGTACACGGCGGCGGAGCCGCTGCCGTACTCCGATTTCCTTATCGCACGGGCGCGCGTCCTCATCGGGCTTGCGGCGCGACCCGCGGACCCGGCACTCCTCGTCGAGTTGTCGAGATTGCGCGCCGAGGCGGCCCGTGTCCGCTGGCCGATCGGCTGGCCTAGCGCGTCGTTCCCGTGTCGGGCCAGAGCGTTAAGCGGATGCCGCCCGCCACGGGTGGCCGAGCGCCGCCCACTGCGCGCGTTCCTTTGCGAGCAGATAATCGGTCAACGGATGGGCGTCGAGCCAGCGGCGCGCGATGCCGAACTCTGATGCCGCGCCCGACCTTCAGCCTGATTCTGGGCACCGCGATCGCGGCGCGCGCGTGATGGACGAGGACCGCGACGCGGACCGCGAGCACGGCGGCGCGGACGTCCCGATCATCGAGGCTGCCCGCGACCTTCGCGAGCCCCCCACGACAGCCGAAGACGAGCAGCGCGAGCCGCACCTGCTCGCCGGCGGAGAAGCCCGGCATGTCGGCGTTCTGCAGGATATAGGCGCCATGCTTGTGGAAGCCATCGTGCGATATCGACATCCCGACTTCATGCAGGCGACCCGCCCATTCGACGAGTTTGACGAGGGTGACGTCGGGCGAGTCGACGGCGCGCCGGTAGAGCGCCGCCGCGAGATCGCCGACGCGAAGGGCCTGGACGCGGTCGATGCCGTAGCGCGCGATGAATCGCTCGATGGTCGCCGCACGGGCGTCCTCGTCGATCGTTCGCCCGAGGAGATCGTAGAGGACGCCGAGCCGCAGCGCGCCGCCGACCGGATCGATGCGTTCGATCCGCAGCTCCGCGACGGCCGCGGTCATGATGGCGAGCCCGCCCGCCAGCACTGGCGCGCGCTCGCCTTTGAGCGCCTCGAGCTTGAGCTTCGAGACGTGACCGGCCTCGATCATGCGGCGGCGCAGGCGGGCGAGTCCGATCGGCGTGATGCCGCCGCCGGAAAAGGCATTGCGCTCCAGGATGTCGGCGAGCGCGACCGCGGTGCCGGACGAACCATAGACCTCCTGCCGGTGGTCGGGCCCGAACGCGCCGGCGATGGCTTCGATTTCCGCGCGTGCCGCCGTTTCGGCCGCGTCGAAGGTCGCGGCGGTGATCGTGCCGTCGCGGAAGTAGCGCTGCGTCATGCCGACGCAGCCGATCGAAAGCGACTCGAGCCGCTCGGGTTCGAGCCCGCGGCCGATGATGAACTCGGTGGAGCCGCCGCCGATGTCGATCACGAGCCGGGGCAGCGATGACGGCGGCAGCTCGTGCGCGACGCCGAAGAACGTGAGGCGTGCCTCCTCGTGGCCACTGATGACGTCGATCGGGTGGCCCAGTGTGCGCTCGGCGACCGCGAGGAATTCCCGCGCGTTTGTCGCGACGCGGAACGCATTCGTTGCGACAACGCGCACGGCCGACGCGTGCAGCCCGGAAAGCCGTTCGCGAAACCGGGCGAGGCAGGCGAGCGCGGCCTCCATGGCAGTGCGCTTGATGCGGCCCTTGTCGTCGAGTCCCGCGCCGAACCGCAGCGTCTCGCGCCAGGTGTCGAGCTGGTAGATCTGGCCGCCTTCGACGCGGCCGATTTCGAGCCGGAAGCTGTTCGATCCCGAGATCGACGACGGCGAGCAATGGGTCGGGTTTCTTTTCGCGCATTCGAGGGAAGCGGAGCGAGAGGCGGTCGCCGACCGAAGGTTAGCAGAAAGGCGCGCGTCCCCGCGCCGAATGCCCGGTTCGGGACAAGTTGTAATATGGCTGTCATGCCGGTGGCACAAAATGTTCGGTTTGCCCCTGCCGATCACCTTGCCCGCGCCGTTCCGGTGGCCGCGGGGCCGAATCGATGAATCCGCCGAGTCCTGCGCCGATCAATCGTGAGCTGTCGCAGCTCGCATTCAATCGCCGCGTGCTCACGCTCGCGCAGGAACCGTCCACGCCGCTGCTCGAACGGCTCCGTTTCCTTTGCATCGTGAGCAACAATCTCGATGAATTTTTCGAGATCCGGGTGGCCGGACTGAAGGAACAGCTCCGCACGCGGCTGCCTCCGCCAGGAATGACGCTCCCCGGATTGCGAGCGCTGCTCGGAGTCATTACCGACGAGACACGCATGCTGGTGGCGGAGCAATACCGCCTTCTCAACGAGGCCATCCTGCCGGCGTTGGCGGAAGCCGGAATTCGCCTGCTGCGACGCGAGGCTCTCGATGCCGGCCAGCGCGCATGGGTTTCGGACTATTTCCAGCGTGAAGTGCGGCCGTTGTTGACCCCCATCGGCCTCGATCCCGCTCATCCGTTTCCGCAGGTGGCCAACAAGAGCCTGAATTTCGTGGTCGAGCTTTCCGGTCGCGACGCCTTCGGGCGTGAAACCATGATCGCCACCGTCAAGGCGCCGCGGTTGTTGCCGCGCGTCATTGGCCTCCCTCGCGCGATCGCCGGCTCCGACAACTCGTTCATCCTCCTTTCGAGCGTCATCCACGCGCATCTGCACGAGATGTTCGGCGGCCGCGATATCGTCGGCTATTCGCAGTTTCGCGTCACGCGCGACGCCGACCTCTGGTTCGACGAGGAGGAGGTGAAGAACCTGCGGCAGGCGTTGGAGGGGGAGCTTCCACAGCGCCACTTCGGCCAGTCGGTACGGCTGGAGGTTGCCGAGGGCTGTCCCGACAAGCTCGCGCAATTCCTGCTGCGACAGTTTGACCTGACCGACGACGATCTGTATCGGGTCGGCGGCCCGGTCAATCTCGCCCGGATGGCGGCGCTGATCGACGCCGTGTCCGTCACGGGGCTCGACTACCGGCCGTTCGTTCCGGGCTTGCCCGACCGGCTGCGCGACTCGGCTGACCTGCTCGCCACGATCCGTCAACGTGACGTACTGCTGCATCATCCGTTCCAGTCGTTCGATCCGGTCGTCGAATTCATACGCCGGGCCGCCGATGACCCCGACGTCGTCGCAATCAAACAGACCGTCTATCGCACGGGCGTGAACTCGGTGCTGATGGAGGCGCTGATCGAGGCCGCGCGCCGCGGAAAGGAAGTCACCGTCGTGGTCGAGCTCCTCGCCCGCTTCGACGAGGAAGCCAACATCAACTGGGCGGAGAAGCTGGAGCAGGTCGGGGCGCAGGTCGTCTACGGCGTGTTCGGGCTGAAGACGCACGCGAAGCTCGCCTTGCTGCTGCGGCGCGAAATGGATGCCAAGGGTCGAATGCGACTGCAAGCCTACGCGCATCTCGGAACCGGCAACTATCATCCGCGTACCGCGCGGCTGTACACGGACTTCGGGCTCCTCACGGCGCACAAGGCGATCTGCGCAGATGTCAACGAAGTGTTCCTGCACATCACGAGCCTCGCCAAGGCCAAGAGGCTGAAACACCTGCTGCTTGCGCCGTTCACGATGCACGACCGCCTGCTCTTCGCGATACGGCGGGAGGCGCGGCACGCGCGCGAGGGCAAATCGGCGCGTATCATCGCCAAGATGAATGCGTTGCTCGAGGAAGCCGTGATCCGCGCACTTTACGCGGCGTCGCAGGCCGGCGTGCAGATCGATCTGATCGTCCGCGGTGCCTGCGCGCTGCGCCCGGGCGTCGAAGGGTTCTCGGAGAACATCCGCGTGCGGTCGGTGATCGGCCGCTTTCTCGAGCACAGCCGGATCTGGTATTTTGCGAACGACGGCGGCGAGGAGGTGTGGCTTTCCAGCGCCGACTGGATGGGCCGCAACCTCTTTCGCCGAATCGAGGTTGCCTTTCCGGTGCTCGACCCAGAGTTGAAGGCGCGCGTGATTGCTGAAGGATTGAAGCCCTACCTCGCGGACAATCGCGATGCTTGGCAGCTCGATGGCGACGGGACCTACGCGCCGCCGAAGCTCACGCGCCGATCGCGGGCGCGTGCGGCACAGCAGGAGCTCGTCGATCGTCTCGCCGAGCAGCCTGACGCGAGTGCTTGACCACGAAAGGGCGAAACATGGACCTCATCCTATGGCGACACGCGGAAGCCGAACCCGGCGAACCCGACCTTGGACGCCGCCTCACCGCCAAGGGCATCCAGCAAGCCGAGCGGACGGCCAAATGGCTCGACCGGCACCTGCCGGCCACCACGCGCATCCTGACGAGTCCAGCGGATCGCGCAGAGCAGACCGCGCGGGCCCTGAAGCGAAAATATCGCGTCGTGCCCGAAATCGCGCCGGGGGCGTCGGCAGCCGCGGTCCTGGCAGCCGCGGGATGGCCCGACGCGCGCGAGCCCGTCCTCGTCGTCGGCCATCAGCCGACGCTGGGCGAAGTCGCCGCGTTCCTGCTGACCGGCGATTACGCGTCCTGGAGCATCCGCAAAGCGGCAGTCTGGTGGCTGACGAACCGCGTCCGCGATGGCACCACGTCGACGTTGCTGAAGGTGGTGATCGGCCCCGATTTCGTCTGACGGCGTCCGCGGATGGTCTTCGCCGTACGCTGCCGGCGGCTGGTTCTCGCCGCGGCTCTCGGTCGCAACTGCAACGCGCCTGTAACCTCCTCCGAGTAATCTCGAAACACTGGCCGTGACCGTGATTTCGGTCGCGCGCAATCACTGTTCGAGGAACTGCCATGCGACACACGTTGTACGCCCGCGCGCTCCGCTGATGGCCTTCCGAGCCTCATCCGACGTCACCCTCGACGCGCGTGGCGTGCGCGCCGCGTTCACTGAGCGCGGGCGAGCTTCGCGGAACATTCTCGACGTTCAGCGTTTCCATGTCGATGGAGGTTCCCAGGTGGCCATTTGCGGTCCATCAGGGTCGGGCAAGACGACGCTCCTCCATATTCTAGCCGGGCTCGAGTGGCCCCGCCGTGGCGTCGTGCGGTGGGGAGAAATCGAAGTCACGGCGCTCCCCGAGCGCGTCGCCGATTTGTGGCGGCGCGAAACGGTCGGACTCGTGTTCCAGCAATTCCACCTGTTTCCCGGGCTGTCCGCGCTGGAGAATGTGCTGTTGCCCCTGCGCTTCGATCGCTGGTCGATCGATCCAGCCATGCGTGCCCGTGCGTTGAAGCTGCTGGAGCGAGTGGGCGTACGTCCCGACAGCGATGCACGCGGACTTTCGCGCGGCGAACTGCAGCGCGTGGCGGTAGCTCGGGCCCTGCTGCGAAAGCCGGCGATCGTGCTGGCCGACGAGCCGACCGCGAGTCTCGATCGCGACACCGCGAATGTCGTCGGGGACCTGCTGAGCTCCATGTGCCGCGGAGTCAACGCGACGCTCATTGTGACGACGCACGATCCGTTGCTCGCGGGTCGCCTGGATGCGGCCTACGACCTTATCGATGGCGACCTGCGGGTGCAGGCGGCCGCCGAAGTGCCCCAACGCCTCAAGTCCGTCGCGTGAATCCGCTGCCACTGGTGGTCGCCGAGCTCCGCCGCAACTCGTTGGGCTGCGCGGCGGTGGTCGCGCTGATCGCCGTAGCCGTCGCACTGGGCGTCTCACTTAGCGCGCAGGAGCGCGCACTCAGGGACGCGAGTGCCCGCGCCGCCGATCGGTTCGATCTCATCGTCGGCGCGCCGGGCGGCCGGACGCAGCTGGTGCTGACCACGGTCTACCTGCAGCCGGCAGCCCTGGATCTGCTGCCGGCCGAGACCCTGCTCCAGTTCCAGGCCGACGCGGGTGTCGCCGAGGTCGCACCGGTCGCCGTCACCGATTCGTACCGTGGGTATCCGCTGGTCGGAACCACGGCGAGGTTTGCCACGCGCGGCGGCACGCTTCCGATCGTCGCCGGACGAGCGTTCAATCGCATCGACGAAGCGATGGTCGGAGCGGATGTCGATTTTCCGGTCGGTGAGGTGGTGCGGCCCGCTCACGGCATGCCGTCCGAAAACATCCTCGAATCGCACGACCATGACGCCCAGATGACCATCGTCGGCAGGCTCGAACGCACGGGCACGCCGTGGGATCGCGCCATCCTGGTTCCGATCGAGGCCGTGTGGGCAATGCACGCCAGGCCATCATCGTCCGCAGCGGGAGAAGCGAGTCCCTTCACATCCTCCCGCGTGGGCTCGCCGTGGAGGGAGGGCGATGTCCAGTCGATGCCGGCGCTGGTGGTTCGGCCGCGAACCGTCGGTGATGCCTACCGCCTTCGACAACAGTACCGAGGTCGCGAGACCACCGCGCTATTTCCGGCCGAGGTCCTGAACGAGCTCTACGCCGTGCTCGGCAATGTGCACGACCTGCTGCGTTCGGTGACGTTTGCGTTCGACGGCCTGCTCGTTACCGCTGTGCTCCTGGTGATCGTCGCCGTGCTTTCGGGGCGGCGACAGAGTATCGGGGTTCTGCGCGCACTGGGCGCTACGCCCGCATTCGTGTTCGTCGCTGTCTGGTTGCAGGGCGCATTGCTGATCGGAACTGGCGTGCTCCTCGGCCTGGGGACGGGCTTCGCATTGGCCAAGGCGATAGCCGCCATCGCTTCCGACCAACTCGGTCTCGCCGTCGATGCAACGATCGGCGCGCCCGAGCTTGCGTTCACTGCCGTTCTCCTGGTCGCAGGATCGTTATTCGCGGCGGCGCCTTCATTGCCATTGCTTCG
This sequence comes from uncultured beta proteobacterium, assembly GCA_963840945.1. Taxonomy (GTDB): domain Bacteria; phylum Pseudomonadota; class Gammaproteobacteria; order Burkholderiales; family Casimicrobiaceae; genus CAIWHR01. The sequence continues at coordinate 121,080 of CAWJAU010000016.1, read as the reverse complement.
CGTGCCGGCGGCGCGCCTTCTGCGCCTAACCTGAACGCCCCCGAATGCCAACGCTGGACGGCACCTCCCGACTTGCACCGGCTCACCGAGGGGTGTCTGGGCGCATTTGGTCCGTGTGGCCCGGGCCGCGATCGTGCATGTTTTCCCCGTGCCTCGCCGCTAGAGAACTCCGCTTTGTCGCGTTCGACGCCCGCTATTGTGGGGACCCGCGGCCGCACGCTGGCGCGGGATTCTTCGACTCTCTTCCGTGGCTCGCCAAGCAGCGACCGAGGGGCAAAACGTAGCCGGCGAGATCGTCTGCCGACGCCCTGTAGGCATGGAGTACCCCGGGGAGGAGTTTGTGATCGGTCAGAATTGCCGGCTGTCCATTGCTGGTGTTGAAACATCCGGTCACAGCGCCAAGCGGACACTGGATTGAACTAGCGTAAGGGTCCGAGTCGCCGAATCGGAAATTGACGTCGAACTGCACGTTGTTGCCGTTCTGGGTCACGCTATAGTCGTTGTCGGTTCCCGCGAGCATGATGTAGCTGCCATCGCTCAGGCGCGGCCCGATGACCAGCCCTTCCCATTTCTCGGGCACCTTGTTGCCAAGGGCGAGCAGTGTGTTAGCAGCCAGGTTGATGAAAGCCGTCGGATTCTTTGCGACCGGGACGTATGCAAACTCCGAGTCCAGATCGATATCGCTCACATCGGTTGCATCCTCGATGTCGATTTTGTATATACGCCTGTTGGCTGGACTGAACTCGGCACCCACCCCCACACCACGATTGTTTTGTTCCAGGACCAGGAACTCGGTTTCGTTGAGAGCCAGCAGCGCCGAGATGCCACGGCCCTGACTTGAGCCTTCCATTCGATAGGCGAATTGCGCGACCGCTCGGCCGCTGTCCAAATCGAATGTGCCGTCGCCACCGCCTTCTTCGAGCATCGCACTCTGCAGGCATCGCAAAGGCGTACTGGCCGTCCGGACTCACCGCCAACCCCTCGAACCCGCGATCGGTCCGCTTGCCCGCGGTATTGCCGGTGTCGCTGGCGCTCGCCGATTTACGCCGGGCTACTAGCGCTCCGTGTGGTCCCGAACCCAGCGTGTCGCTGGTTTTCAGCCGTCCTGCTGGTCGCGGGATCGCTGTTTGCCGCAGCCTATTCGCTGCCGCTGCTTCGCGTGTCCGTGGCGCGCCTGCTACGTCTGGTCCGAATCAGCCATTGGCGCACACGTCCGGCAGCGGTGCTATTCGCGTCGCCGGCGAAGTACGATCCAGAGCGCGGCGAGCGTGAACACGGCTACGACGCCCACGATGATCCAGAAACCTCCGGCGTGCTCCGCGAGCGGAATGCCGCCTACGTTCATGCCGAAGAGCCCCGCAATGATGTTGATCGGCAACGCGAGCACCGTGAAGACGGTGAGCAGGAACAGGCTGCGGCTGTTCTGCTCGTTGATCTGCGAAGCCAGCTCTTCCTGCAGCAGCTTGATCCGCTCGAGCAACGCGGTCACGTCGTTCAGCACGGCCGAGAACTCCTCCGTCGACTGGCGCAGTTCCTGCAGGTCGGAATCCGCGACCCAGGCGGGCGGCCGATTGAGCAGGCGGAAGAGGGCTGCCGGCTCGGGGGCGAGCACGCGCTGAAGGCGGACCAGGACGCGCCGCAGCGCTCCCAGATTCACGCGCTTGTGATCGAGCCGGCCCGCGAGCAGGCTGTCTTCGATGCCATCCACCTTCGTCATGGCCTCGCGCAGGATCTGGAGGAGCACGTCCCCGACCACTCGCTACCGCGACGCAATCGGCACGATATCCCCTCGTACCGCGCGGTGCGGCGTCCCCGGTAGGCGTAAACCGGTAGCAATCCCTCGCTGGCACGCTTTATGCGAAAGCGATTCCTGGGTGATGGCTACCGCCCACGGTTCCCATCGGTTCATAGAGGGAGGTGCGAAATGTACAGGATGCTACTGCCCCTGGATGCCAACGCTGAGCGGCACTTTTCGACTGACACCGGCTCGCGGAGCGGCGTGTGGGCGGATTGGTTTCGCGTCTCCTGGGCTATGATCGCGCAGGTTTTTCGCGGGCCGCGCGACTAGGCGCGGCTTTGCCCGGCCGTCGCGGCCTAGAGTGCCGCGCGCGAGCCGGAGCTCGCGTTTCTCACTTGTGCGGCGTCGCCAACAGGCCTTTGCGCGCCACGTCCCTCATGAGATCCGCCATCTTCTCATTCTCACACAGGTAGTCGGCAGTCGGTGTTCCATCGAACTCGACCGTCGCGGCCGCGTTGCCGCGATCGATGTCATGCCCCAACCGCCCCACCACCGCCAAATCTCGCGTGATGCGATTCTGCGCGTACCGGAACGCCTCGCCACGCAGCCCGAGTTGCCTGGGCCAGCCAGGCAGTTTCAGCAATTGGAGCCATCCCCGTCGACGGAGCGCGTCCGCTCGGGACGGTCGCGCATTGACCTGGCGGCGAATCGAACGAATTGACGTCGTTGACCATGGCAGTCCCTCGGACCGGATGGGCCGATGTTAGCGTGCGGAGATGGCAGTAATGTGACCGGGATCTCCGGCCCGAGCCAGGTGGGGCGTGGCATGCTTGGCCGCCCGAGGCGTGAATCCTTGCGGTGAGGTCGAAATCAGGCGCTGGCGACGCCCCCGCACGTCACCGGATGCTGGTGCTCATCCGGTTTCCGTGACGATTTGCGATCCGGCGAAACCTGATCTCCGCGCATGAAGCGCCGCTGCACCGCCCGTTTGGACCGAAATTTGCGCGTCAGGAAGGCGCTGGCGGCGCCCACCTGGACGTTCTCCCCGCAGGTGAATACGTCGATTGCGGCGTAACGATTTTCCGGCCAGATGTGGATGGCGAGGTGCGATTCCGCGATAACGACGACTCCGGAGATGCCCCACGGGGCAAATTTGTGGAACACCGTTTCGACGATCGTCGCTCCGGCCGTCCGCGCTGCATCCATGAGCGTTTGCTTGACCCATCCCAGATCGTCCAGATGGTCGGTCTCGCATTCATAGAGATCAAGCACGACTTGCGAGCCAAACACGGCCGGTCTGGCCGCCTCGTGGGCTCGCGCGGAAATGACCGACTCCTCTTTCTCTCGCGTTGCTGCCCGCGGTGGTCTCGAAACCAGTGTAGTCATTGCTTCCGGCCCTTTGTTCGTTTCTTCGCTTTCTTCTTCCCGCTCGGTGGCCGACCGGTCTTTACGTTTTCGACGGCCGCCACCACTTGCGCCAGACTCTCGTCGGATTGCCGTTGGAGCGTCGCCAGGCCCGCCCGCAGCAGCTCGCTTTTCTTGATGGCGATCCCCAACCCGAGACACCGTTGCTTAAGCGCGCCAATCAATTCGTAGTCCGCCAGAGGCATCGTGAAGCTGTCGCGAATCACCAGGCCTTGCTCGCGTTTCTCGATGCCTTGATTGCCTCCTCCGGCACCCGGGTGCGGGCTGGTCTTGCGCATCGAAGCCTCCTCAGCGTCGGAATGACGAGCCCGTCACCCAACGCGGAGGATATACTATATATACGGTTAATACAATGTGTCGCCGCACCCCGCATCCGTCAGGGCATTCTGGCGCATATGAAGTGGCGTGTTGGTCAGCCGAGGGCCGACCGCGAGCGTGCGCACCGATCGTGCGTGCGCGAGGTCATTGCGCGCAGAACAGGCGCGTCAAGTGCCGGTGTGACGGATGCCGGGGCATCCGCCGGATTGAGAGGCGGTAGGGCGGTTGCTTTCCAGCCGGTCGATCTACCGCCAACTTGTCGTCGGCGTCCGCGTAGAAGTCGTGCGAAGGCAGCGGGCCGGCCCGTCGCCGCCGAAGAGTCCCTAACGTCACTTTAGGGCAACAGGATTCCGCTGATCACCGATCCGTTGGCGGTAGGCGCCGGGGGCAGCCCGAGAATGCGCAGAATCGTAGGCGCGATGTCGATGTTGTGCACCAGGTTGACCCGCGCCCCGGGCCGGATGTTCGGTCCGGCCGCGAAAAGAATCGCGCTCATTGACGGCAGTTCGGACGCATAGCCATGTGCGCCATAGAAGTTCGGCACCGAATAGGGAGGGGCCGCGGAAACCGGATCCCCCAGCCTGGGGACGAGCGGCGATTGGGTTCCATCGAAGTTATAGCCTTCTTCCATCAGCGCCAGGATGTCGCCGAAGTCCTGCCCGATTTGGTTGTCCGTGCAAAAACCGATCTGACCGCAACTTGTCGGACGCTTATGGATCTGCGGAAACAGCTTTCTGGCCGCGGGATTGTAGAAACTGTTGGGATCGGCTACGTTCGTCAGGATATCGGTGACCTTGGTTTGCAAAGCGACGTAGTCGGTCGCGGTCGCTGTGCCGCCCGGTTCGCGTCCGATCAGATTGACATAGAGGTTGGTGCTGGGCCCCGAAGTCTGAAGCCGCAGCAAACCGAGCTCGCTCGTCGTCATCCCCCCCTGCAGCAGCACGTTGCGCAGATTGACCGCCGTGTGAAAGGGCGCCATGCCGTGGTCGGAAACAACGATTACGTTGCTGCGCGGCCGTCCTTCCCTGTCCACGCCGACCGCCTTGATGATCGCCTGAACGGCGGCGTTGGCCTGCTGGTACGAGTACTTTAGGTAGGAATCGAAACGATTGATCACCGCCGGATCCTGGCCGATCGCGCCCAGTGGATTGCCGGATGTTCCGACTGTTCGATTGTCGAGGTAGTTAGTCGGCTGACGCGGATCGGTGAGCGTCCACTGGTGCCCGGAGCCGTCCGGTTGCTCGATGTAGATCATCACGAGGTCAGCGTCCAAGTTCTGGCGAATGGCGCGCAATCCTAGGGCCGTCTGGTACGCCACGAATGTGTGCACCTGGTCCTCGTACATTGCCTCGAGCTCGAGATCGGGAATCGCGGCAAAGCCGGGGCTCAGCCGCTCGGGAATGCGGAAGTCCGGCTGCGGCGCCCAGAAGCCCACATTGTTGTTCACGTCGTCGACACTCGCGACGACCAGCGGGTTGCGGGGGATCGAGTTGAGCGAGTAGCGGGCAAAGCGGACGGCGGAAAGATCGGGCGCGACGAAGCTGACGAAGAACGCCATCCCGACTACGTTGCCCGTGCCTTCGAGGAAGAACTTGGCCGACGGCCCGCCCGCAGCCGCGTACGCGGGCCCGGTCGCCGGCAGCGCAAATGGGCCAGGAGGAATTGCGGCGATAAGGCGTCCGCATTGAAGAAGACGAGAGTGTCGTAGTTCGTGATGCCATCGTTGGTCGTGTCGATCGCGGCAGCCTTGATCGTGAACGGCAGCATCCGCGCTGCGGAGCTCGCGCCGCAGGGGGTGGATGTCGCCGTCGACGAACAATAGAACGTTGGCGCCGGCGGACCCGTCAACGTCACCCCGATAGGGGTGCTGACGCGCACGGGACTGTACGACACCGTTCCAGCGGCAACGAGCTGCGCGGTGATCGTGCCATCGTCTGCTGCGAAATCCGCGCCCGTCTTCGTATACCCTTCCGCGCCAATTCCGGCGAAGGCGCCAAACGGAACCGTATAGTCGACCGTGCGGGTTGGGACAGCAGCCTGTACGAGGGGTGCAGGGTTGCCGGTTCCGAACAACGTGATATCGAGGCCATCGCCGCCGGGCCAGGTTGCCGTGGCCACTTTTCGCGGCGGATTGGCGCTACGCAATGTGACCCACAAAGGCACGGCCGTGGGCGAGGGGTTTGGCCCCAGCGGACTGATTTGGTACCCGCCAATCGGTCCGGAAAAGCCGCTGGTCGTGCTGCCGATCGGTTGCGCCACGGCGTGATAGGTATTGCCTGGAATGTCGTTGTTGACTGCCGTGGAGCCGGTCGCGATAGCGATGTGGCTCACCGCGGTGAGCGACGGCGTGGCCGTGATGTTCTGCGCCGCCATTGCGCCATTCGTCATGAGGAGCCCCAGACCCGTGCGCGGACTGAGCGCGCCGCTCGCAAGATAGCTCTGGATCAATTCCGGCTTGGCGCCGTCGAGCGATATGAGGACTACCTTGGGCTGCGCCGGCAACAGTGCGCATGACGACAGGCCGAGCATTGCGGCAACGGCGAGAAATGCGGTCTTGGCAACGTAACGGGCAGGCATGATCGGCTTCCTTCCGTGGCGAGAAGTCGGTTGCGAACGATCCGGCGCCGTCCGCCGGCGAGGCCGGCAAGCCCGAGAACCATGAGGAGCGCGCTGCCCGGTTCCGGAACCGCCGCGGCACCGGTGAGATTGATCCGGTAGGTTCCGCCATCCTCGAGGCCACTGTCGCCAGGAGCCCAATTGACAAGCGGGCCAAATGGCGATGCCGGAGGTGTCGCGGTCGGATCGAACGGATCGCTGAGATAGATGAAATTGTCCAAGGCATCCCGCGGATTGAAATTCACCGCGGCGATGCCGAGATAGTAGCGACCGCTAAGCGACGGAGTGTAGTGAATGCTTGAGAAAAAGTTCGTGAAGTCAATGTCGTCGTTGTAGCGCAATCCCATGCCCGCGGCGTCGAACAGGAAGAGCTGCGTATCCTGAAGGTGTTGAGGTGTTCCTGTGTCGACGGAAGTGGCGGGAAGGGCAGTCCGGCGGTCAGGATTAGTGCGTAGAGGTCTGCATCGCCCGGTTCACTGACGTTGCCGAGGATCGCCGTCGGATTCTGGCTTGTCACCAGATTTGCCGTCGCCGGAGATTGACCCGCATCGCCCAACTCGCTCCAGGTCGAAGCACTGCTCATGGCGGGAATTCCCAGCCAAGCCAAGATGAATGCACTCAACAGCAACGGGCGTTTCATCCCATCTCCCAACTGACGTTGTCACCCTTGCGTTTCAAACGGTGATCGAATTCAGCATCGACGTACCCAGCCACTGGCTTCATCCATCGTGACCAAACAGTGAGTGGGCGTCGACGCCGATCGATTCGTCCTGTCGATCATCGTCACAATCGATTTCGCTTCCGGAATGAGTGCAACACTAAGCAACGACCATTACCGGTTGTTGACAGAAATGTGATGGGAATGCGAACACGCGCGGAACCTCGCATTTCCTGCTTGGAAATCAGGATCAGCGGGTGTCGTCGAGCAGTGACCTCCGACACTTGGCGCTGCCGCACCGGCAGACATACTCCGCGCGCTCCCGCTTGTTCAGCCGGCCCTCGACATTCAGCCTGTAGTCATAGCATAGTTCTTCACCGCGGCGGATTGTCCGTTTCGCTTCACCGAAGACGCGACCATCCTCGTCCTCGAACGGCACGCAGTTCGGGTCGCAGGAATGATTGATCCATCGCGCCGCGTTACCTCGCACTCCGGCGTCGATCACTCTGCCATCGCCGAGTTCGAACAGAAACGTATGCGCGGAATTCCCCGGATCGCTGTCGGGCCAGCTCGCCGCCTTGTCGTACGGCGTGCGCTGGCCCCTTGTACTCGATGATCACCGTGCCCTTGCGGATCTTTTTCGTTGCGAAAACGCCGCGGCCGTGTATGTCCGAGTTACGGACCGAGTAGGATCTCTATTTCTTGGCCGCCGCCACGAGGCGCGCTTCATTGGCCGGGAACGGGCTCAACCCGGCGGTTCCGGGGCTCGACGGCGCCGTGACGTCAGGCTCGTGGTGACGGGTCCGCCGCGGGGGCCGATTGGGTCAACAGCTATCGCTTGCTGTGGGCATTCGGTGTAGGAGGTTGGCGTCTCCGCAAATTCGTAATGGCCGCCTGGACATATGCGAGTTCGCGATGTAAAGTCGCTGCGATGGCGAAGCTTGGCCGGTTCCTTGCCGGATCAAGTGCAACCAAAATCTCGTCCATGTCATCAAGAAGTTCGCCGGCGCGAACAACCAGCTGATTGGGCAATGTACCGCACTGGCCAGTCCGAGAAAGTTTGCGCGCCTCGGCGAGAACATTGGCGCAAATGTCTGCTTTGCGCTCCAAGTCGAGGGCTGCATCGCCAACGGCACCGAAGCGGGGCAATGGGATCGACTTCATCGTTGGTAGGTTCATACGGTCGAGGCAATCGCTCTCCGACTTGATGTCGGTATGCGTCTACTAGATCCTGCTCGCACAATGTTTCAATTTGAAGACGACTTGGGGGCGCCGTATGGCGCGCGAAAGGCAGTGTCGGGCAACGCGAAGGTTAGCCGCAGGTCAAGTCGACCCAGCAGGAATCGCAAAATACGGCCCGGACCTACGGCAGCCACAATGCCAGCCGACTGGAGCCATCCTACAAGATCTCCGTGGCCGCAATCGATGGCAGGCTCCCGGCACTCTAGCGCACCATCTTGTCCCGAACCTTCTTCAACGCGTCGATCAAGCCGTTGACCCCGGTTTTGGTCAGGCCTTCCTTTTCGACATCAAACTCGATCAACAGTCTCCTGGAGTCTTCGGACAAATGGCAGGTGATGGTGCCGTCCCTGCCAAGGTCAAACTCCTTCTTCTTGCTGCCAGCCATGACGTCTCCCCTTTTGAACGAACTCCGTCATCGTACCGCAACACGGCGCCCGAATTGTTACAGACGTTGCGGCAATCGGCGGGGCTTACGCAAAGCGTTGAGCGCCTGGCGCGACATCACAGTGGCAGCTGTCATAAATAGTTCATACGTAGCTGACACAGTGTCCAATCGCCGATCATCCAAGACAAGGGCGAAACGATAGGTGGGTCGCGCGGGCGCGGCCGACTAGGTCGCTTTGAAGGCCATCGCCACTCTTCCCCAACCGCTGGTGCCGGCGCGGTTTTGATTTCTGGACCGCCAGAGCCCCGGGACATGGATCGCAATGACAGCCAATCTAGCAATCGTTACGACAGCAAGGCCTCTGTCGAAAAAGCAGCTGGTTAAGCATGCATGGATCGACCGCGATCTGAGCTGGCTTCAGTTCAATTTGCGGGTGCTGAACGAGGCATTCGACGACCGCAATCCTCTGCTCGAGCGTCTGAAGTTCCTGGCGATATTCAGCTCGAACCTCGACGAGTTTTACATGAAGCGCGTAAGTGGCCTGCGCGACAGCGGAATCCCCGAGGACGACGAGGATCCATTGACGCAGGGCGACAACGCGGCGGCCCGATTGGCACGAATTCGTGCCGAAGTGTCGAAGCTGCTCGAAAGGCAGGCCACGTGTTATCTCGAGACACTGCTCCAGGAATTGACGAGGCACGGCATCCGGCTCGCGACTTGGGAGGAACTATCCGAAGCGCAGCGCGAGGAAGCGTCGATCCATTTCGATCAGAACGTCTCGCCGGCATTGACGCCACTTGGTCTGGACGCGACGCACCCGTTCCCCTTCATGTCGAACCAATCGACGAGCTTGGGTATCGTGCTGCGTGATCCCGCCACCGGCGAGCTCTCGACCGTCCGAATCAAGATACCAACGGGGCTGTCGGCCTGGGTTGCGATCGCTGCCGACGTCGGTCGCGGCGAGCTCCTTTTCATACACCTCGATGACCTCATTCGCGCCAATGCCGACAAACTGTTTCCCGGCCTGGAGATCGTCGACGCGACACCTTTCCGGATCCTGCGCAATGCGGAGGTCGAGCTCGACGAAGACGAGGGTGACAGCCTGCGCGAGGCCGTAACCGAAGCGGTGCGACAACGTCGATTCGAGCCCGTCGTGCGCATCGATTTCAAATCAGGCGCCAACGAGGAACTGCGACGCGCACTTACCGAGCGGTTCCACCTTCGCGACGAGGACGTGTTCGAGGTGCGCGGGCTGCTGGACTACACGACGCTCTTCCAAATTGCAGATCTTGACGTGCCGAAGCTGCGCGATCCGATCTGGACGCCGCTCGCACCGACCCGTATCCCGAGCGACGACACCGACATCTTCGCGGTCGTCCGCGCCGGAGACGTGCTCGTCCACCACCCCTACGAAAGTTTCGACTTGAGCGTCGAGCAGTTCATCCGCGACGCCGCGAATGACCCACAGACGCTGGCCATCAAGATGACGGTTTATCGCGTGGGCGACGACACGCCGTTCGTCCGCTCGCTGATCCGGGCGGCCGAAGGAGGCAAACAAGTGGCCTGCGTCATCGAACTGCAGGCCCGGTTCGACGAGGCGCGCAATATCCACTGGGCGAAGGAAATGGAGAAAGTCGGAGCCCACGTGACCTACGGCGTGCTTGGCCTCAAGATTCACACGAAAGTCGCGCTCGTGGTCCGGAAGGAAGGGCAAAAGCTCCGGTGCTATGCGCACATCGGCACCGGCAACTATCACGTCAAGACCGCACGATTGTATACGGACGTCGGATTATTGACGTGCGACCCGGCCACCACCGCCGACGTCGTCACTCTGTTTCACCATCTGACCGGTCGGTCGACCCAGCCACGGTTCGCGCGGCTCCTTGTCGCACCGTTCAACATGCGGGACCAGTTCCGCGCGATGATCGAGCGCGAGATCGACCATCACCGCGCCGGGCGTCCTGCCCGCATCGTCGCGAAGATGAATCAGGTCGAAGATCTGGACCTGTCGCTGGCGCTCGCGGAAGCGTCGCAGGCGGGCGTGCCGATCGACCTGATCGTGCGTGGATTTTGTTGCTTGCGCCCGGGAGTACCCGGCTACACCGAAAACGTGCGTGTGCGCTCGATTATCGGCCGATTCCTGGAGCACTCACGCATTTTCTACTTTGCCAACGGGGCAACCGATCCACTTGACGGAGACGTACTACATCGGCTCCGCCGATTGGATGTACCGGAACCTGTCGCGTCGCGTCGAGGCGGCGACCCCGGTTGACGACCGTACCGCGCGCCGGCAGCTCTGGGAGATCCTCGAAGCGTCGCTTAAGGATTCCCGACAGTCGTGGGATCTCGGGGCGGACGGCGCCTATGTCCAGCGCCGGCCGCCGTTGGACGGCACGGGCCCGGCGAGGATGGGCACGCACGCCTGGCTAATGGAGCTCGCGCGACAGCGAGCAAATTAGTCGGGGTTGCGAACGCAACCCCAACGATTTCGGTGTTCGCTGATCGACGGCCGCGCGGTGCGGCGCACGGCATCAAACCGTAACGTTGCTTCGATTCAATTCGTTCAGCCTCAGCGTAGCAGTCCAGAAGGAAATACTCGAGCACGCGAAACCACCTCGGGCACTACGAGGAACGGGACAAGCTGAATCTCGGCTTCGGGTTCCTCTATTACGGACTCGTTCGCGCGCTGCGGCCGCGGCACATTACCTGGTCATCGGGTCCGGCTTCGGTTTCAGCGTGGTGTGCCTCGCGCTGGGACAGAAGGACAACGGCAGCGGCAACCTGACCTTTGTCGATCCTTCGTATTCGGTGTTCCGCGAAGGTCCATTGCGGACGGTCGGCGGGACCGCCTACTGGGACGATCCGCAAAAGGTCCGGGCGCATTTCCGGCGCTTCGGCATCGAGCGCATCGTGACGCACCACAAACTCACCAGCGCGCAGCTGTTCGACGGACTACGATGCGCGCAACTTGCCGCCGATCGACATGGCCTTCATCGACGGCACCCACGCCTATAGCGACGTGCGCGGCGACTTTCTCGGCGTGTTGCGGCGCGCCCGCCGCAACAGCTACGTGCTGCTGCACGCGCCGACGCAGGCGTCAAGCGCTGGCTGAAAATCGTAGCCTCGCATCCGGACGATTTCGAAGTGATCGACTTCCCGTTCGCCTCCGGCTCGGCGCTCGTTCGTGTGTTGCGTAGTGGCGCCTGGGAACGCGTCACCTGACACTCGCGATCGCAGCGTTGGTCGTCGCGGGTGCCGCCGTCGGCGGCCACCTATTCTCGCGACGGCTCTGGTTCTTTCGCAATCCAGTGCGCAACGAGCCGGGGGAGGCCGGCATCGTGAGCCCGGCCGATGGCACCGTCGTCTACGTACGCGACGTGGAGCTCGGCGAGGACGTCGTCGTCATAAAGCAGGGGCTGGCGGCGAAAATCGCCGACATTCTGCGGGAGGACGTCAGCGAACCGAAGCTCGTCATCGGCATTTTCATGAGTCCGTTCCGCCATCCGGCACGAGGAGGCAACGCGTTCATGAGCGCGATGCATTGGCGGACATTATGGGGGCGCGAACCCTACTATACCGGCAGCGTCCACATCGTTCAGAACGAGCGTATCGTCACGCTGTTCGCCGGCGAGTATGGCGGCGAACGGTTGTCGGCGTACATCGTCCAGATCGGCGCCCGAACGGTGAATGGCATCGACAGCTACTTCCGGGTCGGCGACCAGATTGCGCGCGGCGCGACCTTCGGCATGATACGGATCGGCTCTCAGGTCGACCTGATCGTGCCCAGGCGCGTTGGACTCAACGTCAAGGTTCGACTTGGCGATCGCGTCCGTGCAGGTGAGACGATTCTGATCCAATGACGCCTGCCGGATCGGCCGGCGCTGTCCTTCAACGAAGGACGACACTGATAGCTCCCCAAAAAAAGGGGCCCACGAACGGGGCCCTGAACAGCCGGTGGGACAGGCACCGGGCTGCGCTGAAAGGATAAGGTCAAGCGTCTTCGTCGTCTTCGCCGCCGCCCTGTAGCGGCGAGTAGCATCTCACCGACGCGTCGCCAGACCTGCCATTCTTGTCGAGGCGCATGACATTGCGATGGTGGCGCCGTGACGGCTACGTGACTGCCCCACGGGTGTTGAATGCGTCAGTGCCATACCTCACGTAACTGCACGCCGGTTGCCGCATTCCCGGTAACCGGTCCGATCGACGTCGCGCGGGATTCTGCCGTCGGCGTGCTTTCGAACAATCTGCGCAGCGCTGCGTTGGGAGCCCTTGCATGCGACCGCGTCGCAGTTAGAAACTACGCGCTCCGCTATTCTTGGGCGACCGCCACGAACCAGTTTCTCTCGAACCTGTACGGGCGCACTCCCGCGCAATGCTTCGTCCGTGCCGCTTAGCTCGCGTCAGTGAGTACTTGCCGCCGGCCGCCTATCCACACTGGCAGTGCGCAGAAAGCGATCCCTCAGGCGAACGAGCGATTGCGAATCCCGTCTAATTGCATGGATAGTGCGTGCGCGGCGACCGTAAAAACGGCGCCAGGCCCTTCATCGAGGCATACCTGATTTCAGGTTTTGAATGAAGGTCGCGCGGTAAGTGCTTTGTCAGGCATTCATTTCGAAGACAGGCGACGAGGCTTCGCATATTGGCGCAAAAAATCGTGCATCGTGACGGTTGAACCTGCGGTAGATTAACGCCCTCCAACGTCTCGCACCGCACGTCCGTTGGACAGGGCCACAATTCGAACGACGGAGAACGCATGACCGAACTCTACAACGACTCGGATGAGCAGGCGAATAGCCTCGGAGCGATCCAGGAGCTCGCAGAGGAGACCAAACGTCCGTTTGCCGAGGTAAAAAAAGTTTACGAGATCGAGCTTGCCCGATTGAAGGGCGACGCGCGGATCATGGATTACGTCCCGCTCTTTGCGAGCCGGCGAACGCGGGCCAAGCTGTCGCATTCGGCGAGTTGACTCGCTCGCAATCTCATCCGCGGCAACACGGCGACCACGCATACGTCGCAATCAAGATACGCACCGACACGCCTCCTCGGAGGTTGCCACCAGCACCGGATCGGTTGCCAGGTGGATTGCGCTGTCGACGCCGCTCATCGCGGCATCGACGATTTCGTGCCAGCGCACGATGCGCAATTCGTCGTCGATCGTTTCGACGAGTGCGGTCAGACTTTCCACCCAATCGCCGTCGTTGCAGTAGATGATGCCCTCGATGTCGCGAATTTCGGCCTTGTGAATGTGGCCGCAACCTACGCAGTCGAGGCCGTTTGTGCGCTTCTCGCGCGAGCGCCTCCTCGAATGCCGTGATGTAGGCGACGGCGTTCTTGACCTTGTGCTTGAGAAATTGTGACAGCGACCAATGGGGCAATCCCAGTTGGGTACGCAGGGCGTTTATGTGGTGACTGAGCCGGGGCGTCACAATACCATCGTCGACGCAGTTGCCAGCCGTCCCTTGATCGGTGGGCGCCCTGTCACGCAGCCCGTCGCTCGTGAGCAAATAGGCGCGCGCGGCGCGTTTCTGCGCGGGCGATCGGCAGGATCACGAGGAGATCGGCCATGTTGAAGTCCGGATCCCAAGCGGGCTCGCCGCCGATCCACGCGCCAAGGTGAATGTATGTCTTGAACAGCGGGGGTATCGCCAAGGTCGGCGCAATCGGATCGGCGAGAGCCGCCAAGGGCGAACGGGGAACCACCCGGTATTCCGTGGGCGCGAGATGCCGGCGTGCGAGCCGGGTATAGACGGCGGCCGCATTGGCCCCGCAATCGGTCATGCTGATGCTGGTGCAGCCGATTAGATGGGAGGCGCCTCGCTCGCGGGCCATCTTTGCGACACCGGATAACAGCAGCAACGCTGCCGCGCCCGTCCGATATGCCGGATCGACACAGGCGCGACCCACCTCGACGAGCCGGCGCCGGAGACGGCCGAGGCGCGTCAGGTCGAATTCCCGCTCGGCGCAGAAGGCTCCGAGTCGCCGGGCGTTGTCCGTGGTCAGCATGCGATTGGTGCCGACCACGTCGCCCGAAGCCCGATCTCGTACGATCAGGTGCTCGCACCAAGGGTCAAAATAGTCATGTTCCCGTCCCGGGCTGTGAACAGTGACGCGCGCCCCCATTTCCTCGACAAACACGCGATAACGGAGCCGCTGCGCGGCGGCGATATCGGCGGAACCGGCCGCAAGCTCGACCGAAAGCTGCGGTGTCCCATCGAATCCCACTTCATTCATTGCTGCAGAAATCACGGCTATCTCCATGATCGATTGAGACTGCCTCAAGCTAACTGCGGCGTGCGACACAGTGATGACGCCCGGTTGACATGCAAATGACAAAGCGGACGGTCACTGGCTCGTCACACCGAGCGCCTATGCTCGAGCTCGGGTATCCCAGCGTGTCATCGATAACGAGGTTTTCTCCCATGACGAAGCGAGCGTCCTTCCCAAATCCTACCGCCATCGTCCTGGGCTGCGGCGAGGTCGGTTCCGCGGTGGCGGTTGCTCTCCACCAAGCGGGACTCGCTGTCGTGCTGGCTGACGAGGCCGATCCCTCCTGTCATCGACGCGGGATGGCGTTTACCAATGCCTGGTATGTCGGCAACGCGGAACTCGAGAGCGAGGGAGCGTGTTTCTGCGCGTCGCTCAAGAGCATCCCTTCCATTCTCAGCCGGCGGATGATCGCGGCAACGACTTGGTCGTGGCCGGGTGTGGCCGCATCTCTGGAACCGGCATTGCTCGTGGATGCACGTGGGCGCAAACGCCCCGGCACGGATGTCTTGCGCGGTCGCGTTCCGCTCACGATCGGCATCGGTCCGGGCTTTGTCGCCGGGGAAAGCGTGGATGTGGCGATCGAAAATCCTGCCGAAATCCCGAGTGGCCGCCGCGCGCAGCCGCCCGAATGGGGGCATCCGGACAGCGGTTATCCCTTGGGTGCCGGTTGCGCTTCGTGTTTCGCGGTCGAAGCACCTCGGCACGGCCGGTTCATGACGGAACGGCGGATAGCCGATGTCGTGCGCGCCGGCGAGATTGTCGGTGGGCTGGGCAACGAGCCCGTCGCCGCGCCAATTGACGGTGTATTGCTCGGTCTTTCCGCGCGCGGCGCTCGCGTTGAATCCGGCGATACGCTGGTCGAGGTCGATCCCGGCGGCCTACCGCATCGCTGCTACGGCATTGGCGCTGGACCGCGACGGCTTGCCGCGCGCGTGCTGTCGGAGTTCGCGGTTCGCGTAGACCGTCCTCGCGAAAGGGCCCTTCACATCGACGCCGGGGTCGGTACATCCGCGGGGCGTTGATCGACCAGGCGTACCGCCTGCCTCCTTGCAGGCGCAGTAGGCGGCAGGGAACCGTCGGACTGTCATGCCGCTGTAACACGCCCCGGTAACAATTGGGAGTCTGCAATCGACGAGGAAAGTGGCCATGCGCAACTGCAAATATTTGACCCAAGGATTCCTGGCCGCCGCGACGATCATGTTCGGCGTTTCCACCGCGATGGCGATCGACATCACAGGCGCCGGTGCGACGTTTCCGTATCCGATCTACGCCAAGTGGGCCGACGCCTACAAGCAGAAAACCGGCGTGGGAATGAACTACCAGTCGATCGGCTCCGGAGGCGGCCTCGCCCAGATCAAAGCCAAGACAGTCGACTTCGGTGCGTCCGACATGCCGCTCAAACCCGAGGATCTGGCCGCCGCGGGCCTCATGCAGTTTCCGGCCATCATCGGCGGCGTCGTGCCGGTCGTGAACATCGATGGCGTCACGCCGGGAGCAATGAAGGTCTCGGGTCCCGCTCCTCGCCGACATCTACCTCGGCAAGATCAAGAAGTGGAACGAAAAGCCGATCGCCGATCTGAACCCGACGATCAAGCTGCCCGACGAGCTGATCACGGTCGTCCGCCGCTCCGACGGTTCCGGGACGACGTTCCTCTGGACCGACTATCTGTCGAAGGTCAGCCCGGAATGGAAGCAGAAGATCGGCGCCGCCCCCGCGGTGGCGTGGCCGGAAGGTGTGGGCGGCAAGGGCAACGAAGGTGTCGCGGCCTACGTGCAGCGGATCAAGGGCTCGATCGGGTATGTCGAATACGCCTACGCGAAGCGCAACAAGATGTCGCACGCCGCCGTGCAGAACAGGGACGGCCAATTCGTGCAGCCTGACGACGAAACTTTCCAGGCGGCCGCGGCGTTCGCCGACTGGAAGAATGCACCCGGCTTCTACCAGATCCTGACCGACCAACCGGGCAAGTCAAGCTGGCCGATCACGGGTGCGAGCTTCATCCTGATGCAACTGAAGCAGGACAAGCCGCAGAACGCCGCCGAAGTGCTGAAGTTCTTCGACTGGGCGTTCAAGAACGGCCAGAAGATGGCCTCCGAGCTCGATTACGTGCCGATGCCCGAGGCCGTGGTCAAGCTTATCGCCGACGCCTGGAAGACGCAGCTCAAGGACGGCTCGGGCAAACCGATACTGTGACCTTCGTCACGCGAAGCCGAATTCCTCCTGGCAGTCAGCATCTTTCTTCCTCCTCCAGAAGAAAGCCTTGCGGCCGCGAGTGCCTGCTCGCGGCCGCTTCTTTGGTAGGGTTTATCATGTCGACCACCTTGGCCGCAATGCCAGCCGCCATGACCGCCCCGCTGGAACCGCGCGCCGAGCGCGAGCCCACTCCGCCGCCGGCACGGCGCAGCGCGGCGCCTTGGCAGGACTGGCTGTTCGAACGCACGACGATGTGCTTTGCGCTCCTCGTGCTATTGACGCTCGTCGGGCATCATCGGCGGCGCTCCTTGGACGGCGCTACCGGCATTTCAGAAGTTCGGGCTCGGGTTCTTCTACACCGACGTCTGGGACCCGGTGAAGCTGAACTTCGGCGCGCTCGCGCCCATCTACGGCACACTGGTGACGTCGGTGATCGCGCTGCTGATCGGCGTACCGGTCAGTTTCGGCATCGCGCTGTTCCTGACGGAGATGTGCCCCGCCGTCCTCAAGCGTCCGCTGGGCACCGCGGTCGAATTGCTGGCGGCGGTCCCGTCGATCATCTACGGCATGTGGGGACTGTTCGTCTTCGCGCCGGTGTTCGGCGACTACGTCCAGCCGACGCTCACCAGGATCTTCGGTGACCTCTGGATCCTGGGCCCGCTGTTCCAGGGCGCGCCCAACGGCATCGGCGTGCTGTCGGCGGGCATTCATCCTGTCCATCATGGTCATTCCGTTCATCGCTTCGGTGATGCGCGACGTCTTCGAAATCGTTCCACCGGTGCTCAAGGAATCGGCCTATGGCATCGGCGCGACGACATGGGAGGTGGTCTGGAACATCGTGCTGCCCTACACGCAAGGTCGGCGTCATCGGCGGAATCATGCTCGGCCTCGGCCGCGCGCTCGGCGAGACGATGGCGGTCACTTTCGTCATCGGCAACGCGTATCGGATCAGCGCTTCGCTGTTCGCACCCGGCAACTCGATCGCCTCGGCGCTGGCCAACGAGTTCAACGAGGCGGCGGAACCGGTTCACCGTGCGTCGCTGATCGCGCTCGGCCTCGTGCTGTTCCTGCTCACGTTCATCGTGCTCGCCTGCTCGCGATTGCTGCTGGCGCAGCTCGCCAAAGGGGAGGGCACGGACGACATGACCCCCCTCTACCGCAAACGGCTGTTCGTCAACCGGCTGAACCTCGTGATGTCGCTCGGCACGATGGCATTCGGGATGACGTTCCTGCTGTGGATCCTTTGGGTGCTGTTCGCGAAGGGTTTCGCCGCGCTGTCGCCGACGCTGTTCACGCAGATGACGCCGCCGCCGGGGTCCGCGGGCGGGCTCGCCAACGCCATCTACGGCAGCGTCATCATCGTTTTCGTCGCGACATTCATCAGCACGCCGATCGGCATCCTTGCCGGCATCTATCTCGCCGAGTATGGCAAGGGCGGCTGGATCGCGCGAGTCACGCGCTTTATCAACGACATCCTGCTCTCCGCGCCGTCGATCGTCATTGGGCTCTTCGTCTATACCGTGTACGTGGCGCAGGTCGGGCATTTCGCCGGATGGGCAGGCTCGTTTGCGCTCGCGCTCATCGCGATCCCGGTGGTCGTTCGCACGACCGAGAACATGCTCCAGCTCGTCCCGAGCAGCTTGCGCGAGGCCGCGGTCGCACTGGGCGCGCCGATGTGGAAGGTGATCCTGCGGGTGACCTTGAAGGCGGTCCGCGGCGGCGTGGTCACCGGCATCCTGCTCGCGGTCGCGCGAATGTCGGGCGAAACCGCGCCGCTGCTGTTCACAGCGCTGAACAACCAGTTCTGGAGCACGGACATGAACGCACCGATGGCGAATCTTCCGGTGGTAATCTTCCAGTTTGCGATTGAGTCCGTTCGACGACTGGCGATTGCTGGCGTGGGCAGCGGCGCTCTGCTGATCACCCTGGCGGTGCTCGTCATCAACATCCTGGCGCGAACGGCATTCCGCCAGTCCGCGGTCCGCTAGCCATGGGAATGCCGAGGGAGAAAGCGATGAATTTCGAAGCGGTCGCGACGCGGCAGGGGAACGACGCAACGAGCCCGCACGAGGCACCCCCCAAGATATCCTGCCGCCACCTCGACTTCTACTACGGCAAGTTTCAGGGTCTCAAGAATGTCGATCTCGACGTTGCCGAGCGTTGCGTCACGGCGTTCATCGGTCCGTCCGGGTGCGGCAAGTCGACGTTGCTTCGCACGCTCAACCGGATGTATTCACTCTACCCGGGGCAGCGGGCGACCGGCGAGATCATCTTCAACGGCCAGAATATCCTCGATCCGGGCGTCGATCTGAACATGCTGCGGGCGAAGATTGGCATGGTGTTCCAGAAGCCGACTCCTTTCCCGATGTCTATCTACGACAACATCGCTTTCGGAGTCAGCCTCTACGAGAATCTCTCGCAGCGAGACATGGACGAGCGCGTCGAGTGGGCGCTCACGAAGGCCGCGATGTGGGGTGAGGCCAAGGACAAGCTGAAGCAGAGCGGGATGGCGCTCTCCGGCGGGCAGCAGCAACGGCTGTGCATTGCACGCGCGGTCGCCGTCAAGCCGGAGATGCTGCTGCTCGACGAGCCAACGTCGGCGCTCGACCCCATCTCGACGGCGAAGATCGAGGAGCTGATCAGCGAGTTGAAGGAGGACTACACGATCGCGATCGTTACGCACAATATGCAGCAAGCGGCGCGCGTATCCGATTTCACCGGATACATGTACCTGGGCGAGCTCGTCGAGTTCGGCGCGACCGACTCCCTCTTCCTCAAGCCGAGGAAGAAGGAAACCGAGGACTACATCACCGGGCGGTTCGGCTGAGCGCCGGATTGCCGACCCGCCGGAGCTGCCCAAGCGCCCACAAAGGAATGCCGCGATGAACGTACACACGCACAAGCAATTCGACACCGAGATGGAGGCTATCCGCAGCGGGGTCCTGGCAATGGGTGGACTCGTCGAGACACAGCTCAATCGCGCGATCGCGCTGCTGGAGGCCGACGACGACGAGGCGGTCGATCAGGTAGGGGCCGACGAGAAGCAGATCAACCAGATGCAGGTCAATCTCGATCAGATGTGCAGCCAGATCATCGCCAGGCGGCAGCCGACCGCGATCGACCTGCGCTTCGTGCTGATGATCACCAAGATCGTCAACGAGCTCGAGCGTGTCGGCGACGAGGTAAAGAAGATCGCCTACAAGGCGGCGCGAGATCCGCGGCACCGACCAGCTGAGCCACATGCGTCACTACGATGTAATCCGCACCAGCGAGCGCGCGCGCGACATGCTGCAGATGTCCCTCGACACCTTCGCGCGGCTCGATGCCGGGGCGGCCGCGGAGGTCATCGATCGCGACGAGGAGATCGACGCAGCGTTCCTGGCGATCATGCGCCAGCTCATCAGCTACATGATGGAGGATCCGCGCACGATTACGGCGGCGCTCGAGATCGTGTTTATCGCAAAGTCGATCGAGCGCATCGGCGATCATGCGAAGAACATCGCCGAGGCGGTCGTCCAGGTGGTCAAGGGCATCGACGTCCGGCATGCATCCGCTGAGCAGATCCGCGCCGAGGTAGCGGAGGAATGATGCCGAAGGTCCTCGTCGTCGAAGACGAGCCTGCGATTCGCGAATTACTGAAGGTCAACCTGTCGACGCGGGATACGATGTCCGCGCCGTACCCGACGCCGAAGCGGCGCAATGCGGAACTCAACGAGGCGCTACCCGACCTCCTGCTGCTCGACTGGATGCTGCCCGGACAAATCCGGTCTCGTTCTTGCGAAAGAGTTGCGCGGCGCGGCGCGCACGCGTGAGCTGCCGATCATCATGATCACGGCGCGCACCGACGAAGCCGACAAGATCGCGGGCCTCGAGGCCTGGGTCGATGATTACGTGACGAAGCCCTTCTCGCCCCGCGAATTGAAGGCGCGGATCAAGGCCGTGTTGCGGCGGCGCGCGCCCGAGGCGGCGCAGGAACCTCTTGCTGCTGGCGCCGCTGCGGCTCGACCCGGCGACGCATCGGGTGACGGTCGACGACAGGACGGTCCATCTGGGTCCCACCGAATTCCGGCTGCTGCGGTTCCTGCTCGCGCGCCAGGAGCGCGTCCATTCGCGCACGCAGTTGCTGGACCACGTGTGGGGAGATCACGTGTATATCGAGGAGCGCACGGTCGACGTCCACATTCGGCGCCTGCGCCTGGCGCTCGAACCGTTCGGGCAGGACGGACTCGATCGAGACGGTGCGCGGCAGCGGCTACCGGCTCTCGGCGCCGAGGTAGCATCGCGCCCGACCGCCTTGCCAGCATGAGCCCCATCATTCGTCGCCGGAATTGGCGACTCCGGTCGCGGTCCTGGTCCTAGCTGCGCTCGCGGCGTTCCTGTTCGGCGCCGTGTGGTCGATCGCGGTGCTCGCATTCGGGATCTGCCTCCTTGCCGGGCTCCATCTCCGACACCTCGACCGCCTGACGCGCTGGGCCGACACGGACCTCGATGCTCCGGTCCCGGAGGCGCGAGGCGCATGGGGGCTCGCCTTCTCCGCGATCTTTCGGCGTGTCCGCACCCGAACGTTGCGCCAACGCGACCTCGCCACGACGGTCGAGCGGTTCCGCAGCGCCGTCGAGGCGCTGCCTGAAGGCATGGTGATTCTCGACGCCACGAACCGCATCGAGTGGGCCAATGCGCGCGCGCAGGCGCACCTCGGAGTCGATCTCGCCAAGGACGCCGGCCAGCCACTGCTCAATTTCGTCCGCCAGCCGGAGGTCGTGCGTTATTTCGAGCTGGGCGACTTCACCGACTCGGTGGTCGTCGAGTCGCAGCGTGAGCCGGGAGCGACGCTGTCGATTCAAGTCGTGCCCGTTCGGCGTCGATGAGCGCCTACTGATCAGCCGCAACGTCACGCAGATCGAAGCCGTCGCGCGCATGCGCCGCGATTTCATCGCCAATGTCTCGCACGAGCTCAAGACGCCGCTGACGGTCGTTTCCGGATTTCTCGAAACGCTGCAGGACATGGAGCTCGAACCGCGCCAGCGCACGCGGTATCTGCAGTTGATGATGGAGCAGGCGAACAGCATGCAGCGCCTTGTCGACGACCTGCTGACGCTGTCCGCGCTCGAGAGCGAGCAGGGCGCTCGCGCCGAGACGTCGTTTGCGGTGCTCCCCCTGCTGCTGGAAGTCTCCGCCGATGCGAATGCGCTGTCGGTCCACCGGCACAGGATTGCCCTCGACGTCGCCGATCCCGCGATCGTGACGGGCAACCGCGACGAATTGGCGAGCGCGTTCGGCAATCTCGTCAGCAACGCGGTCCGCTATACGCCGGATGGCGGGTCGATCACGCTTGGCTGGCGCGTCGACGAGGAGGGCCGGGGCGCGTTCAGCGTAGCCGACACCGGCATCGGCATCGCGCCCGAGCACATTCCACGGTTGACCGAGCGCTTCTACCGTGTCGATCGAAGTAGATCACGGGCGACGGGCGGAACCGGTCTCGGCCTCGCGATCGTCAAGCACGTGCTGTTGCGGCACCAGGCCGAGTTCGACGTCACGAGTGAGTTGGGCATGGGCAGCACGTTCACGGTGCTGCTTCCGGCGCGGCGCGTGGCGCGCGACCGGTCGCCGGTGCCTGCGCCGGGACCCGTGTCCCAGGCTACCAATAACTGAGCGCGGCGCGGAACAGCGCCTTCAAGTCGTCGCGCCCGACATCCTTCGGCGCGTTGCGGATCACGCGATATTGCGGCTCCGCGCCTGTGGCAAGCGCATCGAGATGCGACGTGTCGAAGCCCAGCGCCGTCAGGCCGTTCGGCATGGCCGTCGCGCGCATCAGCTCGATCACGCGACCAGCCAGCACATCGCCGGCATCGCTGCTCGCCGCGCCGCGAGTTTCGGCGCCGAGGCACTGCGCTCCGCGCAAGTGCCGCTCGGGACTAGAGGGCGCGGTGAACCGCCAGACCGACGGGTTGTTGAGCACGACCGCCATGCCGTGCGGAACGAGCGTCTTGCCCTCGGGATACCCGTCGACGTGCCAATCCTTCGTGAGGCCGGAGACGGCGTAGGACAACCCGTGCGGCAGGTGGCAGCCCGCGGCGTTGAACGCGATTCCCGCGAGCATCGCCGCGTAGGTCATCTCCGTGCGCGCCTCGGTGTCGGCCGCATCGTTGACCGCACGTGCGAGAGAACGCCCGACGATTCTGAGCGACTCGATCGCGAGCATATCGGAAAATGGATTCGCGCCCTGCGACACAGGCCGGTTGACGCCCTTCGCCGGATTGAGACGTCGCGGATACGCCCGCGCAGTGAGCGATTCCAGCGCGTGGCTCATGCAGTCGAAGCCGGTTGCGGCGACGGCGTTGCTCGGCAGCGTGGCGGTCACGGTCGGGTCGATCAGCGCGACATCCGGAATCAGCCGGCGCGAGATGATGCCGGTCTTGGCGTTGAGCGCGCGCAAGCTGAAGATCGCGATCCCCGTCGTTTCCGACCCAGTGCCCGACGTCGTCGGACAGGCGATGTGCGGCTTGACTGGCCCCGGCACCTTCTGCCCGCCGCCGATCGGCGCATTCACGTAGCTCATGAACTCCGCCGGCTGCGACGCGTACAGGTTGGCCGCTTTGCAGGTATCCATGACCGAACCCCCGCCCACGGACACGTAACCATCGAACTTGCCGTCCGCAGCAAAACGCGCGGCCTCCTGGAACGAGACGTCGGTCGGCTCGATGGCGACGTCGCCATAGACGGCAGCATCGACGCCGGCGGCGGCAAGCGATGCCTTTACGATCGCGACGTACTCGCTGGAGACGAGACGCGGGTCAGTGAATAGCGCAACGCGCTTGACCCCGAGCTCGCGCGCGCTGTCGCCGGCCTCGGCCAGCACGCCGGGGCCGAACGTGAACGTCGGCATTCCGACCGTGAATCCGCGGTCGCTGCCTTCGACGGCGGCGAAATCGGCATGGCAACAGGACATGGTGGGCTCCTCCGAATGCGTATACCCGTCATTATCGCAGCGCGGGCTCAGCGCGTCCCATCCGCCAGGATTCGATCAGCGATCTTCTCGGCGATCATCACGGCCGGCGCGTTGGTGTTGCCGGATACCAGCGTCGGCATGATCCCGCAATCGACGACGCGGATTCCGGTGAGGCCGTGCACTCTGAGATCGTGATCGACGACCGCCAGCGGATCCGCCGCCGGCCCCATCTTGCACGTGCCCGACGGATGGAAAATGGTGCCGGCGGTGTTCCTGGCGAATTCGAGCAGATCGTCGTCGCTCGTGGCGTCGGGTCCGGGACGGTACTCGCCGGCCACATAAGGCGCCAGCGCGCGGGTTGCGGCAAGCTTGCGCGCGAGCCGGATGCCCGCCACGAGCGTTGCGCGGTCCTGCGGTGTCGACAGATAGTTGGGCTGCATCGCGGGTGCCGCGAGCGGGTCCGGCGACTTGAGGCGCACGTGGCCGCGCGATTTCGGTTGCAGCTGGCACACCGACATCGTGAATCCGGAGAAAGTGTGCACGGGCGAGCCCGCCATGTCCGAGGACAGTGTCGCGACGTGGAACTGGACGTCCGGTCGATCGAGCGCAGGATCGGTGCGCGCGAAGATGCCGCCCTGGTTGATGCCGACCGCCATCGGGCCGCGTGCGCGCAAGAGCATACTGCGCCCCCATCGCCAACGTGCGCCACCGGGAGTTGAGGATGTCGTTGGTGGTGATCGGTTTGGTGCACCGGAACATCACGCGCGCCTGCAGATGGTCCTGCAGGTTCTCGCCGACGCCGGGCAGCGCGTGAACGACTGGAATGCCGAATCGCTGAAGCAACGCTTCGGGCCCTACGCCGGAGAGTTGCAGCAATTGCGGCGACTGCAATGCGCCCGCCGCGAGAATCACTTCCCGCCGCGCGGTGACGGCAACGTCGCGGCCGGCCTGCCGATACATGACGCCCGACGCCCTGCGGCCGTCGAAGAGAATCCTCGTCGCGTGAGCTTCGGTTTCGACATGGAGGTTCGCGCCGCGACCGCGCCGGACGCAGATACGCGACGGCCGTGGAGCAGCGTAACCCGCGTCGCGTCGTCAGCTGGTAGTAGCCGATCCCCTCCTGGGTCGCGCCGTTGAAGTCATCGTTGCGCGGTATGCCCAACTCGCCGCCGGCGGCGATGAGCGCCTCGATCAATTCGTGCTTCGCGCCGATATCCGATGCCCATAGCGGTCCGTCCGCGCCATGAAAGTCGTTGGCGCCTCGAGCGTTGTGCTCGAGCTTCATGAAATACGGCAGTACGTCGGCGTAGCCCCAGCCCGGGTTGCCGAGCGCCGCCCAATGGTCGTAGTCCTCGCGTTGTCCGCGGATGTAGATGAGGCCGTTGATCGCGCTCGATCCGCCGAGCGTGCGCCCGCGCGGCCAGTAGACCTCGCGCCCGTTCATGCCGGCTTCCGGCTCCGTCCTGAAGCACCAGTTGTAGACGGGATGGAACATCGTCTTCGCGTATCCGATCGGAATGTGGATCCACGGATAGCGATCCGGCGGACCGGCTTCGAGTAGCAGCACCGTATGCCGGCCGTCGGCAGAGAGCCGGTTCGCGAGCACGCAACCGGCCGAGCCCGCACCGACGATCACGTAGTCCCAGGCTGTGGACGGCACGTTTGGCATTCGGGAGTGGAGGCGACTCCAAAGGGAGATCGCCCAGAGCATCAATGCGACCAAATAGTAGCGCAGACGATTGGTGGGCACGCGCAGTCGTCGCAAGTCGTGAGTCGCGCCGCGCGGCATCGCGATCTTCCGGATCAAACAGTTGCAACGCATTTCGTTTGAACCGGAATCGTCCACGCGGGAATAAACGGATGCGTCACCGGACCGGTGGAGCACAAGCAATCAAGTTCGATGCGTACCCCTACCAATGTCAATGGAATCGAATCCGAACGGAGGTCCAGAGCGATGAATGCAGATCGAATCACCAACAGCAGGATGTTCGCGTGGCTGTCGATGGCACTCGTGACAGCGATCGCGCTTTCCGTGGCGCCAGCGGCGCGAGCGGATCCGGAAGGCCGCTACGAGGTACAGAAACTCGTTTCGGATCAGCCCGGTGTCGCTGCTCACCAAGACGCCAATCTCGTCAATGCGTGGGGAATCGCGTTCAATCCGTTCGGCTTCGTGTGGGTCGCGAACGCCGAAACGGGCAAGTCGACGCTGTATGACGGCGCCGGGGTGCCGCAATCGCTCGTGGTGACCATTCCGCCGGCCGCCGGCGGGACCACCGGCAGTCCGACGGGGATCGTGTTCAACGGCGCAAACGCCTTCCTCGTCACTGCAGCGCCCAACTCGTTCGCCCGGTTCATCTTTGCCACCGAGGACGGCGTGATTGCCGGATGGGCGCCCACCGTCAACGCGACCAATGCGATCCTCGTCAAGGACAACTCGTCGACGGGTGCGCAATACAAGGGATTGGCGTTGAGCGCCGGCGGCAACGGACTCCTTCTCTATGCGACCGATTTTCACAACGGCAAGATCGACGTCTGGGACTCGGCATTCAACCCAGTGACATTGCCGGTGGGCGCGTTTGCCGACCCGTCCATTCCGGCCGGATTCGCGCCCTTCGGTATCCAGGCGATCAACGGCAATATCTTCGTGACCTACGCCAAGCAGGACGCCGATCGGCACGACGACGTCGCAGGCAATGGATTGGGCTACGTCAACGTGTTCGATCCCAACGGCAAGCTGCTCGACCGCATCGCCTCGAAAGGCCCGCTCAACGCTCCATGGGGCCTCGCGCTCGCGCCAGCGGGATTCGGCGAATTCAGCAGCAGCTTGCTCGTCGGCAACTTTGGCGACGGACGGATCAACGCCTACGATCTCGTGACCGGCAAGCATCTCGGCGCGCTGAAAGGCGAGAACGGCCATCCAATCGAGATCGAAGGTCTGTGGGGCTCTGCCTTCGGTAACGGATTCAACGGCCAGTCCGTCAATACGCTGTTCTTCACCGCCGGGCCAGGCGACGAAGAGCACGGGCTGTATGGAAAGATCGACGCGCTGCCGGGCCCCGAGCATGGCCACGGCCCGGACTGACGCAGCCTGAGGCACTCGCCGGTTCGACTCGGGCCCGCCTTTCGCGCGGGCCCGCTTCTTCTGTGTGTTCTCGCACAGTCGCGGTAGCTGCCCCACCAATCTCGCCTTATCGTTTCGGCACAACGAGTTGGCGCGCGAAGGCGACAGCGGCGCCCCTGCGTAAACTGCTCGTCAGGCGCCATTTGACGACCTGTTTGACCCCGGGAACGGAAATTGCTATCATTGCATGTTTCGTCGGAGGGGTTCCCGAGCGGTCAAAGGGAACAGACTGTAAATCTGTCGGCTCTGCCTTCGAAGGTTCGAATCCTTCCCCCTCCACCAATCATCGATCGAGGCTGAGGGAGACCAGGAAGAGATTCGAGCGTGCGGCGCCGTACTGCGAATCGTCCTGGCTCTATCCGATGCGCGGGTGTAGCTCAATGGTAGAGCAGAAGCCTTCCAAGCTTACGACGAGGGTTCGATTCCCTTCACCCGCTCCAAGGGACTTGGTATCGAAAAGGGAGTACGCGAACTGCAGGGCTCATCGCAAAAGCAGGGTCAACCTCCACTTTCGCGAAAGACTGGACCGGGAAAGCTCACCTGTGAAAGTCGAGCCTGACCCTACTTTGCCCATGTAGCTCAGTGGTAGAGCACTCCCTTGGTAAGGGAGAGGTCGAGCGTTCAATCCGCTCCATGGGCACCACGAATTCGACGGCAGTTACCAACGCACCGCATCTCTAGCAACGACGTCTGAAGGAGTCTGAAAAATGGGCAAGGCCAAATTTGAGCGGACGAAGCCGCACGTGAACGTGGGGACGATCGGACACGTGGATCACGGGAAGACGACGCTGACGGCGGCGATGACGATGGTGCTGTCGAAGAAGTACGGTGGGGATGTGCGGTCGTACGACCAGATCGACAACGCGCCGGAGGAGAAGGCGCGGGGGATCACGATCAACACGGCGCACGTGGAGTACCAGACGGAGAAGCGGCATTACGCGCACGTGGATTGCCCGGGGCACGCGGACTACATCAAGAACATGATCACGGGTGCGGCGCAGATGGACGGGGCGATTCTGGTGGTGAGTGCGGCGGACGGGCCGATGCCGCAGACGCGGGAGCACATTCTGCTGGCGCGGCAGGTGGGGGTGCCGTACATCATTGTCTATATGAACAAGGCGGACATGGTGGACGACAAGGAGCTCTTGGAGCTGGTGGAGCTCGAGGTGCGGGAGCTGTTGTCGAAGTACCAGTTTCCTGGGGACAAGACGCCGATCGTGATTGGCAGCGCGAAGATGGCGCTGGAGGGGGACACGAGCGAGCTGGGGGCGGGGTCGATTTTCAAGCTGGCGGAGGCGCTGGACAGTTATATTCCGCAGCCGACGCGGCTGATCGACGGGCCGTTTTTGATGCCGGTGGAGGACGTGTTCTCGATTTCGGGTCGGGGGACGGTGGTGACCGGGCGGGTGGAGCGGGGGATTGTGAAGGTGGGGGACGAGCTGGAGATTGTGGGCTTGAAGCCGACCTTGAAGACGGTATGCACGGGGGTGGAGATGTTCCGCAAGCTCCTGGACCAGGGGCAGGCGGGGGACAACGTTGGGGTACTGCTGCGGGGACGAAGCGGGAGGAAGTGGAGCGGGGGCAGGTGCTGGCGAAGCCGGGCTCGATCACGCCGCACACCAAGTTCAGCTGCGAGGTGTACGTGCTGAGCAAGGAAGAGGGGGGTCGGCACACGCCGTTTTTCCCTGGGTACCGGCCGCAGTTTTACTTCCGGACGACGGACGTGACGGGCAGTTGCGTGTTGCCGGAGGGCACGGAGATGGTGATGCCTGGGGACAACATCGGGATGACGGTGACGTTGATTGCGCCGATTGCGATGGAGGAGGGGCTGCGCTTTGCGATCCGCGAGGGCGGGCGCACCGTCGGCGCCGGCGTCGTCGCCAAGATCATCGAGTAGTAAGTAGTAGATAGGCCAGTAGCTCAATTGGCAGAGCGACGGTCTCCAAAACCGTAGGTTGGGGGTTCGATTCCCTCCTGGCCTGCCAGCATCCGATGGCAGGCGGCAGCACTTAGAGAACCCGGGACATGGTCGATAAGCTAAAAATTTTTCTGGCGGTGGCGTGCGTGGTCGGCGGCGTTGCCGCGTATTACTACTTCGCCGAGACGGCGCTGGTGCTGCGCGTGCTGATGGTCATGGGCGGGCTCGTCGCCGCCGGCGGAGTCGCGTGGCTGTCCGCCCCCGGCAAGGAGTTCTTCGCCTTCGCGCAGGAAGCGTGGCAGGAAGCGGGCCGCGTGTCCTGGCCGACGCGCAAGGAGACGATGCAGACGACCGCTCATCGTGTTCGCCTTCGTGGTGATCATGGCGTTGATCCTGTTTTCAATCGACACGACGCTCGCGTGGATCGTGAAGCTTCTTACCGGGAGGGGCGAGTGATGAGCGACCGCAGGGAAGAAGTGGTTTGTCGTGCACGCCTACTCGGGCTTCGAGAAGAGCGTCCAGCGCGCGCTCGTCGAGCGGATCAAGCGCTCGGACATCGCCGAGCAGTTCGGCAAGATCCTGGTGCCGGTCGAGGAAGTGGTCGAGATGAAAGCCGGGCAGAAGGCCATCAGCGAGCGCAAGTTCTTTCCGGGCTATGTGCTGGTCGAGATGGAGATGACGGACGACTCGTGGCACCTCGTGAAGAGCACGCCGAAGGTCACGGGTTTCGTGGGCGGCACGGCGAACAAGCCGACGCCGATCACGCAGAAGGAAGTGGACGCGATCCTGCGGCAGGTGCAGGAGGGTGTCGAGAAGCCGCGGCCGAAGGTGCTGTTCGAGATGGGCGAGGCCGTCCGCGTCAAGGAAGGACCGTTCACCGACTTCCACGGCAACGTGGAGGACGTCAACTACGAGAAGAGCAAGCTCCGCGTCTCGGTCACGATCTTCGGCCGCTCGACGCCGGTGGAGCTGGATTTTTCGCAGGTCGAAAAAGCTTAGGTATGTCTTGAGACCGGGGAGGATCTTCGGATCCGCTTGGACCCAACAGGAGAATTGCAATGGCGAAGAAAGTCGTCGGCTACATCAAGTTGCAGGTGCCCGCGGGCAAGGCGAACCCGAGCCCGCCGATCGGCCCCGCGCTGGGTCAGCGCGGCCTCAACATCATGGAATTCTGCAAGGCCTTCAACGCGCAGACGCAGAAGGTCGAGCCGGGTCTGCCGATCCCGGTCGTGATCACGGCGTACGCCGACAAGAGCTTCACGTTCATCATGAAGACTCCGCCGGCCACCGTGCTCATCATGAAGGCCGCGAAGGTGGAGAAGGGAAGCCAGAAGCCGCATACCGACAAGGTCGGCAAGCTCACGCGCGAGCAGGCCGAGGACATCGCGAAAACGAAGATGCCCGACCTCACCGCCGCCGACATGGACGCCGCGGTGCGCACGATCGCCGGCAGTGCCGCGCAGCATGGGCATCACCGTCGAAGGGGTGAAGTGACCATGGCCACCCAACAGAAGGAACCGAAGCTGTCGAAGCGCATGAAGACGGTCCGCGCGCAAAGTGGAGCACGGCAAGGCCTATCCGCTCGACGAGGCGCTGAAGCTCGTGAAAGCAACGGCCGTCGCCAAGTTCGACGAGTCGGTCGACGTCGCCGTCAATCTCGGCGTCGATGCGAAAAAGTCGGACCAGACCGTTCGCGGCTCGGTTGTGCTCCCCGCCGGCACGGGCAAGAAGGTGCGGATCGCCGTATTCGCGCAGGGCGACAAGGCGAAGGCCGCACAGGAGGCCGG
The DNA here is from genome assembly GCA_963840945.1 of uncultured beta proteobacterium. Taxonomy (GTDB): domain Bacteria; phylum Pseudomonadota; class Gammaproteobacteria; order Burkholderiales; family Casimicrobiaceae; genus CAIWHR01. Next base: position 90,462 of record CAWJAU010000016.1, on the reverse strand, counting down.
CGCCGACATCGTCGGCTTCGACGATCTCGCGGCCAAGGTCAAGGAAGGCTTCATGGACTTCGACGTCGTGATCGCGACGCCTGACGCCATGAAGGTTGTCGGCCAGCTCGGCCAGATCCTCGGCCCCCGGGGATTGATGCCGAATCCGAAGGTCGGCACGGTGACGCCCGACGTGACCACCGCGGTCAAGAACGCGCGGGCGGGCCAGGTTCAGTACCGTACCGACAAAGGCGGCATCGTCCAATGCACGATCGGCCGCGCGTCGTTCGAGCCCGATGCGCTGAAGACCAACCTGCTCGCGCTGATCGAGGCGCTGAACAAGGCGCGGCCGCAGGGCACGAAGGGCATCTATCTCAAGAAGATCAGCGTGTCGAGCACGATGGGCGCGGGTGTCCGTGTCGACACGTCGAGCCTCGCACAACAGGCGCCGGCGTGAGACTCGACATTGCAGGTCAGGCAGGCTGAAAGCGATAACAGAATTTGAGGGAACGCGCTGCGAGGCGCATGGGTCCCAAGGCCGGAGGATGTCGATTTCCGGCAAAGGACTTCGCCGCCCGTGAAGCGAGCCGTCAAAGACCGCAGGGGCGAAAGGCTTAATCGAAAGTTGTCGTGGGAAGGGCGGCGGAACATCGCCACGTTTCCCCGCCACCGACAACCGAACCCGGCGCAGATGGTGTCCCTAGGACAGGATTTTCCTGGCGTAAGGTCACCGAATTTGTTCCCGTGAAGCGCGGGATGGCACGGCAAGAATGGAGGTAGACCTTGGGTTTAAATCTGGAGCAGAAGCAAGCGGTCGTCGCGGAAATCGCGAAGCAGGTCGCGGGCGCCCAGGCCATCGTCATGGTGGAGAACCGCGGCATGGCCGTGGCCGACATGACGAAGCTTCGCGCGAAGGCGCGGGCTTCCGGCGTGTACTTCAGGGTAGTCAAGAACACCCTGGTGCGCCGGGCGGTCGAAAAGACGCCCTTCGCTGCGCTGGCCGATTCGATGATCGGTCCGTTGGCGTATGGCATCGGTCCCGACCCCGTCGCAGTGGCGAAGGTGCTGAACGATTTCGCCAAGGGTCACGACAAGTTCGTGATCACGGGCGGCGGGATGCCCGGCCAGACGATGTCGGTCAAGCAGATCGCGGCGCTGGCAGGTCTGCCGTCGCGTGACGAGCTGATCGCGAAGCTGATGGGAACGATGCAGGCGCCGGTCGCGGCCTTCGTGCGCACGTTGAACGACGTGCCGTCGAAGCTCGTTCGCGCGCTCGCGGCGGTCCGCGACGCCAAAGAGGCGGCGCAGGCCTCCGCCTGAAACGATTCGCTCAATACCAATCCCTACGATTCAGGAGAATGAAATGTCCGCAGTGCAAACCGAAATTCTCGACAAGATCTCGTCGTTGACCGTACTCGAGCTCTCCGAGCTCATCAAGGCGATGGAAGACAAGTTCGGCGTATCCGCCGCGGCCGCTGTTGCCGTCGCGGGGCCGGCTGCCGCCGCGCCCGCCGCCGCCGCCGAGGAACAGACGGAGTTCACCGTGATCCTCGCCTCGTTCGGCGAGAACAAGGTGAACGTGATCAAGGCCGTGCGCGAGCTGACGGGCCTCGGCCTCAAGGAAGCGAAGGACCTGGTCGACGGGGCGCCGAAGCCCGTCAAGGAAAGCATCTCGAAGGCGGACGCCGAAGCCGCGAAGAAGAAGCTCGAGGAAGCCGGCGCGAAGGTCGAAGTCAAGTAACGAGGCGTACGACGAGCGTCAGCATGAGCGTTGCAGGGCCGCGAGTACGCATCAGCAGTGCAGGGCCGCAGAATGCGCATCAGCGATTGCAGGGCCGCAGGCGGCGCAAGCCGTCGGGCTTCATACCCCAGGCGCCCGCCAGCTTGCGCCGCCTGCGGCCCTGCAATGCGACGTTTGTGGCGGGCGGAACAGAACCGCGGAATTGGCAGGATGTTCGGTGTGGCGCGAGGGCAGAGCCCTGCGGGCGCCTGGGGTATGAAGCCCGCAGGGCTCTGCCCCTCGCGCCACACCGACAGCAAGCATGATAGCGCTCGTGAGACGTTGATTGCTGAGAAGTAGCCCCAATCTTCGCGAAGGCGAAGAAGAGCGGACTGGCCACAGTCCTCTCCTCTTTGTCTTCTGAAGCGACTGCAGAGGACAGGCATGGTCGGACGTCGCCTGCATCATGAGAGTGGTGCGAGCGCCGTCGTCCGCCAGCGGTTGGTAGAGGCCAACCACCACGCCAGGGAGTGCAATGCTCCCGACCAGTCTTTCCGTTAATCGGAGAATTGAATGGCGACCGAAGTGACGACCGTGCAACCGTACTCGTTTACCGAGAAGAAGCGCATCCGGAAGAGCTTTGCCAAGCGGGCAAGCGTGCTGAAAGTGCCCTTCCTGCTCGAAACGCAACTTTCGTCCTACCGGGCATTCCTGCAATCGGATACCGCGCCCGACGCGCGCAAGAACGAAGGCCTGCAGGCCGCCTTCACGTCGATCTTCCCGATCTCGAGCCACTCCGGCAACGCGCGGCTCGAGTACGTCAGCTTCTCGCTGCTGGCGCCGGCGTTCGATGTCACGGAGTGCCAGCAGCGCGGCCTCACCTACTGCTCCGCGCTCCGCGCGAAGGTGCGTCTCATCCTGATGGACAAGGAGGCCCCGAAGGACACGGTCAAGGAAGTGAAGGAGCAGGAAGTCTACATGGGCGAAATTCCGCTCATGACGGACAACGGCTCGTTCGTGATCAACGGCACCGAGCGTGTCATCGTCTCCCAGCTCCATCGTTCGCCCGGCGTGTTCTTCGAGCACGACCGCGGCAAGACGCACAGCTCGGGCAAGCTCCTCTTTTCGGCCCGCGTGATTCCGTATCGCGGCTCGTGGCTCGACTTCGAGTTCGACCCGAAGGATTTCCTGTTCTTCCGCGTCGACCGCCGGCGCAAGATGTCGGTGACCACCTTGCTGAAGGCGATCGGCCTCACCAACGAGGACATCCTTCGCCACTTCTTCGTGTTCGACACCTTCCACCTGTCGGGGAAAGGTTCGCAGCTCGAATTCGTGCCCGAGCGCCTCAAGGGCGAGATGGCGCGCTTCGACGTGCTCGGCAAGGACCACAAGGTGATCGTGCCGCGCGACAAGCGGATCACCGCCAAGCACATCCGGGAATTGGTCGAAGCCGGCGTCAAGAAGCTCGCCGTGCCGAACGATTACATCCTGGGACGGGCGCTTGCCACCAACATCGTCGACAAGACGACCGGCGAGGTGCTGGCCAAAGCGAACGACGAGATCACCGAAGAGCTCCTGCAGAAGCTCTCCGACGCAGGCGTCGCGTCGATCGAGACGATCTACACGAACGACCTCGACCAGGGCGCCTACATTTCGCAGACGCTGCGGGCCGACGACACGCCGGACCAGACGGCCGCCCGCGTGGCGATCTACCGGATGATGCGCCCAGGCGAACCGCCGACCGAGGACTCCGTCGAATCGTTGTTCAACGGGCTGTTCTTCGCCGCGGAGCGCTACGATCTGTCCGCGGTCGGCCGGATGAAGTTCAACCGTCGTGTCGGCCGCACCGAGCTCACCGGGACGGCCACCTTGACCAACGACGACATCATCGCCGTCATCAAGATCCTGGTCGAATTGCGCAACGGCCGCGGCGAGATCGACGACATCGACCACCTCGGCAACCGGCGTGTGCGCTCGGTTGGCGAGCTTGCCGAAAACCAGTTTCGCTCAGGCCTCGTCCGCGTCGAGCGCGCGGTGAAGGAGCGCCTCGGCCAGGCCGAGAGCGAGAACCTGCTGCCGCACGACCTCATCAACGCCAAGCCGATCTCGGCCGCGATCAAGGAGTTCTTCGGGAGCTCGCAGTTGTCGCAGTTCATGGACCAGACCAACCCGCTGTCCGAGATCACGCACAAGCGGCGTGTCTCCGCGCTGGGGCCTGGCGGGCTCACGCGCGAGCGCGCGGGTTTCGAAGTGCGCGACGTGCACCCCACGCACTACGGCCGCGTGTGCCCGATCGAGACGCCCGAAGGTCCGAACATCGGCCTCATCAATTCATTGGCGCTGTACGCGCGGACCAACGAATACGGCTTCCTCGAAACGCCGTATCGCAGAGTGGTCAAAGGGAAGGTAACGGACGAGATCCTCTACCTGTCGGCGATCGAGGAAGGCCAATTCGTGATTGCGCAGGCGAACGCGCAGCTCGACAAGACGGGGCGGCTGAAGGACGAGCTCGTTTCGTGCCGGAGCAAGAACGAGTTCATGCTGTCGACTGCGGACAAGGTCGACTACATGGACGTCGCGCCGGCGCAGATCGTGTCGGTGGCGGCCTCGCTCATTCCGTTCCTCGAGCACGACGACGCGAACCGGGCGTTGATGGGCTCGAACATGCAGCGGCAGGCGGTGCCTTGCCTGCGCGCCGAGAAGCCCCTCGTGGGCACCGGCGTCGAGCGCACGGCGGCCGTGGACTCGGGCACCGCGGTGCAGGCGCGCCGCGGGGGCAAGGTCGACTATATCGACGCCAACCGCATCGTGGTGCGCGCGCATGACACGGAGACCACCGCCGGCGACGTCGGCGTGGACATCTACAACCTGACCAAGTACACGCGCAGCAACCAGAACACCAACATCAATCAGCGGCCGCTGGTCCACGTGGGCGATGTCATCGCCAAGGGCGACGTCATCGGCGACGGCGCCTCGACCGACCTCGGCGAGCTGGCCCTGGGCCAGAACATGCTGGTCGCGTTCATGCCGTGGAACGGCTACAACTACGAGGACTCGATCCTGATCAGCGAGCGCGTCGTCGCCGACGACCGCTACACGTCGATCCACATCGAGGAGCTCACCGTCGTCGCCCGCGACACGAAGCTCGGCGCGGAGGAAATCACGCGCGACATCTCGAGCTTGGGCGAGGCGCAGCTGTCGCGGCTCGACGAAGCGGGCATTGTCTACATCGGCGCCGAAGTCGAGGCCGCCGACGTGCTGGTCGGCAAGGTCACCCCCAAGGGCGAGACGCAACTCACACCGGAAGAGAAGCTGCTCCGCGCGATCTTCGGTGAAAAGGCCTCCGACGTGAAGGATACGTCGCTGCGCGTGCCGTCGGGCATTTCCGGCACCGTGATCGACGTCCAGGTGTTCACGCGCGAAGGTATCGAGCGCGACAAGCGCGCCGCACAGATCATCGACGACGAGTTGAAGGGCTACCGCAAGGACTTGAACGACCAGTTGCGGATCGTCGAGAACGACGCCTTTGCGCGCATCGAAAAGCTGCTCGCCGGCAAGACCGTGAACGGAGGCCCGAAGCGCATCGCCAAGGGCACGAAGATCACGAAGGAATACCTCGAAGGCGTCGGCCGTTACGACTGGTTCGACATCCGCTTGGCCGGCGAGGATTCGGCGCACCAGCTCGAGGCGATGAAGGATTCGCTCGCGCAGCTTCGCGTCCAGTTCGACCAGATGTTCGAGCAGAAGAAGCGCAAGCTGACGCAGGGCGACGAGCTTCCGCCCGGCGTGCAGAAGATGGTCAAGGTCTACGTCGCGGTCAAGCGCCGGCTGCAGCCGGGCGACAAGATGGCTGGGCGCCACGGCAACAAGGGTGTCGTATCAAAGATCGTGCCGGTGGAGGACATGCCGTACATGGCCGATGGCACGCCGGTCGACATCGTGCTGAATCCGCTTGGCGTGCCGTCGCGGATGAACGTCGGCCAGATCCTCGAAGTGCATCTGGGCTGGGCCGCGAAGGGGCTCGGCCGGAAGATCGATGAAATGCTGAAGGCGCAGGCAAAGGCGGCCGATGTGCGCAAGCTGCTCGAGCGCATCTACAACACGACGGGCAAACAGGAGGACCTCGCGTCGTTCGACGACAACGAGATTCTGCTGCTCGCCGGCAACCTGCGGGGCGGCGTGCCGTTCGCCACGCCGGTGTTCGACGGCGCCAACGAGGAAGAGATCAAGGGCATGCTCGATCTCGCCGGATTGCCGCGCTCGGGCCAGGTCGTGCTGCACGACGGCCGCACCGGCGAGGCGTTCGATCGCTCGGTCACCGTCGGCTACATGCACGTGCTGAAGCTCCACCACCTGGTCGACGACAAGATGCACGCGCGCTCGACCGGACCGTACAGCCTCGTCACCCAGCAGCCGCTGGGCGGCAAGGCGCAGTTTGGCGGGCAGCGTTTCGGCGAGATGGAAGTCTGGGCGCTCGAAGCCTACGGCGCCGCCTACACGCTGCAGGAGATGCTCACGGTCAAGTCCGACGACGTCAACGGACGGACGAAGGTCTACGAGAACATCGTCAAGGGCGAGCACAAGATCGAGGCCGGGATGCCGGAATCGTTCAACGTGCTGGTGAAGGAAATTCGCTCGCTCGCGATCGACATCGACCTCGAGCGCTTCTGACGGCCATGCCAGAGCGAAACGAATCCGCAGCTCCGACACGAATCATTCGGGAGTACGCATGAAAGCACTGCTCGATCTTTTCAAGCAGGTTACGCAGGAACAGGAATTCGACGCGATCAAGACCGGCCTCGCCTCGCCGGAGAAGATCCGGTCGTGGTCGTACGGCGAAGTCAAGAAGCCGGAGACCATCAATTACCGCACGTTCAAGCCCGAGCGCGACGGACTCTTCTGCGCGAAGATCTTCGGGCCGGTGAAGGATTACGAGTGCCTGTGCGGCAAGTACAAGCGCCTGAAGCACCGCGGCGTCATCTGCGAGAAGTGCGGCGTCGAGGTGACGCTCGCCAAGGTCCGCCGCGAGCGCATGGGCCATATCGAGCTCGCCTCGCCGGTCGCGCACATCTGGTTCCTGAAGAGCCTGCCGTCGCGGATGGGGATGGTGCTCGACATGACGCTCCGCGACATCGAGCGCGTGCTCTATTTCGAAGCGTACGTCGTGACCGACAACGGCCTCACGCCGCTCAACCGCGCGCAATTGCTGACCGAGGACGACTATCTCGCGAAGCTCGAGCAGCACGGCGATGATTTTTCCGCGTCGATGGGCGCGGAGGGCATCCGCGAGCTTTTGAAGGCGCTCGACGTGCCGCACGAGATCGAGAAGCTCCGCAAGGAGCTCGAGACGACGGGCTCGGACACCAAGATCAAGAAAATCGCCAAGCGCCTCAAGGTGCTGGAAGCGTTCCACAAGTCCGGCATCAAGCCTGAGTGGATGATCCTAGAAGTGCTGCCGGTGCTGCCGCCGGAGCTTCGGCCGCTGGTGCCGCTCGACGGCGGCCGCTTCGCGACCTCCGACCTGAACGACCTCTATCGCCGCGTGATCAACCGCAACAACCGGCTGAAGCGCCTGCTCGAGCTCAAGGCGCCCGACATCATCGTGCGGAACGAGAAGCGGATGCTCCAGGAAGCCGTGGACTCGCTGCTCGACAACGGCCGCCGCGGCAAGGCGATGACCGGCGCCAACAAGCGGCCGCTGAAGTCGCTCGCCGACATGATCAAGGGCAAGGGCGGCCGTTTCCGCCAGAACCTGCTCGGCAAGCGCGTCGACTACTCGGGACGCTCGGTGATCGTCGTCGGCCCGCAGCTCAAGCTGCACCAGTGCGGGCTGCCGAAGCTGATGGCGCTCGAGCTCTTCAAGCCCTACATCTTCAACAAGCTGGAGACCATGGGCCTGGCGACGACCATCAAGGCGGCGAAGAAGATGGTCGAGACGCAGGAGCCCGTCGTCTGGGACATCCTGGAAGACGTGATCCGCGAGCACCCGGTGATGCTGAACCGCGCGCCGACGCTGCACCGCCTCGGCATCCAGGCGTTCGAGCCCGTGCTGATCGAAGGCAAGGCGATCCAGCTGCACCCGCTCGTCTGTACGGCGTTCAACGCCGACTTCGACGGTGACCAGATGGCCGTTCACGTGCCGCTGTCGCTCGAGGCGCAGATGGAGGCTCGCACGCTGATGCTGGCGTCCAACAACGTGCTGCTGCCGTCGAACGGCGAGCCCTGCATCGTGCCGTCGCAGGACATCGTGCTCGGTCTCTACTATGCGACGCGCGAGCGGATCAATGCGAAGGGCGAGGGCATGCTGTTCGCCGACCTCGCGGAGGTCCAGCGCGCCTACGAGTCGCGCCAGGTGGAGCTCCACGCGAAGATCCAGGTGCGGCTGAAGCAGACCGAGACCGCCGCCGGCGGTGAAGCGGTAGAGAAGATCGTCCGTTGCGAGACGACCGTCGGCCGGGCGCTCCTGTCCGAGATCCTGCCGATCGGCCTGCCGTTCGCGACGATCAACAAGCCGCTCAAGAAGAAGGAAATCTCGAAGATCATCAACGCAAGCTTCCGCCGCTGCGGCCTGCGCGAGACGGTGATTTTCGCCGACAAGCTGATGCAGGCGGGCTATGCGCTGGCCACGCGCGGCGGCATCTCGTTCGCCGCGGACGACATGCTGATCCCCGCCGAAAAGCACGCGATCATCGAAAAGTCCGAGCGCGAGGTGAAGGAGATCGAGGCGCAGTACACGTCCGGTCTCGTCACGCAGGGCGAGCGCTACAACAAGGTCGTCGACATCTGGGGCCGCGCCGGTGACGACATCGCCAAGGCGATGATGCAGCAGCTGGGTTCGATGGAGGTCGTCGACCGCGAAGGCAATACGGTGAAGCAGGAGTCATTCAATTCCATCTACATGATGGCCGACTCCGGCGCGCGCGGCTCGGCGGCGCAGATCCGCCAGCTCGCGGGCATGCGCGGCCTCATGGCCAAGCCCGACGGCTCGATCATCGAGACGCCGATCACCGCGAATTTCCGCGAGGGTCTCAACGTGCTGCAGTACTTCATCTCGACGCACGGCGCGCGCAAGGGTCTCGCGGATACGGCACTGAAGACCGCCAACTCGGGGTACCTGACGCGTCGCCTGGTCGACGTCACGCAGGATCTGGTGGTGACCGAGGACGATTGCAATACGACCAACGGCGTGGTGATGAAGGCGCTGGTCGAAGGCGGCGAGGTGATCGAGGCGCTGCGTGAGCGGATCCTCGGGCGCACGGTCGCCGCCGACGTCGTCAATCCCGAGACGCAGGAGACCCTGTATTACTCCGGCGTGCTGCTGGGCGAGGACGAGGTCGAGCAGATCGAGCTTCTCGGCATCGACGAGGTCAAGGTGCGCACGCCGCTCACCTGCGACACGCGCTACGGGCTTTGCGCCCGCTGCTACGGTCGCGACCTCGGCCGCGGACATCTCGTCAACGTCGGCGAAGCGGTGGGCGTGATTGCCGCGCAGTCGATCGGCGAGCCCGGGACGCAGCTCACGATGCGCACGTTCCACATCGGCGGCGCGGCGTCGCGTACCGCGGCGGCCTCGCAGCTCGAGAGCAAGTCGGCGGGAACGATCCGGTTTTCCTCGCTGATGCGCTACGTCACCAACGCGCGAAGCGAGCTCGTCGTCATCGCGCGCTCCGGCGAAGTCACGATCCACGACGACAACGGCCGCGAGCGCGAGCGCCACAAGGTGCCGTACGGCGCGACGCTGCAGGTCAAGGATGGCGATGTCGTCAAGGCCGGCAAGGTGCTGGCCCTGTGGGACGCCACGTCCCGCCCGATCGTCACCGAGTATGCGGGCCGCGTGAAGTTCGAGAACGTCGAGGAAGGCGTCACCGTCGCGAAGCAAGTCGACGAGGTGACGGGTCTGTCCACGCTCGTGGTCATCGACCCGAAGCGCCGCGCCGGCGCGGCGGCCAAGGGTGTGCGGCCGCAGGTGAAGCTGCTCGATGAAAAGGGCGACGAGATCAAGCTCGCGGGCTCGGAATTGTCGGTCAACATCACGTTCCAGCTGGGCTCGATCATCACCGTCAAGGACGGCCAGCAGGTGAGCGTCGGCGAGGTGCTGGCGCGCATCCCGCAGGAGACGTCCAAGACGCGCGACATCACGGGCGGCCTGCCGCGCGTGGCGGAGCTCTTCGAGGCGCGCTCGCCGAAGGACGCCGGCCTCCTGGCCGAAGTCACCGGCACGGTGTCGTTCGGCAAGGATACGAAGGGCAAGCAGCGGCTCGTCATCACCGATCTCGACGGCGTTGCGCACGAGTATCTGATCCCGAAGGACAAGCACGTGACCGCGCACGACGGCCAGGTGGTGAACAAGGGCGAATCGATCGTCGACGGCCCGGCGGACCCGCACGACATCCTGCGGCTCCTCGGGGTGGAGGCGCTCGCGCGCTACATCACCGACGAAGTGCAGGACGTCTATCGGCTGCAGGGCGTGAAGATCAACGACAAGCACATCGAGGTGATCGTGCGGCAGATGCTGCGTCGCGTGCAGGTGCAGGATGCGGGCGATACGCGGTTCATCACCGGTGAGCAGGCCGAGCGCTCGGATCTGCTCGACGAGAACGACAAGGTCATGGCCGAGGAAGGAAAGCAGGGCGCGACGTACGAGCACATGCTGCTCGGCATCACCAAGGCGTCGCTGTCGACCGATTCGTTCATCTCCGCGGCGTCGTTCCAGGAGACCACCCGCGTGTTGACCGAAGCCGCCATCATGGGCAAGAAGGATGATCTGCGCGGCCTGAAGGAGAACGTGATCGTGGGCCGGCTCATCCCGGCCGGGACGGGCCTCGCGTACCACAATGCCCGCAAGAAGCAAAAGCTCCTCGGACCGGACGCGGGATTCCTGCAGCCGGGAGAAGTCGAGGCCCCTGTCGATGCGACGGCCGCAACGCCAGAGGTATCGGCGGACGCTGCCTGACGCAGGCTTCGCTGCACGCTGCAACCGGGCCGGCGGGGCAACCCGCCGGCCTCGTTTTTCTGTGCTTACGATGCGCCATGTCGCGCGCGCCACTGGCGGCTAGCGAGTTGCGCCGCACGGCACGAAAAACGATCATGTCGCGTTGCGCAACGATCTCGAACAGATCACCGACGCGGTTCATCAAACGCCATCTCCATTTGTTAGCTGGCGAACCGACCGCGGAAATTTTTCAGACTACTTCGAAGAGCTTGCAAGTACGGATTCAACGTTCGGCGCTTACGTCCTCTTGCCCACGGTTCCCCTCTCGCGCCAACTCTCATTGCATCACCACGTCACGACACTTCGGAATGAAACACACCGCGATAAGACTGCCGGTGAATTGCAACTTAGTGCGACAGACAACAGCGCCATAGACCCACTTCCCCCAGTTACCAAGCACATTGCACATTACGGAGATCCTACATGTTCTCATTGTCACGTTCTTTCCGTTGTGGACGTTCGATGCTCGTTGCGGCGATCCTGCTCGCGTCGCTTGGCGCGCGCCCCGCGTTTGCCGCCAATTACGATTACACCGACAGTTGGTACACGCCGGCCGAATCGGGCTGGGGCGTGAATTTCACCCAGTCCGACGATTTCATTTTCGCGACCTTTTTCATCTATGGCGCGGACAAGAAGCCGACCTGGTATACGGGGCAGATGACATGGGACGGCACCAGCAAGTTCACGGGCGGCCTCTACCTCACGCAGGGATCGTATTTCGCCTTGCCGTGGGTTCCCGCGGACAGTCCACCGGCGACATTGGTCGGCACGGCAACGTTCACGCCCAGCACCGCGAACAACTACCAGGGCACGCTCACCTATACCGTGAACAACGTCGGGACGGTGACCAAGGCGATCCAGCGGCTGACGCTGACGCCGGTCCGCTTGGTAGCGAACTACGTCGGCGGCCAATCGGGCAGCTATTCGAGCTGCAACTCGAGCGCATCGAACAGCTTGTATCAGGACTTCTACACGTTGGAGGTGACTCAGACCGGCACGAGCGCCAGCCTGAGATTTTCCTATCAGAGCGGCACTCCCTTGACCTGCACGCTCGCGGGAAACCTCACCCAGACGGGTACGCTCGCAGGCATCGCCAACGCCACGTATCAGTGCTCGAACGGGCTGATGACCAATGCGTCCGTTTACGACCTCAAGGCTACGCCACTGGGCATCGAGGGGCAGTTCTCCGCCCTCGCGGTGGGCGACGGCTGCCGCGAGGACGCCCGGTTCTCGGCGACGCTGAACTGACGCGACCGCAGGTCTCGGGGTCTCCATCACTTCCCGGAGGCTCCTGGGGCGTTCGATGCAGCCTGATTCGGCTACAATCGATCGAGCTCACTTGGCAGAGGTGTCCTCTTGCGCCAATCAGCCCTTTGCCGATCTGCTTGCGCAGCCGTTCTTGTGGCGGCCGGAATCCTCGGGATCGCCGCTCCGGCCTTCGCGCAGTTCAATTTCTCGGCCGAGGCGCCCTATTCGCCGAAAGCTGCCGCTCGAGAGTCGCTGCGGCTGCCCCTGGGTATGGCCAGAATTACGCCACTGCGCCTCCAAGCGCCGGACGCGAAGGCGATCGACGCCGTCAGGCAAGCCAACACCCGAGGACTAAACAAGCGGCTGCAGATCGGAATCGGAAGATCCACCGAAGCGCTCGCCGAAGCGTGGAGCGGTTCACTGCGCTGGAATCCCGCCCCGGGTGGATGGGTAGCCCAATGGGAAGTCACGTCTGCGAACGCGAGCGCCTTGCGCATCGGACTCGTCGCCGCGCGCCTGCTGCCCGGAATGGAAATCCGCTTCACGGGTATCCGGGAGATCGATACGGTCTACGGCCCTTTTTCCGAGCGTGATGTTGCCGCGGGCGGTTCCACGTACTGGAGCCCGGTGCTGGAAGGGGATAGCGCGACGATCGAAGTCTTTGTCGCCGGAACCGAATCACCATTGGACGTTGGTCTCGCTATCACCCAAGTCTCGCACTTCTTTGTGAGCCCTTCCGACGCGAACGCCGAGCTCCAGGCGAAGGCCGCGGGATTCTGCGAAGTCGACCTGGTCTGCCGCTCCGCGACCAATGCGGCGCTCGCCAGCACCGGCAAGGCGGTCGCGAAAATGACTTTCACGGAAAACACCGGCGGCACGTTTCTTTGTACAGGAACGCTCCTCAATGCGATCGGCGGCTCGTTCACGCCCTACTTCTACTCGGCAACTCACTGCATCAGCACGCAGAGTGTGGCGAGCACGCTCACGACCCATTGGTTCTACGACCGCACGGGCTGCGGCACCGGCGGAACAAGCCCGAACTACGTCCAGCTCACGGGTGGCGCGACGTTGCTCTATGCGAACGACTTCTTCGATGCGCTGTTGCTGCGCCTGAACCGCACCCCGCCCGCGGGCGCCGTTTTCTCGGGGTGGGACGCCGCCACACTTTCCATTGGCACGGCATTGACAGCAGTCCACCATCCGGCCGGCGACTTGAAGAAGGTCAGTCTCGGCACCCTGGGCGGGTTCAGCTCGCTTGACGGCACGGGGACGAATTTCCTGGTCAGCAATTGGAACTCGACGGCCACCGGCGTCACGGAAGGCGGAAGCAGCGGATCGGGCATCTTCACGTCGGTCGGACAGCCTGCCACCGAGTACCGCCTGCGCGGCGGCCTTTGGGGTGGACATTCGAGTTGCACGCTGACTGCCAACTACGACTATTACTCGCGCCTCGACCAGGTCTATCCCGCGCTCGCGCAATACCTGAACCCCGCTAACGTCGCCTGCAGCTACACCCTTTCGCCGACTAGCGCTATCGTCGGATCCGGCGCAGCGACCGGTTCGGTCGGCGTGGCGGCGACCTCGGGCTGCGCGTGGACCGCGACCAGCAACGCCAACTGGCTCACGACTTCCAGCAGCGGTAACGGGAACGGAACTGTCAACTATTCGGTCGCCACCAATGCCACCGACAGTTCACGGGTCGGCACCCTCACCATTGGCGGACACCCCTTCACCGTGACCCAGCAAGGCGCGGCGTCCGGCGTCAACCTGATCGCTAATTCCGGCTTCGAGACGGGCACGGCATCATGGACCGAGAGCGCGTCGGGCGGATACGCGATCATCACCAACGACGCGACTACGTCGCATTCGGGCGCATGGCATACCTGGCTCGGCGGATACAACGATGGAACCGACACGATCTACCAGAACGTGACGATCCCCTCGGGCGCGGGGCCGGTGTCGCTCCGATTTTGGTACCGGATCGACACTGCGGAAGTGTCGGCCACGACGGCCTATGACACCCTGACTGTCTCGGTCGCAAGCCCTCTCACGGGCGCCACGCTGGCTACCCTCGCCTCATTCTCGAACCTCAACCCGACGAGCGGCTGGGTGCAGAGCTCGGCGTACGACCTGTCCGCTTTCAAGGGGCAGACCGTGCGCCTTGCGTTCAAGGCGGTGATGGATATCTCCGACGTCACGAATTTCCGAATCGACGATATTTCGCTCACGGCCGGCGCTGCCTCGGCGAACTACACCGCGCTCTGGTGGAACCCTGCGGAATCTGGCTGGGGCATCAATTTCGCGCATCAGGGTGATGTCATATTCGCTACGTGGTTCACCTATGACCTGACAGGCAAAGCATGGTGGCTGACAATGACTGCCGACAGGATGCCCGACGGCAGCTACGCCGGGACGCTCTACCAAACGCATGGTCCCGCGTTCAGTGCAGTTCCCTTCAGTCCAGCAGCTGTAACCGCAACTCCGGTCGGGTCTGGGACCCTGAGATTCAGCGACCTGAACAACGGAACGTTCACCTATGTCGTAAACGGGAGTCAGCAAGTCAAGTCGATCACGCGCCAGGTGTTTGGCCCGGTGCCGTCGTGCGTGTGGGGCGCACAACCCAATCTTGCGTCAGCGACCAACTTCCAGGACCTGTGGTGGGCAGCGCCAGCGGGCGTGGAGTCTGGATGGGGCATCAATTTCACGCAACAGGGCGCTACCATCTTTGCGACGTGGTTCACCTACAACGCCGATGGCACGCCGCTGTGGCTTTCAGTAACCGCGAACAATACGTCGCCGGGGGTCTACGCAGGGACCCTCTACTTGACGACCGGGCCGCCCTTCAATGCGGTGCCGTTCGATCCTACCCTTGTTCAGCGCACGGTGGCTGGTACCGCGACGCTCAGTTTTGCCAACGGCAACAGCGGCACGTTTTCCTATAGCGTGAATACGCAAACTGGCGTAGTCACCCAGATGAAGTCGATCACGCGGCAGGTGTTCCGCAGCCCGGGGACAGTGTGCCAGTAGGCGACCGCGTATGGGGTTACCTTCAGTGCGGTGCGATATTGATCAAGGCTGGACTCTACTTTGGCCGCACTGGGTGGGATGGCCATCGATGACACCGCTCCATTCTATTGCCGTACAAGCTTATAAACCCCGCCGGCGGACGTCATCACGTAAAGCTCGTTCTTCGAATCGACGCCAAATGATTGGATGTTTCCAACGGGCATGATGCCCCAGTCGATCCGCTCGGTTGCGGCCCCTTGGGCGACGAAAAAGCTTCGCAGCCAGCCGCCGCAGAAGTCGGAGTAGAAGTAGCGTCCGGCAACTTCCGGAAGCGCCGAACCGCGATACACATATCCGCCCGTAACGGAGCACCCGTCGCCGTGGTCGTAGTCGATGAGCGGCATCGTGACGCCCGCGGGATTGCACGCGGTGCCCGACGAGAAACAAATAGAGCCTTCCCAGATATTCCACCCGTAGTTGAGGCCGCTCGCGCCGGCAGCGACGGCGTTCACTTCCTCTCGGCTGCCTTGGCCAACGTCGGCAATGTAAAGACTCCCGGTTGTGTTATCGAACGAGAAGCGCCACGGATTGCGGAGGCCGTATGCCCAGATTTCCGGGCGCTTGCCAACCTGGCCGGCGAACGGGTTGTCGGCGGGGACTTTGTAGGGCAACGCGCTCACGTCGATACGCACGATCTTGCCGAGAAGCGTGTCGAGATTCTGTCCGCTTGCGAGGGGATCGCCGGCGCCGCCGCCGTCGCCCGTTCCGAGGTAAAGCATGCCATCGATGCCGAACTGCAGCTGACCGCCGTTGTGATTCCCAAACGTGCGATGGGGAATGGTGAGGACTCGGACCGCGGTCGACTCGGGGGCCTGTACGGCGCCGGGCAGCGGGAAGGTAACGCGCTCGATGGCAATGTCGCCATTGGTATCCGTGAAGCAGACGAATACATTGCCGTTGGTGGCGAATTGTGGATCGAATGCCAACGACAGCATGCCACGCTCGCCGCCGCTGCTGACTCGTGCCGAGATATCTAGCACCGGCGCCTGCGGCACGCCATTGACCAGCTTCCGAATGCGTCCGGGCAGCTCGACGACATAGATGTCCGTTCCTCCCGGCGGCGACGCCAGGAAAGTAGGGAATACGAGCCCTGACGCGACCGCCGCGAATCGTAGCCTCAAAGGCGGGGCCGGCGCGTAGGTCACCGTTACCATGGTGATACTGGGCGGAGCGGGCACGGTGATCTCATTCGGGACGACGACGGCCAAATAGGTTGCCGTACCGCCAATCACCGGGTCGGCGCTCACGGTGAAACTACCGGGGCCGGTGACGAACACTTGGCCGGCGGTGGTCAATCTGCCGACGGCCTTCCCGCTCGGATCGGTGATCGTGATTGCAGCATTCACACCGACGGGAAGCCCAGCAACGGCAATGTCGATCCGGTTCTCGGGTGCGGTCGCGCTGCCAGTTCCGCCACCGCCACCGCCGCCGCAGCCAGAGAGCGCGAGGCCAAGCACGAAGATCGCGCAGAGTCGCAGCCGGGAAAGACCTTTCAGCACGGTGTTTTCCTTTCCAACTCGCCCCGCATGACGATATCCTCGCGGGTCGCAGCGCGCAAGGGGTCGTTGGGTTCCGGCGACGGCGTTATCATTGCCTGCGCCAAACTCGCCCTGGCGCGCCGCGGTCACCGCCCTCCAACGAGCCCGCTAGGCTTGTTCAGCGCGCGTGCGGAAAGTGATCGAATAGCGAAGCGCCCTATGCGGCAGCATGCTGTGTTGCCATTGCCACCGAATGGGACCTTGCATCACGTAGAGCGAACGTGGCTCGAGCTCGAGCAGCACCATGGCGTCGCGGGGCGCTCTCGGGTCGAGCGGCCGAAAGCGCATCCGGCCCCGACCCGCTAGCGAGAGACCGGCAACGGTGCCATAGACGGGCTTGTCGCGGTGCCAGCCAATCGGGGCGCCGGGCCGATATTCGCTGACGAGCGCGTGGATGAATCCGGAGTTGTCGATCCTCAGCCAGTCGGCGAGTTTCTGCTGAAGCGCAACGAGAAATGGCGGCAGCGGGCCGCTCGAGAACGACGGGTCGTCGCTCCGGTCGTAGGCCTCGCCGCCCCCCGCGGGGTGGAAATGCACGACGCGCCGCCTGGCGACGTACTCCTGAAAGCGTGCCTCGCGAAAGGGTAGCGGCGCAATCGCCTCCAACAGGTCTTTTTCCTCTGCGCGAGTGATGAACTCGGGCCGGTACATCAGCCCGTGCGGCAATTGCGGGGGAATGTCGAACAGCTCCGATTGTCGCAGCTCTTCCATGGCACGCGTTAGAAGCCGCTGCAAACGAAAAGTGCCGTGACACGATGGCAGCTCTCCGGCGCCGCGCCGGAGCCCAGAAGTGCTCTGATTCCTACGAGCGAATCAGAACTGGACTACATAGCGCCGCGAGTCGATATCCGATCATGTCGGCGAGAGCCATCGAACCTCGCTCACCTCGGGAGGCGATCATGATCCGAAAACTCAAAGCAGGCGGTTACCGGCTGTACTCGCGCAAGAAGAGCGCATCGACCGGCAAACGCCGCAATCTCGGAACTTTCAAGTCGCGCGAGGAAGCGGTGGCCCACGAGCGCGCGGTTCAATATTTCAAGCATCGGTAGTACGCGCACCGACCTATCCGTGCGCGGAGGCGCGAGCACGCGCGTTGTTGGCATTGGAGCCAGGGATGAAGACCGAGACCAGGGTACGGAAGAAGTCGCCGATCAATCCGGGGCACCCGGAGCCAACGCCTCCCTTCCCCAAGCAGCACCAGGACAAGCCTGGTCTCGAATCGAAACTCGACCCGCTACCGCGCTATCAAGCCGAGGAGTACTGCGCCGCGGGCAAACTGGTCAACAAGGTCGCGCTCATCACGGGTGGCGATTCCGGGATCGGCCGTGCAGTCGCCGTGTTGTTCGCCCGCGAAGGCGCGGACGTGGCCATTGGCTATCTGCCGGCGGAACGTTCGGACGCACTGGAGACCAAGCGTGAAGTCGAATCGCACGAACAACGGTGTCTGCTCGTCGAGGGCGATCTGACGGATGCTTCGTTCTGCGACGAGACCGTCGAGCGCACGATCGAGGAATTCGGGAAGCTCGACATCCTCGTATCGAATGCTGCCCATCAGAATCGGAAGAGGTCCCTGGAGGACATCACCGACGAGGAGTTCGACCGCACGTTCAAGACGAACGTGTATGCGTATTTCCGCCTTGCGCGAGCGGCGCTACGCCATATGAAGCCAGGCGCATCGATCATCGTGACGAGCTCGGTCACCGGGATACTCGGCTCGAAGAGCCTGCCGGATTACTCGGCCACCAAGGGCGCGATCAACGCGCTCACCAAGACGCTCGCGCAGGATCTGGTCGAGCGCGGAATTCGGGTGAATGCGGTTGCGCCGGGCCCCGTATGGACTCCCCTCAACGCCGCCGATAGCGGCGCTTCGCCCGAAAAGGTCGCGGAGTTCGGCAGCCACGTGCCGATGGGCCGGCCGGCACAGCCGGAGGAGCTCGCGCCGGCGTACGTGTTCCTGGCTTCGAATGCCGATTCGTCGTACATCACGGGAACCGTGCTGCAGGTGATGGGCGGCGAGACAGCGGGCGGCTAGCGTCAAAGCACTCGCGCTGGGTTCGGGTACCGAGTCGTCGATCTCCTCGATGACGAATACATCGCCTGCGGCCAAACCGTCGAGCGTTGTTTCGAGCGTTCCGTCGGTGGCCTTGACGGTGATCTCGGTCGCCGTGTTGCTCTGCACGCGGAAGACGCTGGCGAAGCGCTTGCCGGCCAGCACGGTCAGCCGCCAGCCGCGCAACTCGTTGGACAGAGGCGCAACAGTCAGCGGGCCGATGGGTGCCACACGAAAGGTATAGACGTGGCCCGCGGCATCGGGATCGCCCAAAGCGACGACAATCCCGGTGAAGCGGCGGAGCGCCGGATTGATATCCGGCTCATGCCCTACGGTGCGGAGGTCGCCGAGGCCGTTGCCACCGAGCGGAGGTTGCGCGTTTCCCTGCGACGCCGGCGCCAGAACGCAGCAAACCAGCATGCACGACCATGCGGCTGTGATGATTCGTGCGTTCAAGGGGCCACGCCTGGAACCTCGCATCCGTCGCCCCGGCATCGCGCAAACGAGCGGGAGACCCGGGGTATTTGCAATCAATTCAGACCCAGTTTATAACACCACGAACCATGTGCGCTCGGTCAAGGCGCTCTGAAACACCGAGGTTGGCGCGCCACCCGTCGACAGCTACAAGCAGCGAGAACCCAATGCTTCCTGCCGCCTTCGTTGTCTGTCTTTCACTGATGGTCTGTGCATCGAGCGTTGCCGCACAAGGCGCTCGCATTCCCGCGGACGCAGTGGACGCTTTCCATGCGGCCCTCCGCGCAAAGGACACCGCGGGCGCGTTGTCGCTGCTTGATCGCAGCCTTGTGGTGTTCGAATTCGGAGCAGTCGATCCCACCGCCGAGGCGTACGCACTTCAGCATTTGCGGTTTGACATCGACATGGCCGCGGCAACGCAGTGGAAGCTCGAAACCCGCCGGGTGGGCGGCGAGGGAAATGACCGCTGGGTACTCAGCAACTATCGAGTGACCGGTACCCACGCCGATGGGACGCCGATCGATCAGACCACGCTGGAAACGATCATTCTGCGTCGCACGGGAGACCTGTTTCGCATCGTGCACCTTCACTGGTCGTCGAGCGACGCTGCATTTCAGGCAAAGTCCCAAGGCCAGCGTTCCCAGAAGTAGCTGGCCCAAGAAACTCGCCCCCTAGCCCACGATCGGTTGGGCGAGAATCCAGAGGCTCAGCGTCGTGTACGCCACCATCAGAGCCACCATCGGAATCTGGCTCACGAGCGCGCGCCGTCGAGTGCCAAAGACGCGCAGAGCCGTCACGTGCGCGATGAAAACAGCGATCACGTGGCCGATGACGATGAGCGCCACGGCGCTGTACCAGAAGACATAAGGGCTGACAATTCCCAGGTTGATCTTGTATTTCGCGGTCCCGAAAAGATTCCACCCGAACCCGAACGGGTCGGACGCGAGCGGGATGATGAACTGGCCCGCCGTCAGCAACAGCGAAAAAAAATGCGCCAGGTGGTAGGCGACCGCAATGGGCACCAACGTCAGAACAAATGCGCAAGCGGCTTCGCCGACCCTTACGCGCTCCGCGACGTGAGGACCAGCGCTCCTCCATCGCTCGGTCAGGCGCACCATCCCCCAGCTGGTCAGCCAGAAGACCGCAATAAACCCGAGCGGAAAGACCACGAGCATCGCAGTTGCAAGCACCTGGGATTCATCGAGCCCCCATTCGGACAGCTCGAACAGGAAGAACGCCATCGGCCGTGATCGGTGGACTGCGGTGTCGATCTCCTGCATCAGTGGCGTCTGCAGAAAGCCGTCGAACGTCACCGTGGCGAGCATCAGCAGCACGAACACGAGAAACGACCATTGCGCCGGCCCTGCGATCAGCAGCCCCGCCCCGTACGGACGCAAACTGAGCTGGCATCCGGACCCGTGCCCCCTCGAGCCGAAGCCTCGATCGGCGCAAAGCGCGCCATGATGCCAAACGCGATGGCAAACGCCTCTCCATTCTGCAGCCATACCACGCGGCCGAAGACGAACATTGCGATCCAGGTGACGATGCAATATCCGACCACCGCGGACGCGAGGAATGCGGGTACGTCGTTGCCTCGCCAAACCAGCTCGGCCCAGGCGAAGCACAGGAACGCCGCCGCCGCTGGCCAGACGCCCAGCCAGGCCGGATAGGGCAGGTCGCGCGAGAGCCTCCGGCCACCGGCCAGCGCAGCATAGAGCGCCTCGCCCCCCGCGAAAATCGTGCGCAGCGGATTGAGCAGCGCCCACAGATCGCCGACCAACGCGCAGACGAAGGCGAAGCCGACCCACCACACGATCCAGACCATGGTCGTCACGAGATTGGAGTACGCACTCTGAACGCCGAAGAAGCCGGCGCAGACCGCAACGACGAACACGATCGCCGCGAAGAGACGGATGATGGCGACGATCGTCGGGTGGGTGACCCAGCGAACCGGGGCAAATTGCAGCAGGTCGAGCCGCGGGTAGTCCGTGCCGATGCGGCGCTCGCGAACGAAGATCGCTATCACGATAAAGCTGAGCACGATCGTTGCGCCGGCACCGAGCACCCATAGCCATAAAGGAAGCGGCAAATCGAAGCGCTGCCCGAATCCATGGGCCGCTGCGGGTGGCGCCGCGAGCGCCAACGCTGCGCCCGCGAATGGGAAGACGGCGATGCGGGCCTCGGCCGAGCGGGCTTCCCGTGTCACTGTTGGCTACGGGTAGACTTCGAGATACAGAACCGCCTGCTCACGCCCCGCCTGGCGATGCTCCGACACTGGGAATCGCCCCGCAAGATTCGCCTTGAAGGACATGACGGCCGGAGACTGCGGCGCGACCTTGACCTCGATGTCATAGCCGTGCAGGTGGAGAGACATGGGTCGGTCGCTCGACCATCTGAGCTCGAGCTCATCGCCCTGCTTCACCTTGATCGTGCCGCCGGTAACGGCTGCCTTTCCATTCGTTATCGGAAGGTCGAGCACCCGTCGTGCCGATCGGTCCGAAGCAGCCAACGGGTCGGCATGGGCGGCGGGCACTCGCAACAGGAGGATGAAAGCGACGGCGGCGGCCGTCAGGATCGCCACGCCCGCGTGCACATTCGCTGCAACGCGGGATCGGTCACCCATGGCACCCCCTGTTCGAGACCGCCCGCCACGGCCGCGAAGATCGTAGCCGTGACGAGAGGCAGTGCAGCCTTCGGCCTATTGCGGCCGCACTGTGATGTTGCCGGTAGCCAGCGCACCTCCCGCGCTGAAACTGCAACCGGCGGTGCAAGCGAGGTTGAAGCGATGCGCGGAAGGCGCAATCGTGGCGCCTTCCTGCGTGCAGACGCGGAAGCTTGCCGGCGCGCCGTTGTAGGTGCCCGTTCCTTCGAATTGCAGTGAGTTGGCGCCGGCAGCCACGGAGCCGCATTGATCGCGGACGCTGCCGAGGAAGGTCAACTGGGTAATACGAATGTCGGCGCCGGCATCCGGATCGATGAGCGTAAGTGTGCCCTGCATGTTGCTGAACCCGGCCGCGGCGCGCTTCGCGTTGAAGTCGACCTTCGCCTTGCTCGGTCCGCCCGCGGCGTTGGCGACGACGCCGAAACCGGAGGCGGCTTTGCGCATGCACGGGTTGTATTCCGGGTTAGTCAGCTCGAAGGAGACCAGACCACCCTGGTTCCAGCCGGTGTAGAAAAAGCAGTTCGCGGCGTCATACCGCGGGTCGGGACGAGTGAAATCGGTCTCCCCGACCGCAGTGGTCGTGTGCCGCCCCTTCTTGTAATACGCGATCTCCTTGGGCTGGGTCGGGTCGCGCCAATCGACGACGCGAATGCCGTAGTTGGCGCCGGCATAGATTGTCAGGCGCATATTGTTGCGGTCGTCGAAACCCAGGTAGTGGATCATGCCGCCGTCGAGTATCCGTAGCCAAGTTGGCGGCGCAGTTCTCCGGTTTGTTGACATCGGGCTTGAAAGTTCCCACGACTCTAGGATTCTGCTCGTCGCTGATGTCGATCATCCGCCCATAAGTGCGTTGCGCGCAGACGCCCGAGGCGTTGCCGGCGAGGCCGCCACCCGATTCGTCGGTGGTGACGATGTACTCCTTGCCGTTCTCGTGCCGCACGTACTCCACCGCATGGGTGGACGCCGTGGAACCATCGCCGAAATCGAGTCGTGGAAGTCGACCGCTTGTTCTTCGGTCGCACCAGGACAGGAACTTGATGTATTTGAGCTGCGGGTTGGGGACCCGGTTGGCCACGTCGGACGAGTCGAGGATCAGCAAGCCGTTCGCACAGCGCTGGTTTTGCGCCGGGATCGCATTGTTGTTGTTGCCACCCAGGGAGTTGTTGCCCCCATAGAGCGCCATGTAAACCCGGGTGCCCGCCTCGTTCGTGCTCACGTCATGGAAATGCGTAGTCGCCAAGATCTGCGGATACGTCCCGACCGCCCAGATTTCCGGGGGCAGTTGCAAGCGGTTCCAGTTCATCAAATGCTTCGGGTTCCTCGGATCGGACAGATCCGTCACGTGCATGTCAATGCGGGCCGGATTGAGCACCGGATTGGTGGCGGTGCCGGACAGGATGCGGGGACGCTGAAAACGGGATCCCGTAGTACGTCTTGCCGTCGGGCGTCAGCCAACCGTCATGGTTGCCTCCGGCGGTGTCGTAGGTTGTCGACAAGGCCACCGGATTCAGGCAATCGGAGATGTCGTAAATGTCCAGCGGATTCGTCTGCACACCGGCGACCACCGGGCCAAGGTCCTTGAAAGCCCCGACCAGGAGGTTGCCCGAGAGCTCCAGTGCCGAATACGCCCGGATCATCGCGCGGGACCGGATAATCCTGCCATTTGGATTCGGCGGGCTCGCGGTATCGGGGGGAATCACGAGATCCGAGGGGACCCGCGCGTCGAGGACCACCAATCCGGTGGTCAGCGCATTCAGGTTCGATGGGTCGCGCATGCTGGCGTAGGCGCAGTTGCTCCTTGATCTGCACTTCGCCGAAGCTGCCGCGATCAAATAGCGCGTGCTGGGCAACCTTGCGCGCTCCGCACCAATGGCCTTGAAAGCCGCCCGGCTGGTTCCGGTCGGCGAATGACAAGGAGCCCTGCAGGCCGGTCTCGGGCACATCACCTGGTCCGGGCGTGCAGAACGAAACAGCCTGCGCCGCGCCTCCGGCCACGAGGGACAGCAGCACGACGGCGAGCGCCGTCGCCAAGAAGTCGAAATGTCTACGGAATGCTTTCAGTCCCTCATTCACGGTAAGTCTCCTCCAGTCGATTCTCACTTCGCAAGGACCCATGCGGCGACTCTTCATCGGCCGACGTTTCTGTGTGCACTGGTCTATGGGCCGGATGTTGTTCGATAGCACCGGTGCTCGTCAAGCAGCAAAGGTATTTCCATGTCAAGGCTACAGCCCGGTACGCACCCGGCGCCTTCTTCAGTGAGATGAACTGGCCGGCTGATCCTCTTCGGATGGTGATGGCTCCGCGTATTCCGGGACCATCGGCGGCGAGACCGCGGCGCTCATGACGTTGGATTGAGATACCGCCATCGGAACTGGACCGGCAGCCTGGGGCGCGGCCGAATACCCGCCAGGCCGGGCCTCGTCATCGACCTTCAGGATAACCAGCTCGCCCGTCGCTCCGTCGGTGAGCTCGAGTCGATCGGGTCGGATCTCAGTGACCAACAGGCCATCGACCCGGTCGCCCTTGCGAAGGACTCGTGATCGTGCGGCTGCGGCGTCTGTGACCAGCGCAAAGCTTCCGTCGTCTGCGATTGTCGTTCCCAGCAAGACGACCTGACCGTGTTGTACCGACCGTCCTGATGCGGCGGGTTGTTGGGCGACGGGCGCCGGCCGGGGCGCAGGATTGCCTGTCGGTCGAGTGACCGTTGGGTTGGTTGCCGATTCTTCGCCTTCGCTGCGGTTCTCGCCGAGCGAGACGAGCGTCGTGGCGGTTGGCGCCACCGGCAGCGGCTGCTCTGCTGCCTCGCCCGGAAATCGGCTGTGCTGTATCTCCCAGCCAAGAAACGCAGCGAGCGCAACAGCGGCCACCCACCACCGCTGGCTTTTGGTCCGCACCCGTCCTGCAGCCATTTACCGAACCTTCCGCATGCTAGGGCGCCAGCGGGTCGGCGCTGGGTATATTGTCCGTCGACGAATCAATCGCGATGGTCACAGCTTTCCGGCATCAACACTTCATTTCGCGCGCTCGCAAGCGCATGGCGACCGCTGAGGTGGCGCGCATCCAATTCATTATAGTGGGCTTTCGAGGTCGAGAACATCGGCCCCGAACGCGGCGTGCCTGGCCGGGGAAGGGAAGCAGGGCGACCGACGAAGGTCGACGCCGATGCCCGCATTTCGCAGCATGCTCGTGAACGGCGCATGTTGCATATTTGAGCGGTACGGCGCGTCTTCGCCGGTTGCGAGCCGGCTTTCAATTGCTCGTCGATTGAAAAGCGTGGAGACTCTACTGGCCCGGAAATGACCTCTTAGCGTTTCGACGCGAATCGGTGCCGCTGATCCCGACTCGGGAAATGGCACGATCGAACAAGAAGGCGGGACTCACATAGCGGAAAAGCGGCGGCCCGCATCTGGCGGCACCGCCCGAAGGGAGATGAACGGGGATGAAGGGAAACAGGATCGCACGGCTCGTCGCCTTCGTCTGCCTGCTGGCGACGCCGTTATTCGCGCAGGCGACGCTGACGGTCACGCCACTGACGTGGAACGTCATCGGGCTCGACAGCAACAGTCCTGCCACTGGGCCGAAAAATTTCCCGGTCGGCGCGCGAATCTGCAGCAACGTCGCCACCGGCACCATCAGCGTCAACTGGGTCTGGGATTCGCCCAACGTAAACGTCAACCTGCGCCCGGGGTCGTTGAGCTCGATCACCCTGCCCCCGTTGGCAGCCGGCACGTGTGCGGACGCGTACTTCGAAGTCGAAGTCAATCAGATCCCGGCGGCGTTCGATACGACCCGCCGCTACCACATCGCGGCAACCGACGGCTCGAGCAGCGGCTCCACGCCGATCCCACGCGAGCTCTACGTCGAGCGCCTGATATCGCAGAGCCGCAATTCGATCACCGGCGTCAAGCTGAACGGCACTCCGATCCCGGCGGGCGGATCGCTGAACCTCGTGGTCGGAAACACCTACGCCATCGAGCTCGATGGAGGCACCGCGACCCAGGGATACAACCAGTTCGAGGCGTTCATCAATTTCCCGAACACGATCTTCCAGATCCTGTCGGTCAGCACGACGTACTCGGCCGACAACTCGCCGTACGTTCCAGGCCCCGCCCCGATTGCCAGCGACAAGCTCTACGCCGACGCCTGTCTGTGGCAGAACGACCTCGCGAGCCCGAACTACCTGTCCTGCGTCGGCGGCGACTTCAAGGCAGGCGGCAACGACGTGCGGACCACGTATACCGTCAGGATCATCAGCGGCGGCGGCACGTCGCAAACCCTGTCCGGCTTGCTCTACGATTTTTCCGGCAGCAGCTTCCACTACAACGCCGACTTTTCGGTGACGACCTGGATCGCGAACATCGTCGATCCGGCCTCGTCGGCGACGATCAGCAAGGTGTTCGCGCCGACCCAGACTGTCGCCGGCGGGACCTCGACGCTGACCTTTACGCTCGGCAATCCGACAGCGGTTGCGCTCAGCGGAGCAAACTTCACCGACACCCTGCCGCTGTTGTCCGGCGGGCAGATGGTGGTAGCAACACCGGCGGTGTTCTCGACCTCAGGCTGCGGTGCTGCAACTTTCGCGCCGGTAGCCGGCGCCTCATCGATTACCTTCGCGAATGGCTCGATCGCCGCTAACAGCAGCTGCACGGTAAGCGTAAGAGTCAGTGTGCCGGCGCTGCCGACAACGGGCACTTACTCGAACACCTCCAACCATCTCTTCATCGACGCGCTGGATACCGGCAAGAGTGCCAGCGCCACCCTGGGTCTCACCACGGTGTCGCCGCCAGCGAGCAGCTGCGGCCTGACATTGGCGCAGTGGAACATGGGGACCGGCGTAGCTGGAACGACCCCGCCGGCATTTTCCTTCAAGGCCGCAGACGTTGCGACAGCGACGGCGGCAAGCGGCGCCGGCATCACCGCGTCGACGATCGACACGGGGTTTGGCAATCCGGTCAATTCCTGGGCCACGCGTGGATATGCCAATTCGGCAACGTTGACGCTGAGCAACAACGACTACACCGAATTCGCGGTCAACAGCACGAATTACAACACCCTCACGTTTGCTTTCGATGTGCGTCGCGATGCGGGCGCGATTGGCCCGGCGTCGCTGGCGCTGTACTCGAGCACGGACGGCGTCACCTTCACGCCCTACGGGTCTGTGTTCACGCCCAGCAGCGCGGGCTTCGTCAATATTGCGCAACCATTCACGAACCCCTCCAATCCGAGCGGAATCACCTATTTCCGTATTTACGGCTACAACGCATCGAACAACGGCGTCAATGCGCTGCTGTACCTCGACAACGTCACCATTGGCGGCTGCCAAACCACGCCGCCGCCGACGATCACCAAGTCGTTCTCGCCGAATCCGGTGGCGGTGGGCGGCACGTCGACCCTGACCTTCACGGTGGTCAATCCTGGCTCGTCCACGCTTACCGGTGTCGCGGTATCCGATACCTTCCCGGCCGGCGTCGTCGTCGCCCCCGCGCCGGCGATCGGCGGAACGTGTTCCGGCACGGTGTCGGCCCTGCCTGGCGCCTCGAGCATTAGCGTCTCCGGTGTCAGCATCGTTGCTGCAGCGAGTTGCACGGTCACCGTTGCCGTTGTCGCCAACACCGCTGGTCCGCACGCCAACGTGAGTGGTTTCGTGTCGTCGACGGAAGGCGGCACCAACACGACCGCGACCGGTTCAGCGGCTGCGACCCTCACGGCAGTACAACCCCCAAGCATTACGAAGACGTTCAGCACGAGCCCGATTTTGATGGGCGGCACTTCGATCCTGACGTTGACGATCACCAATCCGAATTCGAGTAATGCATTGAGCGGTGTTGCCGTTGCCGACACGTACCCGGCGGGCATGACCAATGCCAGCCCGTTGACGCCTGCGGCGACCAATACTTGTGGCGGCACACTGACAGCTGCGGCCGGCGGCGCCGGAGTGAGTCTTGCCGGCGGCGCCATCGGCGCTGGAACGAGCTGCGCGATCACCGTGCCGGTCACGGCACCGGCCGCAGGAACCTTTGTCAATGTCACCGGCGCGGTGAGCGCCTCCGTGGCAGGTGCTGGGAATACCGCGAGCGCCACCCTGACGGCCGAAGCGCCGGCGCCGGCGATCAGCCTGGCTAAGCGCGTGTCGACCAGCGCGATTGGCCCCTGGACCGTGTTCGTTGCCGTGGCTCCGGGCACGCCGCTCTTCTATCAATTCACGGCCGAGAACACGGGCGACGTTCCGTTCAACCCGTTTAGTGTCAGCGACCCGACGTTGGCAGGCACCGGCGCGGATCCGGCCGGGTGCGTCTGGCAGACCCCCAATGTGCCGACGACGTTGCCGGCGCTGCCGGTGGCGAGCGCGCTCATCGACCCCACCGCGACCTGCGTGCGAGGTCCGGTGCCGGCCGTACTCGGCGCCGTAAACAACTCGGCGACTGCGCAAGGAACCTTTGCCGCGACGCCGTATAACTCGGCGCCAGCGAGCGCTGCCTATATCGGCGCCTTGCCCGGGTTCAACCTGGTCAAGGAAATCAGCCCGGCAGCGACCGGACCGTGGGCGTCGGCGATCGGTATCGCCGCTGGCGCGAACGTGTTCTACAAGTTCACCATCGTCAACACCGGCGCGTTCAATCTCTCCGCGATCAGCGTGAGCGATC
This sequence comes from uncultured beta proteobacterium, assembly GCA_963840945.1. GTDB lineage: Bacteria > Pseudomonadota > Gammaproteobacteria > Burkholderiales > Casimicrobiaceae > CAIWHR01. The sequence goes on along the minus strand of CAWJAU010000016.1, from coordinate 62,088 downwards.
CGCTGGTTAGCACGGCATCGTGCACGTTCACCGATCCGCTATTGATTGGCCAGGCGACAACTTGTGTCGTGGGCCCAGTGGTGGCCGCCGGCGCGCTGGGCAGTGTCACGCCGAACACGGCGATCGCGACCGGCACCAGCGGCAGCGTGTTCTTCACGCCGCCGGCCACGGCCAGCTACATGATCAGTGGCCCTCCGGCGGGACTCTCGGTCACCAAGACCGACGGGCAGGCCACGGTGGTTGCCGGTGCCGGCACAACTTACACCATCACGCTGGCCAACGGTGGACCCGGCGCGGCGGTGAACGCAACGCTGACCGACGCACTCCCCGCAGGGATGACATTTACGTCGGTGTCTTCTCCCGCCGGTTGGTCGTGCACGACGCCGGCGGTGGGCGCTGGCGGCACCATCAGCTGTTCGATCGCGAGCATGGCATCGGGCGACTCCGCCGTATTCACGCTCGCCGTAGGTGTGGGCGCTGGTGTGACCGGTGGTTCGGTGCTCACCAACACCGCGATCGCCTCGTCGCTTTCATTCGACCCGGTCCCGGGCAACAACTCCGCGAGCGATGCCGATACCGTGGTGCTGGTATCGGATCTCGGCATTACCAAGGACGATGGCCTTGCCAACGTGGCGCCAGGACAGACCACGACCTACGTTATCTCGGTTACCAACAATGGCCCGTCGAATGTGACGGGCGCGCTCTTGGGCGATCCCGCGGCCAGCGGACTCAGTAAGACGGGCGTGACCTGCGGCGTTGGTTGTGTCACCCCGCCAAGCATTGCGGCGCTCGAGGCCGGCAACTTTGCGCTTCCGACTCTTGCAGTGGGTGCTTCATATCAGATCAGCGTGACGGCCACGGTGAGCTCGGTGGGTACGCCCATTACGAACACCGCCACTATTGCGCCGCCGGCCGGCACCACCGATTCGAATCCAGCAAACAATTCCGGCAGCGATACCAACAATGTCGTGCCGACAGCCGACGTGTCGATGGTGAAGTCGCTGCTCACGGCGGGGCCGTACACCGTTGGCCAGTCCATCAGCTACAGCCTCACGGCGGCCAATGCGGGACCGTCGACGGCGACCAACGTAGCGATCACCGACGCGCCGGTTAACCTCACCATCACCAATGTGTCCGGCGGCGGCTGCGCCGCGCTGCCGTGCACAGTGCCCAGCATCGCCAGTGGCGGCAGCGTTGTCGTCACCGTAGTTGCCACCATCAACGCAGCCGGCCCCTTCGACAATAGCGCGACGGTGACGGCAACCGAGGTCGACCCCAACCCGGCGAACAACACCGACAGCACCGGTAACGGCGGCGTCGCGGCCGCGCCGAGTGCGGATGTGTCGATGCTCAAGACGCTCACGACACCGGGGCCATTCCTGGCGGGGCAGTCCGTCACCTACACGCTGCAAGTCGCCAACGCAGGCCCCAACTCGGCCACTCTCGTGCAGGTTACGGATACGCCGACGAACCTCACCCTCACCAATGTGATTGGCGGCGGCTGCGCAGCGCTGCCGTGCACCATCCCGTCGCTGGCTTCGGGCGCCAGCGTCACGATTACGGTGACGGCCACGATCAACGCCGTCGGCGTGTTCGACAATAGCGCGACCGCAACAGCGATCGAGACTGACTCGAATCCGGCGAACAACACCGACAACACCGGCAACAGCGGAACGGCGGTGGTGACGTTTGCCGTTGCGGATCTCGCGGTCAGCAAGACCGACGGCGTGGCCAGCGTTCAGGCCGGGGCCAACACGACTTACACGATCACCGTCAGCAACAACGGCCCGGACACCGCGCCGAACGCAAGCGTCAGCGACACCCTGCCTGTGGGCATGACGTTCGTCTCGCTGTCAGCAGCGGGCGGCTGGTCGTGCACGACGCCAGCGGTAGGGGCGGGAGGCGCCATCAATTGCACCAACGCCAGTTTCGGCGTCGGTAGTTCGGTGTTTTCGCTCACCGTGAACGTCGGCGCGGGCGTTGTCGCCGGAACGGTGCTGGTCAATACCGCCGCGGTGTCGAGCCCGGCGGCGGATTCCATCCCTGGCAACAACAGCGCCACGGACTCCGATCTGGTCACAGCTGCGCTGGTGGATCTGGCCATCGCCAAGAATGGGCCCGCGAGCGTCGCCGGCAACGGTGCGCTGAGCTACACGCTGGGGATCTCCAACGGGGGCCCTGCGGCCGCCGATGGCGCGATCGTCACGGACGCAGCGGTGGCCAATTTCACCGCGACCACCGTGACCTGCGGAAGCAATCTGGGCGGTGCGGTTTGTCCTGGCGCGCCGACGATCGGCGCGCTGCAAGGCGCCGGCATCGTAGTTCCGACGTTGCCCGCGGGCGGCAGCCTGGTCTTCACCGTGAGCGGCACTGCTGCAGCCATGGGATCGATCACCAATACGGGCACGGTCGCCGCGCCGGCGGGTCTCACCGATTCCAACCCGGCGAACAACAGCGCGAGCACGACGACTGCGATCGCGGCGACGATTGCCGACCTCTCGGTGCAGAAGAGCGGCCCCGCGCAAGTGCTGCTCAACGGGCAGATCACCTATACGCTGCAGGTAGTGAATCTGGGCCCGGGCGCCGCCAATGGCGCGACCGTGACAGACACTTCCTCCGGCCTGCTGACCCCGCAGCTGACGGCGTGCAACGCCGCCGGTGGCGCAAGCTGTCCGGCACTGGTGTTGCCGGTGCCCGTGGCCGGGCCGTGGACGATTCCCACGTTGCCTGCAGGCGGAGCGGTGACCTTCACGGTGACTGGCACAGCGCCCGCCGCTGGAGGCCTCGTGGCAAACAGCGTCGGCGTGGCGCCGCCGGGCGGGATCACGGATCCCAACGCGGCCAATAATACGAGCCAGGTTTCAACCCAAGCTGTCTCGAGTCTACCGCCGGCAACAACGGCGGATCTTGCGATCATCAAGAGCGGCCCGAGTGCTGTGGGGGTAAACGGTGCGGTGACCTACACCGTAGTCATCAGCAATGCCGGTCCGGCTGCCGCCAATGGGGCGACGGTCACCGACCTGCCGCCCTTGAATCTGTTGTCGCCGGCGCTCATGGCGTGCTCGACGACGGGCGGCGCGACCTGTCCTGCGGTGGCATTGCCCTCGCCCGTGGCCGGCGCGTGGACGTTGCCTGCCCTTCCGGCAGGATCGAGCGTCACGCTCACCATCGCGGGTACTGCGCCGCCGGTCGAGTGGAACGCTGACCAACGTCATTGGCGTGGCGCCTCCGGTCGGCATCGGCGATCCGGACTTGAGCAACAACAATGCGCAGGCTATCACTCAGGTGGGCGCGGGCGCGCCGCCGAACACGGCGGATGTGGTCCTGACCAAGACTGGCCCTGGCACGGTAGGCGCGGGGGCACTCGTGTCGTACACGCTGACCCTGACCAATCTTGGTCCGGATGCGGCGAACGGCACCACGATTACCGACGTCTTGCCGGCCGCGCTAGTGTCGCCGCAGTTGACGGCGTGCGTCGCCGCAGGGGGTCCTTCCTGTCCTGCAGTGGTCCTGCCGTTCAATGTTGTGGGTCCGCTCAACGTAACGGTGCCGGTGCTGCCTCTGAATGGCAGCGTCACGTTGACGGTGAGCGGCACTGCGCCGTCCACCAACACCAGCTTCACCAACCTGGCGCAGGCGGATCCTCCGCTGACGGTGCGCGACCCCAACCTCGGGAACAACATCGGCGGGCCGGTCGTAACTGGCGTGCTGGCAGCGGCCGATCTCGTCGTCGCCAAGACCGACGGCGTGGCCTCAGTCGTCGCCGGCGGCACCACCACCTATACGGTCACGGTGACCAACAACGGCCCGAGCGAAGTGACGGGCGCGACCATCGTCGATACGGCACCGGCAGGGCTGACGTTCGGCGCTTGGACATGCGCGGTCAGCAATGCTGGCAGTGGTGGCGCGGTGACCACGGCATGCGGCGCGGCCAGCGGCTCGGGCAACCTGAACACCACGGTGACGATGAAGAATGGAGCGATCGTCACGTTCACGGTACCGGCGACGGTGGCGGGCAGCGCCACCGGCAGCATTACCAACACCGCGACGGTGACGGCGCTCGCCGGTACGACCGATCCGACTCCAGGGAACAATAGCGCGACCGATACCGATACCGTCGTCGCCGCCCCCGCGAGCGCTGATCTTGCGATCACCAAGACTGACGGCGTGGCGAGTGTGAATGCCGGCGGCAGCGCGACCTACACGATCACCATCACCAACAACGGGCCCAGCGAAGTGACGGGCGCAACTGTTGTCGACACCGCCCCGGCAGGGCTGACGTTCGGCAGCTGGACGTGCGCAGTGAGCAATCCGGGCAGCGGAGGCACGGTTACTACCGCATGCGGCGCGGCGAGCGGCGCGGGCAATCTCAATACCACGGTGACGATGAAGAACGGCGCCATCATCATCTACACGGTGCCGGCGATGGTGGCGGGCGGCGCTACCGGCAGCATCGTCAACACGGCAACAGTGAATATCCCGGGGGGAACAACCGACCCGACTCCGGCCAACAACAGCGCGACCGATACCGATATTGTGGTTGCAGCTCCGGCGATCGCCGATCTCGCAATTGCCAAGACCAATGGCCCGACCAGCGTGGGCGGCGCAGGCGCGGTCACCTACACGGTCACGGTGACCAACAACGGCCCGAGCGGAGTGACCGGCGCGACCGTCGTCGATACGGCGCCGGCAGGGCTGACGTTCGACACTTGGACGTGCGTCGTCACCAATCCAGGCAGCGGCGGCGCGGTTACCACGGCGTGCGGCGCGGCGAGCGGCGCGGGCAATATCAACACCACAGTGACGATGAAGGCAGGGGCGACGATTGTCTACACAGTGCCGGCGACGATATCGGGGAGCGCCACCGGCAGCATCGTCAACACGGCATCCGTGAATGCTCCAGCCGGAATCACTGACCCATCTTCAGGCAACGACGCCGCCGCCAGCACGATCACCATACCCGACGGTTCGATCATTGCTGTGCCGCTGCTCGATCCATGGGCGCTCGCCGCATTGGCGATTCTGTTGGGCTCCCTCGCCATGCACTCGATTGCAACGATGAAGTCTCGCCCCGGTAGATCGCGTCGCCCCGGTCACCCTCGTTGATTAGCAGCGGGAACCGGTTCGCCTATGATTCCGTCATAGCGCGGTGACCGCGACGCGGATCTCGGGCAGCTCGAGGGTTGCACGAGTCACGCTCAAGGAATCGGTGTTGAGCCACAGCACGGCGTGCGGCCGCTCCAGCTCGACGTCGATCGCGATCTCGCCTTGCGGGTAGCGTCACCCGGCACCACCGTGAGCGTTACCGCGTGACGCGTCGGCCGCGCGCCCGGTGGCAGCCTGAGCGTGGGCGGCTCGCTGCCGGCTTGCCTCACTCCCCCATGAGGTGCACGGCAACCTCGCGCCGATGGGGTCGAAGGCGGTGCTCCCACAGGTAGATGCCCTGCCATTGGCCGAGCGCGAGACGACCTCTGGCGATGGAATAGAAAGGTGGACGCCGGTCAACGCCGCACGAACGTGCGCGGGCATGTCGTCCGGGCCCTCGTCGCGGTGGCGAAAGAGCGCATCGCCGTCGGGGACCAGACGGGCGAAAAAGCGATCGAGATCCTTGCGCACCATCGGGATCGGCATTCTCCTGAACGACAAGGCTCGCAGAGGTATGGCGAACGAACAATGTCAGTAGACCCTTCTGGATTTCGCTGTCGGTCGCCCACTCGGTGACGGGGCGAGTGATTTCCAGCAGCCCGCGGCCGCGAGTCTCGAAGTCAATCGTCAGCGCTGCATTGACGAAGCACCGGCGAAGGATAATTGAATGCGCCCCGCGCTGGCTAGTCGCGGTCTGATCTCGCGCTGCCGCCGCCATGCGGGGGGACGACCAACCGTTGCCCCGTATGCACTGTCAGTTGCGCGTTCTCCAGCAGGCGGTCCGCGCCACAGGCGAGGGTTACGTTCGTGAGTCCGATCAAGTCGTGCTCTTGTCGGTTCGTCCATTGGAAAGTCTACCTGCCGAGTCGCTTGCCGACCTCTCGACGACAGATTAAGATGCGAGCCGTACTCGCCGAAGGGGAGTAGCTTAGCCGCACGGTCGTCAGCACGGGACATCGTTCCCCGGGCGTGCGGGCGGCGCTTGAAGCCTGCGCCGCTGCAAGACCTTTAGCCAAAGTTGGTGTTGTTTCCTCACGCCTGCAGCCTTCCGCCCGGCGTGGCGCGACGACATATCGAACGCTTTGGATTGAGGTCGACGTGAACGATCAAGGGACGATGCGTGCCGCGCAAGGCGGCCAAGCGACAGCGGCGATTCCGAGCGTGATCGGAAAGCATCGAGGATGCTGCGGCGATCCTCTCGATCGTCGTGCTCGACGCGATCGCCCGAAGCGGTTATCGTCCGCGCGACCCCATACTCGGCTGACCGGGTCGCAAATCGTTCGAATACGACAAGCACTTTGAGCTTGCTAGGGAGGAAAGGCATGCACGATCATAGGCGAAGCCGCGCACAGCGGTCGCGCCCGTGGATACGCTGCGCCGTCGTCGCTGCGACAGCGCTGGTTGCACCGCTCGCGTTCGCTGCGACTGCCAGCGGACCGCCTGAAGTGCTGGGGATCCCCGTCGACTTCATCCTGTTCGCACTGACGCTGCTCGGTGTCGCGCTGTTCCACCACCACACGCTGCGCGTGGCGTTGATCGGGCTGGCGACGATCATCGTCTACAAGCTTGCGTTTACCGGATTCAAGACCGGCGACGGCGTCGCGGGACTGATCGGCCATCTCGCGCACGAGTGGGTCATCCTCACCAACCTGCTGTGCCTTCTTGTCGGCTTCGCGCTGCTGTCGAAGCATTTCGAGGACAGCAAGGTGCCGGCCGTGCTGCCGAAGTACCTGCCGGGCGAGTGGAAGGGTGCCTTCGTTCTATTGGTGATGGTGTTCGTGCTGTCCTCGTTTCTCGACAACATCGCAGCCGCGCTGATCGGCGGTGCGATGGCGCATGCGGTTTTTCGCGGCAAGGTCCACATCGGTTACCTCGCGGCGATCGTCGCCACCTCGAACGCCGGCGGCTCGGGAAGCGTCGTCGGGGATACGACCACGACGATGATGTGGATCGACGGCGTGAGTCCCCTCGCAGTGCTGACAGCCTACGTCGCCGCGGCGGCTGCCTTGATCGTGTGTGCCTTCCCGGCCGCGCTGCAACAGCACAAGCACTCTCCGCTGATTCCGTACGTGCCGGGGGCCGCCACGGTCGATTGGGTCCGGGTCGGCATCGTGGCGTTCATTCTGGTCACGGCGATTTGCGTGAACGTCTATATCAACATCGCGCACAACGCGATTGCCGACAGCTTTCCCTTCATCGGCGTTGCCGTGGCCCTGGCGATCCTCGTCACTGCGCCGTTACGCAAGCCGGACTGGAGCCTGTTGCCGGCGGCGACCAAGGGCACGATTTTCCTGCTGGCGCTGGTGACCTGCGCCTCCATGATGCCGGTGGAAAGACTGCCCGCGGCGTCCTGGCAGACGGCGATGGGACTGGGCTTCATTTCCGCGGTGTTCGACAACATCCCGCTCACCGCACTCGCTCTCAAGCAGGGTGGTTACGACTGGGGCATGCTCGCCTACACGGTGGGTTTCGGCGGCTCGATGATCTGGTTCGGCTCGTCCGCCGGCGTGGCTCTGTCCAACATGTATCCGGAAGCCAAGAACGTGGGCCGTTGGCTTTACCACGGCTGGCATGTCACGGTAGCGTACGTCGTAGGCTTCCTGGTGATGCTGGCGGTCGTGGGTTGGCATCCGACCCCCAAGCGCGGCGACACTCCGCTCGCTCCGCCGGCGGCGCAGCAGCCGGCGGCGGCGTTGCCGCGCTGAGTCGATCCCTTCGCAACAACAAGACGAGGAAACCCGATGGAACCGATGCAATGGCTGACGCTGATCGTGTTCGGCCTGACGATCCTGGCCGTCATCACGAACGTCATCGACAGCACGCTTGCCGCGCTGCTTGGTGTCGCGCTCATGTGCTGGCTCGGCATCATGACCGAGAAGGACGCGTTCAACTACGTCGACTGGAACGTCATGGCGATCCTGGTCGGCGTCTGGATCATCGCCGGCTACTTCGGGAAGACCGGTGTGCCGAGCTGGCTTTCCATCCAGGCGCTCAAGCTCTCGGGGGGGCGGCCGGGCCTGCTGGTCATCATCCTTACGTTCCTCTCGGGCGTCATATCGATGTTCGTGGACAACGTGGTGACGATCCTGATGATGGCACCGGTGGCGCTGCCGCTCACGCGGGCGCTCAAGCTGCCATCGGTGCCGGTGATCCTGATGATCGGTTTCGGTGCAAATTTCATGGGCACGGCACTGATCATCGGCGACCTGCCGCCGCAGATGCTGCACAGCGTCGCGGGCGCGGAATTCTTCGACTTCATCTGGCAGAAGGGCCGGCCATCGTCGTTTCCGATCCTGACGGCGACGTTCCTGATCACGCTCGCGGTGATGTACTACTATGGATTCCGGGGACGCCAGCGGGTCACCGACATGAGCAGCCTCGGTGTCGAGGCGAAGATCGAGAATCCGCTGTTCGCCACCATCGTCGTGGGCTGGTTCCTCGGAACGGTGGTTGCGATGTCGATGCGCGAGCACATCGGCGTGCAGCTCGGCTTCATCGCGCTGACAGGAGCGATCTCGCTGGTGCTCGTCCTTACGCTGCTCGGCGACCGCGTCAAGGCATCGAGCTTCGAGCACAGCCTGCAGGAACTCGACTGGCGCGCGATCTTCTTCTATATCGCGCTTTTCGCGCTGGTGGGCGGACTCGAGAAGAGCCACATCCTTGACAAGCTCGCCGATGCCTTGAGACCGATATTCACCGAGAACTACGCGCTCGGCGCGACGCTACTCTACTGGGTCACCGTGCCCATCGTGGGTCTCGTCGAGCACGATGCCTACATCCTCACCTTCCTCTACACCATCAAGGACATGGCACAAGCCGGGATCGAGCCGTGGCCGCTGTACTGGATGTTATTGTGGTCCGGGACGCTCGGCAGCAATCTCACCGTCGCAGGTGCGCCAGCCCTCTATGTCGCGCTCACCCTCGGGGAAAAGGAGGAAGGACGCAAGGTCTCGTTGCGCGAGTTCCTTGCGTGGAGTGTTCCGTTCACGCTCGTCTGCTCGCTGGTCTGCTATGCGCTCGGTATGCTGATTTGGGTACTGCCCTACGCGCGATAAGGAGGACGCCATGTACAAACACATTCTGGTCCCCACCGACGGCTCGCCATTGTCACAAGCAGCGGCCGTGTCGGCGGTCAAGCTCGCGCATGCGCTCGGCGCCCGCATCACGGGTTTGTTTGCGGCGCCGGCCGCCACCCCCGTGGCGTATCGCGGCCTGCTACCGGTCGGTCTACGCACACCGGAAGAAAGCGCCGCAATGATCGAGAAAGTCGCCGCTCGATATCTCGACGTGATCGAGCGCGCGGCGAGCGCCGAAGGGGTACGCTGCGAGGTCATCCGGGTGACTAACGATTTCCCTGCAGACGCGATCCTCGACGTCGCGAAGAAACGCAAGTGCGACCTGATCGTCATGGCGTCGCATGGCCGTCGTGGCATCACCGGGCTGCTTCTCGGCAGCGAGACCCAGAAGGTGCTCGCTCATGCCACGATGCCGGTACTGGTCCATCGCTCAGCCGCTCGCCGATCGGAGGGGGCTTGATCGCTTCCCCCGGGGACACTTCATTGAGGAGATCACTGGGTAATTTGCGCCGGGCTCCACGCTCGGGCGCCGATGCCGGCCGGCAGCGCGGCATACGCGCGCTGCGCCAGGGCGAAGACTCGCTCGCAGTTCCGCACGTCGCTCGCATCGCAATATCTCCAGGTGAGGCTGGCTGCGACGCTCGCCCGCACTGCCGGGTCACGTCCGTCGCCGCCAGCAGCTTTTTCGCCGTACTCGATGCTTCGCTTCGGACTGCCAAACGCGAATTCGGCATTGATGAGGTCAAGCATGAAGCGCGTCCAGTCCGGCTCGGACTTGCCGATCTCGGTGAGTTGCTCCAGCGCGCGGATCAATGCCGCCTGATCGCCGACGATCCGGGCTGCGGCGCGTTGACGGATCAGCAGATCGATGCGCTGCAGCGGCGTGGCGTCTGTCGGCACCGGCATCGCCAGCACCGGCGCGCCTCCTCGTCGGTCATCCCGAGCGCCGGGTCCGGGAGCGCCGCGGTATCCGGCGTCGCTTCGAGCACCGCCTCCTGGGCCTCGAGCGACGGGGGCGCCAAGGCAAGCGCGCTGACGAAGACGCCGAGCGCGATGCTTCGTCGGAACGCTCCGGCGCGCCGCGGGAGGGGTTCGCCGGAAATCACGCCGCGCGCGGCGTTTCGTTGACCCATGCCCCGAGCAGCGTATAGCTCACGGCCAGCACAACGGGTCCGACAAAGATGCCGAGGAGGCCCAGCGACAGGAGACCACCGATCACCCCCGCGAAGATCAGCAGCAACGGCAGATCGGCGCCCTGCTTGATCAGGACCGGACGCAGGAAGTTGTCGAACGTTCCCACGATCACCGTCCAGACGAGCAGCAATGTTCCCCACACATTGTCGCCGGTCCAGTACATCCAGATCGTCGCCGGCAGCAGGACGAGCGTCGGGCCGAGCTGGGCGATACAGAACAGCAGCATGACGGCGGTCAGCACGCCCGCGAAGGGAATGCCCACCACCGCGAGACCCAGCCCCCCGAGGAGTGCCTGGACGAGGGCGGTGACCACGACGCCGAGCGCGACGCCGCGGATCGCCCGGGCGGCGAGCAAAACCACGTCCTCGCCCTGCTTGCCCGCGAACCGGGCGCCGAATTTGCGCACGCCGAGCGCGGCGGCTTCGCCGCCCGAATACATCACGGCGGCGATAACGATGGTCAGCAGGAACTGCACGACAATGAGCCCGACGCCTCCGGCCTCAGCCGCAAGCCATCTCAAGCCTTGACCTACGTAGGGCGTTAGCTTGGCCGCGAGCACGTCCGGTGTCTGCGCGGCATATTCCCGCCACGTCGCCCCGATCTTCGGTCCGGCCAAGGGCACGTGCTCGACCCATTCCGGCGGCATCGGCAGCTTGATGTCCTTCAGCGATTTGGCCCAATGCTGGATGTCATCCTGGTATTCGACGATCGTGCTCACCGCCGTCCAGAACGGCACCACGAACACCAGCAGCATGCAGACGGTCATCGCCACGACGGCGAGCCAGCGCCGGCGGCCCAACGCGGCCTCGACCCTGAGCATCAGCGGCCAGGTCGCAATGACGATCATCGCCGCCCAGATGACCGGCGCGAGAAAAGGCCGCATGATCCAGAGCGAAGCAACGATCAGGATGACGATGAACAACACGCCGAACGTCGTCTGCGCGAGATCGCGTCGCATGGCGGATTCTCCGGGGGCGGTGGGTTTGACGGGAAAGTCGCGGATTGCCGGTCAGGGCGTCCGGGGCGCCGACGCAAGTTCTTTCAGCGCACCCTGGCGGAACGCGCGCGATGCGGTCTGGTAGTAGGCGATAGCCTCGTCGGCGAGCGTTCGGTCGATCGGCATGGGGGCGGATTCGAAGGTCACCGGATCGACCCGGAAGGCCCGGATCTTCCGGTTGAGCGAGAGCACGGTGAGCACGCCGTTCTTGAGGTACCCGAGCTCCTGATAGTTGCCGATGAAGGCTCGAGGCGGCGTGGCAGGCAGTTCGAAAACCGAGCGGCCGAAGAAATCGTCGTCGCCGTTGGCACGGAGCACATCGAGGATCGTCGGGGGAAGATCGATCTGGCTCATCGTGGCCGTGAACTCGCCGGGAGGGAGCAGCTTCGGCGCATAGAAAATCAGCGGAATCCGATAGCCGCCCACGGGCAGCTTGGTCTTGCCGGCGACCGAGGCGCAGTGGTCGGCAACGATCACGAACAAGGTCTCCCCGAACCAGGGCTTCGACCGCGCGTCGTCGATGAACTTGCCGATGGCCCAATCCGTGTACTTGACGCCGCCGTCGCGGCCGCCGGGGGAGGGAATGTCGATCCGCCCGGCGGGGTAGGTGAATGGCCGGTGGTTGGACGTCGTCATGACGTGGGTGAACGACGGCTTGCCCTGCGCCGCGTTGTCGTCGATCACGCGCAGCACATTGGCGAACAGCGATTCGTCGGCCACGCCCCAGATGTTCTCGAACACGATCGTCGACTTGGGAAAGCCGACGCGGTCGACCACGTGATAGTCGTTGCCGGCGAAGTAGGCATTCATGTTGTCGAAGTAGCCATAGCCGCCGTAGACGAAGCTCGTCGCGTAGCCCTGCCGCTCGAGGAGGCCGCCGAGCGTCGTCAGTCGCTCGTTGTCCGGTCGCCGCACGATCGATTGCCCGGGAACGGGAGGCGAGCCGACGGACGCCGCCTCCAGACCGCGCACCGTGCGGGTGCCGGTGGCATAGGCGTTGGTGAACTTGAGGCCCTCGCGCGCGAAGCGGTCGAGATTGGGCGTAAGGCCCTTGGTCGACCCATACGCGCCGACGAATTCCGCGGACAGGCTCTCCACCATGATCAGCACGACGTGACGGGGCTGCGCCGGCATCCCTGCCGCGTGCGACTCGGTCGATTGCGGTGTGGCGGCAGTCTCGGGCGACATCGGCGGTTGCCTCGGCCGGCGGTCGACGCCGAGCCCGGCCAGGATTCGATCGGCGTCCTCCTGCGGGATGGTCGCGTAGAACCGGTCGTACTCGAGCTCGTTGCGGCGCATCGCGGCCGCGAATGTGAAGAGACCGTTGCCCGCGAGCTCGTCGGCATAGGCATTGCCGATCCGGCCCATCTGGTCGATGGAGGCGACGCTCATCGCGACGACCGGCAGTGCCACGGCGGCCGTCGCGTAGGCCATGCGGCGCCGGCGGGAAGGGGGAATCGCGTCGGCGCGCCGGAGCGAGCCCCGCAGAGCGTAGGCGAGCGCGAGGGCGGCCAGCGCGATGCCGGCCAGGATCCAGGGGACCGGGTACGACTCTCGGATGTTGCCGATCACCTCGTGGGTGTAGAGGAGGTAGTCGACCGCGATGAAGTTGAAGCGTGTGGCGAATTCCAGCCAGAAGGTCGCCTCGGCGACGGCGCCGAACAGCAATACGGACAGGATCAGCGCGAACCAGACGAAGCGAAGGAGTCGATGCGGGCGCGACGCGCGCCAGCGGTTGGGCAATGCCGCCTCGTAGAGCAGGACTGGGGCCAGAAGCGTCGTCAAGGCGGCGAGGTCGAACCACAATCCTTGCGCGAGCATCGGCGGCCAGGCGGTGACCGGCACGGCTGCGAGCCCCGTCCACAGTGCGAGGCCGATGCGCGTGAGCGCGTAGATCGCGAGCGTCACGAGCGAAAACAGCAGTGGGATGCTAGGCCCGGTACGCGGGGTCTTAGGTCGTTCGATCATGGCGGAGGTCGGTGCGGCCTTTGTCGGCGCGGCCTTTGTCGGCGCCGGTCGCCCGCCGCGTGGGCGGCCGGGAGGAGCACTGTCTTGGTCCCGGGTCTTATAGCATAGACGCAAGGCTGGGTTCTGGCATCGCCCGCGCCTGCGGGCCGTTTCCGCGCCGCAGCATGTTGTTGACTTAACCTTCGTTTTCCTCCTATAATCATAGTCTTTTTCGCCCGCCGCCTTGCGCACCAGGACAACTGCGCACCGGGTGTGGGCAAGCGTACCTGGCCGCAGCAGCAAGCGAAGGTCGGCCGTGGCGCAGAAAAATGGCCCAGGCTACGGCGCGCGAGCGCGAGCTTGGGCCACTTTAATTTGTTGTTTCGCGAAGCGTTGAGCCTTGCGGCCGGATCCCCTAGTCCGGCTGCACGAAACGGAAAATCAAGATGCCAACCATAAGTCAGCTCGTACGGAAGGGGCGCGAGCCCGCCGTGTCGAAAAGCAAGGTCCCGGCGCTGCAGCAGAGCCCGCAGAAGCGCGGCGTGTGCACGCGGGTTTACACGACGACGCCGAAGAAGCCGAACTCCGCGCTGCGCAAAGTCGCGAAGGTGCGGCTGACCAATGGCTTCGAGGTGATCAGCTACATCGGCGGCGAAGGGCACAACCTGCAGGAGCACTCGGTCGTGCTGATCCGCGGCGGCCGCGTGAAGGACTTGCCCGGCGTGCGCTATCACATGGTGCGCGGCAGTCTCGACACCGCGGGTGTCAAGGACAGGAAGCAGAGCCGGTCGAAGTACGGCGCCAAGAAGCCGAAGGCGGCCTAAAGGCAACTAAGGGCAACTAAGGGCAACTAAGGGCAACTAAGGCCGCGAGAGCCGTACGCCGGCTAGTTACGGAGAGTGTGATGCCAAGACGTCGAGAGATTCCCAAGCGCGAGATCCTGCCCGATCCCAAGTACGGCAGCAGCGATGTCGCGAAGTTCGTGAACGTGCTGATGACCGCCGGTAAGAAGTCGGTAGCGGAACGCATCCTCTACGGCGCGTTCGAGTCGATCGCCAAGAAGGGCGGCAAGGATCCGCTGGAAGTCTTCAACCAGGCGCTGTCGAATTCGCGCCCGACCGTCGAGGTCAAGAGCCGCCGCGTCGGCGGCGCCAATTTCCAAGTTCCGGTCGAGGTGCGTCCGGTTCGCCGGATGGCGCTTGCCATGCGCTGGCTCCGCGAGGCGGCGCGAAAGCGCGGCGAAAAGTCGATGGGCCAGCGCCTCGCGGCGGAACTGCTCGAGGCCTCCGAGGGCCGTGGCGGCGCCGTCAAGAAGCGCGAGGAAGTCCACCGCATGGCCGAGGCCAACAAGGCGTTCTCCCACTTCCGGTTCTAGGCCTCGTGAGCGCGTCCCTGTTCCGGGTCGCGCCGGACCCTGGTCTAGCCGGAATCACCCCCCATATTCTTCAGTCGCTCAGTAACCAACGAAATTCCGGATCCAGACATCGTGGCACGCTCCACCCCAATCGACCGGTATCGCAACATCGGCATCAGTGCGCACATTGATGCCGGCAAGACCACGACCACCGAACGCATACTTTTCTATACCGGCGTCTCGCACAAGATAGGCGAAGTCCACGACGGCGCGACCGTCATGGACTGGATGGAGCAGGAGCGCGAGCGCGGCATCACGATTACGTCGGCCGCGACGACGTGCTTCTGGAAGGGGATGGACAACAACTTCCCCGAGCACCGGATCAACATCATCGACACACCGGGACACGTCGACTTCACGATCGAGGTCGAGCGCTCGATGCGCGTGCTGGACGGCGCATGCATGGTCTATTGCGCGGTGGGCGGCGTGCAGCCGCAATCCGAGACCGTCTGGCGGCAGGCCAACAAGTACAAGGTGCCGCGCCTCGCGTTCGTGAACAAGATGGACCGCCAAGGCGCGAATTTCTTCAAGGTCTACGACCAGATGAAGGCGCGCCTCAAGGCCAATCCGGTGCCGATCCAGGTGCCCATCGGCGCCGAGGAAAAATTCGAAGGCGTAATCGATCTCGTCCGGATGAAGGCGATCTACTGGGACGAGTCGACGCAGGGGATGAAGTTCGACATGCGCGACATCCCGGCGGAGCATCTCGCCCTCGCGCAGGAATGGCGCGAGAAGATGATCGAGAACGCCGCGGAAGCCAACGAGGAGCTGATGAACAAGTACCTCGAGGGCGGCGAGCTGACCGTCGAGGAGATCAAGGCCGGCCTGCGCCTGCGGACGATCGCGAGCGAGATCGTCCCGATGATGTGCGGCTCCGCATTCAAGAACAAGGGCGTCCAGGCGATGCTTGACGGCGTGATCGACTACATGCCGGCGCCGACCGACATTCCGCCGGTGAAGGGCGAGCTCGAGAACGGCAAGATCGGCGAGCGGCGCGCGGCCGACGACGAGCCGTTCGCCGGCCTCGCCTTCAAGATCATGACGGACCCGTACGTCGGCCAGTTGATCTTCTTCCGCGTCTATTCGGGGACCATCAATTCGGGCGACACCGTCTACAACCCGATCAAGGGAAGGAAGGAGCGCCTCGGCCGGATCCTGCAGATGCACGCCAACCAGCGCGAGGAGATCAAGGAAGTGCGCGCGGGCGACATCGCGGCGGCGGTGGGCCTCAAGGAAGCGACCACCGGCGACACGCTCTGCGATCCGGATCACCTCATCACGCTCGAGAAGATGATCTTCCCCGAGCCCGTGATCCATGTCGCCGTCGAGCCCAAGACCAAGGCCGACCAGGAAAAGATGGGCATCGCGCTCAATCGCCTGGCGCAGGAAGACCCGTCGTTCCGCGTCCGCACGGACGAGGAATCGGGACAGACGATCATCTCCGGCATGGGCGAGCTGCACCTCGAGATTCTCGTCGACCGGATGAAGCGCGAATTCGGCGTGGAGGCGAACGTCGGTGCGCCGCAGGTCGCGTACCGTGAAGCGATCAGGAAGACGGTGCAGGTCGAGGGCAAGTTCATCAAGCAGTCGGGCGGTCGCGGGCAGTACGGGCACGTCTGGCTCAAGATGGAGCCCGTTCCCGGCAAGGGATTCGAGTTCGTCGACGCGATCAAGGGTGGCACCGTCCCGCGCGAGTTCATACCCGCGGTGGAGAAGGGCCTGCGCGAAACGCTGCCGAACGGCGTGCTCGCCGGCTTTCCGGTGGTCGATGTCAAGGTGACGCTGTTCGACGGCTCGTCGCATGACGTCGATTCGAACGAGAACGCGTTCAAGATGGCCGCTTCGATGGCGTTCAAGGACGGCATGCGGCAGGCGAATCCGGTGCTGCTCGAGCCGATGATGGCGGTCGAGGTCGAAACGCCGGAGGATTTCATGGGCAACGTCGTGGGCGACCTGTCGTCCCGGCGCGGCATGATCCAGGGCATGGACGACATGCCGACGGGCAAGGTCGTCAAGGCCGAGGTGCCGCTGGCCGAGATGTTCGGCTACTCGACGACGCTGCGCTCGCTGTCGCAGGGCCGCGCGACGTACACCATGGAATTCAAGCACTACACCGAGGCGCCGAAATCCGTCGCCGAAGCGGTGATCAACAAGAAATCGTAACTTTGAGGTAATCGATCATGGGCAAGGCCAAATTTGAGCGGACGAAGCCGCACGTGAACGTGGGGACGATCGGTCACGTGGATCACGGGAAGACGACGTTGACGGCGGCGATGACGATGGTGCTGGCGAAGAAGTACGGTGGGGATGTGCGGTCGTACGACCAGATCGACAACGCGCCGGAGGAGAAGGCGCGGGGGATCACGATCAACACGGCGCACGTGGAGTACCAGACGGAGAAGCGGCATTACGCGCACGTGGATTGCCCGGGGCACGCGGACTACATCAAGAACATGATCACCGGTGCGGCGCAGATGGACGGGGCGATTCTGGTGGTGAGTGCGGCGGACGGGCCGATGCCGCAGACGCGGGAGCACATTCTGCTGGCGCGGCAGGTGGGGGTGCCGTACATCATTGTCTATATGAACAAGGCGGACATGGTGGACGACAAGGAGCTCTTGGAGCTGGTGGAGCTCGAGGTGCGGGAGCTGCTTGTCGAAGTACCAGTTTCCTGGGGACAAGACGCCGATCGTGATTGGCAGCGCGAAGATGGCGCTGGAGGGGGACACGAGCGAGATGGGGGCGGGGTCGATTTTCAAGCTGGCGGAGGCGCTGGACAGTTATATCCCGCAGCCGACGCGGCTGATCGACGGGCCGTTTTTGATGCCGGTGGAGGACGTGTTCTCGATTTCGGGTCGGGGGACGGTGGTGACCGGGCGGGTGGAGCGGGGGATTGTGAAGGTGGGGGACGAGCTGGAGATTGTGGGCTTGAAGCCGACCTTGAAGACGGTATGCACGGGGGTGGAGATGTTCCGCAAGCTCCTGGACCAGGGGCAGGCGGGGGACAACGTCGGGGTTCTGCTCAGAGGGACGAAGCGGGAGGAAGTGGAGCGGGGGCAGGTGCTGGCGAAGCCGGGGTCGATCACGCCGCACACCAAGTTCAGCTGCGAGGTGTACGTGCTGAGCAAGGAAGAGGGTGGGCGGCACACGCCGTTTTTTCCTGGGTACCGGCCGCAATTTTACTTCCGGACGACGGACGTGACGGGCAGTTGCGTGTTGCCGGAGGGCACGGAGATGGTGATGCCTGGGGACAACATCGGGATGACGGTGACGTTGATTGCGCCGATTGCGATGGAGGAGGGGCTGCGCTTTGCGATCCGCGAGGGCGGGCGCACGGTCGGCGCCGGCGTCGTCGCCAAGATCATCGAGTGAGTTTTTCCGCACTTCGAACGAAGGGCCGTTAATCGAGAAAGTTGGAATCATGCAGAACCAACGCATCAGAATCCGCCTGAAAGCGTTCGATTACAAGCTGATCGACCAGTCGGCGATGGAGATCGTCGACACCGCGAAGCGCTCCGGCGCCGTCGTGCGCGGCCCGGTTCCGCTGCCGACGAAGATCGAGCGCTACAACGTGCTGCGCTCGCCGCACGCGAACAAGACGTCGCGCGACCAGTTCGAAATCAGGACGCATTTGCGTCTGATGGACATCATCGACCCGACGGACAAGACGGTCGACCAGCTGATGAAGCTCGATCTGCCGGCGGGTGTCGACGTCGAGATCAAGCTGCAGTAACCGAAGGCCCGGAAATATCCGGGGTAACTTGGAAGCCGCCGGTCAATCGCAATCGGCGGCGTGGAAAGGAAAACGAAGATGACTCTCGGACTTGTCGGCCGGAAGCTCGGCATGACCCGCATATTCACCGATGACGGCAAAGCCGTTCCGGTGACGGTGCTCGACGTGGCCAACAACCGCGTCACGCAGATCAAGACCCCGGAGACCGACGGCTACGCCGCCGTGCAGGTCGCGTTCGGCAAGCGGCGCGCCTCGCGCGTGACGAAGCCGCAGGCCGGCCACCTCGCGAAGGCGGGTGTCGAAGCGGGCGAATTGCTGCGCGAATTTCCGGTCTCCGCCGGAGGCAGCTCGCCGAGCTCAAGGTCGGCGCGACGATCGGCGCCGACACGTTCACGGTCGGCGAGCTGGTCGACGTGACGGGCACGACCAAGGGCCGCGGCTTCTCGGGCGTGATCACGCCGGCATCACTTCAGCTCGAACCGCGCGTCGCACGGCAACTCGCGCTCGCACAACACGCCGGGCTCGATCGGCATGGCGCAGGATCCGGGCCGCGTGTTTCCGGGCAAGCGGATGGCGGGCCAGCACGGCAACGTCACGCGCACGACGCAGACGCTGACGGTCGTTCGCGTCGATGCCGAGCGCGGCCTGCTGCTCGTCAAGGGGTGCGGTGCCCGGCGCCGACGGCGGTCACATCATCGTCCGGCGCGCCGTGAAGACCCCGGCCAAGAAGGGAGCCTGACGATGGATCTCAAAGCTGATCGACGACAAGGGCGAGCCGGCCGCGACAGTCGCGGGTTCCGACGCGCTGTTCGGCCGCGACTACAACGAAGCCGCTGATCCATCAGCTCGTCACCGCGTACCAGGCCAATGCCCGGAGCGGCACGCGCAAGCAGAAGGGCCGCGCCGACATCAACAAGTCGCACAAGAAGCCCTGGGCGCAGAAGGGCACCGGCCGCGCGCGCGCGGGCCAGGCCAACAGCCCGCTGTGGCGCGGCGGCGGCAAGATCTTCCCGAGCTCGCCCGACGAGAATTTCTCGCAGAAGGTCAATCGCAAGATGTATCGCGCCGGCATCGCCTCGA
The DNA here is from genome assembly GCA_963840945.1 of uncultured beta proteobacterium. Classification (GTDB taxonomy): domain Bacteria; phylum Pseudomonadota; class Gammaproteobacteria; order Burkholderiales; family Casimicrobiaceae; genus CAIWHR01. The sequence goes on along the minus strand of CAWJAU010000016.1, from coordinate 42,502 downwards.
TCCTGTCGCAGCTGCATCGCGAAGGTCGGCTGTCGGTCATCGACGCGCTGGCCGTCGACGCGCCGAAGACCAGGCTCTTCGCGCAGAAGATGAAAGCGCTGGGCTTCCCCGGCACGCTGCTCATCGTCATCGACAAGTTCGACGACAACGTCTTCCTGTCGTCGCGCAATCTGCCCGATGTGCTCGTGCTCGAGACGCGGGAGATCGATCCGGTGAGCCTCGTGCGCTTCAACCACGTGCTGCTCACCAAGGCCGCCGTTTCGCAATTCGAGGAGATGCTGGGATGACGACCGCCAAGCAATACAATCCCGAGCGCCTCGCGGTCGTGCTGCTCGCGCCGGTCGTCTCCGAAAAGGCGACGTATCGTCGCCGACAAGCACGAGCAGGTGATCTTCAAGGTCGCGCCGGACGCGACCAAGCCGGAAGTGAAGGCGGCCGTCGAAGCGATGTTCAAGGTCGAGGTGGAGAGCGTCCAGATCGCCAACGTCGGCGGCAAGGTGAAGCGCTTCGGCCGCTTCACGGGCCGGCGCCGCACGTGGAAAAAGGCCTACGTCTGCCTGAAGGCGGGCCAGGAAATCAACTTCGCGGCGGAGGGCTAACATGCCACTGCAAAAAGTCAAACCGACGTCGCCGGGCCGCCGCGCGCTGGTCAAGGTCGTCCATCCGCACCTGCACAAGGGTCGGCCGGTCGACGCGCTGACCGAAAGCAAGAAGCGCGGATCGGGCCGCAACAACAACGGCCACATCACGATGCGGCACAAGGGCGGCGGCCACAAGCAGCACTACCGGATCGTCGACTACAAGCGCAACAAGGACGGCATCGCCGCCAAGGTCGAGCGGCTCGAATACGACCCGAACCGCAGCGCGCACCTGGCGCTCCTGCTGTACGTCGACGGCGAGCGCCGCTACATCATCGCGCCGCGCGGCGTCGCCGTGGGCACGCAGCTCCTGTCGGGCGTCGGAAGCCCCGATCAAGCCGGGCAATTGCCTGCCGGTGCGCAACATCCCGGTCGGCACGACGATCCACTGCGTCGAGATGCTGCCCGGCAAGGGCGCGCAGGTCGCGCGTTCGGCCGGCGCCGGCGTGCAGCTGCTCGCGCGCGAAGGCATCTACGCGCAGTTGCGGTTGCGCTCGGGCGAAATCCGCAAGGTGCACGTCGATTGCCGCGCGGTAATCGGCGAAGTGGGCAACGAAGAGCACAACCTGCGCTCGATCGGCAAAGCCGGCGCCAATCGCTGGCGCGGCATCCGTCCGACGGTGCGCGGCATCTGCATGAATCCGGTCGATCACCCGCACGGCGGCCGGTCCAACGGCGGCGGCCATCCGGTCTCGCCGTGGGGCACGCCGACCAAGGGCTACAAGACGCGCCGCAACAAGCGCACCGATTCCATGATCGTGCGCCGCCGGCACGCGACCAAAGGCTAACGAGGGTAAGACGATGGCACGTTCAATCAAGAAGGGTCCGTTCGTCGACGACCATCTGTCGAAGAAGGTCGGATGCGGCGCGCGCGACCAACGACAAGCGGCCGATCAAGACCTGGTCGCGCCGCTCGACGATCACGCCCGAGTTCGTCGGGCTCACGATCGCCGTGCACAACGGCAAGCAGCATATCCCGGTCTACGTGTCCGAGAACATGGTCGGCCACAAGCTCGGCGAGTTCGCGCTGACGCGCACCTTCAAGGGCCATTCGGCCGACAAGAAGGTCGCGGCGCCGCCGCCGGCGAGGAAGTGAGGGAGACCGCGATGGAAACCAATGCAATCCTGCGCGGCGTGCGACTGTCGGCGCAGAAAGGCCGGCTCGTCGCCGACCAGATCCGCGGCCTGCCGGTGGACCAGGCGCTCAACATCCTGAGCGTTCAGCCCGAAGAAGGGCGCCGTCATCATCAAGAAGGTGCTGCTAGTCGGCGATCGCCAACGCCGAGCACAACGACGGCGCCGATGTCGACGAGCTCAAGGTCAAGACGATCCTACGTCGACAAGGCGGAAAACCTGCGCCGCTTCACGCGCGCGCGCGAAGGGCCGTGGCAACGTCATCCTGAAGCAGACGTGCCACATCCATGTCACCGTCGGCGACGGCAAATAAGGAAGGCGTCATGGGACAGAAAATACATCCGACCGGATTCCGCCTCTCCGTCACGAGGAACTGGACGTCGAAGTGGTTCGCGAACAGCAAGCATTTCGCGCCGACGCTCAAGGAAGACATCAAGATCCGCGAGTACCTGAAGAAGAAGCTCGGCGCACGCGTCGGTGGGCAAGATCACCATCGAGCGGCCGGCGAAGAACGCCCGCATCACGATCTACAGCGCGCGTCCCGGGGTGGTCATCGGCAAGAAGGGCGAGGACATCGAGACGCTGCGCGCCGATCTGCGCAAGATGATGGGCGGCGACGTCGGCCTCAACATCGAGGAGATCAGGAAGCCGGAGATCGATGCGCAACTGATTTCCGACTCCATCGCGCAGCAGCTCGAGAAGCGCATCATGTTCCGCCGCGCGATGAAGCGGGCGATGCAGAACGCGATGCGGCTTGGCGCGCAGGGCATCAAGATCATGTGCGCGGGCCGGTTGAACGGCATCGAAATCGCGCGCACCGAGTGGTATCGCGAAGGGCGCGTGCCGCTGCACACGCTGCGCGCCGACATCGACTACGGCTTCTCGGAAGCCAAGACCACGTACGGCGTCATCGGGATCAAGGTCTGGGTATTCAAGGGCGAAGTGCTCGCGCACAACGCCGAGCCGTCGGCGGCGCCGGCTCCGGCGCCCGAGGCGCCGAAGCGCCCGCGGCGCTCGTCAGCACCAGGAGTGAAGAATGTTGCAGCCAGCTAGAAGGAAGTACCGCAAGGAGCAGAAGGGCCGCAACAAGGGCGTGGCCACCGTCGGCAACAAGGTGAGCTTCGGCGAGTACGGCTTGAAGGCCGTCGGCCGCGGCCGTCTGACCGCGCGCCAGATCGAGGCCGCGCGGCGGGCGATGACGCGCCATATCAAGCGCGGCGGCCGCGTCTGGATCCGCATTTTCCCGGACAAGCCGATGTCGAAGAAGCCGGCGGAAGTGCGGATGGGCAACGGCAAGGGCAATCCGGAGTTCTACGTCGCGGAGATCGTGCCCGGCAAGGTGCTCTACGAAATGGACGGTGTCGACGAAACCATCGCCCGCGCGGCGTTTGCGCTCGCCGCGGCGAAGCTGCCGATCCGGACGACGTTCGTCCACCGGCTCATCGGCGGCTGACGGAGATCACGATGAAGCGTACCGACAACACGAAGGCGCTCGCCGCCAAGTCGCCCGCGGAGCTCAAGACGGAGCTCGCGGCGCTGCTCAAGGAACAGTTCGGCTTGCGGATGCAGCGAGCGACGCAGCAGCTCACGAACACTGAGAAGCTGAAGCAGGTGCGGCGCAACATTGCCCGCGCGCGGACGCTCATCCATCAGAAGGCAGAATCAGGCATGAGTGAACGAAGCGCAGACCCCGACGGCCGCAAGCCGGCGCCGCGGAAGACCATCCTCCAGACGCTGACGGGACGGGTCGTCGGCGACAAGATGAACAAGACGGTTACGGTGCTGGTCGAGCGGCGCGTCAAGCATCCGCTTTACGGCAAATTCGTGACCAAGTCGAGCAAGTATCACGCGCACGACGAGAACAACGAGTACAAGACGGGCGACCTGGTCGAGATCGTGGCCTGCCGCAAGCTCGCCAAGACGAAGGCGTACCGGGTCTAGCCGCCTCATCGAAAAGGCGCAGGCTCGTCTGATATCGGCAGGTTTGCGGGGCGCATTTGCGCGCCAGTGCCATTGCAACGCATTGATTTGAAATAGAGGTTGCGGGAGCCGCCAAATCCTGCCATACTCTTCGTTTTACCTGCCGCGGTCCATGGCGCAAGGTAGCCCCTAAGGGGTCGCCCCGGAGCGGAACTCTCGCCAAATGGCCGCGGTCACTCCCCGAACGGGGTCCAAAACTGGACGCGGCACGTTGCCGCGCCCGCAGCCGGTAGTCAAACCCGCTGCGGGGCGCGCCGCGGATTAAGTTGGAGAAGCAACAATGATCCAGATGCAGTCGGTCCTGGACGTCGCCGACAACACCGGCGCACGTCGCGTCATGTGCATCAAGGTGCTGGGCGGCTCGAAGCGCCGGTACGCGCACATCGGCGACGTCATCAAGGTGACGGTCAAGGATGCCGCGCCGCGCGGCCGCGTGAAGAAGGGCGAGATCTACAACGCGGTCGTGGTGCGCACTCGCCACGGCGTGCGCCGGGACGATGGCGCCAAGGTGTGCTTCGACACCAACGCCGCCGTGCTGCTCAATCCCAAGCTGGAGCCGATCGGCACGCGCATCTTCGGGCCGGTCACGCGCGAGCTTCGCACCGAGCGATTCATGAAGATCGTCTCGCTCGCGCCGGAAGTCCTGTAGGGCCAGGTTACGTAGAGGCTAGCGATGCGCAAGATCAAGAAAGGCGACAACGTTGTCGTGCTCACGGGCCGCGACAAGGGCAAGCGCGGGGACGTGACGCACGTGCTCGCCGACGCACGTGCTGGTCGCGGGCGTGAACCAGGTGAAGAAGCACCAGCGGCCCAACCCGATGAAGGGCGAGCAAGGCGGCATCGTGACGAAGGAGATGCCGATCCACATTTCGAACGTCGCGATCTGGAATCCGGTCACCAAGAAGGCGGACCGGATCGGCTTGCGCTCGCTCGAGGACGGCCGCAAGGTTCGCTTCTACAAGTCGAACGGCGAGCTGATCGGCGCCTGATCGAAGCAACGCGAGAGAGATGACGATGGCCCGCCTGAGGGAAATCTACAAGAAGGAAATCGTGCCGGCGCTCACGCAGCAGTTCGGCTACAAGTCGCGTGATGGAAGTGCCGCGCATGTCGAAGATCGTGCTCAACATGGGTGTCGGCGAGGCGGTCGGCGACAAGAAGCTGCTCGAGAACGCCGCCGCCGACATGCAGAAGATCTCGGGGCAGAAGCCCGTGATCACCAAGGCGCGGAAGGCCATCGCGGCGTTCAAGATCCGCGAAGGCTATCCGATCGGCTGCATGGTCACGCTGCGCGAGAACCGCATGTACGAGTTCCTCGACCGCCTGATCTCGGTCGCGCTGCCGCGCGTGCGCGACTTCCGCGGCGTGTCGGGCCGCTCGTTCGACGGCCGCGGCAACTTCAACATGGGCGTCAAGGAACAGATCATCTTCCCCGAGATCGAGTACGACAAGATCGACGCGATGCGCGGGATGAACATCACGATCACCACGACCGCGAAGACCGACGCCGAGGCCAAGGCGCTGCTGGCCGCGTTCCGTTTTCCGTTCAAGAACTGAGGACGCCATGGCGAAACTGTCCCTGATCAACCGCGACCAGAAGCGGCGCGCGCTGGTAAAGAAATACGCGAAGAAGCGCGAGGCGCTCGTCGCGATCATCAACGACGCGAAGGCGTCCGACGAAACCCGCTTCGCCGCGCGGCTCAAGCTGCAGCAGCTGCCGCGCAACGCCAATCCGACGCGCCTGCGCAGCCGCTGCGCGCTCACGGGTCGCCCGCGCGGATTCTTCCGCAAATTCGGCCTCGGCCGGAGCAAGCTGCGCGAATTCGCGATGCGCGGCGAGATCCCGGGCATCGTCAAGGCCAGCTGGTAACGAGGGTTCACAAATGAGCATGACTGATCCGATCGCCGACATGCTGACGCGCATCCGCAATGCGCAGATGGTGGAGCAGGCTGTCGTCGCGATGCCGTCGTCCAAGGTCAAGCTGGCGATCGCCAAGGTGCTGCAGGACGAGGGCTACATCGATGCGTTCAAGGTCTCCGGCGACGAGGTGAAGCCCGTGCTCGAGATCGCGCTCAAGTACCACGCGGGGCGTCCCGTCATCGAGAAGATCGAGCGCGTGTCGAAGCCGGGCCTGCGCATCTACAAGAGCAAGGACGACATCCCGCGCGTGATGAACGGCCTCGGCATCGCCATCGTCTCGACCTCGCACGGCGTCATGACGGACCGCAAGGCGCGCGCCACCGGAGTCGGCGGCGAAGTGCTCTGCATCGTGGCCTGAGGATCGCAAAGACATGTCCCGCATAGGCAATCACCCCATTCCGCTGCCGCCCAAGGTCGAGGTCACGCTCGAGCCGCGGCAGCATCACGGTCAAGGGCCCGCTGGGCTCGCTGTCCCGCACGTTCGGCGAGCGCCCTCACCATCGAGCGCTCGGGCGACACGCTCGTCTGCAAGGCGGCGAACGAGGAAGCGCGGCCGATGCACGGCACGCTGCGGGCGCTCGTCGCCAACATGGTCAAGGGTGTGACCGTCGGCTACGAGAAGAAGCTGACGCTCGTGGGCGTGGGTTTCCGCGCGCAGGCGGCCGGCGACAAGATCAACCTGTCGCTCGGATTTTCGCATCCGGTCGTGCACGCGATGCCGAAGGGCGTCAAGGTCGAAACCCCGGTACAGACGGAGATCATCGTCAAGGGCATCGACAAGCAGCAGGTGGGACAGGTGGCGGCGGAAATCCGCGCCTACCGGCCGCCGGAGCCGTACAAGGGCAAGGGTGTGCGCTACGCGAACGAGTACGTGAAGATCAAAGAAACGAAGAAGAAATAGGAATGCGTTTCCCGATTGACGGCAGAGGTATGCGATGAACAAGAACGAGGCCCGTGTCCGCCGCGCGAAAAAGACGCGCATCCGCATCGCGCTCCAGCGCGCGACGCGGCTCGTGGTGAGCCGGTCGAACTGCCATATCTACGCGCAGATCATCGCGCCCACGGGCGACCGCGTGCTCGCCAGCGCGTCGACGCTCGAGGCGGACGTGCGCAAGGACGTAAGAACGGCGGCAACAAGGCCGCCGCGGCGATCGTCGGCAAGCGCATCGGCGATCGCGCGAAGGCGCTCGGCATCGAGACGGTCGCGTTCGACCGCTCGGGCTATCGGTACCACGGCCGCGTGCAGGCGCTGGCCGACGCGGCCCGCGAAGCCGGTCTCAAGTTTTAACGCCGGTTCTGACGCGCCGACGAACAGGGAAAGATCGACATGGCGAGAATGCAGCAGCGGCAGCAGCAGCAGGACGAGCGCGGCGACGGCCTCCGCGAGAAGATGATCAGCATCAACCGCGTCACCAAGGTGGTGAAGGGCGGGCGCATTCTCGGCTTTGCTGCGCTGACCGTGGTCGGCGACGGCGATGGCCGCGTGGGCATCGGCAAGGGCAAAGCCAAGGAAGTGCCGGTGGCAGTGCAGAAGGCGATGGAAGAAGCGCGCCGCCGGATGGTCAAGGTGCGCCTCAAGAACGGCACGCTGCATCACGCCGTCGAAGGGCGGCACGGCGCGACCAAGGTGTTCATGCAGCCCGCCGCGGACGGCACGGGCGTCATTGCCGGCGGCCCGATGCGCGCGGTGTTCGAGGTGGTGGGGGTCACGAACGTGCTTGCGAAATGCCACGGCTCGACGAATCCGTACAACCTGGTCCGGGCGACGATCAACGCGCTCGAGAACTGCAGCGCGCCTGCGGACATCGCCGCCAAACGCGGGATGACCATCGAACAGATGATGGAAGCGTGACGATGACCGACGCGAAGAAAATCAGGGTGAAGCTCTACAAGAGCACTGCGAGCGCCAAGGAGAGCCACCAGGCGACGGTCCGCGGGCTCGGCCTCAAATGGACGAACCACTCGGTCGAGGTGATCGACACGCCGGCGACGCGCGGCATGATCGAAAAAGTGAGCTACATGGTCAAGGTTGTCGGCTAAGGATTCCGGAGCACGAGATGCGTCTTAATACGATCAAGCCCGCAGCAGGTTCGAACAAGGCCAGGCGCCGCGTCGGCCGCGGCATCGGCTCGGGACTCGGCAAGACGGCCGGCCGCGGGCACAAGGGACAGAAGTCCCGCTCGGGCGGCTTCCACAAGGTCGGCTTCGAAGGCGGCCAGATGCCGCTGCAGCGTCGCCTGCCGAAGCGCGGTTTCGTCTCGACGACCCGCAACGATACGGCCGAGGTGCGCCTTTCCGACCTCGCGAAGCTTCCGGTCGCGGACATCGACTTTCTGGCACTGAAGGCAGCCGGTGTCGTGCCGACGCTCGCCAAGGCCGCGAAGGTGATCAAGTCCGGGAGCATTGACCAAAGCCGTGAAGCTCACGGGCATCGCCGTCACCAAGGGCGCCAAGGCGGCGATCGAAGCCGCAGGCGGCAGCGTCGCCTGAGCCCGGCGACCAATTTTCAAGCACAGGACGAATCTTGGCCACGACTAACCCGGCTCTGAAGACAGGATCGAAGTACGCCGACTTGAAGCGGCGGCTGTGGTTCCTGCTGGGCGCAATGGTCGTCTATAGGATCGGCACCCACATCCCGGTGCCGGGGATCAACGCGTCGGTGCTGGACGAGCTCTTCAAGCAGCAAGAGGGCGGCATTCTCGGCCTCTTCAACGTGTTCTCGGGCGGCGCGCTGCAGCGCTTCTCGATCTTGGCACTCGGCATCATGCCGTACATCTCGGCGTCGATCATCATGCAGCTCTGCACGGTGGTCGTCCCGTCGCTCGAGGCGATCAAGAAGGAAGGCGAATCGGGACGCCGCAAGATCACGCAATACACGCGCTACGCCACGCTCGGCCTCGCGTTCTTCCAGGCGCTCGGCATCTCGGTCGCGCTCGAGGCGCAGGCGGGGCTCGTGATCGCGCCGGGATTCACGTTCCGCATGGTGAGCGCGGTGACGCTCGTGACGGGAACGATGTTCCTGATGTGGCTCGGCGAGCAGATCACGGAGCGCGGTCTGGGCAACGGCATCTCGCTCCTCATCTTCGCCGGGATCGCGGCCGGGCTGCCCCAGGCGATCGGGCAGACGCTGGCGCAGCTCAACACGGGGGCGTATTCGATACCGCTGGTCCTCGGCATCGCCGTGCTCGTGATCGCCGTGACGGCTTTCGTGGTGTTCGTCGAACGGGCGCTGCGCAAGATCCTGGTCAATTACGCGAAACGCCAGGTGGGCAACAAGGTCTACCAGGGTCAGAGCTCGCACCTGCCGCTCAAGCTCAACATGGCGGGCGTGATTCCGCCGATCTTCGCGTCGTCGATCATCCTGTTTCCGGCGACGCTCGCGTCGTGGTTCGGCCAGGGCGATCAGATGATATGGCTGCGCGACATCGCGGCCACGCTCGGCCCGGGCCAGCCGGTGCACGAGATCCTGTATGCCGCGGCGATCATTTTCTTCTGCTTCTTCTACACGGCGCTGCAGTACAACCCGAAGGAGACCGCGGAGAATTTGAAGAAGAGCGGCGCGTTCATTCCCGGCTACCGGCCCGGCGACCAGACGGCGAAGTACATCGAGAAGATCACGCTGCGGCTCACGCTGCTGGGCTCGCTCTATCTCGTGGTGGTGTGCTTCATCCCGAATTTCCTGATCGCGTGGAAGAACGTGCCCTTCTACTTCGGCGGCACGTCGCTCCTGATCATCGTCGTGGTCACGATGGACTTCATGACGCAGGTGCAGGCCTACATGATGTCGCAGCAGTACGAGAGCCTGCTGAAGAAGGCGAACTTCAAGGGTGGGTTGCCCACGCGCTGATGTCGAAGGAAGACACGATCCAGATGCAGGGCGAGATCCTGGAAATGCTCCCCAACGCGACGTTCCGGGTGAAGTTGGAGAACGGGCACGTGGTGCTGGGGCATATCTCCGGAAAGATGCGGATGCACTACATAAAGATACTGCCGGGGGACAAGGTGACGGTGGATTTGACGCCGTACGACCTGACCCGGGCGCGGATCATCTTCCGCGCCAAATGATTCGGAAGAGGTGGAGCGATGAAAGTTCTGGCTTCGGTGAAGAAGATCTGCCGCAACTGCAAGATCATCAGGCGCAACGGCGTCGTGCGCGTCATCTGCACGGATCCGCGGCACAAGCAGCGGCAAGGCTGACGAATTCGATTTTGACAGGGTAAAAACATGGCCCGTATTGCAGGCGTCAACATTCCCAACCATCAGCACGCGGAGATCGCGCTGACGGCGGTCTACGGCATCGGCCGCCCGCGCGCCAAGGCGATCTGCGTCGCGGCCGGCATCAAGAGCTCGGCGAAGATCAAGGACCTGTCCGATGCGGACATGGACCGGCTGCGCGAGCAGGTGCAGAAATTCACCGTCGAGGGCGACCTGCGCCGCGAGATGACGATGAGCATCAAGCGGCTGATGGACCTCGGTTGCTATCGCGGTGTCCGGCATCGCCGCGGACTGCCGGTTCGCGGCCAGCGGACGCGCACCAACGCGCGCACCCGCAAGGGTCCGAAGAAGTCGCGCTCCGGCATGAGCAAGCCGGCGCCGGCGAGCAAGTAACGCGAAGGACAGGACAGAATGGCAACCGCACCGCAGAATCCGAAAGCCGGCGCCCGTGTGCGCAAGAAGGTCAAGAAGAACGTGGCCGAAGGGATCGCGCACATCCACGCGTCCTTCAACAACACGATCATCACGATCACCGATCGGCAGGGCAATGCGCTGTCGTGGGCGACGTCCGGCGGCGCGGGCTTCAAGGGCTCGCGCAAGTCGACGCCGTTTGCGGCGCAGGTCGCCGCCGAGAAGGCCGGCCGCGTCGCGGTCGAATGCGGCGTGAAGAACCTCGAGGTGCGCATCAAGGGCCCCGGCCCGGGACGCGAATCGGCCGTACGCGCGCTGAACGCGCTCGGCATCAAGATCACGCAGCATTTCGGATGTGACGCCGATTCCGCACAACGGCTGCCGCCCGCCGAAGAGACGCCGTATATAACTGGATAACTCGGTCGACGCGAAAAGCGATGTCGACCGAGAACTTGAATTGACCTGATAGGACAGCAACAGTGGCTCGATACACCGGACCCAAATGTAAGCTCGCGCGACGGGAAGGCACCGACCTCTTCCTGAAGAGCGCGCGGCGCTCGCTCGACTCCAAGTGCAAGCTCGACACCAAGCCCGGCCAGCACGGCGTGCGGTCGGGCATGCGGATGTCGGACTACGGCAACCAGCTCCGCGAGAAGCAGAAGCTCCGCCGCACCTACGGCATTCTCGAGCGGCAGTTCCGCCGCTACTTCGGCGAAGCGGCTCGCCGCAAGGGCTCGACGGGCACGAATCTGCTGCAGCTCCTCGAGTCGCGCCTCGACAACGTCGTATACAGAATGGGGCTCGGCTCGACCCGCGCCGAAGCGCGCCAGCTCGTCACGCACGGTTCGATCACCGTCAACGGCAAGGTCCTCAACGTGCCGTCGGCCCTCGTCAAGTCCTCGGACGTCGTCGGCGTTACGGAGAAGGCCAAGGGCCAGCTTCGGATCCAGGATGCGCTGCAGCTCGCCGAAAAGGTCGGCTTTCCGTCCTGGGTCGAGGTCGACGTGAAGAAGATGTCCGGCATGTTCAAGGGCGCGCCGGACCGCTCGGAGTTTGGCCAGGACATCAACGAAAGCCTGGTGGTCGAGCTGTATTCGAAGTAAAGCTCGGGCGCGGACAAGACTGCGCCCGACAATTTGCATTCAAGGTGTCCTGATTTGCACCGTTATAAAGGTTCCGCATGCAGAGCAATGTCCTGTTGAAACCGCGCATCATCGACGTGCAGTCCAGCTCGCCGTTCCACGCCAAGGTGGTGATGGAGCCGTTCGAGCGCGGGTACGGCCATACGCTGGGCAACGCGCTCCGGCGCGTGCTGCTTTCGTCCATGCCAGGGTACGCCCCGACCGAGGTCCGGATCACGGGTGTGCTGCACGAGTATTCGGCGCTGGACGGCGTCCAGGAGGACGTCGTCGACATCCTGCTCAACCTGAAGGGTGTCGTGCTGAAGCTCCACAATCGCGACCACGTGCTGCTGAAGCTCGCGAAGACCGGCGAGGGACCCATCACGGCCGCCGACATCGAGCCCAACCACGACGTCGAGATCATCAATCCGGAACACCTGATCGCCCACCTGACCGCCGGCGGCAAGATCGAGATGGAGATCAAGGTGGAGAAGGGCCGCGGCTACCAGCCGGCGACCGCCCGTATCAAGCCCGATGGCGGCCGCACGATCGGCAGCATCCTGCTCGACGCCTCGTTCAGTCCCGTTCGCCGCGTGAGCTACGCGGTCGAGAGCGCACGGGTCGAGCAGCGCACCGACCTCGACAAGCTGGTGCTCGACATCGAGACCAATGGCGTGGTCGAGCCCGAGCAGGCGGTCCGCTATGCGGCATCGGTGCTGGTCGAGCAGCTCTCTGTCTTCGCGGACCTGCAGGGCACGGATCAGCCGGCGACCGAGCGCTCGTCGCCGCAGGTCGACCCGATCCTGCTGCGCCCGGTCGACGACCTCGAGCTCACGGTGCGCTCGGCCAATTGCCTCAAGGCCGAGAACATCTACTACATCGGCGATCTCATCCAGCGTACCGAGACGGAGCTCCTGAAGACGCCGAACCTTGGCCGGAAGTCGTTGAACGAGATCAAGGAAGTGCTCGCATCGCGCGGGCTTTCGCTGGGCATGAAGCTCGAGAACTGGCCGCCGGCCGGCCTCGATCGCCCCTGATTCTCGCCGCCGCGAGCGCACACGAAGGAAGACGAACATGCGTCACCGTCACGGCCTGCGGAAACTGAACCGCACCACCAGCCATCGCCTGGCGATGCTGCGCAACATGACCAACTCGCTCCTGACGCACGAGGTCATCAAGACCACGCTGCCGAAGGCGAAGGAGCTCCGTCGTGTCGCGGAACCGATGATCACGCTCGGCAAGGAGCCGACGCTCGCCAATCGCCGCCTGGCCTTCAACCGCCTGCGCGACCGCGACGTCGTCACCAAGCTGTTCAATGAGCTCGGACCGCGCTACAAGGCGCGCCCCGGCGGATACCTGCGCATCCTCAAGTTCGGCTTCCGTGTAGGCGACAACGCGCCGATGGCGCTGGTCGAGCTGGTCGACCGCCCTCAGCAGGCGGATGCGGAAGCGGCGCCCAAAGCCGAATAGCGCAGGCGCAGCGATGGTTCAGGGCCGGGCGCGATGCCCGGCTTTTTTTGTCCCTTGGTTGATGATCCCTTGCTACGGAGGTCTCGCGGATAGACAATTTGGATGGCCCGGGTCTTTGCGGCGTCCGCCGACCCCACCAGGGGCGGTGCGCCGGACGGGTTGTCCGCGCGGCGTCGCATCGGCGGTGACGGGGCGTGGCAACGGGGGAAACACGGGATCAGCGCGTTGAGCACCGTACTCGAGAACAAACCGGCGGCGCGGGGGAGGAGCGTTGCGGACAAGCTCGCCTTGTTCAACGGCCTGCAATCCTTCACCAACACGATTCACGCGACGACCCACCTAGACGAGATCATCCTGGATCTCGGGCGGGATATCTGCAGCCTGTTCGGCTCCACCGATATTCATCAGGTGCGCTTGGTCTGCATCAAGTAGGGCCACTCCCGGCATGCAAGCGGCAGAGCGCAGCAAGGATCCCGCCGATCTGTTCCTGCGCCTGGAGCAGTTGAACGACATCGGCGTCGCGCTCTCCAGGCAAACCGACATCAGCCGGTTGCTGGAGACGATTCTCGTCGCCGCGAAGAACATCACCAACGCCGATGGCGGCACGCTGTACCGCGTGACCGAGGAGCGCACGCTCCAGTTCGAAATCATGCGCAACGACACGCTGGGCATCGCGATAGGCGGCACGACCGGCGTCCCCGTCCCGTTTCCTTCCATTGCGCTCTTCCACGACTGCGGGAAGGTCGACCACGCCCGTCCAAGTGGTCGACAAGGCGACCAAGCTGCACGCGCTGTTCGACCGCATCGAGCTTATCGACACCCGTTTCGAGGTCGTGAGGCGCGACCTGGAGCTCGAGCTCTGCCGGGCGCGGCTCGATGTCCGGCAGAATGGCGACGGCGAGTCGCTGGCCGCGATCGAGCGCAAATGCGCGGCGCGCCTCGCCGAAATCGACGTGGACCGCGCGTTTCTTCGCCGCTGCAACAGGATGGATCCGGAGCCGATCGACGCGATCGATACGTCGAAGATTCCCGGCTACGTCGATCCACCGGCGCAGTAGCGACCGCCGCTTTCGCGTCCTGCCTTCATTTTTGTGAGGTTCCCCGAATGACAGCCATGACCTGCGCGGACATTCTCGCCGGATGCGCGCCCAAAGAAACTCCCGTCACCCTCAGGGGCTGGGTCCGCACGCGGCGCGACTCGAAGGCCGGCATTTCCTTCGTGCACATCTCCGACGGCTCGTGCTTCCATCCCGTGCAGGTGGTCGCGCCCAACACGCTCGCCAATTACGCCAACGAGGTGATGAAACTCACCGCCGGCTGCGCGGTGGAGGCCACCGGCGGAATCGTGCCATCCCCGGCGAAAGGGCAACCCTTCGAGATGCAGGCCGATGAGCTGCGGGTTGTCGGGTGGGTCGACGATCCGGATACGTATCCGATCCAGCCGAAGCCGCACACGCTGGAGTTTCTGCGCGAGGTCGCTCACTTGCGGCCACGGACCAACGTCATCGGCGCGCTGACGCGCGTGCGGCACACCATTGCCCATTCGATCCACGGGTTTTTCCACACCAACGGTTTCTACTGGGTCAACACGCCGATCATCACGTCGTCCGACGCCGAAGGCGCGGGAGAGCTCTTTCGCGTATCGACGCTGGACCTCATGAACCTGCCCCGCGATACCGCTGGCAAGGTCGACTACGCGCAGGATTTCTTCGGCCGCGAAACTTTTCTGACGGTGTCGGGGCAGCTCAACGTCGAGGCCTACTGCCTCGCGCTATCCAAGGTCTACACGTTCGGCCCCACGTTCCGCGCAGAGAACTCGAACACCAGCCGGCACCTGGCCGAGTTCTGGATGATCGAGCCGGAGATCGCGTTCGCGCATCTCGCCGACAACGCGACGCTCGCCGAGGCGCTGCTGAAGCACATTTTCCGGACGGTCCTCGACGAGCGGGCCGACGACATGGCCTTTTTCGAGGAGCGCATCGAAAAGGGCGTGATCGCGAAGCTGCAAGGCATCGTCGACTCCGAATTCGTGCGGATGGACTACACCGAGGCCATCCGCGTGCTCGAAAGCGCGAAGCAGAAATTCGAGTTTCCGGTGAAGTGGGGGATCGACCTGCAATCGGAGCACGAGCGATATGTTTCCGAGAAGCATGCCGGCAAGCCGGTGGTGCTGATGAACTACCCGAAGGAGATCAAGGCGTTCTACATGCGGTTCAACGATGACGACCGTACGGTCGCGGCCATGGACGTGCTGGCGCCGGGGATCGGCGAAATCATCGGCGGCAGCCAGCGCGAGGAGCGGCTAGCCGTCCTGGATGCACGGATGACCGAGGCCGGAATGGACAAGGACCACTACGGCTGGTATCGCGACCTGCGGCGCTATGGCACGGTGCCGCACGCGGGTTTTGGCCTCGGCTTCGAGCGAACCGTCGCCTATGTAACCGGGCTTGCGAACGTGCGCGACGTCATCCCGTTCCCCAGGACACCCGGAAACGCCCGGTACTGAGGAGCATCGGAGCGGGTCTCCCGCGGGCGCATTGGCTGCGCCTCGCGGGAGCAATGACGGCGCGGAGCTAGTCGGCGCCTTGGGGCGGCCCGGCGACGCTCACTCACCGCGGCGATCGCGGTTGCCCGGTCGGCCATTCCCCCACCCGGGTTGCCCGCGGTGGCCGCGGTCCTGCCAGTTCCCGCGTCCGTGACCATAGTCCGGCCGGCTCGGTGCGCGATAATGGACCGGGTAAGGCCGGACATAACGATACGGTGCGCCCACGTAGACAGGACGCGGCCTGTACACAACGGCCGGAGGGGAGTAGTAGGCGGGCGCCGGCGCGTAATAGGTCGACGGTCCGGAATAGTACGAAGTCGCGGGCGCGCCATAGTAATCCGGCGCGTAACCGTATGCCGGGTCGTGGTAGCCGCCCGCGTTGGCCGCGATGCTGGCGCCGGCCAGCGCGCCGATCGCGCCGCCCACCCATGCGCCGTTGTGGTGATTGACGCTATTGCCGATGGCCGCGCCTATGCCTGCGCCCAGGAGTGCGCCCAGCGCGGGGTCGCCGTTGGCCGAGGCCTTGGTGGCGAGCGTGGCGGAAGTCAAGGTCGTAGCGATGATGGCGATCACCAAGGGTCGTTTGAGCATATCGATCTCCAGCGTTTCGTCATGTTGACGGTCGTGCCCGGAGGCTCCGAGCCGCAGGCGGATCATTCCACCTGTCCCTGCCATTAACGGCCAGCGGCGCAAAAGGTCGCGCTCGAATACAAACTGTTACACGTACGCCTCCGGGTTTCGCGCGAAAACACCATCTGGAGCCACGCGGAACCAACAACAAGGCCTTGAAATCCAACTCGCCGCGCGCGCCGGGAAACCCCGCGGATTTCGGGGTTTCTGCGCCATGACGCTACAATCTCGGCCTGAATGGCCGGGTTTCCCCGTGGCGCACCGTTCGGGGCGCCGGCAGGAATCGGGCGTTGCGACGTGACCGGCGCGGGCCCGGCCGACTGGAGAGCACCTCTATGATCTCTGTTGGAAATGCCCCACGAATGGCGCGCGCCCTGATGTTCGCGCTCTGCTGCCCGATGGCCGTCGCGGCCGGCATCGCCCTGACGGGTTGCAGCGAAGTGTCGAACAATCCCCATCCGCTCGGCTCGGAGAAGACGAATACGATCTTCGTGCCGCTATTGTCGCGATCGCCGAAATACCTCGATCCGACGAGCTCCTACTCCAACGACGAGACCCCGTTCACGTATCAGATCTACGAGCCGCTGTACGGGTATCACTACCTGAAGCGCCCCTATGAGCTCGTCGGACGCGCCGCCGAAGAGGTCGCGCACCCCCTCTACCTGGACAAGGACGGCAAGGAGCTGCAGGGCGATGCTCCGGGCGAGGAAGTCGCCGAAACGCAGTTCATCGTCAAGCTCCGGCCGGGGATCAAATTCGCGCCGCATCCGGCGTTCGCCAAGAACGCCGGGGGCGAATACCTCTATCACAACATGAAGCGCGAGGACGTCGCCGATAAGTACAAGGTCACGGACTTCAAGGAAACCGGCACCCGCGAGCTGACCGCGGACGACTACGTGTACTCGATCCGGCGCCTCGCCAACCCGCGCATCAAGTCGCCGTCGTTCTCGACGATGTCCGATTACATCGTCGGGCTGAAGGAGCATGGCGACGCAATCGTCGCCGCCGACAAGGCGCTGCGCAAGACGCTCGCGCCGACCGACCGCGACCTCCCGTTCCTCGATTTCCGCCAAGTATCCGTTCGCCGGCGCCGAGGCGCTCGACCCGCACACGCTGCGCATCCGCGTGAAGGGCAAGTATCCGCAGTTCAAGTACTGGCTGGCGATGACGTTCATGGCGCCGATTCCGTGGGAGGCCGAGAAGTTCTACGCGCAGCCGGGGATGGCGGAGAAGAACCTCACGCTCAATTTCTGGCCGGTCGGCACCGGCCCGTTCATGCAGACCGAATACATCGAGAACCGGCGGCATGTGATCGAGCGCAATCCGAATTTCCGCGGCGAGCCGTATCCGTGCGAAGGCGAGCCCGGCGACAAGGAGAAGGGCTATCTCGCCGATTGCGGCAAGATGATCCCGTTCGTCGACAAGGTGGTCTTCGACCTCGAGAAGGAAGGCGTGCCGCTGCAGGCGAAATTCATGCAGGGCTACTACGACTCGCCGGCGATCGAGCGGCTCGACTACGGCACCAGCATCATCGTGGCGATGGGCGACGACCCGAAGAAGGAGAAGGAATACCGGACAAGGGCGTCAAGCTGCCCACGACGATCGAGGCGAACAACTGGTACATCGGCTTCAACTGGCTCGACCCGGTCGTCGGCAAGGGCGACACGCCCGCCCAGGCGGAGCGCAATCGCAAGCTGCGGCAGGCGCTGTCGATCGCCATCGACTGGGAGGAGCACATCGCGATCTTCGAGCGCGGGCAGGGCGTGGCCGCGCAGGGGCCGCTGCCGCCGTCGCTCTTCGGGTATCGCGAGGACGGGCCGTCCGCCTTCAACCCGGTCGTCTACCGGAAGGGTCCCGACGGCAAGCCGGTGCGCCGCTCGATCGAGGAGGCGAAGCAGCTTCTCGCAGAGGCGGGCTATCCCGACGGGCGCGACGCGAAGACCGGCAAGCCGCTCGTGCTCAACTTCGACTATCAGTCCGCGGCCACGCCCGGCGTCAAGGCGCTGCTCGACTGGTACACGAAACAGTTCGCGAAGATCGGCGTGCAGATGGAAGTGCGCGCCACCGACTACAACCGCTTCCAGGACAAGATGTGCAAGGGCTCGGTCCAGATCTTCTTCTGGGGCTGGCTCGCCGACTACCCGGACGCGGAGAATTTCCTGTTCATGCTCTACGGGCCGAACGCGAAGGCGCTCACCGACGGCAACGGCGAGAACAACACGAACTACCAGAATGCGGAGTTCGACAAGCTGTTCGAGCAGATGAAGTTCCTCGAGGACGGTCCGGAGAAGCAGAAGCTCATCGACCGGATGATCGAGATCGTCCAGAAGGACGCCGTGTGGAGCTTCGGCTACTTCCCGACGTCGGCGGCCGCCTATCACCAGTGGATCAGCAACGGCAAGCCCACGCAGATCGTGCGCAACCACATCGGCTACCTGCGGCTCGACCCCGAGCTGCGCGCGAAAAAGATCGCCGAATGGAACCAGCCGATCTGGTGGCCGATTCCGCTGCTCGTGCCCTGCCTCTCGCCGGCATCGCCTTCCGGTGTGGTACTTCTGGCGCCGGCGCGAGCGCGAGACCGCCGCGCGCACGCTCGCCGCCGAAGGCGCCGCGCCGTGATCAACTACATCATCCGCCGGATCGGCTACGGCGTGCTGATCCTGATCGGCGTCAACCTGTTCACGTTCCTGCTGTTTTTCACGGTGAACACGCCGGACGACATGGCGCGCATGAACATCGGCGGCAAGCGCGTCACGCAGGATGCTATCGACAAATGGAAGGTGGAGCGCGGCTACGACAAGCCGTTGTTCTGGAACGGCAAGGAGGAGGGGGCGCGGAAGCTGACGAACACGATCTTCGTCGAGCGCTCGGCCCAGCTCTTCCTGTTCGACTTCGGCGCTTCCGACAGCGGGCGTGACATCGGCTACGAGCTGAAGCGGCGCGTGGGGCCCTCCATCGCGCTTGCGATCCCGACGTTCATTCTCGGCATCTTCGTCGTGATCGTGTTTTCCCTGCTGC
Source organism: uncultured beta proteobacterium (assembly GCA_963840945.1). GTDB lineage: Bacteria > Pseudomonadota > Gammaproteobacteria > Burkholderiales > Casimicrobiaceae > CAIWHR01. The sequence continues at coordinate 23,421 of CAWJAU010000016.1, read as the reverse complement.
TGGTGTTCTTCCGCAACACCTTTCTCGAGTTCTGGGGCGTCACGCTGGCCGTGTTCCTGCTGTCGATCTCGTCGCTGTTCTACATCATCGTGGGGCAGTTCTTCTTCAGCAAATTGCTGCAGCTGGTGCCGATTTCCGGCTTCGCGGGCGGCACCGACCTCTTCGTGTTCCTCGCGTTGCCGATTCTCGTCGGCATCGCCTCGAGGCTGGGCGGCGAAGCGCTGTTCTACCGCACGATGTTCCTCGACGAGATCGGCAAGGATTATGTCCGCACGGCGCGCTCGAAGGGCCTCTCCGAGACGGTCGTGCTGTTCCGGCACGTGCTGCGCAATGCGCTGCTGCCGATACTCACCAGTACCGTCGCCGTGCTGCCTCTGCTCTTTCTCGGCGCGCTCATCATGGAATCGTTCTTCGGCATTCCCGGTCTCGGCAGCTACACGATCGACGCGATCAACGCGCAGGACTTCGCGATCGTGCGCTCGATGGTTTTCGTCGGCTCGGCGCTCTACATCGTCGGCCTCATCCTGACGGACATCTCGTACACGGTCGCCGATCCGCGCATCCGGCTCGGTTGACCGACGATGCCGAAGCTCGTCTTCCTCGCCACCGACGTCGCGCTCTACGGCCTTGTCGCCGCGATCGCGTTCTACGTCTGGCACGCATTGCGCACGCCGACGCTGCGGCAGACGTGGCGGAGTGTGCTGCACGACCCCGTCGCGATGTCGGCCGCCGTCGTGCTGCTCGTCTTCCTCGTGCTCGCGATGCTCGATTCGGTGCACTTCCGGCCGCTGTTGCCGCCCGCTTCCGGCGCGGCCGCCGACGCACCTCCCGCGTATTCGACGCGCACGCTGTCGGTGCTCGACCAGCTGCTGACCGGCCCGCGCGAGGCGCGCGAGAAGTCCTACTCCGTTCCGCTCGGCACCCACCAGTTCTCGAAGGAATCGATGATCGTCGACGGCAAATCGGTCCGCGATTATCCGCGCCTGCAGTTCGGCGGCGCGCATCTCAAGGATCGTCGATGCCGAATGGGCCAGTGACGTGACGCAGCGCTCGATCCCGGGGCTCGCTGGCGGAGCGGCAGCCGCCGTCGCTGCTGTGGCTGGTCGTGGCAGCCCTGCGCGCGCGTTCGGTGCGCACGAGCGTCGCCGCGATCGCTGTCGGCCATCTGGCAGCGGACCACCGAGGTTCCCGTGGCGGTCGATGCTGCTGACGGCCTCGGTGATCGTGCTCTTCGCGGGATGGGTCGCCGCGCTATGGCCGGTGTATCACGTGTTCGGCACGGACCAGACGGGCAACGACGTCCTGTTCCAGGCGATCAAGTCGATTCGCACGGCGGTGGTGATCGGCTCGCTCGCCACGCTCGCCACGCTGCCGTTCGCCATCGTGTTCGGCATCCTCGCCGGCTACTACAAGGGCTGGGTCGACGATGCGATCCAGTACCTGTACACGATGCTCCTCGTCGATCCCGTCGGTCCTGCTGATCGCCGCCTTCGTGCTCATGATCCAGGTCTTCGTCGACAAGAATCCGCAGATGTTCGAGACCGCGCTGCAGCGCGCCGATATCCGGCTGTTCCTGCTTGGCGGCGATCCTCGGGCTCACCGGCTGGGCGGGGCTCGCGCGGCTGCTGCGCGCGGAAACGCTCAAGCTGTCCGAGCTCGATTACGTGCAGGCCGCGCGCGCGTTCGGCGTCGTCGAACGCCGGCATCATGCGGCGCCACATCCTGCCGAACGTCACGCACGTCGTCCTGATCGTCGCGGTCCTCGATTTCTCCGGCCTCGTGCTCTACGAGGCGGTGCTGTCCTACGTCGGCGTCGGCGTGGATCCCACGACGAACAGCTTCGGCACGATGATCAACAGCGCGCGCAACGAGATGATGCGCGACCCGCTCGGTGTGGTGGACGCTCGCGGCCGCGTTCGGCTTCATGGTCGCGTTCGTCCTGTCCATGCAGTTCTTCGCGAGCGCGGTCAACGAAGCGTTCGATCCGCGCGCGCGCGCCTTCCGTGTCCGCCGGGCGAAACCGGCGTCCCGGACGCCCGAACGTGCCGTGCCGGCGGCCGTTTCCGCCAACGATTAGGCAGCGTCGTGCTCGCGATCGAGAACCTCACTACCGAGATCGACTCCGACAGCGGCCTCGTGCGCGCGGTCGACGCGCTCTCACTGACGATCGAGCACGGGGAGACCTTTGCGCTGGTCGGCGAGTCGGGATGCGGCAAGTCGATGACGGCGCTGTCGATCCTGCGGCTGCTGCCCGATGCCGGGCGCGTCACCGCCGGTACCGTCGCAGTCGAAGGCATCGACATCCTCCAGCTGCCCGAAATGCGCATGCGCGACATTCGCGGCCACCGCATCAGCATCATCTTCCAGGAGCCGTCGACGAGCCTCAACCCGGTGATGACCGTCGGGCGCCAGATCACCGAGGTGATCGAGCGCCATACGCCGCTTCGCGGCGGCGCGGCCGAAGCGAAGGCGGTCGACTGGCTGAAGCGCGTCGGCATTCCGGAGCCGGAGCGCCGGATCGGCGACTACCCGTTCCAGATGTCCGGCGGACAGAAGCAGCGCGTGATGATCGCGATCGCGCTGGCCGCGGAACCCGACATCGTGATCGCCGACGAGCCGACGACCGCGCTCGACGTCACGATCCAGGCGCAGATCCTGGATCTGCTGCAAGAGCTCCAGGCGTCGCAAAAGATGGCGATGCTCCTCATCACGCACGATCTGGCGATCGTCGCCAAGATGGCGCATCGCGTCGCGCTGATGTATGCCGGACAGATCGTCGAAGTGGCCGATGCGAAGGCGTTTTTCGCGCAGTCCGCTGCACCCGTATGCGGTCAACCTGTTCGAAGCGCTGCCGGACACCGGCAAGCGCGGGCGTCGGCTGGCGTCGATCGCCGGATCGGTGCCGCCGTTGAATCAGGAGTTCATCGGATGCCGCTTTGCGGATCGTTGCGGCAACGTGATGGAACGGTGCCGGACCGACGCCGCCGATGCTGCGCGAATTCAGCGCCGCGCCATTCGGTACGCTGCGTTCTCTATGACGGCGTCGAGGCCGCCGAGCCCGTCAAGCGCATATTCGGCAAGGACCCGACGCTGCCGCCCGACCCTGCCGCGGGGCGACGTCGTGCTCGCCGTGCGGGACTACCGGGTCTGGTTTCCGATTCGCAAAGGGTTGCTGAAGCGCACCGTCGGCTACGTGAAGGCGGTCGACGGCGTTTCTTTCAGCATACGGGCGGGTCGAACGCTGGCGCTCGTCGGCGAATCCGGCAGCGGCAAGACCACCGTCGGAAAGGCGGTGCTGCAACTCCTGCGCAACGTCGCGACCATCAGCGGTTCCGCGCAGCTCGACGGGCAGCCGATGGAGCAATTGAACGGCGAAGCGTTGCGCACCGCCCGGCGCGCGGCGCAGATCGTGTTCCAGGATCCCGTTCGCATCACTCAATCCGCGGATGCGCGTCAATGAGATCCTCGAGGAAGGTGTCGCCTCGCTGCGTCCGGACGTGTCTCGCTGCCGAGCGCACGCGAACGTGTCGCCGTGCTGCTGGAGAAGGTCGGCTTGCGGCGCGACGCACTGACCCGCTATCCGCACGAGTTCTCCGGCGGCCAGCGGCAGCGGCTTGCCATCGCCCGCGCGCTCGCCGTCGAGCCGAGGCTCATCGTGGCCGACGAGCCGACGTCCGCGCTCGACGTTTCGGTGCAGGCGCAGATCCTCAACCTGCTGAAGCAATTGCAGCAGGAGCTCGGCGTCGCCTACCTCTTCATCACGCACAATTTCGGCGTCGTCGAGTATCTGGCTGACGACATCGCGGTCATGAAAGATGGCAAGCTCGTCGAGGCCGGGCCCGCCGAGCGCGTCCTCTTTCACCCGGAGCACGAGTACACGCGCACGCTGCTGGCAGCGGTGCCGCGGCTCGCTCGCGCGCGGCATGAGCCCGCGCGAGGCCCGCGGGCGAACTCCGACTGCGGTAATATCAGACCTTTCGCGGCTCGTCACGAGCCAACACGCGCGGGGCCCCGGTTGCCGGCGGCGCCGCCGACCGAGAGGCTACGTGCCATGTCGGACCCATCTGCCGCGAGCGCTGCAACCGGACCATCGGGCAGCGCTCGCGCAAACGCTGGCCCAACCGGGCGCGGCCGCACCGAAAAGCAACAGCATGTCGCGCTTCATCCTGGACCTGATACGGCCGTATCGGGGCTGGCTGGCGATCGTGTTCGCCGCCATGGTGGTGGAGACCGCGATGAGCCTCGCGGCGCCATGGCCGATCAAAGTGATCATCGACAACGTCGTCGGCAGCCATCCGTTGCCGCATTGGCTCAGCTGGCTGTGGGATTTGCCCGTGGCGCGCGACAAGATGGGGCTCGCGCTGCTGGCCGGCGCTCGCCACGGTCCTCATCGCGGCGATCGGCTCGGTGGCGGACTACGTCGACAACTACTACACCGAGAGCGTAGGCCAGTGGGTCGCGCACGACCTTCGCGTGCGCGTCTACGATCACCTGCATCGCCTGTCGCTCACGTTCTACGATCACCAGCAGACGGGGCCGCTCCTGTCGACGATCACGAGCGACGTCGCCACGGTCCAGAACTTCGCCTCGTCGGCAACGCTCGGCATCCTCGTCGACCTGCTGACGATCGTGATGATGCTGGGTCTCATGTTCTGGCTCGAGTGGGACTTCGCGCTGATCGCCATCGGCGTGACGCCGTTCCTGCTGCTGTTCGTGATGCGGTTCAAGAAATCGGTGAAGAGCGTCACGCACGAGGTGAGAAGGCGGCAGAGCGACATCGTGGCGGTGGTCCAGCAGGGGCTCGAATCGGTGCGCGTGGTGAAGGCGTTCGCGCGGCAGGACCTGGAGCAGAGCCGGATGGACGAGGCGAGCCGGGCGCAGGTCGACGCGGCGCTCAAGGCGCGGCGCGTGAAGTCGCTGTTGTCGCCCGTCGTCAACATCGTCATCGCGCTCTGCACGGCGATCGTCATCTGGCACGGCGCGGCGCTGATCCTCGCCGGCGCGATGACGGTCGGCGCGCTGACCGTGTTCCTCGCGTACCTCAGCAAGTTCTTCAAGCCGGTGCAGGACCTGGCCAAGATGACCAACTCGATCGCGCAGGCCGCGGTCGGGCTCGAGCGCATCCGCAAGATCCTCGACACGGACATCGTCATCCCGGAACACAAGAACGCCAAGCCGCTGCCGACGTGCCGCGGCGAGATCACGTTCGAAAACGTGGCGTTCGGCTATGACCCCGAGGCCCCTGTGCTGAAGGACGTGAGCTTCACCATCTCGCCCGGGCAACTCGTGGGAATCGTCGGCACGACGGGCGGCGGGAAATCCACGGTCGTGAGCCTCATTCCGCGCTTCTACGATCCGACCGGCGGTCGCGTGCTGATCGACGGCGTCGATCTGAAGGAGTTCGAGCTCGCGTCGCTTCGCTCCAAGATCGGCTATGTGCTGCAGGACACCGTCCTGTTTCACGGCACGGTGCGCGAGAACATCGCCTACGGCCGGCCGAATGCGACGGAGGAGGAGATCGTCGCCGCCGCCAAGCTCGCCAATGCCGCACGAATTCATCACCGAGATGCAGCACGGCTACGACACGATGGTCGGCGACCGCGGCCTCACGCTGTCGGGGGGCCAGCGCCAGCGCATCGGCATCGCGAGGGCGGTGATCCGCGACACGCCGATCCTGATCCTCGACGAGCCGACGGCGGCGCTCGACACCGAGTCCGAGCGGCTGGTGATCGAGGGGCTCGAGCGGCTGATGAAGGGCCGCACGGTCATCACGATCGCCCATCGGCTTGAGCACGATCCGCGATGCGCACAAGATCATCGTGCTGAAGGACGGCGTCGTGCACGAGCAGGGGACGCACGACGAGCTCCTGAAGCTGAACGGCGTCTACGCCGAGCTGCACCGCATCCAGTTCGCCGCGCCGGCGGCCGCTCCCCCACGCCTGACGCCGATCCGCCGACCGCAGCTTCTCCCTCCCGCAGTATTTCCGGACCCTCATCACCATGTCCCATACCCTGATAGTCCTGCCCGACGATTCCGCGAAGCCGCTCGTCGACGCGATCAACGGCGCGAAGCGCACGCTGCGGGTCCGGATGTTCCTCTTCACCGATCCGACGATGCTGCAGACGGTCCTGGCCGCGAAGCATCGCGGCGTCGACGTCCGGGTGATGCTCAATCCGGCGCGTCGCGACGGCACGAGCGACAACGACGAGACGCGCAAGGCGCTGGTCGCCGCCCAGATCGAGGTCCGCGACAGCAATCCCGAGTTCGCGCTCACGCATCAGAAGTCGATGGTGATCGACGACGTGACGGGCTTCGTGGAGTCGCTCAACTGGGAAACGCGCGATCTCACCGAGACGCGCGACTACGCCGTCGTGACGACGCATGAGCTCGAAGTCGGGCAAATGACGGACTGCTTCGAGGCGGACTGGAACCGCCAGAAGTTCGTGCCCCACGCGAAGTCGCCCTCATCTGGTGCCCTAACAACGGCCGCGAGCGGATCGCCGATTTCATCGAAGTCGGCGAAGCACACGCTCTGGCTGCAGAACGAACGCTATCAGGACACGGTGATCATCGAGCGGCTGGTGCGCGCGGCCAGGCGCGGCGTGCAGATCCACATCCTGGCGCGTCCGCCGCATACGCTCAAGAAGGACAAGCTGGTCGAAGGCGTCGGCGGTTTGCGCATCATGCACGACGTCGGCGCCAAGGTGCACAGGCTGAAGGGCCTGAAGCTGCACGCCAAGATGGTGCTCGCCGATGGCAAGCGCGCCGTGATCGGCTCGATCAATCTCGCCCCGGGCAGCTTCGATGCGCGGCGCGAGCTCGCGATCGAGACCGATTCGCATCACGTGGTCAAGCGGCTCGCCGAGGTGGCAGAGCACGACTGGGAGCATTCGAAGCCCATCGACCTCAGCGATGAAGGGCTGCTCGCTGATCTCGAGAAGCGCAATGCCGCCGGCGCCGGCGCGCAGAGACTCGTGCTCAAGGGTCACGCCAAGAAGAAGGGCAAGGACTGAGCCCCGGCCACCGATAGGGTCGCGGGACCCCGGGGATTTGGTCCGGCGCCCGAGTCGCCGATCCGTAGTGGCGGCGCAACCGCCGTGGAAATCGCGATGCGCATCCTCCTCGTCGAAGACGACCCGATGATCGGCAAGACGCTGCATGCGGCCTTGCAGCAGGACGGCTATACGGTCGACTGGGTGAAGGACGGGCAGGCCGGCCAAGCTCGCGCTCGACACCGCGACGGACGCGTACGCGCTCGTCCTGCTCGACCTCGGCCTGCCGCGCAAGAGCGGCCTCGACCTGCTGAAGGAAATCGCGCCGCGCCGGCAACAAGGTGCGCGTGCTGGTCGTCACGGCGCGCGACGCGGTCGCCGACCGCGTCGGCGGGACTCGATGCCGGCGCCGACGACTACCTGGTCAAGCCGTTCAGCCTGGACGAGCTCGCGGCGCGCATGCGCGCGCTCCTGCGGCGCGACGTCGCGCGCGAGGACAACGTGCTGCGCAACGGCGACCTGGCGCTCGATCCCGCCGACGCGCACGGTGACCCGCGACGGCGCGCCGGTCGACCTGTCGCGCGCGCGAATTCGCGCTGCTGGCCGCGCTGCTCGAGCGGCCGGGCGCGGCGCTGTCCAAGGCGCAGCTCGAGGAGCGGCTCTACGGCTGGGGCGAGGAAGTGGAAAGCAACGCCGTCGAAGTGCACGTCCACAACCTGCGCAAGAAGCTCGGCGCCGACGCGATCCGCACGATCCGCGGCGTCGGCTACGTGATCGCCGGCATGAGCGCGGCGATGAGCGTCGATCCGGCGCGCACGCTGCTCGTCCGGCTGCTGCTCGGCCTCGGCGCCGTGGCGGCGCTCGCGACGCTTGCCACGTACGTCGAAACGCGGCGCGAAATCGGCGAGCTCTTCGACCTGCAGTTGAAGCAGCTCGCGTATTCGACGCGCATCGACGACCTGCTGCGCGGCCGCCAGCCGTCGCTCGCCGCCGCGCGACGGCCGGCGCACGTCGGGCGTGTCCGAGATCGTCACGCAGATCTGGGACCGCGACGGCGTGCTCGTCTACTGGTCGCGGCCGGGCGCCGGGCTGCCCGTCCCGATCACCGAAGGCTACTCCGACGTCGTGCAGGACGGGCGCGCGTGGCGCGTCTACACGCATGTCGACGGCGAGCACGCGCTGCAGGTCGCGCATGCGCTCGACGAGCGGCGCGAGATCGCCGCGCAGGCCGCGCTGCGCACGCTGCTGCCGCTGGCGCTGCTGATCCCGTTGCTCGGCGTGCTGATCTGGTTCGCGGTCGGCCGCGGCTTGCGCCCGCTCGATGCGATGTCGCGCGCGGTCGCCAAGCGCCGGCCCGACGCGATGGCGCCGCTCGCGGAGCGACGGCCTGCCGCGGGAGCTGCAGCCGCTCGCCGGCGAGCCTCAACGCGCTGCTCGCGCGCCTCGACGAGGCGCTGGCCGCGCAGCGCCGATTCACCGCCGATGCCGCGCACGAGCTGCGCACGCCGCTCGCGGCGCTCGAAGCTGCAGGTCGAGCAGGCGGAGCGCGCGTCCGACGCGGCGGGCGCGTGCCGCGGCGCTGCGCCGACCTGAGTCGGGCGTCGCGCGCGCGTCGCGGCTGGTCGAGCAGCTGCTGACGATGGCGCGGCTCGAGCCGGAGGCGCTCGTCCCGCGAATTTCTCGCGCGTGCGACCTGGTGGCGCTCGCGCAAGGACGCGATCGTCGCCCGCGCGCCGCTCGCCGAGGCGCGGCGCATCGACCTCGGGTCGCACGGGACGGCGGCGGTCGCCGGTGCGCGGCGATCCGGCGAGCCTCGCGACGCTGATCGCCAACCTGCTCGACAACGCGCTGCGCTACACGCCCGAGGGCGGGCGCATCGACGTCGCCGTCGCCGACGATGCGGGACGGCGCGATGCTGTCGGTGATCGACACCGGTCCCGGCATTCCCGTCGCCGAGCGCGAGCGCGTGTTCGAGCGCTTCCACCGCGGACCCTCCCGACGGCGACGGCCATGCAGCGGGCAGCGGCCTCGGCCTGTCGATCGTGCGGCGCATCGCCGATGCGCATGGCGCGACGATCAGTCTCGGCGATGGTCCGGAGAGGGCAGGGGCCTCGGTCGTCGCGCGTCCGGTTTTCCAGGGTGGACGCCGCGGCCGCCCGACGCTGATGCTGGCGAAGGAGGTCTCCTTAAGGTCCCGTTAAGCAACAGTCCCTACATTGCATCGTGCAGGCCCGGACTTTGGGCCGTTTCCTCAGGAGAGCACGATGCGACTTTCGAAAGTTACCTATGCCCTTGTCGCCGCCGGCATCGGCGCCGGCGTCGCGACGGGCTACACGCACCTCGACACCTGTCCGTCGGCGCTGCGCAGGCGGCCACGCAGTCTCCGCCGGCGATCGCCGCTGTGGCGTCGCCGCCCGCCGCGGCCCAATCTTCCCGACTTCACCGCGCTCGTCGATCGCGCCGGCGCATCCGTCGTCAACATCAGCACGCTCCACACGCAAGGCCAAGGGCGCCGTCGACCTCGAGGATATCGACGAGGACAGCCCGTACTACGAATTCTTCAAGCGCTTCGGCGGCATGCCGAACGGCCCTGGCATGCGCCCGCAGCAGCCGCAGCCCGCGCAAGGCATGGGCTCGGGCTTCATCGTGAGCCCCGACGGCTACATCGTCACCAATGCGCACGTCGTCGACGGCGCGACCGAAGTCGACGGTCAAGCTCACCGACCGGCGCGAATTCACGGCCAAGGTCATCGGCACCGACAAGCGCACCGACATCGCGCTCATCAAGATCGACGCGAAGAACCTGCCGGCGCTCGACCTCGCCGCCAAGCCCGCGGTGAAGCGCGGCGAATGGGTGATCGCGATCGGCTCGCCGTTCGGCTTCGAGAACAGCGTGTCGGCCGGTGTCGTGAGCGGCGTGCATCGCGCGCTGCCGGACGGGCAGATGGTGCCGTTCATCCAGACCGACGTCGCCGTCAATCCCGGCAATTCGGGCGGTCCGCTGCTCAACGCCGAAGGGCCAGGTCGTCGGCGTCAACTCGCAGATCTACAGCCGCTCGGGCGGCTACATGGGACTGTCGTTCGCGATTCCGGCGGACGTCGCGGCGAAGGTCGCCGACCAGCTCAAGACGCACGGCAAGGTGCAGCACGGCCGCCTGGGCATCGGCATCCAGGGGCTCGACCAGTCGCTCGCGCAGAGCTTCGGCCTGCCTGACTCCAACGGCGCGCTCGTCGGCACGGTCGAGAAGGACAGCCCGGCGGCCAAGGCCGGCTTCAAGTCCGGCGACGTGATCCGCAAGATCGACGGCGTCGCCGTGACCGACAGCACCGACGTCACGAGCCGCATCGGCAACACGGCGCCCGGCACGAAGCTCGACATCGAGGTGTGGCGCGACGGCAAGGCGGTCGAGCTCTCCGCGAAGGTCGGCACGCTCGACGACGACAAGGTCGCGAAGGTCGAGCGACGACGCGGAGACCAAGGGCAAGCTCGGCGTCGCCGTGCGCCCGCTGACGCCGGACGAACAGAAGGCCGGCGGCAAGGCCGGTCTCGTCGTCGAGCGCGCGGGCGGCGCGGCGGCCAAGGCCGGCGTCCAGGCGGGCGACGTGATCGTCGGCGTGGGCGCGTCGAAGGTCGACTACGGTCGACGAGCTGAAGTCGCCGGTCGACAAGTCGGGCAAGACCGTCGCGCTCCTGATCGAGCGCCAGGGCCGCCAGATCTACGTGCCGGTCAAGGTTTCCTGATCGCGCTGTTTCCGGCGCCCGTCCGGTTGCCCGAGAGTTGGCGGCCGGGCGGGCGTTTTTTTGTGGTCGTCAGGCCGCGACGGCGACTTTCAACGCCTCGACTCGGATCTCCTCGGTCAGCCGCGCCTTGAAAGCGGAGAATTCGGGCGTCGTCTTGACCGTGTAGTGCCGCGGATGCGGCAGATCGACCGCGACTTCGGCCTTGATCCGGCCCGGCCGCGCGCTCATCACGACGACGCGGTCCCGCCATGAAGATCGCCTCCTCGATGTCGTGCGTGACGAAGAGCACGGTCTTCCGTTTCCGCCTCCCAGATGCCGAGCAGCAGCTCCTGCATCAGCGCGCGCGTCTGGTTGTCGAGCGCGCCGAACGGCTCGTCGAGCAGCAGGATCTTCGGATCGTTGGCGAGCGCGCGGGCGATGGCCGTGCGCTGCTGCATGCCGCCGGAGAGCATCTTCGGATAGTGATGCTCGAAGCCGGCGAGCCCGACGCGGGCGATGTAATGCGCGGCGATCTCGTCCTGCCTCGCCTGCGGCATTGCCTTTTCGCGCAAGCCGAAGCAGATGTTCTCGCGCACGGTGAGCCACGGGAACAGCGTGTACGACTGGAACACCATGCCGCGGTCGGCGCCGGGCGCCGCTGACCGGCGCGCCGTCGAGCAGCACGCGGCCGGTCGTAGGCGTGTCGAGGCCGGCGACGATGCGCAGCAGCGTCGACTTGCCGCAGCCCGACGGGCCGAGGATCGTGATGAAGTCGTTGTCCTCGACCGTCGAGCGTCGTCGGCTGCAGCGCCACGGTCGGCGCGCCGCCGCGCACGCCGGGAAACGTCCGGCCGACGCCTTCGATCGCGAGCTTGCTCATGGAAATGTCCACACCTTACGCAAGGCTCCACGGGAACAGCCGCTGGTTCGCCCACTTGAACAGGAAATCCGAGATGAGCCCGATCACGCCGATCACGATGATGCCGAAGATGATCTGGCCGGTGTTGAGCAGCGCCTGGCTGTCGGTGATCATGTGGCCGATGCCGGAGGACGCGCCGATCAGCTCGGCGACGATCACGTAGGTCCACGCCCAACCGAGCACCAGCCGCAGCGTTTCGGCGATCGCAGGCGCCGCGCTCGGCAGCAGCACGCGGCGCACGACGCCGCGCGATGCTGCGCCGAGCGTGTAGGCGGCCTCGACGAGGTCGCGCCGCGTAGCGCCGACGGTCACCGCGACCATCAGCACGATCTGGAAGAACGAGCCGATGAAGATCACGAGGAGCTTCTGCATTTCGCCGATGCCGGCCCACAGGATCAGCAGCGGGATGAACGCGGACGCCGGCAGGTAGCGGGCGAACGAGACGAACGGCTCGAAGAACGCCTCGATCGGCTTGTAGGCGCCCATCGCGATGCCCAGCGGCACGGCGCATGCCGCGGCGAGCACGAAGCCGCCGACCACGCGCCACACCGTGATCGCGATGTCGTTGGCGAAGCCGTACTTCGCGAACAGCGCCCAGCCTTCGCGCAGCATCGTCAGCGGATCGGCGAGAAACGTCTTCGACACGAAGCCGCCGAACGTCGCCGCGCTCCAGGCGGCGACGAAGACGACGAAGAACGCGATGCCGAGCGCGACCTTGCGGCCCCGCGAGATCGGCTTGAGCGGCGTCATCGCGGGCCGCGCTGCGGCCCGCGGCGGCACATCCGCGTCACTTGATGAAGCTGGTGTCGGCGAGGTTGGTGAGATCGGGAATCGACTTGATGATGCCGACCTCGAGCAGCAGGTCCGCGGCCTCCTTGCTGAACTGCTGGAACTCGCCGGCGAAGAATTTCTGGTTCGCCGCCTTGTCCTGCCAGCGCAGGTAGGCCGCCGACTTGCCGAACTGCTCGGCCGTCTGCTTGACGTCGGCGCGCCCATGATCTCGTTGCTCTTCTGCGGGTCCTTCTTGATCATCTCGAGCGCCTCGAAATAGCTGTTCGTCGAGCGCCTGCGCGGCCTTCGGGTTGTCGGCCAGGAATTTCGGCGTGCAGCCGAACGTGTCCATGATCATCGGATAGTCGAGCGTGGTCGCGATGATCTTGCCGGCGTTCGGGTTGTCGCGCACCGTCGACAGGTAGGGCTCGTAGGTCATCGCCGCGTCGTTCTGGCCGGCGACGAACGCCTGCGCGGCGGCCGCGGGCTCGAGATTGACGACCGTGACGTCCTTCACCGACAGCCCGTTCTTCTTCAGGAACCAGGCCAGCGTGAAATACGGCGCCGTGCCCGGCGCGGACGCCGCGACGGTCTTGCCCTTGAGGTCGGCGATCTTCGCGACGTTGCCGCGCACCGCCATGCCGTCGGCGCCGTAGCTCTTGTCCATCTGGAAGATCTGCTTGGTCGCCACGCCGTTCGCGTTCCAGACGATCCACGTCTCGACGGTCGTCGCGGCGCACTGGACGTCGCCGGACGCGATCGCGAGGTGGCGGTCCTTCTGCGGAATCATCTTGATCGACACGTCGAGGCCGTTCTTCTTGAAGATTCCGGCCTCCTTGGCGAGCGTGAGCGGCGGGAATCCGGTCCAGCCGGACATGCCGATCGCGACCTTGGTTTCCTGGGCGGCGGCAGGACCTGTTGCGGCGAAAATCGCGGCCGCGGCGAATGCGAGCGTCTTGTGCATGGACATCTCCGGAAAGGGGACTGCAACCATGCGAATCTAGGGCGCAACGACCGCCCCTGTCAATGCGGCTTCTGCAAGCGCGCATCGGCCCGGGTCGGCGCCGGTACTTCGAATTCTCCGCGTTGGCGGGGCAGGGGATGCCTCTACAATCGACGTTCCGGTGTCCGCCGCTCGCGACCGTCGCCATGTATCGCCTCCTCACGCCCTACGATTATCGCCCGATGCCGTGGAAGAACGGCGCGGGACGCACGACTCGAGATCGCCGTGTATCCGGCCGGAGCCGCGCTCGACGAGTTCTTGTGGCGGGTCAGCATCGCCGACGTCGAGCGCGACGGACCGTTCTCGCGCTTTCCGGGCATCGATCGCACGATCGTGCTGCTCGAGGGCGCCGGCATGCGCTTGCGCTCCGGCCGCTTGCGATACCGAGCTGACGACGCGCTTTCGCGCCGCATGACTTCAGCGGCGACGATGCGATCGACTGCACGCTGGTGGCGGGACCTTGTCGCGACTTCAACGCGATGTTCCGGCGTGACCGCGCGCGAGGACGCGTCACTGTCGTTCGCGCGTGGCGATGTCGGAATTCGGCCCGACGTCATTCCGGCTAGCGTATGCGGCGCAGGACCGCACGAATGCACGATCGCGGGGCTCGCGCGCATGCGGCTGGACGAAGGTCATGCGCTGCTCGTCGATGCGACGGATCACCGGGAGTGAATTCGCCCCCATCGCGATCCGGCCGCTGACGGCCGGCGCAGTGGCGCTTGTCGTCAGCGTCGATTGCCCATGAGGCTCTTCGCCGCGGACGCGCTGACGCCTCGCGGCTGGCTGCGCGATGTCGTGTCGATATCGACGCCGACGGAACGATCGTGCAGGTCGAGCAACATACGCAGCGCGATGGCGCAGAGCGCGTGGCCGGCCCGCTGGTGCCGGGGATGCCGAACCTGCATTCGCATGCCTTTCAGCGGGCGATCGCCGGACGCACGGGACGCGCGAACGCGACGCGCGACAGCTTCTGGACGTGGCGGCGAGCGATGTACGCATTCCTCGACCGGATCGACGCCGACGCATTCGAGGCGATCGCCGCGCAAGCGTATGTCGAGATGTTGAAGGCGGGATACACGGCAGTCGCCGAATTCCACTATGTTCATCACGATCCGCGAGGCAAACCCTATGCCGATCCGGCGGAGCTCGCGCATCGCATTGCGCTGCCGCGGGCGCGGCGGGATCGCGCTCACGCTGTTCCGGTTTTCTACGCGCACGCCGATTTTGGCGGCGTGCCGCCGCAATCGACAGGAACTCGCTCTGCCAGTTCTGGAAGCTCTCGTACCAGAATTCCGGGTTTACGAGTGTGTCGGCCATGGTCTGCCGCGGTTGCCGATGCTCGAGTGCCTCCTCGTTCATCCGCCGCGTGCTCCCGGCCAGGTGAAGGAAGAAGGACACGAGAAAGAGCGTCACCAACGCAATGCTGAGCGAGTGCGAGTAGAGCTTCAGCAGCAAGCCGCCCCGGTGGACGGGCCAGGGCGCATCCGGATCGCTGCGATGCGCGGACGGTTGTTCATCTTACGGGTTGTGCTCATCAGGTTTCGGACTCGGAGGCGCCCTTCTGGAACAGGAAGATGGTGAGCAGCACGTAGGCTGCCATCTGGAGGAACTCGCTTTCCCAGTTCTCGAACACCGCCGAGATGAAGTGACCACTGGTCAGATAGGCCGCGAAGCCGACGGCAGGCAGATCATGGATGCGGAGCTCTTCCGTGTGCGCTCTCCATCCGGTGAGCGCCTGGCCAACAAGCGAGACCAGGAACAGCATGAACAACGTCACCGAGAGCCCATTGTCGCGCAGGAACCGCCGCATGCGCCTGACCTCACGCACGTAAACTGTCACGGTTCGATAACGTCGGGCGGCATCCGTGGTTTCCGCTCCCGCGTCCTTATTCCGCGGTTGAAACCAGCCCAGCCCGTTACATCTGATTGGCGATGACCCAGTGCATCCCGAACGAACGCTCCCACTCCGCCGAATACCCTTCCCTCAACGACGCCATCCAGACCCATCTCGGACGCGAGCTGCGCACCCTCTACGGCAATCCTGACGCGGAGAAGATGCCTCGGAGCCTGGCCCGGCTGCTCGATCGCGTGGCGCAGGTCATCCGGGCCCATACGGAACCGGTGAATCAGGCCTTTCTCGACGAGCTCATGGGCAGCCTGAAGCCGTTGCGGGCCTACGCGATCTCGCTCACCCGTGACATCCACCGGGCCGAGGATCTCGTGCAGGAGACAGTGCTCAAGGCGATCAGCCGGCAGGAGACGTTCGAGGCCGACACGAACCTCCAGGCCTGGCTTTTCACCATCCTGCGGAACCTGTTCCTCTCCGCCTACCGCAGGTCGCAGCGCGAGGTCGAGGACACGGACGGGATCCACGCGGCCACGATGATCTCGATCCCGGACCAGGAGGACAGGCTCGCGGTCCAGGATTTCCACACCGCCCTCGCCAAGCTGCCCCAGGAGCAGCGCGAGGCCCTGCTGCTCATCGGTGCGGAGGGACTGTCGTACGAGGAAGCCGCAGAAGCGCTGGCGACGAAGGTCGGCACGGTCAAGAGCCGGGTCAACCGGGCGAGGACCCGCCTGGCCGAGCTGATGGGACTTGTGCGCGAGGACGGCATTGCCGGGTCGCACGGCGCGCAGGCGTAGGACTTCCGGATCGCTGGATGCGGGAAAACCCCAGATCCTCTCGCCCCAGACGATGAACCTCCTTCTGCCGTGGGGAAATTTCGCGGAAGGCTCCTGTGGAACTGAATTGCGTCCCAAGCGATGAGAGCTACAAGCCTCCACATCGGCGGAAACCAGGCAAGTGCGGACGCAATGAAGGTCTTGGTCGTAGAGGATGACCCGTTCGTCCGCGAGATGGCTGTGGCGGGATTGGAAGATGCCGGGTTCGAAGCCATTGAAGCGGCCAGCGGCGGGGAAGCTCTAAATCTCCTGCACGCCGGGATCGCCGTCGATGCCCTGATGACCGACATTCGTCTGCTGGGCGCCAATGGCTGGACGGTGGCCCGGGCCTACCGCGAGCGCTTCCCCGATCTGCCTGTCCTGTATGTCACGGGTTACGCCGAGCAGATACAGCCCGTCCCCGGCGGGATCATCCTCTCGAAGCCGTACAGGATGGCTCAGTTGATTGGCGTCCTGGAAACATGGGCAGCCTGAGAGACAGTCCCTTTTGGAACAGGCAGCGAGCCCTCCGGCGTTGACGGCCATTGTTCTCAAGCGCCGGAGCGCCCATGCCACGCTTTTTCTTCGATATCCATGATGGCGAGGACTTCACGCCGGACCGTCAAGGCGTGGACCTGGACGATCTTGACGCGGCCCAGGAGGAAGCCAGGAAAGCTCTCCGCGACATCATATGGGACGAATTGCCGGCCGGGGACCGGCGCGACTTTACTGTCGATGTGAAGAACGTGGCCGGACAGATCGTCTGGCGAGTCACGCTGTCGCTGGTCGTGGAAAGCCCGTCCCAAGGCTCTACAGCAAACACCTGACAGAGAGCCGCAAATTACCCGTAAGCCAATCTCCTTGTCTAAAATGGTAGACACGAAGCAAAAAAGTGCCCGCCAGAAGCGGGACTTTAAGTTTACGGATCCGTAGGGGCAAATATAAAACAAACCCGATAAAGGTCACCTGCTCACACAAAGCCTGCTCTGTCGCTGGTTCATATGGATAAACTGTGCGACATCTTGCAGGCATTGGAGCAAAGACGGCCCTGGCGATCAGGGGCGAGCTTGGTCGTATCGCCCTCCTTGACGCCCGGTCTCCGTGATCGTTGTCAGCCTCAACGGCTGTGCAACCCGCAATCGGACGGTGGCGGAAATCACGGCGCTGATCATGACTTACCGATATCAGTACTAGAAAATGCTTCTTTGCAGCCTCAGAGCTGCATTGAGAAGATTCGTGCGATTAATAGCGAAAATAAAACTAACGCCTAGAGTAGTATTACGTGCTACTGTTTGTTTCTGGTGAGAGATAATTTCTTGCCTGATCCGAAAGATAATCTCATGAAAACCCCGGAATGGTTGAAGCCAGGCCTTTATGGCGTGGCGTGCGGCGAATTGCCGTGACGGTGATCGGGTTTAACTGGGGCGGGTGGGTGACAGGGGGCACAGCCCGGCAGATCGCTACGGAGCAATCGCGAACCGATGTGGTCGCAGCACTGACTTCGATCTGCGTCGACCAATCTAAGCGTGATCCCCAGCTTGCCGAGCGGGTTGTGCTCCTGAAAGCCGCTTCCTCCTACGAGCGAGGCGACATCGTGATGAAGAATGGTTGGGCAACCATGCCTGGAACGTCGGAAGGTAACCGCCTTGTCGCAGTCGCGTGCGCCGACAAGGTCGGGATCTAGGCTGTCCCCACTGGCACCATGGAGAATGGCCATGACCTTGCGCACCACATCCAGGACGATCACCTTCGCGCGGCCCTTCTCGCTGGATGGACTGGAGGAGACCCAACCAGCCGGGAGCTACAGGGTCCAGACTGACGAGGAACCTATCGAGGGCTTATCGTTCTTGGCCTTCCGCCGTGTTGCAACCGTGAGCTTTCTCCCTTTATCCCGTCGTGGAACAGGGTCCTTCCAAGCGATCCCTGTCACGCCGGAAGCTCTCGACGCCGCACTGGCGCGGGATGCTTCGGGATCCCACGATACCTGATCGGAGGACCAGCCTCCTGGGCTGATCTTGGCAAAACCGAACGTTGGATAAAGAGCACTCGTCCCGCGTTGCGGAGCGCGGCCGGATATCCGTCAGACAGGCGCAAAGCTCTCGACCTGCAGCGTGTTACGCCGAACGCGCAGCACCTCTAAGATCGAAGACGAGCCCGCTCCACGGAGAGACCCTTTGGTCATTGGAAAATTGCTGGGCTTGTCGGCGCTTCCTCCTCTGCCGGCGAGTTTGGGAATTCTCTGAACCATCCTGCGCTTACGAGCCTTGTAGTGAGTTTGGCAGCTCAGACATCTCTATCCGTAGCGCTGAAACGGGAGGAAAGCTTGGATGTCATCGTGACACCAATCGTTGAGGGCGAGGCGTGGAATCTGATCGACCTCCTCGGCCGCCCGATGGGTCGGATCACGGAGGTATCTGCCAAGCAGTTTACGATCCATCCGGAAGGCTATGCTCTGGAGACGATGGCCGGCATTGAACACGGCCCCTTCGCATCCCTTGATGCCGCTTCAGCGGCCATCGAGAAGCACACCCGGGGCGTCTGCCGGCGCAATCCGGGCGACGATCAACCATGATCAAAAGCAACCCAAATCTCACCCTGCTCCGTCGCTGAGAGATCATGCGGGTTCGCGTTGGCTGACGTACGAACTCGGGCAAGCCACGCCCATGCTCGCGATCCTTAATATGCACACGTCGAGAGTGCCCAGCTTTTAGGCACCAGACGACCGCATTAGCGACCCAATCGAAGACTGAGATGACCTCAACCACGCGCTGCCCAACGACGGAGACCAGCCATGGCCAAGGGCGAACAACGCGGCGAGCGGTAGCGCCTTCATGCATCACCTGCTGAAGGGAACCTATTCATCGTGTCGCCCTGTCGGGATCATGAGCAGGAAGAAGCGTGACGTGCGGACCGGTCGCAACAATGACGCAGAGGAATGTTGCGGACCAACCCGCTCAACATGAACCTCTGCGCGCTTTCGGCCATCACACCTTGCCAGGACCGTCCGATCCGGAACCGCTCCTCGCTGAGGCAGCATTCGCGCTGACGCCTCTGCTGGTGTCGCTACTGCTCGCTTCACCTTTCAGCTCACGCTCGGCTTGGTGCCAAAACTCTGCCTCGTGGCCCTCGCGGCTGCCGTGGTGCTCCCAGAGCTCGTAAGCGCGCTGTCTTACCCGGTCCTGCGTCTCATTGGCATGGTGTTCCATATCATGGCCCTTACTTCATGTTCTAACGAAAGGATACGACCCGCACGATGGCTTATTGAGGGCCGGAAAGGGCGCATCAGTAATAAACTTAAAGTCTTTTTAGATATCATCCTCGCTGAAAACATGTATGATACATCGCTAAAGCTTACCGAATAATATGATTTGTCTAAGTAATTGCTTGTTTTAATGCAACATCTATCGCAGATTTACCATATCAATCGTACCGGCATCGCAATGCGGTGCACTGCTCCAGACACGTTTGGCCAGTGGCAGAAGGCGGCTTCTGCTTGGCAACCAGCCTTTCCTACAGATCGGACCAATGATGAAATCGGCACGAATTCTCCAAGCAGTTGCTCTCCTCAGCATGCTCGGGGTCACGCAGGCGATGGCCGACTGCCAGATCGCGGACGCCAAACTTGAAGAAGCCATCCTGCAAAGGCCCGAGCTTCGCGGGAAGGCCAATCGCCAGACGGTTCGTGACCTGCGCAACTTGCGTGATGCGGCAATCACCCTCTGGTCCTACGGGCGTCATGACGATTGCGAACGCCTCCTGGGCAACATCCGCGAACTCCTCGCCGGCCCTCCAATTAACTCCTTGGGCGGCAACGACGAGGAGGATGCAGACACGCAGATGAGCGCGCGCGAGCCAAAGGTCCAACGGGGCGCCGTCCAAGGTCGCCGTGCTGACAAGGACGCCAAGCCACTGATCAACATCGAGGAGCTTGCTCCGGGGGCCGGGCGACCAAATCATCGGCGCCGAGGTGCGCAGCGCCGACGACAAAATCGTGGAAGATGTCCGGAACGTCGTGTTCGGCACGAAGGACCGCCGCGACTATGCGATCGTGGCGTCAGGAGGGTTCTTCACCCCCGGCAAGGACAGCATCGTCGTTCCGATCCGGTCCCTCAAGGTCTCGCAGGAGCGGGACAGCTTCTTTCTTCCATGCCGGAGGCGGAGGTAAGGACTGTGCCGCACATGCCTGATCAGGATTACAAGTGGCTGGCGGACGACGCATGGCGCACCCGAACCGACGCGCTCTTTGCAGGGCGCCCGTAACCGAGTACAGCCTCTTTCAATTACCCACATTTCTGACTTGCAGCAGTGCTTGCCTGACCAGCACCAAGCGTGATTCCTTGGTGAGCATCTCCTCATCTGAGAGAGGTGTCCCATGGACAGGGCTCTGTCTCGGCTTTCCCGTGATCTCGCTGATCTCTGCGCGCCGGGCATACGCCGGACGGCCTCCTATTCGCTCCCACGAGGCGGCGCGGGAGCTGGGCCATGACAAAGACGTCTCTTCCGACGCATCCTCTGGGAGAGGCAGCCAATGTTATTTCCTGGGTCGATCAGGAACTCGCTGGGTGCCGCTTTCGGGACAATCGTCTCGGCCAGCGCCTGCGCAAGCTCCTGACCCACATGGCCGGTGCCATTGGCGGAGCCTTCCGCTGGCCTGCCAGGATTGGGCTAACACCAAAGCGGCTACCGCTTCCTGTCCAATCCCAAAGTTTCCGACCATGAGATCCTTCAGGGCCATTTCCAAGCCACCCGAACCCGCTTTGCCGCCTTCGGTGGCCCTATCTTGGTCATTCAGGACACAACCGAACTGTCCTACGAAAGAGCACAGCCTGAACGGATTGGTGCGACCCGCCGGGTCAACAGCGGCCGGGACAAGGAAGGTCGCTACAGGATGCACACGGTCTGCGGGCTGCTCATGCACTCTTGCCTGGCTGTGACCGCGGATGGGCTGCCGCTGGGGCTTTCGGCGATCAAGTTTTGGACGAGGCCTCAGTTCAAGGGCGCCCGGACGCTCAAACGCAAGATCAACCCGACCCGGGTGCCCATCGATCAGAAGGAGAGTATCCGCTGGCTGGAGTGCATGAGGCAGTCCGTGGCGCTGTTCGGTGCTCCTGAGCGCTGCATCCATATCGGCGACCGGGAGAACGACATCTACGAGTTCTTCTGCACGGCTCAGGCTCTGAGCACGCACTTCCTGGTCCGAACCTGCGTGGATCGGTTGGCGGGCGATGGCCAGCACACCATCGCGGACGAGATGGCAGAGGTGAAGGTCAAAGGACGGCATCAGGTCGAAGTTCGCAGCCCGAAAGGCGATGTGAGCCTTGCGACCGTAGAGCTCAAATACCGCCGGATCCACATCCTGCCTCCGATCGGCAAGCAGAAGCGCTATCCAGCCCTGAGCCTGACGGTGATCCACGCACAGGAGCGTCATCCACCCAAAGACCGGGCGCGGATCGACTGGAAGCTGATCACGGATCTGCCGGTACGATCCCGCGCGGACGCGATCCAGATGCTCGACTGGTACGCCATGCGCTGGAAGGTCGAGATGGTCTAATCACAAATGACAAATTCTGCCTGAGCCGCTTCAGACAGCTTAAGCTGAGCTGGTGGCGGTTGCCGTTGCGCTTGCGCGAGACCTGTCTGTTGGGTTGCCCTTCGTTGCCGAACTTGTCTGCGGCAGGAGGCAACGATGCGGGAGTGGCGGATGCACCGGACATGCCAGCCTCATCCGGACGGGCAGCGCCGGTGGGATCGGACCTATCAGCAATTGATGGCATGGACAAAGCTGTCACAAGACGCCGCGGTTCCGGCCGGCCCCGAGCCTCCCGCACGGGAGGTGAACCATGAGGACCGGGATCTATGCGCGGGTCTCCACCCAGCGCCAGGCACAGGCCGACGGGCTTGCTCAGCAAATTGATCGCCTGCAGGCGCACGCCCTTCAGCAGGGGTGGAGTGTCGCCCCTGAGCACATCTTCCGCGATGATGGCTATAGCGGCGCCAAGCTCACACGGCCAGGTCTGGAGCGGCTGCGAGACCGCGCGGCCCTGCGCGAACTCGATCGGGTTCTGATCACGGCACCAGACCGGCTCGCGCGCAATTATGTGCATCAAGTCCTCCTGCTCGAGGAGATCACCGCGACAGGCTGTGAGGTCGAGTTCCTTGACCGGCCGATGAGCCAGGATCCGCACGATCAACTGCTGCTGCAAATCCGTGGGGCCGTGGCCGAGTACGAGCGCACCCTGATCACGGAGCGGATGCGGCGGGCCGGCTGCGCAAGCTGCAGGCCGGCGTCCTTTTGCCGTGGATCCGGGTGCCGTACGGCTATCGCGTCAATCCGGATCGCCCCCGCGATCCCGCCGGCGTGCGGCAGGACCAAGCCGAGGCCGCGGTGGTGGCCGAGATGTTCGCCTGGTATGCTGATGAGGGCCGCAGCTTGTATGCCTTGGCCAAGAAGCTGCATCAGGACGCGGTGAGGCCTCCGCGAGCCCAGGGACGCTGGGGCGTGCCAGCTTGCGGGGCATCCTGACCAATCCCGTCTACACCGGCGAGGTGTATACTGGGCGCATCCAGGTTGCCTGCCGCCCAGGGGCTGCGGTCACGACGCGGCGCATCCGACCGCGGGAGGACTGGATTGCCGTAGCGTCGATCCCGGCCATTGTCACCCAGGAGCAGTTTGATCGCGTGCAGGCCAAACTCGCCCAGAACCGCCAGTTCGCAAGCCGCAACAACACGGCTCAGAGTTATCTGTTGCGGGGCTTGGTCAGCTGCGGCGTGTGCGGGTTGGCCTGCTTCGGCCGCTGCTTCAATCGCAGCATCGCTACTATTGCTGTCGCGGCAAGCTGTCGGCCTTCCACTCCCACCGGGAAACGAAGTGCCGCTCGCGCTTTATTCCGGCCGAGCCGATTGAGAGCCTGGTCTGGGAGGATCTGTGCCGTTTGCTGACCCATCCAGAGGCCATCAGCTATGCGCTGGAGCGGGCGCATGGCGGGCATTGGCTGCCTCAGGATCTGCAAGCCCGGCGCGATGTCTTGAAGCGGGGGCAAGTCCGTGTAGAGCAGCAGATCGAGCGACTCACCGAGGCCTACTTGAGCGAGGTTGTCGGCCTGGAGGAATATCGCCGTCGCCGTCACGACCTGGAGCAGAAGGCCCAAAGCCTTGGGGCTCAAAGGCAGCAGCTGGAGGCGCAGGTCGACCGTCAGAGCGAAATCGCACGCGTGAGCCTGAGCATCGACGAGTTCTGTCGCCGGGTGCAGGAAGGGCTCGAGCAGGCAACCTGGGAGCAGAAACGGCAGCTCATCGAGGGGCTGGTGGTGCGGGTGATCGTCACCGATGGCGACGTCGAGATCCGCTATGCCA
>CAWJAU010000015.1:0-81716 GCA_963840945.1 uncultured beta proteobacterium | reverse complement strand
CCCGTCCCGGGACTCTTGACCGAAGGATTGAATACTTTGGGCTGAGTACTAAGGACTTCGATCGGGCATCACTGCTTCGCGTGTGATGCTGGCCAGCAGTGCCATGTGCGAGAGATACGCGCCGGGCTTCGGGTAGATAATGAGGTATTGGTCAGAATCTTCTTCGTCGTGCTCGGCTATCGTGGGCACTACATCTCGTACATATCGTATCCGCATGACGCAATGTCCCCCCGGAGATGATTCTTAGTCCCTAGCATTTCGTCCAAAGGACTAGGTATTCAGGACTAAGAACGACGAGGAGCCGCTTCGCATGAAGTGCTGGGTACTCCGTACTCGAGGGACGAACGCGGCAAACGACACTTCGAAGTTGTCTATGTCAAGGGACGACTGTCTCAGTTCGGCCAAAAGCCGTCGCGAACAAGTCTGCTCGATGGCGGACATTCGAAGGCGCAGACCCCCACGACCGTTCGACAGGCCGTCTTCGCCCTCGACGGTTCGTTGCCCAATCGAAACCCTACATACTCCAAAATCAATCAAAGTTTACAATGCCCCCGCCTGAGCCGCCCCGACGCTGCCATTCCAAGTAGACCAGCTCCGAACAGCACAAGGCTGGACGGTTCCGATACTGCCACCTGACCCATAGCGATTGCCTCGCCGACCTGATTTGAATAGGCCCAATCGATAACGGTAATCCTGGCGCTTAAAGTAGACGAGTTTTCCACGAGCAGTTGAATCCATCCGACATACTCGGGCCCGGTACCAAATGTTCCGAGCATCATCGCCGCATAGAAGCTTCCGTCGGCTGGACCATATCCAAAGCCCCACAGAATCTCTGAACCGCTTCCGAAGATTGGATCGACCGGAAACGGTTCTCCATAGTCGAAGCGTGTAATCCGAGGGAAGATCGCTGCGCTGCTCGCGAGCGCCACTTCTGCGCCAGCACCGATATCATTTGTTCCACCACCCTGACCCGTTCCGCTAACGCTAAGTTGCATCCTGTCCCAGCTTGTCGACCCCCCCGCTACGTTCACCGAAAGTGTCTGCTGAGTCCCTGGTACACCTTCTAGCACGATATTCTGTAGTCCAGAGTAGATGACATCAGCGCCCACCAAGCCCGAGTAGCACAGAGTCGATGCAAAAATGCAACTCGATAGGCGCATGACACACGCCCGATAGGCTTTAGCATGAGAGACGGAGTGTGGCATACGCGGCTCTTCTGGGAATGATTCTACTCGTCCGCTCCACTTTATCAAGATGAAAGGACGCGCCAGTGCCGCTTGGGCGACACCCGGGATGTCCGAAGAATCACCCTGCGACGCGTGGCGCCGTTCCCTCCGATGCCACGATAACGATGTTTCCATCGCGAATCGGCGTTCGGGATGTCTCCTTCTCGCTTAACTGAATGGCGGCAACGGGTCGACTGCGGGCGAAGGCAACTCGCGGCCAGAAGCGGGCGTACGACGGGATGCCCAAAAGCAGTCGTCCGCCGTTGTTCGACGGCGAGTCCCGCGCGGCTGGGCGGTGCATATCGTCGTCAGACTGAATTCGCATTCCGAAATGTCTCGAAAATACAATCGCCTTCAGTTGACGCCAGCAGATTATCTGGTCTAGCGTAATGAGATACACCGCATCCCTACAACCTACATTACGTTAGGCGTCAATCGAAAGGAAGGCATGAAAATGACACGCGTCCGAGTTGAGGGCTTTACCATCTCGCTTGACGGATACGGAGCTGGTCCGAATCAGGACATCAGGAATCCGCTCGGCGTGGGCGGGGCAGATTTGCACCAGTGGTTAGTCCCGACACGCACGTTGCAACGGACCCTATTTGGCGCCGACGGTGGCACAACGGGGATCGATGACGACTTCGCTGCGCGGGGCTTCAAGAATGTTGGCGCCTGGATTCTCGGAAGAAACATGTTCGGACCGATTCGCGGTTCCTGGCCCGACATGAACTGGAAAGGCTGGTGGGGGGACAACCCACCCTATCACGTTCCAACTTTCATCTTGACTCATCACGCGCGCCCGCCCATCCAGATGGAAGGCGAAACGACATTCTACTTCGTCACGGGCGGTATTCACGAGGCGCTTGACCGAGCGCGCGACGCAGCCAACGGAATGGATGTGCGCATTGGCGGCGGACCTAACACTATCCAGCAATATCTTCGTACGGGCCTCATCGATGAGCTGCACGTCGCTATCTCGCCGGTCCTGCTGGGCGGGGGAGAGCGACTGTTCGAGGGGATTGACGTGCGCGCTCTGGGATACGAATGTGTTCAGTTCGTTGCGTCGTAGAAAGCCACCCATGTTGTACTCCGGCGCCAAGGGCACAATGACGCGTAGATTCAACGAGCAAGTGCAACGCTGATTAGTTTCGATGATACAGCTCGGCGGGTGTGCTGAAGCCATGTCGTTTGCGGGGTCGGTTGTTGAGATCGTCGACGATCTGGTCGCAGCGTGTCTGGGTGACCGCCCTCATGCAGCTGCCCTTGGGCAAATACTGACGCAGCAGGCCGTTGAAGTTCTCGTTGCTGCCGCGCTCCCACGAGTGGTACGGCGTGGCGAAGTAAACCTTGATCGGGAAGCGTTGTTCGAGTCGGGCGTAGTCGTGGAACTCGGTGCCGTTGTCGAAGGTGATCGTCTTGAACTTTCGGCAGTGCGTGCGGATCGCGCGGGTGGCGGCTCGGGTAACTTCGCTCCATCTTGCGCGCCTTGAGCTTCTTGATGATCGCGTATCCGGTCTTGCGCTCCACCAGCGTGAGCACGCAGTGGCGCAGGTCGCTGCCCATCACGGTGTCGCCTTCCCAGTGCCCGATGCGCTGGCGCAGTTCGACTTCCACTGGCCGCTCGCTGATGGGCCGCTTGCCGGGCAGCACGCCCCGTGAATCGTGGCTGCGGTAGCGCTTGCGTGCGAACTTGCTCATGATCCGGGTGTGACGTCCACAGGTCGCCTCCCGCCCGCCTGTCCCATCGGATATGCCGGTAGATCGTCTCGTGACTGATGCGCAGGGCGCCGGTCTTCTTCCACACCCCGGAGATCTGCTCGGCGCTGAACCTTCGGCGCACCAGCCTGGCCACCCGCGCCATGTCGGTGGCGCTGAAGTGCGCCCCGCGGCGGCAGCGCCGGCGCCGGGCCGTCGCGTAGCTGTGCGCCTTCTCGGCTCGGTAGTCGCCATCGTGGTTGGTCGCGTTGCGCCGCAACTCCCGCCCATCGTGCTGGGGTGGCGCTGCAGCAGCCGCGCGATCTCGACCTGCGAAGTCCCGCACATCCGATGCGCGGTGATCCTGTATCGTTCTTCTTGGGTGAGCTGGTGATACGTTTTCATGGATGCAACCCCGTTCCTGGCCGAATGAGGAGGTGCTAGTATCACCGCTCCCCACCATCCTTCAGAAGGTGTTGCACTTACTTTGTGAATCCGCGACGCCTAACAACTGGTTGCAGCGGACGGCGCTGCCGCACCGCCGCTCAACCGGAACGTTAACGGCCGCGAAGGGCCGCCTTGCGACCTTGCGCTTGACCGCTTTGGGTCGAAAGCAATGGGATGGACCCCTCCTCACTCCTAACGGCATCGAGTGCCAGACTGGAGGTGTGTATCACCAGTCACGGAATGAGGAGGAGTCACCATGAAGCTTACTCGTGTGGGCGTGGATTTGGCCAAGCAGGTCTTCCAGGTGCACGGCGTCGATCGCGCACGAACGGCGGTGTGGTGCCGGCGGCTGAAGCGCGGTCGCTGGATCGCCGAGCTCGAGCGTAACGTTGAGCCTGGCTGCGAGATCGGCATGGAGGCTTGCGGTGGTGCGCATCACTGGGCGCGGCGGCTGCAGTCGAAGGCTTACGTCGTGAAGCTGATTGCGCCGCAGTTCGTGAACCGTATGTGAAGAGCAACAAGAACGACGCCAATGACGCGCAGGCGATCTGCGAAGCCATGAGCCGGCCGAGCATGCGCTACGTGGCGGTGAAGACGGTCGAGCAGCAGGACATCCAGGCGGTGCATCGGGTCCGGGCGAGCCTGATCAGCGAGCGGACCGCGAAGGCGAACCAGATACGCGGACTGGTCTATGAGTACGGGTTGGTCGCGCCCGTGAGATCGCGTCGCTGCGGCGTGCCGTCCCGGCTTGGCTGGAAGACGCGAGAACGGGCTGAGTGCTCGCTTCAGAGCGCTGCTGGCCGGCTTATCGCGACCTGCAGTGGCTCGACGAGCGCGTGGGTGAGCTCGATCGGGAGATCGCCGCGATTGCGTGCGGACGAGGCCGTGCGACGCATCGAGCAGCTGCGTGGTGATCGGTCCGCTGATCGCTTCCGCACTGGTCGCGATGGTCGGTGACGGACGGCAGTTCAAGAATGGGCGGCAGATGGCCGCGTCTCTCGGCCTCACACCGAGGCAACACAGCTCCGGCGGCAAAGAGCAAGCTGCTCGGTATCAGCAAGCGCGGCGACAAGTACCTGCGCACGCTGATGATCCACGGCGCACGTTCGGCACTGCGCACGGCGCCCGGCAAGACCGACCGCCTCAGTCGCTGGGTCGCCGGATTAGCGGAGCGCCCGCCATCCACAACGTCGCGGCGATCGCACTCGCCAACAAGATGGCGCGGATCGCCTGGGCGATGATGAGGCACGGCACGGAACTACGAACCGGAGCGCGTGGCCGCCTGAACGCCGCGCGCCGACCAACCAGAGGAGACCATCCACCGCGGTTGCGAGCATCCCGAGTGATGGCGAACAGGTCGAACCGGCGTCGGAATAGCCCGCGAATGTCCAAGGGCGCTAAGCCCGACAAAGCGATTGGGAGCCGACGCGCGAATAGCCCATTGTGGCCCGACATCGGATGGCTCGAGGTCATATCGAGGCCGGATATACGTGAGCAGTCGTACCTCGTCGCCAGAACGCGGAGTGCTAGCAAGTGAGGAGGGGTCCATATACGCCAGTTCGGTGAGTGGCGTCGAACGGCTCCTACCCGTCTCAAGCGGTTTTCCGCGGGTCGCGTCGATGAGATTCGAAATCGCGGTCGGATGGGAGCCGCGTTTCTCGTGAGTCGCAACCGCGCGAACGGTGCCTTATGAGGTCAGGTCACCGACGCCTGGTGGATGCTGGCGATCGACGCGTCCAGCGCCCTGTTGAATTCCTGGGCGCTCTGCTGCGCGGTGAGGCCTTCGGTCAACGCCCGCGAAAAGCTCGCGATCACGCCATGGTTGCGCGCAAGCAGCGTGTTCGCCTCGTCGCGCGAGTAGCCTCCCGAGAGCGCAACCACGCGCACCAACTTCGGATGCTTGACCAGATCCGCGTAGAAATCGTCGACGGATGGAATTGTGAGCTTCAGCATCACCTGTTGCTGCGGTCCCAGGGTATCCAAGTGCTCAAGGATGGCCGCCTTCAGGAGCCGTTCGGCGGCTTGCTTATCCGTGGCGTGGATGTCGACCTCGGGCTCGAGGATGGGCATGAGGCCCGTCGCCAGGATCTGTTTGCCGATTGTGAACTGCTGGGCGACGACATCGTCGATGCCTTTGGCGTCGGCGTGCTTCACGACCGAGCGCATCTTGGTCCCGAATATGCCCTTGCCCTTGGCACGCGCAAGCAAAGCGTCTAGGTTGGGCATCGCCTTCATCATCTGTGCGCCGTTCGCCTCGTCGGCCAGGCCTTTGTCGACCTTCAGGAAAGGAACCACCTGCTTCACGGACCAGAGGTAGTCCGCGCTGCCGCGTCCCTCGATCTCGCGGTCCATCGTCTGTTCGAACAGGATCGCGCCCAGGATTCGATCGCCGTTGAACGCCGGGCTGGTGATGATCCGCGTGCGCATCGCGTGGATCAGGTCGAACATCTGCTGATCGCCCGAATAGGCGTCCGGCTTGATGCCGTACAGACTCAGCGCCTTCGGCGTGCTGCCGCCGCTCTGGTCAAGCGCAGCGATGAAGCCCTTGGCGGATTTGACCTTTTCGTACTGCTGTGGATTCATAGCGGTCCCCGTGGTGGAGTGCGAAACCTTAGGCTGTATTTTACGCACACGGCGATGCTCTTGACGTGCGTCCGCGACCGGTCGGGCGGCGGAGGGCCGACCCTCGTTCACGCCAGTGATCGGCGCGTCGGTGGGTGTCGATGCAGGGCTACACGCGCCCGCTGGTCTACACTGCCAACGCGCTACGAAGGGTTAGCCGGCAAGCCAACCATCTCCCGCGCCGGCGAGTTGAAGCAGGCTAGACCCGGACAGCCTATAGCTGAGCCTTTCGGCGACGCGCTTGGCACCGAGGCTCTCATAGAAGGAGATTCCGTTGTCATTTGATGCCTGGACTGGCCAGTCGATACGACAACAACCGTTGTTCACCGCATAACGCGCGATCCACGCCATAAGAGGTTTGCCAACGCCCTGACCTCGCTCGGACGAACGCACAAAGAAGCTCTTTGAGGTAGACATTGCCTGTGCTTGTCCGGGGTAGGCTCGACAAGCGAGTAAAGTAGCGCAATGGCGGCAAAGCCGACGACGCCACGATTCTCGCGCGAGGCGACGATTACGAAGCGCGCCAACAATAGCGCCACGGGTGCACCCCTGTTCACCACGCTGCTCTGCTCGTATCCCTAAGTCGTTGACCGATTGGGGATCGGGGGATCTGCTGAGTGCGAGCAACTATAGCTGCCAATAAGTGATCTCGATGTCGATTTGCACAGGCGGCGGCATGTCTTTGCATCCCTCGCCTGTCCCGGCTGGACGTAGTCTGTACGGCCGCTCCCATCATCCGTTTCTGCGAGCCATTTTATGGAACCGTGATCGTCAGGGACGGGGCGGTAGCGCCCGGAAAGATCTTTGACAGCGGCCAGTGGGTCGCAGTTTTGCTCACACGCCAGCAAGTCGAGGCAATGACCGCTGTCACGGAATCCCTTTTTTCTCAACGAACTCAGCGAGCGGCTGCTAACAAGATCCTCCCGGCGATTCGAAACGAAAACTGCGACAGGCAGGTGAGGGTCGACTCCGGTCGGTCGTCAATCTCGAGACCGGGCGCGCGCCCGCATAGCGTCCAGCTTTAGTCGACCGGACGCGATGCAGGTCGTCGAGTACCCATACGGCTGTGTTGTTCGGGAGGCGGTTTTTCTAATCAGCGCGGCGTAGCGGTCGCAAGTCGATATTCCGGGCAGTCAGCACGCGCGCGAGATGCTGCAGCATCTCATCCGCTTGCGACGCCTGCAGACCGCCGTGGAGACAATTGCCGCGGAATTTCTTCACCACGTCCTCGAACGCCAGGGGTTCGTCGACGCCGCCGCGAAAATGGTCCTGGCGGGCTTCGCGCACTTCGCCATTGCGCAGCGTCACGCGCAAGTGCCCGGTGAACTGACGCGGATACGGATTGTCCGGATCGATGCGATAGCGAATCTTGGCGGCGAGCGCGCGCACCTGCGGATCTTGCACCACCGACCCGTCGTATTCGCTCAAGCCCGCATTGTCGCGCAGCATGCCGACCGCGATGGCGTAGGGGATGCTGAACTTGGCGGCGTAGCCGTTGGGTGGATCCTGCTTATCCGCGAGCGGCTCCCACAGCCGATGGACGATGCCTTCCGCGGTCTCGCAGTCGATGTGCTCGACGTCGGCGGGCTCGAGGCCGGCGGCGACCAGCTTGCGCGCGCAGTCGATGTAGGGATGCGCCATCGTGCCGCAAGCGTACGGCTTGAAGGCGATGCCCGCGGCCAGCCACTGCGCGCCGAATCCGGCAAGCATGTCGGCAAAGTTAGCGTCGCGCGTGCGGGCGAAGGCATGGAAAAATCCATGCTCACCCTCGAACACGGTGCGCGGGCCGACGAACCCGGCCTGCGCCATCCGCGCCGCGCGATAACCGGACTGCGCCGCCCAGCCCGGATGCATGCGCTTGGTCCACGCGCCTTCGGCAAGATACTCGATGATTCCCGACGACATGCTGGCGGCGATTCCCATCGCGTCGACGAGCTGTCGTGCATTGAGTCGCAAGGCGGCGCCGACACCGGCAGCCGCGCCGATCGCGCCGAACACCGCCGTGGGATGGAAGCCCGCCTGATGGACGAGCTTCGGCGTCACGAGGCACATGCGGCACATGACCTCGCAGCCGGTCGCAATGCCGAGACCGGCATCGTCGCCGGTGAGGCCATGCATTTCGGCCGTGGCCAGAATCGCCGGGACGATGACGGCGCCGGCGTGCACCGGCCCGCCCTCGTAGGTGTCGTCGAAATCGTCGCCATGCGCCGCGGTGCCGTTGCACAGCGCCGCCATCCCCGGGCTGCGGCCTTCCGGCTGGCCGATCACGGTGCACGCGCCCGGCTCGTCGGTTGCGGCAAGTGTTGCCTGCATGAAGTCGCTGTGGCGCGCCGCGATGCAGAGGCCGGTGACGTCGATCAACAGCGATCGGCAGATCGTTTCCATCGCCGGCGGTGTGGTTCTGGGCAGGGACGCGATCACCGCGGCGATTTGCTCCGCGATCGTCGACGATGGCGAGATGGTCTTCCGCGTCGAGGTCATTGGAGTACCTTCGCGCTGCGCGCTCCGGTATTCGCCCTCGGGGCGGCCCTTCGGGCTCATGCCGGCGTCACCTCGATATCTTTCCTCCGCGCGCGTCCTTCGAACTCGCGCCATAGCGAGTACGTGGTGAGCGCAGCGGCGAGAAGCAGGAGGCCGAGCGAGACCTTGTCGGTATAGAAGATGCTGTGGTCGCCGCCCGTCAGCAGCAGGCTGCGCCGGTAGTTGGATTCGATCATGAATCCGAGCACCACGCCGAGCACCATCGGCAGCGGCGGCACTTTGCAGCAGCGAAGGACGTAGCCGACGACGCCTACACCGAGCACCAGTCCGACTTCGAACACGCTCTGATGTACCGAATAGACGCCCGTTACGACGAGCGCGAGGACGAAAGCGATGAGCCAGGGCTTCGGACGATTGACGAGCCAGATACACGGCGTGAGGATCACGAGACCCGAGCAGCACCATGGCGATGTTGGCGATCAGCAGGCCGCCGTAGAGTCCGTACACGACTTCCGGCGCCTTTTCGAAGAGCATCGGTCCGGGCTGCAGGCCGTGCACCAGAAATCCGCCGAGCAAGACCGCAGCCGAATTGGAACCGGGGATGCCAAGGCTCAGCAGCGGGACGAGCGCCGTGGCAGTAACCACGTTATTGGCGCACTCCGGTGCGGCAACACCTTCAGGCGAACCTTTGCCGAATTCCTCCGGTGCCTTCGACCAGCGCTTGGCTTCCGAATAGGCCATGAACGCCGCGATGGTGCCGCCTGCGCCAGGGGTCACGCCTTCGAATGTTCCGATCACCGAGCCGATGGCGGTCGGCTTGAAGAGCCGCTTCATCATCGGCACGTTCGGCAGCTTGAGGCGCGCTTGGGCCGCATCGGCCTTGGCCCACGGCGGCTCTCCGATTTGCACCAGCATTTCGGTGACGGCGAAGAGGCCCATCATCACCAGCAGAGGCTTGATGCCGCCGAGCAGGTCCGGCTCGCCGAAGGTAAAGCGCGGCACGCCCGACATCGGATCGGGACCCACCGTCGCGAGCATCAGGCCGATCGCGGCCGCCAGCAATCCCTTGAGCAACGAGCCGCCGGACAGGCCCGCGACAACGGAGAGGCCGAGCATGCCGAGCGCGAAATACGCCGGCGGCGTGAACGCCAGCGCCACCATTGCCAGCGGCTTCGTGGCGGCCACCAGCACGACGAGGCCGAACAGGCCGCCGACGAACCCGGCGATGAGCGAAATGCCGAGCGCCTCTCCGGCGCGACCTTGCCGCGCCATTTCGTAGCCGTCGATGACGGTTGCGGAGGCCGAGTTGGTGCCCGGCGTGCGGATCAGGATCGCGGGAATCGAGCCGCCGTATTCCGCGCCGACATAGACGCTCGCCAGCAGGACGATGGCGGTGACGGGATCCATCCCGTAGGTGAGCGGAAGCAATAGCGCCATCGCGATGGAGGGAGAAATCCCAGGCAGTGCGCCGCCGAGAATGCCCCACAGCACGCCGAGAACGGCACCGGGTATCGCCCAACTGCTGAAGAGCGCGTGAATGGCGTGCGCTAGCGCCTCCATCGATCAGCGGCCCTGCCACCACGAGCCGACAGGAAGCGAAATGCCAAGCATCGGGTCGAACAGCACCCACAGTGCGAGGCCTCCGGCGAGGGCGACGAGCAGCAGGTTGCGGCCGAGCGCAGCGCCCGAAAAGCGGGCGACGGCGCCGATCAGCACCGCCGTGGAGACGATGTAACCGGCGTAAGGCAGGACGGCGATATAGACAGCGAGGATCGCGAGCAGGCCCAACGCCGCGAGATGCCGCCGCATGGCCGCGGGCAGACGCTCCCCGTGCAATCGAGGATGCCGCCGCTTCGTCGATGCGAGCGCGGAAGAGCACGCTGCGCAAACACAGGATCAATCCCAGCCCGGCCATCGCCCAGCCTATCGCAACGGGGACGCCTTTTGCGCCGACGGCATCCTCGAGCAGGCTTTCGGCGATCTGCGATGCTTCGTACAGGTAGCCGGCCGATGCAACCAGCGCAACGATGCCCAGCAGCAGATCCGATCCGTCGATCTGACTTCGCACGCTCATTTGATGACGCCGAGTTCCTGCATCGACTGCGTGAGCTCGCCGGCGAATTCCTTGGTGAACGCCGTTGCCTCTTGCCGACCCATGAAGGCCGGCAGCAGGTCGTTCTTCGTGTAGCTCGCCTTGTACGCCGGATTTTCGAGTGCCTTGATCAAGCCTGCCTCGAGCGCTTGGGTGACCTCCGGCGGAATGCCCTTCGGACCCGCGAGGCCGCGGAACTTGCGAACGACGAGATCGACGCCTTGTTCCTTGACCGTCGGCACGTCCGGCAACAGGCTCAAGCGCTGGTCCGACAACGTCGCCAGCAGCCGTATCTTGCCTGCCTGCAGCTGGCCCTGCATTTCCTGCACTTCGCCGACGCCGATATCGAGCGTGCCATTGAGCACATTGATCATCATGTCGCCGCCGCCCTCGTGCGGCACCACCGGCGCCTTGACGCCGGACTTCTTCGCCAGTCGCTCCAGCGCGATCCGTTCGAGCGACGCCGGGTTGGCGGCACCCCAGCGCGATTTGCCGGGATTGCGGCGTGCGTAGTCGAGCAATTCCGACAGCGATTTCCACGGCGCGTCCACGCGCGTGAAGATCACCTCGGGGTCCTGAAACACGATGGCGACCGGCTCGAGCGCGGTGTAGCCGAACTCCGGCTTCGACAGCAACGAAGTCTGGATGTAGGTGGGCGTGGAGGCATAGAAGACGCTGCCGTCGGGCTTGGCCTTGGCGACGTATGCCATCGCTTTCGCGCCGCTGCCGCCCGTCATGTTTTCGACGACGAAGCGCACCTTCAGGATGGGGCCCAGATGTTTCGCGAGATCGCGCAGGAAGACGTCGCTGCCGCCGCCCGGGCTCGAGTGCGTGACGAGCGTCACGCGCTCGACGGGATAGGGAGGCTTGGCGTCGGCCTGCGCGTGAGCCATCGGAATGACGCACATGACGCCCAGAGTGAAAAGCGTGGCTCGGACGACGCTGAGCTCTCATTTCGGTTCCCTCGAAATCGATTCGACCTGCCGGGCGCCCGGCGACGCTTGCCCGGAGCACGAGGTCGATCCTTGGATGGACTCCCATCCGCTCCAGGATATGCCGGGTGATGCCAAGCGCGAGCTCATGCTCGCCGACGAACACCTTACCCAGGAGGTCCCGCTCGAACAGCTTGGCTTCGTCCGCGTTGTGCGTACGCAAGACGATCTCGATCTTCGGATTGAGCTGCCGGGCGATTCCGACCATCTTGCGGACACTGAACGTATCGAGCGTGGCGATCACCAGCATGCCGGCGCGCGCGACGTGAGCCTGGATCAGGACCGCGGGGTCGGACGCATCGCCCGAGACAGCGGGTATATTGCGCTCCCGAAGCTGTTCCACCAATTCGCGGTTCTGCTCGGCGACAACGTACGAGATCCCGTGCGCATCGAGCGCCTCGCGCGATGCGACGTCCCACGCGTCCGTAACCGACCAGCACGATCTGTCCGGTGAGGAGAGACTGATCGACGCTCGCCGGCAGCTCGGCGAGCGGATCGGTCGCTGCGCTCCAGGCTTCGGGCAAGCGCGGATCGCGCGCGTAGCCACTGCTGAACCGGAGCAATCGCGGCGAATACAAGCGAGTTGAGCGCGATGGATATCAATGCGCCGGCGAGGATGAGGCTCTGACCCTCCGTCGGCAGCAGACCCAGGGCGACGCCCAGGCCGGCCAGAATGAACGAGAACTCGCCGATCTGCGCGAGGCTGGCACCCACCGTAAGCGCTGTGTTGAGCGGATAGCGAAAGGCGATGACCAGCGCGATCGCGGCGACCGTCTTGCCCACCATGATGATCGCGACCACGGCCAGGACCTTCAGCGGCTCGCTCGATCAGTACGTGCGGCTCGAACAGCATTCCGACGGAAACAAAGAACAGAACCGAGAAGGCGTCGCGCAGCGGCAGCGACTCTTCAGCCGCCCGATGGCTGAATTCCGACTCGCGCATCATCATCCCGGAGAAGAAGGCTCCGAGCGCGAACGAAACGCCGAACAGTTCGGCCGCGCCATAGGCCACGCCCACTGCGACGGCTACGACGCACAGCGTGAACAGCTCGCGGGAGCCCGTTCGGGCCACCAGCCAAAGCAGTCGAGGGAGCACGCGGCGTCCGGCCACCAGCATCAACGCGATAAAGGCAGTGACCTTGGCAAGCGTGATTCCGAGCGTCGTCCAGACGTTTCCCTCGCCGCTGGCGACGGCGGGACCGGACGCGCTGCCGAGAAGGGCCGCGATCGGCGGCAATAGCACGAGCACGAGCACCATCACCAGATCCTCGACGACCAGCCAGCCTACGGCGATGCGGCCGTTGATCGAGTCCAGTACGCCGCGATCCTCGAGTGCGCGCAGCAGCACGACCGTGCTCGCCACGGAAAGGGCCAGACCGAACACCAGTGCCGCACCGAAGGCCCAGCCCCAGAACAGCGCGGTTGCGACGCCGAGGGCGGTCGCCACGGCGATCTGAACGATCGCTCCAGGCACGGCAATGCGGCGAACCGCCATCAAGTCGCCAAGCGAGAAATGCAAACCGACGCCGAACATCAACAGCATCACTCCGATTTCGGCAAGTTGCCTCGTCAGGCCGACATCGGCAACGAATCCCGGCGTGGCGGGACCGATGATGATTCCGGCGACGAGATAGCCGACCAACGGCGGTATCTTGAGGCGCGAGGCGACGAAACCCATGACCAGCGCAAATGCCGAGCGCGGCCGCGATGGTGGTGATCAGGTTGATCTCGTGGGGCATAAGGTAGTGGACGTGTCGTCGATACCTCGAGGCTCGAGCCATTATGAGGGAAATGGCCCGACGATTGCGATGCGCATGCGCGCGATCGCCGCGCCGACGTTCAGGGGACGACGGTGGTGAAAAGATACGTCGCGAAGATCACGAGGAGCACCGTCCCCTGCAGGACGGTCGTGCGGCCGGTTCCCAGCGAGATCGCCGTCACGAAGAGCGACAGCAGCAGCAGCACGGTCGACTTGATGTCGATGCCGAGCGTGAGCTTCCAGCCGGTCGCCAGCGAAACGATGGCGACGGCAGGAATGGTGAGCCCGATGCTCGCGAGCGCCGAGCCCAGCGCCAGATTGAGGCTCGTCTGCAGCCGGTCGGCGCGCGCCGCGCGCAGCGCGGCAAGCCCTTCCGGAAACAGCACGACGGCGGCGATGATCACGCCCACCAGCGCCGTCGGCGCGCCGATCGCCGCGACGCCCGCTTCGATGCTGGGGCCGAGCGCCTTGGCGAGCAGCACGACGACGGCGAGACAGGCGACCAGCAGGAATCCGCTGAGCAAGGCGGCCTTGTTCGACGGCGCGGCGGCGTGGACCGCCTCGTTGCCGGGCGCTTCCGCCGGCAGGAAATAGTCCCGGTGGCGAATGGCCTGGGCAAACACGAACGTGCCGTAGAGGATCAGCGATACGACGGCGATGAACGCGAGCTGGCCCGGCGTGAATGCCGGGCCCGGACTGCTGACCGTGTAGTTCGGCAGCACGAGCGTCAGCACGACGATCGCGGCAAGCGTGGCGAGCGATGCGCTGACACCGTGGAGTCCGAAGCTCTGCTCGCGGTGATGCGCGCCGCCGACGAGCAGGCACAGCCCGACCATTCCCGTGAGGATGATCATCACGGCGGCGAACACCGTATCGCGGGCGAGCGCCGTGCGTTTCGGGACCGCCGGCGAGCATCAACGAAACGATCAGCGCGACCTCGATCACGGTCACGGCGACGGCCAGCACCATCGTGCCGAAGGGTTCGCCCACGCGATGCGCGACGACCTCGGCATGGTGGACGGCCGACAGCACGGCACCGATCAGCCCGGCCGCGACCAGCACGAGAAATGCGTCGGGCAAGGCCGAGCAGGGTACCGCCGAACAACAGCCAGGCGACGATCGGCGCTGCGATGGTCCAGAGCGGAAGGAGAGCGCGGCCTTTCATTCCGCGACTATAGCGGATCGTCCTGCCGTCGACCGAGAATTTCGCCAGTGTTTCGATCTTGGTATCGCGTTGGGTGACATCGTTGACTACACGTAACGATGTCGTGAGGCGCTCGGCGCGTGAAATCGACGATGCCATAACCGCGACGCTCGGCGTTGGCAAAGACGAAATGCGGATTCCTGGCGAGCAGATCGCGGATCCTTCCGCCACCGTCGGATCGCGCGCTGATGCTCGTCCCGCAGAACTCCACGCCGATCGAGGGACTTGCTGGATCCGCGTAGTCCGCCTTCACGTGGCCCACCCAGTTCTGATGCACGTCGCCGCCGAGAAGAACGGGATTGGCGAGCGCATGCTTGCGCATCGACGCGATCATGCGGGCGCGGGCGGCGGGGTAGCCGTCCCATCCGTCGTTCCAGAGCGACTGGACCGGCGCGGACCTGAAATCGCGCTGGCCGAACAGCGTTTGCAGGCCGAGGACGTTCCAGCCTTTGCTCCCGTGCGCGAACGCGTCGTCGAGCCAGGCTTCCTGCGCTGCACCGAGCAACGTGCGCTTGGGATCCTGCCATTCGGCGCAGCTTGCGGGGTCGATCGTGCTGGAACCGGTTCTGCCGTCGCGGGTGCACGCCTGCGAGTCGCGGTACTGCCTGTCGTCGACGAGGTGGAACGAGGCGAGCGTGCCGAAACGCACGCTGGAATGGATGCGCATCTCGGCGCCACTCGCGAGACCGGCGAAGGCTCGGGTGAGGACCGCGGCGCGCAGCGGCATGTGCTCGTAGTACGCCTGATAAGCCGCGGCGCGCAACGCGGCGAAATCCGTGACGGGCGTGCCGCTGTTGCCCTCCTTCAGTCCCGCGTAGTCGTTCTGCACTTCGTGGTCGTCCCACGTCAGGAGCCACGGACAGACGGCATGCATCGCCTGGAGGTCAGGATCCGTCTTGTGGAGCGCATAGCGTTGGCGATAGTCGGCGAGCGTGCGCACCCAGCCGCCCGTCGGCACGCGCACCGCGTTCTTCGCATTGGGATACTCGTAGATGTAGTCGCCGAGAAACAGGACGACGTCGGGGTTTTCCTGGCGCATATGCGCGATAGGCGCTGAAGTAGCCGTGCTCCCAGCGCTGGCACGACGCGTAGGCGATGCGCAGCCGGGACGCCGTCGGCGTCGGGCGCCGGAAACGTCCGGGTGCGGCCGACGGCGCTTTGCGCGTCGCCCGCCATGAACCGGTAGAAATACCAGCGATCGGGCTCGAGGCCTTCGACTTCGACGTGCACCGAGTGCGCGAGCGCGGCGCGCGCTACGGACTGCCCGCGTTGGACGATGCGGTCGAACTTGTCGTCGTCCGCGATCTCCCAGCGCACGGTGACGGGATCTGCCCTGGGGCGACGACCCGAAAAATGCTTCGGGCGCAAGCCGTGTCCACAGCACCACCGAATCGTGGGTCGGCGAGCCGCTCGCCACACCGAGCGCGAACGGATCGCTTGCGAATCGGGGCTGACTCCACGCGCTGCGCGGCAACCACAACGTTGTGGCGCACGCCGTGGCCAGCTTGAGAAAACGTCGACGATCGGTCGGCAGGCTCGGCGTCACCGCCGCGGGGCGAAAGGTTCGGCGAGAGGCAGCTCGTCCACACTCGCGATGGTATCGGCGCGCGGGCGCGCTCACAAGGCCGCTGCATGGCCGAGGAAGGACTGCCGCGACGTTCCTTCGTCGGCGTTCGCGGGAGGGCGGGAATCGGTTAACATCATCGACTGCGGTGGCGCGTTCCTGTGCGCGCGAGCCGAGCCCTTCCACACTCGAGGCACCCATGAGCGAAAAGCAATTCGCGTCCCACGCCGACGTGGTCGAGAAGAAGGTCAGCTTCGACAAGCTCTCCGACCACGCCTACGCGTACACGGCGGAGGGCGATCCCAACACTGGCATCGTCGTCGGCGACAACGCGGTGATGGTGATCGACACGCAGGCGACTCCCGTGATGGCGCAGGACGTCATCCGGCGCATCCGCGAGGTCACGGACAAGCCCATCCGCTACGTCGTGCTGTCGCACTACCACGCAGTGCGCGTGCTCGGCGCCAGCGCCTACGGTGCCGACCACGTCATCTCCAGCCGCGACACGTACGAGCTCATCCGCGAGCGTGGCGAGCAGGACATGAAGAGCGAGATCGAGCGCTTTCCGCGCCTGTTCCGCGCGGTCGAGTCGGTGCCGGGACTCACCTGGCCCAATCTCGTGTTCAAGAAGCGCCTCACGCTGTGGCTCGGCAAGCTGCAGGTCGAGATCATGCAGCTCGGACGCGGCCATACGAAAGGCGACACCGTCGTCTGGTTGCCGCAGGAGAAGATCCTGTTCTCGGGCGATCTCGTCGAGTACGAGGCGACGCCCTACACCGGAGACGCGTATCTCGCGCAATGGCCCGACACGCTCGACAACCTCGCGGCGTTGAAGCCACGTGAAGCTCGTGCCCGGGCGTGGCGCGGCGCTGATGACGCCCGAGGCGGTCAAGGCGGGCCTCGACGGCACCGACCGCTTCGTGAGCGAGATGTTCGAGTCGGTGAAGCGCGGCGTGGAGGCAGGTCTCGATCTCAACACTGTGTACAAGAAACGTACGCCGCGCTGAAGCCGAAATTCGGGCATTGGGTGATTTTCGATCATTGCCTGCCGTTCGACGTCACGCGCGCCTACGACGAGGCGACGCAATACCCCGATCCGCGCATCTGGACGGCGGAGCGCGACAAGGAAATGTGGGAGACCCTGGAGGGCTGACGACCGCCAGTGGAACGGCGCGCTGCGCACGCCGCGTTGCCTGCGGACGCCGATGAAGACGTACACGAACCCTGTCTATCGCTACACGCGCCCCGCAGAGCTCGACGCGCCCGGCGAGAGGCGTCCGGTTGTAATCGTGGGCGCGGGTCCGGTCGGCCTGGCCGCGGCGATCGACCTCGGTCAGCGCGGCATCCCCGTGGTGGTCGTGGACGAGGATCGCACGGTGTCGGTCGGATCGCGCGCGATCTGTTACGCGAAGCGCGCGCTCGAAATCCTCGACCGGCTCGGCTGCGCGCAGCCCGTCGTTGCGAAGGGCATCGGCTGGAATGTCGGCAAGGTGTTCTTTCGCGACGAGCTCGTCTATCGCTTCGATCTACTGCCCGAGGCGGGTCATCGGCGGCCGGCATTCGTCAACCTGCAGCAATACTGGTTCGAGGAATATCTCGTCGGACGCGCGCGGTCGCTCCCGACGGTGGACCTGCGCTGGGAAAGCAAGGTTGTCGGCGTCCTGCCGCAGACCGACGGTGTGCAGATGACAATCGCAACGCCCGACGGCGAGTACACGCTCGCGTGCGACTGGCTGATCGCCGCCGACGGCTCGCGCAGCGCAGTGCGGCAGATGCTCGGGCTCGAATGGGAAGGCCAGGCGTTTCGCGACCGCTTCCTCATCGCCGACATCCACATGAAGTCGGATTTTCCGACGGAGCGCTGGTTCTGGTTCGACCCGCCGTTCCACCCGAACCAGTCGGCGCTGCTGCACCGCCAGGCCGACGACGTGTGGCGCATCGATTTCCAGCTGGGCTGGGACGCCGATCCCGACGAGGAGAAGAAGCCGGAGCGCATCCTGCCGCGCCTCCGCGCGATGCTGGGGGAGGACGCCGAATTCGAGATCGAATGGGCGAGCGTCTATACGTTCCAGTGCCGCCGCATGCAGCGCTTTCGCCATGGCCGCGTGCTCTTCGCCGGTGATGCCGCGCACGTGGTATCGCCGTTCGGGGCGAGAGGCGCGAACAGCGGCATCCAGGACGCCGACAACCTCGTCTGGAAGCTCGCGCTCGTGCTGGGCGGGCGGGCGCCCGAACGCCTGCTCGACACCTACGATTTCGAGCGCGTGCGCGCCGCCGACGAGAACATCCTGAATTCGACGCGCTCGACGGATTTCATCACGCCGAAAAGCCGCGTGTCGCGCACGTTCCGCGATGCGGTGCTCGATCTTGCGAAGAAGTACGCGTTCGCGCGCCGGCTCGTCAACAGCGGGCGGCTTTCGGTACCGGCGATCCTCGCGGATTCGCCGCTCAACACGCCCGACCGCGATCTGGATTTCAGCTGCGGTCCCGGTGCCATGATTCCGGGCGCGCCGGCCGCGGACGCCCCGGTCACGGGTCCTGCCGGCCCCTGGCTGCTCGGCTACCTTGGCGGCGACTTCGCGCTGCTCGCGTTCGGCGCTGCGGTGGCACCGTCCGACGTCGCGGCCCTGGCCCGCGATCGCGTCCCCTGCAAGGTCGTGCAGGTCGGCGGCCACGCGACCGCGGGCGCGGCGACGGTCGAGGATGTGGAAGGGCTCGCCGTACGGCGGTACGATGGGAGGCCAGGTACCGTTTATCTGCTGCGACCCGACCAGCACGTATGCGCCCGCTGGCGGGCCTTCGACCTGCCGGCCGTGCGCGGCGCGATCGCGCACGCAACTGCCCACGATGGATGAACAGCCCCCGACGCTCACTGCGTTCGCCTCCCAAGGGGGCGCTCAGCGCCTTCGGGCGGCGTGCGGGCAATGTAGCCCCCACGCTAGCTGCCCCCAAGGGGCGCTCAACGCCCTTCGGGCGGCCGTGCGGGCGCTGAGGAGGGAACGCAGATGGCAACACTCAACACCGAGCTCAATCTTCCGGGGCCCGACGACTTCTACGAGCGCCTGATCGCGACGCATCGCGGGTTGTCCGACGAGCAGAGCGCGCTCGTCAATGCCAAGCTCGTGCTGTTGCTCGCCAATCACATCGGCGATCCCGGCGTGCTGGCGGAGGCGATGGCGGCCGCGCGGGAGGGGATCGGCAATCCATCCCACGCGGGCGC
This sequence comes from uncultured beta proteobacterium, assembly GCA_963840945.1. Lineage (GTDB taxonomy): Bacteria > Pseudomonadota > Gammaproteobacteria > Burkholderiales > Casimicrobiaceae > CAIWHR01. Next base: position 62,414 of record CAWJAU010000015.1, on the reverse strand, counting down.
AAGATAACGTTCTGGAGACTCGTACCACACTCAATGCGACCGTGAATCGTCCCCGCATCGGCCAAAGGTTCCTGCTCGTGCGCGATCGGCGTTGCCGCCGTCGCGCCATTGGCGAGTGGTGCGGCCGAGACGGCGCGATTCGACCCGGACGAGGTGGCGCGGATCGTGACCCTCGGGCCCTGGCCGCCGCCGACGGCGCGCGATCCGACCAATCGCGTCTCCGGCGTGCCCGACGCGATTGCCTTCGGCCGCCGTCTCTTCTTTGAGCCGCGATTCTCGCCGAGCGGGTACGTCTCCTGTGTCGCCTGCCATCAGCCGGACCGCGGATTCACCGATGCGCTGCCGCGCGCACGCGGCCTCGCGCCGGTCGAGCGCAACGCCATCGCACTGCAGAACCTTCGCCTGGAGCGCTGGTACGGATGGGGCGGATCGAGCGACAGCCTGTGGCTGGCAAGCCTGCGGCCGATCCTCGACGCGCGCGAGATCGGCGGCGACGCCGAGAAGGTCGCCTTCGTGATCCGCACCGGCGACGGCGTCGCATGCCGCTATCGTGCCGCGTTTGGCGCGGACCCGGAGGAGGAAACGACCGAGACGCTGCTCGTCAACGTGGGCAAGGCGCTCGCCGCCTACGAGGAAACGCTCGTCACCGGCCGCACGCCGTTCGACGATTTTCGCGACAGGCTGGCGCGCGGTGAGGTTTCAGGAGGGACTTACCCGGCCGCCGCGCGCCGGGGCCTCAAGGTTTTCGTCGGCCGCGGGAATTGCATTGCGTGTCATAGCGGACCGAACTTCACCGACCGGGCATTCCGGGGGACAGGCGTGCCGCCGTTCGTGGGGCAGACCGCGCCCGACACGGGCCGATACGCCGGGGTGACCGCACTTCGGACAAGTCGTTTCAATCTGAAAGGGCCGTACAACGACGCCGGCGCGCCTGCCGCGGACGAGGTCAAAGTCGACGCACGCGACCGGGGCAAATGGCGCACCCCGAGCCTGCGCAACGTCGCCGCGACGGCCCCGTATCTACACAATGGCAGCGCCGCGTCGCTGTACGACGTCGTGCGCCGTTACGCGAAGGCGAAGGCCGCGCCGTCCTACGTCGACGACCAGCGCAAAGTACGCCGCGTCGAGCTGTCCGCCCAGGACATCGACGACCTCGTCGCCTTCCTCGAGACGCTGACCGATGCCGATGGCGCGCGCCGGCCGCTGCCGCCGCTGGCGGCGACGGCGTGCGATTGAAGTCGTCAGGGTGACGCGAAACGCGCTAGGAAAGGAGCACGACGATCTTGCCGCGCCCATGACCCGTTTCCATCGTGCGCTGCGCGTCCGCGACGTCGTCGAGCGTGATCGAGCGCTCGATGTGCGCAAGGAGCGCGCCCTGCCGCGCCAGGGTCGCGAGCCGCTCCCAGCGCGCGGAATCGCTGGCAATCAGGAGCGGGATCGCCCGTTGGCGGGAACTCACCCGCGCGAGCAATGCGGCCATTGCCGTACCGGCCACGGAGGCCGCGTCGCCGCCGGTGCTGATGTAGCAACCGTCGCCGGCAAGCACGTTGCGCGCCGCCATGAAGGACGACGTACTCGCGGCGTCGAATACGACGTCGAACCGATCGTCGCGGCGAGTGAAATCGTCGCGCGCGTAGTCGATCACTTCATCGGCGCCCAGATCGCGCACGAAATCGGCATTGGCTGCGCCGCAGACGGCCACGACCTGGGCGCCGACGTGTTTGGCGATCTGCACGGCGAAGTGTCCGACGCCGCCCGCGGCGCCGGTGATCAGGACGCGCTGGCCTGAACCGAGACGCGCCTCGTCCACGATCGCCTGCAGGGCCGTCCCCCCAGCCATGGGAAGCGCGGCAGCCTGCTCGTAGCCGAGCTCGGTCGGCATCGCCGCCAGCCGATCGACGTTCGCCACGAGGAATTCTGCCAAGGCGCCGTCGCGTCCGAACGGGCGCAGCGAGCCGAATACGCGCTCGCCGACGAAGTGCGATCTCACGCCGGCGCTGACGCCGACGATCTCCCCCGCGAAGTCGCAGCCGAGCGTACGGGGCGGCCCGCGGAACATCGGCAACCAGCGCAAGTGACCGGCGCGTATCTTCCAATCGAGCGGACTGAGGCTCGCCGCGCGGACACGCACCTTCACTTCCCCCGCGTGCGGCGCCGGCTCGGGGACGTCGACGACATGCAGGACCTCAGGCGGGCCGAAGCGGTCGTACCGAAGCGCGCGCATGATCTGGGAATAGCAGGGCCTTTCATTAGTGCTGGTCGAGCGCATGCCGGCGCAGGTCCGCGAGCGGAATCACGGCGAGCGTCTCCTCGTGCGTCGCCGCCAGGATCACCGGCGACGCGACACCGGCCTCCAGCGCCTGCCGCCAGGTCGCGGCGCAGACGCACCAGCGATCACCGGGAACGAGGCCGGGAAATCCATACTCCGGCATCGGTGTAATGAGGTCGTTGCCCTGCTCGCGCGCGAACTCGAGAAAGTCGGCCGTCACCTGCGTGCACACGACGTGCAGGCCGACATCCTCGGGGCCCGTATTGCAGCAACCGTCGCGGTAGAAGCCGGTACGGGGAGACGTCGAGCACGGGGCAAGCGTGTCGCCGAGCACGTTCTTCTCGTCAGCGGGCATCGGAGGTCGAGGGGCGGCAGGTCGTTGCGTTCACTGGACGATGATAGCGCGATGCGTGAACGCGGGGGATTACGCCGGCTTCTTCCGGTTGCGCTCGAGCCATTCGTCGACGATCGCAACGGTCTGATCGACGGCATCGTTGCGCATCCCCCGTTGCGCTGCAATCGTCTGCACCAGGCGGTCCGTGCGCTCGATGTTGGGCGCGCCGGCGGCGAGCGCCCGCGCCGCCGACGACGGGTTCTGCAGCGAGAGCGCCGCGTTGGCGTACTTTTCGAACGGCACGAGATCACGTTCGGCCGCGCCGAGTGACTGGCATACGTTGACCACCCACTCGTACACGGATCGCGACGCCGCGAGGTCGGCGTGCACCGCGTCCTTGATGCTGCGCACGCCATCCCGCTGCACGCAGCGATAGTTTCCCGCGAGCAGCATCGCCCATTTCGCGAGCGGCACGAAGACCGAATCGTGTACGCGCAGCTTGACGGGCAGCTCGATCCGGTCGGCGCCGAACCGGGCGGCCTCGATATCGGCCGCAAGGCGCCGCAACAGGGAAGCATGCGCGGGCAGCTCGAACGCTGCGGCCTTGAAGTTCGTTGGCAGCCTGACCTGGAGCACGTTCACCTTCTCCTCCGGCGGGCGAAACGCCTGCGCGTCCGGGCTGCACAGCGTCATGAGTTTCGGATCGAAGCCGTCCCAGACGCTCGCGTCCGTGTAGCAGCTCCGGCACGCGTCGACCGCAAGCCCTGGGATGCGGTTGAGGTAAGGCAGCGGCGGCATGTTCATGATCGACATGCACGGCACGTTTGCCTTGGCCACGGCGTCCAGCAACTCGCGCACGCCGGCCGAACGGTACTGGGGTTCCTGCATCGCCAGCACGACGAGATCGAAGTCGGCGGGATGGGCCGTCGCCGGGCCGCCGGCGGTCAACTTGCCCGGCAGCGCCCGCGAGTCGAGCTCCACCAATCCGTCGCGGCCCTTGACGGGCAGGCGCACCCGGGCGCCCACGCTGTTGATGAGGTCGGCCTCGGCCGGCAGGCATATCAGCTTCACCGTATGGCCGGCCAGCAGCAGCTTGATAGCGAGAAGTGAGCCGTAGGACGCGCCCATGATCAGGATTCTGATATTGGATTCCATTGGATCTCCTCCGGTGACGGTTTGAGTCAGCGAGACTCTACCCAAGCATCGCCCTTCTGTCGTGGCGGTTCAGGTGAACCCCATTTTCTTCATGAACGGCGGCCAGCGTGGATCGTCGTGCAGCGGTGCCAGGAGCTTGTCGGTCGCCGAGTGAGCGAGACCGGGGTCGCGCTGGGCGTACGCGCGCTCCAGCCATTCGAAGGCGCGGTCGATCTCGCCGCGCCACGCGCAGGCCTCTGCGATCTGATACGCGGCAACGTGGGCATGATCGCCGATCAGGTTGGCCAACGCGGCGTCCGATTCGGCGGCGTGTCCGAGCGTGTGCCGGGCCATGATCGTCGCCAGCAACCGGAAATCGGGCAGCACCTCCTGCTCGGCTTCTTCGAGCGCCTCCGCAGCGCGACCCTGCCACAGTCTCGTGACGGAAAGGAAGCAGTGGGCGAGCCCGGCCTTCGGATTGAGGTCGAGCGCGGCGTGGAGCGCGGTTACACCTTCATCGTGTCGTCCGTACATGGCGCAGCGCAAGCCGAGAAAACGCCGCGTGGCGGTGCTCAACGGGTCGAGCGCCACCGCCTTTCGCAGGAGCTCGATTGCTTCGTCGAGTCGGCCGAGGACTCCAGCGAGGCTCGACAGTGAAAGGAGGACGTCGCCGTTGCCGGGAGCGAGCTCGAACGCACGCCGGAATTCGACATCGGCGGCCTTCCAGTCCCAGTCGTAGTCTTCGAGCACCATGCCTAGGCACACATGACCTTCGGCGAGATCCGGAGCGAGCGCGAGGGCACGGTGCGCGGCTTCGCGCGCTCGTTCGAACCCGGCGGCGACCGGCGCCCAGCCATACCCGGCTTGCATGTAGATGGCTCGTGACAGGCCCGTCCACGCGAGCGCGAATTCGGGATCGAGCGCGATCGCCTGCTCGAAGAGCCCCACGCTGCGCGCGACATCCCCTTGCGTCATGCGCTCGAGGAAAAAGCGGCCCTGCAGGTAAAGGCGATGCGCCTCCGGATTGTCGGCGCGGCCCGTCGTCGCTGCCCGTACTTCGGCCTCCGCTTCCGCCTTCGCTTCCGCATTGGCTTGCGGACCGAGATGCTCGCCCAGGAGCGCCGAGCGCAGCTCCTTCACCACCGATTGCGCAATGTCGTCCTGCACCGCGAAGATGTCGTCGAGCTCGCGATCGTACGACTCGGACCACAAATGCGAGTCGGTCGCGACCTGGATCAGCTGCGCGGTGATGCGCACGCGCTTGCCCGATTTGCGGACGCTGCCTTCGAGAATGTTGGCGACGTTGAGCTTCTGCGCGACCGTCGGGATGTCGACATCCTTGCCCTTGAACGAGAACGCCGAGGTGCGGGAGGCCACACGCAGCCCACGGATCTTCGCGAGGACATTGAGGAGCTCTTCGGCGAGACCGTCCGCGAAATATTCGTTCTCCTCGTCGCGGTTGATGTTGACGAAGGGGAGCACCGCGATCGACGGCGTTCCCTTGTCGATGGGAGCACTTTGCGATTTCAGCGGCGGAAAGACTTGCGGCAGGTCCGGGTGGCACAGCTGGAAAAGCGCTTCGCGGCGCGCGAGGTCCTTGAGGCCGTGCTCGCCCAGCGGCTTGACGCTCGCGAGCGGCGGCAGGTGGTCGCGGCAGAGCTCGTGCATCGATTCCGACAGCAGCGTCTGGCCGCCGTGTCCCGCCGCGAGCAGACGCGCCACGCGATTGAGCGGCGCGCCGAAGTAGTCGCCGTCGCGCACTTCGACTGCGCCCGTGTGGAGTGCCATCCGAACCCGGATCGTCACCGGGTCCGGCCAGCGCACGAGGTGGAGCGCGCGCTGAGCCTCGAGGGCCGCCGCCAATGCGTCCGCGGCCGTGGGAAATGCCGCGCAGAACGCATCGCCGACCGTCTTGAACACACGCCCGCCGCGCGCGCCGATTGCGTAGCGCATGAGCTCGTCGTGACGCGCCAGCGCCACGCGCATCGCAGCCTCATGGCTCTCCCACAGCCGGGTGCTGCCCTCGATGTCGGTGAAGAGCAGCGTAACCGTGCCGGTGGGCAACGGCGAGGTCGAGAAGTTGGTGGAAGGCGTCACGTATTGCGTCCCGGCATGACCGGTAACTTCCACTCACGCGTCGATTCGTAGGCGCGCGCCGCACGCAGCACGAGCGCGTCGCCATGCATCGGGCCGACGATCTGGACGGAGACCGGCAATCCCGACCGGGTGAGACCGCACGGCACGACCGCTGCCGGCTGCTGCGTGAGATTAAACGGGAAGGAAAACGGCGTCCATCCCAGGAACTTGTCGAGCGCCAGCTCCCACTCCTCCGGCGACTTCGCTTCGAACGCGGGCACCGCCACGCCGGGGGTGACCAACAGATCGTAGCGCTGATGGAACTGGCGCATGTGCGAGCCGAGCTCGCCGCGTCGCCGGGTGAGCCGTTGCAGTTCCGGCACCGACACCTTGCGCCCTTCGTCGGCTTGCCAACGCAGCGCCGGGTCGGTGCGCGCCGCCTGCTCCGGCGTCATGTTGCCGAGAATTGTCGCCGAGCCGACGAACCAAAGCTTGGTCGTGATCTCCTCGGGATTGTCGAAGCCGGGCGCAACCTCATCCACGTGCGCGCCCAGTGCGGCGAACGCCTCGGCGGCCTTGCGTACCGTGGTGGCGACTTCCGGGTCGACGTTCTTCACATAACCGAGATCCGGAGAAAACGCGACGCGCAGTCCGCGCACGCCATCCGCGAGCCCCACGCAATAGTCGCGCGGATCGTACGGCAGCGACGTCCAGTCGCGCGCGTCCGGCCGGCTCATCACCGTCAGCATCAGCGCGAGGTCGCCGACGCAGCGGGCATGGGGGCCGATGTGGGCAACGGTACCCATTGGGGAAAGCGGAAACGCGGGCACCCGGCCGAATGAAGGCTTGAGTCCGGGGATGCCGCAGAACGTCGACGGGATGCGGATGGATCCCGCGCCGTCGGTGCCGACCGCGAGCGGTCCCATGCCGGAGGCCACGGCCGCAGCCGCCCCGCCGGACGATCCGCCGGACGTCATTTTCGTATTCCACGGATTGCGCGTGATGCCGTTCAGCAGGCTGTCGGTGGTGCCCTTGATGCCGAATTCGGGCGTATTCGTCTTGCCGAAGAGCACTGCACCCGCTTCGCGCAAGCGCGCCGTGGCGGGCGCATCGACGTCCCATGGCTGCTTCGGATCGACGGTGTGCGATCCACGCAACGTCGGCCAGCCGCGCGTCAGGATCAAATCCTTGATCGACACCGGCACGCCGTCCAGAAGGTCCTGCGGCTCGTGCTTCCGCCACCGCGCCTCCGATACCCGGGCGCTTGCCAGCGCCCCTTCCGCGTCGACGACGCAAAACGCATTGAGCGTCGCGCCCAGTTCGGCGATTCGCGCCAGCACCGCTTGCATCGCCTCGACCGGCGAGGCCTGCCCCGTGCGATAGAGGTGCAGAAGCTCCGTCGCGGTACAGTCGGCGAGATTGCAGGTCGGGAGGTTCACGGAATTCTCTTCGAGTCGGGATGTTACCGCGACATGGGCCGTGATTTGTCGAAACAAGGCAATCGCTCCACAATGCCGCATTGTTGCGGGCGCCGAGATCGAGGTAGCGCCCGTGACCGCGACGAGGAGTGGCATGAAGCACTACATCCGATTTCCACGGGCCGACGGCACGCACAGTCGCCAGGCGCATGCCGACCTCCCGGCGGGCACCTTCGAGCGCGAGATGGGCAAGGAGGGCTTCTTCGGCCCCGCCGCGCATTTCCATCATCGGCACCCGCCGACCGCGTGGACGAGCTTCTCGGGCGCGCTCAATCCCCACGCCTACGACCTCAACCTGCTACCGGCGAAAGGCGATTCGCCGTGGGACGCGACGCCGTTCCTGCACAACGGCGACGTACAGATCCGGCATTGGAAAACGAGCCGCGCCATGGATTGTCTCGTGCGCAACCAGGACGGCGACGAGTTGCTGTTCATCCACGACGGCGCCGGTGAGTTCTTCTGCGACTGGGGCCATCTCACCTATCGCGACGGCGATTACATCGTGATTCCGCGCGGGGGCATGTGGCGCATCGCGCCGTCTTCGTCCACGACGCTGCTCCTCATCGAATGCACCGAGGGCACCTACACGATGCCCGAGAAGGGGATTGTCGGTCCGCATGCGATCTTCGACCCGGGGATGCTGGATGTCCCGGTCATGGACCTGCAATTCCGCGCGCAGCAGACCGACGATCTGTGGCGGGTGGTGGTGAAGCGCGTCGGGGCGCTGTCGACGATCGAGTACCCGTTCAATCCGCTGGACGCAGTGGGCTGGCACGGCGACCTTTGCGTCGTGCGGATCAATGTCCGCGACATCCGGCCGCTGATGAGCCATCGCTTCCATCTTCCGCCGTCGGCGCACACGACATTCGTCGGCCGCAACTTCATCGTGTGCACCTTCGTGCCGCGTCCGATCGAGTCGGATCCCGGCGCGCTGAAGGTGCCGTTCTATCACAACAACGACGACTACGACGAAGTGATCTTCTACCACCGCGGCGAGTTCTTCAGCCGTGACAACATCAAGCCCGGGATGGTGACCTTTCACCCGTGCGGCTTTACCCACGGTCCGCATCCGAAGGCCTTCCAGGCCGGCGCCGCGCACGCGCGGAAAGAGACCGACGAATACGCGGTCATGGTCGACGCGCGTTTTCCGCTCCAGGTGGCGGCGCTGCCCGATGGCATCGAAAACCTGAGTTATGTCGACAGCTGGAAGGCGAAGCCATGACCTATCAGAACATCATCGTCGAAACCCGCGACCGCACGGGTCTCATCCGCCTCAACCGGCCGCAGCGCATGAATGCGCTGAATGACGCGCTCGCGGTCGAATTGAAGGCACGCCCTGGAGCGGTTCGATGCCGATGATGCAATTTCCGTCATCGTCATCACGGGCAACGACAAGGCGTTCGCGGCGGGCGCCGACATCGGCGCGATGGCCGAATGGAGCTACCAGAAGGTCTATCACGACAACTACATCACCAAGGATTGGGAAGCAGGTGCGCTATGTGCGCAAGCCGGTGATCGCGGCGGTTGCGGGCTTCGCCCTCGGCGGCGGCTGCGAGCTCGCGATGGCCTGCGACCTCATCATCGCGGCCGATACGGCGAAATTCGGCCAGCCCGAGATCACGATCGGCACGATGCCCGGGCATGGGCGGGACGCAGCGCCTGCCGCGCGCCGTGGGCAAGGCGAAAGCGATGGACTGGTGCCTCACCGGCCGGATGATCGACGCCGCGGAGGCCGAGCGGAGCGGCCTCGTCTCGCGCGTCGTGCCGGCGGACCAATTGAGACGGAGGCCCTCGCGGTCGCGGCGAAGATCGCCGGCTTCTCGCTGCCGGTCGTCCTGAAGATAAAGGAGGCGGTCAATCGCGCGTACGAATCGTCGCTCGCCGAAGGCCTGCTGTTCGAGCGCCGCGATTTCCATTCGACCTTCGCGCTCGACGACCAGAAGGAGGGGATGCGGGCCTTCGTGGAAAAACGGAAACCGGCATTCAAGCACCGTTGATTGCGGATCGCCGATCATAGACAGCTGGATGGAGGTGCCCATGCGTCGCACGCCGAATCGAATCGTCCATTGGCTGTTCTTCGCCGCTGCGGCCGCGCTGCTGGCAAGTTGCGCTTCGACGACGCTCCAGAGCACGTGGCGGGATCCCGGCTACCAGGGCGGAGCCTTCAAGAAGATTTTCGTGCTTGGCTTGAGCGCGCGGGATGTCACCGCACGCCGCGTTCTGGAGGATGTCGTCGTGGGCAAGCTTCGGGCGGGCGGGGTGGAAGCAGTGCCCGCCTGGCAGTTTCTCGCCAATGACGGTCCGGCGGGCGAGAGCGCCCTGACCGCGGCAGTGTCCGCGTCCGGCGCTGACGCCATGCTGATGGTGCGCTTGCTCGGCGTCGACACGCAGTTGACGGTGTGGCCGCAGCCCGTGGGTCCCGGCCCGCGTTTCGGCTGGTACGGGTTCTATTCGGGGTGGTACGACTACCCCCAGATCACGCAAACGCAGATCGCCGTGATCGAGACCACGCTGTTCGATGTGCGCACCCAGCGCGTCGTCTGGAGTGCGACGTCCGAGACACTGAATCCGACCAGCGTGCAGAGGGACGCGCCGGGATTCGCCGATGTGATCCTCGCCTCGCTGCGCAAGGACGGCTTCCTGCCCGCGGCCAAGTAGGGCGGGCGCTCAGAGCACCGAACTGAACATCCGGGCGAGATTCCACCCGATCTGGCGGTAGAGTGGTTGCGCGTCCCAGGCGTCGGTGTCGAGCCAATCGCCTTCGCGGAAGTAACGTTCCTGGACCTCGCGCAACGCCGCGCACACTCCACCGTCGTACGCGAGCAGCACGACCTCGGCGTTGAGCACGAACGAGCGGATGTCCATGTTGCTGGAGCCGATGACAGCGATCGTCGCCGTCGATGCTCAGGTGCTTGGCGTGCAGAAAGTGCTTGCCGGTAGAGGTAGATGTGGACGCCGGCTTCCGAGCAGTTCGCCGTAGTAGGATTTCTGCGCAGCGTCACCAGCAACTGGTCGGCCTCCGCGGAGACGACCAGGTGACCTCCACCCCGCGCAGCACCGCCGTTTTCATCGCCTCGAGCAGCGGCTCGTCCGGGATGAAGTAGGGCGTCGTGATGACGACGCGCTCCTGGGCCGCGTGGACCAGTGCGACGACCAGCCGCTGGTTGTTCGTGGGCGGGAAGAGCGGGCCGCTCGGCAGCACCTGGGCCGGCGACGCGCGCCCGTGACCTCGGGTCGGGAAAGGGATGGCCCGTCGCCGATCCAGCATTTCCTCGGTTTCGAGATACCAGTCCTGAGACGAAGACGGCCTGCAACTCCAGCACGACCGGGCCGGTGACGCGGACCATCAGTTCCTCGTAGGTGATGCCGGGCTTGAAGTTGGCGTCGACCAGGTTTTGCGAGCCGGTGTAGCCGATCCGGCCGTCGATCACGGCGATCTTGCGGTGGTTGCGCAGATCCATGCGCGCGCCGCGCTGCCGGAAGAAAGCCACGCGCATGGTCTCGTGGGCTTCGATGCCGGCAGCGCGCAGCTTGGGCAGCATTCCCACGAATTTGACGCCACGCGAGCCAAGGGCATCGGCGAGGACACGGCAGGCGACGCCTCGTGCCGCCGCACGCTCGAGCGCCGTGATCACGCGGCCCGCGACCGCATCGTCGGCGATGATGTAGAAGAGCAGGTGGACGTGCGAACGCGCGGCGTCGATGTCGGCGATGAGTCGGTCGAAGATCCCGGTGTAGTCGGACAGCACTTCGACGGAATTGCCCCCGAGAATCGGCATTTCGCCCAGCTTTTCCGCGAGCCGGATGCCTGGCGCGAGCGACGGGTTTTGCGCGGGGCGGAACACGTTGGGGTGACCGAGGAGCCGGGCGCGAATGGGGCGCGCGAGCTCGCGAAAGGCGGTCGCCCGCCCCAACCGCCACGCCGGCAACCGCCGGCGACCGAACACGAGGTAGAGTGCAAGCCCCAGGATCGGCTCGAACAGGATCAGCAGCAGCCACCCTTTCGCGGCGTCGGGCGAGCGGCGAAACGGGACGATGACGAGCATCGCGATGCGGATGATCCACTCGACCGCGATGAAAAGAACGAGGAGCGCATGGCGCTCGGCCGGGAGGTCAAACGCCATCGGGGATGCAGGTGTTACGGTCGCGACGGCGTGAATCGCATCGAGCCAGAATCCACCTTGAGGGTCAGCACCAGATCGCCGCCGCGGATCAGGTGTCCCGACACGGCGCCAAGCCCTTTGAGGAAATCGGCATCGCGCGTATCGGACGGGCAGGCGATCTTCGTCAGGGCGATCGGGCCGATGCCGAGGGTGTTCCCGCTGCGCACGTAGGTCGCGCTGCCGCGATTGCAGTCGGCCCGCACGCTCACGGTGCCGCCGGGCCGGAATTCGAGCGTGTACCGATCCCGGCCTTCGGGCACGACGAGAGCGCCGTCGCTCATCTGCGTCATCTGCCACGACCAAACCACACCGATCGGCAGCGAGTCTTCGGCCGCGATCGGCGGCGGCGGTGCGTTGACGAGTCCCGGCAGCACGGGCCCGCCGGTACCGGTGGCGGCACACGCGGCCAAGGCGATGGACAACGTCAACGGGAACATGAGGCGCATGGCGGGCTGATTCTAGCATCGGGGACGAGCGTCCCCGAATCGCAGACCGAGTTCTTCGCCGCTTGCCGGGCTGCGGTACGATGCGTACGTTCCATGCAACCACGGCCCAAGTGACCGCACCCGACACCTCGCGCGCGCCGATGCGGCTCCGTTGGGTGGTGCCGGTGCTCGGCATCGCGCAGATCATTTCGTGGGGCAGCCTGTACTATCCGATCGCCGTGCTTGCGGCGGCCATCCGCCGCGACCTTGGCATCGGCGATATCGCGGTGTTCGGCAGCTTCACGATCGGCCTCTTCGTGTCCGGCCTCGCCGCACCGGCGGCCGGACGGCTGGTCGACACGCGCGGCGGGCGCTTCACGTTGACCGGCGGCTCGGCCATCGGCGCGCTCGCGCTCGCGGTACTGGCATTCGCGCAAGGGACGGCGACATTGGTGGTCGGATTCGCGCTGGCCGGATTGGCGATGGCGGGCTGCCTCTACGACCCCGCGTTCGCGACGCTTCACGGAATCTCGGGTCCCTCCTATCGCAAGGCGGTCACCGCGCTCACGCTATTCGGTGGATTCGCGAGCACCGTGTTCTGGCCGCTGTCGCAATTCCTGCTCGACGCCTATGGCTGGCGCGCAACGTTCGGTGTCTACGCAGTGCTGAACCTCGTCGTCTGCGTGCCGATGCACCTTTGGGTGCTGCCGCGCGGACCGGGCACGACGCCCCACGGCGCGCCGCCATCGCACACGTCCGTTGCTGCCCGCCCCGCAAATGCGGCGGTCTTCGTCTGGCTCGCGACCGCGCTTGCGCTCGCGTCCTTCCTGTCGTCCGCACTGTCGGCCCACGTCATCGGTTTGCTCACGTCCTCGGGGCTCACTGCCAGGGATGCGGTGCTCGTCTCCTCGCTGATCGGGCCGATGCAGGTGGCGGGGCGGGTGGCCGAGTTCGCGTTCGGTGCGCACTTGCGCCCGCTGACGGTGGGCACGCTGGCGTTCGGTCTCTTCGCGATGGCGCTGCTGTTGCTGACCCAGGTACACGGTCTATGGATCGCCGCGCTCTGGTTCGCCGCGATGTACGGCTGGAGCAACGGCGTGATGACGATCGTGCGCGGCACCGTGCCGGGGGAGCTGTTCGGCCATCGCCAGTTCGGTGCGCTGCTCGGCCGCCTCGCGCGGCCGCAATTCGTCGCCAAGGCCATCGCGCCACTGGCGCTCACGCTCGTCTTTGCGGTCGATCCGGAACGCACGCTGTCACTGTACGCGTTGGCCGTCATCGGCCTCGCAGCCCTCGTCGCCTATCGGCTGGCGCTGCGCGCGAATGCGCGCGAGCGCGCCGGGCGTTGAGTCCGCTCGGCGCAGGAAAAGGCGCTCGGCAAGCTGGGTTGCGGTCGCTGTCGACGCCGACCCGCGCTTGTTGCGCCACCTTTCCGAGCAGCACGAGGAATATGGGGATCGGTCATTGGGCGCGGACCGGCCTTCGCCCAATTCCTTCAGCGACAGCGGCCAGCGATGATAATTGTCAAGCGGAACAAAGATTTGCGCCGGGTAATCCGGGGAGCAACTCCGGGAGAGAGAGAACTCAACTAGACCATTGTTTCCATAGGAAAAACACAATATTCGCAATGCCGATGACGAGCACGATTCCCCAGATGGCCGTCGCGTAGAAGCTGCCGGGGGCGCTTGCCGTCGATCAGATCCGGATCGCGGAGCTCCTCGGGAAACGGGCGGGTCGGCACGGGAATAATCTGCTTCAGCCGGGGATCGGACGGCAACCGTGACTGGAACTCCCAAGGCGTGACCACGGGAGCGTCGCCAAACGCGCGGCTCGATGGGAATTGGGGCAAGCGGACGAACGCAATGGCCTCCATATCCTCGGTCAGCATCCGCGCGAGGGGGCCGGAACGGGCGCCGGCGGCCGCTTCCGATGTCACCAACTCGAGCGCCGCCGCGCCGCATTCCTCGAACGCGGGCGCCGGCATGAGACGCGTCTGGTCCTCGTTGAGATAGTCGAACGCAATGCGCGCCTTCGCGACCGATCGCTCCTTGGCGGCGAAGTAGGGAAAACCAAGAGCGGCGACGATCCTGCTCGCGGGACCACGCGCGGGCACGTCCCAGCCCATCGACCGCAGGACGTCGATGCTGATGCCGGTGCAATTCATCGTGGCGTGCCGGTACGCGAGCTGGTGGCGCCAGAACTGGTTGTAGACGCGATTCAACGCCCCCTGGACGAGCGCTGCGGCGCGGTCGTCGGCGAGCACCAGGACGAGAAGCTGCGACGGCCGGTACCAGCCCTGACCGCTGTTGAGATCCGCGAGATAGTTATCGAGCGGAACCGGGGCGGCGAGGATGCCCTTCTCGCTTTCGCTGTCGAGCGCATAGAAATTGTTGACGAGCCAGTCGCCGATCGCGCCATCTTCGCGGGTCCGCCCGGTGACCAGCGCGAAGTGGCCCGCATGGGCCTCGTCGTCATCGCCTTGCGCGCCGTTGACCATGAACGCCAGCACCGCGCGTCCCGGTGGCACGGCTTCGCGACCCGGGTCGCGCTGCCACAGCGTGGAAGTGGCGAAGGCGCTTCGCGCGCCGCCTGCGGGTTCGGCGCGCATGCGGCCGCGCAGCGCGACTGCCGCCGGCTTGTCCGTCGCGAGCGGTTGCGCCGGGGGAGCACGATCGAGCCGGAAATCCTCCGGCCACAGCGTGCGCATTACGATCGCGCCGCCGTCGATGGTGCCGCGCACCTTGACCGTCCTGCGGCTGAAGAATTCCGCCGAGGTCGCATCGAAATACGAACGGTTGAGGGGAATCTTCGGCGCCAGCGATGCGTGCAATGTGCCGACCCGGGAGTCGAGCGAGGTGGCATCTGCGGACAGCCGCGCGCCGGAGAGCACGTCAGGCGCCGCCACCCAGATCAGCGGCGGATATTCGGGTGCAGCGGCGGGATCGCGTCCCGCGACCCACGCGCGGAGGTCGGCCGCGACCGTTACGCCGGCCGCGAAGGAGGCGACGGGTCGACCCGGCTTCGGAACGGCAATGGTTTCGCGCTGGAAGTACCAGAGCGCCTGCGGGATCGTCGGACAGTCCTGGCAGCGGCCGTCGGTCAGCCGGAAATCGGAAGCGGGATAGAGTCCGAAGGCGGCGCCCTCCGCCACGGCCGAAGTATCGCGGAGCGTGTCGTCGCGGAACGTGCCGCCGGCGGGCATCGTGGCGCGTCAGCGCACCACGATCCGCGGGGGTCCCGCGGTGATGTTGCCGACGGTCGCGGCATCGGCGAAGCCTTCGTCGCGGAAGACGGCCAGAACGGCGTCGAGCGCATCCGGTGCGCACGCGACGAGCAGGCCGCCCGACGTTTGCGGATCGGTCAACAACGCGCGCTCGACGTCGTGGTCTGGGCGCATCAGCGTGACCGCATCCGCGCAGCCGGCCCAGTTGCGGGCGGACGCACCGGTGACGATGCCCTGACGAGCAAGGTCGAGCACACCGGGATGCACCGGCACGCGCGCAAACTCGATCGTCGCCCCGACGGATGACGCCCGACAGATCTCGAGGAGGTGGCCGATGAGGCCGAATCCGGTGACATCGGTGAGCGCGTGCACGGCGGGCATCGTGCCGAAGGCGATACCCGGCGTATTGAGTCGCGTCGTGCTCGCGAGCATCGCGGCGTATTGCTGCGGCTGCGAGCTGTCCGCGTTTCAATGCCGCGCTGTAAACGCCGATGCCGAGCGGCTTGCCGAGCACGAGAGCATCGCCCGGCTGCGCGCCCGCGTTGCGCTTGAGGTGCTTCGGATCGACGAGCCCGATGACGACGAGTCCGTAGATCGGTTCGACGGAATCGATCGTGTGGCCGCCCGCGATGGGAATGCCGGCGCGCGCGCACACGGCTTCGCCGCCGTCGAGGATGCGGCGGATCGTCTCGACCGGCAATTTGTCGATGGGCATCCCGACGAGCGCCAGCGCGAAGAGCGGCGTACCGCCCATCGCGTACACGTCGGAGATGGCGTTGGTCGCGGCGATCATGCCGAAGTCGTACGGGTCATCGACGATCGGCATGAAGAAGTCCGTCGTCGCTACGACGGCCTGCCGTTCGTTCAGCTGAAAGACCGCCGCGTCGTCCGAGGTCTCGACGCCGACGAGCAGTTCCTTCGGGATCAGGCTCGATCCGGAGTTGCCGAGGATCTGCCGCAACACGGCCGGCGCGATCTTGCATCCGCACCCGCCGCCATGGCTGAACTCGGTCAGGCGAAGCGGGGCGCGGTCGGGAGCGTTCATCGGAATCCTGGAGTTGAGGACAAGGAGAGCGGGGCCGGGGCAGGCGGCCAAACGGTGATAAAGGGACTCGAGCCGCACGCATTTTACCGCCATGTGCGCCGGTGGATGCCGTGCCGGAAAACCACGATTTTCGCCTCGAAATCCGACCAAACGCGCGAACTCCTTTCCTCCGGAGAGGTCTAGGCGTAGCATCGCGGCAGAAATGCCGCTCAGAGAGCATATTGGAGGCAAAGGTTTGAAGCCGACGGATATCGCGAACCCCGACTATTTCCACAAAGTCGTCGACTGTCAGTGGGCGTGCCCGGCCCATACCGCCGTTCCCGAATACATCCGTTTGATCGCGGCGGGCCGCTTTGGCGACGCTTATCTCGTCAATTGGGAATCCAACGTCTTTCCCGGCATTCTGGGGCGCACCTGCGACCGTCCCTGCGAGCCTGCGTGCCGTCGCGGTCGCGTTGAAGAGGGCGGAGATACCAAAAAGATCAAGCCGGAGCCAGTCGCGATCTGCCGGCTGAAGCGCGTCGCCGCCGACTACAAGGAAGACATTCGCTCCCGGCTGCCGCGGCCCGCGGCGAAGAAAAACGGCAAGCGTATCGCGCTCGTCGGCGCCGGACCGGCATCGCTGACGGTCGCGCGCGATCTCGCGCCGCTCGGCTACGACTGCGTCGTGTTCGACGGCGACGATCGCGCCGGCGGAATGATGCGCACGCAGATTCCCAAGTTCCGGCTGCCTGAAGTTGTAATCGACGAGGAGGTAGGCTACATCCTCGATCTCGGCGTCGAGTTCCGCCCGCACCAAAGGATCGATAGCCTCCGGGCGCTTCTCGCGCAGGGCTGGGATGCGGTATTCGTCGGCAGCGGCGCGCCGCGCGGGCGCGACCTCGACGTTCCTGGCCGCAAGGAGGCCGCGGCGAACATCCACATCGGCATCGACTGGCTCTCGAGCGTGTCCTTCGGCCACACGACGAAGATCGGCAAGCGGGTCATCGTGCTGGGCGGCGGCAACACCGCGATGGACTGCTGCCGCAGCGCCAAGCGCCTCGGCGGCGAAGAGGTGCAGGTGGTCGTTCGCTCGGGGTTCGACGAGATGAAGGCCTCGCCGTGGGAAAAGGAAGACGCGGCGCACGAAGGCATTCCCATTCACAACTTCCTTGTCCCGAAGGCCATCACGCATGAAGGCGGAAAACTGACGGGCGTGACGTTCGAGAAGGTCGCGGCGCAACGCGACGCGAAGGGCAGGCGGCAACTCGTGCCGACGGGCGAGCCGGAGATTCACTTCCCGTGCGACGACGTCCTGGTGGCGATCGGCCAGGAAAACGCGTTCCCGTGGGTCGAGCGCGACATCGGCCTCGAGTTCGATGCCTGGGGCATGCCGGTCGTCGACAAGGTGACCATGGCGACGACGCGTCCGGGCGTGTTTTTCGGCGGCGACGCCGCCTTCGGTCCGAAGAACATCATCTGGGCCGTGGCGCATGGCCACGACGCCGCGATCTCGATCGACAAGTATTGTTCCGGCGAGGACATGGCGAAGCGCCCGCCGCCACATGTCAATCTTGCCTCGCAGAAGATGGGCATTCACGAGTGGAGCTACGACAACGCGATCACGCCGGACAAGCGGCACAAGGTGCCGCTCAAGGACAAGGTGATCGCGCTCGCGAACATTCGCGTCGAAGTCGAGCTCGGCTTCGACCTGAAGGCCGCCTACGCGGAAACACAGCGGTGCCTCAATTGCGACGTGCAGACGGTCTTCAACGACAAGCTTTGCATCGAATGCGACGCGTGCGTCGACATCTGCCCGATGGACTGCATCACGTTCACGGAGAACGGCGAGGAAGCGGAGCTGCGGCCCCGGCTCATGGCGCCGGCGATGAACCTCACGCAGGACATCTATGTGTCGACGGCGCTCAAGACCGGCCGCATCATGGCGAAGGACGAGGATGTCTGCCTGCATTGCGGCCTGTGCGCCGAGCGCTGCCCGACCGGCGCGTGGGACATGCAGAAATTCCTGCTGGTGATGGCGCACGCTGGCGAGATCAAGCAGCCCGAACCGACGCCGATGCGCACGGCTGCACCCTTGGCCGCGGACTGAAATGAACGACCCCCACGCTCAACTTCGTTCGCTGCCCCCCGAGGGGCGCACAGTGCCCTTCGGGCGGCCGGGCGGGCACTGAAATGGTCAAGCCTATCGCCCGCATCAACGATTTCGTCGTCAAGTTCGCCAACGTCAACGGGTCCGGCTCGGCGTCCGCGAACGGACTCTTCGCCAAGGCAGTGTTGAAGATGGGCGTTCCGGTCGCGGCACGGAACATCTTCCCGTCCAATATCCAGGGCCTGCCCACGTGGTACGAGGTGCGCGTGGTCGAGGCCGGCTGGCGCGGTCGTCGCGGTGGTGTCGATCTGATGGTTGCGATGAATCCCGAGACCTGGATCGAGGACGTGCTCGAGATCGAGCCCGGCGGCTACCTCTTCTACGACTCGACCAAGCCGCTGCCGCCCTCGAAGTTTCGCGAGGACGTCACCGTCGTCGCGATGCCGCTGATGGAGATCTGCAACGCGACCTATTCGGATCCACGGCAGCGGCAGCTCTTCAAGAACATCATCTACCTTGGCGCGCTCACCGGCCTGCTCGCCATCGAGCCCGAGGTCATCGAGACGTTGCTCACGGAGCAATACAAAGGCAAGCAGCCGCTGCAGGAGTCGAACCGCAAGGCATTCCGGCTCGGATACGACTACGCGGGCGCGAACTTCAGGCCGATCGGCCTCAAGATCGAGCGGCGCGACAAGGTGGGCAATCGCATATTCGTCGACGGCAACAATGCGGCGGCGCTGGGCGCGGTCTACGGCGGCGCGACCGTCTGCGCGTGGTACCCGATCACGCCTTCGTCGTCGCTCGCGGAATCCTTCGCGAAGCATTGCGAACGTTATCGCGTCGATCCCGCGACGCGCAAGCATCGGTACGCGATCGTGCAGGCCGAAGACGAGCTCGCGTCGATCGGCATCGTGATCGGCGGCGCGTGGAACGGCGCCCGCGCATTTACGGCGACGGCCGGCCCCGGCATTTCGCTGATGCAGGAATTCATCGGTCTCGCGTACTTCGCCGAGATCCCGGCGGTGATCTTCGATGTCCAGCGCGGCAGCCCGTCGACCGGAATGCCGACGAAAACGCAGCAGGCCGACCTTCTCATCTGCGCCTATGCATCGCACGGCGACACCAAGCATGTGCTGCTGTTTCCGGAAGACCCGAAGGAATGCTTCGAGATGGGCGCGCTCGCCTTCGATCTCGCGGACCGCCTGCAGACGCCGGTGTTCGTGATGCTGGACCTCGACATCGGGATGCAGGACTGGCTGACCGAGCCGTTCGTCTGGGACGACACGCACCGGCTCGACCGCGGCAAGGTGATGACGGCCGCGGACCTCGACGCCGGCAAGGAGTTCGGGCGCTACCTCGATGTCGACGGGGACGGCGTTCCTTACCGCACCTACCCGGGCACGCACCCGAAGCGTGGCGGGTACTTCACCCGCGGAACGTCGAAGGACGCCTATGCGCGCTACACCGAGGACGGGCATGCCTACGCGGAGAACATGCAGCGGCTGTTGCGCAAGTTCGAATCGGCCAAGGAACGGGTGCCGGCGCCGGTGATCCGGCGCGCGGCGCAAACGACGCGTGCCGGAGCGATCTGGTACGGGTCCACGGGCGCGGCGATGGCCGAATCGTTGGCGGAGCTCGCGAAGGAGGGCATCCATCTCGACCAGATGCGCATCCGCGCGTTTCCGTTCGCCGACGCGGTCGCCGAGTTCGTCGCCGCGCACGACCACGTGTTCGTCGTCGAGCAGAATCGCGACGCGCAATTGCGAATGCTGCTGGTCAACGAGTGCGGCATCGATCCGCAAAAGCTGATTCCGATCCTCCACTACGACGGCAATCCGCTGACGGAGCGTTTCGTCACGCGCGAGATCGCCGAGAAGGCGCGCCTTTTCAACGTCACGCCGCTGCGCAAGGCGGCGGGATGACTTGCGGACGACCAAGATGACCTATCTGACCAAGCCGAAGCTCCATCATCCGGGACTGCCGACGAACGCGCTCGGGCTCACGCGCCGCGACTACGAGGGCGCGGTGTCGACGCTGTGCGCCGGCTGCGGCCACGATTCCATTTCGGCGGCGATCGTCCAGGCGTTCTTCGAGCTGGCGATCCCGCCGCATCGCGTGGCGAAGCTGTCCGGAATCGGCTGCTCGTCGAAGACGCCGACGTACTTCCTGGGGGCCGGGCACGGCTTCAACAGCGTACACGGCCGCATGCCGTCGGTGGTGACGGGCGCGGCGCTCGCGAATCGCGATCTCATCTACCTCGGTGTTTCGGGCGACGGCGATTCGGCGTCGATCGGACTCGGTCAGTTCGCGCACATCATGCGGCGCGGCGTCAACATGGTCTACATCGTCGAGAACAATGGCGTCTATGGCCTTACCAAGGGCCAGTTCTCGGCCACGGCGGACAAGGGATCGAAAGCGAAACGCGGCGCCGTCAACAGCGACGAGCCGATCGACCTCATTCAGCTCGCATTGGTGCTGGGCGCAACGTTCGTCGCTCGCGGCTTTTCCGGCGACAAGGGCCAGCTCGTGCCGCTGATCAAGGCGGCCGTCGAGCACAAGGGCATCGCGTTCATCGACATCGTTTCCCCCTGCGTCGCCTTCAACAACCATCCCGGCTCGACCAAGAGCTACGACTACGTGCGCGCGCACAACGAGGCGGTCAACCGGCTCGATTTCGTACCGCACCGCGAGCCGATCGAAGCCGAAGTGCCGCCGGGCGGCGTCGAGAGCGTGCTGCTGCACGACGGCGGCCTGCTGCGGCTGCGCAAGCTGCACGCAGAGTACGATGCGCGCGACAAGGTCGGCGCGCTCGCCTACCTCGAGGCCCACCGGGCCAAGGGCGAAGTCGTCACGGGGCTGCTCTACGTCGAGGACGATCCCATCGACCTCCACGATGCGCAAAACACGGTCGCCGTGCCCCTCAACGCGCTTTCCGACGCGGAGCTCGTTCCGGGAAGCGCGGCGCTCGCCAAGTTCAACGCCGCACTGGCGTAGCGACACGCCTGACCGCGCGGCGGCACGCCGCGACGGTACAATCGTCGCATGCGCATTTCGCGTCGAGCCTTGGCCATCGCAGGTGGCGTGCTGCTGCTGGCGCTGCTCGGCGTCGGCATCGCGCTCTTCACGCTCGACCTCAACCAGTTCGTCGGGCCGGTGCTCGCGCGCATCAAGGCCGCCACCGGACGCGAAGTCACGGTGGGTGGCAGCGTCGAGTCTGCGGATCGGATTCGCGCCGAAGGTCGTCGCCCGACGACGTGCGGCTCGCCAACGCGCCGTGGGGCAAGGCGCCTTATCTCCTCACGACGAAGGAGCTCGAGTTGCAGGTGGCGTTGCTGCCGCTGCTTGCGGCGGCAATTCGAGCTCGTCCGGCTGCAGCTCGTCGAGCCGGTCATCGCGCTCGAAACGGACAACGACGGCCGCGGCAACTGGGAGCTCGGGGCGGCGCCCGCGACGGTCCGGCTCCCGCGTTCGATGCGCGGCCGGGCGCGTTGGCCGTAGGCGACCTGCCGGTCACGGCGGCGTGCTCACCTATAGCGACGCCGCCGGCGGCGCGCAGACGCAGGTGACGATCGACAAGCTCTCCTTCAAGGCGCAGCGATCGGCAATCGCAGGTGGAAGCGGAGTTCAGGGGCACGGTCGACGGCACGCCCGTCGCCCTCACCGGCAAGCTCGGGCCGTTCGCGACGTTCTCGATCCAGGCACGCCCTATCCGGTGTCCGTGCAGGGCGAGATCGCCGGCAGGAAGACTCGGTCGCGCTCAAGGTCCGCGCGACGACAAGCTCATGGCGTTGCAGGACATCGACGTCGCGTTCGGATCGAGCGATGTCAAGGGAAAGGTGGAGGTGCGCGACGCCGGTCCCAGGTCCGCGTGGACGTTGAACCTGCACTCGACGGCGCTCAACCTCGACGATCTTCCGGTGCTCGCGCGCGTCCGGCGCCCGCGGCCAAGCCGGCGGCGAGCGCGGCAGGTCGACGCACTACGTGTTCACCGATGCACCGGTGTCGTTCGACGTATTGCGGGCGCACAACGCGGACGGCGAAATCGCGATCGAACGGCTCATCCTGCCTAGCGGCCGTACGCTCGATCGGGTCCACGCCAAGTTTTCGCTGCGCGACGGCAAGCTCGACGCGCCGGCGGTGCAGGCCTCGGCGTACGGCGGAACGATCGCGGGATCGGTCGCGATCGACGCGACGCGAGGAAAGCCGCCGGCGATTGCGCTGCGGCTGAAGGTCGCGGGCTCGACCTCGCGGCGCTGCTCGCCGCGGCAGGCGTCATCGCGCGAAGTGCGCGGCGGAAAGACGAACGTCACCGTCGACGTCACGATGCGCGGCGACTCGCCGCACCAATGGATGAGCGGAATCAGCGGCCGGGCGCAGGCGGTGGTCGGGCGCGCGACGCTCGTCAACACCAAGCTCGATCCTGCGGTGACGTTCGATCGCCTTGCGGAAGCGGTCAATCCGTTCCGCAAGGTCAACCCTTCGACCGAGCTGCAATGCGCGGTGATCCGCTTGCCGCTCGCCGGGCGGCGTGGCGCAGGTCGACCGCTCGATCGCCTTCGAGACCAAAGAGCTCGACGCGTCCATGAGCGGGACGCTCGATTTCAGAAACGAGACGCTCGACCTTTCGATCCGGCCGCGAGTCCGGCAGGGGATCCCCATCGAGATTCCGCAAATTGCGGAGCTGGTGCGATTTCGGGGCCCGTTCACCGCCCGACGGTGACCGTCGATGCGGTGGCGTCGGCGACGGCGATCGCGCGAATCGGCGCGGCCATCGGAACGGGAGGACTTTCGGTGCTGGGCGAAACGATTCTTTGCGCAGGCCGGCGCCAGCGCCGGCACCGGCGCGTGCGAGATCGCGCTCGGCAAGACGGGGTCGGCAACGCACGAGTGCAGCCGCGGAACCTGCAAAGTCCGGTGCTCCAACGAACCCGATCGAGGGCATCGGCAACGCCCTGAAGGGACTATTCCAGCGGTGACCCGAAGTACCCTCTGGAGCAAACGATGCGCATGATCCGCTTTGGTCTGGTACTGGTCGGGGTGACTTGGGGCACTGCCTGCGGCGCCCTGCCGGACTACGCAGGTCCGCAGCCAAAACCCGCCGATTCAGAAACCGCAACGGCAGTGCTTGCCGGCGGCTGTTTCTGGGGCGTCGACGCGGTCTACAAGCATGTGCAGGGCGTATCCAATGTGGTATCGGGCGGCGTTCCCGGCATTCCTGACTCGATCTTTCTGCCGGAGAATTTCGTCAATCCGGTGCTGGATTACAACTGAGGTCCGGAGTTCGACCAGTTCGATGCGACAAGCAATCCTACCTACATCCCACCGCCGATCAGGAGCGTGATCAAGATGCTGGTGCCGAAGGTGGATTCAGATAGCAACGAGCTGGTGGCGTGCCACCGTGCTTCGCACGCGCCGCTGGCACTTACCTGGCTGAACATCACTAGCGCAGGTTCCACACCGCAACCTGTAACTACGTCGCGCATAGTGCCGTTCTTCAAACGCAACCCAGCGAATCGCCACCGCATCCTCACCGTCACTGAAGAGCGCTACGTACGCACACGCTATATCACAGCGTGAAGCCGCGCACAACGCACCTACCGTGTACCTGCTTACCACCCAGCCGCAGCAGCATAGCGCAAATGCACACACATACCCCCTTTCCCATCTGGGCGGCCCTCGTTACCGCGGCGATGGCGAGCAATGTATGCAATCAACCGGTGATGGTGGGAAGTGCAAGCCGTAACGGTGTGATTCCGATCGCTGGAAAAGGGGGGCCTGCTGCAAAGGCCCCCCGTTTTTTCGTCCTCCGAAAATTAGCGACAGCCCCCACAGCGGACGAAAAATGATTCCGCCTCCTTCTGGGAAAAAAGCGACGAACTGCCAACGTCCCTCATCCCGCGTCACGCGCAGAGTCGGCGCAACGAGATTCGGTTTTCGCGCGTACCTTTCCGGCCTCCGCCTTGTTCCTGTCGAAATCGGCCCGCCGCCGGACGATTTCCTCGGGCGTGAGTCGTTCGATGTTGCAATAGTCGAGCTTCCACTCCGGGCTCTCGCTCCATGTCGAGCGTCGATTGCACGGTCGTCCGAGGGGCCGGTGCCGTCTCGAGGACCCGGAGCGCGAGCTCGAGAGTAAACGCCTGGGATTCGGGTCCTTGCGGCGGGACAATCGTCGTTGCCCAATAATCGGGGAACAAACGCGGCACGCCGACGTACGCTACGATTCCTTGCGCACCCCTCAATCGGTGCAATCCCTTTCCCGCTCCGATCGTGACGAGGCTAACGTCTGGTGGCAGACGGGACAATTGGGAACCAGGATCGCGGCATCGACGCCGTCGGCCTTGCAACGCGCGACGATCTCCGGACAATCCGTTCCCAGCGTGACGCGATGGCTGCGGTTCGTCGGGGCACCGTGAAACCGCGGCGCAACCGACCCGATGCGGCCTTCGGCGGCGCGCAAGCGCAGCGCGGGAAGCGGGAAGTAAGTGCCGGGGTCTTCGGCGGTCGTGTGCTGGCGGTCGATGGCGACGTGCGCGATGCGCAGGTCGTGGTCCTAAAGCCGAATCGCCGGAGTAGACGGAATAGAACTTCGCTTTCGCGTTGTAGGCCGCGCCGGGTCCCTGGTCGCCCGCGCCCGGCTTGAACGGCGCTGCCGTGGTGATCAGCGCGATACGGCAGCGGGACAGCGGCGCGCGCAGCGGTTGGAACGGCACGTCGGCGTAGTGGGCCCATTCATACGGCGCACCGTACCCCAGCGCCTGGTAGTACTCCCGGATCCGCGGCAGGTAGGGGATCGGCGCATCGTGCGGTGCCGCAAAAGCGAATTCGGTGGCGCGCGCGTCGGTCACGATAGGCGAGAGTCCCAGCTTCGCGGCGCTACAGCTTCTGACGGAGGTCCACCGAGTAGACATCGACCGCGCTCTTCCCGCGGATCGCCACGCCTCCGAGCGACTCCACCGCGATGCGCTCGCCCAACGCTGCGCGCGTGGCGTCGTCGATCAGGATCGTGCGCCGGCGACCTTGGTGTGGGCTTCCAGGCGCGACGCGAGGTTCACGATGTCGCCGATGCACGTGTAGGTCGCGCGCTCGTTCGTGCCGGTGTAGCCGGCCACCATGTCGCCGGAGGCGATGCCGATGCCGATCTCGATCGGCGGCTTGCCGGCCGCGACGCGCTCCACGTTGAACATCTCCACCAGTCTCGATCATCTCGAGCGCCGCCCGCACGGCGCTGCGCGCAGGGTCCGGCAGCGGCACCGGCGCGCCGAAGATCGCCATCAACCCGTCGCCCGACCATCAGGTTCACGATGCCGCCCTGCCCGCCGATCGCGTCGAACATCAGCGTGTAGTAGGTGTTGAGGAGCTCGATCGTCTCCTCGGGCGGCTCCGATTCCGCGAGCGCCGTGAAGCCGCGGATGTCGGAGAACATGACCGGGCGCTGACGCGCTTGCCGCCGAGCGTGAAGCCGCGACTCCTGCAGGTCCTGCGCGACCTCGCAGGTGGCGAAGCGCCGCATCATCTCCTTCTGCTGGTCGCGCAGGCGCTTCTTCTCGAGGCTCGCGCCGAGCCGCGCCTTCAGCAGCACCGGGTTCACCGGCTTCGGCAGGTAGTCCTCGGCGCCGAGCTCGATGCAGCGCACGATGTTTTCGATGCCTTCGAGCGGACGAGGTGACGATCGACGGGCAGGTCGCGCAGCTGCAGATCGCCTTCGAGCTGCTCGAGCACCTGGAAGCCGTTCATCTCCGGCATCTCCATGTCGAGCAGCAGCAGGTCGAACGGCTCGCGCCGCAGCATCTCGAGCGCTACGCGGCCGTTCTCGGCGCGACGCGACGCTGTGGCCCTGCAGCTCGAGGCTGCGCTTCAGCAGCAGCCGGTTGACCTTGTTGTCGTCGACGACCAGCAGGCGCGCGGCGCCGTGGCCGCGCTTCACGCATTGCGCAGCTCCGGAGTGCCGCGGCGACGCGCGCGTACTCGCTGCGCCAGCGCTTCCGAGCGGCATCGCCGTTGGCCTCGACGCACCGGCGCGAGTCCGCGCCGAGCTCCAGCTCGCGCGCCATGCGCGCCGAAGCTGCAGCGCGCCGAACGTGTTGGCGTTGGACTTGAGCGAGTGCGCGGCGCGCCGGAACGCGTCGGCGTCGCGCGTCGGCGTAGGCGCCGGCGCAGCTCGTCGATGCAGTCGCCGGCGCCTCCTGCGAGGAACGCGTCGACGAGCTCGGCGACGAACTCGGCGCCGGCAGTTTCCTGCAGCTCGTCGAACGTCGCGCGATCGATCGTTCGGCTCGTCCATGTTCAGTCGCTCCTCGCGCGCGGCACGTGGTTCGAGCGCCTCGACCAGCCGCTCGACGCGGATCGGCTTGGTCAGGTAGTCGTCCATGCCGGCGGCGAGGCAGATCTCGCGGTCGCCCTGCATCGCGTTGGCCGTCATCGCGATGATGCGCGGGCGCTCGTCCGGCGACCAGCTGCGCGCAGATGCTGCCGCGCCGCTTCGAGCCCGTCCATCTCCGGCATCTGCACGTCCATCAGCACGACGTCGTAGGTCTGCCGCTCCGACCGACTCGACCGCCTCGATGCCGTTGGACGCGAGGTCGGCGCGATAACCCATCTGCTGCAGGATGCGCAGCGCGAGCTTCTGGTTCACGACGTTGTCCTCGGCGAGCAGGATGCGCAGCGGATGGCGCGCGCGCCATCCCGGGATCGAGCTCGTGCCTTGGCCGGCGCCGCGGCGCCTTGCGGCGCGCGTCGTCGCGCGCCAGCAGGTCCGACCAGCGTGTCGAAGAGCTGCGACTGGCGGAGCGGCTTGCCGAGATAAGCGTCGAAGAGCCCTTCGGCATCGCCCGCCTCGCGCCGGCCGAGCGAGCTGAAGAGCACCAGCGGCAGCGCGGGGCGGCGCGCGCGGATGCGCCGCGCCAGCTCGATGCCGTCCATCTCCGGCATGTGCATGTCGAGGATCGCGAGGTCGAACGCTTCGCCGGCTTCGAGCCAGCGCAGCGCCTCGGCGGCGATTCGGTGTCGCGCGAGCTGCATGCCCCACTTTGCCGCCTGCAGGCGAGCACGCGCCGGTTGGTGGCGTTGTCGTCGACGACGAGCACGCGCTTGCCCGCGAGCTCCGGTTGCTCGCCGACGAAATCGCGCGCCGGGCCGGCGGCAGTTCGCGCGACGGCGCCTCGATCGTGAAGAGGAACGTCGACCCCTTGCCGGGGCCTTCGCTCTCGCGCCCACATGCGTCCCGCCCATCAGCTCGGCGAGGCGCCTGCTGATCGCGAGGCCGAGACCGGTGCCGCCGTACTTGCGCGTCGTCGACGAATCCGCCTGCGAGAACGACTGGAACAGCCGGTCCATGCCCTCGGCGGACAGGCCGATGCCGGTGTCGCGCACCGCGAACTTCGAGCTCGAGTCTCACCAGTCGTCCAGCGGCGCCGCGGTCACGCGTGAGCACGACCTCGCCCGCTCTCCGTGAACTTCACCGCGTTGGACAGCAGGTTGAGGAGGATCTGGCGCAGCCGCGTCACGTCGCCGACGATCGCCGGCGGCACCTCGCCCTCGAACACGTAGGCGGTGTCGAGGTGCTTCTCGACGGCGCGCGGCGGTGACGAGGTCGAGCGCCGATTCGACGCAGTCGCGCAGGTCGAAGGCTGCGTCTCGATGTCCATGCGCCCGGCCTCGATCTTCGAGAAGTCGAGGATGTCGTTGATGATCGTGAGCAGCGTGTCGCCGGAGTCGCGGATCGTGGTCGCGTAGTCGTGCTGCTCGGTGTCGAGCTTGCGTGTCCAGCAGCAGGCCGCTCATGCCGATGACCGCGTTCATCGGCGTGCGGATCTCGTGGCTCATCGTCGCGAGGAACGAGCTCTTCGCTTCGTTGGCCGCCTCGGCCTGGCCGCGCGCGCTCTCGCCTGGCGTCCTGCTTGAACAGCCGCACGTTCTCGATCGCGATGACCGCCTGGTCGGCGAAGGTCCGCGCGAGCGCCATCTCCTTCTCGGTGAACTCGCCGGTTGCGGCGCGCAGGATTGCGAGACAGCCGATCGCCTTGCCCTCCCGCAGCAGCGGAACGCACAGCGCCGAGAGGTAACCCAGCGCCAGCGCCAGCTTGGGCATGCGCGCAATTGCTTCGCGCCCTCGACGGTGTCGGCGACGGCGATGACGCGCGAATCGAGGATGCAGGTCGCCTGCGCCGCTGCCGCGATCCAGCGGCCAGGGTTCCAGAAATCCGCCCTCGCCCGGAGTCCGCGCCGTCGCTCGCGAAGGCTACGCTCTCCATCATGTCGCCCCTGGGCATCACCAGGGCGACGCCTTGCCGCCGAACAGCTTCTGGCAGCTCTTCACGATGGCGTCGAATACCGGCTGCGTGTCGGTGATCGATCCGCTGATCACGCGCAGCATCTCCGCCGTCGACGTCTGCTGCTCGAGCGCTTCCTTCGTCTCGTTGAAGAGGCGCACGTTCTCGAGCGCGATCACCGCCTGTTCGGCGAAGGTCTTGCAGCAGCTCTTCGTGGGCTTGCGAAAGCGGTCCGAGCTCTCGCCAGCCCTCGCCGATCACACCGAGCATCTTGCCCTCGCGCAACATCGGTACGCCCAGCATCCGTCGCCAGCGCCCGGCAATCGCCAACGGTTCGATCATACTCCGGGTCGTCGAGCACATCTTCCATAACGACGACCGATTTGCCGATAATCACCCTTCCGGCAACTTGCGTCCCGTCGAGGCGTCTCTGTTACTTGTTTCGCAACAGCCTTCAGAAATTCCGGATCCGTGTCGCTGCTCGCCGCGAAGTGCAGCTATTCGCCGTCGAATAGCAGCACGGTGGCGAATAGGCTGCTGCAGAGGGCGGCTGCTTTGCTAACGAATCTTGTCGAACACCGGCTGGCGATCGGCCACCGAGCTGCTGATCACCTGCAGCACCTCGGCGGTCGCGGTCTGCTGCTCCAGCGCTCCTTTCGTCTCGTTGAACAAACGCGCATTGCGCAGCGCGACCATGGCCTGCCGCGCCAAGCCAGCGAGGAATTGCAGGTCGCGCTCGTCGAAAAGCTCGCCCCCGGTGCGCCAGACCGCCATCGCGCCCTCCACCGCGCCGCCCGCGAGCAGCGGGACGACCATCAGCCGCTCGTCATGCTGCGCGCGGTGCCGGGAATCTGCACGCCGCGCGGATCGGCTTGCGCGTCGTTGATGAGCTCGGGCTTGCCGCTTTGCACGAGGCTGCCGATGATGCCGACGCCGCCCTCGATCACGGTGGCCTTGATCGCGTCGGCGATCTCGCCGATCGCGACGATCGCGCGGTAGGTCGAGGCTCCTGGATCGGGCACGAAGATCGCGCTGTTGCCGGCCTGCAGCAGGTCCTTCGCGTGGCCGGCGATGCGGTCCATGACGGTCGCGAGATCGAGCGACGACGACAGGTCGCGGCCGACCTCTGCGAGCGCCGCCGCCTCGCGCGCGCGGCGCTGCGTCTCTTCCAGCAGGC
Source organism: uncultured beta proteobacterium (assembly GCA_963840945.1). Classification (GTDB taxonomy): domain Bacteria; phylum Pseudomonadota; class Gammaproteobacteria; order Burkholderiales; family Casimicrobiaceae; genus CAIWHR01. Next base: position 32,733 of record CAWJAU010000015.1, on the reverse strand, counting down.
GTGCGTTTTCCAGCGCTACGCCCATCGACGAGGCGATCGTCGTCAGCAAATGCACCTCGGCCTCGCCGTAGGCGTGTTCGCGTTCGAAGCTCTCGATAACGAGCGATCCGCGCAGGCGCTCGCCCACCATCACCGGCACAAAGACGGCACGACAGGCTGCTCGTCGGTGCCTTCTACCGTCTTGATGCCGATCGCCGCGTAGTCCGCCGGCTTGCGGATGACGACCGGCGCGCCGTTTGACAACGCCTGGTTGATCTGCGCTTCGGGCTTGTACGGAGTCGTCCGCGGCGCCAGTCGCCGGCCGTGCTCGTAGTCGTAGAGGTGATGGACGAGTTCGGTCTTCTCGTCGCGCCAGCGGATGCTCAAGTCGCCGGTGTTGAACAACTCCCGCAGCTTGTCGCCCACCAGGTCGACGATCGCCTTGAAGTTCAGCTCCCTCGCCATGCCCTGCTGGATGCTGTTGATGACCGCGAGCTCGCGAGGATCGCCGCTCCGTTTCCTTCAACAGCCGCTGCGTCTCGTCGAACAGGCGCGCGTTCTCCAGCGCGACGCCCATGCTCGCGGCCACCGTCTGCAGCAGGCGCACCTCGGCTTCGCTATACGCGTTCTCGCGCTCGTGGTTCTCGAGGCCGATGAGCCCGCGCACGATCGCTGCCCGGACGAGCGGCACGGTGATCGCCGACTTGAGGGGCGGCGTCCCCGGTATCGTCAAGTGCCGTACTTCGCCCGGCCACATCGGCCATGTGCCCTCGATGACGACGGTTGGCGAGTGCGAACACGGCGCTCCGCAATCCTTTCCCGCTGATCCGAATCGGCAGTCGGTCTCGATCCGCTCGCCGTGCTCGAACTTGTAGAGGAAATGCATCAGTCCCGTCGCGGGCTCGTCGAACAGCGGATCCCGATGTCGCCTTTCCGAACACCTCGCGCAGCTTGTCGCCCACCAGGTCGACGATCGCCTGGAAGTCGAGCTTGGCGGCAATGCCCTGCTGGATACTGTTGATCACCGCGAGCTCGGCGTTGCGCTGCTCGGTCTCCTTCAGCAGGCGCTGCGTCTCGTCGAACAGGCGCGCGCTCTCCAGCGCGACGCCCATGCTGGCGGCGACGGTTGCGAGCAGCCGCACCTCGGCCTCGCCGTACGCGTGCTCGCGGCACACGTCCCTTACCTGGAACAGTCCGCCCGCCTCGTCCCCCGCGATCAGCGGCACCATCAGTGCCGATCTTGGTGCCTGTCGTCCGCTATCGCTTGAAGCTGTGGCTCGGCTTCCTCGTCCATGCCCTCGTCGATGACGATTGTCTCGCCCGTGCGCAGGACGTGTGAGCCGAAGCCCTTTTCACCCACGGGCTGGTCGGCGAGGAAGTGACGCTCCTCGTCCTAGTAGGTGTACGGATAGCTCTCGACGCCGGTCGTACGCTCGTACGTGCGAATGCCCATGAACGAGCCGGTAAATACTTCGCGCAACTTTTCGCCGACCGCGTCGATGACGCCCTGCATGCTGAGCTCGCCGGCCATCGCCTGCTGCACGGCGTTGATGATCGCGAGCTCGGCCGCGCGTTGCTCCAGCAGGGCGTTCCAGGTTTGCAACTCCTCCGTACGTCGCGACACCTTCTGTTCGAGCCCCTGTTAACACTGCGCGTTGTCCAGCGCCACGGCGGCCTGAGCGGCGAGCATGCCCAGGAGATCGCGGTCGGTGTCGTGAAAGCGGCCGAAGGCGCCGTCGATGTCGACACACAAATAGCCGAGCAGCCGTTGCTGCGCGATCAGCGGCGCGACGAGGATCCAACGCTGGTCGAGCCCGTCCGCGCCTTCCGGCGTGTAGCGCAGGCTTGTCGTGCGCGTGCGGCGCGCTTCGTCCAGCCACGGCGTGACCGCTTGCAGCAGCGACCGCGCGTCTTCGCCCTAAGGCACGAGCGAGCCTACGGCCCTGCGTCCCTCGTTCGATCTCCAGCACCACCAGAACGCGCTCGGCGCCGGACAGCTCCGTAACCTCGTCGACGAGGAACTCGTGCAATTCCTTGGCGCTACGCAACTCGTTGAGGCGCATCCCCGTGTCGACGAGGCGCTCGAGCGGCGCTCGCACGTCAGCTTCGCCGCCAAGGTGTGCGTCGCGTCGCTTGGCGGACAGGCGCCGCCGTCGCGCGTGCGCGATCCACGCCTCGACGATCGCCCGGTGCCTGTCGATCTTGTTCAAGTAGCTGCGGCGCAGGCCCTCGTCGCTCAACGTGCCGATGCCTTCCAGCAGCAGCTCGTAGGCGGTTTCGAGCGCCGCGAGCGCTTGTCGGTCCTCGCCCTTGGCGGCCAGCGCGCGGTGGTGCCACCACCACACATGCGCGGGCGAGAATCCCGCGCCCAGCGATCGGCTTTCACGCGCACCATACAGGTCGGTGGCTCGCCGCGAGGCATCGAGCGCGGCCTCGCTCTGACCCTGCATCAGGTGCGCCCGTGCACAGGTCGATCAGGACCAGGATCTGGAAGCTCGTCTCCTCCAACTTCGCCACCCGGGCGAACGCCTGCTCCAGCTAGGGCATCGCCGCGGCACCTTCGCGGTCCACAAGGGCGATCAGCCCGCTGAGCCATACCCGGCCAAGCTGCCAGACGCCTTCGATGTCCACATCCGCTCGGCTCCCCAAGGCTTCGAGCTCGGCACCGTGCCTGCGCGCGGATTGTGCGTCGCCGACGAGGGTGGCGTTGCCTGCGAGGATGGTCAAGCCGTTTGCCACGCTGTTCAAATCGTGTAGGCGGAGCCGGATCGCGTTGGTCTCGCGGGCCATCCTGTTCGAGCGCCGGTAAAGGCCAAGCGCGCGATAGGCGAGGCCCAAATTGTTGTAGATCGCGGCTTGACCGGACACGTGGCCCGACGCTCGGTAACCCGCAAGCGCCTGATGCAGCGCACGCAATCGCTTGCCGAGGTCGATGTTCTGCCGCCAGCGGATATTGAGCGCCGAAGCCTCTCCCCAGCGGTCGCCAGTCTGGCGCGCGAATGCCAGAGCCTCGTCGGCGGCGCGCTCGCTTTTCGTCCTGTGGCCCAGAAGATCCTGGGCGCAGGCGAGCGACCATAGCGCGCGGCCACGCTGCAAATCGTCACCAACCTCGGCGAAAAGACGCGCAGCGGCGGTCGCGTTCCGTACCGCGGCGTCCCCCTTCTGCAGGCGCGCCTGCCCGACCGCGAGGTTCGACAAGGCGAGCGCCACGAGCGCCTTCTTCCGGCTCTTCCGGCGCGATCTTCACCGCCAGCTCAGCGGTCTTGTCCGCGGCGTCGACTCCCCCTGAGAATGCCTGTACGCGAGCGAGGCCGATCAGCGCGCGGGCCAAAAGGTCGGCGCGACCGCTTCGCTCTCCGTGCGCTCGCATTGCTTCGGCGTCGGCGAAGGCGCGCTCCATGTCGCCGAGCGCGACGAGGCTCTCCGAACGCAGTCGAGCAGCGCGAGCGCGTCGTCCGCGTCCGACTTGGCATTCGCCAGTGCGGAGGACACGAGGTCGATGGCCTGCGCGTGCTGGCCCGCCCGGGCGAGGTCGCGTGCCGCGGTCACCGCTTCGGCCGCCGAAGTGCGACTCGTGGCGGCGACGCCGCGACGGCGCGCGGGTCGCGCCGCGCGCTTCGGCATTGCGCGGCACTTCAGCGGGCATCTCGTGCTGCCACGTTGTTGAGCGCCGCAACGAGTTGATCGACGCGGATCGGCTTGGTCACGTAGTCGTCCATGCCGGCCGCCAGGCACATCTCGCGGTCGCCCTGCATCGCGTTGGCCGTCATCGCGACGATGCGCGGCCGCTCGCCGGGCGGCCACCTCGCGGTGATGCGGCGCGACGCCTCGAGGCCGTCCATCTCGGGCATCTGCACGTCCATCAGCACCACGTCGTAGGGCTGGCGCTCGATGCGACTCGATGGCCTCGATGCCGTTGCGAGCGAGGTCGGCGCGGTAGCCCATCTGCTGCAGCAGACGCAGTGCCAGCTTCTGGTTCACCACGTTGTCCTCGGCCAGCAGGATGCGCAGCGGGTGGCGCTGTCGCCATGCGCGGCGTCGATCTTCGGCTTGGCCGCGCGCGGCGCGCGGCGCCGGCGCGCCGCCACGACCAGCAGCGTGACCAGCGTGTCGAACAGCTGGCTCCGGTGCAGCGGCTTCGCCAGCGTGGCGGCGAACAGCCCGCTGGTCGTCGTCCTCGCGCCGGCCGAGCGAGGTGAACAGCACCAGCGGCAGCGTGGTGCCCGGCCTCGCGGATCGCGCGCGGCGAGCTGCGCTGCCGTCCATGCCCGGCATGTGCATGTCGAGGATGGCCAGGTCGAAGCGCTCGCGTGCTGCAGCAGCTGCAGCGCCGTCTGCGGGCGCTTCGGTGTCGCTCGGCCGCCATGCCCCACTTGGCGGCCTGCAGCGCCAGGATGCGCCGGTTGGTGGCGTTGTCGTCGACCACCAGCAGGCGCTTGCCCTTCAGCGCGGGCTGCTCGCCGATGAAGTCGCGCTTGCGCCCTGCTGCCCCTGCGGCAGCGTCGCCGGGCCGGCGACGGGATGGTGAAGTGGAAGGTGGAGCCGCTGCCGGGCCCGGCGCTTTCCACCCACATCTGCCGCCCATCAGCTCGGCCAGCCGCTTGCTGATGGCCAGGCCGAGGCCGGTGCCGCCGTACTTGCGCGTGGTGCTGCTGTCGGCCTGGCTGAACTTCTGGAACAGCCGGCTCTTGGCCTCTTCGCGACAGGCCGATGCCGGTGTCGCGCACCGCAAAGTGCAGCAGGGCGCCGTGCTCGCCCGGCTCGGCAATCACGCTCAGCACCACCTCGCCGGCTTCGGTGAATTTCACCGCGTTGCTCAGCAGGTTGAGCAGGATCTGGCGCAGCCGCGTCACGTCGCCGTCGATGACGGCCGGCACCTCGCCCGCGCCGTTGCTCTCGAAGACATAGGCGATGTCGAGGTGCTTCTCGGCCGCACGGCCGGCATCAGGTCGAGCGCCGATTCGACGCAGTCGCGCAGGTCGAAAGGGTGGGCCTCGATGTCCATGCGCCCGGCCTCGATCTTCGAGAAGTCGAGGATGTCGTTGATGATCGTCAGCAGCGCATCGCCGCTAGTCGCGGATCGTCGCCGCGTAGTCGCGCTGCTCGGCGTTCAGCGGCGTGTCCAGCAGCAGCCCGCTCATGCCGATGACGGCGTTCATCGGCGTGCGGATCTCGTGGCTCATCGTCGCCAGGAAGGCGCTCTTGGCCTCGTTGGCAGCCTCGGCGGCAGCGCGTGCCTCGCGCTCGCGCTGCGCGCTGCGCAGTTGCTCGAACGCGCGCAGGATGATGGCGCCGACGAAAGACGAGCGGAATCGCAGCCGAGCTCAGGATAACTCGCCCAGTCGCTGAACTCGAACGGGCCGGTGTCGATCGGCGACGAAGTCGCTGACCAGGCGCGTCAGAGTGAACGGTCCACAGAGCGCCGCGTCCAGCGCAAAAATCAGGAGCGCCCAGCGCGCCGACGCGATGTCCGAGCCGCCACACGTGCCACGACGCCGCGATCCCGACGACCCATTCGAGGATCTGGAGGAGGTCCAGACGGCAACGGCGGACGGTGCGCGAAGCCTCGATCTGCAGCAACGGAATGAGCAGCAGGAACAACACGCCCGTGACGATCATCCAGCGGTACCAGCGCGGTGCGCGCTCGCGCACTTGCAGCAGCTGCGCCGCGGCCAGGATGGTGAGCGGGTGCCAGACGCTTTCCCACACGCCGGGCGGCCACTACGCCGCTCGCCAGTCCCGCAGGCAACGATGGGCTGATGTTCACCCATTCACCGAAGGCGAGCCAGGCGAAGAGCGCGGCAAAGACGAACTGGCCACGGTCGCGGCCGAACACGCCCAGCGAGGCCGCCACCAGCGTGACGATGACATAGAACAGGCCGACACCCAGGTGGACGAAGTTGTAGTTCTGTTCGCCTTGCACCGACCGGACCAGGTCCACCGCCGTGAGGGTCACGTCGCGGCTGCGCTGCACGCGCATGAGCACCGGGCCATCCTCGGCGCGCAGGGTCGGAAACAGCATTCTGCTGAAGACCGAGTCGTCGTTGCCGACGATGACCTGGTCGCGCGAGCCGGCGCGGCTCGCCGAGGCGAGCGGGCGACCGTCGCGCGAGAACACGGCGACTTCCATGTTCTTCTGAGAGAAGCGACCCACGCCCAGGATGCGCGGTGCGAAGCGCGCGACATCGATGCGCAGCCAGCACGGGCTGCCGGCGGCACGCGGCAGCTCGCCGTCTTCGGCGCGCTGCCAGCCGTCGGCCGGCAGGGCAGCGGGCGTCGTCGCAGCGGCGGCGGCGTCGCAGCGGTAGTCGAAGGGGACGGGCTCCTGCGCGTGCGCGCTCCCCACCAGCAGCCACAGCGCCAGGGCCACGAGCGCGGCGCTGCGCTTCACCCCGCGCCCCGCGGTGTCGCCTGCATCAGCGCCTCGACCAGCGCGACCGGCTCGACCTCGGGCTCGACCTTGTCTGCCCGAGCGGGCGCGCGGGCGCGAGATACCTTGTCCCTGGCAGCCCGGCGAGCGGGTGGTGCCGCTGCGTGCTCTCTTGGCATGAGTGGTTCGTATCCCCGATTCGTGGCAAGCGATTTCGCCATGGCAATCCGGGCAGGGCAATCGCCCCGACGCCTCCGGTTGAGGGTGACGTACCGCTGCGGTAGAGCCTCGGTCGTTAGTCTACAGGCGGGTCGAGCCGGATGGCGAGAGCAGGACCCGGTCGAATCGGGCAAAGCAGATGCCTTGGCGGCGCGTCGCGTCCAATGCCGGTCGCCGATATACTCGCCGCTCCATTCCCCACGCTCGAAGTCCTGTGTCGATGATCTGCGTGATCCACGCGCATCCGTACCTCAGCCGCTCGCGGACCAACCGCGCGCTGGCTGACGCCTTGCGCGGTCTCGCCCGGCATCGACTTTCGCGCCCTGTACGAGCTCTATCCGGATTTCGACATCGACGTAGCCGGCGGAGCAGAAGGCGCTCGAGCACGGCGCGCCTCATCATCTGGATGCACCCGGTTTTCTGGTATTCCGCCCCGGCACTCCTCAAGCATTGGATCGACAAGGTCCTGGCCTATGGCTGGGCCTACGGCGAAGGCGGCACCGCACTGCACGGCAAGCACTGCCTGTGGGTTCCGACCACGGGAGGCGACGAACGCGATTTCGCACCGTCCGGCATCCACGCGCATCCGTTTGCCACGTACGCGCCCTCGATCGAGCAGACGGCGCGCTTCTGCGGCATGCGCTGGGAGCCGCCGTATCGTCGTGCACGACGCGATCGCGATCGGCGACGAGCGGCTCGCCCGACATGTCGCGGCATTGACGGACCGGCTCGCGCCGTGGCGCGAGCATCGGACTCCAGCCGAGGCCGGGGCGACGCCATGATGCAGGACGCGCTGGTCTATCTGGCCGCGGCCGTGCTGTGCGTGCCGCTCGCCAAGCGCCTTGGCCTGGGCTCCATCCTCGGGTACCTCCTGGCCGGCGTGGCTATCGGGCCCTGGGGATTGCGGCTCGTCGAGGACGTCGAGTCGATCCTGCATTTCTCCGAATTCGGCGTCGTGCTGATGTTGTTCGTGATCGGGCTCGAGCTCGAAGCGCAGCGGCTCTGGGCCATGCGCGCTGCGGTGTTCGGCGGCGGCGCGTTGCAGCTCGGGCTGTCCGGCGCAGCGCTAGCCATCGGCGGCTTGGCGCTGGGCATGTCCATGCAGGCGGCCATTGTCGCGGGTCTTGCCCTTGCGCTTTCGTCGACGGCCATCGCGATGCAGACGATGAGCGAGCGCAACCTGACGCCGACGCCGATGGGCCGCAATGCGTTCGCCATCCTGCTGTTCCAGGACATCGCCGCGATTCCGCTGCTGGCGGCGATCCCGCTGCTCGCCGCCCACATGGCCACGGACGGCACTCCCGCCTATCTGCAGGCGCTCAAAGCCGCGGCGGCGGTGGCCGCGGTTCTCGTCATCGGGCGCTATCTGACGCGTCCCGTACTGCGCGTCATCGCCGGGGCGAACATCCGCGAGGTGTTCACCGCGTTCGCGCTGCTCCTTGTCTTCGGCATCGCGCAGCTGATGAGCCTTGCCGGAATCTCGATGGCGCTCGGCGCCTTCCTGGCCGGCGTGCTGCTCGCGAGCTCCGAATACAAGCACGCGCTCGAGACCGACATCGAGCCCTTCAAAGGCTTGCTCCTCGGCCTGTTCTTCATCTCGGTCGGCATGGCCATCGATTTCGGTTTGCTCGAACGCGCCCCTCTGATGATCGCGACGATCGTCGCGGGCCTGCTGATGCTGAAGCTCGTGACATTGTGGGTGGTGGCGCAGAGTGATGGGCGTCGGCGCACGACAGCGCTGGCTGTTCGCCGCGCTGCTGGCGCAAGGCGGCGAGTTCGCCTTCGTAGTGTTCGGCGTCGCGCAGACGGCGGGCGTGCTTTCCGCCGACGCGGCGGGACAGCTGACCATCGCCGTCGCGCTCTCCATGGCGGCGACGCCGCTCATGCTGCTGCTGCACGACAAGCTGGCCGCGTGGCGGGCCAGCCGCGTCCGAGCGCGCGGACGACGAGATCAAGGAGTCGGGCAACCCGGTGATCATCGCCGGCTTCGGCCGCTTCGGCCAGATCGTCGCCCGGCTGCTGTTCGCCAACGGCATGCGCGCCATCGTGCTCGATCACGACGCCGAGCAGGTCGACCTGCTGCGCAAGTTCGGCTACAAGGTGTTCTACGGCGATGCGACGCGTCTCGACCTGCTGCGCGCGGCGGGAGCGGGAGAGGCGTGCCTGCTGGTGAATGCCATCGACGACATCGCGGACAGCCTCGCGCTCACCGACCGCGTGCGCGAGCATTTTCCCGACCTGCCGATGATCGCGCGGGCAAGGAACGTCACGCACTACGTCGAGCTGCGCACGCGCGGCGTGACCGTGGTGGAGCGCGAGACGTTCGAGTCCGCGCTGCGCACCGGCCGCCACGTGCTGGAAGCGCTGGGCGTCGATCGTTTCCGCGCACGGGAGATGGCGGACGCGTTCCGCCGCCACAACATCGCGACCATGATCGCGCTGGTCCCGCACTTTCAGCGACGAAGCAAGAGTGCTCTCCGAGGCGAAGGCCGGACGCGAAGAGCTCCGCGAGTTCTTCGCCCGCGACCGCGCCCAGTTCGAGACGGAGCAGCGCAAAGGCTGGAAAGCCGAATCCTGAACACGAGGAGCGACGAATGGCAACGTACAAGGCGGACATCCTCTGGTCGCGTGGCGATCAGGATTTTCTGTCGAACCGGTACAGCAGGCGACATGTAATCCGCTTCGACGGCGGCATCGAGGTGCCCGGATCGTCGTCCCCGCAGGTAGTCCCGGTGCCGCTGTCCGATCCGGCGGCGGTCGACCCCGAGGAAGCATTCGTGGCGTCGATCGCGAGCTGTCACATGCTCTGGTTTCTGTCCATCGCGGCCAACGCGCAAATACGGCGTCGACCGGTACGCGGATTCCGCTGTGGGCGTGATGGGGAAGAATTCCGCCGGCAAGGAGTACGTCGCACGCGTGACGCTGCACCCGGAGGTGGCGTTTTCCGGCGACCGCATTCCAGACGCGGAAGAACTCCACGCGCTCCATCATCGGGCGCACGAGGAATGCTTCATCGCCAATTCGGTCTTGACGGAAATTCTCTGCGAGCCTGTGGCGACCAGGCGCTGATCGACGTTCAGGCTTCGCCGTTGCCTGCCGCCTTCGTCATTCGGCGAGCAGGGAGTCCAGGCGAAATCGGGTGATGCGCGCGATTTGGGTCAGCGCTTCCTCGAATTCGGCGCTATGGTCGCGTTCGAGGCGCCGCGCAAACTCCCGCAGGATGCCCGCGCGATCGTAGCCCTTGACTGCGAGGATGAACGGGAAGCCGAATTTTGCATTGTAGGCGGCGTTGAGCGCCGTCAGGCGCGCGAGTTCGTCCGCCGAGCATTGGGCAAGGCCAGCGCCCGATTGCTCCAGCGTCGAGTCGGCAGTGAGCTCGCCCCGCAGGGCGGCCTTGCCCGCGAGCTCCGGGTGCGCCCGAATCAACGAGATCTGCGAAGTCGCGGGCGCCGAGCGCATCGCCGCGACCATTGTCTCGTGCAATGCGTCGATGTTCGCAAACGGCCGTCTCTTGCACGCGCGCTCAGCCACCCACGGCGAATGCTCGAATATGTTGCCCAGAGCCGTGACGAATGCGGGGGCCGAGAGGCGGTTGAGTTCCCAGAGTGTCATGCGTCCTCGCGTTGTCCTGGACCGCACCCGCGCGGCTGCGGCACGGTCCGCTGTCGAGCGCCCTCCGGGGCAAGGCCAGACTTGGCGCCAGTGTCGCACGACGACCGCGGGGATGGCATGCCCAGGCTCGAAAACCATCGGCACGACAAAGCCATGATGGTCGAATCGGCGCCAGACAGCATAAGATTCCGCAGTGGCGGCCGGGACCGTGGGGTCCGCGGCGCCCGGCCTATCGGGGTATCGCAATGGGACGGTTGACGACGCACGTTCTCGACACCGCGCACGGCAAGCCCGGCGCGGCAATGCGGGTCCGCCTCTATCGGAAACGCGGCGCCGACTACGCGCTGCTGAAGGACGTTTCGACCAACGCCGACGGCCGCTGCGACGCGCCGCTGCTCGAGGCCGAGGCGTTCACTGCTGGCCTGTATCGGCTCGTGTTTTCGGCAGGAGCGTATTTTGCCGCGCAGGGCGTCAGCGCGCCGCAACCCGCCTTCGTGGACGAGGTCACGCTCGATTTCGGAGTGGCAGATCCCGAAGCGCACTACCATGTGCCGCTCCTGGTGTCGCCCTACAGCTTCTCGACTTATCGGGGTAGCTGACGGCGGCGATCGCCGGCCGCGCCCGCGCTCGGCCCGAGGGGATGGTCAAAACAGCGATTCCTGCTCTGGCGGCGCCGGAGGCTCGTCGCCATCGGCGGCCTCGCCGGCGGCGTGCTCGACGCGCTCGAGCACCGATGCGTCGTCATGGCGGACGTTGTTGACCCGGGACGACACGGGGTAGCACGCCATCGCCGCGGGGGGAAAGGGCACGATGAGATCGCTGACGTCGTCATTGGCGGGATCAAGCCAGCGCGTGTAGTGCTCGGGGGCCACGATCAACGGCATCCGGTCGTGCATCGGGGCAACGAGCGCATTGGCCGCAGTCGTCACGATTGTGCAGGTGTCGAGCACGTTCCCATCTTCGCTGCGCCAGCGCTCGCAGAGTCCGGCAAGGCCGAAGAGCGAGCCGTCGGCCATCCCGATGTGGATCGGCTGCTTGCGCGATGCGTCGCCCGCGCCGGATCGAGCCGGCGGGGCCTGCCATTCGTAGAAGCCATCGGCTGGCAGCAGGCACCGGTGCCGGCGGTACGACATTCGAAACGACGGCTTGTCCGCGATGGTCTCGCCGCGCGCGTTGATCATTCGCGCGCCGATCGAGGGGTCCTTGGCCCAGCGCGGAACGAGGCCCCACCGCATCCGGACCAGTTCGCGCTGTCCCTCTGCGTTGACCCGGACGATCGGGACCTCGGTCATCGGCGCGATGTTGTAGCGCGGGTGGACGGAGGGTACCGAGGCGAGGCCGAACGCGAGCGCGATCGCGGCCGGATGGCTGTGCAGTTCGTAACGTCCGCACATGATCAGCCGCCAGGTGGCGTGACGTTCTCCGCAGCACTCCCGTTCGCGTGCGATGGCGTCGTCGTCGCGAGCACTTTTCGGGCCGTGCGCGCGACCTGCAGCGTGTCCCAGTATGCGTAGGCGCCGACGGCCGCAGCCCCGGCAAGCGGAACCCAACGGCTCACGGACGTTCCGGCGAGGCGCTGCGCGACGCTCTTGCCCAGCGATTGGAGGATCGACGTGAGAGCTTGCGACGACAGTTGCCGTACTATCGCGCGCTCGCCGGCGCGAACGACCACGTCGCGCAGCACCTGGCTCGCCATGTGCCGGAACAGGCAGTACAGCATGTGCGTCCGGGTGAGTTCGACGGTGCGCCCGTGCAACGCGAAGATATCCGCTACCAGCTGACGCTGGATTTTCCAGATCACGAAGAGATCGGGCAGCACCGTGAGCATTCCGAGAGGGCCCGGCGGGAGCGCCAGCGATGCCGACACCAGCGCGGCGTTGCGCGCCGCTTCGCGCGCGATGCGGTCGGCAGACTGTGCGGCATCCGGCGTGGCCTCCACGCGCGATGCGGGTACGTCCGCGATGACGCGCTCAATGAAGCCGGACGCATCGCTCGCCGGCGTCGAAGCGGTTACGGGAAGGTGCATTCGATTCATCGTCAGGGCGGGTCGGCAGGCGCCTGGAACGGGCAACGCTGCCGGCAACCTGAGATTATCCCCTCCGGCGCCGGGCTGTCGACCGGACTCGGCGACGGGGTCGGTACAATGCCAAGTCCGGTTCGCGCCGGCGAATGGCCAAGGGGTCGCCGCATCGATGCGCATTTTCGGATTCGCCGGCTGGTCCGGCAGCGGCAAGACCACGCTGATCGAGCAGATCATTCCTAGGCTCGTGCAAAAAGGGCTGACTGTTTCGCTCGTCAAGCACGCGCACCACCGGACCGAATTCGACCTGCCGGGTAAGGACTCCTACCGGCTTCGCCATGCCGGATGCAGCGAAGTATTGGTTACGTCGGGCGCGCGCTGGGCGCTGATGCATGAGTTGCGCGGCGAACCGGAGCTCCCACTCGAGCAGTCGCTGCAGCGGCTGTCCCCGTGCGATCTCGTGCTGATTGAAGGCTACAAGGCGTATCCCATTCCCAAACTTGAAATATGGCGAGCCGAGGTAGGGAAGCCATTGCTGCATCCACGGGACCCCCGGATCCTCGCCATTGCCACGGATAGCCCGAATGCGTTGCCGTCAGGGACCGTCGACCGGTTGCCGGTTTTCACGCTGTCCGAGGTTGATGCAATCGCAACATTCGTCGCCGCGCGGGCTACTGCCGAGCCGATTGGCAATTGACTTCAAGTGGCACGGCGAGTAAGTTGAACTTGCGTGACAAGGTGATGCCGAAGCGCGGGAGCGCCGCGTATCGGTCGCCGAGAAAAGCGGGTGGAAAAGTACGAGTATCGGCGCAGGCCGGGACGATCTACCGACAATAAATTGTGAAAACTCAACGAATTGCCGCTGTTATCTCGATATTACTTGCATTGGGCGTAGGCGCTTCCGCCCAGGCCCAAGAGCGGAATTCGCCAGCGGCGACCGGCTTTTACGGCGGCGTGTCGATGCGCGAGCACGCGACCGAGGGCAGCGGCGTCATTCTCGGCCCGACCACCGCGATCTGGAATCGCTATGTGGCGCCTACCGCCGACGACTCGTCGGCCCGCGCGCTCGTGTTCGGCGGCTATCGCTGGCGCAATGACATTGCGGTCGAGGCCTCCTTCAATTCCATCGATCAATACGCGCTTCGTCCGGATATCGCCGGAGGTCGCAGGGGCGTCGGATTGAGCTTATTGAACGCCGGCCTGGGCGAGCTCGCGACCCGCAGCTGGAACGTCGACGTGTTCACGAGCTGGACTTTCTACCGTTCGTTGGCGCTCTACGGTCGCGTCGGTTATGGCCAAACCGAAACCATCCCCGCGTTCGGCACGGTGCCGATCTCCGTGGACAGGGCTCGCCCGCGCGACGGGATGAATGTCGGCGTTGGATTGCGCTACGACATGAATTCTTCGCTCGGTCTGCGCGTCGAGTACGCGCGCTTCGGACGCTTTGTCGGCGAAGTCGGCACGGGCCTGCTGCCGGAGACCGACCAGGTGAGCTTCGGCGTACAGCTGCGCTTCTGACCGCGCCGGCGGGAAAGCCGCCAGCCCGGCCCGCGCCAGGCCGCTCGTGTCCGAACCGGCGCCGAATGTCGCACCCTTCCGGGGTTGATCATGCGTGACAGCGTCGCCGCCACCGTTTCGCTCGTCTACCTCGCCCGCTTGCGCGAGGCCTTTGGCGCGGCGGCGGAACGCATCGAAGCCCCACCCGAAGTAGATACCGTCGGCGCCTTGCGCGCCTGGCTGGCAAGGCGGGGCGGGGTGTGGGCGGTCGAGCTTGCCCCGGGGCGCGCGGTGCGCATCGCCGTCAACCATGACCTCGCCTCATCCGACACGCCGATCCGCCCAGGCGACGAGGTCGCGATCTTTCCGCCGGTGACGGGCGGCTAGATGAACAGCCCCCACGCTCACTCCGTTCGCTGCCCCCCGAGGGGGCGCACAGTGCGCTTCGGGCGGCCGTGCGCGCAGATGAACAGCCCCCACGCTCACTTTGTTCGCTGCCCCCCGAGGGGGCGCACAGTGCGCTTCGGGCGGCCGTGCGCGCACTGACCATGCCGGTTCGCGTTCAGACCGACGACTTCGATGCAGGCCGGGAGCTCGCCCAGCTGCGCAACGGTGATCGCTGCGATCGGAGCCGTGGCGGCGTTCATCGGCACGGTCCGTGACGTGAATGCCGATGCGACGATCGCGAGCATGACGCTCGAGCACTACCCGGGCATGACCGAAAAGGCGCTCGCGGCCATCGTCGACGACGCGAAGGCGCGCTGGGACATCGCCGATGCGCTCGTCATCCATCGGGTGGGTGCGTTGAAGCCCGCCGACCAGATCGTCCTCGTGGCCGTCACGAGCGCGCATCGCGGCGAGGCCTTCGCTGCATGCGAGTTCATCATCGACTACCTCAAGACCCGCGCGCCGTTCTGGAAAAAGGAAGAGACGTCGGCAGGCGCGCGCTGGGTGGAGGCGCGCGCGAGCGACGACGATGCGGCGGCGCGGTGGCGCGCGCCAACCGAACCGGCCGGCTGAGCGTCCCGTCGAAACGTCGCCGGTGCGCTGCGAGGCCGCCCGGCTTGACCCGGCCCGCGGGGTCGGCTACCGTCGCGGGCCGTGACCGAATCCCGCAGCACGTCCTTGATCGCCATCGACTGGGGAACCACGTCGGCGCGCGCGTATCGCCTCGATGCGGCGGGCGAAATAGGCGCGACGCGCAGCGCGCCCGTTGGCATCGGAATGCTGCGCGACGGCAGCTTCGCCGCCGCGCTCGATACACTGCTCGACGATTGGCGCGACGATGCGGCACCGCGGATCGCCTGCGGGATGATCGGCAGCCGGCAGGGCTGGATCGAAGCGCCATATGTCGAATGCCCGGCGGATCTCGCCGGGTTCGCACAGGGACTTGCCAAGACGCCCGGTAGCGAGCTCGCCATCGTGCCCGGGGCACGTTGCATCGGCGCCGCGGGCGTTCCGGACGTCATGCGCGGCGAGGAGACGCAGCTCGTGGGCGCGGTCGGACTCGAAGAGCCCCGGGTCCTGGCCGTCCTGCCGGGCACGCACAGCAAGTGGGCGATCGTCGAACGCGGACGTCTGGTCGAATTCACCACGTACATGACCGGTGAGTTGTATGCCCTGCTGCTGGCGCATAGCATTCTCGGGAGGATGGCCGCCGAATCCCCCGGTGCGGCAGAGGCGCAGGGCGGGGCGTTCGCCCGCGGCGTCGCGCGAGGTTCGGCCGGCGACGGGCTCGCGCATGCCATATTCGGCGCGCGTACGCTGGCGCTCGCGGGGGATCTCGCGGCGGAGGACGTCGGCGATTGGCTGTCGGGCGTGCTGATCGGCGACGAGATTCGAGCCGCGCGATGTTGGGCGAAGGACCACGGCGTCGACGCGGCGAAGGTGAGAGTGATCGGCGACGGCACGCTCGTCGCCCGTTACGTTCGCGCGCTGGAAGAGGTCGGTGTGGACGCGGAGGCGGGACCCGCCGCTGCCGCGGCGCTGGGACTTTACCGGATCGCACAACATGCAGGACTCGTGAAACGATGACCAATTCCCTCGCACGCCATCTCGATCCGCTGCCGCTCATCGCGGTGTTGCGTGGCATCACGCCCGAAGAGATCCCTGCCGTCGGCGCGGCGCTGGTGGCGCACGGCTTCGGTATTCTCGAAGTGCCGCTCAATTCACCGCGGCCGTACGAATCGATTGCGGCTCTGGCGGCGAAGTTCGGGGACCAATGTCTCGTGGGTGCGGGAACGGTCACCACGGTCGGGGAGGTGGCGCAAGTCGGCGCGGCCGGCGGTCGCCTCATCGTCATGCCCCATGCCGACACCGACGTGATTCGCGAGGCGAAGCGGCAGGGACTGGTATGCGTTCCGGGGGTCGCGACGCCGACCGAGGCCTTTGCCGCGCTCAACGCCGGTGCGGACGGACTGAAGATGTTTCCCGCCGATCAGTTGCCGCCGTCGGCGCTCAGGGCCTGGCGTGCGGTGCTGCCGCGAGAAACCCTGGTTTTCGCGGTCGGTGGCATTCGTCCCGACAACATGGGTCCCTACTGGTCCGCCGGCGCGAACGGCTTCGGCACGGGATCGAACCTCTACCAGCCCGGCGGAACGGTGGAACATGTCCGCTCCGCTGCCGCCGCTTATGCCGCAGCGTTCCGCGCGCTGCCGAAGCGGCCGGCGGTCACGCTGGGCTCGCCATGACCGACACCCCCGCGACCGCGGACATCGTCGCCGTCGGTGAGGCGATGATCGAGTTCAATGCGACGCGCGCCGGGGATCCCGACACCTACGTGCGCGGGTTTGGCGGCGACACATCGAACATGGTAATCGCCGCGGCGCGTCTCGGTGCTCGCGCGGGCTATGTGTCGCGCGTCGGTGACGACGCATTCGGACGGTCGCTGCTGCGCCTGTGGGCCGACGAAGGCGTGGATACCCGTGGCGTGACGATGGATGGGGCGGCACCTACCGGCGTCTATTTCGTGACGCACGGACCGACGGGCCATGAATTCTCCTATCTGCGCGCCGGCTCGGCGGCATCGCGAATGGAGCCCTCGATGTTGCCCGACGATGTGATACGCGGCGCCAGTGTGCTGCATGTTTCGGGCATCAGCCAGGCGATCAGCGGAAGCGCATGCGATGCCGTGTTCGCGGCCATCGACGCGGCGACGGCGGCGGGAGCGCGCATTACGTACGATCCGAATCTTCGGCTGAAGCTGTGGTCGTTGCCGCGGGCGAGCGCGACGATTCGGGCGACGGCGGCGATGTGCAACTACTTTCTGCCGAGCCTCGACGACATACGGGTGCTCTCCGGGACCACCGACCCGCACGCGGCGGTCGCCTGGTGCCGCAGCGTCGGCGCCCCCATCGTCGTCCTCAAGTGCGGCGGCGATGGCGTGTACGTTTCGTACGACCGCCGCGTGGAGCGCATCGCCGGTCATGCGGTCGCCACGGTGGATGCAACCGGCGCCGGCGACTGCTTCGACGGGGCTTTTGCCGCGCGGACGATCGCGGGTGACGATCCTATTTCGGCGGCGCGTTATGCGAACGCCGCCGCGGCGCTCGCGACGACCGGATTCGGCGCCGTGGCGCCGTTGCCGCGCGATGGGGAGGTGCGTGCCCTCCTCGAGCGCGCCAAATGATCGGCGAGACGTTTCGCGACGACCTTTTCGCGGGCCGGGTGGCTCTCGTATCCGGCGGCACGAGCGGCATCGGTGCAGCCATCGCCGACGCGCTCGCGGCGTGTGGCGCGACCGTGACCGTGACCGGCGCGACCGACGCGGAAGCGGAGGCCGCCCGCGGGGCGCCGGCATTCCGTTGCTGCGATGCACGCAAGCTCGACGTGCGCGACGCCGCGGCGATCGGGGCGCTGATGGGCGCGCTGCCGCGGCTCGATATCCTGGTCAATTGCGCGGGCATCATTCGCCGCGGCGCCGAGCACGATCCGGCGGTGTTTGCCGAAGTGCTGGACATCAACCTGACCGGCACGATGCGCCTCTGCGCAGCGGCGCGCCCGCTGCTCGCGCAAACAACCGGGTGCATCGTCAACACCGCATCGGTACTCGCGTTCTTCGGCGGCGGTCTCGTCCCCGGTTACAGCGCGAGCAAGGGCGGAGTCGCGCAGCTCACGAAATCGCTGGCAATTGCGTACGCAGCAGATAGAATTCGCGTCAACGCCATTGCGCCGGGCTGGGTCGCCACCCCGCTCACGCAGGCGTTGCAGGACGATCCGGGGCGCAGCGCGGCCATCCTCGCGCGGACGCCACTCGGACGTTGGGGAATGCCGGTCGACATCGCGGGGACGGTCGTGTTCCTGTGCTCGCCGGCCGCGTCGTTCGTCACCGGCGCCGATCATGCCGGTGGACGGAGGGTACCTCGTCTCATGAGGCTGGGGGGAAGATGGAACCATCTCCGATCGTCAAGGCGGTGCGGCATCTCGAGGCCGGCGAATGGAAGGCGGCGCACGAGATCGTGCAGAAAGACGCGTCGTCGCTTGGCTGCTGGGCGCACGGCATCGTGCACTTGGTCGAGGGCGATCTCGACAACGCCAAGTACTGGTATCGGCGGGCGCGCCGTCCGCTCCCGCACGGCAACACTGCAATCGCCGAGATCGCCGCGCTGAAGGCAACGCTCAAGGATGGCGCCCAGTGAGTGCGCCGGCCGGCACGCGCGCGACCGGCATTCAGCCGGACCTCGCCGTAGCCGCTATTCCCGACGACGAGCGGGTCTGGGTGCCGCAGGCGCCCGATGTCTGGTTCCGGCCCCTGCTGCTCAACACCGTCAACGGCGGCTGGTGCAATCTCCTCCGCGTGAGGAGATCTGGCGTGCTGCACCGGCATCGCCATCCGATGCTCGTCACCGGGTACGTGATCAAGGGCCGCTGGAAATACCTCGAGCACGACTGGGTCGCCGAGACCGGCAGCTTCGTCTACGAGCCCCCGGGCGAGATCCATACGCTGACCGTACCGGCGGATTGCCCCGAGATGATCACGCTGTTCAACATCAGCGGCGCGATGATCTATCTCGATGCCGAGGGCAATACGATCGGCTACGAAGACGTATTCACGAAGCTCGAGATGTGCCGAGGGCACTATGCGGCCGTCGGCCTCGGTGCGGATTACGTGGACGCCTTCGTCCGTTGACGCCGCGGCCGCGCGCCCCGACCGGTCTCGCCTATAATCGATGGATGTTCGGAGGCTTCGTCGCCGTCGGAACGGGCGCCGCGCTCGGCGCGTGGCTGCGCTGGGGGCTCTCCGCGTGGCTCAATCCTCGCCTGCCGCACTTTCCGCTCGGCACGCTTGCCGCGAACCTCATCGGCGGCTATCTCGTCGGCTTCGCCGTCGCGTACTTCGCGGCGCGGCACGATCTCCCGCCGGAGTTCCGCTTGTTCGCGATCACCGGCGTACTCGGGGGACTCACGACGTTCTCGACGTTCTCGTCGGAGGTCACCCAATTGCTCCTGCGCGGCGAATACGCGACCGGCGGCGGCCTCGCGCTGGCGCATCTTGCGGGTTCGCTGCTGCTCACGATTGCCGGCCTCGCCACGTTTCGCGCGATCGCCGCCTGATCCGCACAACCCTTTTCCAAACCTGAGGAGAACTTCATGCCCCGTGCCATTCGCATCAACGCCCCCGGCGGTCCCGAAGTCATGAGCTGGGAGGAGGTCGCCGTCGGCGATCCGGGTCCCGGCGAGGCACGCATCCGCCACACCGCCGTCGGTGTCAACTACATCGACACTTACCATCGGAGCGGCCTCTACAAGTTGCCGATGCCGTCCGGCCTCGGCTCCGAAGGCGCTGGCGTCGTCGAGGCGACCGGGCCCGGCGTCGACTGGGTGAAGGCGGGCGACCGGGTCGCCTATTGCGGTGGTCCGCTCGGCTCCTACAGCGAAGCGCGCGTCATGCCCGCCGACCGGCTGGTCAAAGCTGCCCGACGGCATCTCCGATCGCTCGGCGGCGACCCTGATGCTGAAGGGGCTCACCGTACAGTATCTCTTTCGCCAGACCTACAAGCTCAAGGCGGGCGAAACGATCCTGTTCCATGCGGCGGCTGGCGGCGTGGGTCTCATCGCCTGCCAGTGGGCGCGCGCACTCGGCGTGACGATGATCGGCACCGTCGGGTCGGACGAGAAGGCGGCGCTCGCGAAGGCGAACGGCTGCACGCACACCATCGTCTACACGCGCGAGAATTTCGTCGACCGCGTGAAGGAGTTGACGGGCGGCAAGGGCGTGCCGGTCGTCTACGACGGCATCGGCAAGGACACGTTTCCGGCGTCGCTCGACTGCGTGTCGCCACGCGGTCTTTTTGCCTCGTACGGCAACGCGTCAGGGCCGGTTCCCCCGTTCGACATCCTCCTCCTGTCGCAGAAGGGGTCGCTCTATGTGACGCGGCCGACGCTCTTCACCTTCGCGGCGAAGCGCGAGGACATCAATGCGATGGCGGGCGAGCTGTTCGATCTCGTGCGCTCCGGGAAAATCGTCAGCGAGCCGCGGCAGAGTTTTCCACTCAAGGATGCGGCAGAGGCGCACAAAGCGCTTCAATCGCGCGGCACGACCGGCGCGACGATTCTCCTCCCTTAGTCGTCAGCGCGAATTGAGCAGGGCCCGCGCGACGCGCGGCAGCTCGCCCGCGGTGAGTCCCAGCGGGCCATCGCCGTTGGCGACGCACGCGTCCGCCGCCGCGCCGTGCAGGCACACCGCGAGGCGCAAGGCGCTCCTGGCGTCGATTCCCTGGGCGAGGAATGCTCCGGCAAAGCCCGCGAGCACGTCGCCGCTGCCGGCACTCGCGAGTCCGGCATTGCCGCTGGCATTGATGTCCCACGCACCGTCCGGATGAGCGAGGACGCTTCCGGCACCTTTGACGACCACGTGCGCCCGCAGTTTGCTGGCGAGCGCCTGCGCGGCGGCGAGACGGTCCGCCTGAATCGCGTCGGTCGTCGTGCCGAGCAAACGCGCGGCCTCCGCCGGATGCGGTGTCGCGATCGTGGCGGCCCCGCGTGTCGCGACGGCCGCGGCGAGCGCGGCGTCCTTCGCAATCGCATTGAGCGCATCGGCGTCGAGAACGAGCGGGACGCGCTCGGCGATTGCCCGCGCCAACAGCGCCGTCGCGGCAGCGGTGATGCCCAGTCCAGGACCGCAGACGATCGCGCTCGCGCCCGCCGCGACGACCTGATCCGCGGTCCGCAACATCAATTCCGGCTGGCCCCAGTCGACCGCCGGAGGACTCGAGGCAGCGAGTCCGACCCATATCTTGCCGGCGCCGGCATGAAGTGCGGCCCGTCCCGCCAGCAGCGGCGCGCCGACCATGCCTTCGGTGCCGCCGATGATCGCGAGCGTGCCGAAGGTTCCCTTGTGCACGTTGCGCGTCTGTCGCATGAGCACGGCGGGACGCTCCGCGGCGAGGCGACTCCAGTCGAGCCGATGGCCCGTCGGCGGAGCCATCGCTTCGGGGTCGAGACCGAGCGAATGAATCGAAACGGTGCCGCAGCAATCGAGCCCGTCGCCCGTCAGCAATCCCGGCTTCAGCGCAATGAACGTGGCGGTCGCCGCCGCGCGGATGGTCGGGCCGCGCGCGATGCCGGTGTCGGCGTCGATTCCGCTGGGAACATCGAGCGCGAGTATCGGACTGCCGGACGTGTTGGCACATTCCACGAGCGACGCGTACAGCGCGTCGAGCGGGCGGGCGAGGCCGATGCCGAACAAGCCATCGACGATCAGCGATCCGTGCCATCGGGCCGGAAATTCCGGAACGGTGGTGCCGCCGGCATCGATTAGCGCGCGATGCGCCTCGGCCGCGTCCGCCGGCAGCCGGGTGTGGTCGCCGCAAAACACGACGACCACGTCGAAGAAGGCTTCCCGCAGGCGGCGCGCCAGCACGAACGCATCACCGCCGTTGTTGCCGGGTCCCGCCAGCACGAGGACCGATCCGTTGCGTTCTCCGAGCATCGCCCGCGCGATATCGGCCGCGGCCGATCCCGCGCGTTCCATCAGCGGTGCGCCGCGGGCGGACGCCTCGACGCGGCGCAGATCGGCCGTGCGGTAGACTGGAAGTAGCCCCATCGGGCGATTATAGAACCCGCCAGCAGTGCGGCGCCGCTGCTCGCGTCGGCCGCGGTCGCCTGCGTCGTCCGCGTATATCCCGACATTGGGCGGAGCCGGAAGCGGCCACTGTTCGGTGTGGTCAGTGGTACGGGTGCCCACGTCGGAGCAGGAAGACGCGCGGCGAGCGCAGCGGGAACTGGGGCGGCTGGGGCACGAGCGCACCGCGCACATCAATCGCATTCGTGCGCTGCTGGTGTTAAACAATATGCGGGTGAAGTACGTGGGCGGTCGGCTGTGGCAGCGCTGGTGGATTGACCATGGGCAGGAACTTGCGCCCTGTGTACGCGCCGAGATCGAGCGCGAGAGTGCGCGGTTGTTGCTGGTCAAGACGCAAATGGACTCGATCGAGGCGCAGCAACGCCAGGCGGTGGCTGCCGGCACCGAACCGCAAGTGGCACGGCTCACGCAGCTACGCGGGATCGGGATGAGCAGCGGCTTGGTGTTGACGAAGGAGCTGTTTGGTTGGCGGCGCTTTCGCAACCGGCGCGAGGTGGCAGGCTGTCTTGGGCTGACGCCTTCGCCCTATGCGAGTGGGGAGAGCGAAACCGAGCAGGGGATTTCCAAGGCCGGCAATCGACGGGTGCGTACATTGCTGGTGGAACTCGCGTGGTCCTGGCTACGCTACCAGCCGCAGAGCGAATTGAGCCAGTGGTTTGCGCGACGCTTCGCCGGTGGCGGCAAGCGCCTGCGACGCATCGGCATTGTGGCGCTGGCCCGACGCCTGGCCATTGCGCTATGGCGCTACCTGGAGGACGGACTGATCCCCGACGGGGCGCAGCTCAAACCCATCGGCGAGTAGGTGCTGCAGATTTGTCTAGCCATGGTGCAACGTGAGAATTGAAGGTCAACCCGCCCGAAATGGCCGCGGGTCGCCTGCGAGCGACCGTCCGCAAAGATGGGGCGCGTTGGTAACCGGGGTTTGGACCCAGCGCTTTGCGCGCATGTGGTATGTGGTGACCGGCCTGGTGCCGGCACGGATAGAAGTTAGACCGAGCAACGGGCTCGGCTCTATACACCCCGACCTTGAATCTCAGGTGCACCTTGGGTCAGCGACAAGCAAGCACCTGCCAACCCCATCATCACACAGCCTCGAGCCTAAGCAGCCGATCGCTCTGCCCAATAGTGGAGATTCGCGTGACGCGGCACGGGGGATCGGAAGCTTGGATTCGGCCTCCGTCCATGCGCCGTGAATTTTCCACACACAGGCTGCGGCAAAGTCAGCTGTGCTCATCGAAGGCGAAGGCGCAAAGTGCAATTGCATATTCACGTACGAGTAAAGCGGGAACTGGTAGCCGCCCTGAGTCAGTAGAGCTGGTCCGCGGGGACGGCGCTGGCGGCCGCCGAGCGTGAGGACAACTGGTCCTTGGAGGTCGTGACCGTGCCCGATTCGATGATCGAAGAAACCGCGGGCTTCAGCACCGATTAATAGACCTAAGGAGAGACATTCCCATGAACACTCCAGCCCCATCTTGCGGATCTTTGAAGACGCCTACGGCATGTTCTACACGTACCACTGAATTAGTAGCTCGGGCTTCACGCCGGAAGCTGTCCTCGATGGTCTCGATCTCGCTAATAGCCGCGGCTTGCGTGAACGAGGCTGTCGCATTCAGCGGAAATTGGAACTACTCATGGGGTGACACGAAGTACAGCTTCGCTTCAATTGGCACAGCGAACGACCGCACCTGTTTCATGTCTGGTATGACTGGCGACCTTCAGCCATTCAACGACCCCACGAACGTCAGTATCGGCGACATGACGAGCGTGGGAGTGAAAATTAACAGCACTATTTTTGGTAGTTACTACACGATTTACGTTGACTCCGACGGCGGTGCGTTGGGCGTCTACGCGCGGTGCGTAAATACTGCCGCTGGCAGAACCGGCGAGGTCTACTGGAAAACCGGACAGCCAGCTCAGGTTCTTGGAGCGATTACCGCGAAACGACGATGCTTTTTGACTCAAATTGGGACCTCGAATATCACCGACGACGGTGGGTTCAGGTATGGTTGGGAGTACGTGCGCGTGTGGAAGGACAACGGCAACTGGTATCTCGGTGGCGTTCAGTCAGGCTCGGCTTGGGGTGCCGCGCGCTGTATTGATGTCAACGAGGACCACGGAAATTGGCAATGGATTGCCGGTGATCCTGGCACTCGAAAAGATCCGCTGGCCTACAACCCCGGCGGCGTGACATGTTTCCTCACAGGCGTCGGCGGAAGGTTCGACAAGAGCGACTGGGCCGACGGTGTTTTCATCACGTACGATGGCGTCAATCAGTACTCTATGAACACGGCGAACGGGAAAACGGGTTGGGCCAACTGCGTCAAATGATTGCCGCGCGGCAGCTCGGACACCGTTATTGTCAAAGGATCGAGGGCCGTGGGCAGGCACTCGGGGACAAGTCAATCGGCGCCGGTGGGTCGGAAGAGTGCCGTCGGCTTGTCCACGAGGCCGGCGATAACTTTGGCACTGCGAGACGAGGCCCGCTGCCTAAAACGCCGCTGCTGGCGATCCTGGTTGCGGGGGTCCTATCGATCGGTGCGTCGCCGGTACCGAGTGTGCAGATGAATTCGGGCCATATCACCGTCCAGGCCAACCAGGTCCCATTGCGAGATTTGCTGTTAGTGATTGGCGATCTGGCGAACGTTGCGATAGTGGAAACCGAGGGCGAGAGCACCGTTTTGGCAACGACCGTAACAGACAGCTTTTCTAATCTCCCGCTTGATCAGGGCGTCAGCCGGTTGCTGCGGAACTCGAATTCCATCTTGGAATTAGAGGGGGTCACACTCAAGCGGGTCTTCGTGCTGAGCGCGGTAAATGTACCTCCAGTTGTCGCAATTGAGCATGCCGGCACGAAAGGCGCGCAGCCTGTCGTACAGCCCCCAGGGGCGAGCAGCGTGGAAATGAGCTGGGTCCCGATGCCGCCTGGTGAACGGCAAAGGCGTCAACCAATGGAGCTGCTCAGGTTGAAGCTTCAGTCCGCGACACCTGAGGTTCGACTTGCGGCATTGGGTAGCATGCATTGGAGAAGCGCGGGCGACGTCCCGGTAGCGGATGTCCGATCGCTGGTAGAACGAGACCCTGACCCTCGAGTTCAGGCGGCAGCGTTCGACGTTTTGATCCTGCATGAGACAACCGACGAATGGAATCAGACGCTGTCAAAATTGGCCAACCAAGCGGGTGGACCCCTGCAACGTGCGGCCGCGCAGGCGGTGGAACGCCTAACGGAAGAGGCTACGGCTCCCGCAAAAGTGCTGCCTGAGGCCGATCATTAACCTTGGTGGGTGTTGGCTCCGAGCGGGGCCAGAACGGAGATGCGCGCGTCGAGAGACTTCTCGAGCGCGTGTCGGAGATGCTGGTGCGGAGAATGCGTGCGGTCGCGCTGCACGCCGCGCGCGACGGCGAGCCGAAGTGCGATACGAATCGAAGGAAGGGATCAGCGGCTACGGTTCGCAGCCTGGCGCCGTCGCGCCCTTGACGCACTTCGCGACCTTCCCGATCTCGGCGTCGCGTTTGGCGGCGCGCGCCGCTGTGATTGCGCGCTGCTCGTCCTGGCGGTCTTTCATGCGCGATCGCTCGAGGTATTCCGCGGTGGGATTGCCATTCGGCGCAATCTGCCTCACTTCGTCACCGTTGAGGCACGGCTTGTCCGAGTAGATCGTTCGGCCGAGGTCGAGGCAGCGGTACATCGTTTGCGCGGCTGCCGGTGACGCGATCGCGAGCGCTGCAATGATTATTCCAAGTGTGTGTTTCATGTTGTACCGGTCCGGGGCGAGCGTTGACCATAGGTCAGATGCAATTTCTATGCCATGGATCCGGTGGCCTGACCGCCTACCTGGGCGTTGAGCCTTAGAACAACCGGACATTCGGCCCCGATCAACTCGAGGCGTTTGGATACCGCATCACTGATGAGCACCGATCAACGACTGCAATGGAGGCGCAAACTGCACGGATAGCTCGGCAAAGTTCTCGACGCGCGCAGTCCGGATGCTGATGATGTGTTTTTGGCTCGGCAGATCGCGTTCACGACAAGGTTCAGAATAACTTGTTGAAGTTGGATACGGTCGCCGAGGATCGGGAGCGCATCCGGTGTGATCACTCTAACCAGTTCGACTTTTCGTCCGATCGCTAGCTTTGTTGTAGACGCCGGCCACGCCACCCTTGGTGCCTGAGACGTGGTTCACGATGGCTTCCACAACGTGCGGGGGCACCTCGATGTCGCCCATGCCGGTGACCACCGTGCGCCGCAGGTCGCGTAGTTGCCAGGGCTGGTTGAGTTTCGCGCGGGCATCGAGCGCGGCTTTCGCTTTAGAGAAGCCTTGGAAGCCGTGCTCGCCTTCACCAAAGATAAACCCTCGGCCTGCCACTCGCGGCTGCCGTCTCAGTATTGCCAGCACTGTCTTACTGAGCGGAATGTCGTGTGCGCGCATTGGCGGATGCTGCTAATTCTGGAACGTAAGCTCTGCACAATCGAAGAACAGGCCCGCCGCGAGGCGGTGGGCTGAAGTAGTTGGGAACGCAAGTCGGAAGAAAATCTTATTGTCATTTCTTCCGAAACAAAACGCCGGCGCCAATTCGGACCAAATGAACTTCGCCGCTGCGGCGGTAGCAAATTGCTAACTTAGAATGGTGACACTTTGACAAGTATTTGATCTCACCCTTGCCACAGTAGGGGCTGCGAGGGAGTGGTTCCGATGAGCAATGGCGCAGAATACAGGCTATTTGCGTTCGAAGCGCAGCGTATGGCGGACAGGACAAGCAATTCCACTGACCGAGCGTGTTGGCAGGACATAGCCAATAAATGGCGGGCACTGGCTGAGCCACAGGACGATGTGATTGTGCGGACTGTCCAGGCAGGCAACAAACAATCACGGGAGCGGTGAGCACACCAGCCTCGTTCAGCAGTGGAGCTTGAGGCCCCGGCCTTTATGCGGAATGGCCGCGCCTACGCGACGGCCACGTTGTCGAAACGATGGCGCAGGCGGCGGGCCTGACGACGCAGCGGATTCCAAAGCAGCGCCAGACGAAAGCGATCTGGCAGCACACCGCCGCACTGCTGATGGAGGCGCACGCCAGCGGCAAGCCCGACGATCTGCAACACGCGACGGCGCAGCTTCGCCGCGCCTTAGACGCGGAAGGTTGGGCGTGATGCGGGCCGCCGCAATTCTATTTCATCGGGATCGTGCCGGTCGCCGCTGTTAGGAGAGACCGCACTGGCTGGCTGAGGCGGCAGGGTTCGAACCGCCATATGGCCAATTGAAAAAAGGCCTTTGATATTGCGTGAGAAATTATGGTGATTTAGCGGAAACACGGGCCCAGAGATTTCTTCGCGCAGGAGCTCCAGAAATAGGAAGGACGCCTTATTCGGGTAATCCGGCGGTCCTGAGACAAAAAACGCTTCTGTTGCTCTCGGTGACTTACGAGCCTTTCGGGCCGAGGCCGTTAATTGCTGGAGTCGACCGCATACCAGATGATCGCCACAGTACCGATGAATACCATCGCGCGCACAAATCTGGGGAACTGTCGACAGCTCTACGCGCACAGCACAGCACAGCCCCACGACACCAAGCTGCTATAGACTTCGCCTCCGTGCAAAGAAAGGCGGCGATCAGTGGTGGCGCCGCGTCAATGGCGTCCGACAAATAATCTCGCCGCCGCGTGTGCAGGCGCGGGACTTGGTGAGCGTCACACACCTGCACTTTGCTGCCCCATAGGAAGGTTCAGTAGTCCATCCCGCCCGCGCTCTGCGTCGGCTGCCCCTTCTTCTGGGGCAGCTCCGCGACCATAGCCTCGGTAGTGATGAGCAAACCGGCGACCGACGCCGCCCCCTGCAGTGCTGCGCGGACCACCTTAGTTGGGTCGATGATCCCCTTAGCTATCATATTTACGTATTCGCCGGACTGCGCATCAAAGCCATAACCATACTGATCCTTCTCCAGGATCTTACCCACAATGATGGAGCCATCTTCGCCTGCGTTCATGGCAATCTGGCGGGCCGGCGCGCTAAGGGCCTTGCGTACGATCTCGACGCCGGTCTTCTGGTCGTCGTTCTGGGTGCGCAGCTTCTTGAGGGCTTCGCTGGCGCGCAGCAGCGCGACGCCGCCGCCCGGCAGAATGCCTTCTTCGACCGCGGCGCGGGTGGCATGCATCGCATCGTCGACGCGATCCTTGCGCTCCTTCACCTCGACCTCGGTCGCGCCGCCGACGCGGATCACCGCGACGCCGCCCGCGAGCTTGGCGAGACGCTCCTGCAGCTTCTCCTTGTCGTAGTCCGAGGTGGTCTCCTCGATCTGCGCCTTGATCTGCGCAATGCGCGCTTCGATGTCGGCTTTCTTGCCGGCGCCGTTGACGATGGTGGTGTTCTCCTTCTCGATCATCACCTTCTTGGCGCGGCCAAGCATCTGCAGCGTGACGTTCTCAAGCTTGATGCCAAGGTCTTCCGAAATCGCCTGGCCGCCGGTCAGGATCGCGATGTCCTGCAGCATGGCCTTGCGGCGATCGCCGAAGCCGGGAGCCTTCACCGCCGCGACCTTCAAACCGCCGCGCAGTTTGTTGACCACGAGGGTGGCCAGCGCTTCGCCTTCAACGTCTTCGGCGATGATGACCAGCGGCTTGCCTGACTGCACCACGGCTTCGAGCAGTGGGAGCAGCTCTTGCAGGCCGGAGAGCTTCTTTTCGTAGATCAGGACGTAGGGATCTTCCATCTCGATGCGCATCTTCTCAGCGTTGGTGACGAAGTAGGGAGAGATATAGCCGCGGTCGAACTGCATGCCTTCGACCACTTCCAGCTCGGTCTCCAGCGACTTGGCTTCCTCGACCGTGATGACGCCCTCGTTGCCGACCTTCTTCATGGCGTCGGCAAGGAACTTGCCGATCTCGGTGTCGCCGTTGGCCGAAATGGTGCCGACCTGGGCGATCTCTTCGTTCGAGGTGACCTTCTTGGAGTTAGCCTTCAGGTGCTCGACGATGGCGTCAACAGCGAGGTCGATGCCGCGCTTGAGATCCATCGGGTTCATGCCGGCGGCGACCGACTTGGCACCTTCCCGGACAATTGCGTGGGCAAGTACGGTAGCGGTGGTGGTGCCGTCACCGGCCTGGTCAGACGACTTCGTTGCGACCTCGCGCACCATCTGGGCGCCCATGTTCTCGAACTTGTCCTCGAGCTCGATCTCCTTGGCGACGGTGACGCCGTCCTTGGTAATACGGGGTGCCCCGTAGGACTTATCCAGGACTACGTTACGGCCCTTCGGACCGAGCGTCACCTTCACGGCGTTGTTGAGAATGTCGACACCGCGCAGCATCTTCTCGCGCGCGTCAACGGAAAATCTCACTTCCTTGGCAGACATTGTTTCCACTCCTAAAGTGTTTGTAAGTCGGGAAAATGCTTAGGCAGCCTTCTTTTTAGCCATGACCGCTTGCAGCACGCCCATGATGTCGCTCTCCTTCATGATCAAGTAGTCGATGCTGTCGAGCCTGACCTCCGTTCCGGACCATTTGCCAAAGAGCACCCGGTCTCCAACCTTGAGGTCGATAGGAACGAGCTCGCCGCCCTCGTCGCGCCCGCCCGGACCCACTGCAATGATTTCGCCTTGCGAGGGCTTCTCCTTTGCGGTGTCGGGAATAATGATGCCACCGGCAGATTCGGTTTCGGCATCAATACGCTTGAGGACGACACGGTCGTGTAGGGGGCGAAATTTCATAGGAGCTCTCCAATGTTTTTGCTGAACGGCCTCGTTCAGGCGCGTCGGTCCCGCGCGGTAGGGCGCGGTATGGTCAATTGGGTCTGCGATGTACCAAATTTTCCGTATGGATTCCCGCGACGGCGCAGCTGTGCGCGCTCGCGTGTGCGACTAAAGCGACACGGTTGTTGATGGCCGCCCAACGCTTAAGTTAAACAATGAATGTGCCTGCCTACGGCACTAGCGATCAATCCGTGACCGAGACTTCGGTGTTTCGGTTTTGTTGGCAGATCACGACAACGCTGGGCTGTCCTATAAAGGACTTGGTGCTGCCGAACTCAGAGCACAATAGCTCGACGAAAATAAAGACAGCTGGATGCCGTGCTCGCAAGCTACGTATAGCCATTTCCTCGGGAAGAGCGCACCGTCAATGCGGTAACGCAACATGGTACGTCCACATTTACGGGCCACACCCCCATATAGGCCTGCGCTCCCTAAGCCCCGGAAAAGGAAGCCTGCTCATGTTTACGTATTACGAATACCGCAAGAAGGCGCTCAGATATGGCGAACTGGCAAAGACTGCACCTGCTGCTAAGCAGGAGAGCGAATTTCGGGCGCTTGAAGAGAGGTTCATGCGCCTCGCAGACAACGAAGAATGGCTCTCCCGCAATCACGGTAAGAATGTTTCCGCCGCGGACACTGATCAACCTGAGGTCGTCACCCTCGCCAAGCAAGAGGAACACATCCTGCGGTGTCTTGGCGCGGCGTTAATCCTGCAATGGAACACGCTGCCGAAAAAGCTTCAGCGGGAGCTCTTTGATAATGCCGGTTCTATGGGTGAGTTGATGGAGACGGCGAAACTCAGAGCAAATATTGCGCGCTTTTTGCACAAGCACAAGACGATGAGGACGCGAAGAGCGCATGCCTAAAGTGTTGCTTTCTATTCCCCGGTTGAGCACAGCTGAGAAATACAGAAAGCGAGCATCAGCCGTTAGCGCGCAGTTGAGACAATTAAGAAATGGCGATCGGCGTACGAAACTTCTGGACATGGCGTGGGCGCTAACGGAGCAGGCTGACAATTACGATTGGCTCGACGGCAAGACAAAACCTGATGGTCGCCATCAGGTCCGCAAGACGACCCGCCACTATAATTAACGCGTCATGAGGCGTACCCGCGAGCAGGCGCCTAAACTTTCCATCAAAAGAGTTACCGAAGCGATGGCCGGGGGCAAAGATAGGTGTGTGCGTTTCACACGATCTCTTCCCTTAGGGGCGCATTGCCGGCCCCTGAATGCGAAGCGAGTGCCAGCGTTGAAACAAGCCAGCAGTCACGCTGCAGCATTCCCATTCGCCCGGACTTAAGCGGAGTTTTCTCCGGGTGACCGGATTTCGAAGTTCGCAAACAATGTGATTCTGATTTGGTCCACTGTAAAGCACTTCGGTAGAGAGGCTGAGCTAGGCACGAACAGCGCCCTCATTCGGGCGGTCACGCGCTCGCCGGTTGTGTAGACGACCTTCAGATCCTTTCGAATGTCGGCTGCACGCGAGCCAACGTCAGGCCGGCTTGACTGTCGCCGTTCAACGCGATGCCCATAACGACAAGGTCAATCTCAGCGTCACCTTCCAATAAGGCTAACGCCTGTTCAGTGGTACCAACCGTTAAAGTGTGGTGCCCCTCGTCTGCCAAAAACGATTCAGCCGCGACGCGCACCTGCTCGTCGTCTTCAACAATCAAAATGGATGCCATCGGAATTCCCTGATGATTCGTTCAAGATTGAACTGTTCGTTCGTGGCCGACTTAGTTGGCCCCCAACTCATTTCCACGACACTGCCGCCGTCAGCGGCATCGCCTCGCCAATAAACGCGGCTGCCCTTCTCGAGGCCCTAAATTCGGAGCACTCACCCCCCTCTCCTCATTGTGCCTTCTTATCGCCAGGTGGGCTCTAATCTCGGACGCACGTTCGTGCTTTGCGTTGCGCAGATTTTTCGTCTCTCTTTCTCTGTTTTTGCTCACTCCGTGCCTGTGCTGCTCGATTGCGATCAGCGCGCTGCATGCGGGGGCGCTTTCGCACCGAACGGTCGCCCCCACTAGGAGCGCCGCCATCATCATCCCACCTATCGATGGATTTCGCGTTGTTGTTCGGCGGTTTGGGCGTTTGGTTAAGCATAGAGTTCGTCCAATAGCCCTTGAGAGCCTCTTTTCCTTCCCTATTGGCCGTCACCCCGATGACTGCTCTATCGGGCTTGATCTCCCGGCGCGATAAATCTCCCACCACCGTGCGTTCGGAGGGCGTGCCCTGTTCTTCACGACAACCGAATAATCGGTTTGGTCGAAGTGCATCGTCATGCCCCGGAATATACGCCGGGCAGGTCCTAAACGCTAGCGACCGTCAAGATGCCTTATTTCCAAACTGAGGCACTACCTACCCTTGGGTAGTGTCCTAATTTGAATTTTCGGCAGCCTTACAGTTCATACCAGATCGTTACCGCCAACCGTGTCTGCCAGCCTTCGGTCTCGTCTTTATGCTCTGTCATAGCGGTAGATATATGTGTCACAGCGGCTTTGGAGCTTATGCTTTCTTGCCAATTGTTGATTTCAGATTCTAGTCCGCCGATCAGCTTGTTGTCCTGCACGCAAAATATTCTGACTGGCATTATCGATTCCCCTCTGCTGTTCGATGCTCTCATCCTCACCGACGCCAGACGCTCGCTAGCCAGGGCTGTTTTTCGCGCGGCAGTCCGGCGGGGCGGTAATAGTGATTAAGCTCAACGAATCCCGCAGCTGACACATAGCGGCGCCAAGTATCAAGATCATGATACACGCCGTAGCGCCCACCATTCCAGCCTTCCTCGTTATGGCCGTGCGGGTTCGAGTTGAACAGAACACTACCCGGTTTCAGACTTGCGTGCAGTTCCGGCAACACGCGCGGCAACTCCTGGCTGGGTACATGAAACAGCGCGGCGTTGGCAATACGCCATCGAAATGGTTGTCCGGCAGATCGAGCTTGAGGAGATCTTGCTGCCATACTTCGCAGCCGCTATGGGCGCGCGCCATCACGGCGAAATGCGCGGCGCCTTCCAAACCTACCGCAACGTGACCGAGTTCGGCAAACACCTTGAGGTCGCGGCCGGGCCCGCAGCCAAAATCTAGTATCGTAAAAGGCGGTTCACCCTCGATGCATTGTAACAGCGCAGCGATGTTCTGGTTGACGTTGTGATCGCGCGTGCTTTTCCAGAAATCTTCGGCGCGCTCGTTGTAATGATCCAGCGTGAGATC
>CAWJAU010000014.1:0-452090 GCA_963840945.1 uncultured beta proteobacterium | reverse complement strand
CTGGAAGTGATGGCCCTCCTTTTCCGCGAACGTGCAGGGCCTTCCGTCGACGGTGCACCCCGGCGAGCGGTTCACCCCCTGCCCGATGAGCACCTTGCCGTCGGGCAGCAGCACGGCCTTGGTCGTGGCGAGCGGCTGCAGGATGCTGCCCACCCTCCCCCAGCGCGGGTTGGGATCCGTGAACTCCATGCTCTCGACGGTGCCCGTCTGATCGCCGTCCGCGTCCTGTCCCGAAATCATGAACCACTTGTGCGACACGGTGTGCCCGTCGCCGTCGATCTCGAGCAGGCTCGCCGTCGGGCAACAGTAGGGCCGGACCTCGAGCGCGGTGTCGAGCAGCGTCCAGTGATTCTTCGCCGGCACGTTGCGGTTGGGATCCCTCAGCGCCGCGAGCACGTCCAGGCACCAGGTCGTTCCCTTCGTGAAGCGGGGCGTGCCTCCGCCTACGCCGAACCTCGCGCCGCCCGGGATGAGCTCGGCGCCGTAGTCCATCTCGCCGTTGAAGGTGCAGACCTTCCAGTCGTCCTTGCCCGGCCCCGTCTGGACGACCTCCAGCTGCGGATAGAGCGGAAACGCCATGCGCGCGTTCTCGAGCGCGATGTTCCGATCGGTGCCCGGGTCGTAGACCTCGGGCACGACCTGGTTGACGCGGCGTGGCGGTGAAAGCGGTGTCGCTCTGGCTCATGTTCTGCCGGCCCTTCGCGACGCGGTCGGGATCCGGCGCAACGGTGTTGTCCTGGTCGAAGCCGCCGACCACGAGCACCGTGTCGTTCGGCAGCGGCATCGCCGACGGATACCAGCGGGAGTACTTCTGGTCCGACGGCTCCGAGGGCTGCGTGCTCTGCTGGTCCCGCTGATCGCAGCCGTCGTAGTACTGCGCGTTCGGGTCGCTGGCGAACAGCTCGAGGCCGAAGGGATCGCGCGTCCCAGTTCGATCGCGTGCACGGCTCGCGCGCGCGCGACCCAGGTCTCGGTCTCGGGGTCGAAGATGTTCACCTTGTAGAGCCCGTTGTTGCTCTGCATGTCGTGGCCGCCGAAGACGTAGACGCGGCCGTCGGAGAGCGTCACGCGAGCGTTGCAGTAGGTGTTGTAGAACATCCCCTTCGAGTAGCCGTTCTCCGCGAACGCCGCGCGGTTGAGCGCGAAGTCGGCCTCGTCGAGCAGCGCGGTGTGGAACTTGCCGGTGTTCTCGAACGCGTCGGGATGGCCGATGTCGAACAGCAGCTGCCGCTCCATCGTGCGGTTCGCGACGATGCGCGTCGGCACGCTCTGGCTCAGGCCCTGCCGCATCAGGTAGCCGCCGTAGGTGAGGCGCTGGAACGAATCGTCGGCGATGCGGTTCGGTCCCGAGCCCGAGGAAGGGATCGAAGCCGTGGAGGACGTCGCGCAGCGACGAGTTGAACTGCATGCCCGCGGTCGTGAACGCGCCGCGCGCGATCGCCGGTCGGTGAGCGCCGGATCGGCCATGTCGTTGCCCGTGTACTCCGGGAAACCGGGAGTGGAAGAGGATCTTGGGCGCGGCTGAGTTCTCTCTTCCACACCAGGCCCATGTGCACGGCTTCGGTGCTCTGCATCGGGACGAACGGCGACACCTTCCCGCATTGCGCCGGGGACAGTTTGCGTTGGGATCCGGGAATGTGCCCTGAGCAGAGACGCCCGGCGACAAACCGAGCGTGAACCACACCACTGCGCAGGCACCCCGTGCCGCATGCGAGATTCCTTCATGTTCGTCTCCTGTGAATTTAGGTTGCGAACTCCTCCTTCAGGTTGTTGGACAAAGCGCGCCCCCTTCCCGTGGGTCGAGGTCGCACGGTTTGAGATAGCGACGCATGCCGCGGACCGATGGGCCGAAGTTTCTCTGTCAGGCGTGTAAACCAGTTGGGTCCACCGCGTATTCCACGACTATTGGAGCAGTGACACCGCCAACAGGTGGGCGCAATGGCCGACGTAACTCGAGCTCTTCGACGAGTCCACAGCTTCCTGCGGGAGGCGCCATCACCGGCCGTCCGCTCGTACTCGCGCCGCCATCTCGGCAACGCTGGTTTTCGCCCCGGCCCCTAATGCCCGCTCGATGAAGACCCGCGATGCAGGGATCGTCGGCTACAACGTGCAGACGGCGGTGGAGACGAAGACCATCTGATCGTTGCCCACGAGGTCGGCAATGCGGGGTTGACGCGAACAACTGGGACCGATGGCCGAACAGGCGCGCGCGGCCATGGGCATCGACGCGTACCGTCGTTGCCGACCGCGGCTACTTCAAGAGCGAAGAGATCCGGCAATGCGCCGAGGCCGGGATCACGCCGCTGGTGCCCAAGTCAATGACCTCCAACAGCAAGGCGGAGGGTCGCTTCGACAAGCAGGACTTTATCTACATCGCCAGCGACGATGAGTATCGTTGCCCCGCCGGGCAACGGGCCATCAAGCGCTTTACCACCATTGAGAACGGCTTGACCTTGCACAAGTACTGGTCCTCGGCTTGTCCCAGGTGTGCGCTCAAGGCGCAATGCACCACGGGCGACTATCGGCGCATTGCGCGGTGGGAACATGAAGCTGTGCTCGAGGCGATGCAGCTGCGGCTGGATCGGCAACCCGAGATGATGCGCGTACGCCGACAAACGGTCGCGCATCCGTTCGGGACGATCAAGTCCTGGATGGGGTGGACCCACTTCCTGATGAAGTCGCTGCCGCGCGTGCGCACCGAGATGAGTCTGCACGTCCTGGCCTACAACCTGAAGCGGGTGATGCGCATCCTGGGCATCGGGGCGATGATGCGCGCGATGAGCGCTTGAGCCGCGCCGGGTCATATTTCGCTCGAACAACTGGCGCCATCGGCCTCACACGCCACCAATACTGCGTATCCGACTCTTGCGAGTCATAGGACGGCGAGAGAGTGCACGTGAACCTTCCAAGGTTCCGTGCACCTTCATTGCCCAAATAAGAATGCTTGCGACTGTTTTTACACAGCCTCGGCCGCGACAGCCTGTTCACTCATGCGTCGCGTAACGACCCGTTGCTGCCGGTCGCGCTGTGGAAAGCGGTCATCCGCGGACTACGCCGAGCGGCCAGCAGCGGCCGGACGGCTGCTCCTCCCGAAGTTGCTCCAAAGACGAGGTTCGTTAGAGGCGTGGCGCCAGGTCGCCAGCCTCCACGGTTGACTGTGCGGCAGTTGGTTCGGCCCTCACGCCTGGACGCTGTCAGAGTCTACCCACTGCACCAGCTCAAGGGTGATCCCCTCGGGACCTTCGAAGAATCGAAGTCGCCGGCTGATATAGTCCATCTCATCGCTGAGCAGTTTCACCCCGTTGGCCACCAGGTGGCTGGTCGCCGCCCGATATCGTCGACGCGGAACGCAAGGTGGTTGTAGCCCCGTCGCCGTAGATTCGTCGGGTGCTCATCCGGATCGTCCGGCGGCCTCGGATCGAACTCGAGCAACTGGATCTCGAAACGAGGCTCGGCTCCTTCGAGTGCAAGCGTGATGTGCTGAGCCTTCATGTCTGGCATGCCCATGTATTGCGCAGGCGGACCACCTTCGATCATCGCGACGTGTTGCTTACGGAAGCCGAGGAGCTCGAAAAACTCGATCGCGGTCGCAGCGTTGGCCACCGCGATGGTTACATGATCGGGGTTGCGGACCACCGTCATCATCCCCTCCATTCTGCCTCTGTGGGGGCAATTCGCTGGGAGAAATCGGCGCCGCCGATTGACGCGCGTGGGTGGTGTAGAGAGTGCCAGTATATCGGTGCCGACAGCGGAACGATCAACGCTTGCTCCAC
Source organism: uncultured beta proteobacterium (assembly GCA_963840945.1). Taxonomy (GTDB): domain Bacteria; phylum Pseudomonadota; class Gammaproteobacteria; order Burkholderiales; family Casimicrobiaceae; genus CAIWHR01. Next base: position 448,317 of record CAWJAU010000014.1, on the reverse strand, counting down.
GCAGCGGCGTTCACGGCGACGGCGGAATCATGGCCCAACGCGCACGCGCATCACTTTCTTGTCGTATTCGGTTTCGTCGGCTTGGGTTATCTCGCTGCCGTCGGCGGCGTAGACGCGGCCCCCGCTCCTGCGGCAGGCGTTGCGCGCATTTTGGCACGGACCCATCTCGGGATGGCGGCGGCAGAGCGCGGCGACCTTCTCCTCAAGCTCGATCGTCGCGATCGTCCGATCCTTTCCACTACCGGCGGCGCAAACGTAAACGGCACCGGTCGGAATCGAAGCGGCGGCGAGCTTGTCGGCGATGGCTGGCCCGTTCACCGCGGTTACGGCGCTCAGGCCCACCACCACCACCAACGGTTGCAAAGCGGATCTCATCGCTTTTTGCCTCCGAGGAGCGAGCCCACGACTCGTGGCCAATCATAGACTTCATGCCACAACGCGTCCATCACGAGCTTTCGGCACAGCCCATACACGGGTTTATCCAAATCACGGCCGTCAAATGATCGACGAGCCTGGCTTCATAGAGTGTAAGTTGTCCGGCCTGACTTGAGCCCCGGTGCCGCGGAAATCTTACGCTGACCTAATCTTTTCTGCGGCGTCGGCGCAGGCCCATGGCCAAGCCCGCCAGCCCCATCAATAGGATGGTGGGCGGTTCGGGAACGGAACTCAGTACCAACTCGAAGTTGTACGGGAAGGTGCCGTTGAAGCCTTCTTGGATCCAGAAGGTGTAGTCGGCGGAAGGAAGCGGCGGAATGAAACCGATGGAGGGATTGGTTCCGTTGAAGTTGAAGGTCCCCATATCGTCCAGGATGTTCGTGCCGATGTCAGCGGCACGGTATAAGTAGTAGCCCAGGGCATCCGTGGAAGCGGCGCCGACCGGATTGACCGCGGTAGAGCCCGGATAAATCGCGATGAAGGAGCCAATGGCGCCCGCGCCCACAGTGCCTGGTAGCACGTTCAGTGCGGCCAGCACCTGTCCCACAGGAACCGTCACCGTGAAGTAGTCCAGATCTACACTCACCCCCATCCCCGCCCCCTGGATAGTCCCGGAGACCGTGGTGGATCCATCGGGGACCAAGGCGATCGACGTCGGATTCTGAAAGTTGCCTGACAGGTCGCCATTCACCGACTCGATATAGTCCGCCGATGCGAGCATCGGCCAGACGAGCGCAGTCAGGAAAATCGACGCAAGGATACTTCGCTTGAGATCACTCATGGAAGTCAGCTCCTCTGGAATTTAGAGCATCCCTTGATGGCACCTGAGCCAGAAGTTGACGGAACACGCATTCGCGGCGGATAGGAACTTTAAACGTCATTTTTTCGCCAACCGGTAATCTATCCTCGGCCCGGCGAATGGTCAATTGCGTGACAAGTTACTCAAGCCTCGTGTTTCGCTCGGGATCTTGCCCTTTGCGGCGTCCAATCTTGCTCAGTCCCACGCCGGCGCGAGCGCAAGCCGGCCCCACCCATCGGCTCCCCGTCCGCGTTCGAGTATGAAGCCGCTTGGAATAGTGAGCCGCCACGTTTCGTCCGCCATCGCGGCATTGCTGCCATTGGCAGTGCGACGCTCAACGGCAGGTGAGGGTCGACTGCGGGCGAACACAACTCGACAGTTACGAGATTGAATGCGTCCACTTAGTGGAAAAGTTAGAGTGATTGAGCACCGCATTCCGAGGCATCGTTTGGAGGCTCTATGCAAACGCCTCCGGCACTTCGACGCGCGAGGAACGCCCCCGCGGCGTCACGTTGATTGAGAGCACCTGAACCGTGGTGCGGGCATCCGTGTTGCGGCCGTGATGCAGAACGTTCTCGCCAACGTAGCGCGACTGCCCAGGCGGCGTTACCCGGAGGTCATCGGACCCGAAAACGGTAGTGAGTTGGCCGCGCAGCACGCACAGAACTTCGTGCCCATGCGCGTGGTAGTGCGGAGCTGTACCTTCGCCGGGGCGCCAGGTCCCTGATATGCACGACCGCTTTCATGTCGCCGGCCAGCAGGAGTTGCCCCATCAGGGCTTCGTGCATCTGTAGCAGGTTCGCATGCGGGTCGATGCGATCCTGCATCGATTGCTGGATCTTCATGCCCGTCCTGATGCCGTCAGCAAAACGGCAGGCATTGGCGATGCCGGCAAGCAGTCGGACGAGCTCGGCCTGTCGCTTGACGCCGCACTTCGAGAAGACCCGGCTGAGCAGGGTGCGGACCGTGGTTATGCTGCGCTGGCGGCTCGAGGCGATCGCCGCGGGCGTCTGCCCTTCGTAGGTGGCCAGTGCGGTCAACGCTTCGGCAGTCGTCAGACCGAAGTGTTGCCGGAGCACCGCTGCGGGTAGCAGCGGCGTGTCCTGCGGGTCCCAGAACAGCACCAGCGCGCCGAGGTCCTCGGCGATGCTGGCCTCGAGCGGAACCATGAGTGCGACCAGCGGCATGCCTGACGCGCGCGGCAGGTGCATCAGGTGCGGCGCTGTGTTCGCGCCTGGCTCGCGGCCCGGGTTGAGCACGGCGGCACGCAGGCGCACATCGACCGACGGCATGCGGCTCGTAAGCGTCTGCTGGCATTCAAGCAGCGAACTGTTGGATGCCAGGACGCTTTCGGCCAGAGGGTTCTTGAACACGATTTTGCGGGCCCGGTCGACAACGATGATTCCAGCGCCGTCGGAGGCCCGTGCGGCCAGGCTGGCGTTCGATCCGGTCAGGTCCATGTCGATGACTCCCTTTGGCGGAATTTACTCCAGTCCGTCGAGTGTCGTGCAGGGTTGTCATTCGAACGGATGACGACACGCCCGGTTGCCTTCGCTAAAGTCGGGCGATTCCGTGCGTGTGGATACTAGGCCATCGAGTGGAGCGCACGCCCACCAGCCCTCGCTTAGCATTCCGAAATAATGAAGGTGCTCGAGCCCGGACATGTGAACCTCTGGGTCGCCGACCTTGATCGGTCGAGCGTCTTCTATCGTGACGTCCTGGGTTTTCCCCAAGTCGCGTGCGGCGTGCTGAAGGAGCGACGGGTGGCGTTCTTTTCGTTCGGGTCACGCCACCACGACCTCGCGCTGGTCGAAGCGGGCTTATCCAACCTGGTGGAGGGCCGTGTTCGCCAGGGGCTCAATCACATCGGTCTTAAGGTGGGCGATCACGTTGATGATCTGCGACGCATGCGCGACTGGCTCGTCCGTCACGGCGTAACGCCGCATGGCTACGTCGATCACTGCGTCTGCCAGTCTTTGCACGTTCACGACCCTGACGGAAACCTGATCGAGTTGTATGTCGACGGCGATCCCCAGATCTGGGCGCAGACACCGCAGGCCATGGTCTGCTCGAACCCGTTGCAACTGGAAGGAAGGCGAGGTCCCGCGATGAATGACAAGCGCAAGAAGGTGACGCGGTGCCAGAGCCTTATCTTCATCGGCGCGTCGGCGGTCGCCTTGCGCTTAGGCGTCACCGACGCATGGGGTCAATCGTTCCCCGCCAAATCCATACGCGTTGTGCTGCCCGTAGGCGCGGGCAGCGGCCTCGACGCGCGCGCGAGAGAGGTGGCGCAAAAGTTGTCCGAGTTGCTGGGGCAACCAGTCGTGGTCGACAACCGACCGGGTGCGGGAGGCATCATCGCCATGAACCTCGTGGCCAAAGCGCCGGCCGACGGCTACACACCAGCACTAGCGGGCATCGCCCCCGTCGCGTATTACGCAGACCTGTACCGCAAGTTGCCCTACTCGCCCGACGATTTTGCGCCGGTCAGCCTGTTGGCGACGGGGCCATCTTCCATCTACGCTGGCGCGGGATTCACCGCTCGATCCGTCGACGAACTGATTGCCCTTGCCAAAGCCAAGCCTGGCATGCTGACCTTCGCCTCGCAAGGTGTCGGCACCTTCCAGCATCTCGCGGGAGAATGGTTCAAGTTGGCCGCGGGTGTCGACTTGCTCCACGTGCCGTATAAAGAATACGGACAGATCCTGACCGACGTCGAGACCGGTCGCGTCACGCTGTTGTTCGACAGCACGGGTGCCGTTCTGCCCCATGTGCAAGCGGGCAAACTCAAGGCATTCGCGGTCACGGGCGCACACCGTCTCGGCAGCCTGCCGGAGGTACCCACGTTTGCTGAAGCAGGGCTGCCCGCGTATGAGCCAAGCGTCAATTATGGTTTCTTCGCACCGGCCGGCACACCGCAATCCGTGATCGAGAGCCTGAGCATCGCCTGCGCGAAGGTACAGAAGTCCAAGGAAATCCAGGACATCCTCGCGCGCTACGGCTTTAGCTCACTGGGCACCACGCCGGCTGAATTCGCAAGCTACATCAATAAGGAGCGCGAGCGCTGGATCAAGGTGGTAAAGGCTTCGGGGGTGCTACTGGAGTACTGAGGCGCTTCATTCAAACTTGGTCTCGAAGCCGCCGAACGGTGGCTTCTTGAATGCTCAGGTCCGCTTTGGGGTCGTGCGCAGTCGTTGCGCCCTCGAACCAACTGGGTCAGGAAGCCTTCTTGCCGGCTTCGCCTGGAAGCAACCTTGCCAGCTCGGGGCCGCCGACGAGCTTGATCCTGTGCTTGGCGGCAAAGATGCGTGCATTATCGGTGATCTCGCCGGCCGCCACGTAGATGCACTCGTGCGCGTCGCGCGCCTCCTTCATCTCGTGCAGGGCAGAGAGCGCCTCGACGCCCGTGCGGGCCACCTTCCAGCGCTTGCAGTGGACGAGCGCGGTGCGCCCTTCCTTCGTGATTTCGAAATCGGCGGCGCTCCCGCTGATGGCGCTCACACCGTATCCCTGCCGCCGATACGCCGATTCCATGGCACGGGAAAACTCGACCCATGACATCGCGCGAACCGCGGCGAGCGTCTTGTCGATGCGGGTGCTCGATGGCGCCTCCCACTGCTTCCAGGCGGCGATGCACCCGATCACCAGGAACGGCAGGCCGGAGACCGCGCCGAAGATCCGGTACGCCTCGGGCAACAGCGCGAGGGCGATGGCGGCCACTGCGCAGGCGATCGCGACGCTGATCCACCACGGAGAGCGCAGCAGGATCGCGAACAGCGAGTTTTCGTTAAATCTCCATTGCATGCGCTGCCTCGCGCCTTCCTGGAAGCATGGGCCGATGAGTATAGAGGAGGCGGCTGACGGCGCACCCGTGGGCCGCTCCCCGGGCCGCAATCCATGCGGGACGGTTTACAATACCTGCCGCGCGCCCGCCAATGGCGCCTCTGCCAGGAATTCACCATGAACATCGAACGCCGGCACATCGGGAAACGCCTCTCCGGACTCGTGATTCACCACGCTTCCGGCACGGCGTATCTCGCGGGACAGGTCGCCGAAGACCCGACGGCGGACGTCTCGGGCCAGACCCAGCAGGTGCTTGCGCTGATCGATGGGCTGCTCGCGGAAGCCGGCTCGGACAAGACGAAGATCCTCTCGGCGACGATCTACCTCCCCGACATCGGCGACTTCGCCGCGATGAACGCGGTGTGGGAGCAGTGGGTCGTGCCGGGGCAAACGCCCGCCCGCGCGACTGTCGAGGCGAAGCTCGCCGCTCCCGAGTATCGCGTCGAGATCCAGGTCGTCGCGGCGTGCCCCGGCCGGACCTGAAGGATCGCCATGCCGCCGCCCACCTCCACCGCCCAAGCCATCGTCGCCGCCACGTCGCGCCGCGATCTCGCGTCCGTTGCCAATACCGCGGCGACGATGCCCGTCACGCGCGCGATGTTCGACGAATGGATGGTCCCGTGCTACGCGCCGGGAGCGTTCATTCCCGTGCGCGGGGAAGGCTCCCGCGTCTGGGACCAGGACGGCCGGATGTACATCGATTTCGCGAGCGGCGTGGCCGTCACCGCGCTCGGCCACTGCCATCCGGCGCTCGTCCGTGCGCTGACGGAGCAGGCCGGGAAGATCTGGCATGTCTCGAACTGGCTCACGAACGAGCCGTCGCTGCGGCTCGCGAAGCGTCTCATCGATGCGACGTTCGCCGAGCGCGTGTTCTTCTGCAACTCCGGCGCCGAGGCCAACGAGGCAGCGCTCAAGCTAGCGCGCCGGTACGCCCACGACCGGCACGGCCCCGCGAAGATCCGCGTCATCACCGCGATCAACGCGTTCCACGGGCGCACGCTGTTCACGGTGACGGCGGGCGGCCAGGCGAAATATTCGACAGGCTTCGGTCCCAATCCGGCCGGCATCACGCACCTGCCCTACAACGACACGGCGGCGCTCGAACGCGAGTTCGTCGAGCACGGCCCCGAGATTTGTGCGGTGCTGCTGGAGCCGATGCAAGGTGAAGGCGGGATGGTCCCCGGCACCGCCGAATATCTGCAGACCGCAAGACGGCTGTGCACGGCCCACGGTGCGCTCCTCATCCTGGACGAGATCCAGAGCGGGATGGGTCGCACGGGCACGCTCTTCTCGTACATGCAGAAAGGGATCGTGCCCGACATTCTCACGAGCGCGAAGGGGCTGGGCGGCGGCTTTCCGGTCGGCGCCATGCTGACCACGACGGAGATCGCGAGCGTGTTCTCGGTCGGGGTGCACGGCACCACGTACGGCGGCAATCCGCTGGCGTGCGCGGTGGCAGGCGCCGTGCTGGACGTGATCAACACCGTCGAGGTGCTGGATGGGGTGAAAGCGCGGCACGCGCTGTTCATGGAGGGGCTGAAGGCGATCAACGTGCGCCGCCGCGTCTTCTCCGATCTCCGCGGCGAAGGCGTGTGGATCGGCGGCGAGCTCGACGCGCCGTGGAAGGGCAAGTCGATGGACGTCGTCAAAGCGGCCGCGGCCTCCGGCCTGCTGCTGCTGGTCGCCGGGCCCGATGTCGTGCGCATCGCGCCGTCGCTCGTCATCAGCCTCGACGAGATTCTCGAGGGCCTCGCGCGCCTCGAAACCGCGCTCGATCGCGCGCTGACCTAGCGCCGCCCCGGGCGCCGGCAGGCCTTGTTCTACGTCCGGCCGATCGCCCGCGACGACCTGCCGGCAGTCCTGTCGCTCTCCGAGCGCACGGGCACGGGCCTCACCACGCTGCCCGCCAACCGCGAACGGCTGGCCGAGCGAATCGAGCGCTCGCAGGCATCGTTCGTCGGTGGTGGGAAGCGTGCCGACGCGTGTTACGTCTTCGTACTCGTCGATTCGGCTTCGGATCGGGTCGTCGGCATCGCGGCGATCGAGGCCGCCGTGGGCCTCGCCGAGCCCTGGTACAACTACCGCGTCGGGACGATCGTCCATGCCTCGCGGGCGCTCGACGTGTACACCGTCGCGCCGACGCTGTTCCTCGCCAACGACCACACCGGACACACCGAGCTTTGCTCGCTGTTCGTCGACCAGGCGCACCGCCACGGCCGCAATGGCCCGCTGCTCGCGAAGAGCCGCCTCCTGTTCATCGCCGAATTCACCGACCGCTTCGCGCCCAAAGTCATCGCCGAACTGCGGGGGAAGCTCGATGCCGACGGCCGGAGTCCGTTCTGGGAGGGCCTCGGGCGGCACTTCTTCGCGATGGAATATTCGACCGCCGATTACCTCACCGGCATCGGCCAGAAGTCGTTCGTCGCGGAGCTGATGCCGCGCTATCCGGTGTATGCGAACCTGCTGCCCGAATCCGCCCGCGCCGTCATTGGGGAGGTGCACGCCGACACGCGCGCCGCCCGGACGATGCTGGAGCAGGAAGGCTTCCGCTACGAGGGTTACGTCGACATCTTCGATGCCGGTCCGACCGTCGAATGCTTCCGCGACGACATCCGCGCCATACGGAGAAGCACGGTGCTGCCGGTGCTTCTCGGCGAAGAGGATCCGGTGCCGGACAGTCTCACCGACCACATCCCGTGGCTCGTCGCCAACCGCCGTTTCGCCGATTACCGCGCGATCCTCGCGCGCGCGCCGTCGCGCCTCGACCGCTTTCCCTTGCTGCCGTATGCCGCGACGGCGCTCGGAGTCGGCGACGGCGACCTGGTGCGGGCGGTGCCGCTGTCGCCGAAGGACCGCTGAGATGAACGGCCCCCACGCTCACGTTGTTCGCTGCCCCCCGAGGGGGCGCTCAGCGCCCTTCGGGCGGCCGGGCGGGCGCTGATGCCGTTGGTCAATTTCGACGGCATCCCGGGTCCGACACACAACTACGCCGGTCTTGCCCGCGGCAACCTTGCGGCGGAGCGCAATGCGCGACAGGTCTCCAATCCGCGCGCCGCGGCGTTGCAGGGACTTGCCAAGGCGCGCGCGCTCGCGGCCCGCGGGTTTGGGCAGGCCGTGCTGCCGCCGCACGAGCGTCCGGCCGTCAGCACGCTGCGCGCGCTCGGATTTTCCGGCAGCGACGCCGATATCGTCGCGCGAGCTGCCAAGGACTCGCCTCAGCTTCTCGCCGCATGCTCGTCGGCGGCGGCAATGTGGTCTGCGAACGCGGCGACCGTGAGCCCTTCGGTGGACACCGGCGATGGCCGCATCCACTTCACGCCCGCGAATCTCGTGAGCCACTTCCATCGGTCCATCGAAGCGCCGACGACGACCCGCGTGCTTCGCGCGATTTTCGCGAACGGCCGGCATTTCGCGGTGCACGAGCCGCTCCCCGCCGCGCCGCAGTTCGGCGACGAGGGCGCGGCGAATCACATCCGGTTCACTGCGGCGCCGGAGGGCTCGGGCGTCGAGCTCTTCGTCTTTGGTCGCGCCGCGTATGACACCGCGGCCGCCGCGCCGCAAAAATTCCCGGCGCGGCAGACCCGGGAGGCCTCCGCCGCCATCGCGCGTCGCCACGGTCTCGATCCGACACGCACGGTTTTTGCGCAACAGAATCCCGATGCGGTCGATGCCGGCGTCTTCCACAACGATGTGATCGCCGTTGGTTGCGGCAACACGCTGCTCTGTCACGAGCAGGCGTGGGCGCGGCAGGACTTCGTGCTGGCAGAGCTCCGCGCCAGCATCGGCGAAGCCTTCGACCCGATCGTCGTGCCCAGGGACAAGGTGAGCCTCGACGACGCCGTCGGCAGCTACCTGTTCAACAGCCAGCTGTTGCGCCGCGCGGATGGCGAGCTCTTGCTCGTCGCCCCGGCCGAATGTCGGGAAAACGCCCGCGTCGCCGCCTATCTCGACACGCTCCTCGCGGAAGGACCGATCACGGAATTGCTCGCCTTCGACTTGAAGCAGAGCATGCGCAACGGCGGCGGTCCGGCATGCCTGCGCCTCGCCGTCGAATTGACGGCGGAGGAGCGCGCGGCGATCGAAGCGCGCGTATTCCTCGACGACGCGCTCGCGTTCGAGCTCGACACGTGGATCCGGAAGCACTATCGCGACCGGCTTGCACCGGACGACCTCGCCGATCCCGCGCTCGTCGACGAATCGTGCCGCGCGCTCGACGAGCTGACCGGGATTCTGCGTTTGCCTGCGGTGTATCCGTTCCAGTTGGAGTCAGCTTCGTGATAAGGGGATATTTCTGCGACGTGCGTTTCATCAAACGCTATCCCGAGGAGCCTTGATTTGGAACGCCTGTTGGAGGACATTGCTCCGATTGAAACGTATCTGGGAAACAGGGGCAGCGGGGCCATGACTCGCACGTGGCGGCCGGCGCTGCTGCTTGCTGCGGTGCTGCAGTTCGTGTCGGGGATCGGCCACGCGGCGGATACTCCCCCCTCCGTACCTGCTCCCACGAAGCCGGCAGCGGCCGCGACCGTCGCCGATACGATCACCCAGATCCTCGCCAGCGAAAAATTGCAGCGTTCCGTATTCGCGCGCCTCGAGGAGACCACGGCGCCGCGCGATCTCCCGCAACGGATCGGCGTGCTGGAGGCGGAGGTCGATGCGCTTGTCGCAAACGCCAAGGCCACGGCCGAGTCGATGCAGCCGATCGACCTTGATCGCCGACTGCGGGCGCTGCGTCGCGCTGCCTCGACCATCGTTGACGATCTCGGAGCGATCGTCCGACGCCTGGAGCACGACGGCAACGCGCTCGAATCCGACGCCCGAAGAACTCGTGACGGACTCGCGTTTCTCGAGAAGCAGCTCGTTCCCGCGCCGATCCTCGAGCGTGCGCGATCGATCGACGCGAAGGCAGAACGCGCGATTGCCAGTATCAGGGAACGCCGCGACGCCTTGCTGCCCTTGTTCGACCGCGCGGTCGCGCTGCAAGCGCGCATGGACGATCTGCGTGCGCTCATCACCGCGCAGTGGGACAGCGTCCGGGCGCAACGGCTGCAGCTGCAGGAATTGCCGCTATGGCACCTCGGCTCGGCACATGCGCAGGTGCCGCTCATCGCCGCGGAACTGCGTTCCACTTGGAGTGTTCTGCATGACTACCTGACGCTGGAGAGTCCCGGCCTTGCCGGTGTGTTCCTGGGGATCCTGGCGCTTTGCCTCTGGCTCTTCACCAGGCGATCGGAGCAACCCGAAGGATCGGCGCCGCGCGCCTATGGCCATCCGATCGCCGCCTCGTTGCTCATCGCGCTGATGTCGTTATGGTGGCTGGCACCCGACCCGCCGATTCTGTTCTACGAGGCGCTTCTGCTGCTGGTTCCGCTTCCCGCCGCGATGGTGGCACTGCGCGCTCTTCCCGCGCCCATTCCGCTGACGCTCTACGGACTTGGGGTGGGCACGATGCTGCTTGTCTTGCGCCGCATGGTCGACGCGAGCGCGATTGCCGATCGGGTGCTGCTGCTGATGCAAGTAGCGAGCATCGTGGTGCCGGTCGCCGTCGACCTGCACCGTGGGCGGCTGCAGCCGGCTTTGCGGCGGGTGAGTCCGGGCATCGTGCGCGCCGCGGCGCTCGTGGTATTTGCGGCGGCGGCGGTGACCGTGTTCAATGTCATCTTCGGCTTCGCGGGGCCGACGCGTTCGCTGCGCGTGGGCATGGGCAGTCTGCTGGGGTTCGGATTGGTCTTCGGCGCGACAGGCGTCGCACTCTATGGCGCGGCGCTTGCGCTCCTGACCTCGCCGATCGTTCGCTGGCTCCGCAGCGCGCGTAATGCCGATCCCTCGCTGTTGCGTGCGGTGCGCCTGGTTCTCACCGTCCTCACGATCAGTGGGGTAGCGCTCCTCACGCTCGGCAGTCTCGGCCTCACTACCACGTTGCGTGCGGGGTTCGAGTCGCTGCTGGGCGTCACGCTGGAAGTAGGCAGCGTGTCCGTTGCCGGCAGCGCCGTCGCCACGGCGCTCGCCGTCGCCTTGGCGACATTTCTTCTGGCCGGGGTGACCGGATTCATCCTCGATCGCGAGATCGTGCCCATGCTGCAATTGCGGCCGGGCGCCGGCTACGCGGTTGTAACCTTCACCCGCTGGGTGATCGTCATCGTCGGCGCGGTGCTCACGCTGGCCGCGCTCGGCGTCGACCCGGCGAAGGTCACCCTCGTTGCCGGTGCGCTCAGCGTGGGCATCGGCTTCGGCCTGCAGAACGTCGTCAACAACTTCGTTTCCGGGCTGATCCTCATCGTCGAGAGGCCCGTCGGCGTGGGCGACCTGATCGAGGTCGGTCCGCTGACCGGAGAGGTCAAGCGCATCGGCATTCGCTCCTCCACGGTGCGCACGGGTCAGGGGGCGGAAGTCATCGTGCCCAACTCCGAGCTCGTGTCGAAGGAAGTGGTGAACTGGACCCGCTCCGACCGCCAGCGCCGCTACGATATCGATGTCGGCGTCGCGTACGGTTCCGAGCCCGAACACGTGATGCGCCTGCTGGTGGAGGCGGCGGGTGAGGTGCCGGAGATCATGAAGTTCCCGGCGCCGAGCGCGATGTTCCGCGGCTTCGGCGACAGCTCGCTCGACTTCCGGCTGATGGCGTGGGTGCAGACGATCGACGTGGGATTGCAGGCGCAGAACGGGCTGCGCATCGCCATCCTGCGAAAACTCGATCAGGCCGGAATCGCGATTCCGTTCCCCCAGCGCGACGTGCACGTTCATTCCGCGGGCGATGGCGCGCCGCAGACGGAGCGCTAACGCCCATCTTATCTCGCGCCGATCTCACCCCGCTGCCGATCCGCATCAATCGCTCGCCGGCACGGGCATCTCGCGATGGCGCCGCACCGGCGAACAGAGGACCGCGCCCGCGACCAGCGCGAGGCCGAGCACGCCGACTGTCAGCAGCGTTCCGCGCAATCCGATTGCGGTCGCCAATGCCCCGCCCGCGAGCGAGCCGAGCGGTGCCACCGCGACCGTCAAAAAGCGCATCGTCGCCGTCATCCGACCCATCAGCCGGTCGGGCGTGATCGCCTGCCGCAGCGCCAGGTAATTGATGCCGTAGAGTATCGCGCCGAAGTCGAACATCAGCATCGCGCATCCCAGCAAGAGCGTGGCGAGCCAGACCGGTCCGGAGATGAGGCCGAACGCCTGCCAGCCGAGCGCGGTCAACGCGAGCCCGTGCACGATGACCGGACCGATGCCGAAGCGCGCGGAGAGTCGTTGCGCACACGCTGAAGCGATGACGCAGCCCACGCCGCCGAACGCGTACGTAAGCCCGATCGCGCCCGCGGACAGGCCGAGCTCGCGCGTCGCGAACAGGATCAGCACCGCGACCTGCATGTGGTGCAGAATCTGCCAGAGCCCCGCGAGCCACGCGAGCGCGAGCAGCGTCCGGTTGTTCCACACGAGCTTCAGACCTTCATGGATCTCGGAGGTCACGGACGGGCGCGGACCGGGATCGGGCACGTCGTCGGGCACGTGGATGCGCCGCAGCATCAGCCCCGACACGAGGAACGTCAGCGCGTCGATGAGGATCGCGAACGGCGCCGTGACGAGCTGGATCAACCCTCCGGCAAGACCGGGCCCGACGAGCGCGGCCGACGTCTCGCCCAGCGCAACTTTCGCATTCGCTTCGACGAGCCGGCTCCTGCCCGCCATGCGCGCGAGCAGGACCTGATAGGCGGCACCGCCGACCACGTTCTGGATGCCGCAAAGGAACCCGACGACGAACAGGATCTCGATCGACAGCGCGCCGAAGTACGCGGCAACAGGGATGGCAAGGAGCGCCACGCCGCGCCCGATGGCCGACGCGATCACGATGGGCAGCTTGCGGACACGGTCGATGAGCACGCCCGCGTGCAGGCTCACAAGCGCGAACGGAAGCGTCTCGAGCGCGACCAGCACCCCCATCTGCCACGGCGTGGCGTGCAGCAGCACCGCAGCCGTGAGCGGCAGCGCGAGATTGGTGACCTGGGCGCCGAACGACGTGATCGTCAGCGACGTCCAGAGCTTCATGAACTCCGGATTGCGCCAGAGCCCGTCGAAGGACTGTCCGAATTTTCGCCGCAGCGTATTCATGGTGAATCCTGCCTCATCACCGGCAATGCCGGAACGCGCCGCAAGACGCGGCGAAAAATATCAAGGACAGGCGGGTGCTACGAAGGAACCGGATCCCGCCTGCTGCCTGGCGGGGATTCCGGCCAGGCGATCTACAGCGTCAGTCCACGGTAGATCGGGTACGGGACGGTCGTGTGCGTCATGTCCGATCGCCCGGTGCCCATGAGGCTGCCGCCGGCGCGCACGACCGCCCAGGCCGCGATCGCGGACTGGAACGGAATGAAGTTGCGCGCATTGGACATGTTGCCTCGAATCGATCGGGTGCTACTGATGCTCATGTTACGCCGCCGCGCGAGGCGCGGCAATCGGCCGCGTTGCCTTCCGGCGACGAATCCGTGCCGACTGTCGCGCGGCAGCAACGGTGGCAGCGCGACGCATCACTTGCCCGCCTTCTGCCGGGCGACGTCGATGTCGAGATACTTCCAGGCGTGTTCGATGTTCACGTGCTTCTTGTAGCCGAGGACCCATGGCCGCACGAGCGTGTTCTCGATCCGGTAGACGCCGAGGTCCCACGGGTTGTACGCGGCGACGAGCTCGGCCATCTTCGTGTAGAGCGCGTTGCGCTCGGGTCCGTCGGGGACCAGCTTGGTCTTCCGGTACAGCTCGTCGTACTCGGGCAGCGCGAACCGCGAATAATTCGACTGGCCGATATTGCGGCTGTAGAGAAGTTGCATGAAGGCATCGCCCTCGCCGTAGGTGTTGATCCAGCCGACCGGCCACATCTGCAGCTGCCCCGCCCGGCCCATGCGCAGCAGGTCCGGCCATTTCTGCTTCAGGAACTCGATCCGGATGCCGAGCGCCGTCATGTTCTTCTTCCATAGCTCGTCGCGCTCGCGGTCGCGACCCGTCGGGGTCGACGCCATCACCACGGTGAACGGCTTGCCGTCCGGCAGGTCGCGCCAGCCGTCCTTGTCGCGATCGACGTAGCCGAACTTGTCGAGCAGCGCCTTCGCCGCCGTCGGGTCGTACGGCGCGCGCGCGACGAAGCCCTGAGTCGTGGCCCGAGCACCCCCGGCGGAATCGGCTGCGTGGCGACAAGCGCCTGGCCCTGCCACCAGACCCTGATCATTTCCTCGGTATTGAAGCCCATGATCATCGCCCGGCGCAGCGCGATCTTGTCCGGCGTGTAGCCGCCGACCACGGGGTCCTCCATGTTGAAGTACGTGAAGCGAGAGCGCCGGCTGCGTCACCCGGTGCAGCGTCACGCCCTTATTCGCGAACTCGCGGCTTGAGCGTGTTGCCCGGGCCGAGCACGTTGCGGACGAGATCGGCGGGCACGTCGACGTAATCGAGCTCGCCGCTCGCGAACGCGAGCAGCTGCGGATTCGACTCCTCGATGATCGAGATCTCGACGCGACCGACCTGCGGCAGTCGCTTGCCCTTCATCTTCGCGACGAGCTCGCGATCGCGCCGGATCTGCCGCTCTCGGGAAAAAGTTCTTCGCGATAGTTCGGGATTCGCCTCGAGCACGATCTTCTGCCCGCGCCGCCACTCCTTGAGCCTGAACGGCCCGGTGCCGACGGGATTCGCCATGACCCAGCCGATGGCGTCGCCGTACGCCTCGACCACCTCGCGCGCGACCGCCGCCATCGACATCTGCGTGAGGTACGCCGAAGCACGTAGTCCGGCTCCTTCAGCTTGAGCTGCAGCGTGTAGCGGTCGAGCGCCTTCAGCCCTTCGATCGGCACGTCGTAGTCGAGCTTGCCCGGCCTTTTTCGCCTTCGCGAGCACCTCGTCGGCCCCGGCGATCTTGCCGTCGAGGAACCACGAGGAATCGGCGCGCGCATCCTCGGGTCGAGCAGGCGCTTGAACGCGTAGACGTAGTCGTCGGCGGTGAGCTCGCGCTTCTTGCCCTTGAACGCCGGATCGTCGGCGAAGTAGATGCCCGGCCGGATGCGGATCGTCCACTCCGGCCGTCCGCCGAGATCTCGGGCATCGCGGCCGCCGTATTCGGGACGACCTTGTGCGGCCGCGCGAGGTAGTCGTAGCGATACAGCGGCTCGAAGATCGCGCGCTCGACGTAGTTCGAGTAGATAGTCGGACGTCGCCTGCGGATCGAAACCCGTCTCCGCGATCGGGAACGGCGACGCGCAGCACCTTCGCCGGGTCGGCCCACTTCGCCTGCGCCTGCGCGCGCGGCAGGGTAACGACGAACGCGGCGACGCGCGAGCGCCGCGGCAACGAGCGGCACCGCGCTCATTGGCTCGCCGCTTGCGCCGCTTGCTGTCGATGTCATAGTAGGACCATGGGTGCCGGTTGAACGCGTTGTACTTGTAGCCTTCGACCCACGGATAGCACGAGCACGTTCTCGTAGCGGTACGCGTTGAGCTTCCACGGCGCGTAGCCGGCGACGATCTCCGACATCTCGCTGCACGAGCTTCGTTCGCTCCGGCCCGTCGGGCATGCTTCTTGCGCCTCCTCGTACAGCCGGTCGAACTCGGCGAGCTTGAAGCGCGCGCAGATTGGCAAGCCCCGCGTTGCCGCCGTACAGCAGGCCGAGGAAGCCGTAGCCCTCGGTGCGTCGTCGCTGATGTTGCCGAGCTGCCACATCTGCAGCTGGCCGAGCCGCGCCATCTTGCAGGTCGTCGGCGCACTTCTGCGTGACGAACTCGATCGCGATGCCGACGCCGTTCATGTTCCGCTGCCACAGCTCGTCGTACTGCCGCTCGAGCGCCGACGGCGCGGTCGCGATCTTCGAGCACGAGCGGCTTGCCGTCCGGCAGGTCGCGCCAGCCGTCCTTGTCGCGGTCGACGTAGCCGAACTTGTCGAGCACGCGCCTTCGCCGCCTGCGGGATCGTACTTCGCGTTGGCCGTCGAACTTCGGGATCGTGGCCGGACACGCCCGGCGGCACGAGCTGCGTCGCCGGCACTCGCCTGCCCCTGCGCGGAGCACGCGGATCTCCTCGTCGACGTTGTAGGCCATGCCGATCGCGCGCCGCAGCGCGATCTTCTCCGGCGTATAGCCGCCGACGACCGGATCCTCCATGTTGAAGATACGAATACGTGATCGCCGGGCTGGATGCCGCGCTGCGAGCGTGACGCCTGCCTTGACGAAGCGCGGCTTCAGCTTGTTGCCCGGGTCGAGCACGTTCGGCGACGAGATCGGCCGGCACCGTCGACGTAGTCGAGGTCGCCCTGCTCGAAGGCCAGCAGGCGCGGATTCGCTTCCTCGATGATCGAGATCTCGATGCGGCCGATCAGCGGCAGCTTCCTGCCGCTTGAAGCTTGCGCGAACGAGCGCATCGTCGGGGATCGCTGCTCTCCGGATAGAACTCGTCGCGGATACGTCGGGATTGGCCTCGAGCACGATCCGCTGGCCGCGCCGCCAGTCCTTGAGGCGGAAGGGTCCGGTGCCGACCGGATTGGCCATCACCCAGCCGCTCGCCGTCGCCGTACGCCTCGACCACTTCGCGCGCGACGCCCGCGGTGGCGACGGTCGTGAGATCGGACAGGAGCTCATCAGTCGGCGAAGTTGAGCTTGAGCTGCAGCGTGTAGCGGTCGATCGACCTGCAAGCCCTCCATCGGCGCGTCGTAGTCGAACTTGCCCGTCTCCTTGGCCTTCGCGACGAGCTCGTCCATGCCGACGAAGCGGCCGTCGAAGCGTCTGCAGCGATGCGAGCGCATCCTTGGGTCGAGGACGCGCTTCCACGATACACGTAGTCGGCGGCCGTGAGCTCGCGCTTCTTGCCCTTGAACACGGGATCGTCGGTGAAGTAGATGCCGGGCCTGACGCGGATCGTCCACGTCTTGCCGTCGCTCGAGATCTCGGGCAGCGCGACCGCGGTGTTGGGGACGAGCTTGTAGCGGCCGCGCGAGATAGTCGTAGCGGAACAGCGTGTCGAAGATCACGCGATTGACGCTAGTTCGAGTATTCATCGCCGGCGACGCCTGCGGATCGAAGCCCGTTTCCGCCGAAGGGAAGGCGACGCGCAGCACCTTGTTCGGGTCGGGCTGCGCCAGCGCCGGCACGGCAACGCAGGCGAGGCCCACCGCACGCCAGCGCCAGCGACGGCGGCCGATGTCGCTTTCATCGCGCTGCCTCAGGCTCCCTAGAGCAGCTTCTCGATGTCGGCCTTGATGCTCTCCGGCGTCGGCGTTGGGCGCATAGCGCTCGACGACGTTGCCCTTCGCGGTCGACGAGGAACTTGGTGAAGTTCCACTTGATCGCCTCGGTGCCGAGCAGACCCGGGCTTCTCCTTCTTGAGATACCTGTAGAGCGGCGCGGCATCGTCGCCGTTGACGTCCACCTTGGCGAACATCGGAAACGTCACGCCGTAGTTCACCTCGCAGAACTCTCGATCTCCTTCTCGCTCCCGGGCTCCTGCGCGCCGAACTGATTGCAGGGGAAGCCCAGGATCTCGAGGCCCTTGTCGTGGAGCTTCTCGTACAGCGCTTCGAGTCCCTTGTACTGCGGCGTGAAGCCGCACTCGCTCGCCGTGTTGACGATGAGCAGCGCCTTGCCCTTGTACGCGTCGAGCTTGACCTGCTTGCCGTGGATGTTCTTGACGGTGAAATCGTAGACGCTCGCCATGGCGGTCTCCTTCGGGGAATAACGGCGATTATGCCTTCTCGGCGGGGCGCAGGAGGCCGGTGGCGGCGCGACGAATCCGGGACCGACCCCCACCTGCCCTCGGCTCCTGTTCCGGCGGCCCGAATCCGCCGCCGCCCGGCGTCTCCATCACGAACACGTCGCCCGGCCTTCATCGTCGACTTCGAACGTCGCGCCGAACTCGACGCGCTCGCCGCTGTCGGTCCGTCGGCCGCTCCACCCAGTTGCGCCCGACGCGCCCGGCAGGCCGCCGGCCGACGCCGAACGGCGCGACGCGGCGATGGTTGGCGAGCATCACCGCCGTCATCGGCTCGAGGAACCGCACGCGGCGCACGCCACCGTCGCCGCCGCGATGCGCGGCCGGCGCCGCCGCTGCCGCGGCGGATCGCGAACGACTCGAGGCGCACCGGAAAGCGCCACTCGAGCACCTCCGGATCGGTCAGCCGCGAATTGGTCATGTGCGTCTGCACCGCGCTCGCGCCGTCGAAATCGGGACCGGCGCCCGAGCCGCCCGAGATCGTCTCGTAGTACTGGTACCTGGCGTTGCCGAACGTGAAGTTGTTCATCGTGCCCTGCGAGGCCGCGAGCACGCCGAGCGCGCCGTACAGCGTATCGGTGATCGCCTGCGACGTCTCGACGTTGCCCGCGACGACCGCCGCCGGGATAGCGCGGCGCCAGCATCGAGCCCTCCGGAATGACGATGTCGAGCGGCTTGAGGCACCCCGCGTTCATCGGGATCTCGTCGTCGACGAGCGTGCGGAACACGTAGAGCACCGCCGCCTTGCACACCGCGGAGGGCGCGTTGAAGTTGGTCGGCTGCTGCGCGCTCGTGCCGGTGAAATCGACCGTCGCGCGGCGCTGCGCGCTTGTCGATCGAGATCGTCACGACGATCGTGCGCGCCGCTGTCCATCTCGTACTCGAAATGGCCGTCCTTCAGCACGTCGAGCACGCGGCGCACCGCTTCCTCCGCGTTGTCCTGCACGTGCCGCATGTAGGCGCGCACGACCGGCAGGCCGAAGTGCGCGACCATCTTCGCGAGCTCCTGCGCGCCCTTGGCGCATGCGGCGACCTGCGCGCGGAGGTCGGCCAGGTTCTGGTCGACGTTGCGCGACGGATGCCGGCCCGCCGCGAGGATCGCGCGCATCTCGGCTTCGAGAAACCGGCCCTGCGGCGACCAGCTGCACGTTGTCGAGCAGCACGCCCTCCTCGTCGACGTGCGTCGAGTCGGGCGGCATCGAGCCCGGCGTGATGCCGCCGATGTCGGCGTGGTGCCCGCGCGACGCGACATAGAACTCAGGCGCGCCGGTCGCGCTCGCGCGCTCGAGAAACACCGGCGCGATCACGGTCACGTCGGGCAGGTGCGTGCCGCCGTTGTAGGGCGCGTTGAGCACGAAGACGTCGCCCGGACTGCATCGTGCCGCCGCGCCGCTCGATGATCGTCTTCACGCTCTCGCCCATCGAGCCCAGGTGCACCGGCATGTGCGGCGCGTTGGCGATGAGATTGCCTTCGGCGTCGAACAGCGCGCAGGAGAAGTCGAGCCGCTCCTTGATGTTGACCGAGTACGCGGTGTTGGCGAGCGTCACGCCCATCTGCTCGGCGATCGCCATGAAGAGATTGTTGAAGACCTCGAGCAGGATCGGGTCGGCGGTCGTGCCGATCGCGTGCGCGCGCCGCGCCGCCTCGATCCGCTCGAGCACGAGGTCGCCGCGGTCGGTGAAGGTCGCGCGCCAGCCCGGCTCGACGACGGTCGTCGCGTTGTCCTCGCGAATCACCGCGGGGCCGTCGACCGCGTCGCCCGGGCGCAGGTGCATCGCGGTCGTAGACCGCGGCGTCGCGAAACGCGCCGTCGGTGTAGATCGCGATTGGTCCTGATCGGCGCGAGCGGTTCCGCGCGCGGCGCATACGCGGGCACGGCGTCCTTCGCCGTCGTGCGTCCTGCCGATCGCCTCCACTGCGATGGCCTCGATGACGAGCGGCTTGCCCGGCATCAGGAAGCCGTATTGCTGGCGGTACTTGCGCTCGAACTCGGCGACGATCTCCGCCACGTTGTTCGACGCCGGTCTCGAGCGTCGTGTCGGTGCCGTCGTACTTGACGTGCAGCGTGCGCTTGGCCCCGATGCGATCAGCGGCGATGCCCTGCGCCGCGACGTCGGCGCGCGCGGCCGCTCCGAGCGCCGCGAGCGTATTCCCGGCCTCTGCCAGCGTCGTCTCCGACAGCACGGCCTCGAGCGCCTGCTGCCGCAGCGCGCGCACGTCGGCAAGGCCCATCCCGTACGCCGACAGCACGCCGGCCAACGGATGCAGCAGCACGCGCGTCATGCCGAGCGCGTCGGCGACGAGGCACGCGTGCTGGCCGCCCGCGCCGCCGAAGCAGCACAGCGTGTACTCGGTGACGTCGTAGCCGCGCTCCACCGAGATGTGCTTGATCGCATTCGCCATGTTCGCGACGGCGATCTTGAGGAATCCGTCCGCGACTTCCTCGGGCGCGTGCGGGCGGCCGGTCCTCGCGGCGACGTCGGCGGCGAGCGTCGCGAACTTCTCGCGCACGACCGCGGCGTCGAGCGGCTCGTCGCCCGACGGGCCGAACACGCGCGGAAAGAGCTCCGGATCGAGCTTGCCGACCATCACGTTGCAATCGGTGACCGTCAGCGGGCCGCCGCGCCGGTACGAGGCGGGGCCGGGATTGGCGCCCGCGGATTCGGGGCCGACGCGAAAGCGCGCGCCATCGAAACGGCAGATCGATCCGCCGCCGGCCGCCACGGTGTGGATGCGCATCATCGGCGCGCGCAGCCGCACGCCGGCGACCTCGGTGACGAAGGCGCGCTCGTACTCGCCGGCGTAGTGCGTGACGTCCGTCGACGTGCCGCCCATGTCGAAGCCGATGATCCGGTCGAAGCCCGCGAGCCGCGAAACTTCGACGGCACCGACGATGCCGCCGGCGGGTCCCGACAGGATCGCGTCCTTGCCCTGGAACCGATGCGCATCGGTCAGGCCGCCGCTCGACTGCATGAACTGCAGCCGTGGCGCGCCTTTCGCTTCCTTCGCGCTGGTGCGCGCAGATTCCTTCGCATCGCGCGCCGCGTCCGGTGACGGCGCGCCTGCCGACGCGGCTCGACCTTTGCACGTACCGGCGCAGGATCGGCGACAGGTACGCGTCGACGACCGTCGTGTCGCCGCGCGAGACGAGCTTCATGAGCGGGCACACCTCGTGCGAAACCGACACCTGCGTAAAGCCGAGCTCGCGCGCGAGCTGCGCGAGCGCCGCTTCGTGCTGCGGGAAGCGGTAACCGTGCATCAGCACGATCGCCACCGCGCGCGATGCCCGTTCGCCGCGCCGCGCGAAGCTCGCGCCGGGCAGCGGCGAGATCGAGCGGTACGTACGATCTCGCCGCGCGCGCCGATGCGCTCGTCGACCTCGATCACGCGCTCGTACAGCAGCGTCGGCAGCTCGATCCGCCGCACGAAGAGCTTGGGCCGATTCTGGTAGGCGATGCGCAGCGCATCGGCGAAGCCCTTGCGTGATGACGAGCGCCGTGCGCTCGCCTTTGCGCTCGAGCAGCGCGTTGGTCGCGACGGTGGTCCCCATTTTCACGGCGTCGACAAGGCCGGGCGGGATCGGCGTGCCTGGCGGCAGCGCCAGGAGCTCGCGAATGCCGTGCACGGCGGCGTCGGGATAACGCTCGGGATTCTCGGACAAGAGCTTGTGCGTCAGCGAGCGTGCCGTCGGGGCGGCGCGCGACGACGTCGGTGAAGGTTCCGCCGCGATCGATCCAGAATTCCCAGCGGGCGGGCGTCGGAACAGGAGGCTTTGCAGTCATCGGAGAGGCCTCGCTCGGGGCCGATCCGATTGTCCCCGGCGGCACCGACATTATAGGGCCGGGGCGAGGGCCGCCGGGCGCATGGAGCACTAAGCCCGGCGGCCTCGCCCCGGCCAGACGACGCAAACCGGCAGTTGGCGGGTGCGACAACATTGGCGGGAATTGTGGTAAAACGACACGACGCGAATGTCAGCGTGCCGGCTCGCTTCGCGTATGCTCATTTCCCGCGTTCCAGGAGCTCCCAATGATCCGATTCCCCGCCTTTGCCGCAATTTTGGGCCTCGCGCTCGCGTTGCCCGTGGCCGCCCAGACCAAATGGGACCTGCCGACGGCGTATCCTCCCAACAATTTCCATACCGAGAACATCCAGCAGTTCGCCAACGACATCGACAAGGCCACCGGCGGCAAGCTCAAGATCACCGTCCACGCCAATGCATCGCTGTTCAAGGCGCCCGAAATCAAGCGCGCGGTACAGGGCGGCCAAGCCCAGGCCGGCGAAATCCTGCTCGTCAACTACGAGAACGAAGATTCGTTCTACGGGCTCGACGGCATTCCATTCCTGGCCACCTCCTACGGCGAATCGATGAAGCTCTACAAAGCTTCCCGGAAAATGCTCGAGGACAAGTTCGCGAAACAGGGGATGAAACTCCTCTATACGGTCGCCTGGCCGCCGCAAGGGATCTACACCAAACGCACGCTCGCGAGCGCCGCCGACATGAAAGGCCTCAAGTGGCGGGCCTACAGCCCCGCGACGTCGAAGATCGCGGAGCTCGTCGGGGCGCAGCCGGTGACCGTCCAGGCCGCCGAGGTTTCGCAGGCGCTCGCCACCGGCGTCATCGACTCGTACATGTCATCCGGCGCGACCGGCTACGACTCGAAGACCTACGAGCACATCAAGAATTTCTACGACACGCAGGCGTGGCTGCCGAAGAACGCCGTCATCGTCAACCAGAAGGCGTTCGACGCGCTCGACAAGCCGGCGCAGGCCGCAGTACTGAAAGCCGCGGCAGACGCCGAGGCGCGCGGCTGGAAAGCGTCCGAGGAGAAGACCACCTGGTACTACGCGCAGCTCAAGGACAAGGGCATGAGCATCCTGAAGCCTTCCGAGCAGCTCACCGCCGACTTGCGCAAGATCGGCAACTACATGCTCGCCGAGTGGCTGCGCAAGGCCGGCGACGAAGGACGCAAAGCGGTGGACGCGTATCGCGCGATGTAGGCTGCACGCTGCATCCGAACGCGTGAACGGGCCCGATGCGCCGCAAGCTCGACGCGTTGTACGACGCCGCCGGAGTCCTGGCGGCGTTGTTTTTGGTGGGGACACTCGGGCGGTGGTCACCGGCATCGCGGGGCGCCTAATCTGGTATTTTCCGCAGATCATCGCCTATCTGCCGGAGCAGATGAAGATGGGCTGAGGCGCGAGCGACGCCATCAATCAGGGAGCGAACATGTCGCCCTATTCGGCCAAGGTCAAAACGCCGTTTGCGGTGCTGGGCATCCGCACTGCCAACGGCATGGTCACGAGGATCCAATACCTCCCGACGTCGGAACGCTCCCAAGCGCCCACAGACAGGGTCGCCGAGCGCGCGGTGCGAGAAGTCGAGCGCTACCTCGCCGATCCGCACTTTCGATTCTCGCTGCCGCTCGCATCCACGGGCACGCCGTTCCGCCGGCGCGTGTGGCAGTTGCTTGCCGGCATTCCGGTCGGCGAGTCACGCACCTACGGCGAACTCGCCCGAGCGCTGCACACGGCGCCGCGCGCGGTTGGCGGCGCCTGCGCCGCCAACGAGATCGCACTCGTCATTCCCTGCCATCGGGTCGTCGGCAGCCACGGCTCGCTCGGCGGCTTCATGAGTGCGAAGGGCCGTCCCGAGCGCGAATTGCTCCCTCTCGGAGGGACGGCGCGCAGCGCCAAGGGTGCACCAATTTGCGCGAAGGGTCGTCCTGAGCGATTGCTCCTCACGGAGGTAAGGCGCGCAGCGCCGAGAGTGCACCAATCAGTGCCGTTGACGGCGATCCGATCGCGATCAAGCGCTGGCTGCTGAAGCACGAGGGCTACCGCTTCGGTGCGTGACCGGGTCATCTGCCGCAGCCGTCGACCGTGATGCCAACGCCGACCGAGCAGATCGATGCGTTCTGCGACCAGGTCTGGCTGCAGGACGGACTCGCGCCGTCATCGCTTGCGAGCTATCGCCGTGACCTGACGCAATGGGCGGGCTGGCTCGGCCACCGCGGCCGTTCTCTCCTTACCGCGCAGCGCGGCGATGTCGAGGCGTTTCTCGCCGAGCAGTTTCGGGCCAAGGCAAAGGCGACGTCGATCGCGCGCCGGCTGTCGTCGCTGCGCCGCTTCTACGCGCTGCATTTGCTGCAAGGCACGCTGCGCGCGAACCCCACGCTGCGCGTGCGGGCGCCGAAGCTGCCACGGCGACTGCCGAAGAATCTGAGCGAAGTCGAGGTCGAACAGCTGCTGGCGGCGCCCAACACCGGCACCACGCTCGGACTCCGGGACCGCGCGATGCTGGAAACGCTGTACGCGACCGGCTTGCGCGTATCCGAGTTGGTCGGTCTCACCCTCGCGCAAGTCTCGCTCGACATGGGTGTCGTGCGAGTGCTCGGCAAAGGCAGCAAGGAGCGGCTCGTCCCGCTGGGCGAGGAATCGATCGCGTGGCTCAAGCGCTATCTCGCCGACGCACGTCCGCAGCTCATCGGAAACGGCAAGGGCACATCGATCTTCGTCACCGCGCGCCGCGGCCCGCTGACGCGGCAGGCGTTCTGGGCGTTGTTGAAGCGCCTTGCCGCGAAGGCCGGCATTCCTTCCGCCAGCCTGTCGCCGCACGTGCTCCGCCACGCGTTCGCGACACACCTCCTGAACCACGGCGCCGATCTGCGCGTCGTGCAGCTGCTGCTCGGCCACGCCGACATCACGACGACGACGATCTACACGCACGTCGCGCGGGAGCGCCTCAAGCGTCTCCACGCGCTTCACCATCCGCGCGGCTGAGCCGCGCCTGGGGCCGGCACATGGCGAGGGACACACATCCGGCGACCGCAGCCGTTCGGGCATTGCGCCAGCACGGTGTCGCGTTTACTCACCACCCGTACGAATACGAGGAGCGCGGCGGTACCGCGCTATCGGCGCGCGAGCTCGACGTGCCCGAGCACTCCGTCATCAAGACGCTCGTGATGGAGGACGACGCGAAGCGCCCGTTGGTGGTGCTCATGCACGGCGACCGCGAGGTGTCGACGAAAGCTCTTGCGCGTGTCCTCGGCGTGAAGACCGTCACCATTTGCGCGCCCGCCGCTGCGGACCGGCACTCGGGATACCAGGTGGGCGGCACGAGTCCGTTCGGGACCCGGCGCGCGATGCCTACCTATATGGAGCGCACCATCGCTGCGCTGCCCTACCTGTACGTCAACGGCGGCAGGCGGGGCTACCTCGTCGGCATGGTCCCCTCGGATCTGATTCGGGTACTGACACCCATTCTTGTCGATGTCGCGATCGTCAGAACCGATTGAATTCCGGCTTGCCCCTTGCTCGCGACAGCGACTTCGCCTAGCCTGTGGCGGATCGCTGGGCGCTTGCAAAGCTGGTCGGGGCCAGGAGGGGCCGATGGATCGGGGCGCAAAAACTACCAGGACGAACGCCGCGGCCAAGCGCCCCGTCGCCAGGAAATCGCGCGCGCCCGGCGCCGCGACCATCCGCGAGCTCGAGACGCGCCTTGCGGAGGCGCTGGAGCAGCAGGCGGCGACGAGCGAGATCCTGCAGTTGATGGCGAGCTCCCCGGTGACGTGCAGCCCGTGCTGGATGCGGTTGCCGAGCGGGCGGCCCACCTGTGCAAGGCGCCCTTTGCGCGCGTGCTGCTCGTCGATGGCGACGCGCTGCACGTCCTGGCGGACTACGCGGTCGACGGAGGGCGCCCGCTGTCCGCCGTTCCTGTTGTGTTGAAGCGGACCTCCATTTCCGGACGCGCGGTGCTCGACAGCGAAGTCATTCACCACGCCGACATCGTTCCGCTGCTTGACGCAGAATTCTCCGACGCTCGGGAAAATGTACGGCGAATCGGATGTCGCGCGGTGCTCGCGGTGCCGCTGCTGCGCGAAGCCGGCGGGTTCGGCGCGATCTTCCTTTGGCGGCGCGAGCCGGGACTGTTCGCGCCGGATCAAGTCGACCTCGTGCAGACGTTTGCCCGGCAGGCCGCGATCGCGATCGAGAACGTGCGCCTGTTCAAGGAGGTGGAGGTTCGCAACCGCGATCTCTCCGAAGCGTTGGAGCAGCAGACGGCGACGAGCGAAATCCTGCGCGCCATTTCGAGCTCACCCACGGACGTCCAACCCGTGTTCGATATCATCGCAGAGCGCGCGGGAAAGCTATGCGGTGCCGAGGTCGCCGTGGTTTCGAGATTCGACGGCACAGCCATCGAGCTGGCGGCGATTCACGGGCTGGTGCCCGACGGCGTGAAGATCGTCCGCAGCCTGTATCCGATGAAGCTCACCGCGCAAACCGTGTCCGCGCGGGTCATTCGAGGGTCCGCCGTCGTGCATATCCCCGACGTGCTCGCCGAGCAAAGCTACGAGATCAAGGACTTTGCGCGGGCCGCCCGATTACCGAAGCGCGCTTGGCGTGCCCATCATCCGCAATCGGCAAGTCATCGGGTCGATTTTTGTCGGACGAGCGAAGACTGGCTTGTTTGCGGACTCCCAGGTTGAACTGCTGAAGACATTTTCGGAGCAGGCCGTCATCGCCATCGAGAACGTGCGGCTGTTCACCGAATTGGGCAGCCGCAATCGCGAGCTCACGGAGGCACTGGAGCAGCAGACGGCGACGAGCGAGATCCTGAGCGTGATCAGCCAGTCGCCGACGAACGTGCAGCCAGTATTCGACACCATCGCGCGCAGCTGCGTGCATCTTTGCGGCGCCATGTTCGTCAACGTGTTCCGCTTCGACGGCGAGCTGCATCTGGCTCGCTCGCTCGTGACGCGATCCGCAGCCGTGAAGAAGCTGCAGCGCGCCTCCCCGATGCGCCCGAGCCGATCGCACGCCGTCTGCGGGCGGGTGTTGCTGAGCAGGTCGTGGTGCGCCTCGAGGACGTGCTCGAGGAGCCTGACTTGCGATCAGCGCTCTCCATTCTCCGGCGGCTTGCGCAGCATGCCTGGGCGTGCCGATGCTGCGCGACGGACAGTCCGATCGGTGCCATCGTCGTGGGCCGGCCCGAGGCCGGACCAATTGCCAAGACGCAGGAGGAATTGCTCAAGACCTTTGCCGACCAAGCGGTGATCGCCGTCGAGAACGTGCGCCTGTTCAAGGAACTGAAAGCGCGAACCACCGAGCTCACGCAGATCGGTTGGCGAGCTAAGGCACTCGGCGAAGTCGGACAGGCGGTGAGCTCGACGCTCGATCTCGAGACCGTGCTCCGCACGATCGTCGCGCGCGCCACCGAGCTCGCGGGCATGGACGGCGGCTCCATCTACGAGTACGACGAGACCCACGAGCAGTTCCATCTGCATACGGCCGACCGACTATCCCGCCGAACTGGTCGATGTCCTTCGCGCGCACGCCGATCCCGAAAGGGTGAGGGCGCACTGGGCCGGCTGGCAGTGATAGCCGAGCCGGTGCAGATCCGCAACATCGCAGACGACCGCACGTTACCGAAGCCGCGTCCGCGAGATCCTGCTCCGGCTCGGCTATCGCTCGCTGCTCGCGATCCCGCTAGTGCGCGAGGACCATCTGCTTGGCGGGCTGGTGGTCAACCGCAAGACGCCGGGCGAGTTCGCGCCGCAGGTCATCGACCTCCTGAAGACCTTCGCGACGCAATCCGCCCTCGCCATCCAGAACGCGCGCCTCTTCCGCGAGATCGAGGACAAGGGCCGGCAGCTCGAGATCGCGAGCCGGCACAAGAGCGAGTTTCTCGCGAACATGTCGCACGAGCTCCGCACGCCGCTCAACGCCATCATCGGCTTTTCCGAAGTGCTGGCCGAGCGGATGTTCGGCGAGATCAACGAGAAGCAGGCCGAGTACCTCGCCGATATCCTGGAGTCCGGCCGGCACCTGCTGACGCTCATCAACGACATCCTGGACCTGTCCAAGATCGAGGCGGGGCGGATGGAGCTCGAGCCGGCGGATTTCAGCCTGCCGCGGCGCCATCGACAACGCGCTGACGCTGGTGCGCGAGCGAGCGCAGCGTCGCGACGTCGGGCTCGCCCGGACGATCGACCCGCGCGTGGGTACCGTGCACGCCGACGAGCGCAAGGTGAAGCAGGTGCTCCTGAACCTCTTGTCCAATGCGCTCAAGTTCACGCCCGAAGGCGGGCGGATCGACGTCGAGGCCGCCGTGCGCGACGGTCATGACGCAGATTTCGGTCACCGACACGGGCGTCGGCATCGCGCCCGAAGATCTCGAAGCGGTGTTCGAGGAGTTCCGGCAGGTGGGGACGGCGGCGAAGAAAGTCGAGGGTACCGGGCTCGGCCTCGCCATCTCGCGCAAGTTCATCGAGCTCCACGGCGGCCGGATCTGGGTGACAAGCAAGCCGGGTGTGGGCTCGACGTTCGTGTTCACGTTGCCACGCCCGGGCGGCGCGGCAGGCTGAAGGCTTCCGCGCGCAGCGTCACCCCCGGTCGAGGTGGATCGCCGTCAGCGCTTCCCGCGCTCGATGACGATGCCGAGCTCCTTCACTCCGGCAATCGGCGCGAGCTTTGCCACGCGCACCTTGACCCAGGGTGCGCCGAATTCCCCCATGAGGAGATCGGCGATCGCCTGCGCGTAGCGCTCCATGAGCTGGTGCGGATGATCGGCGGCAAACGCCTGGAGGCGCTTGACGACGGCGGAATAGTCGAGCGCGTCGGCAAAATCGCCGGTGCGAAAGACGTCGTCTCCCGGCAGTCCGAGCTCGACGTCGAGGCGCACCATCTGCGCGAGACGCCGCTCCCACTCGTAGATGCCGATGCGCGTCTCGACGCGCAGGTCGTGGATGAAAATGGCGTTCATGCCGCTTTGCTAGAATCGGTAGGTCGTCGAGGCCGCGTCGTGCTTGCACCTCGGTCTGATGTTTCCACTCTCATTCTAACCGACGCCCCGCCCATGCTCGCCTCGCTCGCGTTCGTCGCCGCCGCGTATCTGATCGGCTCCGTTTCGTTCGCCGTCGTGACGAGCAAGATGTTCGGGCTCCCTGATCCGCACAGCTACGGCTCGGGAAATCCGGGCGCGACCAACGTCCTGCGCAGCGGCAACAAGGCGGCGGCGGCATTGACGCTCGCCGGCGATGGGAGCAAGGGCTTTCTCGCGGTGTTTCTCGCGCAAGCCCTCGGTCCGTCGTTCGGCGTCGCCGACTGGACGGTGCCTGCCGTCGCGCTCGCCGTGTTCGTCGGTCACCTGTTTCCGGTGTTCCATGGCTTTGCCGGCGGCAAGGGGGTCGCGACGGCGGCCGGCATCGTCTTCGCGCTCAGTTGGCCACTGGGCCTCGCGCTCGCGGCAGTATGGCTCGTCATGGCGGTGGGCTTCAAGATCAGCTCGCTCGCAGCGCTCACCACCGCCGCGTTGACGCCGATCGGCGCGTTCGTCATTTTCGGCAATGCCCCGACCGCGTGGGCGATCGTCCCGATCTCGCTGCTGCTTTTCTGGCGGCACCGATCGAACATCCGGCAGTTGCTCGAAGGCAAGGAGCGCACGATCGGACGCTGAATCCGGAATGTTCAAGCGCCCGTTCAAACCGGAGGCAATGCTGCGAGATCCCAGCGCGGCTTGACCGAAAACCCGTGATCGCCGCGGGCCGCGCCCGCCATGCGTAATGCGCCGACCAGTGCGATCATCGCGCCGTTGTCCGTGCAGAATTCGAGGTCCGGAAAGAACGCCCGCCCGCCGCGTTTGCCTAGCGCCACCGCAAGACGCGCGCGCAATTCGCGATTGGCGCCCACGCCGCCGGCGACGACGAGCCGTTGCGATCCCGTCGCGTCGAGGGCCGCAACCGCCTTCGCCACGAGCACGTCGACCACCGCGTGCTGGAACTCGCGCGCAATGTCGGCCCGTCGCGCGTCGTCGAGCGTTCCCTGCGCGGCCTCGCGGCGAACGAGCAGGAGCGCGGCCGTCTTCAAGCCGGAAAAGCTCATGTCGAGATCCCCGCTCGCGAGCATCGGTCGCGGCAGCGACACCGCGCCGTCACGCCCCGCCTCCGCCAGGCCGGCGAGCGCGGGGCCGCCGGGATAACCTAGGCCCAGGAGCTTCGCTGTCTTGTCGAAGGCCTCGCCGGCCGCGTCGTCCTTGGTGTCGCCAAGCAGGCGGTAACGCCCGACACCTGCGACTTCGAACAACTGGCTGTGCCCCCCAGAAACGAGCAAGGCGACGAACGGGAACTCGGGCTTCGGGTCGGCCAGGAGCGGCGAGAGCAAATGGCCCTCCATGTGATGGACACCGATCACCGGCTTGCCAAGCGCGTAGCCGAGCGCGCTCGCAATGCTGGCGCCCACCAGAAGCGCGCCCGCGAGGCCCGGGCCCCGCGTGTAGGCGATGCCGTCGAGATCGGAAAGCTTGACGCCGGCGTCAGTCAGTACGCGCTGCGCGAGCGGCACGACGCGCCGCACATGATCGCGCGAGGCGAGTTCGGGCACGACGCCGCCGTAGATCGCGTGCATCGCCACCTGCGAGTGCAACGCATGCGCGAGTAAGCCGCGGCCCGTGTCGTAGATGGCCAGGCCGGTCTCGTCGCAGGAGGTTTCGATGCCGAGTGCGAGCATGGGAAGATGGCCGGCGCGGCGAACGCCGGGATGCCACGATACACGGTTGCCGCGGCGCCAGCCCGCCGCCGCCCGCGGAGTTGCGACGGTCTCGTTTCCCTGTTATGATCATCGATTGTCGCAATTCACCTATACCGGTCCGGGAAATAGAAGGAAAACAGCTACATGCCCAGCGTTCGCCTCCGCGATAACGAGCCGTTCGAAGTGGCGCTTCGCCGCTTCAAGCGCACGATCGAGAAGACCGGCCTTCTCACCGAGCTTCGCGCCCGCGAGTTCTACGAAAAGCCGACCGCCGAGCGCAAGCGCAAGCTCGCGGCCGCCGTCAAGCGCCACTACAAGCGCCTGCGCAGCCAGCAGCTGCCGCCCAAGCTCTTCTAACGCCGCGGCACGCCGTCCAACCAAGGGGCGAAGCGATTCGCCCCTTTTTGTTTTCGGATGTGGAGCCCCACGGCCGGGCAGTGAACTACCCCACGCTCACTTCGGGCGGCCGGCGGGCACTGAAAGGTCAACCATGGCATTGAAATCCCAGGTAGTCGAAGACATGAAGACCGCCATGCGCGCGAAGGACGCCGCGCGCCTGTCGACGATCCGGATGCTGCTCGCGGCGATCAAGCAGCGCGAGGTCGACGAGCGCATCGAGCTTGCCGATGCCGATGTGCTCGCGATCATCGACAAGATGATCAAGCAGCGGCGCGATTCCATCGCGCAATTCGAGGCGGGCAAGCGGGAGGACCTCGTTGCCGCCGAGCGTGCCGAGATCGCGGTTCTCGCGGCCTACATGCCTGAGCGGCTGGCCGACGCCGAGATCGATGCATTGATCGCTGACGCCATCGCGTCGACGGGCGCGGCCGGCATCGCCGGGATGGGCAAAGTGATGGCGGCGATCAAGCCCAAGGTTGCGGGACGCGCCGACATGGGCGCCGTCTCAGCCAGGATCAAGGCAAAGCTCGCCGGATAGCCCGGCAGGCGGCTCCGGCAGCGGCAGCGCAAGCCGGGCGCCTGGTGAACGGCTTGCGCCGCCTGTGGCCCCTGCAACGGCTCTCGCCCCACCGTCCCGTCAATTCCCCCTTTCGCCTTGGCGAGGGCCGCCTATAATGCATCGGTCCCCTGCCCTGTCGCGTTCCCGGAAGTTCGCACCTCGAGGCGCCCGGGATTTGGTATCTTTGCCGGTCGCAGCGTCAAGTCCATGATTCCGAACGATTTCATTCAGACGCTGTTGTCCCGGATCGACATCGTGGATGTCATCGACCGGTACGTCCCGCTCAAGAAGGCCGGGGCCAACTACCAGGCTTGTTGCCCGTTCCACGGCGAAAAAACGCCCTCGTTCACGGTGAGTCCGACGAAGCAGTTCTACCACTGCTTCGGCTGCGGCGCCCACGGCACGGCCATCGGCTTCCTGATGGAGCACGGGGGAAAGCGTTTCCCGACGCCGTCGAAGAGCTCGCGCGCGACGCCGGCCTGGAAGTACCCCGCGTCGAACGTCCCGGCGAATCGGAGCGGCGCGAGCAGGCCACGGATCTGACCGCCATCATGCTCGACGCCGCCAAGTTCTATCGCGCGCAGTTGAAGGACGCGCCGCGCGCGATCGAGTATCTCAAGGACCGCGGCCTGACGGGGGCGATCGCCGCCCGGTTCGGGATCGGCTACGCTCCGGACGCGTGGCAGCCGCTCGCCTCGGTGTTTGACTGCTATGACGAACCGGCGCTTGAAACGGCGGGACTCGTCATCGCCGGCGACGGTGGCAAACGCTACGACCGCTTCCGCGACCGGATCATGTTCCCGATCCACGACAGCCGCGGCCAGGTTATCGGCTTCGGCGGTCGCGTGCTGGGAGAAGGCGAGCCCAAATACCTCAATTCGCCGGAAACACCGCTGTTCTCGAAGGGTCGCGAGCTCTATGGCCTTTTCCTCGCCCGGCAGGCGATCCGCGAGGCCGGGACGGTGGTGGTCGTCGAAGGCTACATGGACGTCGTCGCGCTCGCGCAGCACGGCGTCGACTATGCCGTCGCCACGCTCGGCACGTCGACCACTCCTGCACACGTGCAGAAACTCTTCCGACAGAGCGATCGCGTCATCTTCTGCTTCGATGGCGACGCCGCGGGGCGCAAGGCGGCCTGGCGCGCGCTCGAGAATGCGTTGCCGGTATTGGCAGATGGCAAGAACGCGGGATTCCTGTTCCTCCCCGACGGCGAGGATCCGGACGACTTCGTGCGCCGGCGCGGCAAGGAGGCGTTCGAGGCGCTCATCGATGGCGCCGTGCCTGCGTCGGAGTTCCTGCTGGCCGAGCTGACCGCGCAACATCCCCCGACGTCCGCTGAAAGCGCGGCCTCCTTGGTGACGGCCGCGCGCCCTTATCTCGCCACTCTCACGGCGCCCGTGATGGCGGCGCTTTTGCACCGGCGGCTGGCCGACCTTACTGGCCTGCCCGAAACCGAATTGCGCGCGCTGCTCGGACACCGCACGGACGCCGGTCCTGCCCGGGGTCCGTCGTCCGGAGGCAGCGGTTCCGACCGGCGCGACGATCCCGCAAGGCGTCCGCCTCCCCGCCCCGCGGTCCACGGGCAACGCCGCGCGCCGTCCCTCGTCCGTGAACTCATCCAGGCGCTGCTGCTCCAACCTGAGTTGGCACGCTCCGGCGACCTCCCGCAGCCGTCTGACGGCACCTCCGACGGGGCGGCACTTGCCGCGCTGGTCGCGCATTGCGCGGAAAGCGAACAGACCGTGACGACCGCAGGCGTTATGCAGTATTTCGCGAATACGCCCCACGAGCCGGTGCTGGTCGCGGCGCTGACGGCGGCGGAGGACCATGGAATCACGTCGGAACAGGCCAGTGTGCACTTGGCGGCCGGTGTGGCCCGCTATTGGCAGCAGGCACAGCGGGCAGGACACCCGGGAGCTTCGTTGTCCCGCGCGGCGCCAACTCCGGAGGAAGCGGAGCGCCTGCGGCAGCTGGAAATGGTTCGCCGCACCCTGCCCGCCCCCTTCGCAAAAACCTCCCGTGACCGATAACCGGATGATATAATTTGAGGTTTTCCCCATCGCCCCCATCTGGTACCGCGACTCCCTCGTTTCGGGGTGGTCCGTACTTGACTCGTTAGGATGACCATGGCCAAGAAGCCCGCGAAACCCGCCCGCAAGTCGCCTGCCAAAACCAAGCCCCGGAAGACGGCGGCGAAGAAGCGGCCGGGCGCGAAGGTGCGGCCGGCTTCCAGGAAGGGCGTGGCCAAAGGCTCGGCGCGTGCCGCTGCCCGGAAGACGTCGCCGCGCACCCCCGCCAAGAAGAAAGGCGGACAGGCCGCGAAGAAGAAAGTCGCAGCTCGCAAATCCACTGCGAAGCCCCAGCGCAAGTCCGCACCGCCGCCGAAATCAGGAGCCAAGACGCCCGGGAAGGTCGCCAAGCCCAAAGTCGCGCCGAAGGCCGTCCCCAATACGCCGAAGGCCGTGGGCAAGCCTGCCAAGACCATCGGCGGCAAGGCCGGTGGGCCGACCGCGATCAAGAGCGGCTCCAGCAAGGCTGCCGCCGCGCCGGCACACAAGCCGACCGCGGGAGAAATCGCCGCCAGGATCGCCGGCAAGCGGGCAGCGGATGCCGCCAGCAAGAAGGGCAGGAACGGCCGCCACGCCGAAATCGCGCCGCGCGTGCTCACGCCGGCCGACGTCGAGGCGCGCAAGCGCCGCCTCAAGACGCTGATCGTCCTCGGCAAGGAGCGCGGCTTCCTCACGTTCGCCGAAATCAACGACCATTTGCCGGACGACGTGCTTGACGCAGAGCAGATCGAAGGCATCGTCAGCATGATCGGCGACATGGGGATCCAGGTCTACGACGAGGCCCCCGACGCCGAGACACTGCTCATGTCCGACGCCGCGCCCACCGCGCCGGCCGAGGATGTGGAAGAGGCGGCCGAGGCCGCGGTGTCCACGCTGGATTCCGAGTTCGGCCGCACGACCGACCCGGTACGCATGTACATGCGCGAAATGGGCTCGGTCGAGCTGCTCACGCGCGAAGGCGAGATCGAGATCGCCAAGCGGATCGAGGAAGGCCTGAAGCACATGATCATGGCCATCTCCGCCTGCCCGATGACGGTGGCGCAGATCCTCGATCTGTCGACCAAGATCGAGAAGGACGAGTTCAAGATCGACGACCTGGTCGACGGCCTCATGGACTTCAACGAGGCGCTCGACGCGCTCGAGGACGTCGACGATGAAGTCGAGGCGAGCGAGGACGAGGGCGATGCCGGCGCGATCGCCGCGGAAAATCTCGAGCGGCTCAAGGTCGCCGCGCTGACTCGCTTCGCGACGATCCGGAAGCTCCACGCGCGGATGCTCGTCGTGCTGCAGAAAGACGGGCACAAGGCTCCCAAGTACGTCGAGCTGCAGAAGAAGGTGCAGAACGAACTCATGCAGATCCGCTTCTCGGCCCGCCAGGTCGAGAAGCTCTGCGACAGCGTGCGCCACGAGGTGGATAACATCCGCCAGATCGAGCGCAAGATCCAGGACCTCGTCGTCAACAAGGGCGGGATGCCGCGCCCGGACTTCATTAAGAAGTTCCCGGAAAGCGAGACGTCGCTGCGCTGGATCGACCGCGAGGTGGCTGGGCATCACAACTACAGCGAGCACCTCGCCAAGTATCGGCAGGCGATCGTCGAGCAGCAGCAGAAGCTGCTCAATCTGCAGACGCGCGTGATGATCCCGTTGAAGGACCTGAAGGAGATCAACAAGCAGATGTCGACGGGCGAGGCCAAGGCACGCAAGGCCAAGCGCGAGATGACGGAGGCCAACCTGCGCCTGGTGATCTCGATCGCGAAGAAATACACGAATCGGGGCCTGCAGTTCCTCGACCTGATCCAGGAAGGCAACATCGGCCTCATGAAGGCCGTCGACAAGTTCGAATACCGCCGCGGCTACAAGTTCTCGACGTATGCCACGTGGTGGATCCGGCAGGCGATCACGCGCTCGATCGCCGATCAGGCGCGCACGATTCGCATTCCCGTGCACATGATCGAGACGATCAACAAGATGAACCGCATCTCGCGGCAGATCCTGCAGGAAACGGGCCAGGAGCCCGATCCGGGCGTGCTCGCGGAAAAGATGGAGATGCCGGAGGAGAAGATCCGCAAGATCCTCAAGATCAGCAAGGAGCCGATCTCGATGGAGACGCCCATCGGGGACGACGACGACAGCCACCTCGGCGATTTCATCGAGGACCTGTCCACCGTCGCGCCGTCGGACGCCGCCGTCAACGCAAGCCTGCGCAACGTCTGCAAGGACGTCCTCGACACGCTGACCTCGCGCGAAGCGAAGGTGCTGCGGATGCGCTTCGGCATCGAGATGAACACCGACCACACGCTGGAGGAAGTCGGCAAGCAGTTCGATGTCACGCGCGAGCGCATCCGCCAGATCGAGGCCAAGGCACTGCGCAAGCTGCGGCACCCGTCGCGTTCGGAAAAGCTCCGGAGCTTCCTCGAGGGCGAGGGCTGACCCGCAATTCGGGTCAGATACGTAGCAAACTCGGCAACGGTGCGACGGTTCGATCGCTGTTTTCGCCTGTTACGTATCTGACCTCGATTGTCACCGTAAGAGGTCGCGGCAAGGAATGGCTCGCCGTGCGCGTCATTTCAGGAAAAGCACCGGCTTCTTGCTCCTCGCGAGCACGCTCGTGGCCACGGAACCCATGACCAGATTGGCGAGGGCCGTGTGGCCGTGCGTGCCCAGCGCGATCATGTCGAATTGCCCGCTTTCGGCTCGCTTGACGATTTCGTCCGCCGGATCGCCGACGCATTTGTCGAGAGCGAACGGAATGGCGCGGGCGCGTTGACAGCGCCGGCCAGCGCCGCGTCGCTCTCGTCGTCGTAGTAGCCCTGGACTGTTTCCTTGCCCACCCATGCCGCGGCCGCCTTGTAGGGCACCGGCGGATGGACATGGATCAGCGTGAGCTTCGGCGTCTCGCGAAAGTATCCGAATGTTTCGACGAGCGTTTCGAGCGCGGCCAGGGCCTGCGCGGAGCCATCGACGGCAAAGAGGATTTTCATGGTTGTGCAGATGGGAATCGGATGTCGTCGGGGGTCAGTTTAGCGCACCGAGCAACGATCGCGCGACCCGCTACGTCGGAAGTTCGAGTACGACGCGCAGCTGATCCGGATCGTTCGGATCGTCGCTGGTCTCGAAGCCTAAGGCCTCGGTGAATTTCAGCATGTTGCGGTTGCTGCGCAGCACCAGGCCTTCGAGGCGCCGTAGGCCGCGCGCGGTGGCGCAGGCCACGAGCCGGCTCATCAATACCCGCGCGACGCCACGTCCCTGCCATGCGTCCGCAACCACCACGGCGAACTCGGCGGATTCGCGGTCCGGTGACATGATGTACCGCGCCACCCCGACGATGCTCGGGGTTCCTCCTGTTTCGTCAACGGCCACCAGCGCCATTTCCCGGTCGTAGTCCACCTGCGTGAAGCGGGCGAGCATCGACGGCGTGAGCTCGTTCAATTGGTAGAAAAAGCGGAAATAGCGTGTTGCCTCCGATAAGCCGGCGACGAACGCGCGCTCGATTTCGGCATCCTCCGGACGGATCGGGCGCACGTGAAGGTGCACGCCGGCGGGAAGCGTGACATCGGCCACGAGCTCTACCGGATACGGGTGGATCGCCATGTGGTCATAGCCGCGGGTCGCGGGCCCGATGGTCGGGTCGATCACGACGCGCGCACCGGCGATTTCGACCCGAGCGGCGCCGACGCGCACCGGCTCGAGCACGAGCGTGCGTACCCAGGGTACAGCGCAAGCGAGTGCCGACAATTGCACGAGAAGGTGCGCGAGCGCTGCAATCGTATCCTCGGTCGCGTCGGCGTCGCCGTGCGGCAGGGCTGCCCGTATTCCCGCGCCCCGGACCATGTCCAGCGCGAGACGCAAGTTGAGCGGCGGCAGGACGACCGCGACACCAGTACCGCGTCCGGCGCCCGTCGCACCGAACGTGATCACCGGCCCGAACACCGGGTCCGTAAAGATGCCAATCCCGATGTCCGCACTCGCGTCGAATACGTGCTCTTTGGCCACGATGACGGCTTCGCGCCGGCGCTCGTTCGCCGACGCGCCAACCATGGCTGCCCACGCGCGCGTCAGCATCCGACCGTCGCGCAGTCGTTCGCGCGACGCCGTCGGCGAGGGGCCCTCGCTCGTGTTGGAGCGCAGCGTTACCGGATAGCGGAGCCGACGCGCCGCGACGAGCGCTTCGGCCAGGGTATCGGCCGATGCCGCCGGCGGAACCGGCAGCGAGAACGTCGTGAGGAGCGTGTGCGTCTCCATGGCCGTCAGCACGGTGCGCTTGGCGGAACTCGCATCCGTACGCACGCGTTCCACGAGATGGAGATCGGGAGCGTACGGCTCGGGTTGTGGCGGGGGCACCTCCAGCAGCCATTCCTGATGGCGACGATAGGCGGCCAGGAACGAGAACGCTTCTACCGCGATTTCCGGCGTGTAGAAATTGGCGATGCCGCCGGCCTCGAGTGCGCCCGTGGCGTCATGGCGCTCGATCGCGCCGAGCCACGCACCGAGCACCGGCTTTGCCGACCGGCGCGCGACGTCGGCAACCGCACGCGCCATGTCAGTGGCGCCCGTGACGGGCCGCGGCACGTGCAGCACCAGCACGGCGTCGACGTTGGGATCGGCGAGCGTGGCTTCGACGGCCGCCGCCATTCGTGCCGGAGTGGCGTCGTCGCGAGCGTTGATCGGATTGCGGCATCCTTCATTGGACGGCAGCATCCCGGCCAGGAGCTCTTCCGTCGCGGGCGAAAGCTCCGCGAGCACGACACCGCAGTCGGCCGCACTGTCGGCCGCGAGCGTTCCCGGCCCATGCCCATTGGTCACGATGGCGAGCCGGTCGCCGCGCGCAATGCGATGCATCGCCAGGATGCGCGCCGCGGCGAACAACTGGGCGTAGGTCTTCACGCGCACGGTGCCGGATCGCTTCATCGCTGCATCGAAGACCGCGTCGGGCGATGGTCGATCGCCCGCGCCGCGCTCCATCGACCGCCCCGCCCGCAGGACGACGACCGGTTTCGTACGGGCCGCCGCGCGCAATGCCGAAAGGAAACGACGCACATCGCCGATCGTCTCCGCGTAAAGGAGAATGCCGTCCGTGTGTGGGTCGACGATGAGCGCGTCCAGGAGCTCACCGAAACTGACATCCATCGCGCCGCCCAACGCCACCACCGTGGAGAAGCCGATGCCGCCCGACGCGGCGAAATCGAGCATCGCCGCGCACACCGCACCCGACTGCGCGACGAGCGCGAGCCGGCCCGGCCGGGCGACCGCGCTGCCGAGCGTCGCATTGAGCCCGATCTTGGTCCGGATGACGCCGAACGAATGCGGCCCGAGCAGCCGGATGCCGTTGGCGGCTGCGACGGTCGCGAGGGCGGCCTGCCAACGCCGCGCGTCTTCCTTTTCCGGGGGCGGTGCTGACAGAATGACAGCCGCTTTGACGCCGGCGCGCGCCGCGTCGTCGAGCACGCCGGCAACGGCCGCCGTGGGCGCCGCGATCACCGCGAGGTCGATCGGCTTCGCGATCGCAGTCAGCGAAGGGTACGCGCGCCGCGCGAGCACGCGACGATGCTTGGGATTGACGACATAGAGCACCCCCTCGAAACCTCCCCCGATGAGGTTCTCGAGGACGATCCGGCCGTTCGAGCCGGCCTTCCCCGACCCGCCGACGAGCGCGACGGACGCCGGCATCAGCAGCGCGCGGAGATAATCGGATTGCTGCATGGTTCGTGGACGGGGCGTCTCGTCGGCATCGATGAGCGCACCGCAGTGTAGCGCGACGCTATAATTCCGGCTGGAGCGGTTGCCGGGTGAGGCTTGCACCCACTGGAAAGCGCCGCCTTATCACGGCGCACGCCAAGAGCGGTCTTAGGCCGTCGTGCCCGTAAGCGGACACTCCTGGATGCCTTGTGCCGCTTTGCCCAGGCTTATGGATGCGTGCACTCGGAGGAACTCCCGTAGATCGACGTCGCGCTCGCTGACGCTCGCGAAACGCTCGATGCCAGGGCCATCACCGCGTCGCGGCGACGCCCGATACCCCAGCTTCCCGTCGCCCCCCGCGCAGGCCAAGCCCGTGCCGGCAAGCTGATCGTCCGAGGTCACCGCGCGCTCCGCGAGCGCCTCGCTCTCGCGAAAATGCGCAAGGCGCGCCCCCCCGCCGCCCGGCCAAGGCCCCCCCCTTCCCCTCCCTCCCCCCCCCCAACGGTTCCGGTGCCGTGGTCGCGAGCAGCACTGCGATAAAAACATCCGCGCCTTCACGGCTCGGGGTTACACCGAGCGCGAGGGACTATGGTCGTCTCTCGCCCGCAGCCGCGCGCTCGTCCTCCGGGGCTAGTCCACCGCGATGACGAGGTCGGTGCTCCACGTGATGTCGACCCGGTCGCCCACCTTGACCTGATCGAACACCTTCGGATCGACAATCCGTCGGCTGTATTTCCAGTCGTTCGGCCCGACAAAAGTCATAGACGACGTGCCCTTGTCGATTTCGGCGATAGTTGCCGTCATCGTCCGTGTCATCAATGCCGCGCCTCCCGGCCGCGCTTCCTTGCCCATGGTGGAGGCCTTGCCGGCGTTATCGATCGCCGCCTCGCCCGGCGCCTTCACTCGCACCAGGACGTTGTTGTTATACGTCGCCTTCACCTTGTCCCCCACCTTGAGCTCGTCGAAGCGCTTGGCGCCCGCGGGCACGTCGACGGCGACGAACTTGCCGTCGGCCGTTTTGATTTGTAACAAGCGTTTGTTCTTATCGATCGTTTCCACCGTGCCGGCAACGGTGACAGTCTGCGTCGGGAGTTCCTTCACCTGCGCCCAACTGGGCAGGGAAAGGGCCAAGGCCACTGCGAACGCGCTCAGTACCGTCGCTACTCGCTTCATGTTCGTTACTCCTTTGGTTGATCGCTGGCGGTGTGTCCCGGATCTCACTGCGCGGCAAAGGTGCCCGCCTGAGAACATGCTATCGTCATACTCGCATGGGGCCTTGTCAAGTACTCCACCCGCGGTCCGTACCCATCCCGAAGTGGCACGAGCGTCCGCTTCGAGTCTATTCTGTTGAAAGACTCGAAAGTGCGGCGAGCGCATTTTCTTGTCAAACTAAATCACGATCACCGGTTCGCCCTTGAATCGCCGGTAGGGCAATTACAAGGCTCTTAGTGGCGCGCAATGCGAAGTCGCGTCTCCCATCCACGTCTAAATCGCAAAAAAGCCTCAGAGGGCCAGCAATTTTTCTAGCACCTCTGGAAACGGCGTATTTCAAGAATAGGTCGAACTGCGACCGTCGACGGTCAAACTGTTCGCGTTCAGACTCGTCGGTCGCTGATCGGCCGGGTCCAGCCAGTCGCAATGCGGCAGTGCGCAGACGCCGTTACACTAATGCCTCAGACGGACGCGCCCCTGCGATTGGCTTGCCTAGAATATGCCTAGCAACGCGCGGATGGCGCTGGGACGGCCGGATGCATTTACCTCTATACGGGCCCGTAGCTCAGACGGTTAGAGCAGGGGACTCATAATCCCTTGGTCGCTGGTTCGAATCCAGCCGGGCCCACCAGTAAATCAATGGCTTGCGATATAGTTCCTTGACCGCAAGCGCCGTGCAGGCTAATCGGTTGCCGTACAGTTGCCGTTACGTCATCGGGCGCATCATGGCCCCCATGCCCGACGCCGCAAGCCCCGTTCCCGAGCTCGATCCGCCCGATCCCGAGCGCGTGTACCGCAACTACGTGGCGCAGTGCAGGCGCATGGGTATCACGCCGACGCCGCGGGATCGCGCGCGGAAGCTAATCGAGGAGTGGATGGACGCGCTCGCGGCCGGCTTGTGGGTTCCGCCGCCGAA
This sequence comes from uncultured beta proteobacterium, assembly GCA_963840945.1. GTDB lineage: Bacteria > Pseudomonadota > Gammaproteobacteria > Burkholderiales > Casimicrobiaceae > CAIWHR01. The sequence continues at coordinate 407,156 of CAWJAU010000014.1, read as the reverse complement.
GCACTAGCTGCTGCGCCACGATCGGGACGGCCGCGCTACCGTGACCTATCCGAGCCGGAGTGGCGCGCGAGTTGGGTCAGTCCAGTCGTAGGCCGACCCTGCCGCGAGCGCCAGACGGCGACCCCGGTGAGACAACCTACGCCAAACCCAATGACCAGCACCACAATCGAGGTCAACATCTAAACGCCCGCGCCAGCATGTCGGTGCCGTGCGACACCGGGGAACAAAGTTTACGCACTTAACGCGTAATCGTCACGTCGGAATGAGGATCGATCCGCTTCTGCTGATGGCGCGCGGCGCGGTCCTCGTCTGCGGACATTCGCATCAGGACCATCACGAAAAGAAACCCGAGCGCCCAGCCTACCAAGCCCAATATGATCAACTGAGGTCCATGCGCTAGCTCGCGGTGTAGACGACAAAGCGCGAATTCTACCGGATGCCGCCCCAAGACAGTGCAGCACCGCTCCGTGGTGTATCGAAACCCAGGGGAATTGTTTCCACGGCCAGCATCCGCTCGCATCAGGCCGCACGAACCCGCCACCGCCGCACTAGCGCAACGATTCAGCACGTCGGACGTGCGAGGGTAGCCGCCGCCTCGGGATCGTGCCTGTAATCGCGTTCTAGGCGCTCGCGCTGCCCGTGTCGGGGTCAATTAAGAGGTCGTAGAACTCCGGGTCCGCTTTGATGCCGTCGAGCGTGATAAACACGCCTCGATCAGCAGATGCCGCGCGTCGCGCCGCGTTCTGCGCGGCCCGCGTTGCCGCTATCGATCAAGAATTGTAGTACTCAGAGACGATTTAACGGAATTACAACGGTATCTGTCCTTCACCCCCGGGTACGCGCAACCGTTGTTGTGTGCCGACATTGTTCCCGTGTATACGATGACTTGAACGCCAAGGAACCGGGGGGACTTGGCGGCTAACCCTGACGCATAGGCACATGGCGCCACGATAGGGTCGTCCTGCGCTTTCAGCGCGCAGACAAATCCTACGGACAAGACCAAAGGTTGGGGAGGCTATTCATGCAGGCACGCGAGCGGACCACGCTTACAGGGCAAATGCTGTCTAACACTAGCTACGGGCCGGCGACTGTTTGGCGGTGCGCCGTAGGCCTTGCACTGGTGATCGTAGTAACCCTGGAGGGCACCTATCAGCCCGCCGTGCGCGACGCCTCGCTAACGGCAGCGGAAACGAAACGATTGGCAGCGCTGGACGACGCGCGTGCCGCGGCGCACAGAAACGAACTGCTGGACGACGCGCGTGCCACGACGCACAGAAAAGAACTCTTTGACACGCGCCGGCTGCGTTTCGAGAAGGTTGCGGCAGTACGCGCGAACGTGTGGACACCCTGATAGCCGAATGGCGTGAAGTGCTATCGGGTCGCCCGGAGCCGACGCAGCACTAGCGCCGCGCATCGAAAGGCGCGAGTCGGCTTATGGCAATGGCCGAGTTCGACCGAGGCTGTGTAAAAACTCGATTGCGGTCCAATTTCGGGAGTATCAAAACCCCTCCCGACCCCGAAATAATCGCGTACAGCGCGTTCTACGAGGTCGTCGTTCGCGACATCGTGTTTCGCGCGGAGTTTTTACACAGCCTCGACCCTTTGCTGCCGGTCGTGCGCTACAGCAGCGGACGCTCATGCAGTCCTCTGTTCGTCGAGAAGCAGTCATTTGGCCTTACTCATGGAGAACCAATCGATACCCTACCCCTGTCTCGGTCAGCAAATGGCGAGGTCGCACCGGATCGATCTCAAGCTTCTCCCGCAACTGCTTCATGTAGATGCGCAGGTAATGGGTGTCGCGCTCGTGCGTCGGTCCCCAGACCGCTGTGAGCAACTGCCGGTGCGTGACAACCATATTCAGATGCTTGGCTAGGGAAGTGAGCAAGCGAAACTCGATCGGCGTCAGCCGGATATCGTGTCCGGCTCTCGTTGCCGTCCGCCGTTCGAGATCCACGGTAGCGTTGTGAAATCCGAGAACGTTGGTTCCCACTCGCGATCGCGCGGCGTGCCGCAGTGCAACGCGTACGCGAGCGAGCAGTTCTCTCATTCCAAACGGCTTTGTCACGTAATCGTCTGCGCCGGCGTCAAGCGCTTCAACTTTGGATCCCTCGTAAACCCGAGCCGACAAGATCAGGATTGGGATGGTCGACCATTCGCGGACGCGTTTCACCACGTCGATGCCATCCAGATCAGGCAGGCCGAGGTCGACGATTACGAGGTCCGGCTTGTGGGTGCCGGCATCGATGATGCCTCGTCGCCCGGTCGTCGACTCGACGACCCGATAACCTTCCGCACCAAGGGATGCGCGCAAGAACCTCCTGATTTCCGGTTCATCCTCGACGACAAGAATCGTGGGCCGAGGCTCGGTCACGTTGTGGTGGTCTCTTCCGGGACCGCGGGAGCCTCTTCAATCGGAAGCGCCAAACGAAATGCGGCGCCGCCACCCGGAACACGTTCGGCCCACACCCTGCCACCATGCAGGCCGGCGATCGCCCGGCAGATCGCCAACCCCAATCCGATGCCACTGCCACTGCCGGCTGTGGATTGATGATGAAACTTAGCAAACACCTGGTCGACATCCCCTTCGGGAAGTCCATCGCCATAATCGACCACGGAAATGACGAGTTCGTCCCCATGTCGCTGCGCGGATAGCTTGATTACGGTTCCGGAAGCCGTATGCGTGGCGCCATTCTCCAGCAGATTACCGAGCGCTTGCTCGACCAAGCTCGCATCGACGCGCACCAACGGCAAATCATTGGGCAGGTCGACGATGAGACGGTGCGCGGCCATCCGCTCATGCAGGCGGCTTAACGCCGACCCGGCAACCTCGGCTAGGGAAGTCCACTCGCGGTTCAAATTGATCGTTCCCATCTCGAAACGCGTCATCTGCAGCACCTTCGCCACATGCTCGGACAACCCGCGAGATTGCGTGACAAGACTGCTGGCCAGGGCGTGACGATCCTCTGCGCTCATCCGATCTGCGCCTTCAGCGAGACTGGAAGAGGCTCCGACGATAATTGCCAGCGGCGTGCGCAGATCGTGCGAAATCGATGCGAGCAGGGTGCTACGGACGCGTTCCGTTTCCGCTTCGACTTCGAGGGCTGTTTGGGTTTTGGCCTGGCGGTGAATGCTCTCCACAAGATATGAGATCACCAGCGCGACAATCAGCACGATCACAAATGTCAGTAAGTATTGCGCATCGCCTACAGCGAAGTGGCCAAGCGGCGGAACGAACAGGTAATCAAGTGCTGCGACGCTTGTTATCGACGCCAGGATCGCCGGGCCATAAGAGAAGCGCAGGGCAATGACTACCACCGCCAGCAAGTAGACCATGGCGATGTTAACCAGGTCGAAGCGAGCGGCCATCGCGAGCCCGGCAACCGTCGATATCGCCGTCGCAGCCACGGCCCATGCGTAGCCGGCGAGCTTTTGCGGCTTGCTCATGTGTCCACTCTAGCGCACCTCGGCCGTAAAGATCCCGTAAAGAATTGGGGTATGACCCGCGACGTAAACGAGGACTGCTCTAAGCTGCGCCGTATATGGAAACCACCGCCGGCACGTCATCGTCCCCTTCAAGACCGAAGCAGTCGACGGCCGCGCTGGCGCTCCTGGCACTTGGCGTCGTGTACGGAGACATCGGCACGAGTCCCCTTTACGCTGCCAAGGAAACGTTCAATCCGGAGCACGGCATCCCCTTGACGGCAACCAATATCATTGGCGGGGTATCGGCCATTTTCTGGACGTTGATGATTGTCGTCTCCCTCAAGTATGTAACGCTGGTGTTGAGGGCGAGCAATCGTGGCGAAGGGGGCATTATGGCGCTGCTGGCGATTGCCACAACGTCTGTGCAGGATCGCCCTCGACTTCGCAATGCACTCCTCATCATCGGCGTATTTGGTGCCGCTCTCTTCTATGGCGATGCCGTGCTGACCCCTGCGATCTCCGTACTCTCAGCGGTCGAGGGCTTGGAAGTCGGAACGTCGGCATTCAAACCCTACGTAGTGCCAATAGCGATCGGTATCCTGTTGGCGCTTTTTGCGGTTCAACGGCATGGAACTGGCGTAGTTGGCTTGTTCTTCGGGCCCGTGTGTGCTCTCTGGTTCCTTTCCATCGGCGCCGTCGGGATGTGGAATGTCGTGCAAGCGCCCGCCATTCTCGACGCCCTCAATCCGATCAATGCCCTGCATTTTGTGACGGGTCATGGGGTCGCCTCCTTTATTGTCCTGGGTTCCGTGCTGCTGGCGATCACTGGGGCAGAAACGCTGTACGCCGACATGGGCCATTTCGGCAAACGTGCTATCAGAATCGCATGGTTCAGTGTTGCGGCGCCGGCACTGGTGCTCAACTATTTTGGGCAGGGCGCGCTGCTCATTGCGCGCCCTGAGGCGATCGAGAATCCGTTTTATCTCGCCTACCCGTCATGGGCGCTTTATCCCATGATCGCCTTGGCCACAGCGGCTACCGTAATAGCTTCCCAAGCAACCATCTCTGGCGCGTACTCGATGACGCAGCAAGCCATTCAGCTCGGTTACCTTCCGCGCATGACCATCAACCATACGTCAGCTCGGACAATGGGGCAGATTTATGTACCGGCAGTGAATTGGATTTTGCTCGTGATCGTCGTGGCGGCGGTGGTTGGCTTCGGTTCGTCATCCCGGCTCGCCTCTGCATACGGCGTCTCGGTGATGGGCACGATGCTCGTGACGACGTTCCTGGCTTTCTTCGTCATACGTTACACCTGGAAGTATCCGCTGTGGCTCTGCGTGCTCGCGAGCGGCTTTTTCCTGTTGATCGACGGAACTTTTCTGGCCGCCGCCCTGCACAAGGTCTTCGACGGCGGATGGTTTCCGCTCGCGTTGGGCGCGGTGCTTTTCACGATCATGATGACGTGGAGGCGCGGGTCGCGAACTCCTCCTCGCTCAGTTGCGTGAATCGTCGCCCCCGCTCGGAGGGCTGCTACAATCGGTCTTTTTAGCGCCTCCGCATCGCGTTCCTGGCACGGCGGTATTCCTCTCGTCGACGCCCGATGTGACGCCGCACGCGTTCCTGCACAGCCTCAAGCACTACAAGGTGTTGCACGAGCAAAACGTATTTCTTACCGTTGAATTTCGCGACGTGCCGTGGGTAGCCGCCAATGACCAGGTAGTTAGCGAGCACCTGGCAGAAGACTGCTGGCGGGTCATCGCCCGTTACGGGTTCATGGATCGCCCAGACATCGTGCTTGCGCTCGAAATGTGCGCGCCGGCCGGCCTGCAGGTTGAGCCAATGGAGGTATCTTTCTTTCTTTCACGGGAGAAGATTGTGCGAGGGATGGGAAAGGAAGGAATGGCGCCTTGGCGCGACCGGATCTTTGCGGCAATGGCTCGCAATGCAGGAAGCATCACGGACTTCTTCAACATTCCGACCAATCGGGTAGTGGAATTGGGTACGCGCGTCGAGATTTGAAACCTTTAGGTGCTAAAGGCCGGCAATGCGAAGCAACCTTGACATGGCGAATGTCCGCTTTAGATCGACAAGGCCGTCGAACGACCGCTACTAGCGACTTGGCTCTTTGGTCGCTCTTGGCCGAGGCTGTGTAAAAACACCTCGCTATTTCGTTTTCGGGTGTCTTCTCACCCCTCCGAAGGTGGCGATCGTTGAATGCAGCTCGATCTGAGAGGTCGATTTTCCGTCACGCTCGCATCGCGTGCGTTTTCACACAGCCTCGGCCGAACTCGGTCATACGCCGCGCCAAGCTACCTTCCCCTATCCCGAGAGTAAATCGCGCCCCACAGCGCGTTCTACGCGGTCAAATGCGAACCATGGGACTCGCGCCATACCCGACCGATCAAAATGGGTCGATCGCCTTTAGTGCGCCGTCGCGGCCGATTTCTCGGCGGAGCGTGAAACGTGCGAGGGCGGCGACGGGGTCAATGGCGTCAAGGTTATCGAAGTTATCGAGGAGCCAGTCCGTTCGGCTAATGTGAACGCTATGATAGTATGTGTCGCCACCTTGCCGGTCGCGAGGTCGAACGTTTGAAGCCTAGAGCGTAGCTCTTGGACTGTTGGTAGCGTGGCGAACGCTTCTCCAAGTACGCGAAATCCGACATGTGAACATGCCTTGAGTACAGTTCAGCGACAGCACGTGCACTGAGCTCCTTGATGTTCAACTTGTAACCACTGTCCGGGAGCTTGGCGACTCGGCGGGGCATATCCTCAATTTCTGGCAGATCGACGTCGATCTTGGCACTTGCAGCGGTGTCCGCGATTTCAAACGAGATCAAAGTCTCCCGCGGCCAAGAAATGTCTTGCAGGTTATCCTCCAACACCTGATGCATGAATGCGACGTCTTCGACTAGCCGTCGATCGAACTCGGAACAAGCCTCTTGCTCTTGGGCCTTGAATGAGTTCTGGTAAGCGCCCTCCCACTTGGCGCGAGCCTCCGAGAAGAGCCGGCGGTACTCCGCGTTCTTGGCCTCTATGTCCTTTGCCTTCCCGAACATGCGCGACCAGAAGGTGATTACTAATGGAGGTTTGGGCCGAGGCTCCGGGATATCGAATTCGCGGCTAACACGAGTCGGCCGCTCAGTTGGCCGTGGCGTGTGGCGATGGAGCCGCTCCAGATCCGTTCGTTGCGTGTTGATCTTGCTCGCCCAATTCGGCAAGGGCTCCGCGGATAGTATCGCCGTGCTGCCGCTTAGCCTTTAGAGCGATCGAGTCGCTAACCCGGGATCCGTCCGGTCCGGCGAACCAGACCGTACCGTCGTCCTCGAGCCTGACGTCAAGGTTCATGGTCTTCATTGCGGGCGCGGGTGTCGAAACGCGCGGGGCCGCCGCGGACTGGGAAGCTCCGCTCAACCGAGTGCGGCTGTATAAGCCGGTGCCGGGGATACCGCTATTCAGAAACGTGCCACGCGGAACCGAAGCTAACCGACGTTCCTCGCGGTCCCACGGACATTCCGATTCCTGAACCGCTGAAATTCATGCGGATACCGGGAGCCAGTTTGACAGACCTGCGAAACCGCCAAGCCATGGGGGCATCTCCTCTTCGGGGACTCTCGGTCTCCCCGCGCGCAAGCGGGGTGCATAGCTTACGCCACGCTCAGGGGGCCGAGTCAGAAGGAAAACCGCCCCGAAAGGGCGGCTCTCAAAATCCGAATCCCCGTGACAATGACGCCATGCCCGACACGCCCGATCTCGCTCCGCCCGACGCCGATCGCGTGTACGCCAACTACTTGGTGACTTGCCGCTGGCGCGGCGTCGAGCCGGTATCACGCGAGCGCGCGTTAGGCCTAGTCCAAGAGTGGACCGAAGTGCTGACCGGTCGACCGGAACCGACGCAGCAGTAGCGATTCGGAAGCGGGCTACCTGCCACCCATCCCGAGACTCGATCGCGCCCAGTAGCGCGTTTCTATGCGGTCGCGCGTTAGAATGGGCCAGCATGCCGACGACGCTTCCAGGGGTCCTGTTCGGAATATGAACCTGTTCGATGTGATCGAGGCGCTCGATCAGCCATCGGGTGAGCCGGTGATCGAACCCGCGGAGGTGCGCCTGCTTGAGGAGCTTCTACGCCGCCAACTCGCAGTATCCGGCGCCACACTCGTATCAACGCTAGTGCATTGAACGGCACGTATCGCTCTTATCGGCGTACGTGTCGGCGCCTCCACCTCAAGCCGGTGCCGCGCGAGCGCGCATTCGGCTTGATCGGTGAGTGGACCGAAGTGCTATCGGGGCGCCGAGGAACCGACGGCGCACGGAGCAGCGATAGCATGAATTTACCAATGAATCCGAGCCTTGTCAGCGAGCAATGGCCGCCTGCCTTGTACGCTCGCTGGCGCGCTGTTCGGAATGTGGTTGCGCACCTCGCTGCCGCAGCATAAGAAATGGATGCCGGGTCGAAGGACACGTAAAGGTTGGGTTCGGGCTCAAGCGCAACGATGACCGCCCTCATTTTTGGCCTCGTCACTGCCTCCGCCCGGAGTTCCTTTGATGCCGTGAACAAAGCCGTGAAGCAAACCTCTACCGATGTCCTTGCACTCGACCGCGTACTTGCTCGCTATGGGCCCGAGACCGCGCAGATTCGCAAGGGCATGTAGGAAGCGATGGGGCGCGGTGGAAATGGTTTGGCCACAGGACTCATCCAAGTCGAGTAAATGTGCGCGCGTTGGCCTCGGGAGAGTGGTTGCTCGGTACCTGAGCGACTTGCCGACGCAATCCATGGTCTGCAGTCGCACAACGACTCCCAGCGGGCGCGTCAAAACCTGGTGATGAACCTCGCCCCGAAGCGCTGGTGAAAAGAAAGGTGGCTTGTGACTGACAGTACTGGGGCGTCGATTCCCGCGCCGTTCCTCGAGGTTCTCATTTTCTGGCTGATGATCATATTCGCGAGTTTCGGGTTGTTCGGCTTCCGCGGAACGCCACAGTTATTACGTCCCTATTCGTTTGTGCGTTGTGTGTTCGTGGCGCTGTGTTTCTCATCTTGGAAATGGATGGGCCATTTGAACGGGCGTTGCTCAAAGTCTCCCCCCGAACCCTTGCGTTACGCACACGCGCATCTGAACCAGTAAAGTGCAGTAGCGCCGCGATCGGAGGCGGGCTTACCCTGCCACCCATCCAGAGAGTAGATCGCGCCCCACAGCGCGTTCTACGCGGTCGCGTTGCCCGCTTTTTCCCAGGTCCGCTGGCGAAGGGGCTGCTTACGACCCCGTAGCAGCCGTTGGGACTTCTCTGAAGCAGACGAATTCGGCTGATCGGCAACCGCTGGGCGGCCAGCCGCTCGTCACATGAGTATCAATGGGTAGCGACCCCTGCACCGCTGCCGGACGAATCGGCGGTGACTCTCGCGCCGACGTCCTTCAGCAGCCGCTTGAACTCGGGCGAATCCAGGATGATGGTCCCGCCGCCGCGCGCAGCCGGTCGACGGCCTCCGGTGCCAGCACGAACGTCGTCGGCTGCAGGTTCAGATACTCGAGCTCCTCCTTGTCCTTCAGCGCCGCGAACGAGACGTCGATCGCGTAGATCTCGGCAGCCGGGACGCGCAAGGCCGCGGCCACCGCCGGGATCCTTGTTGGCCGCGAAGGCGGCGGAATTGCGGATCAGGCGCATCGTGTGCCAGCGCGCCGCCGTGTCCTTCAGCAGCTCGATCGTCTCGTAGGAAAACGCGTCGATCGGCGTGCCCGGCCGACTTCAGCAGGATGTCGATCGTGCCCGGTGGGTGTACGACTCGTCCCAGTTGGTCGGCGGCGACGACAGCGAATTCACGACGAAGACGATGATCCTGCGCGCGTTGTCGAGCGGCGTCGGCAAGCCGGCCTCGTGCAGCGCCTCGAGGACTTCCAGCGCATCGAGCACGCCACGCATGCCCACGTTGTCCGACACGCCGCCGTCGACGAGATGGAGGTAGGGCCGGCGGGCGCTGTCGCCGATAGGCCTGCAGGTTCTTGAGCGATCGTATCGCGCGCGCGGCGGGTCGCGGCGGGTTGTCGGTGTCGAGGAACAGCTTCGCCCACGCGGGCGTGACTCGCAGTTGCAGGTGCCGCCGTAGTTCTTGACGCGTGATCGGACGAGAGCACGACCGGCACCGCCGACGATGCCGCGGCGGCGCGCGACAGCGGCACCGCATTGAGATCCGAGCAGATGATGTCGAACGTGCCCTGGTTGAAGACGAAGCGCGAGCCGGTCGAGATGTCGGTGGCCGACGCCAGGATCATCGGCCCCTTGCCGCGATTGAGATCGCCGAACGTGGCGCCGTTGAACAGGATTTCGTCGTACAGCTGCGACGCCAGCTCGGACCGGCCCCAGCCCTCCGACGACAGGTCTCCCCAGTAGCGCGGGCTGAAGGCGCGGGCGATGATCTCGCCCTGCACGTTGCGCTTCAGGAAGCGCTGCTCGTAATCGTCGAACAGCTTGTCGCCGTACAGGCCGTAGGCCAGCGCCGTGAAGCTGCCGCCCGAAACGCCGGTGATGACATCGATGGAATCGAGCAGGCGAACCTTGTCGCCGTTCGGCGCCGCGACCTCGGTGCGCCGCAGGAACTCGAGGACGCCGTAGGAGAACGCGGCCGCGCGCGTGCCGCCGCCCGAAAACGCGAGGATGACCAGATTCTCCTTGCTGTTCTTGCTCTCGGCCTGGCGCGTCTCGAAGCGGTAACCGGTGCGCGGGTCGGTCTGCGTGATCGGCGGGTTGACCGGCCGGCTGGCGCAAGCCGCCGAGCATCATTAGAGCAACGACGACAAACCAAGACGGGAACCGACTCATGCGTGCCTCGACGATGGGATTGAAAATCTAGTTGGGCAGGATGCGCGGGGTGGTCAAGCGCGTCCGGTCAGCGCGACTCAATCGTGGGAGTCGCTGGGCATCCATGGACTGCCCCGTAGTCGGGCAAGCGCTCTGCGCCGGACTATACACGATTGTACGGTGGCGTACAAAAAGGGGAGGCGCCCTTCGCTACTCCATTCTCGGATGAGCAGCGGTACGAGCACATCAAAGAACGCGAGGACGACGCATCCGGAAGGACATCGTCATGTTACCGACCGTCTGCTCAAAGGCGACACGGCGAGTGGTTTCTGCTCTTTGGCCGAACTCGGTCATATGCCGATAGCATTCTCGCGCGGGCTGCGCTAGCGCGCTAGAATCCGCGCCAAGCTACCTGCCCCCACCCCCTCCGCGATCGCGCCTGGTGCGTTCGTCTCTAAGGCCCGGCCTCAGCCGAACTTCACGATTGCGGCCACGACGAGGACTGCGATGGCGTCGTAGATGATGCTGGCGTACAGCGTGACGATGATGGGCGGCTTCATTGGATCGCGCGGGCGCCCGTTATACTAGGTCCATCTCCTCAAGCTCTCTCAACAGCTTCAATGAGGGCGTTGACGCACGTCGGCATTTGCACCGCGCGGGGCGTGATTGCCGCCTTGATGGCTGGGTGTGCGACAGGCGCCGATGATGGCGATCGCAGCGACGCGCCCGGCGGGGCGTTCGCTACCGTCGTGCTGATTGCCACTCCATACAATGCCGGACGAGTCGGAAGGGCTTATCTTGTTCCGAGCGGCGATCGGACGGTGGTGAGAATCGATGCGAGCGGCGTGCCGGACACGGTTGCACGGCCCATCCATCTGTACACATTCATCTATGAGGGATCTTGCGCAGCGCGTTCCGAAAAGCCTGCGTTTGCACTAACCGATACCGTGCTGGCGAGTTCGCTCGCCAATCCTGCGGGTATCAGCACATCCGGCGGTGCGCTCATGATCACGAATGCCGCGCCGATTTCATTCGACCGCTCTTCGGGCGAATCCCTACGCGATTGTCGTAAAGACGGCGCCGGCGGACGGGGACCGCGACCTTTTCCTTGCGGCGATGCGGGAGGCCGCTGAAGGTCGCATATCGACCGAGGGCGTGTCGAAACGTAAATTTCGCGTGACCACGCTATTCAGCGTGCTCGGCGTTTCGCAGGGCCGCTGAGGCGCTATGCGCGACGGTGGGGTGTGATTGCGTTGATCGCAGTCCTTGCGAAAGCTGCTCAGTAGATCCCCTTGGCAGGTCGTTCTGCGATGTCTATCGCGCAAGCAGAGAGCACCTCATGCCCTCATCGCCTGCATCAGCGGGCTGATTCCCCAGGATCTGCATGACGCGTTTGAGGTTGTAGGCCAGCACATGCAGGCTCATCTCGGTGCTGACACGAGGCAGCCGCTTGGTCAGGAAATGCGTCGCGCCCATCCAGGCCTTGAGCGTACCGAAAGGATGTTCGACGGTTTGCCGGCGTAGCTGCATGGCGTCGGGCCGCTGGTCCAGGCGCTCCTGCATCGCCTCGAGGACGGCTTCGTGTTCCCAGCGCGTGATGCGCCGATAGTTACTCGTCGTGCATTGCGCTTTGAGCGGACATCTGGGGCACGCTGATGACCAGTACTTGTGCAAGGTCATGCCGTGCTCGATGGTGGTGAAGCGCTTGATCGCCCGTTGGCCGGCCGGGCAACGGTACTCATCGTCTGCGGCGATGTAAACAAGGACCGTTTGTCGAAGCGACCTTCGGCCTTGCTGTTGGAGAGGTGGCGGGCTGCGGCACCCAGCGGTGTCATGCCTGCCTGGTCGCAATCCAGAATCTCTTCGCCTTTGAAGTAGCCGCGATCGGCAATGACGGTCAAATCTTCCTTCCCGTCGCGCTGCGCGCCTGCGTGGCCATCGCGAACAGCTGGCTGCGGTCATGACCGACGTTAGTGACCTCGTGGGCGACGATCAGGTGGTGCTTGGTATCCACCGCCGTCTGGACGTTGTAGCCGACGATGCCGGTGCCCCGGCCACTGGTGGCCATCGAGCGGGCATCCGGGTCGGTCAGCGAGACTTGTCCGTCGGGGGCTTCCCGCAGTTGCTGTTCAACCTGCTGCAGGCGCTGCATGTGCGCCTTGACCGCGGCGACCTTCTCCTTCGTCGCGCGATACCCTGCCCTCCGTGACAGGGTCGGCTCCCGATCCGCGCGGTCGAGCTCGCCCAGATAGCGGCCAATGCTTTCCTCCAGCTGCGCCATGCGCTTCTGGAGCTTGTGGGCGGTGAAGTTCTTGTCGCGATTGTTGACCGCCTTGAACTTGCTGCCGTCGATCGCTACGATCGCTTCCGCGAACAGATTGACCGGCAGCAGCACGATGAATTCACGACAGACGTTGCGGATCGCCTTACCGTTGTCCCGGCGGAAATCCGCAATCGTCTTGAAGTCCGGCGTCAAGCGCCCGGTCAGCCACATCAACTCGACATTGCGCTGGGTCTCGCGTTCCAGGCGTCGACTCGACTGCAGCCGGTTGAGATACCCGTAGACGTAGAGCTTCAACAGTACCGCCGGATGGTACGCAGGCCGCCCGGTGTCCGCCGGCGCCACGCCCTCGAAGCCAAGGCCGCTCAGATCCAGTGCGTCAATGAAGACATCGATCACCCGAACCGGATTGTCCTCCCCGATATAATCGTCGAGACACTCGGGTAGCAACGTAACCTGGTTTCGGTCTTCGCCTTCGACGAATCGCTTCATCTTGCCGCTCCGAACAAATCACCTTCTTCAATATAGGCAATCTTTCCGTTTCGGCAAATTCAACGTTTTCACACAGACTCGACCCACTACCCGCTCGCGCGACGCCGGGAGCCGCCATTGAAATCGGCCGTAGCTGCCGTTCAGGTCAACGGGGTGCCACAACCTTTGAAGAGTAGGATGCAGTGCAGAATGCCGTTCGTTCGCAACCATCGCCGGCAGCCGGTTCGCGAGCGCAGCAACGTCGGCGCGCAGCGCGAGCACTTCCCGCAAAATCGCCGACAAGGTCTCGCAATCCTGCACGGCAGGCGCGATCGGCATGGCGACGGCTCTCGGCATCGTCACTTGCCAGCAGGTCACCCAACTACGAACATCCGATACTCGCGTACCGGCTCCGGTGTTTTCGTAGCAACGCCGACACTCATTGCCAAACTAACGACACCGTCTATAGAGCCACGGGACATTTTTTTGCTGAACGTGCGGTTCTGGTGCCGGTCGGTCTCGATCGCCGCACACTGCGCGTTCCACCAGAGGCACGGGTTGCGCTCAATGCGAATGGTCTTGTCAAATAGCCGCCCCTCCAGGAGCTCGATGCTGCGCGGCATCCACAACAGCGACTCCGCTGATTTGAAAGTCCCTTGCGGGTGCGCGATCAACGGCAAGGTCACGCCCAAGCGCTGCAACTCGACTTCAAAGAACTTGATCTGGTACGCGTCATACCCGACCGCGAGCAGACAGTTCTGCGAGGCGATCTCAAGCAGGCGATGCGCCACGTCAGCGTAACTGACCACGCGGCCCGGCGGGGCGTGCACATAGCCGGCCTCAACCCATGCGTCCCACGGCGGCTGATTAGCGCCCATCCTCGCGTGCAGCGTGTCTCCGGGTATCCAAAACTCGACGCGGGCGTCCATGACACCCTCAGCATCGATCGCCGCAATCGACAAGGAGGCGGTAGTCCCGCGTCCCCGAAAAATCCAACGCGCAATGCAGGTCACGGCCGGCAAACTCGACCGCATCAACTTCACATGCCCGCCACGTCGGACCATCGATCCACGGTTCGGCCGAATCGGTCCATTGGCAAAAATTCAGCCGCCGCACCAGGGATGCCTTCCCGGGGATGACCTTCGCCTCGCGCACCTGCTTCACCCAGGTAATCCTGCGTCACGCTTATCCCGAGGTTCGGGTTCGCCTTAGGCCACATCCTCCGACTCAAAGGGGTCGTCGCGATCATCAAGCCCGCACACGAAGGCAAAGAATTGGTCGTCGAATCCCTGCTCGCCCGGCTTGCCTGTTACCGCTCTGCCAGCGTATTCGTGGTACCGAAAAGCACACGCTGGTCCGATCAAAACCGGAGTTCGTAATCATCAGCATCAGCGGTTGCCGGCGACCCTTGAATCCGGCGCTCAGTTTTTCCAGGACGATCGGACTGTCGTGCTCGTGCAGCTCGTCGACGATCACGCCGTGCGGACGCTTGCCGTCCAGACTTTCCGACCCTCCGCCGACACCGGCCGAAAGAACGACCCCGAGCGCGTGTGCGCCAGGTTGTAAACCGGGTTTTCCCCGCTCAAAACGATGCGCGACGCGAGATCCGGACTCGCGGCTACCATCCGAGGGGCGGCGTTAAAACAAATGGCGGCCTGGTCTTTGGTCACGGCTGCGGCAAACACCTCCGCGCCCTCTTCGCCGTCGGCCATCAGCAAGAACAAACCAGCGCCCGCGGCTAGTGGAGTTTTACCGTTGCCCTTGCCGATCTCGAGATAAGCCATCCGATAGCGCCGAAAGCCATCAGGACCGATCCAGCCGAAGAGGCTACCGACGACGAATTGCTGCCACGGCTGGAGGATGAACGGCTTGCCCGCATGCGCGCCTTCGGCGAGGCGCAAGCACTCGGGAAAAAAGTCGAGCGCCAACTGCGCCCGCGCCTTGTCCCAGCGCAAGCCGCGCTCCGGCCCGTGCTTCAGGTCGTCCAGGTGCCGGTCACACGCCGCGCGGACACCCGGACCGGCGACGACATCGCCGGCGCTTACCGCATTCGCATACGTGGTCACCGGGTCCATGTCAGTCCTTGAAAAACTTGTGCGGCTTGGCAGGCGGGCGAACTGGCGCGTACTCCCGGCCCTTGCCGGAAGGCAATTGGCCGAAGTCGTTTCCCAGCAGCCGGAATTGCGTGACCAGCGCCCCCGACAGCCCGCCGTTCTCGATCTTGGCCCCCAACTGACACCACAACGTGAACGCGAGCACGTCCCGGTGCGTGAGCATGCCGATCGCGACGAGCTCCGGCGCGAATTCGTCCCAGATCTGCGCCGCGCGCCCCTCCAGCGACGCCGGCTTGACCGGTGCCGCACCCTCCGCCCTCGGCGCGACGATCGGCGCCGCAACGGCCGCTTTCGCCGTCTTGCGCAATTGTTTCGATGCAGTATCAGCGCGCCGCTTGGGCATGGCATTCCTTAATCTTGAATCGATCTCCACTGCGTAACGGGTCGCCACGGTCCGCCTGGGCTCGATCTCGCCAGACGCGCGGCGCCCCCCCGTGTCATCGCCCCCCCCATCAGCGCGCATCCTCGATCAACGTCCCGTCCAGCGCGACGCGATCGGGTTTGCTTACCTTGCGACCTCGCGCCTTCGCGTCGGACTGTAGGTGGCACGCGTGGCACAGCGTCTCGAGGTTCGAGTCGTCATCCGTTCCGCCCCGTGCCCGCGGCACGATGTGATGCACTTCGTTTCCAGCCCGACACTTACCGTTGCGCTTGCAGCTTTGGCACAAGTAACCGTCGCGCCGGAGCACGGCGAGCCGCAGCTTCGTCCCACCGGACGCCATAGCCTCGCGATTGCCGGGTTTGCTTGCTCCAGGGCACGGTGTCAGTGCCTCTCGATCGGCGCAGCACTTGGAGCGGGCGGGCGTTTCGGTATCGGGATCATGTTTTCCTTTCCGGGTCAGATGCGCGCGCGCGCTCCCCCTATAACCCCCACGCCGAATTGGCATATTCGGCGCAGGGGGCTTCGTAGGGCCGCGTCGCATATGGCGCATTACGAATTGGCATATTCGGCGCAGCCCTCTGGCGTGACCTCGAGGATTGCGGCAGCGTGGCGGTTACTGCGTCGAATACTGCTTTCGACGACGTGTCGAATCTGGCGCAGGCCCTCAAGATGGCGTGCAAAGCGCCTTGTTTCGGTGCCCGCGCGCCGCCTCGCAGCGCGTCGGGAAACTCGGGGCGTTGCGTCAAGACGAGGTATGCAGTGCGCGGCCCCTGCATCGCGGCGGGGACGGGAACGCCAGCAGCAGCCGACGCGATCATCGCGAGCACGATGCCGCACCGCTCGGCGCGTTCGCGGATGCTGTCGACGATGCCGCCCTGCGCTGCATCGGCGATGAAGATGCCAGCTTGCGCGTCGAACGTCAGCGCGAGCTCGGCTCCTGCGGGGCCGTACGGTTCTTCGCCAGCGTCAGGATGCGCCGCGGGTCGGGGGGGTTAACCTGTCGGCGCCCGTCGTCGGTTTCGTCGGCGGGTCGCGATATTTCCCATCGTTGCCTGACGGAGTTATGCCATGCCGTCGAGCCCGAATAGCCTTGACCGCTGGCGAGCCCACGGGCGTGCGCCTTGTCGACGTGGACGACGTGTACGACGGCGCCGTCATCGGGCACTAACCGTTGCACTTCGCAAATGTACCGGCGCACTTCGGCGCGGGCGATCTCGTTGCCGCCGAAGGCATCGCTTGCGCTGTCGATGATGAGCACGTCGGCCTTGCGCTTGCGCAGCTCATCGGCGAGCACTTCGAACAGCGGCGCGAACGCGAACACGCCGTAACGGTCGGGGCCGACGAGCTCGGCCGGTAGCCGCGATTGATCGATCAACGTGAGCCAATCGCCGAGCGTTGCGGGATCGATTTGCAACGCCTGCACAATGCAGCGCAGGCGCCAGCGCAGCACCTCGGCGCGGTCCTCCGCCGCGTAGAGCAGAACGTCCGCCTGACGTTCGCGCGATGAGGCCCAGGAACGGCCGCCCCGACGGCGAGGCACGCAGCCGACTTGCAGCGCGAGCCATGACTTGCCAGCGCCGCCGTGCGCGCCCATCAGCACGCGTCGCGCCCTCGCTGATCCAGCCGTCGACGAGCCAGCGTGTCGGCGTCGCGGGCGTCTCGAGCAGCGCTGCGCCGGTGTAGACCGGGCCGAGCAGCGTCCCCGGTTCGGGCTTCGTGCCGTTTGCCTCGCGGTCGGCGTCGGGCTCGGGCGCGTACTTGCCGATGCTGCGGCCGATCGTGTCGACTTCCGAATCCGGGCAACGGCGGGGTCGCACCGGTCGACGGTTGATCTGCCGCAGCGCGGCCGCGATCGCAGCGGGCGACAGCCCGATGCGGCGCAGTTTGCCGGCCTCGCGGGTCAACATCGCGTTGCGGCCGCCTTCGCCGACGTGCGGGCCGTCGCCCTTGACGTGCTCGCGCTCCGGTTCGGCGCGTGCCTTCCCGTAGGCGAGCGCGCGATCAACGTCGATCGGGTCGCCGACGAACACGCCCGCCGCGGCGCCCTCCGCCGGCAGATACCAAAGCCGCGCCAAATCGCCGGATGCGGCGGTGTCAAACTCGACACCATCGCCAACGCGAGATAGAAGGCGGTCTTCTACCGCCTCGACCACTTGCCGGTGCTTGTACGGTGCGCGAGCATTCGAGCACGATGCGCCGCTTCAGGTTGTCCGGCGTCGCCGACATGCTCGCGTGCCAGAATGCCCGCCGCTCGGCGAGCGCCGCCGTCAATGCAAGTGCGGCCGCGGGAGCCGGGCGGTCTTCGTCCGCGCGATCCATGCGACCGGCTCGGCGTATTCCTTAGCCCGTTGCGCAAGGTCCGCACCATTGACGCCGAAGGGGCGGGCGAAGTAGGGCGCCTCGTCTTTCGGGCGATCGTGACGAGCGGAGAGCCACGCGTCTTGCAGCTCGTCGAATGATGCCGCGTTGCGTACCTGTGGATGCGCATCCGCACAATTGCGGCCGACGGAATAGGCAAAGGGCGCCATATCACGCGACCGTCATTCCGGGCCGCCGCGCCCGGCGCTTGCGGACCTGTTCAGCGCTCGCCGTCAGGCCGAACCCGAGCAGGCGACGACACAATGCAACCGCGTTAGCCTCCCGCTCAAAAATCGAGAAAATTACGCGGGCGCCGTTGGCCTTCGTGACGATGGTGGCCCATTGCTGCGGCGGCACGAAAAGGCGTTCCAAGTCGCGCAATGCGCCGTCGCCCCTCGGCGGCGTCCAGCGCGGCGGGCGTTGCGATGCGTGGCGCGCGTTCCCGGCCTTGAAAAGCCCGCGGGTCTTGCTTACGATGGGGATTGCTGTCCTGTCCTGTGTCCCCCCGGAACCGCCATTGCGCCCGCTTGGCGGTTTCGTTTTGCGGGCGGCCTCATCATGTTGCGCCCCTTCGAGCGATGCGCCGCGCGCTACGTTTTTCGGCGCGGCTTTGCGCGGGCGCCCCCGGCGCTTGCGGGCCCGAGCGCCGCGGCGGTCGGCGACGCGATCGCGGTGCAACTTTACGGTTCCGCTCTCCGGTCCCGGCTCCCGTCACTCGTGCTCGAGCCAGCCGACGCGGCCACCACCTTCAGTGGAATCCCTTTCGGGAATTCTGCGGCCGCCTGATTTGGGTACTCAGGCTGGCCCTCGGAATGCCGGTCTTGGCGGATGTGTCGCGGTCGCGCAGAATGCGCCAGCGGCTTTGCTTTGCTCGTTCATCGCTATGTCTCCGTCGGATCGCACTGGAAATGCTCAGCGCGCTACGGAAACAATATCCCGCCGGGCGGCGGGATTACTATGAGAACTTCCGGACCTAAATTTCCCGCAAAACGCGGGGCGCAGATTTGCGAATCGCTTCGCGCGCGGCTTGGAGCAACCAGCCGCGGAGAACGAAATCGTTGCGCACGAGCGCCACTTTTTATTAGGTCTCGCGCAGCCGATCGAGGTCGATGTTGAGCAGTTCGGCGTATTGCGTGTCAATGATCGGTGCGCCGCTATCGCGTTCCCATTGCGACAGGTCGAGATACGCCAGCATGCCGAGCGCGGCGAACGTAGACAGGTTCGCGCGATTCACTTTTCCGAGCATAAGCAGCGCTTCGCGGTAAGGCTGTTCACCGCCGAGTGCGGCGAGCGCACCCCCGTCGCGATCCAGGAGAGTTTGCAAGTGGTGGTGTAGCGTCTTGTCGGGCGCGATAAATCGATCCGAACAAACAGGTTCAGCAATCGCGGCTCCGACAACAAATCGTCGACCGGGCCAGAAAAGCCCGGAGGCGCCTTCTGCATACCGGCGTCTTACCAGCGACATAGCTGCGGCCGAATTGCCGAATGGTGTGGGGTAATCGCTGCTCGAAGAAATAGAGCTCCTCGGCGCGTAGATTTTCAACGCCAGCGCGCGGCTCCTTTCCGTCGAAAATCGTGGCGAAATCGCCGCCTAACTCGTCGCGAATAAAACGAATATTCTTAGGCGCGGCGAAGAATAATGGGGGTCGATCCGCGAACATACTCGCGCCCGAATTTGCATTTGCCGCGGGCGATTGCCCCGCGCAGCGAAAGGTTCAGATACCAGTCGGCTGCGTCCATCCTGTCCGCGGCCGCATAGTGCGAGCGAGCGAACCATGTCGGCGGCTCGATCCGAACTTTTGGACGCGCCACGTCAGCGCCCGCGCCGGCCGCGGCGGATCGGAACCACGTCGGCGCCGGCGCGCACGTCGCGCAAGCGCGCCTGCCACGCGACGAGCGCCGCTTCTTTCTCGTCCGCGTACGTGTCGGTCGTAGTGGCGCTCCTGCACGCCGCCTAAGCCATGCGAGAGCAATTGCGCGCGCACGTCGCGATGGATGCCGAGCGCCGCGAGCATCGTTTCGCACGTTCGGCGCAGGTCGGACAGCGTGAACGCCGCGCGTATCGCTTTTGCGCGCTGTAGCTCGCGCACGAGGTCGGCGACGGCGGCCGATACGGTTTCCTGCCGTAGCGGCACATCGCCGGCCGTTGTGAGCAGGTAGGACGTTTGCAGCGCCGCGGCGCGCGTCGCCAATCGTTGCGTCAACTTCAACGCTTCGCCGCGCAGCGGTAGAACGTGCAGGCGTGGTGCCTTGCGTTTGCCCTTCGGGTCGCGCAGCGTGGCCGCGTGCGCGCCTGGGACGTCCGCCCGTCGGCAACGGTTGCGCGCAGCAATTGCGTGGGCCGCTGCCCGCCCAGGAGCACGCCGAGCCGGATGGCGTCGTGCGCTGGCACGTCGTCGAGCTTGCCGAGCAGCGCCCGGAGCTGCGATACAGTCAGCACCAATCGCGGGCGCCCGCAGCGCCGACGGCCGCGGTTGCTGCTACTGGGTTTGCGTCAAGCTTGAATTCCTCGAGCGCCGACGAATTACCAGCGATCGCCGCTTGATACGCAGCGCGTAGGTAACTGCGAAGCTTGCCGGCCGCGCGTCCCTTCCCCCGCTTCGGTCGGTCACGGAAGAGCGCCCGGGCGAATCACGTTGCGCCAAGGTCAGCGCCGGCATCGCGCCGGCCGCCGCGGTGACGTGGCGCCGAAAGATTCCTTCGGCTTCATGCGCGGCCGTTTCCTTGCCACGTCGGCGCAAGTCGGCGACATACGCATCGCAAAGCTTCTCCAGACATATAAGACTCGGCGGCCGTGGCGGCCGATAGTGTGGCCTCGCGCTTGCGCCTTGCCGCTTCGCGCTGCGCCCGTAGGCGGTCGAGAATGTCGCGGCGGTGCGCTCGGATGTCGCGCGTGGCGTCGCTGCGCAGCAGCGCGCTGAGACTACGCCGCACGCATTCGCGCGCCATGCAGGGAAAAGCCCGCTTCGCCGTAGCAGCCCAGCAGCAGCGTATCGCGCTCGCCCGATGCTGGCGCGTAACGGAAATACCAATGCGCCGCGCCCGATGGCTTTACGCGCAGCGGCACAGACGCCCGCGGCGTCGCTGCTTTTCATCCTCGGCTGCGATCCATAGCTCGCGCCCTTCGGCCGCCGCGAGCGCGCCCCCCAGCGCGACTTCCTTGCGAAAACTGCGCTCGGTCCACGTCATGATTTATCCCCTGGTCGGCATCTCGGTTGCCGTACGGTTGCCGTTAGGTTGCCGCTAAATACGGAATTTCTCGGAAACCTTCGGACAGGGGATAACGTTAAGTCATTGAAATTAGACTGTCAACCGGAAATTGTCAGAAATGGTCGGAATGCCTGCTAGGGGACTCATAATCCCTTGGTCGCTGGTTCGAATCCAGCCGGGCCCACTTATAAATCAGTTACTTTATGAAAATACAAACCTTGGGACAACAGGATGTTAGGCCATATTTAGCCAACATGTAGCGGAATTGGTCGCGTCTTGGCTACGCGGCCCGGTCCGGCAAGCTGCTTAGCGCCCGAGGGATCGCCATGCTCGACGACACCGACAAGGATGCGCCCGCGTTCGATCCGCCCGACGCGGATCGCGTCTTCACCGACTATCTCCAGACGTGTGAAATGCTCGGCATCGAGCCGACGCCACGGGAGCAGGCGTTAGGTGTGATCCAGGCGTGGACCGAGGGGTATCGGGACGCCCGGAACCGACGCCGCACTAGCACGCCAGGGCAGCTTTCGACCGAGGCTGTGTCGAAATTGACAAGGCGGTGGTCGGCGCGCGCTCGGAATCGACGGCGAGTCATCACTCCATACGGAGCGAAGGTTGCAGTCGACGACGGCCTTGCTTACAGCGTAGGCCTAAGCCCCTATGAACGCGATCAACGGTTGCGTTCCGAAGATGCTGAGTGCCCGTTTCAGGTTGTAGGCCAGGACCTGCAGGCTCATCTCGGTTCGTACCCGAGGCAAGGTCTGGTCAGGAAATGGGTCGAACCCATCCAGGCCTTCAGCGTGCCGAAGAGTGCTCAACGGTTCGCCGGCGCACGCGAGAGGCTTCCGGCATGCGGTCCAACGCGCCTGGACCGTCTCGAGCACCTCCTCATGCTCCCAGCCCGCGATGCGTCGGTATGAATCTGTCGTGCACCGCGGCCTGAGGGTGGCAACGCGGACACGCGGAAGTCCAGTACCTGTGGTTGGTCGTGCCGTCCTCGATGGTGGAGTACCGGCGGATGGCGTTCTGCCCGGCCGGACACCGGTATTCGTCACGGCTTGGCGACGTAGGCGAAGTCGCGCTTGTCGAACCGTCCATCGGCCCGGCTGTTCGAGGTCAGCGGCTTGGGGACGATGATTTTCGATGCCCGCTTGCTCCATTCGAGGATCTCGTTGCCCTCGAAATACCCCCGATCCGCCAGCACCGTCGGCTTGTGGTGTCCGAGGCCTCCTGGTCGCCATGGACATCGCTGTCAACTGACCCCGGTCGGTGACCGAGTTGGTGACCTCGTGGGCGACGATCATGTGGTGCTTGGTTCGACCGCCGTCTGCACGTTGTAGCCGACGATCGCCGATCCGCGGCGGCTGGTCGCCATGAGGGCGCGTCGGGGTGGTCAGCGAGATCTGCTGGTCCCCGGTCTGTCCCAGTCGCTTCTCGATCGCACCGAGCTCGCGGATCTGGTCCTTGGCCCTTGCCGATCCTCTCCTTCAGACCGGGAGCACGCGCTCCCGGAGAACGTGCCCGGTCTGGCGGTCCGCGCGGTCGAGCTCGGGTTGGTCGCGCGTGATGCTCTGCTCGAGCTGCTGACTGCGTACCTCTACTTGCGAGGGGTGAAGCTCTTGTCTCGGTTGTTGACCGCCTTGAACTTGCTGCCATCGACCGCGACGACGGCGTCGGCGAACAGCTTTGGGCGTGGCGACTACCGGTACTTCGACTATCCGCTTCCGCCACTCATCGGCGCTTTGCGTGAATCTTTATACGCGTACCTGGCGCCAGTGGCCAACCGCTGGTATGACGCAATGGGGATGACCGCGCGTTTCCCGGACCGACATACAGATTTCATCGACCGCTGCCACGCGGCGGGACAGGAGAAGCCAACGCCGCTTCTGCTGCAATACGGCCGGGGCGACTACAACTTCCTGCATCAGGACGTGTATGGAGAGCACGTTTTTCCACTGCAGCTTGTGCTGTTGCTTTCTGAGCCTGGCCGCGACTTCGAAGGTGGGGAGTTCGTGATGACCGAACAGCGCCGCCGCATGCAATCGCGGGGACCTCTCGTGCTGCCGCTGCGCCAGGGAGATGCCGCAGTGGTTGCAGACCGTCACCGACCCGTTCGCGGCGCGCGAGGCGTGTATCGAGTGAACCTGAAGCATGGGGTAAGCCATCTACGGTCTGGTCACCGCCACACTGCCGGCATTATTTTTCATGATGCAGCATAGTGCTATGCCGCGCCGCCCAAGTCGTCTAGCTGGCGCCGGAGTCGTTGTCGTGGCACAGATGCGCTGAACGTCCGCTGACGGTTGACTAAACCAATGACCGTCCGATATTGGCAAAATCCTTGTTCGAACACGCTAATTTCACCGCCATATTGCAGATGTCTGCGGCGACGACCTGGTCGGGGTTCTCTTCCGCGTGTAAAGAGCCAGGCAGCCGACCGAGATCGACGACTTCATGACCGTCCCACGCTCGCGCCCAGGGTGACGAGAAGCTCGTCCAGTTGCTCGAACGTCTGCTCCATCGCATCACGCCCCCCCCGGGTGCCGGCGGCGTCGAAGAGCTTCCTTCAGAGGGATAAAGCTCGTGCATGACCAAGCAGAACGTCTTGCCGCCTTTTTCCGCGAAGGTCACCGTCGTGACGAGAACCCTCGTCACTTTTCCTCGCTGCGTTGCCAGACAGAGCACGAGTGCGGTGTTACTTTCCTTGTACGTGCCGAAGAACACCGAGTGTGCGTCCCCGTGTGCGAACTCCAAACGGTACCTAGCCCCGACACGAACATCCATTTAACGCAGGAAAGACAGGAGATTCCCATCGACTTCGGCCACCCACCAGCTCCTGAACAGCTCGAGGCTGGAGTAGAGCGCCTGGGACACACCGAAGGCGCGCCGGGCATCCGAAAGTTCGACATGACGACGAGCTCACATTCGGACTTCCGCTCCACCGTCGTACCCCGGTTCTTCATGGGGGCGACCTAGAGCTACTTCTCTTCTTGCGTCCATCGACCTTCTCTTCCGTTTCAATTTCCTCGACAACTTTGTCCATCTCTCGTCGAAAGACGTGCGTCCCAGAGCTGATGGTACCTTCTCGATCCTGCCGCCTCTTCCTCCAGTCGGCGCCAGGCCGAGCTTGCAGGTCCGCACGCGCCCGACCTTCTCCGTTGTGCGGCCCCCGCCTGCTCCAAGACGCCGACATGCTTCTTCATGCCCGTGAGGGTCATGTGGAACTTCTCGGCAAGGTCCCGTGATTGAAGCGTTCTGCACGCCCCGAGCTGCTCTGCGGACGCCGCGTCGGGTGGCGTCCGAGATCGCGGCGAACGAGGCATCGAAGACGGGCCCGGCTATACTGAACCATACAGTTCAGTATACACACAGAGTTGGCAGAATGCAAGGGGAGGCAGAGCGCGCGCTGCTTTGCCGGCCGCCTTCACTCCAACATTGACCTCACTTCGATGCAGATTCGATCGAACCGGCGATGCCCGGACGCCCATTGACCAACTGCGGCTGAACGGCTGCTCCCGCGGCGTAGCAGCCGTGAATCGCTGCGAAGCGACGGACCGTACCCAGACCGAGGCTGTGTAGAAAGCATGGCTCTTTCGTTTTCGGGGGTCTTCTCACCCCTCCGAAGGTGGCGATCGTTGAATGCAGCTCGATCTGTGAGAGGGATTTTCCGTCACGCTCGCATCGCGTCATTTTTAAGCAGCCTCGACCCATTGCGGTCACTTACGCTGGCGATCCGAGTGATCGCTTCGCAGCGATTACGATCTGCGACTGCTGCAGCCCGGACAGCCACTCTTGGCCGCATTGCGGGCCGCCCAAGCCTGGCTTGAGCCTCTGTGCGTATTGCCGAGCCCCACTATCGTCGCCAGCAGGCCGCTGGCGTATGCGACGATGACAACCGACAAGCGCAATTCGGAAAACGCGGATACGGCGAGCGTTTCGCGCCGTGACTTCATCGCTCGCTCGGTAGCTGCAGGGCTGGTTGCGACGGCCGGCGAGTCCTTCGCGGCGACGCTTACGGTCGTCGAAACGGAAGTGACGATGAAGCTAGGGACGGAATCTGCGACGCCGCGTTCATTTATCCGGCATCGGGCGCGTACCCCGGCGTGATTATCTGGACCGACGCATTAGGGTTGCGCCCATCGATGCGGGACATGGCGAAGCGCCTCGCTGCCGAGGGTTACAGCGTGCTCGTGCCCAATCCGTTTTACCGCATAAGCAAGGCACCGCAACCCGCAAACGGCCGCGACCCTCGAGACTTCAAAAATCCGGACACAATGACGGAAGAATCCGGCCGCTGATGTCGTCGGTTCAGGCAGCCGGCGCCGCTGAGAAGGATGCAGTCGCGTACGTTGCGTTTCTCGACACGCAACCGCAAGTCGACAAGACGAAGACGATTGGGACGCAGGGTTACTGCATGGGCGGCGCGCTTGTCGTGCAGGCCGCTGCGAGCAGTTCCGGACCGCATTGGCGCCGGTGCGTCGTTCCACGGAGGCGGGCTCGTGACCGACAAGCCCGACAGCCCGCGGGTGCTGCGCGCCGAAGATCAAGGCGAGCATGTACTTCGGCGTCGCCGCGAATGACGATAAGCGGCAGCCTGAAGCGAAGGACAAGTTGAAGGAGAGTTTCACGAAGGCTGGCGTTCCGGCGGAAGTTGACGTTATCCAGGCGAACGTACGGCTGGTGCGTGTCCGACATGCCGATGGAGGACGGCGCGCCGATCTATGACAAGGCGCAGGCCGAGCTAGCGTGGAGCAAGCTTGTCGCGTTGTATAAGGCGCTGGGGTGAGTTGCGCTCGTCCACGAACCCTGCTCTGCGCCGCTCGGGCAGCCAGACGTATCAAGCTGCAGAACACGACGGCCGCTCATGGCCGGGTCAGGTCCGTCGACCTTGAGCTTTCGAATGTCCGGTGAAAACATCAACCGCAGCTGAAGTGCCGACGCTACTTCGACGCCACGTCATTACCCGGCGGCTTCCCAGGTGCCTTCGCCCGCCGGCAGGATTGAAGGCGGCTCGTGTCCTTCGGCCAGTACAGGCGCATCACCAGATAGATCGGTGTCGTTCGGCGCCGGCAGCCAGTTGGACTCCTTCGCCTTGCCGGGCGAGTCCTTCTGGATGTAGAGCGTGAGCGAGCCGTCCGCGTTCTTCTTCATGCCGGCAGCATCGGCGAGTTGATCAGGTAGCGGTTGATCGGGTTCTTGATCAGCAGCTGGGTCTTGCCGTCGTACATCGTCACCGACCAGAAGGCGTTGACCGGCGGAAGCTGCCCGGCGGGGAACGTGAGCGTGTAGTTGTGCTTGCTGCCGTCGAGCGTCTCGCCCTTCGCCGTCGACGCGAGTATGCGGATACATCGCCTCGACGGCATCGTTGCCGTAGATGCCCGCCTTGGCGCCGGCGGCGCGCTTCAGCCAGTCGCCCTTGTAGAACGCGCGATCGCCGAAGAACGAGCCGATGCTCCAGCCGTTGACTCTTCGACGCCGCTGGCGAGGAACTTGTCCACCTTCTCGTCGCCCTCCTTCATGGCCAGCAGCACCGCGGCCTTGTGCTCGAGCGAGAGATCCTTGAAGTCGAAAGTCTTGCCCGGCCCGATGCCGATGCGGGCGAGCCTGGCCCGGACCTCCTTGTCTTCGGGCGTCGGCGGGACGAACTGAAGCGCGGCGTCGAGGTACTCGAAGTAGTTCGTCCTTGATCCCCTCCGTGGTCGGCCGGCAGGAAATCGACCTCCGGCGCGGCCGGCGGCGCGGGCTGCTTCAGGAACGCGGACAGCGGCTGGGCCTTGTAGCCGGCCTGGACCTTCTCGACGTTCGGCATGTCCGCCGGGTTGAAGAGCTGCGTGCGGATAGCGCGCAAGCGAGAACGGGGTCGTCGACGGTGAAGACCTTCTTGATGCCCGCGGGCGTCTCGCCCTTCCAGTCCGGGCCGACGACCATGTAGTCGCCGGCTCGCTGCCCGTCGCGCGGCTGCCGATGTAGCCGTAGTTGTAGGTGTTGCCGTCGATCAGCTGCACCGAGTAGTAGCGCTCCTTCTCCACCGCCGGCACCGAGATCACCATCGGCTCCGCGCGCAGGTCCAGCCAGAGGAACGAATAAGGCGTGTCGCTGTTGGGCGTGACGATCGCCGTGTCCTTGTAGGTGGCGACGCGGGGCTCGTTGTTGATCTCGTTGAACGGCGCCTTGAACTGGCCGGATTTCTTGTCCACGGCGTACTCGTACATCACCGCGTAGTTCATCACGATCGGGAGGCCGTAGATGAAGCCTTCCTCGGCGATCGCCTTGGTCTCGGCGATGCCGGGCGCGGCGATGCCCTTGGCCACGTCTTTCTTTTCGGCCTGAGCAACCGCGTCATCTTTCTTTCCGCATCCTGCTGCCAAGGCGGTCGCCGCGATGAGGAGAAAAGCCAGCTTCACGAATCTCGCAGGTGTCGTTCTCATGTTGGCGCGGCTCCACGAAGGTGGAAGAACGGATGGGCCCGCAAGAGAGGATCTCGCGGCACGTCCCAGAACCGCAAATCATACTCGTCTGGACACACGGCGTTTGTCGGTCCGCGGCCGCTTTGGAGGGTGAGGCGGTATGACCGGTTCTGGCCG
Source organism: uncultured beta proteobacterium (assembly GCA_963840945.1). GTDB lineage: Bacteria > Pseudomonadota > Gammaproteobacteria > Burkholderiales > Casimicrobiaceae > CAIWHR01. The sequence goes on along the minus strand of CAWJAU010000014.1, from coordinate 379,544 downwards.
ACTCCGGTCCTCTCTGCTTCCCGCAAGCGGCCGTTCCGACGCCGTAGCAATTCATCATCGGACTCGAAAAATTGCGTTCGCGATCCAAGCGAATGGTGCAACTACTGCGGATCCATCCGATTTCTCGTGCATCGCATATCACATTTGCAAATCGCTTGCATTTTCCGGTCGCCATCGGAATGATGCCGCCATGAAATGGCGCGAAGAGGGCGATCCATGGCCCGTGACATGACAGTCCGCTCATGGGCGGCCGCGCCCGTCCCTCCGAAATGGTCCTTGTGTATTAGCCTAAGAAAGGCATTAACGCATACGTCAGGACCGTAGCCGTCGCCACACCGATGCAAATCATTGCTACGGAGCGCCGGGGCGTGCAAAGCCAGCTGCTGAAGGATTTGGCCAAGCGCATGCAACTGCCCGCGACCCGCGTTTACGAAATTGTCGGGATTCCAAAGGCTACAGCGGAGCGAAAGGTCGCAGCCGGCGCGCTGGTGGCCGGCACCGGCGGCCAGGCTACATTGGGCATTGTCAAGTTACTTGGCATCGCGCGGGGCTTGTCGACGATAGCACAGCGAAAGAAGCGCGCGGATTCAATGTTGGGAAGTGGCTGGGGAAGTGGCTTGAGCGGCCGCAGCCCGCGCTGGGCGGCGAGAAGCCCGCCAATATGCTCGATACGTTTACCGGAATCAACGCTGTGACACGGGTGCTGGAGTCCATTAGCAGCGGCGCCTACCAGTGATCCATCCCCACAGATGCCGGGCTCCGTTCGTGGGGGCCAGTGGCCGGACTTTCGGCGCTGATGCACGCGACATACAGGAAGCCGCGAAAATGGACACCTTATGGGGGAGAAATGGGGAATAGAAGGTCACATTATGAGGAAGAGCCGCAGGTCAGTTTGTGCGAAAAACCGTTGATTCCGGCCATCTTATCGAGGAAATGGGGCCATCATTTACGGATTTCCACACGCGATTATTCGCGCGTTTATGGGACCATCTCGGCGATGCTGCCTCGGGTTATGCGGGCCATCGACCGGGCCCCGTTTGCGTGCTCAAATTACCCCTCGCCAATTCCAAAGCTACCTTTATTTTCAGTGCCGCCGGGCTGGAGTATGCTGACATTCCGAAAGCCCTCTTGGTATTTTCGGCGATAAGAAAAATCGAGGAACCCAGCTCACCCCGGCCTGGTCGCGGCCGGCTCGTCCGTTCCTTCGTTTCATCAAGGAGAATACGAATGCATGCGTCCATATCACTGCGAATTGGGCTATTGGCTTCATCGTTCGTGCTTGCACTCCCCATGACTGCAACGGCCCAGCAAAATATCGAGAATCTCAAGCAAATGAAGGTATCCGGCGTCGATCCGAGCATGCCGCCGGTACCCCAGACCGGCAAGAATGCTGACGCCCTCCGCGAAAACCTGAAGCGCATCAAGCTGCCGCCAGGGTTCAAGATCGAACTCTATGCGGTAGTGCCGGATGCGCGTCACATGGCCGTCGCGCCCTCCACCAACATGCTCTTCGTCGGTACCCGCAAGAACACAGTTTGGGCTGTTACGGACCGCAACAGCGACGGCGTCGCCGACGAGGTCAAGCCATTTGCGCCATCGGCGAAGTTCCATGTGCCCAATGGGGTTTGCTGGACCAAGGACGGTTTCCTCGTGGTGGTTGAGCACAACCGGGTCCTCAATTTCCCCGCCGCCGAATTCTTCTATGAAGGCGGGGATGTTGCGGTAATCGAGGTGGTGCCGCAAGGCAAACTGATCCCCGTCGAAGAGGAGTCGTACAACCATCACGCACGCACCTGCAGGGTGGGCCCGGACGGCATGCTCTACATCACTCTCGGCCAGCCTTACAACGTTCAGCCGCGTGAAAAGCTGGCGCTGTTCAACAAGGTGGGCATCGGCGGCATCGTGCGCATGAATGCCTTCGACGGCAGTAAGCGTGAGGTCTATGCAACCGGCATCCGCAATTCGGTGGGCCTTGAATTCAACCCGAAGGACAAATCACTGTGGTTCACCGACAACCAGACCGACGGCATGGGAGACGACATCCCCACCGGCGAAATCAACCGGGCGACCGGCCCCGGCATGTTCTTCGGTTACCCGTGGAAGCAAGGCAAGACACGTATCACCGAATTTGGGTACGACAAGGACCCACTTCCGCCGAACATCACGGACCCTCAGGTCTACATGGACGCGCACGCAGCTGACCTCGGGCTTGCTTTCTACACCGGCAAGGCATTCCCGGCGAAGTATCAGGGGGGCCTATTCTCGGCGCAGCACGGCTCGTGGAATCGCACGACTCCGATCGGCGCGCGCATCATGTTCACCAGCCTCAAGAGCGATGGCACAGCCGACAAGACGGAGGTCTTTGCAGACGGCTGGCTCGACGGCGACACGGGCTTGTACCGCGGGCGCCCGGTGGATGTGGCGATGATGAAGGACGGCTCGATGCTGATCAGTGACGACTTTGCGGGCGCGCTATACCGCGTCAGTTACGTCGGGAACTAAGCAAACAGTTGACCCGGACGTGACAGCAGGACCTGAGGGTAAACGGGCCGGGGATTCCTGGCCCGTTCCTCGTTTGGTGGAGACCCGATCTATGACAGGACAGAGGATTCCGGCCGCGCTCGCGTGCGTGCTCGCTTGCGCGATGGGCACGGCGCAGGCTGATGTCCAGGCCGGCCGTGCCAAGGCAAGAATGTGTGCCGTCTGCCATGGCGAATTCGGCCTCGGCACACTTCCAAACACTCCGAATCTCGCGGGGCAGCCGGAGATCTATCTGGCAGAGCAATTGAAGGCCTATCGTAGTGGCAAGCGCTCCAACGAAATCATGAGCGTCATCGCCAAGCCGCTGACCGATGCCGAGATAACGGACCTGTCTGCCTGGTTCGCGTCCATCGCGATCGAGGTGAAACCGCCGAAGTAGCGGGCGCTCCAGAGCCAGGCTGACCCGTACAGCGGGTGAACCGCCGGGCGAACTGGGGCGGCGGCTCGCCGCCGCCCCAGCCGCTGAGCCTAGTCTAGAGGCTGCCGCTCGCCCGGCGCTTGGCTGCCATGGCGCAGAGCTCGACCACACCCATGTAGTTCAGCACTCGCCGTTGACCGACGAAAAACGGATTGGGCACATCCTCCCGGACGCGATTCATCGTATGGCCGCCGGTGCGAAGGGTACGCCACCGTATGCGCCTTGAGGTAGCCGTTGTCGAACTCGGTGTGATTCGACAACAGCGCGGTGGCGCCATAGGCCGCTGGCGATAGAACTCGGCCTGACGATACCGCAAGCCGTGCTGCTGCGCGCGAACGAGGTGATCGAGTAAGCAAACTTTCCGCGTTGGCCACTGGCGTGCCAGCGAAGCGTCGTGGCGTTGGACATGCTATCCTCAAGCGCTTCTCGTTACTTGACATTGGCCATCCGGTACTGCCGTATAGCGCTTCGCAAGGCCTCTGCAGCAACCTGCAAGGGCGAACGGCGCGAACGCTCACATGTTCGCCGCGGATATGCCGGGTACACACGCACTGGGGGATTCCATATGACAAATCTGCTTAAATCGGGCGTGGCGCTTGCCGCGTCGCTGGTGTTTTTGTTCTCGGGCAGCGCGCTTGCTGCCAAGCCCGACGCTTCGCGCCTCGGTCTGCGCGCTGAAGCCCAACTCGAAAAAGCCAAGAGTGAGGGTCAGAAGACGGTGACCGTGATGATCGCCTCGCAGCCGGGCGCCAATGCACAAGTTGCCAGCGGCCTCGCGGCCTCGGCGCGGTCGTCCGCTACCGCGAGGACAGCATGAGTTATATCCGCGCCCGCGTGCCGATCGACAAGGTGGAGGCTGCCGCCGCGCTGCCCGGAGTCAAGTATCTCGATCTCGACGAGGTGATACCCGCTGCCGGATCCGCGACCCGAGGGTATCGCCCCGTTGGTTCCGCAGCCGGCACCGGGTGCAGCGACACCCAACAACAATCCGTACATGCCGATCGGCGAGACCGGCGCCTCGCAGTTCATGGCGGCACATCCGACGTGGGATGGCCGCGGCGTCACGATCGGCATCGTCGACGCGGGCGTGACGCTCGATCACCCCAGCCTCCTCACCACCAGCACGGGCGAACCCAAGATCATCGATTGGGTTACAGGCACGGACCCCTTCGACGACGACGATCCGACGTGGCTCGACATGTCGGCGCAGGTGAGCGGCGCGACGTTCGTCTTCGAGGGCCAGACCTACACGGCGCCCTACGCGGGCAGCTTCCGCATCGGGCTGTTCAACGAGCGCGACCCGCGACTGGGCGGCGACGTCGGCAACGACGTCAATCGCGACGGCAACCCCGCGGGCAGCAGCGGAATCTTTGCCGTGCTGTGGGACGCCGCGACCGGCGTTGTCTGGGTCGACACGAACCAGAACCGGAACTTCGCCGACGACATGGCGATGCGCGACTACAAGATCAACCGCGACGTCAACTACTTCGGCACCGACAATCCGGCCACGGCGATCGCGGAGAGAATGCCGTTCGTGGTGCAGACCGACGGCAAGAACAAGGTCGTCAACATCGGCATCGCGTCGAGCGGCCATGCCTCGCACGTGGCCGGCATCGCGACCGGCAACGCGCTGTTCGGCGGCGCCATGTCGGGCGCGGCGCCGGGGGCGAAGATCGTCTCCTTGCGCGCCTGCATGTTCATCACGGGGTGCACGGCGCACGCGCTGCTCGAAGGCATGATCTTCGTTGCCAAACAGGCGAACGTCGACGTGATCAACATGTCGATCGGCGGGCTCCCGGCGCTCAACGACGGCAACAATGCGCGCGCCGAGCTCTACAACCGCCTGATCGAGCAGTACAACGTCCAGATGTTCCTTTCAGCGGGCAACAGCGGACCCGGAATGAACACGATCGGCGACCCGTCGGTCGCGACCAAGGCGATGAGCGTCGGTTCCTACCTGAGTGGCGCCACGATGCTCGCCGACTATGGTGCTGTCGTGGCGACACGCCGACAACCTGCACTACTTCACGTCGCGCGGGCCGCGCGAGGACGGCGGATTCAAGCCGCAGATCGTCGCGCCGGGTGCGGCGATCTCGACGACGCCGATGTGGCAGGCCGGCGTGGGTCTTCCCTACGTGCTGCCGCCGGGCTACCAGTTGATGAACGGCACGTCGATGGCGTCTCCGCAGGCGTGCCGGGGCCGCGGCGCTGCTGATCAGCGCGGCGAAGCAATCGGGTGCGCAGAAGCAGCCGGCGCAGATCCGGCAGGCGCTGAACTCGTCGGCGCGATTGCTCGATGGTCCAGTCCCGTCGCGTCTGCCGATCTTTGCGCAGGGCAACGGCCTGATCAATGTCGGCGCGGCGTGGGACCTTCTCAAGACCAACATCAAGCTCTCGGAGATCTCGGGTACGGTGCCGGTCAGCACGGCGCTCGGAGATTTCCTCGCCACGCCGAACGTCGGGACCGGCATCTACGATCGCGAGGGCGTGACGACGGGCAGCGCCTATACGCGGACCTACACGTTCGTACGGACCAAGGGCGGATCGAAGCCGGTCACCTACAACGTGAGCTGGGTCGGCAACGACGGAACGTTCAGCTCGCCCGCGACGCTGAGCCTGCCGGCCAACACCCCGGTCGCGTTTACGGTCGCGATCAACCCTTTGACCGCCGGTGCGCACTCGGCGATCCTGAACATCGACGATCCGTCGACGACCGGGCATCGACTACCAGACGATGAACGTCGTCGTCGCCACGGATCCGTTCAACGCGGCCGGCGGCTTCTCGATCACCCGAACGGGCACGATCGACCGGGCCCAGCAGACGAGCTACTTCTTCGACGTTCCGGCCGGCGTTCCCGCGTTCAAGGTCGATTTCAGCGGCCCGAGCGCAACGCCGGGCACGGGCCAAGCCCGCTTCCTGCGCTGGCATCCATGGGGTCTCGGGATCGATTCGAATGCAGTGAGCAACTGCTATACGCCGAACGCCGGCAGTTGCGCTACGGGGAGCGCGCTCAGCCGCACGACCACCAATCCGCAGGCGGGTGTCTGGGAGGTCACGGTCGACGCGCGGCGCAGTTCGGATGCCGACAACGCGCCCTACACGCTGGTCGCCTCGATCCTCGGCGCTTCGGTCTCGCCGAATCCCGATGTGATCGCTACGGCAACGATCGGCGTGCCGATTGCGCGGAGCTACACGCTGACCAACCTCTTTGGCGCATTTACCGGTCGCGCAGTCGGAGGCGGCAGCCTGGGCAGCGCCCTGCGCGGCACGCCGACGATCGCCAATTTGGCAAAACTGCAGTTCCCGGTGGTCGTGACGGCGGGATCGACGTCGCTCCGCGCGACGATCGGCAGCCCGAGCGACCCTGCGGCCGACCTCGATCTGTTCGTCTACAACTGCACGACGGGGCCGTGCGTCCTGGCCGGACAGTCGGCCGACGGCGACTCCGAGGAGTCGGTCACGATCGCGAATCCGGCGGCGGGTAACTGGGTCGTGGAGGTCGACGGGTTCGCGGTGCCGGCCGGTACGACTTCGTTCAACTATATCGATGTGTTCGTCAATGCGGCGTTCGGCAGCGTGGCGGTCACGGATGCGAATGCGTTGCGTCCGGCAGGTGCATCGTGGACGGTGCCCGGAACGGTTACCGCCAACGCTGCGCCGGCAGCAGGCCGCGTGCTGCTCGGCGCAGTGCAAGTCCGCACCGACACGAACATACTGATCGGGTCGGGCGACGTTGTCGTGCAGGCCGTGACACCGTAGTGTCTTGACGAGACGGGTTATCGCAATGATCGGGGGCCCCTGGCGGCCCCCGTTTCCCATGTGGGCCGTGATGGTTATCGCCGCCGAAGAGGTCGCTGCCCGACCCCAGGTTTATCGCATCGGCACCCCGTAGGTGAGCATGAGCATGTTGATGGGCACACCCGCGAAGTTGATCACGTCGGAGTTGTCACCGGCAATGACGTTGATCATGTTGAAGCCCGCTAACGCGCACTGGACGCTGCTGGCAGTGATGCTTGTGCATCCCGGTGTGACGATGAAAATCGTCTGGATCGGAGTCGATGGTCCAGCCCGGAGGCAATCGCTCTTCCGGCGGTAGCCTTCCCTCCGTCTGCGGAGGAGCTCAGCCACGCTAGCTTGAGATCAACGCTGTGGAGGTTGAGCATAGTGCATATGACTTATGCCATATGTTCAGCAGTGCGAATATAATCTCTTACCCTATAATCCACGGCCTCGCCGGCCACTGCGGCGGGGCCTGCTACTGGCCGATGACGCACTCGCGATGGCGCAATGTGAGCGGACTTCGCACAGGCTTTCCGCTTCGTTCAACCTGCCGCGCTCCGCGGCGATCTGACTTGAGACCGTCGATGACACCCGTTGCCCGACTACTTCTGTTCGCGCTGGCGCTCGCCGTGCCGGCCACGTTCGCTCATGCCAACGGCAGCGCCCCCACCGCGTTCTGCAAGCAGGGCATCAAGGATTCGGTGCCCAGCTCACTCGGCGCCGATGGCTGGGCCGCCGTGGACGGTTCGGTGACCGGCGGCTGCGGCGCGACACCATCGCGCATCCACCACGTCTACAACCGCGCGCAATTGCTCGCTGCGCTGACCAAGGGCGGCGGCGCCGCACCCGCCACCGTGCACGGCAGGCCCAGGCTCGACGAACAGCCGAAGATCGTCTACGTGCACGGCACGATCGATTTGAATGTCGATGATCGGCTTGTTCCGCTGAAGGAAGAAGACTACATGCGCATGTGCAACTACACGGCGCACGAGACGTTCTACGATCCGAATACCGGCAACCAAACCGGGACCGGTGGGTTCTTCGGCGCCTACAAGGCCGCCTACGACCCGAACCTGTGGATCCGGCAATCGCTCGATCCGGTCGATGGCCGTCCGCCGGCGTTGACCGGACCGCTCGAGGAGGCCCGCCTCTGCTTCCAGCGGAAGCAAGCCGAGCGCGTCGTCGTCGACGTCGGCTCGAACACATCAATCGTAGGGGCGGGCGTCGATGCCAGGATCATCAACGGCAATCTGCGCTTGGGTTTCATCAATCAGAACGATCCGACCGATCCGGCCGGGTACGAAGCGGAGAACATCGTCATCCGGAACGTCACGTTCGCGGATTCGTTCGACATGTTCCCGAGCTGGGACCCGAAAGATTCGTTCAGCATCACGATTACGAACACGAACGGGTGCCAGGCGAACTTCGATCCGGCCACCGATTCGGGCCCGCATCGCTGCGCGTCCCGCCGCGGCGGACGCTGGAATTCCGAGTACGACAACGTCTCGATCATGAACGCGAAGCGGGTATGGATCGACCACAACACCTTTACCGACGAACCGCGCTTCGATACGCAGTTTCCGCCGGTCTTCGCTGCACCGTTCAATGAACCGACGCAAAAGGTGCAGCATCACGACGGCCAGGTCGATGTGACGCTGCTGGGGACGAAGGTCACGATCTCGAACAACGTCTTCATGCGTCACGACAAAGCGCATCTGCTCGGCGGCTCCGACGTGGCCGACCTGGTCCCGGACTACGGTCCAGGGCAGATAGATGTGACTTTCCACGGCAACTACTATCAGAACATGGTGCAGCGCATGCCGCGCGTCCGCTTCGGTCGCGTGCATGCCTACAACAATTTCTACGACGTGGATCGGCTCACGACCGCCGAGTATCGGCTGGGCGATCCGTGGGCCCTGGGCACGGCCTCGAAGCTGGTCACCGAAAACAACCTGTTCGACATCCGCAACAACAACCTGACGATACCGAGGATCATCAACTACGCGTCGACGCTGCTCAACCGCGACACCTGCGTGAGTGCCGGCTTCGCGCTCGAGGAATGCGGCACGTACTACTACGATCATGGAACTTATGTGACCATGATCACCGCGACGGCGACGAGCACCACCCTGTACGACGCGTTCGCGGCGGTCAAGGTGGTGCAAGAGTCGAGCGCCAGCAACGCGCCGCTTGCGAAGCTCGATCCGTCCGATCCGAACGTCTTCTGGACGCCGGCTCGGACGTATGACTACACGTTGCTTCCGGTCGTCACGCCGCAAGAGCGGGCCGCGCTTCGAGCGCAAGTGCTCGGCAACGCGGGGGCGGGCAAGCTTTGAGAACCGGTCTCGATCAGAGCCGCTGCCGAGGGACTGCAAGATCTGCGATCGTGGCGTCCTCCGTTACCCCGGAGCGGTGCGAGATTGTACCCCCGGCGCCTGGAAGGCGAATCTTCAGGGGAATTCTGGTTTGAGAGCAGTGCTGGTGTTCGATGGCGCTGTCGGCCCAAGCGGACCCATGCCTTGCGACGCGTCCGTCCTTCCGGCAGGAACTGAGTTGCTTGCGCGACTGTTGATAGCGAAGCGAACATGTTCAATTGACATGTGACGTTGTCATTCGCGACGCGTTGACGGGTTGCCCGAAGGCAATTCAGCGGCGACCGTCCTCGCGCCAGCCGGTCCCCCGCTTGTCCGCTTTCGGTTGCGTGAAACGGTATTGCACGTATACACTGACTTTAGGTGTCAAGACCTATGGGACTCGACGCCCCACCCCGACGCATAGGCGCACGACGCCACGACAGGGTGCTGCGTTTCAGGCGCAAACGCCTCCTGCCGACAAGAACAGCGCTTGCGGAGATCATTCGTATTGCGCATCGCAAGGCAGTCGTCACGTTTGCGCTCGGTTCAGATACTGCGTCATTGCGTGCCAGGTGAGAGGTTGTCCGTTTGCATTCAACTCGCCTACCCAATAATCGACAACGTTCACGAGCAAAGCCGACATATGCAGCACCGAGTGCCGCGCATCATCGTCGGCGAGCAACTGCCCACGACGCCCGCGACTGAAGTCCATGTCAACGCAAGGAGGAAGCAGATGAGAGATTTACGCATGAAGTTGAGAGTGGCATTGATGGCATTGGCCCTCGCTGCCGCAGCTCCGTCGTTTGCGCAGACCGCCCACGGCGAAGTCGGCCGCCATCACGGCGATTCACACTTCCCGATCGAAGTGCTGTCCGGCCGGCCCGACACGATCTCGGGAGGCGATGCGCTGATCCGCGTCACCGTGAAGAAGAACGTCCCGCTCTCCGGCGTGCGCATCCTGTTGAACGGTGTCGAGGTCAACGGCTTCGTGCCCAGCGGCAATATGCTGACAGGGCTGGTCACCGGCATGCTGGTGGGCGAGAACGTGCTCGAGGTCGTCGATCCTCGCGGCAACACGCGTGGCAACGGCCGCGCGGATGCCGACATCGTGCTCACGAACTACCCGATCGAGGGACCGGTGTTCTCCGGCCCGCATGAGCAGCCCTATGCTTGCGCCACGACCCAGTTCAACCTGCCGGGAGGCGCCGGCAATCTCGGGGCGCCGCTAGATGCCAACTGCTCGATCGCCCGGCGCGTCGACTACTTCTACAAGTCGACCGCCAACACCGGCAACGCCCTGACCCAATGGCCCCCGGGCGCTACTGCGTATCCCGCGAACCTGGTCTTCACGACCACCACCACGCGGCGCGTCGGTCCCCTACATCGTCCGGATGGAGACCGGCACGATCAACCGCGCCATCTACCAGACGACGATCCTGCACGATCCACTGAACCCCGCCCAGGCGTCGCCGAGCTGGATGAAGCAGCCGGCTAACTGGAACAAGCGCCTCATCTATACGTTCGGCGGCGGCTGCATCGGCGGCTGGTACCGGCAAGGCGCGAGCACCGGCGGCGTGACGGACGACTTCATGTTGCGCAGCGGCTATGCGCTCGCCTCTTCGTCGCTCAACGTCTTCGGCAACAACTGCAACGACCTCACGGCGGCCGAGACCATGATGATGGTGAAGGAGCGCTTCATCGAGACGTACGGCGTGCCGGCCCACACGCAGGGATGGGGCTGCTCGGGCGGCTCATACGCGCAGCATCAGATCTCGGACAACTATCCGGGGTTGCTCGAAGGCATCATCCCCGGCTGCTCGTTCCCGGAAGTCGGATTCGCGACCATTCAGTTCATCACCGACGCCTGGCTGCTTGACGACTATTTCAAGGCAAACCAAGCAGCGCTCGGCTGGACCGACGAGCAGAAGCGCCGCGTCACCGGGTTCCTGCTGTACGCCACGGCGCCCAATGTTGCGATCGGCGCGCGCCGGATCGATCCGAAGCCGGGCTCCACGAGCTGCGCAGCCGTGCCGGTCGCCCTGCGCTACGACCCGGTGACAAATCCCGACGGTGTCCGGTGCACGGTCCATGACCACACGGTCAACGTGTACGGCATCGATCCGGCCACCGGCTTCGCGCGCCGGCCGCTCGACAACGTAGGCATCCAGTACGGGCTGAAAGTCCTCAACGCTGGAATGATCTCGGTCGATCAGTTCCTGCACCTGAACGAAAAGATCGGCGGTTTCGACGAGGACGCGACCATCGTGCCCGAGCGCACCGTCGCGGATCGGATCGCGATGCGCGCGGCGTATCGGACCGGGCGGCTCACCAACGCCGGCGGCGGCCTCTCCTCGATCCCGATTATCGACTTCCGCGACTACAACGATGAGCTCGCCGGTGGCGACATCCATGTGCGCTATCACTCGTTCTCGATGCGGAAGCGGCTGGCAGATTCCAACGGCCGCAGCGACAACCAGGTGATGGTGGTGAACGACAACCGCTTCGGCCTGTACAACAACAACAATCCCTTGCTACGTGAGCACATCCTGAAGCTGGATCGCTGGATCACGGCCATCAAGGCTGACGATCGGAAGATTCCGCAGATCGAGAAGGTGGTGCAGAACAAGCCCGCGGATTTGATGGAAGGCTGCTATTCGCGGAATCCGACGCCGGTGTTCATTGCCCAGGCGCAGGTGCGGGAGCAGGATGCGACGACCACCTGCGGAACGCTGTATCCAACCAACTCGTTCCCGCGTGAAGTGGCCGGCGCGGGGATCGCCTCCGATATCATCAAGTGCCAGTTGAGGCCGATCAGCCCGACCGACTACTCGGTGTCGTTCACCGAAGCGCAGTGGGCGAAGCTGCAGGCGGTCTTCCCCAGCGGCGTTTGCGACTGGTCCAAGCCAGGGGTCGAGCAGCAGGACCTCATCGGCACCTGGGTGTTCTTCGACTAGCGGGTGATTCTTCGCTATAGGGCGATCTCCGTATAGAATTCTGCAGCACGGCATCAGCTTCGAAGCGACGGGGTCAGGCGCTCTCGCCTGGCCCCTTTTTTGGCCCGCGATCGGAGTCCTAGCCTGCGAGATGCTGCACGCCTGGAGTTGCCGACGTGGCGCCGTGGATAGTCGCGGCAAGGGATTGCAGCGGGACGCGAGCCGATAGTCTGTCGGTCAACAAATGGCCTTCCGTCGCCTTCATATGCTCGGAGTTCGGAGAGGCATCTGCAATCCGGGCCGGCGATGAACCTCTTCAGCGCTCGCCATCCTCGAAGGCGGCCGGCCGCCCCACTCTGATCCCCAACGCCGCAACGGGGGCAGCGGGGGCAGGGATGGGGGGCGAGCGCGGGGCCAGGGAGAGCGCAGCTGCGCGGTATCGGCCGCGCCGTCCGAGCGAGAGCGTGCTCCATCGCTGCGTCCAGGAACGCCTCGAGCCCTCGGCTCGCCCAATGCCGCGACTGCCACGATGACGAGTGGTCGGTCCGGAGCATGTCTACTTCGCCGCGGCCGGCGGCGGAGCGTGGACGCAGCGCTGCGCGGGCGCTCGAGCGACACCTGAACCCCTGAAACCCGGCGGCCGCGACTGTCCGCCCTCCGCTTGCCTCTGCCCGCTCGCCGCTTGCGCGAGCTAGGGGCGCTCGCTACTATCGCTGCGGACGTCCGCGTCGGATCGCGCGGGTGACAAAGAGGAGGAGAGCATGGAGACAGGTCGTGTCCTGCGGTGCATTGCAATCGCGCTGGTGGCGGCGCTGCCGTTCTCCGCCGCAAAGTCCGCGGAGTGGAAACCGACGGGCGACGTCGAGTTCGTCATTCCGTACGGCTTGGGCGGCGGCGCCGACCTGCTGGCGCGGGTGATCATCAAGATCATGAATGACGAGAAACTGGTGCCGGTCAACGTCGCCGCTGTCAACAAGCCGGGCGGCGGCGCCTCGGTCGGTGTCGCCTACGTGCTGACGACGAAGAACGCCAATCCGAACACGCTGGTGCTCTTCAACCCGCAGACGCAGATCACGCCGCTGACAGTGAAGGACGCGCGCGGCTGGCGCGACCTGACGCCGGTGACAAATCTGATGCTCGACGATTACCTGATCTTCGTCGGCAAGGATTCTCCCTACAAGAGCGCGACCGATCTCGTGAAGGATGCCAAGGCGAAGCCGCCCAAGACGGTCTCCATCGGCTCCGCCGGCACTGCCGACGACATGGCGATCGCGGTGTTCGAAGCGGCGTCGGGCATCAAGCTCAACGTGGTGCGCTTCAATTCTGGCGGCGAGGCGCTCACGGCGCTCCTCGGTGGCCACGTCAACATGGCCGCCGGCAACCCGCTCGAATTCATGGGCTACCTCGGCAGCGGGCAGGTGCGTGCCCTCGGCGTTTTCCGTCCGACCCGGTTCACCGACCTGCCCAACGTGCCGACGATGAAGGAGCAGGGCATCGACGTGATCCCGTTCCAGATGTGGCGCGGTGTCGCGTTGCCGCGAAACGTGTCGCCCGACGCGGTCGCCTATTGGCAGGGCGTGATGCAGAAGGTCGCCGCCTCGAAGGCCTTCACCGATTACATCAAGCAGAACGTGGCGACGCTCCACGTGGTGAGCGGACCGGATTACACCAAGTTCCTGGAAGCGCAGGAGACGCTGTACAAGGACATGCTGAAGCGCCTCGGGGTGATCTGACGTGCCGCACTCGCCGACGATCCGCGCGGTGGAGGCGGTGCCGGCGCGGATCGAAGGTGCGCGCGAGTTCCGCATCTCCGAGGGCGCGACGCGCGTGCACGTCTCCGTGGTGCTGCGCTTGCGCACCGACGTCGACGGGCTGGAAGGCAATGCCGAAGTCGTCTCCGCGCCACCCGGCAAGCCGGAGGAGTTCCTCGAGGAGATCGTCGGCGCCATCGAGCGCTATGTCGCACCGGCGCTGGTCGGCGTGCCCGTTCGCGAGCGCGCACGCGCGATCCGCGCTGTCGCTGCGGTTCTGAAAGGCCGCGTCTGGACGAAGGCCGCTGTCACCAACGCGCTCTATGACCTGCACGCCAAAGCGCTCGGCGTCCCGGTCGCCGATTTGTTGGGCGGGCCGCTTCTGCAGCGGGTTCCAGTCATTGGCCCCGTGGTCGGGATCATGGCGCCGGACGCCATGGCAGCCGAAGCGGCCGCGCAGGCGAGCGCCGGATATGCGGCGATCAAGATCAAGGTCGGCGAAACCGTGCAGCGGGACATCGAACGGGTTGCGGCCGTGCGCGAGGCGATCGGCGATGCGATGGCGCTGCGCGTCGATGCCAACGATCACTATGTCGCGGCCGATGCGATCAGCCTCACGCGCGGGATCGAGCGCTACCGGCCCGAGCACATGGAGCAGCCGGTGGCGCGCCACGACCTCCTCGGACTCGCGGAGGTGCGCCGCAATGTCGGCGTGCCGATGATGACAGACGACATGGTGGCCACACCCGAGGACGCGATGAACGTCATCCGCCTCAACGCCGCCGACAGAGTCAAGGTGAAAGTCACCAAACACGGATTCGATGGCGCGCGAGCGATCTGCGCGATGCTCGCCTCGGCCGGACTGACACCCGTGCTCGGGCACGTGTTCGAGATGGGACTGGCGGCCATCGCCGAAGCCCAGTTCGCGGCGTGCACGCCGGGGTTCGCGATGCCCTGTGAGATAGGCTCGATGGCGCCGATGGGGAGCGCTGCGGATATCGTCTTCAACGACCTGCGTCCGGAGCCCGGCTACATCGTGGTTCCAACGGGACCCGGGCTCGGTGCGCAGATCGACTGGCGGCGACTCGGGGTCGAGGCGAAGGCGGCGCCATGAGCGCCGCCAGCCGCAAGCGCGGGGCACACCGATGAGATGGCGCGGCGAGATCGTGGGTGGAGCGCTGTGCGCGCTCTTCGGCGTGCTGTGGGTCGCGACGGCGCTCGGTCTTCCGTACATGGGGGATTTCGCGCCGGGATCGGGGTTCCTGCCGCTCTGGCTCGGCGTTTGTCTCGCCGTGCTGTCCGCAGTCCACGTCGTGTCGTGCCTGCGCACGGAGACGCCCGCCGTTGCGCCCGGCCAGTGGCGGAAGGTCGTGGCGGTCGCGCTCGGTCTACTCGTATGCGTGGCGGTGATCGAGCCGTTGGGCTTCGTGGTCGCGGTGGGCGCCTACCTGCTGTTTCTGCTGCGCGGCGTCGAGAAGGCGCCGTGGCGAACGTCGCTCGGTGTCATGGCCGGCACGATCGTCGTGCTGTTCGCCCTGTTTCGCGTCTGGCTCCACGTGCCGTTGCCGAAGGGGCCGTGGGGGTTCTAGAGCGATGGACGCGCTGAGCCACCTCGCGCACGGCTTCGGCGTGCTGCTGACGCTCAAGTACTTCGGGTTCTGCCTGGCCGGCGTGCTGGTCGGACAGGTGATCGGAGCGCTGCCCGGCATCGGCCCGAGCGCGGCGATCGCGATTCTCCTGCCGCTGACTTTCGGCGGTGACGCGACCGGATCGATCATCATGTTCGCCGGCATCTACTACGGGGCGCAATATGGCGGAACGCTCACGTCGGTGCTGGTCAGCATTCCGGGCGAATCCTCGACCGTGATGACGAGCCTCGATGGCTATCAGATGGCGCGCCAGGGGCGCGCCGGCGCCGCGCTGGGCATCGCCGCGATCGGCTCATTCATCGCCGGCACGGTGGGCACGGTCGGGCTTACGCTGCTCGCACCCCCGCTCGCGGCGGCCGCGTTGTACTTCGGGCCGCCCGAATACTTCGCGCTGGTGCTGGTCGGCCTCACCGCGCTGTCGCTCGTTGGCGGCGGTCTCGTCAAAGGGCTGATGATGGGACTCGTCGGCTTGATGATCGCCACCGTCGGCGTCGATCCCCAGGTCGGGAATACGCGGTTCATGTTCGGCCAGCTCTGGCTCATGGACGGCATCGATTTCCTCGTGCTTGCGGTTGCGCTGTTCGGCATCGGCGAAGTGCTCGCGAGCGTCGAGGATGCGCTGACGCCGCCGAGGGTCGAGCTCACGATACGCAACCTGATGCCGACCTACGCCGACTGGATCGCGGCGCGCTTCGCCGTGTTACGGGGCACGATCATCGGCTTTCTGATCGGCGTGCTCCCCGGCGCCGGCGCGACGATCGCGTCGTTCATCGCCTACGCCGTGGAGAAGAAAGTGTCGCGCCATCCGGAGAAATTCGGCACCGGCGTGGTCGAGGGCGTCGCCGCTCCGGAAGCGGCAAACAACGCGGCGGCCACCGGTGCGATGGTGCCGATGTTCGCGCTCGGCATTCCAGGCTCGGGCACGACTGCCGTCATGCTCGGCGCGCTGATCATGTTCGGCCTGCAGCCGGGGCCGCAACTGTTCGAGAAGAACGCCGACCTCGTCTGGGGCGTCATCGCCAGCATGTATGTCGGCAACGCCATCCTGCTCGTGCTCAATCTGCCGCTGGCCGGCATGTTCGCCACGCTGCTGCGCGTCCGCTATGCGCTCCTCTACCCTGTGATCCTCGCGTTGTGCATCGCCGGCGTCTACAGCCAGGCCAACAGTGCCGACGATCTGTGGGTGATGAGCGCGTTCGGCATCGTCGGCTATTTCATGAAGAAGTACGGCTTCCCGATCGCACCCCTCGTGCTGGGCCTAGTGCTCGAGCCGATGCTGGAGACCGCGCTGCGGCAGTCGATGACGCTGTCGCACGGCAGCCTGGCTATCTTCGTCACGCGGCCCATCTCGGCGGCGCTGATCGTGCTGACCGTCCTCATCGTGACCGCGCCGCTGTACGCAAGGTTTTTCCGCGGCGCGATCGCGGGCCGATGACGACTTCCGGGCGGCGCCGCATGGACCTCCGCGCACGAATCGGCATCGACTGCGGCCGGCAGCTCGCGATCGAGGACGCCGTCGGCTGGGCGGCGAAGCACGGCATCTCGTATCTCGAAGTCGAAGCCGACCACGCGCCCAATGCGCTGGAATCGTTCACCGCCGAGCGTTGTCGCCCGGTGCGCGCAATGTGCGAAAAGCACGGCATCCATCTCGGCCTCCACACGCTGTCGGCGGTCAACGTCGGCGAGACCTCGCCGTTCGTCCGCGATGCTGTCGACCGTTACCTCGAAGGGTACGTAGATGCCGCGATCCGCGTGGGCGCCGAGTGGATCGTCGTGCACGCAGGCTTTCACTTCGGCTCGGACAAGGCGCGGCGCATGGAGGCGGGCCATGAGCGTCTCGCGCGTGCCGCCGCCTATGCGGAGAAAAAAGGCGCGCGGCTGCTGCTCGAGAATCTCAACAAGGAACCCGATACCGCCGAGGTCCACTACCTAGCCCACGACCTGTCGGAGTTCGCGTACTACTTCGATCTCCTCGGCTCGCCTGCCCTGGGTCTGTCCTTTACGGTGAACCACGCTCATCTCGTGCCCGAGGGCATCGACGGGTTTCTCGACGCGTTGCCGATCGAGCGTGTGGGCGAAGTGCGCCTCGCCGACAATCTAGGTGACCGCGAGGTCCACTTGAAGCCTGGCGCCGGGAACATCGACTTCGCCCGCCTCTTCCGTCGTCTCGAGGACGCCGCGTTTCGCGGCCATTACATGAACAACTTCGGTTCACCCGACGACATGCTCGCGGGCCGCGACGTGCTGGCGGCGATCGCGGAACGCGCCTAAGGCTGTCGTCGTTTATGCCTTTCAAAGCTTCACCTGGGCTATCCGCCAAGCGAACTTCGCAGCTGTCTTGATGGGTGCCGCGCCACCCCCATCCTCAATGGATGCTGATCTCCGCAATCGTCTGGGGACCAGCATGGGAAGCATCATTACCGGAGTGGCAGAGAGCTACGATAGCGGTATGCGGGCGTATTTCTTCGCGCTGGGAGCGGTCACATGGATCGTGAGGCCGGTCGTATTTGTTCTCGCAACAACGGGGGTCATCGGGCTGCTGCTGCACCGGCAAACGAGGTCGCGGACGGCATTGGCCTTGAAGGAAATCGCAGTGGCGGGGTCAGAAGCCCGCGCGCTTCGCAGAAAACCTAAGCCCGCCCATCTGCTTTTCGGCAGCAGCTGTTCCGCCAAGACCTAGGGCCAGTGCTGGCGGACGGAGCCGTATCCGCAGCTAGTGAACTACCCAGTTGAATGTCCGCGTCCGCGCCAGCGAACGTCGGCTTTGAGCGGAATGCATGGGCTGCAAGGGGTCGAGAGCCGAGGTACGTTCTTGCTGATCAACAACCGGCCGTTTCACTCGTCGTATCAATCAGTTACTTAATCCACGCTTGGTCTATTTTTGCCGTGATAAGGAGAGATACGGAGCTCTAAGGTCCGTTACCGGGTCGCAAATAGACCAAGTGACGTCGCAGGCATATCCCCTGCCGGAATCCTGCCGCTCCTTGAACGGAGCTTGCGCAAATCAGCTTCCGGAAATTCGGTGTTAGGTCACGCGACCCGGGGGATGCCAGCTCTCGCCACCGGCGCTTTGCGATAACTGCGCGCTATAGTGGCAGCCGGGCGCTGGGGCAGCAATACTATCGCCCCCTAAGAGCGCCGAACAGTAAGATGCTGATCACGCTAAAGCTGGAATCGACAAATCGATCGGAGGGAGACACCACATGAGCCACGACCCATTCGAAGCGCGCGACGGGACGTGCGTGAATCCGTCGGCCGAGCCTGCCATCGCAAGGATCATCGACGTGCGACTGTCGCGCCGCACTGTGCTGAAGGGCCTGGCCGCCAGTGGCGCATTCGGGCTTTTCGGCTGCAGGACGATCGTCTCGCGTTCGGAAGCGGGCGCGGACGGCTCGGCGCCGCTGACCTTCACCGAAATCGGCCGCACTACAGACGAGAAGCACCACATCGCGCCTGGATACAACGCACAGGTGCTGATCCGCCAGGGCGATCCGATCCATCGCGGCGCGCCACAGTACCGCCCCAGCCGGCAGACCGGCGCCGAGCAGGAGCAGCAGTTCGGCACCGACAACGATTTCATCGCCTATATGCCGCTGCCGCGCGGATCGAGCTCGTCGACGCGCGGGCTCCTGGGCGTGAACCACGAGAACCACCGCGCTCCACTCTGCTTTCCCGGAGTGAAGAGCCTGTCGGATCTGACCCGCGAGCAGTGCGAAGTCCAGATGGCGGCGCAGGGATTTTCCGTCATCGAGATCGCGAAGGAGGGCAACAACTGGCGCGTGGTCGACGACAGCCGCTATAACCGCCGCATCTCGACCAACGCGGAGATGCGCATCTCGGGTCCCGCAGCGCGCCACGCGCGCATGCAGACGCCGTCGGACCCCTCGGGCACGCGAGTGTTCGGCACGTTCAACAACTGCGCCGGCGGCACGACCCCTTGGGGAACGATGCTGACTGCGGAAGAGAACGTCCAGAACTACTTTGCCGGCAACGCAGCGCAGGGGCCGGAGGCGGCGGCGCGCAAGCGCTACGGTATCACCGGACGCGGCCGCTACGAAGCCTGGGGGAAGTATTTCGATCGCTTCAACCTCGACAAGGAGGGCAACGAGCCGAACCGCTTCGGCTGGATCGTCGAGATCGATCCTTACGATCCGAAGTCCGTGCCGGTAAAGCGCACGGCGCTCGGCCGTGCGGCGCACGAGTGCGCGACTCACGCGGTCAGCCACGACGGGCGCGTCGCCTTCTATTCGGGCGACGACGCCCGCATGGAATACGTCTACAAGTTCGTCACCGATGGCAGGTACGATCCCTCGCGACCGGAGGCGAACCGCGACCTGATGGACAGCGGGACGCTCTATGCCGCGCGCTTCGAAGCCAATGGCAAGATGCGCTGGCTGCCGTTGGTTTTCGGTCAGGGTCCGCTGACGCCGGCCAACGGCTTTCACAGCCAGGCCGACGTGGTCATCGAGGCACGGCGCGCCGGGGACCTGCTCAAAGCGACGCCGATGGATCGTCCGGAGGACGTGGAAGCGAATCCGGTCAGCGGGCGCGTCTATGTCGTGCTGACCTACAACGAGAGCCGCAAGCCCGAGCAGGTCGACGCGGCCAATCCGCGCGCCGACAATCGCTTCGGACACATCATCGAGATCGTTCCGCCGCTTGTGAACGGCAAGCCCGATCACGCCGCGACCGAGTGCGACTGGGGCTTCTTCCTGCTCGCCGGAAATCCGAACGATCCGACCCACGGTGCGCGCTATACGCAGCGCGGTGAGCGCCAACGGCTGGCTCGCAGCGCCGGATAACGTCGCCTTCGATCCGAAAGGACGCATCTGGATCTCGACCGATGGCCAGGACGACAGTGCCGGCTTCAACGACAGCCTCTACGCGGCGCAGGTGAGCGGACCAGGGCGAGGCGCGACGCGCTGCTTCTTCAATGGCCCGCGCGGCAGCGAGATTTGCGGTCCCGCATTCACGCCCGACGGCAGGACGCTATTCCTCGCCGTGCAGCACCCGGGCGACGAAAAGGGATCGACTTACGAGAAACCGTCGACGCGCTGGCCGGACTTCCGCGACGATATGCCGCCGCGCTCATCGGTGCTGGCGATCACGCGCAATGACGGCGGCGAGATCGGTGGCTAGTCCGCGCGGCTCGAGTGGAGCAATCTCTTGCTCGGCGTCGGCAGCCAGGTCATCCATGCTGCCAATCCTATTCGGACGCGTGCATGCTCTTCTGTGGCGCGTTCAATCGGCACTTGGACAAACCGTTTGCGAGGACTCGCCAGACTGAAGGCCTGCTTCTCTGGCTAGCCTGGGACTGCCGCGTCGGCTAAACAGACTGCTCTATCTCGCCAGTCGAGATTGCGATCGGGACGCCGAAACCCGGGCCAGCACCGAACGGTCAGCCATTGCGAAATCGCAATCGTGTAGACTCGGACGTAGGCACGCACACCATTTATCGCCGTATGTCAACTAAGTGCAGCGTTGTCTGGATTATCCTTGCGTTTCGTAGTCTTTTGGTTTTTTTGGGCCTAGGAGAAATCGCATGAACCCTGTCGTTGATTTTCGATCGCCTGATACATTGACTGGTTATAAGCAACTCGATTTCGAGTTTGATCAAGAACTCAATACCTTGTTTTCATGGATGAAACCAAGTTCGCGCCCTTGTTTCAATCCGGGCCTTGTCCAGGAGATATCGCGGTCGGAATCGACAATTGAGTCGAACGAAGGATGGATTACTCATCGTGGGCAGGCGCAGCGAATCGAAAATGCCGTTTTCGGCAGCAGATTCCCCGGCGTGTTCAACCTCGGTGGCGACCTGGACCTCTTCTTGAAGCTCATAACCCGCCAGGATCGGGCTACCCTCGACGGTTACGCGCGCGAGTGCGTACGCAATATCCACCGCCGAACAACCGGATTCGGTTCCCAGATAACCACAATTGCGCTTGTGCAGGGTCGGGCGATGGGCGGCGGCTTCGAATGTGCCCTCGGCGCGGACATAATCGTCGCGGAGCGCAGCGCGTCTTTCTCTCTCCCCGAAACGCTATTCAACCTCTTCCCTGGAATGGGCGCGCTGTCCTTCCTTGCCCGCCGTGTCGGCCTCAAGAAGGCAGACGAAATCATCATGAGCGGTGCCGTATTCAGCGCAAAGCAAATGTGCGATCTAGGCGTCGTCGACGAGTTAGTCGAGGATGGCCTCGGTGTCGCATCGGTGCAGAAAATAATTCAAACGCGCCAACGTCGCGCGAATTCCTATCGCTCGATGCGGCAGGCGAAGCAATTTTACCAGCCGACAACGCTGGCTGAGTTGCTCGATATCGTGGGGGTCTGGGTGGATGCTGCGCTCAGGCTTGAGGGCCGCGACCTAAAGCTGATGTCTCGGCTCGTCCGAGCCCAGGATAAGCTCTTATTGGCGGTGCCCGAGGAGGAAAACGTGGCCGAGGCAATTTACGGCGGCGCAACCCGCGTTGCTGTTGGCGCGGGGGCCTGATAGCAGGTCACGTCCAATCTATTCAGCGTCGCCCGGGATCGTTGCGGTGCGCGTGGATCAGTTTGCGGAAGCGCGGTTTTCGGGCAATGGGGGGGTGAGCTTCCCCATGGTCGCCTCAAAACATGCTCGCAGTTCGGTTGTCGAAACGCCGAGCTGGTCAGTCGAGCCGTCGGTAGCAAGTCGGTCTATTTCGGCGCATTTGGCAGCGAGTTGCTGGGCGCCAATGCCGACGGCGGCTCCCCTGATGGCATGTGTTATATCCGTGATTGTCTTCGTATCGCTGCCTGCCACAGCTGCGTCAAGCCTCTTCAATAGCGTCTGCAGATCGGTGCCAAAGCCACCGATTAACGTTGGCATGAACTTCGGGCTGGATGAGCCTATCCTCTGGACCTCGTCCAAACGGCATTGATCGATGAGCGGAATACCGCGGAGTGACACGGTGGCGGGGAGATGGGCCGGTACCGCTTGGCTCCGGACGATTCCCTTGGCTAGTCCGTCGATGACCTGGAGTAAGCCTGCGGCATCAAACGGCTTGCCTATAAAGTCATCCGCGCCCGACTGAAGTGCCTTTGCGCGCGTCTCAACCGTTACTGATGCAGAAAGAATGATGATCGGCAGTCGCGGGCCCGACAACTCCATGTTGCGGATTGCGGCGGCCGTCTCAAGCCCATTGCGGATCGGCATGTTGAAATCGAATATCGCCAAGTCTGGCTTCCACTCCTCATGGGCATCAAGGGCCTGCTCGCCGTCGCTGACTAATAACACTTTGTGGCCGGCATTTTCGAGCATTCGACGAATGATGGCCTGATTTGTCTCGTTGTCCTCGGCAACGAGGATTCGCAACTCGGAACGAGGCTGCTTGAGCGCCAATCCGAAGTCTATTATTTCGGCGCCTTCGCGCGGCCCTGTTGACGTGGCTGCATGTATCGCATTGCGCAGCAGCCGAGGTGAGGCGTCGGTCCCCAGATATGACGCGCCCTCGATGGCTCGTAAACGCAGGCGTTCGGCACTTGTCGGCGGCGCCGTTGCTATGTAAATCATCGCCGTTGGCGTATCGCCCTGCTCTGCCGAAACACGTTCAAAGACCTGGCAGGCCGTGTCAGCGTTGCCTGCAACCAACACTGCCGGAACGGCAAGACCTTGCGCCCTCAGTCGCTGCACTTGGCCAATCACCGAATCGGCAGAGATCGTCTCGACCCGGCCGCAAGCCGCCGTCACCAGCGGGCCAAGATTCGCAGCTTCGGCTGTGTCGGCGACGAGCAGCGCTGAACCCACGTTGCCCGCAATCACCGGTTTGCTTGTCACGTCCAGTTGCAGTGGTTCGGCGCGTTCGAACGGAAGATCAAACCAAAACACGCTGCCGACGCCGGGTGAGCTCTCAAGGCCAATCGAGCCGCCCAACAGCTCGACGAGATTCTTGGCGATAGTGGTGCCGAGCCCCGTTCCGCCGTAGCGTCGTGTTGTCGATGTATCGGCCTGCACGAAACGCTCAAAGACCTTCTTTTGGGATTCCTGCGAGATTCCGATCCCGGTATCCCGGACCTCGAAGTGAACGCGCAGGTCCTCGGAAGTTTCGCTGATGAGATTGGCGGTAACCTCTATTTGGCCATGCTCAGTAAACTTCACGGCATTTGATACCAGATTCATGAGCACTTGACGCAAATGATGTGGATCACTCTTTACCTGATAGTCAATTGCTGGGTCGATCATCGCGCGCAGCACAATATTCTTTGCGGTGGCGTGCGGACGCATTACCTTGATTACGCTATTAAGGGTAGCGTGCAGATCAAAATCAACGATCTCAGCGGTAAGGCGGCCAGCCTCAATCTTTGAGATGTCGAGAACATCGTCGACCAGCGATCGAAGTATCGTCACCGAATTCCGAAGGAGGTGTACCAATTCGCCCTGTTCCCGATCGAGAGGGGTGGTCTTTAGTAGGTCCGCAATGCCGACGATACCGTTCAACGGCGTCCGCATCTCGTGGCTCATGTTCGCCAAGAAGGCGCTCTTCGCGCGATTGGCCTCTTCGGCCTTGGCGCGCGATTCCTCGATGCGATTGAGCAACGTCAACACATACAGCGGGAGCACAATGAGCGCGACCAGCAACCCCCAGCCAGACACGGCGTGCTCGGCCCAGAAAGGGGCCACTTGAATGACGTAGAGGAAACCTGCCAGGCACAAGCCTTGGCAAGCCAAAAGGTATTTGCGGCCGTATCGGAAACCGTTGCCGAAAATCACGAAAAGGTACACGCCGAAGATCGCCACCCCCACTTCACCGGAAAGCGCGACGCAGTAAGACGTCATGGCAGCGTCCATCAGCATGCCAAGCACACGCCGCCGGACGTTGATCGCGGGCGAAACAATGATCGCTGCAAGGAGGAACGTGGAGAACGCTAGAAAGGCGCCCACGCCCCATATGAGTGCGATCTGCTCATGCCCATTGGCCTCTGGGCCCGGCACATATAGGTGGCCCATATACGCCAGCACCACACCCGCGATCACGATCCGAATGAAGGCCTGTTCGTGCTCGCTGTCCAGGCGGCCACCTAGGCGTGCCTTCAATTCGCCCACGATTGTGGGTTTCGCATCAAGTGCAATCCGGTTTGCGGCCATAGGTATTAGTCCTAGCAACTTGTGTGCCGCTCCGCGGCGTCTACGAACGCTACGCACGGCCGAAGTTGGCCGGTTGGTAGGATGTCTGCGTGCCGCCGTCCTTCGGCGCAAGGTGTCGCTCGTCGTCACATCCCATGCTATCGACGTGGCGTCGAGTTGGCGCGAGGTGATTGTGCGTGATATTCGGCGTTGATTTCGCCTCGACCTTAGCATGATGGGCGATTCTTGACACTATGGGGTCGAACATGGCTTCGCCATGGCGGGGCTACCTCCTCGAAGAGCGCCACTGCGCACTCAGTGCGCTTGGGCTCGATTACGTCTCGCGCAAGCTAACAGTAAAGCTCGTGCACTTCCGCTTCCACTGCGGTATCGACTTCGACGATGCGGATCCCCGCCCGGCCGTGATCTTGTGCACTTCGGCGAGATGCCAAAGCCGCGCGGTCGGCTGCCGCGGTCAACGGTTGAGCCAGCATCACGGCCGGTTCGACTCGGAAAGCGGCGAGGATTAGCGTCCTGATCCCCGGGTGGGACCTCCACGCACGTCTCGTTGCTCGTCGGTCGGGCCATCGACCAACCGCGCGCCGGCAGCGCGAACAATGCGCCGCAGCTCCGATTCTGCAACTTCGGGAACGAACACCACGGCAATCCTGCCACCGCGGGCGGTGTGCGTGGCAGGCGCGCCAAGCGTCTGGAAGAGCCCGATGGGTTCGCCGACGGGCATGGCTACCCATGCGGCAAGCATGACGATCCCGGCAAACTCCGCGGCGATCGCCCATCTTGCCCATGCGGGCGCGCATTGCCACGGCAGCAGGAGGGCGCGTACGCGATCCCCGAAAGAGCTGAGCGACCGGCCGCTTGCAATCCGCTCGTGCAACCGGCGATACGCGGGCGTCGCGTCCTCTGTCGGTCCGTCGCTCGCGCAAACCGCTTGCAGCTGCTTCAGCAGGTCGACTTCGCGTCGGCAGCGCGCGCATTCGCGCACATGCCGGTCGACTGCAGCAAGATCGTCTCCGTCGAGCGTGCCGTTGACGAACCGATGATCGGGCGAAAGGCATTTCAGCGCATGCACGATGGATGCCCGGGTTTCCTGCTGGACCAGCATGCCCTCCGGTCCGGCGACGCCATGATCCGGGCTTTCAGTTCCGGCACGAATTCCATCGGTTCGTCGACGCGTTTGAGTGCCTTCAGCGCGCGCCGAAGTGCAATGCCGAAGATCCAGGTCGACACCCGCGAACGCAGATTGTAGGTCGGGGCCTTGCGCCAGACCACCAACATGGTGTCGTTCAGGATCTCCTCGACGATCTGCGGCCGCCGGGTGACCCGCTCGAGAAAGCGTCGAAGCCTGGGGTAGTAGCCGCGGTAGAGAGCCTCGAACGCTGCGCGGTCCTTGCCGGCAACACGATCGATCAGGGCGACCTCGTCCAGCGCCGCTCGGCGGCGACGTTCTATGGGCGCACCGGTTCCCGCTACCGTCATATGCAGCACTTCCGTTCCCAGGTAGCGAACATGGCCGAACGCCGGTGAATTTCCCGGATACGACGCGCGCGGTTCAATCCGACGCTTGACGCCGGAATCCGGCGCTTCTGGTCTCCTGCGCTAGACTCAGGGACACTTTCGCGAGGTACCGCGGCGAGGAGCGCGGAGCGCTACTTGGCCGGCGCGGTGCAGTCGCCGACGCGTTTGCCGGACAACACCATGTTCATCGTGTCTTTTGTCTTCGTGATCGTCATGCGCATCTGGCCGTCATAGGCGTTGTTGCCAAGCGTCAGGTCGCCGACCATCGTCATCGCCTCGTTGCCGGTGCATTCCATCTTGTAGGTGAGCTTGTTGCCCGTGCGCTTGCTGTCCGTGACGCGGCAGTTGTCCCGCCTGGGAATGAGATCTTCGTCCCGTGATTCTTGCTGATGCATACACGATTTACCTGCGCCGGTACGGCCATCGGCATGCCGGGCATATCCATCTTGAACGTCATTTCCCACAGGTCGTCTTTGCCTTGCGCGGAGACGGCCAACGACACCGCCAGCGCCGCGCTTGCAGTGAACATCGCGAACGGCGCGGCGAGGCAGGCAATGGTTTCGCGGCTTCATGTTATGTCTCCTCGAGGCGTCGGTGGGGCGTGCCAAGTGCGCAAACGGGACCGGCGCCGGAAAAAATTGTACCGCGTCGGCGGTATCGCCACCAGGTGCCGAGTTGCTCCCGAGCGCGGACGTTCCGGCTCGCATGCGATGGCACGCACGCTCAATTCGCTCAGTTCGCCGCCACGAACGCCTTCAACTCCTTCGCCATCCGCGCGAGTGACGGCCGGTGGATGTACATCATGTGGCCGGCCTCGAAGTAGCTGACGGTGACGTTCTTCTGCCAGTCTTCCGCGCAGGCCGAGGTGGCTCACCGTGTAGTCGCCGGCGCGCGTGCGGCGTGCCAAGGTCGTAGTAGCCGCTTGCTACGTACACCCGCATGTGCGGATTGGCGTGCATCGCGCGGCGGAGGCTTTCGCCGACGTTCACGTATTTGTTCGCGAAATCCTTCCACGCCCACTTCACCCAGAGCGGCGCATGCACGACATATGGCGCGTCGCTGTCGAACTTGAGCTTGTCCTTCAGCAGGCGGTTGATGCCGGCGGCGTACGCGCCGATCAGGTTGGCCATGGCCGGGATCGTCTTCGGGCTTTTCGCCGGCATCGTCGCGGTCTTGTCCAAGAAAACGCGTGTCCAGACGCCCGACGGTCATGCCGCGGTTGCGCAGAAGCTCCTTGAAGAATCGCCATTCGTCGGGACGAAGATCGCAGCGCTCGCACGAATTCGGCGGACAGCCCCGAGAACCGCGCCACCTGCCGCGCGATGTGCTCGCGCTTCGCCGCGGGAAGCCGCGACCCCTGCAGCAGCGCCACGCTGTACTCGCTGTTCGCAAAGGCCTCGGCCAACGCGATCACTTCGCGCAGCGGTTTCTTCAGCAGATCGGGTGCCAGCGCCTTGTGGTACCAGGCAGTGGCCGCGTACGTGGGGAGGAAGAGCGGGTAAGGCAATTCGTTGCCGGGATCGAAGGATAGCGTCTGCAGGTCGACCGCGAGCGATACCAGCATCACACCGTTCAGGAAGATGTCGTGCTTTTCCTGCAGGTGCCGCGACAGGCCTGCCGCGCGCGTCGTCCCGTAGCTCTCGCCGATCAGATACTTCGGGCTGCCCCAGCGGCCGTAGCGCGCGAGGTAGAGACGAATGAACTCGCCCACCGCGTCGAGGTCGCGCTGGTACTCGTGGAATTCGGCCACCTTCTCGCCTTCGACCATCCGCGAATGGCCGGTACCGACCGGATCGATGAACACCAGGTCGGCTTTCCGCCAGCAGCGTGTGCTCGTTGTCGACGAGCGCGTACGGCGGCGGCGGCGAATTGCCCATTTCGTCGGTGGCCACGCGCTGCGGCCCGAGGATTCCGAGGTGGAGCCACACGCTGCTCGAACCGGGACCGCCGTTGAAACTGAAGATCACCGGCCGCTGTTCCGGCTTCTTGACGCCTTTGAGCGTATAGGCTGCGAAAAACATCGTGGCGCGCGGCTTGTCGCCGGCTGCGCTTGCCCTCGTCCTCGCTTCCCTCGCTCGTCGTAATCGCGGAGCACCACCGTGCCGCAGGTCGCGGTGTACTCGAGCTTCTTCTTGCCGACGACGACGCTATGCTCGGTGATGACGATACGCTCCTGCGGCTCCTTGGGCGCTGGCGGCACGGACGGGCCTTCCTTCGTCTCGGTCATGTTGAGCGTTTTCCGTGGGAATTGGAATTCTTGCGAACTGCGGAGAGTGGCGTCTTGCGCGCGCCGATCAAACGAAGCTGCTCGTCCGCGCGGCGTGCAACGATAAGCTTTGTTGCCACCTGGTGTAAAGTTTGCGGCTCCTCGCACCGCCTCGAACTGTCCGATGACATCACAAGACCACCAATGAGCGATTTACCAGAGCACGTCCGACGCAATCGCGCCGCGTGGGACGTCTGGGCGCGGGACTATGCCGGCCCCGGAGAGGCCGCGTGGGAGCGATCGCATCCGACGTGGGGAATCTGGGGCGTCCCCGAGTCCGAACTCGGGCTGTTGCCGGACGATCTCGCGGGCAAGGATGCGATCGAGCTCGGATGCGGCACCGCGTACGTGTCGGCGTGGATGGCACGGCGCGGCGCGCGGGTCGTTGGCATCGACAACTCCGAGGCGCAACTCGCCACGGCACGGCGCATGCAGCATCGGCACGGACTCGAATTTGCGCTTCTGCACGGAAACGCCGAGGAGGTTCCGCTGCCGGATGGGTCGTTTGATTTTGCGATATCCGAGTACGGCGCGTGCCTCTGGGCCGACCCACGCCGGTGGGTGCCGGAGGCCGCGCGCCTGTTGCGCCCCGGCGGCCGCCTCGTGTTTCTCGTCAATTCGTTCCTCATGGCGCTTTGCACACCGGACGAGGACGGAAGCGCCGCCACCGATCGCCTGCGACGTCCAGCGTTCGGCTTGTATCGCCTCGAATTTCCAGGTGAATCCGGCGTCGAATTCCACCCTTCGCACGGCGACTGGATCCGGCTCCTGCGAGCGACGCATTTCGAAATCGAAGACCTGATCGAGGTATGGCCTTCTGCAGATGCCTCGAGCCGATATCCCTTCGTCACCGTCGACTGGGCGCGAAAATGGCCCGCCGAAGAGGTGTGGAAAGTCCGCAAAAGACTCTAGCGATGCGCGTGCCCTGGCGACGATTGCTGCCGTGGGGGTTCGCGATTGAGGAGGTCGATCCAGTTGCGCGTCTCGCTCGTCCCAGGCGATTGCGCAAGCGCATCGCCGCTCCACCGGAACCTGAGGTCGCCTTGCCGATCGATCAGGAACTCGACATGACGTGGCGCGTTGTCGGCGGTTCCGACCGGCTGGCGCGCGAACATCATGTAAGCCGCGGCCACGCTCGCGCCAGCCGTCGCGAAAATTGTGGTATCACGCGCCGGGACGACGGCCGCCGCCGTGCTCGATGACGGATGAAGCGGCACCGCGATGATTCTGGCCCCGGCCTTTGCCAAGGCCGCTTCATCCCGTGCCAGTGCGCGAAGGCGCGGCAGCGATTGCGGCAACGTGTAGAACACGAGCAGGACTGCGCTGTTTCCGGGCAGTCGCCGCAGCGTTTCCTGCGGGTGTCCGGTGACCTCGAACGTGAACTCCGGCGCGGCGACGAAAGGCAGCGCCTGCATCCCATCCGCAATCGCCGGCACGTCGCGTGCGTCCGCTTGTGCGTGGAGAAACTGGATCAGATGCCAGATGTCCACGTCGCGCACGCCCGGGGCAAAACCCGGCATCGGCGTTCCGGGAATACCGTGGGCGATCCACCAGAAGATGTCGCCGTCCCGATGTCGCGCCGCAAGTTCAGTGAGATGCGCCGGCCGGGTCGGAAAGGAGCGGCCGATGGGGCCGTCGCCGCGACCTTGGGGACCGTGGCACCCGAGGCAATTCGCCGCGTAAAGATCGCTGCCGCGGACGATGCTCTCTGTCGTGTAGGGTTCCGCTGACGCCGCATACGTCGTGGGGTGGGCGGGCACGGCGAGTAGCCAGGCCAAGAGCGCGACGGACGCCGCGACACCCGCGAGACCCGACCACCATTGGCGCATGAGTCCTGGGCGGAAGCCGGCGACTGCGACGCCGGCCGACATGAGGGCGATGGCGCCGGCCGCCGCCAGAATCACCTGTCGCCAGGCCGAGTCCGCAACCGGCTTCCAACTCAACGTGTGCTCGAAGGGCCAGACCGGAACTTGATGAGCCGCGGGAACCGTGACGCCGAGCGCCCCGACGATCGTCACGACGCCGATTCCGGCTGCGATTTCCAAGATGGCATTGCGCCGGAGCAAACGCAGCGCTTCGCGATCCTCGCTTGGGAGACGAATGGACAAATGCCACCGATTGGCCATTGCCAGGACCAGCATCGCCGCGAACAGCGCGAGCTTCGCGAGCAGAAGTCGCCCGTAGTCGGTGCCGATCAGCGCCGGCACGTCGCCCACCAGGTACCAGGAATTCGCGAGGCCGCTCGCGGTGACGAGCGTGACCGCGATCGCGCCGAGCGTCGAAAAGCGCCTTGTCGCCTGCGCCGCCAGGCCAAGGTCTTGCATGCGCAGCATGTACACGAGGCCCGGCAGTGCGCCCAGCCACGCGCCGGAAGCGAGGAGATGCACGACATCGGACCCAATCTCCACATCACCGTCCCGTCCCTGGCCGGCGGCCGCGTGTCCAGTCCATGCCAACGCGCCGAGATACGGAGCCGCGATTACCAGCATGCCGATTATCATTCGCGACCTGAGGGGACTACTCGGCGAACTCCGCAGCACCTCCAACATCACGCAAAACGCGGCGAGAAGAGCAAAGCGCAGCACCCAGACGCGGCCGAACTTCGTGTCGGACAGAACGAGCTCGAGCACGGACCAATGCATCGCCTGTCCAACGGACGTGCCGTTCATGACGGCCGCGCCGATGACGAACCATGCGAGTCCGGACGCGATGCCCGCCACTACGCTCCAGCGCGCAATCAGCACGAGCCGACGATGGATATCGTCGCCACCGAGTCCGGCGCCGCGCGTGGCGGGACCAGCCACGGCGAGCGCGAACACGAGCTCGCCGAACAACAGCAGGGCGGACGCGTAATGGATCGCGCGCACGGCGGCGAACAGCGTATTCATCGCGGTTCGCGCGCGACGTGCAGTCGTTTGCCGTTACGGTGCAACATCAAAGGTGAAAGCACCCTCGGTGACGTGCGAGTCGACCGACAACACGCGCCACGTCACTCGATACTTTCCCGGCGCGAGCCGCGGCAGCGACACGCGGAGCAGTGCGCCCTCGGTGGCGTCGACTCGCCCATCGCCGCGATCAACCTGCTTGCCACCGCGATCCAGAACGCGAACCTTGCTGAATGCAGGCTCGAGCCGCTGCGTGAACCACAGCCTGAGTTCCATCGGCGAAGTGCGAACGCTGCTGCCGGCGGCCGGGACCGCGCGATCCAGGAATGCGTGTGCGCTCACCGGTTGCACCAACGCGGACGCAAGCGCGGCGAGTCCCAGTTGGCGCAACAACCGTCTCATCTCAATTCCGGAAGAGGGGGCGGCCGATCGACCCGGGAAACAGGTCGTCGGCCTTTGACGATTCGGTGAATCACGGACGGATCAGCTCGAAGCGCACCGAGAATATCACTTTGCCGAGGCAACGGCCGGCGGCCCTGCGGCCCCGTCGTTGACCCCCGTCGACGCCCAATCACTCGCGAATCGCGGATAATGGGAGGATGCGATAACCCGGATCGAGGAGCGGAAATGTACAAGACCCTGCTGGTGGCAACGGATGGCTCGAAGCTCTCGGACAAGGCACTGGCGCATGCGATCG
The DNA here is from genome assembly GCA_963840945.1 of uncultured beta proteobacterium. Taxonomy (GTDB): domain Bacteria; phylum Pseudomonadota; class Gammaproteobacteria; order Burkholderiales; family Casimicrobiaceae; genus CAIWHR01. The sequence goes on along the minus strand of CAWJAU010000014.1, from coordinate 347,654 downwards.
GGTTGGCGCAGGCCGTCGGCGCGGCGCTGACGGTATTCTATGCGGCGCCGGACTATCCGATGCCGGCGTATGCCGATGGCGTCGTCTACGAGCCGGTATCGCGCAGGGAGTACGCGAAGCTCGCGGCCGAGGACGCCCAGAAGATCCTCGGCGCCGCGGCCACGAAGGCGGAGGCCGCGGGTCTCATCTGCAAGACCGCCTTTGCGATCGCAAGCGCGCCGTGGGAGGCGATCCTGGCCGCCGCGAAGAAGCACAAATGCGATGCGATCGTGATGGCGTCGCACGGCCGGCGCGGCATATCCGCGGTGCTGCTCGGCAGCGAGACGCAGAAGGTCCTGACTCATACCAAGCTGCCGGTGATCGTCGTACGCTGACGCGTCGGCCGAGCCGCGCGGTCAAGTCCGCCTCGACAAGGCGCTGGCCGGCCGCCGACGCGCGCCGGGTTAAAATGCGCGTTTTCCCGGACGGCCGGCATCATGCGCGTATCGCGATTTCTGCTCTCGACACTGAAGGAAGCGCCGGCCGAGGCGGAGCTCGTCAGCCATCGCCTCATGCTGCGCGCCGGCATGATCAAGCGGCTCGCCGCCGGCATCTACACCTGGATGCCGCTCGGCCTTCGCGTGATGCGGAAGGTCGAGGCCATCGTGCGCGAGGAAATGAACCGCGCCGGCGCGATCGAGCTCCTGATGCCCGTCGTGCAGCCGGCGGAAATGTGGCAGGAAACGGGACGCTGGGCGAAATACGGCCCGGAGCTCCTTCGCCTCAAGGATCGGCACGAGCGCGACTTCATCGTGCAGCCGACCTCCGAGGAAGTCATCACCGATATCGCGCGGAAGGAGCTCAAGAGCTACAAGCAGCTGCCGCGGAACCTGTACCACATCCAGACCAAGTTTCGCGACGAGGTCCGGCCGCGCTTCGGTGTCATGCGCTCGCGCGAGTTCGTGATGAAGGACGCGTACTCGTTCGATGTCGACAAGGCGGCGATGCTGAAGTCATATCAGGAGATGTATGACGCCTATGGCCGCATCTTCGGCCGGATGGGGCTCAAATTCCGCGCAGTCGCAGCCGATACCGGGCAGATCGGCGGCAGCGCATCGCACGAGTTCCAGGTGCTCGCCGATTCGGGCGAGGACGCCATTGCCTGGTGTCCCGCGTCCGAGTATGCGGCGAACGTCGAGCTCGCCGAAGCCGTCGCGCTTGCCCCGTCGCGTCCCGCGCCTTCCGAGCCTATGCAGAAGGTCCCTACTCCCGGAAAGGCGACCTGCGAGGAAGTCGCGGAGCTGCTCGGGTTGCCGTTGGCGCGCACCATCAAGTGCATCATGCTCGCCGCCGAGGTCGCGGACGCGCCGGCGCGCATCCACATGCTGCTGATTCGCGGCGATCACGCGCTGAACGAAATCAAGGTGACCAAGATTGCGGGGCTCGGGAAATTCCGCTGGGCTACCGAAGCGGAGATCATCGCGGTGACGGGCTGCAATCCAGGCTACCTCGGACCCGTCGGAATTCCCGCGGACCTTCCGCTCATCGTCGACCGCACGGTGGCCGTCATGGCCGATTTCATCTGCGGCGCCAACGAGCCCGATTTCCATCTTCGCGGTGTCAATTTCGGCCGCGATTGCCGCGAACCGGACAGTGTGGCGGACCTTCGCAATGTGGTGGCCGGCGACCCTTCGCCCGACGGTCGGGGGACGCTCGAGATCCTGCGCGGAATCGAAGTGGGCCATGTCTTCGCGCTGGGCGACATCTATTCGAAGGCCATGGATGCAACTTATCTCGATGCCGGCGGTCAATCGCGGGCCCTGGAAATGGGGTGCTACGGGATCGGGATCACCCGCGTGGTCGCCGCGGCAATCGAGCAGAATCACGACAATAGGGGTATTATTTGGCCGCAGCCTTTGGCCCCTTTCGCCGTTGCGATCGCCCCGGTGGGGTACGATCGCAACGAGGGCGTCAAAGCGCTCGCCGACTCGCTGCACGACACCTTTGAGGCGGCCGGCATCGAAGTGCTGCTCGACGACCGGGGCGAACGTCCTGGCGTGATGTTTGCTGATCTCGAGTTGATCGGTCTTCCTCACCGCATCACAATCGGCGAGCGGGGCCTCAAGGAGGGGAAGGTCGAATACCAGGCCCGGCGCGACGCCACGGTAATATCGGTCGCGGCGGGCGAAATTGCCGCCTTTATCGAAAGGAAGCTTCAGGAATGAGAGTCAAGGGCACAATCCGGTACGCGTTCGGCACGGCCCTCGTGGCCGCGGCCCTGCTGGTGCTGGCGCCCGTGGATGCACTCGCCGGCGCGCAGGTCGAGGAGAAGCTCGCATCTTCGGTGGTCGCGGGCCTGCAGCGCGCAATCGCCGACAACCCCGTCCCGGTCGACTACGCCAACGGCTCCGGGTTGCGGTCATGGCTTGTCGAGATGTCCAGGCGGCTCGCACCCAAGGTCCCGGACGCGCGCTCGCGCGACGAGTTCATGACCACCGTCCACTACGAAGCGGCGCGGGCCGGACTCGATCCGCAACTCGTGCTCGGCGTGATCCAGCACGAGAGCAATTTTCGCAAGTACGCGGTGTCGTCGGCCGACGCCCGCGGCTACATGCAAGTGATGCCGTTCTGGACTAAGCTCATTGGCGCATCGGAGCACAACCTTTTCCACCTGCGCACGAACCTGCGCTATGGTTGCGTGATCCTGCGCCACTACCTCGATACCGAGAACGGCGACCTGTACCGCGCCCTCGGACGCTACAACGGCAGCCTCGGGCGACCCGAATACCCGAATGCCGTCCTGGCGACAATGAACCGCAACTGGCTCTTCGAGCCGACGCCAACGCCGAAGATCGGAATCGTGCCGGCATCCTATACGGCACGGTGAACGTCGGCGCCGTCTCGCCCCGACTGCCCTACTGCGGCCGCTACGCGCCCTCGCCCACCGGGCCGCTGCACTTCGGCTCACTCGTGGCGGCGGTCGCGAGCTATTGCGACGCGCGTGCCGCCGGGGGCCGTTGGCTCGTGCGAATCGAGGACGTCGACGTGCCGCGTTCGCAGCGCGGCGCGGAGGCGGCGATCCTCGCGACGCTCGAACGCTATGGATTCGCCTGGGACGGTGAAGTCGTGCGGCAATCGGCGCGCACCACGCTCTACGCCGCCGCCCTCGAAAGGCTCCGCGCGAACGCCGATGTGTACGATTGCACGTGCTCGCGGCGCGAGCTCGAAACGGCCGCCATCGGTCCCGGCGGCGAGCGCGTCTATCCCGGAACCTGTCGCGACGGGATGCCCGCGGACCGGCGCGATCGTCCGCACCGGGCGGCTCGCTTGCGCGTCGAAGACACCCGCGTGGAATTCCGCGACCGCCTGCAAGGAGCGCAGGGGCAGGACCTCGCGCGCGACGTCGGCGATTTCGTCGTCCGGCGCGCCGACGGCCTCTACGCCTATCAGCTCGCCGTCGTCGTCGACGACGCGCTGCAGAATGTCACGCACGTGGTGCGCGGCGCCGATCTGCTCGCCTCGACGCCGCGCCAGATCTTTCTGTCGCGCCGGCTGGGGTATCCGCCGCTGTCCTATTTGCATGTGCCGGTCGCGATCCACGCCACCGGTGAAAAACTTTCCAAGCAAACCGGAGCCCCACCGCTGCCGCAAGACTGCGTGCCGGTGCTTCTCGCCGCATGGCGGTTTCTCGGGCAACGGTCGCCAGAGGGATCGGAAACACCGGATTCAGTCGGCGAGTTCTGGTCGTGGGCGATTGCCCAATGGAATCCGGCGCAACTGCCGCCGACCGCGATGCTTCCGGCGCCGTCGCGATGGGGGGGCACGCGCGCGTGAAGGTATAATTGCGGATGGAGCCTGTCGGACTCCTGGCTGCCGCGGCAAATCGACACTCGCGCCGCGCGATCGCAAAGACCACCCATGACCACGCTCGTTGCCGTTCGCAAGAACGATGAAGTCGTCATCGCCGCGGATTCGCTCACCACGTTCGGCGACACCCGGCTCTCCGCAGAGTTCGACCGGACGTCCGAGAAAATTGTCCATTACAAAGGCACGCATATCGGACTGTGCGGCAGCGCGGCGCACCAGCTCGTGTTCGAAAGCCTGCTCGCGGCGCATGGCGATCTCGATTTCTCGACCAAGGCCGCCATCTTCGAAACGTTCCGCAAGCTGCATCCGATCCTGAAGGAGCAGCACTTCCTCAACCCAAAGGAAGAGGAGGACGACCCGTACGAATCGACGCAGGTGACGGCGCTCGTCGCGAACGAGCATGGCATTTTCGGCGTGTACTCGATGCGCGAAGTATTCGAATACAGCCGGTTCTGGTCGGTCGGCTCCGGCCGCGAGTTCGCGCTGGGGGCCATGCACGCGGAGTATCCCAAGCTCCGCACCGCGGCCGCGATTGCCCGGGTGGGCATTGCCGCCGGCGCGACCTTCGACCGGAATTCCGGCCTGCCGATGACGCTCTACACAGTGTCGCTCAAACGCTAGGCTAACGGCTCGGGCGAGCTAAATTTGTGAACGCACCGACGCGCTTCGCCGACAACGTCACGCGCTTCCTGTTCGAACGCGCGGCGGTCCGCGGCGCACTCGTGAGTCTCGACGATGCCTGCCGGGAGATCCTCGATCAGCATCCGTATCCGCCGGCGTTGCGGCGGGTACTGGCCGAGCTCCTCGCCGCTTCCGCGTTGCTCGCCTCAACGCTGAGCTTCAAGGGCACTCTCATCGTCCAGCTGCAGGGGATGGGACCGGTGCGCCTGCTCGTCGTCGAATGCACCGCCGACCTGGGCCTGCGCGCCACCGCGCAGTGGCGCGACGCGGCCGCGCTCCTGCCGGAGGACGCCCCGCTCCGCGCGCTCGCGGGGGACCCGCAGACGAGCCGGCTCGCGATCACGCTCGACCCGAAAGACGGTGGCCCGGTCTACCAGGGCATCGTCGCGCTCGAGGCCGCTTCGATCGCAGCCCTGATCGAGCACTATCTCACTACGTCGGAACAGATCGACAGCCGGCTCACGTTGGCGGCGGAGGCGGGCCGCGCGCGCGGCATGCTGCTGCAGCGGATGCCGAGCGCAGGACCCGACGACGACGCCACCTGGCGGCACGCGGCGTCCGGCGTCGATGTCTGCACGACCGACCTGCTGGGCGCAAGCAGCGTGGAAGCGCTGCTTGCCGCGCGATTTCCGAACGACGACATTCGCGTGAGGAAGCCCCGCCGCGCGCGCTTTCACTGCGACTGCTCGAGTGATCGCGTGGGGAACGCCCTCAGGATGCTCGGCCGCCCCGAAATCGAGAGCATCCTGGCCGAGCAGGGCATGATCGGGGTGACGTGCGAGTTCTGCAATCGCAGCTACAGTTTCGTCGCCGCGGACGCACTCGCGCTGTTCGCGAGGCAGCGCCCGGCGATGCGCGCCGGATGCCGCGCACCCGCCGCCTAATCCCACTGAGGGGGGCGCAAGCGCAGAACCAATGAGCGTCTACATTCCCGAACATTTCGCGGCCCGCGAGCGCGCGACGATCGCGCGGCTCCTGCACGATTTCCCCTTCGCGACGCTCGTCACGCCCGGCGCTACTGAGCCGTACGTCACGCATTTGCCGCTACTCCATTTCGCGGACTGCGAGCCGCACGGCACGCTCGTCGGCCATTTCGCGCGCGCCAATCCGCACACGCAAAACGTTTCCAGCGGCGAGTCGATGGCCATTTTTCACGGGCCGCACGCGTACGTGACGCCCTCGTGGTATGCCGATCCTGCGGGCGCGGTCCCGACGTGGAACTACGCAGTCGCCCACTTGTACGGCGCAATCGAGCTCGCGCGCGACCCGGCGGAAACGCGCGCGGTGCTCGATCTCATGATTCAAAGGTTCGAGTCGGGCCGGGCCAAGCCTTGGCAACTCGGCCTCGACCCGGGACGGCTCCATGCGATGGTCGGCGCGATCGTCGGATTTCGCATCCGGGTGAAGCGGATCGACGCCAAGCTGAAGCTGTCGCAGAATCGCTCGCCCGCCGACCGGCGGCAGGTCGCGGAAGGACTCGAAAGCGAAGGCTACGCTGAGGCCACCGCCACGGCGGCATGGATGCGGGCCGCCATGCAATCGCAGTGAGGATCAGCCCGCCAGCATCGAAACCGGCGGCTGCGACGGCTGCGGCAGCGACGGCGCTACCGGTCCTGGCGTAATTCCGAGCTCGCGCATCATCGACATGACCGAGCTGAAGTCGGCGGCCGTGTGCACATCCGCGATGGGTTTCGCCAGCAGATTCACCGCCCGCCCGCTGACCACGAGCGGATAGTCCGGCGGCAATTCGGTACGCAGCGCGCGGATTTCCTGACCCGCGATCTTGCCCGAGATGCCGCGATCGAACAGCAGGATGACGAGGCTTGTCTTGTAGGCCGCGGCCGCGCCGGCGATTTCCTGCGCCGGTACGCCCGGGCCCAGGGTGAGGCAGTTCACACCCTCGGTGAACAGGAGCAATTCGAGGATGGCGAGACCGAGCTGGTTCGGATCGTTGGGCGGTGTCGCGAGGAGCACGTGCTGCGCTTCGCGCTGGGGGCGAACCAGCCGGGTCACGTCGCGGAGGAGGCGCTGGGCAAGATCGCCGAAACGCAACTCCTGGAAATTTTCCATCTCGCCCCGCACGACCCTTTCATGGACGGCTTCGTTCAGCGGAATCAGCGTGGTCTCGAGGAATTTGCGCATCCCCTGCCCCGCCAGCAATTTGGAAAGATGATTCTGCAATTCGCCGACCCGATGCTGCGCGAGGAGCTTGACCGCAGCCTCGATCTCGCCGGGCAACGGCGCCGGATCCTCGACCGTGAGACCGAGCATCGATTGCAGCACCGACTCGGTCAGCGGCACGACGGCTCCTGCCCGCCAGCCCTCCGAAAGGAGCTGCTTGATAAGCTTGAGTCGTGCGACCTGGTCCGGGGGATAGACCCGATCGCCGAAACCATCGCGCAGCGGCGACGGGAAGTTGTACCGTCGCTGCCACATGTAGAGTTGCTCGCGGCGTAATCCGGTAATCCGGACCACCTCGCGAATGTGCAGCGAGTTGCGCGCGTCGCCCGTGGCTACGGAAACTTCGGCCAACTCCCCCGGCGGCTCGCGCCGGCGAGCAGGCGCGGTAATCAGGATGCCCATCGTTGTCGTCCCTTAGCGTTTTGCGTCACTTGGCTGGCGCAGGCTGTGCTACACAAATTAGCGAATGACCACTTTCCAGTTGTTGGGCGGCGCTTGCTGCTGTGTCCGGACCGATTGCGTCGCCGCCAGGCATGCTGTGGATCACGGGGAGTACCATGCACGATGCGTGCCAGACCTGGTCGCTTGGTATTGCCCGACCGGCGCCTTTCGGGGATCATCTGACCGGGGATCGGTCGGGAGCGCCGCCAATGCGCCCTTGCGAAGGCCGTAGGCAAGAGCCGATGGCCGGAGCACGACCCCTCGATGCACTAGACGCGAAGGCAGGCGAGCGCAGCTTGTTTTTTGCGTTTTGGAAGCAGTCGGGCCAACTCGCCTCCGTTGCGTACGCGAAAGCAAGCCCGAGAGGATCCCAGGGAAACGTCTCTTCGACTGGCCCAATGCTCAAATTCCGGACATCATCGTCAGGACCCCTCGGCAATATCCGATCCGCCGAGCGTTGGGTCATGTCGCTTCCGTCCAACGATCCACTGGCCGCGCAGCACAGCATCGTCACGGAACTGCACAAGCTCGCCGCGCGCACGGCGCGCCGCACGCCCGCCGTGCTCGAGGCGGTGTTCGTCGTCGACACGCATGCAAGCAGCCTCGTGCGCCACCTCACGGCGCAATACGTGGAGCACGCGGGCCGCTCGTCGAAGATCGAGGAACAGCTCTGGCATGCCCTGTCCGACATTGCGCACGGATTCGGTGAGTGCTACGCCGCGTTCGCCCGCGAGATCACCGATCCCGTGCCCCGCAACAAGTGGCAGGCGGTGCTGCCCCCGCTCATCGGGCGCCAGATCCTGCACCTTGGCCTGCGACGCGAAGCTCCACCTCTATCGCAGCGAGCGCTGGTCCGACGCGAAGTGGACGGAATTATTCACGCCGTTCACGCGCGCCTGCGCGCTGCGCATCGAACGCGAACCGCTTCGGCTCGACCCGATGGGCGCCCCCACTACGATCGAGCGCCAATTCCTGATGCTCCTCGTCTTGCAGCTCGCCGATCCCGGCAACCTCGCGCCAAAGCAACTCGAATGGATCGCCGCGCACCTGGAGGCGTGGTGCCAGCCGCTGCGCTTGAACTTGAAGCCGACGTCGGCGAACAGCTTCTACGTCGACCTTGCCGGCAAGGCAGGCTTGCGGCGGCGGTCGCTGACGGCGCTCGAAGGCCGCGTGCTGTTCGTCGATCTCCAGCCCCTCCACGCGTTGATGTTGCGGAACCGGGTGGTGCTCGAGGAGGAGGTGCGAAGCGAGCCGCGTGCGACCAAGAAGTCGCAGCATCGAGAGGAGCTCGATCTCTTCGTCAAGCTCGGCAGCCGCGTCGATCCCGAGTTCAAGCCCCTCGCCCGGCGCGGGGAAAGGAAGGCCGCGAGCGGGCCGGTCGACGCCGTCGTTGGATTTCCCAACATCACCGCTTTCGTGCGCTCCGACATTGCCCTGTCGGCCCAGGAGCCCAACGCCGGCCGCAATTTCGGCAACACGATGGAGCTCGCGGTCTTCGGGCGGTCGAGAGCCGAAACCGAGCTACAGCGCGAGCTCGCCTCCGGACGCGTCTCCTTGGCTACCGCGGCCGCACCGTGGGAGATGAAGGACATCAGCGCGTCGGGCTACCGCCTGCATGTGCCGATCAACGATGCTATGGACCTCACGCTCAACATGCTCGTGGCGATCCACCGCCGCGGCGACGCTGCGTGGGTCATGGGAATCGTTCGGCGCCTGCGGAGACTCTCCACAAGGGACGCGGAGATCGGCTTGCAGTTGATCGCGACGACGCTTGCGGGCGCCGAGCTCACGGAGCAGCGCAAAGCGCGGGGAGTCGACTATCCCGTGACCGGCGTCAACTCCGCCGTCGCGGGGCGCCAGTTCCGCGGCCTGTTCCTGTCGTTCAACCGACGGCCGGAGGAGCCCCCGGTGCAGTCGCTGATCGTGCCCGCCGTCGAATTCCAGGCTTCCCAACTCTATACGCTGCGGATCGGGCCTTCCACGCGCACGATCCGGCATGGGCGGTTGCTCGAACAGCACGCGGATTGGGTCTGGACCGTCATCGACCCGATTTCCCCGGAATCCGACGCCGACGCCGGGTCGGCGGACTGATCGCGGCCGATGGCGGCCGACCGGTACCGCGAAATCGTTGCGGCGCACCGCTGGAACGTTCCGGCGGAATTCAACATCGGGCAGGCCTGCTGCGCGCGCTGGGCGAACGAGCGCTCCCGCTTTGCGCTGTACTGGGAGGACGAGTCCGGTGCATGTCTCGCGTACACGTTCTGGGATCTGCAGCAGCGTGCGAACCGCCTGTCCAATGCGCTCGCCGCCATGGGAATCGGACGCGGCGACAAGATCGCGCTGATTCTTCCGCAACGGCCGGAAACGGTGGTTGCGCACATGGCGACGTACCAGTTGGGCGCGGTGGCCGTGCCATTGTCGTTCCTGTTCGGACCCGAGGCGCTCGAATACCGGTTGAACGATTCCGATGCGAGGATCGCCTTCGTCGATCCGCAATCGCAGCCGAATCTCGCGCCGATACGCGACCGATGTCCCGGAATCACCCATGTCGTCGGCGTCGCCGGGTCGAGCGAGACATGGATCACGCCCTATGAGCCGCTGCTCGAGCGGGCCTCGTCGCACTTTGACCCCGTGCGCGACGCGCTCGGGCGATCCGGCGCTTCTCGTCTACACGAGCGGCACGACCGGGCCGCCCAAGGGCGCCCTGATGCCGCACCGGTGTCTCCTTGGCAATCTGCCGGGGTTCGTCCACTCGCACGACGGTTATCCGCGCGAAGGAGATCTCTTCTGGTCGCCGGCCGACTGGGCCTGGACCGGCGGCCTCATGGACGCGCTCCTTCCCGCGCTGCATTTCGGTCAGCCGATCGTCGGTTATCGCGGGCGGTTCGACCCCGAGCGCGCCCTGGCGCTGATGACGAAGTACGGGGTCCGCAATACGTTCCTGTTCCCGACCGCGCTCAAGTTGCTGATGAAGGCCTTTCCGCGTCCCAGGGATCGCTTCGATCTTCGCTTGCGGACGATCATGAGCGCAGGTGAAGCGGTCGGGACGACGGTGTTCGACTGGGCGCGCGAGGCGCTCGGCGTCACGATCAACGAGATGTTCGGACAGACGGAAATGAACTATATCGTCGGCAACTCGCAGGAGCTGTGGCCCGCCAAGCCCGGATCGATGGGCCGCCCGTATCCGGGGCACAGGATCGCAGCGCTCGACGACGATGGCCGCGAGGTCGCCGACGGACAGATCGGCGAGGTCGCGGTTCACCGCATCGCACCGGACGGTGAGCCGGACCCCGTCTTCTTCCTGGAATATTTCAAGAACCCGGAAGGCACCGCGAAGAAATTCTCCGGCGACTGGTGCCGCACCGGCGACCTCGCGCGCCGCGACGACGAGGGCTATCTCTGGTACCAGGGCCGCGCCGACGACATGTTCAAATCGGCGGGTTATCGGATCGGCCCGTCCGAGATCGAGAACTGCCTCGTGCGCCATCCGGCGGTGGCCAACGCCGCCGTCGTGCCCTCACCGGACGAAATGCGCGGCAACGTCGTGAAAGCGTTCATCGTGCTGGCGGCGGGCGAGGTGCCATCCACGGCGATCGAGGACGACATACGGGAGCACGTGCGCCGGTACCTCGCGCCCTATGAATATCCGAAGGAAATCGAATTCATCGATGCCTTGCCCATGACCACGACCGGCAAGGTGCGGCGGCGCGTGCTGCGCGAACGCGAGCGGGCGAAGAAGGCGGCGCAATCGGGGTCGGATGCGTAGGGCGACCGTTAGCTTGCATCCGGCGTCACCTTCAACTGTTCGAGAAAAGCGCGGTGGGTGAGCACCCACGCGACGGCCGGTACCACTGTCGGCAGAATCAGCGCACCAAATTGATAGGAAAACGCGATCACCTCGCGCTGCCAGGCGACGAATCCCGTCTGCGACGCGATATGCGGCCCCAGGGTGATGGCGACGGTTTTCAGAAAATCGGCGAGCGCTCCCCACGCGACGAACGGCATCAGCGCCGCGTAACCGAGGAGGAGGCGACGCGGCCAGCCGGGCTCTTTCGCGGCGAGCACCAGCGCGGCGTAGAGCGGCAGTCCAAACGAATACAGCAGCAGGTCGACATCGACGGTGATCACCGCGTCCTGCGTCGATACCGAACCGGGCTTCAGCGTGGTCGCGAACGTGAGCACGGCGCGAACCTGCTCGATGGCCTGCACGATGTCCGCGAATGCCGTGCGCGCGACGAGCTCGATGATGAGCGCCGCTGGCCACATCAACACCGGGGCGGCGAAATACCACGCGACGAACGTCACCGGCAACCACGCGAAGACCCTGCCGATGAAGCCGGGGAGTGGGCCGCGCGCCGTGCCTGCCACCGCGCCCGGCGGGGTCAAGCGGACACCGGCGCTGGGGAACCACCGGGCGGCCCGCCGGGCCGGCGGCTCGCGCGACCGTCCCGCGGCAGCAGGCGGACCCAGACGAGCCACACGATCAGGACATCGAGCATGATGAGCGCCTGCCAGACATAGAAATGCGCCCACTCGAACACCTGCATGTTCCATTGCCCCAGATAGAACAGGCTGATCACGCGCACGATGTTGAGCCCTTGCACCGCGACGATGCCGGCGGCGAGGCCCACCAGCCTGTCGCGCCACGGCGCGGGAAAGGCGAAAATTGCCGCCACGAGCACGATCGATCGCTTCGATACCGTTGCAGCCCGCCTCGATCGAGACTGCGAAACCGTTCGCCGTGCTGCGGATGACGTTGCCCATCGTCGCAATGTTGGGATCGATCACCGAGGCGAGCCAGGCGCTGATCGTGGCCAGCGCTGTAGTCCAGGGGACGACGAAATACGTCTGCGCCCACGGCGTCAGCTCGGCGCCGAAAAGCACTGTCAGCAACAGGACGAAGGTGACGAAGAAACGAACCACCAGCCATTCTACCGAACGCGGCGGAGATCGCGCCGACTTCCGCACCGGCCGCGACCAGTGGCGGCCCGTTCTAGCCGGCCCCTGTCCTGGCGCGCGCGAGCGGCGGGTTCGCCGCGAAGTAGCGCCGGATGCCATCGCTCATCGACTCGGCGAATTTCGCCTGGTGGCGATCGCTGCGGAGCTTCAGTTCCTCGTCAGGATTGGAGATGAACGCCGTTTCGACCAGGATCGACGGAATGTCCGGCGCCTTGAGGACCGCGAATCCGGCCTGCTCGACGGAGCCCTTGTGCAGCGGATTGATGGTGCCGATGCTGTCCAGCATGTGGCGCCCGACCTTGAGGCTGTCGCTGATCTGTGCGGTTTGCGATAGGTCGAGGAGTGTCCGCGCCAGCACCGGATCCTTGCCGTCGAGATTCACCCCGCCGATGAGGTCGGCCGCGTTCTCCTTTTGCGCGAGCCATCTCGCCGCGCTGCTGGTCGCACCGCTTTCGGACAGCGCGAACACCGACGACCCGCGGGCACGCGCCTCGCGAAACGCGTCGGCATGGATCGAAACGAAGAGGTCGGCTTCGACCCGACGAGCCTTTTGCACGCGCGCGGCGAGGGGCACGTAGTAGTCGTCGTCGCGCGTCAACATGGCGCGCATTCCGGGCTCCGCGTCGATGATGCGCTTCAACTTCCTGCCGATCGCGAGCGTGACATTCTTTTCATAGGTGCCGCGCCGGCCAACCGCGCCCGGATCCTCGCCGCCATGTCCTGGATCGAGTGCGATCGTGATCTGGCGCCGGCCGAAAGCCTTGGGCTCCGGCTTCGGCTCGGGCCTGCCGTCGGGCGAACGCTCCTGCGGCCGTGGAGCGAACCTCGGTTCCACCCCGGCCGGCTCGCGCCGCTCCTCGAGCAGCGCCATCATGGGATCGAGCGGCGTCAGCGGATAGAGATCGAGGACGACGCGGAATCCGAACTCGGCCACGGGCTTCAAGACGAACAGCTGGGTCCGGGTCTCCGTCTTGAGGTCGAACACGATGCGCAGCGTCTCCGGGGCCCGGGTCCCGAAGCGGATCGCTGCGATGTACGGGTCCGATGCCTGGACGCGCGTGGGCAGCTGCGAGAGTTCGGGCGTCAGCCGAATGCCGTCGAGCTCGAGCACGACGCGATGCGGATCCCTCAGCGTCGAGACACGATGCGCCACGAAATCCGGCGCCTCGAGCACGACGCGCGTGTATTCCTGCGCAGGCCACATCCGCGCGGACGCGATGCGCGCAACGTTGGCCCACGCCACCGAGGGGACGAGAAGTTGCGCCGCCGGCACCAGCAGCCACCGGCACATGCGGCGACGCTCGAGCCATATCGTGACTCGGTGCGTGCCGGCTATGCGTTCACGCATGGCTATAAGCCTGTCCGCAGTCGACGGAGATAATCGCGGCGAGGCATCGTTCCCCGCCGTCGGTTTGCGCCACCAGCGCGAGTTCCCGCCCGGAGCGCGAGGGATCCGCCGGGTACGTGAGCGTCAACGCAACGTCCGGCGGGGCAAGCCGACCGGCGACCCGTTCGGGCCATTCGATCATGCACACCGCGTCCGGGCCGAAGCAATCGGCGAGTCCCGCCGTGTCCCATTCGCTTGGATCGGTGAACCGATAAAAATCAAAGTGATAAAAGTATATGCTCGATAGCGGGTAATGTTCAACCAATGGATAGCTGGGACTCTTGACCGGGCCCGCCCAACCGAGCGCGCGAAGGCATCCGCGCACCAGGGTCGTCTTGCCGGCGCCGAGGTCGCCCGACAGCGTCACGATCATGCCGCCGGCCAGAGCGCTGCGCGAGGCGCGCCCCTGCGGCTTCGGTCGCGGCGGGATCGGGAAGATGAAGGTTGGCGGTGGACATCGCGTTCCGGCAGCCTAGGAGTCTGCCGGACCATCGCTTTTCGGCCGAGCAGTGCATGCGTCAAAGTGAATCCGACAGGCTCCTGTAACGCAATCATGTACGCTTTCGCGAATGGCGACACATCCCGTACTCCCTCACGTACCGCCGGCCGAAACTGACTGGACGGCATTGGCCGCGGACATAAGACGGTGGGGGAAGGCATTGGGTTTCCAGGATATCGGCATCGCGGACACGCGACCTTGACGTCGCGGAACGGCGGTTGCTCGGTTGGCTCGCCGCAGGGCGACACGGCGAGATGGATTATATGGCACGGCACGGCGCCGTCCGGGCGCGCCCCGGCGCGCTCGTTCCCGGCACGCTCGAGTCATCACTGCGCGGATGAACTACCGCCCGCCGGCGGCGCGAGCGAGCGAGGAGATCCTGGGCGAGCCGACCAAGGCATTCATCGCGCGCTACGCGCTCGGCCGCGACTATCACAAGGTGCTGCGCGACAAGCTCCAGCGGCTCGCCGGCGCGCATTCATGCGTCGATCGGAGAATTCGGCTACCGCGTCTTCACCGACAGCGCACCGGTGCTCGAAGTGGCGCTGGCGGCGAAGTCCGGGATCGGCTGGCAGGGCAAGCACACGCTGCTCCTGACACGCGAAGCGGGCTCCTGGTTCTTTCTGGGCGAGATCTACACCGATCTCCCGCTGCCGGTCTCTGCGCCGCAGTCGTCGCACTGCGGAAGCTGTAGCGCGTGCCTCGACGTCTGTCCGACGGGGGCGATCGTCGCGCCCTATGAACTCGACGCCCGCCGCTGCATCTCGTACCTCACGATCGAGCTTCGCGGGCAGCATTCCCGAGGCGTTGCGTCCTCTCATCGGCAATCGCGTCTATGGTTGCGACGACTGCCAACTCTGCTGCCCGTGGAATCGGTTCGCGCAGGATACCGGCGAAGCGGATTTCGCGGTTCGCAACGGTCTCGACGCCGCCGATCTCGTCATGCTGTTCGCGTGGACCGAAACGGAATTCGACTCTCGACTCGCCGGCAGCGCGATCCGGCGAATCGGGTATGAGCGATGGTCGAGGAACCTCGCGGTCGGCCTGGGTAACGCTCCGGGCAACCGAGACATCGTCGCCGCGCTCGAAGCGCGCGCGGAGGACCCGTCGCCGCTGGTTCGCGAGCATGTCGCCTGGGCGCTGGCGCGGCACGGACGGCGCGCGGGCGCGCCTTGACGCGGACCTTTCAGCGGATCAGCTGGTTCATCGCGACGATCGGCAGCATCACCGCCAGCACCAGGACCAGCACGATCGCACCCATGGTCACGATCAGCGCCGGCTGCAGCAACGCCGCGAACCAGTGATGCGACGCGCGGCCTCGCGCTCCAGCTCCTCGGCGGCACGCTCCAGCATCGCGGCGAGCTGGCCGCTCGCCTCGCCATTGGCGGTGAGGTGAATCAGCACCGGCGGGAACACGCGCTGCTCTTTCAACGCGCGCGCCAGCGAGACGCCCTCGCGGACGAGCACTGACGCCCTGCCCGCCGCCGCCCGCAGCGGCAAGGCCCAGACGACGTCGCGCGCGGCGTCGAGCGAGCGCAACAGCGGCGCGCCACTGCCCGTGAGGATCGCGAGCGTGCTCGCGAAGCGCGCGGTGTCCACCGCCACGACCAGACGGCCCGCGACAGGCGCGCGCAACAGCGCCTGTTGCCATCGCGCGCGAAACGCCTCGTTCCGGTTCGCGAGCAGGAACGCGATCGTCGCCGCGGCGGCGCCCGACAGCCAGAGCCATGCGGTCCCGCGCAGGAATCCCGACAGCGCAATCAGCGCCTGCGTGAGCCACGGCAGTGTCTGTCGACTCTGCTGATACACGGCCACGATCTGCGGCACGACATAGACCAGCAGCACCACGATCACCGCGAACGCTATGACGGTCACCAGCACCGGGTAGACGAGCGCCAGCGCGAATTGCTGCTTCTGCGCCTGGCGCGCCTCGAGATAGTCCGCGAGCCGCGTGAGAACGTCGGGAAGGCTGCCGGTTTCCGCCGCAACCGCCACGAGACCCCGGTAGAGCTCGGAGAACGTTCGCGGCCATTGCGCGAGCGCCCCCGCCAGCGGCTCGCCGGCATCACCTGGCGTTCGCATTTCTGTGAAGAGTCTCGCGGCGCGCGGGTCGTCGGCTTGCTCGGCGACGGCCGACAACGCCTGGTCGAGTGGCATGCCCGACCGCACGAGGGTTGCCAGCTGCCGCGTCGACAATGCGACCTGCGCTGCCGGCAGTCGCAACCGCTGTGTCGCGAACGTCGCCGACCCTCACCGTCGACGCCTTCCGCATCGATCGCCGTGGGAAAGAGCCCTTCGCCCGCAGCCGGTCGCGCACCTGCCGCGCCGATTCGGCGTCGACCCGCCGCGCGTCAGCCTGCCCTCCGCGTCGACAGCTTCGTAGCGGAACGCGTTCACGTCAGTGCGCGCCGGCCGCCGAGGGCACTGTGCGCCCCCTCGGAGGCAGCGAACGCAGTGAGCGTGGGGGCCGTTCATCTACGCTTCGCGGGATACGCGCACGAGCTCGGCGAGCGAGGTCGTGCCGTCCGCGAGCCAGCGCGCGCCGTCCCGGCGCAGCGACGCATACCCGCAAGCGCCGCGGCAGCGCGCAACGCGTGCTCGGGCGCGCGATCGTGGATCAGCCGGCGCATCGCATCGTCGACCGACGATGAGCTCGTACACGCCGGAGCGGCCGCGGTAACCGGTGTCGCTGCACTCGGCGCATCCGGCGGGCGCGTATAGCGGAAGATTCGCGCGGCAGGCCGAGCTCCGCGAGCAATCGGCGCTTCGCCGGCCGTTGGCGCGACGCGGGCGCGGCAGGCGGGACAAAGCCTCGCACCAGCCGCTGCGCCAGCACGCCGAGCAGACTCGATGCCAGCAGATAAGGCTCGACACCCATATCCGCGAGGCGCGTCATCGCGCTCGCGGCATCGTTGGTATGCAGCGTCGCGAGCACGAGATGCCCCGTGAGCGAGGCCTGCACCGCGATCTGCGCGGTCTCGAGATCGCGGATCTCGCCGATCATGATGATGTCGGGATCCTGCCGCAGGATCGCGCGCAGCGCGCGGGCGAAATCGAGGTCGATCTTCGGATTGACCTGGGTCTGGCCGACGCCGTCGAGCGCATACTCGATCGGGATCCTCGACCGTCATCATGTTGAGCGTCCCGCGCGGCAGCCGCGACAGCGCCGCGTACAGCGTCGTCGTCTTGCCGGAGCCCGTGGGGCCGGTGACGAGCACGATGCCGTGCGGCTCGCGTATCAGGCGGTCCACCGCCGCGAGCGTCGCCGGCTCATGCCGAGCGCCGTGAGATCGAGCTGCGCGGAATCCTTGTCGAGCAACCGCAGCACGACGCGCTCGCCGGCCCCCGTCGGCAACGTCGACACGCGCACGTCGACCAGCTTGTCGCCGAGCTTCAGCGCGAGGCGGCCGTCCTGCGGCAGTCGCTTTTCCGCAATGTCGAGGCTCGCCATGATCTTGACGCGCGAGACGAGCGCCGCATGGAGCGCGCGCGGCGGCTCGAGCACGTCGCGGAGCACGCCATCGATGCGGAAGCGCACGACGGAGCGCGCCTCGTAGGGCTCGAAATGCACGTCGGATGCACGCTCGCGCAGCGCCTGCAGCAGCAGCGCGTTGATCATCCGGATGACCGGCGCCTGCGCGCCGCTGTCGAGGAGATCCTCGGCCGGCGGAAGATCCTGCATCAGCCGCGCGAGGTCGCGTTCGCGCGCGAGATCCTCGCTCCATCTGCGCCACGCCCGCCTTGCGTTGTAGGCTCGCGCGAGCTCCGTCGCGAAGCGCTCGGCGTCGACGGCGCGCATCAGGAGCGGACGCTGCAGCACGCGCTTCAACTTCGCGAGACCTTCGACGGTGGCATCGGGGCGCGTCAGCACGACGACGCCGCCGCTCCTCGCCTTGCGCCAGCACACCGTGCGCGCGCGCGAACGCATACGGGATCCGGCGCGCGAATCCGGTGGCGGCGCGGCGCGGGACCGTGGCCATCGCAGGGCCGGCGCGGACGTCAGGGCCGCTGGGCGGCGGGGCCGGGCGGCGCCCGGCGGAGGCGTCATGGCGTGTCGCCGGAGCGGCGGGGTGCCGGTCGGCGCCCGGGCGTGCCGGGCAGCGTTCCCTGCGGCGGCAGCGCGGGCTGGCGTCGGATCGCCCCAGAAGAGCCGGTTGGGCAGCGCCTGCCGCTCCTGCTCGCCCTCAGATACTGGTAGCGCTCCGACGTGATCTCGCGGCCGTCGGAGCTCGTGCGCACCACTGTCGGCTTGATGAAGATCATCAGATTCGTCTTCTGCGCGTGCGCGTGCATCGTAGCGGAAGAGCGCCCCCGCGACCGGGATGTCGCCGAACAGCGGGACCTTGTCGGTGCCGTCGGTCAGCCGGTCCTCGATGAGGCCGCCCAGCACGATGATCTGCGTGTCGTCGACGACCACCGTCGATTCGAGCGCGCGCTTCGACAGGATGACGCCCCTCTGCGTGGTGCTCGTCCTGTCGACGCGCGACACCTCCTGTAGAGCGCCGAGCCGGATCGTGCCGCCTTCGGTGATCTGCGGCTTGACGCGAAGCATGATGCCGACGTCCTTCCGCTCGAAGGTCTGGAAGGGCGTGACCGTCGTGGTGCTGCCCGTGGTCGCGTAGCTGCCGGTGATGAGCGGAATGTTCTGGCCGACGATGATGCGCGCCTCTTCGTTGTCGAGCGTGAGGAGCGTCGGCGTCGACAGGATGTTGGCGCTTCGATCTGCGTCTCGAGCGCGCGGGCGAGGAAGGCGAGGTTCGTGATCGTCCCGAGACCGGGGATCGTGACCGTGCCCTTCATCACGCCGAGCGCGAGTCCCTGCCCGACGTTGCCGGGTTGACCGCGATGTCGATGATGTTGCTGCCGCTGCCGCGCGGCGTGAAGTTCGTGCCGCCGATCACGCGGGTCCTGCGTCGAGTTGTAGCCGGAAAGCGCCTGCCACTGGATGCCGAACTCCGCCGCCTTGTCCGCCGACACCTCGACGATCAGCGCCTCGACGTACACCTGCGCCCGACGCACGTCGAGTTTCTCGATGATCGCGCGGAGATTGTTGTACACAGGTTCCGGCGCCATGATGACGAGCGCATTGCTCGCGACGTCGGCCGTGATCGTCGCGCCGTTCGCCGAACACTCGTCGCGCCGGCGGGCGAGGCGCTCGCGACAGCGGCGCCGTCGCGGGAGTCGCGCGTCGGCACGGCACCCGCCAGCGGAGCGTTGCCCAGGAACAGCGGCGGCGCCTGCGACAGCGCCGATCCGGCACGCGGGCCGCCGGCTCCCCGCCGGACAGCATCGCGCGGAGCGTCTGCGCTACGCGCGCGGCTTCGGCATTCTTCAGGTAAACGATGAACATGTTGCCGCCGGGCCGGCCGGGCGTGTCCAGCTGCTCGATCAGCTGCCGGACGCGTGCGAGCGCGGCCGGGATTGTCGGCGCGCACCAGCACGCTGTTCGAGCGCGCATCGGCCATGATCGTCACGCGCTGCTGGGCGTCGATCGGGCCGGGTCCCGGTTGCGCCGGTTCGGCGAGCAGCCGGTTCAGCAACGCGACGATGTCGAGCGCCGAGGCATTGCGCAGCGGGACGAGGATCGGTTCGGCGCCGGGCGCCTGGTCGAGCGACGCGATGATCCGGTCGATCCGCCTCAGGTTGTCGGCGTAATCCGTGATGACGAGCGCGTTGCTGCCCGGAAACGCGGCGATCGTGTTGTTCGGGGTAATCAGCGGACGCAACACGTTGACGAGCTGCGCCGCCGACTCGAACTTGAGCGTGATGACCTGGGTCACGAGCCGATCCCCGCCGGCGGCGAGCGGACCCACCGCCACCGTCCCGCCTTGCTGCTTGGCGTCGGCTTCGGGCACGATCTTCACCAGGCCGTCGCCCTCGACCACGGCGAATCCCTGCAGCCGCAGCGCAGAGAGCAGCGTGGGATAGACGAGGCTTTTCGGCACCGGGCGCGCCGAAATGATGTTGATGCTGCCCTTGACCCTGGGATCGATCAGGAAATTGCGCCCGGTGATCTCGGCGACCGCCTTGACGACGGCCTCGATGTCCGCGTTGACGAAATTGAGCGTGACGGTATCGTCCGCGGCGCCCGCGATCGGCGCGAAACCGGCCCAGAACGCAAAAGCAAGCGCGACGATTGCGTGCCGGCCGCGGCGGGGCGGGCGCGTTCGGCGAAGGGGTGCACCGGTCTACGCAGTTTCGTGGTCAAACGGGCGCCAGGAAAAACGGTCGTGACCGCGCCAGAGCGTGCCGCGCGCGGAAAACTGCACGAATCGGAGCGCGCCTTCCAATTTCGCAGCGACCGCGCCGTTTCAGGAATAATAGCATGCACCGGGAACGCCTCCGCGGCGCCGAAAGCTGAATCCAAACGACCGGATAGCCGCATCCTAGGGTCATGCTCCGGGAGCCCACATGAACCGTTCTGCCGCCATCGTCCCTGCCCGCGCCACGAACCGGGTTTTCCGCCGGCTGGTGCTCGGGACCGCATTTTTCCTCGGCCTTGCGCTCGCCCTTATGCCGCGGTCGCCGAGCGTGCACGCCCAGGAGCCCAAGGGCCCGCCGGTCACAACGCCGGCGGCGCCGAAAGCCACTCCCAAGTCCCTTTCCATCACCAATGGTCGCGGGGCGGAGATCAAGATCGACGTGGGCGACAGCGGCCGCGCGAGCGTCACCACCACCGAACCGTCGCCCGGCGCGCGCTCGGATTCCGGGCCCCGAGCGGACGAGGCCGGAGACGATGCGTCGAGCCAGCGTGGCGAGAAGCCCCGCAAGCGCGCACGGGTGACGATCGACGGCATCGGCACCGACCGCGAGTTCGATTCCTTCGACGAATTCGTCCGTGACGAACCCGAGCTCGCCGCGATGGTGGTCGCTGTCGTCACGGTCGTGTTCTTCGCTCCGGTGTTGGCGATCGCGCTCATTCTCTGGTACCGGATGCGCAAGGCGCGCATGCTCAATGAAACGATGTTGAAGCTCGCCGAAAAGGGGATCGTTTCTTCCGCGGATGCGATCGACGCGCTTGGCGGCGGCAAGCAGCCCGCCGCGATGGCGCCTTACTACGAGCAGGCGAAGCAGGTCCGGCGCGAAAGCCGCATGGTCCGACCTGCGCAAGGGCGTGCTGATGGTCGGCTTCGGCATCGCCCTGTCGATGTATTCCCTGCTCAGCGACCGCGAGCCCAATGGACTCGGGCTCGTGCTGCTGTTCGTCGGTCTGGGCTTCGTGGTGCTTTGGTGGTTCGAGCAAAGGCACCTCGTTCCGCCAACCACGTACCGCAGGGCGGGGCACCCGGACCGGGCGCCGGCACCACGCCGGGAAGCCCGCCGGCCTGATGGTTGCGTGGAGCGCATTCGAACGCCCGCCGCGCGCGATCAACCTTTCCGATGGCGGAGCCGCTCACCGATGCAGAACTCATCGCCCGTGTCGTCGTTCGCGATGATCGCCATGCCTTTTCGGAGCTCGTGCGCCGCCATCAATCCGCGGTGCGCACGACGCTTCGGCGGCTCACGGCCGGCAACCACGCGCTTGCCGACGACCTCGCCCAGGAAACCTTCATGCTAGCGTTTCGCAACCTGGGATCGTTCCGTCAGGAGGCGAAGTTCTCGACCTGGCTCTACCGGATCGCAACGAACGCCTACCTCGCCGACGCGCGCAAGCGGAAGGAAGAGTTGCTTGGCGACCGCGACGCCGATCTCGCGGACGATGAGCGCAGCGACGCACCGGACGAGGCGTCGGGGGCACCGGATCCGGCCCGGGCCGCCACGCTTTCCATGGATATGGACCGCGCCATGGCCGTGCTGTCAGAGGCCGAGCGCGCCGCAATCGTCCAGTGCTACCATAATGACCTCTCGCATGAGGAGGCGGCGCAAGTGCTGGATTGCCCCGTCGGCACGGTGAAGACGCACATATTGAGGGCGAAGCAGAAGCTCAAGACGCGGCTCGCGGCCTGGGCACGCGATTGACGGGAAGAAAGCCATGAACGATCGACCGTCCAGCACCGCAAACGCCGACGACGACTGGCTCGATCGCGCACTCCACGCGGAGGGCCGCGAGCACCGCGCGGCCTACGTCGACGACGCCGGATTCACCGCGCGGGTGATGACCGCGCTTCCCGCTCCGGCGGCGCTGCCGGCATGGCGCAGGCCGGCGCTCACCGCCCTTTGGGCCGCGGCCGGCCTTGGCATCGCGCTTGCGCTGCCCGGCACGGTCGTCGACGTCGCCCACGACGTCCTGCGTCTCATCGTCGGGCAGCGGGTGTCGCTCGCGGGGATTGCCGCAGGAGTGGCGGCGCTGGGCGTGGCCACGTGGGCAGCGGCGGCGGTTGCGTTGCGCGACGACTGAAGCGGCGGGCAAGCTCGCCAAAGCAAACGGCCGCCCGGAGGCGGCCGTTTGTACAACCGGCTCCTGCCGTTATTCCTTCAGCTGAAATACAACCTCGATCTCCGCGACGTATTTTTCGCCTTCGGCGGAGTACTTCCACTCCTTGA
Organism: uncultured beta proteobacterium; assembly: GCA_963840945.1. Classification (GTDB taxonomy): domain Bacteria; phylum Pseudomonadota; class Gammaproteobacteria; order Burkholderiales; family Casimicrobiaceae; genus CAIWHR01. The sequence continues at coordinate 325,176 of CAWJAU010000014.1, read as the reverse complement.
CGCCGTCGATGACCGTGCGATCGAAGACTCCGCGCGGATCGGCTGACAGAATGGTGACCTCCGTGACGTTGCCCTTTTCGTCGATCAGCACGCGTGCCACGACGTGGCCCCTTTCAATGCCGGCTCGTATCGCCGCCCGTGGATATACCAGATCGTCGCCCCTTTGGCGTTTCGGGTTCTTGCGAATCGCCGGCTTTGCCGGCGGCGCCGGCGGGGCCGGCTCGACTACGGGGGGGGCAATCACGTACGGCTCCGGCGGCGGCGGCGTGGCCGTAACCGCCGAGATGACAGGCGCCTGTGTCGTCGGCACCGGGATGTCGGGCGGCGGCACGTAGGTCTCGACCGGCGCCTGCACCTTGGGCATTTCGACGATCTTCTTCGGCGGCGGCGGAGGTGGCGGCGGCGCCTTGATCTCCTCGACGATCGTCGCGGACAGCGGCTTCTTGATCACTTCGACGACGGTCTTCCCGAGCCCGCTCAACAGCGCCCAGATAAGCAGCAGGTGCATCGCTACGACGAAGATGATCCCGATGGCATGCTTGGTCGGGTCTCTCTGCTGGCGTGCGTAATCCATTGCTCTCGACTCCGATTGCGCGGTGCGGCAAGGGCGCTTGCGCCCCGCGCTACTCGACGAACTGTTCGCTGCCGACGATGCCGATCTTGGTCAACCCGAGGCGCTGCGCCGACGCCAGCACCATGGCGACGATATCGTACTTGGCCGACTTGTCCGGGCGCAAATGCAGCTCTGGCTGGACCGCCTGTTCGGAGGCGACCTTGAGCCGGGCTTCGACTTCCGTCCGACCGTCCACGACGTCGCCGTTGAAATAGATCGCTCCGGATGCGTCGATATCGATCTTCAGGACTTCCGGCTTCACGATCGGCGGCGGCGGGTTGCCCGTCGGCAGATTGAGATTGACCGAATGCAGCTGGATCGGGATCGTGATGATGAGCATGACGAGCAGCACCAGCATCACGTCGATCAGCGGCGTGGTGTTGATGTCCATCATCACGTCCGGTTCGGCCGAGCCACTGCCCGGGCCTACATTCATTGACATATCAATTCCTCAGTGCGCCGCCACGCATGTTATCCGCCGCGCACCGGCGGCTCGGTGATGAAGCCCACCTTCGCGATGCCGGCGCGCTGGCACGCGTAGATGATCCGTCCAACCGAGTCGTATTTCGCGCCGCCGTCGCCGCGGATCTGCACCTCGGGCTGCGGCACGAGCACCGCGATCTTCTTCAGCCGGTCGATCAGCGCGGCCGTGTTCGCGATCTTGAGCTCGTTCCAGTAGATGCCGCCCTGCTGGTCGACCGAGATGACGATGTTCTCCGGCTTGCTTTCGCGGACCTCGTTGGTCTCCTTCGGCAGCTGGACCGGGATCGACGTCGTGACCACAGGAATGGTGATCAGGAAGATGATCAGCAGCACCAGCATGATATCGACGAGCGGCGTCGTATTGATGGCCGAGACGACCTCGTCCTCGCCCTCGGCGGAACCGATGTTCATCGCCACGGCTTATCCCCTGGCTACGGTCTTCGGGGCCGTGCTCAGCAACACGGCGTGGAGATCGGCGCCGAAGCTGCGCACCCGTTCCATGGCGGTCTTGTTGCGGCGAACGAGCCAGTTGTAGCCCAGCACCGCCGGCACCGCGACCGCGAGACCGAACGCCGTCATGATCAGCGCTTCGCCCACTGGACCCGCGACCTTGTCGATCGACGCCTGGCCGGCGATGCCGATCGCCGTCAGTGCGTGGTAGATGCCCCAGACCGTGCCGAACAGGCCGACGAACGGCGCCGTCGAGCCGACCGTGGCGAGAAACGCGAGGCCGTCCTGCGTGCGGCTTTGCACGTTGTCGATGGCGCGCTGAATCGACATCGTGATCCACTCGTTCATGTCGACCTTCTCGAGGAGGCCGGTATGCTTGCTCGTGGCCTCGATGCCGGTTTCGGCGATGAATCGGAACGGGCTGGATTTCTTCAGTCCCGCGGCGCCTTCCTGCACCGACGGCGCTTTCCAGAAAGTCTTCTCGGCGGCGCGCGCCTGCGCACCCATCTTGCCTTGCTCGTAGACCTTGGTAATGATGATGTACCAGCTGCCGACGGACATGATGACGAGGATGGCCAGCGTGATCTTGGCCACGAGGTCGCCGCCTTTCCACAGGGCTTCGAGGCCGTAGGGATTGTCGACGACCTCGGTCGTCTTTGCCGACGCCTTCGGCGCCATGGCCGCTGGCGCGGCAGGTGCAGCAGCGGGCTCGGCCGGTGCGGCGGCGGACGGCGCCGCGGCCGGCGCCGGCTGTTGGGCGTGCCCCATCGGTGGGACGATCGCGGCGGACACCGCAACGAGCACGACCGCGGCCAATGCGGCCAAACGGGTCATCTTCAGCATGTTGTCTCCAGACAGAGGATTATTCGGTGAGTGAGCGGCACGGCGTCCGACAGTCTCGCGCGCGGCAGGCGGCAAGACTGGAACTCCGCACCGACAACCGGACGGGCCAATTGTGGCGGTCCGGTTCCCCCAGGAAAGGGGCGGATGTTAATGCGGTCCGACCGAAAAAGCAAAAAAACCGGTGATGGCGCCCCGCCCTCCCGGCGCGGCCGTCTACTTGACCAACGGGAGGCCCTGGGCCAAGTCATAGGCCTGCACGGCGCGCATCTTGTTCTCGAGCTGCAGATAGCGCACCGCTTTGGTCGCCGGCAACGCCCTCATCACGCGGTTGTAGAGCGTGCGGCGCGCCTTCGTCTCCATCTCATCGGCGACGATGATCTCCTTGGCGATCTGTTTGGCGTACAGATCCGAGACGGGCTTGTTCTGGCCGATCACGCCCATGATGGTGACGTTCCTCTCGCGGGTGGTCATGTCGAGGGTGCGCTGATAGGCGTCGTAGGCCGGCCAGAATTTCTTTTCCTCCTCGGGCGTAAGCGCCAGCAACGAAGCAACATAGGCCTTCTTGTCGCCGCGCACGGCAGTGCGCAACGCCTGCATGTCGGTCACATCGGCCGCGTTTTTGTCGGCCGCGAAGGACGGCGGCGCGAGCATGGCGGCTGCTAGCAGAAGAGCGGCGACGCTTTTCCTCATCATTCTTCCTCGTTGTCGATTGCGGCCGACGCAAGGCATCGAACTGCCATCCGTCACACCGACCGCCGGAATGAGACAGGGGCCCCGCAGGGCCCCTGTCCGACAATCCCAGCCGTTATTCCCAATAGTCGACGCTCACGTCAACTTCGATCCGTCCAAGACGCAGGCCGTCGTCGGGCCACGCCAATTTCGACTAGAACTTGATACCAAGTCGGCCGTAGATCGCGATGCCGATCGGATCGTAATAGCGTCCGTCATACCCGTTCTGGTTCCCACCGCCGCCGTTCTGCAGTGAGAGCGGTGGTTTCTTGTCGAATATGTTCAGCACGCCGATCGTCCCCTTTATGTCCTTGGTGAAGTTGTACTGGGTCTGCCAATCGAACGTCGTAAAGGATCCCACCTTCAAGCAGCAGAAGGCGACGGAGGCGCCTTGCGACCCATCCGGATTCAGCAGGAAGACATTGGTGCCCGCGTCCCAGCTCGTATCCGTGTAGCCGGACTTGTGGTGCGTGGTCAACGAATTGAGCCAGGCTCCCGTCTGCAAGCTCAGGATGAGCTGCATGTTCCACTTGAACACCACTTGCTGGTCCGGCCCGTAAATCCCCAGATCGGTAAGCTTGGGCTCGCCGGGGCCGAAGGTGTAATCCGCCTTCAGCATGCGGGTGCCGGTAAAGTTCGCGTTGAACAGGCCCCACTTCGTGTCGCTCCGGTAGTTCGCGTCCCAGTCGACGCCACGATAAAGTCGCGGTACCGCCATTGAACGGGACCTGCGCGAACGCGATGGTCTGGAAGCCGCTCGGGTCGAGATACGGATTGGTGAAGAGCCCGATGTATTGCTGCGGGTTGGCAAACCCCACCGACTCGGCAATGCCTTGCGACAACACCTGGTTCTTGATCTTCACGTTCCAGAGGTCGGCGCCGAGCGAGAAACCCGCGATGTCCCAACGCCCGCCGACGGTGTACTGCTTCGAGGTCTCCGGCTTCAGGCCAGCGTCGCCGGAGAGCCCGTTGGGGCCGAAAAGCAGGTCGTACTGCGCGCTGCCGGGGATGCAGCCGACCGAACCGGGAAATGGGCAGGCATACGAGTTGGAGGTGGAGCCATTGAAAGCCAACGCGCCCGCGATATCCGTCATGGCCGGCGCCCGGAAGCCGGTGCCGTACGAACCGCGGACCAGCACGCCCGTGACGGGCGTCCAGCGCGCGGCGATCTTGCCCGTCGTCTTTTTGAATTTATTGCCGAGGTCCGCATCGGGGAGCTGTTCCTGCAGGCCGGTGACCGGATCGGCGGCCGAAGCGAACACCCAGGTGCTGTGCGTCCTGTCGTAGTGGTCGTAGCGGACCGACGCCGTGGCTTCAAGGGATTTGAAGATGGGAAATAGCCACTCGCCGTAGATCGCCCAGTTGTCGCGGCTGGCGCCGAACGGAATCAAGCCCTGGCCCCCACCCGAGGCGACGTTGCCGTCAGCCGGCTGGGTCGAGAAGCCGCTGTTGGCGAGAAGGAAGTGGGAGTAATTAGTGTCGTATTTCTGCCTATACCAGTCGACGCCCAGGAAGAGGGTGGTCGGGCCGCCGGGCAACTCGAAAAAGTCATGCTGCGCACCGGCGTGCAGATTGCCCTGCTTCGATTTCGTGTCCTGGAACTTGTCGTTAAGGATGAAGGGTCGGATCGAAGCACCGCCCGTCCCCGCGACCGGATCGTAGAGACCGGCCGCAATTGCGTCATTGATCAGGTTGGCGTTGCCGTACCCCCCTGCCGCCGTGTCGGTGAAGTGGGCCTGACCCCACGAAGCGCGGGCGTTGTAGATCCAGCCACCTGCGTTACCGTCGATACCGACCGCGTATAGCTGGCCGTTGGTTTCATAGTCGTCGGCCCGGCCGCCTTGGCCCACCCCACGATAGCCCACCGTCGCTTGCGGCGCGCTACCGGCAGCGACCCGATTCACGAGGCCATTGGCGGCCAGGAACGGCACGACATAGGCGTTGTACAGAGACGGTACGCGCGTCGTGGAATTGATGCCGAACGGCTGCGCCGGTGGCGCGAATTGGGCGTTCGTAGTGAAGTGATTGAGGCCGATCGTGGCCCACGCCGTAGCGTTATCGCCGAGCTTCAAGTAACCCTTGCCGACGAAATTCAGGCGATCGGAGGAGGGAATGTCCTGGACCGTGGCACCGAAGTTGAAGCGGCAGGACTCGCCGACAGCCCCCAGCACACCCGTGCCGGTAGGATCGAGCAGCACGCCCGCCAATGGATGGCCGCAGTTGCCATTCTGCCGATAGTACGGGTTGATCGAATAGGCGGTAAAGGGGCCCGTACTTCCTATCGGTCGCGCCTGGAAGGAAAGATTGGCCGGCTCGGTGTTGCTGGTGCGGTTGTTGTAGAGATAGTTCACGCCATTGTGCGTGAACGGGAAGAAGCCACCTCTCCTGGAGACCGAGCGGTCCGATGCCTGCAGCTTGGCCTGGTGGGCGTAGCCCAACGTTCCCAGGATATTGAATCCGTCCTTCTGGAGATCGCCGAAGCCCTTGCTGATGCCGGCATCCACGCCGTTGGCGCCGCCATTTGGCGGCCAGGTGTACTGGGCGTACGCGTTGCCCTCCGTCGTGTTCTTCTTGAGAATGAAGTTGACCACGCCGGCAATCGCGTCGGATCCATACACTGCAGTGGCACCGTCGAGCAGGATTTCCACGCGCTCCACGGCGTCCAGCGGGATCGAGTTGATGTTCACCGCGAAACCGCCGCCGTTCGAATTGGACAGTGCGGCGACCGGCGGGCGCATCCCGTCGATCAGCACGAGCGTGTATTTGGACGGCAGCGCATGGAGGGACGCCGTCGCGATGCCGGCGCCGCCGCCGTTGACGGAGGCGGAATTCGCCACGAAATTCTGCACCTGGGGAAGGCTCTGGATCAACTCGGTCGCATTGGTCGCGCCGCTTTGCTCGATGTACGGCCGGCCGAGTGTCAGCACCGGCAATGCGCCTTCGGTGACGGTCCGCGAGATGCTCGACCCTGTGACCGTGAAGCGTTCCCGTTCCTGCGCGATAACGTCCGGCGATGCCGCGATGAACGACCCCGCGCCGAGCGCCTGCGCAAGAAACAGCGCGAGCGGTTTCCTCTTGTGCATAATCATTGGTTGGCCCCCCAGAAGAACGTAGATATTAAACGTGTAGGTATGCCCGCCTCGTTTGCCGGGCTAGCGACACGAAGTTACAACAGCCCGTTTCCCCCGGCAACAAAATTGCGCCCACATTGGTGCAGACGCAACGATTTTGTTGCAAACGTGCCTAAGCGAGCTATAGGCGCCAGCCAACTCGCTGAATCCACTCAAAACACGGGAATTGCGCCATGCCGATCACCGGCCGCGCGGCCGTTGCAGCCGCGGCACCGGTGACCGGTGTACTACATGCGACTAACGACTATTGGCCTGGGGGAGCTGCCGAATCAGCTCTCGCGGGTTAGTCGCGCCACTGCGCTCGATATAGGCGCGATCGAGCTCCAGCAGCGGCAGGGAAGGATCCGTGGTTCGCACTCGCCGGATATGCGAGCCGGTAACCGGGATGAGCTCGGCTTGCTTCTGGAGCGAGAGGGTCGCGGCCTGCATCGTTGCATCGGGCTTTTGCTCTGCTGCGTCCGCCTTCTGCGCCGGTTGCTGCGCCATGACCGCTGTCGCAGCCGCCACGCACCATCCGAATCCTATGGCCGCGCCGTAGCGCAGAACAAACGACTTGCTGTTACGTGTTTTCATTTGACGCCCCCATGTCAGGTAAGCGTTTAGACAGATGTTTCGTGATCTGGGTTGCAACGTAACTACTCTATACCAATCCGCGTCTACGCCGCTATACCGCGGAGCCGGCGGGCGCTACCTACGTCGCCCCAACATCGCCGAAAACACGGCAACGCAGAATTACGCAGTACTCAAGTCACTGATTCCATTAATAACGACTCCAACTGCCTGGCGGTGTACACCGGCACCGGTATCGCCCGGGCCCGGCGACGGATGTCGTGGCCTACAACTCATCAGGGTGTCCGCAGACACGCTGCATGGTCCTCCCGCCGGAGTTCGTCCTTGGATTTCGGCGCAGTTTCGGCGATACAATGAATTGTCGGTCGCGCGCAGCCTCACGAACGGCCGCACGCGCCCATGGAGACGCCAGATGAGATCCTGCGCGGCACTGCTGTTGCCCCTGCTGCTCGCGGCCTGCGCGAGCGCGCCGATGGCCCCCACGGGGCGCCTGCTGCACGATCAATTGTTCCGGCCCCCGTCCGTGCATGTCAGCGCCGAGGATGTGTTTGCGGTCAGCGACGCGATGAAGCGTTTCCTGCGCACGGAGGTCAGCACCGATTTCCACAGCAGAGGCTACCAGCAGGGATTCATCGACGCGCTCTACACCAAGGGCAAGCTCAAGCTCGAATACGAATCGGCGGTGACCCGGAACGCTGCCGAGGCATTCGATGCGCGCGCCGGCAACTGCCTTTCCCTGGTGATCATGACTGCAGCGCTGGCGAAGGAGCTCGGTTTCCCGGTCCGATACCACAGGGTGTATGTGGACGACACGTGGGGGCGCAGCGGCGACTTCTATTTCTCCATCGGGCACGTCAACCTGAGTCTGGGCAAGCGGCAAATCGACGGCGGGTTCGGCCGCTCCGACACCGATTTGATGACGATCGATTTTCTGCCGCCGCGAGACCTGCGCGGCGTGCGCACGCAGGTCATCGAGCAGGACACGATCGTCGCGATGTTCATGAACAACCGGGCAGCCGAATCGCTCGCCGACGGGCGTATCGACGACGCCTACTGGTGGGCGCGCGCGGCCGTCGAGAAGGACCCGCGATTCCTCGGTTCCTACAATACGCTCGGGATCGTTTACCGGCATCACGGCAATCTGAAGGAGGCCGAGCAGGTGCTCGCGTATGCCCTCGAGCGCGAGCCCGAAAACGTCCACGTGATGTCGAACCTGGCAACGGTACTCAACCATCAAGGGCGAGTTGCCGAGTCAAGGGAGCTCACACGCAAACTGGAGCAATTGGAACCGAATCCTCCCTACAAGCTCTTCAACCAGGGGCTGGCGGCGCTGCGCAATGGGGATTTCAAGACCGCCAGAGACCTTTTCGCGAAGGAAACCGATCGCGCGCCGTACAACCATGAATTTCGTTTCTGGCTGGCCATTGCCTACGTCGGGCTCGGCGACCCGGAGCGGGCGCGCAGAGAGTTGAACGTTGCGATAGAGACCAGCACGACCCGAAAGGACCGTGCGGTTTACGCAGCGAAACTCGATCGGATCAAGGACCACCTCCCGTAGGGTGTTTTCGCGAATGTCTTGGCGACTTCCATCCGGCGTGTCGTCCGCTGTGGGTACTCACTGACATGGCAACGGGGGCGGCGCCGGGCCGCCGTCCCAAATGAGCACGACTGGCGCGCCTTCCGGGTTCGAGATCCGCGCGGCGCGGCCGGAAGACGTGCCGGCCGTCCATACGATGATCGGGGCGCTCGCTGCCTACGAAAAACTCGTCCACCTCTGGGTGGCTAGCGAGGCCGATCTCGAAGCCGCGCTTTTCGGTCCCCGGCCCGCGGCAGAGGTGCTGATTGCCTGCAAAGACGGGACTCCCGCCGCCTTTGCGCTGTTTTTCCAAAATTTTTCCACGTTTCTCGGCCGTCGCGGGCTCTGGCTGGAGGACCTTTTCGTGCAGCCGGCGTACCGTCGCATGGGCTGTGCGCAGGCCTTGCTCCGCGCGCTGGCAGCGATAGCGCGCGAGCGCGGCTGCGGCCGCTTCGAATGGGCTGTGCTCGACTGGAACGCGCCCGCGATCGAGTTCTATCGCGGGCTGGGCGCAACCCTCATGCCGGATTGGCGCATTGTCCGCGTGGTAGGACCGGCGCTCGACGCGCTGGCGGCCGGGTCCAAAGCGGAGTCAGATACGCACTAGGCTGGGCGAGCGAGGGACATGGGGCTGGCGTTCCGCCAAGGGCGTATCTGACCCCGATTTCGACTTGAACATTCCTACCCGGCGCCGGACTCGATCGCCGCGGTTCGCCCGCCGTGCCAGCCCTTCGGGATCGACGCCAGCAGCCGTTGCGTGTACTCCTCGCGCGGGTGGCGGTAGATCTCGTCCGAATTCGCGATCTCGACGATCCGGCCTTCGTTCATCACCATGATCTCGTCGGCGATGTACTTGACGACGGCGAGGTCGTGCGAGATGAAGATGTAGGAGAGATGGAATTCGTCCTGCAGGTCCTGCAGCAGGTTCAGCACCTGCGCCTGGACCGAGACGTCGAGCGCCGAAACGGACTCGTCGCAGATCAGGATGTCGGGCTTCATGGTAAGGCAGCGCGCGATCGCTATCCGCTGCCGCTGCCCGCCCGAGAACTCGTGCGGATACTTGTAGAACGAGACTTCCGGAAGGCCGACCTTGCCGAGAAGCTCGAATGCGAGCTCGGTGCGCTCCTGCGCGGATGTGCCGATGCCGTGGATGTCCATGGGCTCCGTCAGGATGTGTCCCACGGTGAAGCGCGGATTGAGCGACGCGTACGGATTCTGGAAGATGATCTGGATCCGCCGCTTGTACGCCATGAACTCCCTCTGCGACATCGACAGGATGTCTCGGCCCTCGAAGATCGCCTCGCCCGCGGACGCCTCGTGCAGGCGCATCAGCGTGAGACCGACGGTGGTCTTGCCGGATCCGGACTCGCCGACGAGCCCGAGCGTCTTGCCTTTCGGCAGCCCGAACGACACGTCCTTCACCGCCTCGAACTTGCGCCGGCCGAAGAGGCCTTCGCGCGAATAGAAATCCTTGCCGAGGTTTTTCACGTCGAGGATGATCGCGTCGGACGACGAAATGCCGCGCGGGCGCTCGGTCAGGTTCATCGCGTGCGCGCCGCCGTCCATGAAGTCCTCGATCACCGGCAGGCGGACCGGGCGCCGGTCGAGGCGTGGCCTGCATTGCAGGAGCGCGTTCGTATAGGGGTCCTGCGGATGCTCGAACACGCGCTTCGCGGGGCCCTGCTCCTTGATCTCGCCGTTCCTCATCACGACGACGTAGTCCGCGATCTCGCCGACCACCGCGAGATCGTGCGTGATGAAGAGCACCGACATCTGGTGCTTCTTCTGCAGCGCGGCGATGAGGTCGAGGATCTGCTTCTGGATCGTGACGTCGAGCGCGGTCGTGGGCTCGTCGGCGATGAGGAGCTTCGGCTCGCATGCGATCGCCATCGCGATCATCACGCGCTGCTGCTGGCCGCCGGACATCTGCGACGGGTACGCGTTGACCTTGAATTCGGGATCGGGAATGCCGACCTCGTCCAGCAGCGCCACCGCGCGCTTGCGCGCCGCTGCCGGGGACAAGCCCATGTGGAGCCGCAGCACCTCGGTCAACTGGTAGCCGACGGTGAACACCGGGTTCAACGATGTCATCGGCTCCTGGAAGATCATCGAGATTTCCGCGCCGCGCAGTCCGCGCAGATCGCCGGAGGGAAGGCCGACGATGTTGCGCCCGCCGAACAGGATGCTGCTCGCGGGGTCGACGATCGAATTCTCCGGGGGCAGGAGCCCGAGGATGGCGAGCGAGGTCACGCGACTTGCCGCTGCCCGATTCACCCACGAGCGCGACCGTCGAGTTCTTCGGAATGTCGAAGGAGATGCCCTTCACCGCCTCGAACACGTGCGAGCGGTCGAGCCGGAACGCGACCTTGAGGTTTCTCACGCGGACGAGCGGTTCCATCATGCCTACGCTCCCGCCAGTCCCTTGAGTTTCGGATCGAGCGCGTCGCGCAGCGCATCCGTGAAGAGGCTGAAGGCCGTCACGAGGATCGCCATGGCGGTGCCGGCCGCGGCCAGCTGCCACCACTTGCCGAGGATCAATTCGTTCTGCGCTTCGTTCAGCATCGAACCCCACGACACGACGTCTACGGGAACGCCGAAGCCCAGGAAGGACAGGATGACTTCCGCCTTGATGAAGCCGACCGTGTAGATCGAAAGCTGCACCAGCACGACGTGGCTGACGTTCGGGAAAATGTGGACGAACATCCGGCGGGAGTTCGAGGCGCCGATCGCATTGGCGGCCTGCACGTACTCGCGCACCTTGTGCTTCAGGTATTCGCCGCGGATCAGCCGGAAGGTGCCGGTCCAGCCGGTGAGGCCGAGGATCAAAATGATCGTCAGCGTTCCCTTCTGCTGCAGCACCGCGGCCACCGCGAGAATGAGCAGCAGGTACGGAATCGAGCTGAACACGCTGTAGAACCAGTTGAAGAGGTCGTCGACCCACTTCCCGTAGTAACCCGCCAGCGCGCCGAACACAGTGCCGATCAACGTGGCGACGGCCGCGGCGGCAAGGCCGACGAAGATCGACGTTTCCGAGCCCTTGATCGTTTTCTTGAGGACATCGCGGCCCCACTTGTCGCCGCCGAAGGGCAGCGTCGACGCCCTTGCCTCCACGACATCGGCCGGCGCCGACTTGGCGTCCTTCCGGATGTCGGCCATCACGTCGGCGAGAGGATCGACTGACTTGCCGGTGTCGGCGGACGGCGGCGCGACCGCGGCCCCCGCCGGCTTCTTCTCGCCCCGGATCTCGGCCAGCACGTCGGCGAGGGGATCGACCACCTCCGACTTGAATTCCACGGCGGGGGCAGACGAACCGGCCGGCGTCACGGGGGCCGCCGGCGCGCCGCCTTCGATGTCGGCGCCAATAAAGGATGGCGGCGCGTAATTGACGCCGGTTTCCTTGGCCCAGTCGCCGGCGATGAGCCCGGTCGCCGACGCGATCATCAGCAGGATGAACGCCGCCACGATCACGAGCGAGACCATGCCGACGTTGTCGGACCTGAGGCGCTTCCACGCGAGCGCCCACAGGCCGGGCGACACCGTGTGCGGGACCTCGCGCACGATCCGCGCGGGCGCCTTCGGCGCCGTGCCGTTCGCCATCGATGCGCCGGTCATTTGAGCTGGACCCGCGGATCCGCGGCCTTGTACATGAGGTCGGCGAGCAGATTGGATGCCACCGTCGCAAACGCGACGTACACCGTCAGCGCCTTGATCACCGGGAAATCCGAGCGCTCGACCGCGAGGATCACCTCGCGCCCGATGCCCGGGATCGAGAAGAAGCGCTCGATCAGGAACGCGCCCAGCAGGAGCCCGGGCAGCCCGGCCATCAAGTTGGTGATGATCGGGATCGAGGCGTTGCGCAGCACATGGACCCACATGATCCGGCTCTCGGAGAGCCCCTTCGCCCGTGCCGTGCGTACATAGTCCTGATTGATCTCGTCCAGGAAGAACGTCCGGTAGAGCCGCAGGTTCGGCGCGATGCTGACGACGAGCCCGATGAGGATCGGCAGCAAGGAAAAGACGAGCAGGTTCTCACGGAAGCTGTTGCCCCATCCCTGCACCGGGAACCAGCCGAGCTTGTACGCGAAGAAATACTGGAACACGATGATGTAGACCAGGACCGAGATCGACAGGCCGACGGTGCAGACGATCATCACCATCCGGTCGGTCAGCGAGCCGCGGACGTACGCGACGACGAGCGCCAGCGTGAGAGACAGCAGCGTGTCGAGGATGAGCAGCGGGATCAGCACGGTGAGCGACGGACCGAGGCGCGTCGCGAGAATGTTCGAAACTTTTTCGTTGGTGCTCCACGACGCGCCGAAGTCGCCGGTCAGCACCTGCTTGATGAAGATCCAGAGCTGGACCCAGGCCGGCTGGTCGACGCCCAGCTGCCGGCGGATGTTGTCGATCTGCTCCTGGTTCGAGATCTTCCCTGCGAGGACGTAGGCTGGATCGCCGCCGACCCAGTTGAACAGGACGAACACGAGCAAGATGACCCCGAGCATCGTCGGGACCATCTGCCACAGGCGCCGGATGATGTATGCCGTCATTGCGGACCCCTCCCCCCGCCGATGCGCTCAGGCCCGTCCCGGCTGGCACGGCAAGCAGCGGGCCTTCGCCCGCATGCTACTCCCTGTGCGCGGGCGCGCCACGGGCGGCCGCTATCTGGCACGGGTCGCGACGTCGACGTACTGCCATTCCGCGTGCAGGATCGGGTGCTTCTTGAATCCCTGCACCCAAGGCTGCACCAGCATGTTGCGGTAGCGGCTGAGATCGAGCCGCCACGGCGCGTAGGCTTCGATGACCTTCGCCATCTCGCGGTAGAGGCGGTTGCGCTCGGGCGAGTCCGGCATCCGGATACTCTGTTCGTAGAGCTTGTCGTACTCGGGGATCGTCGCGCAGGCGTTGTTGCTCTGGAAGATGTTCTTGCTGTAGAGGAGCTGCATGAAGTTGTCGGCATCCGGATAGTCCGCGATCCAGGACGCCGTGCGCATCATGAGCTTGCATTGCTTCTCGAGCTTCAGGAGCTCGGCGAACTTGTCCTTCTGCACTTCCATCCGGATGCCGATCGAGTCGAAGGTCTTCTTCCAGATCTCGTCCATCTGCCGCCAGAGCGAATCCGGGCGCGATGCGTAGCGGATCACGAGCGGCTTGCCGTCGGGCAGCGTACGCCAGCCGTCCGCGCCCTTCTTGTAGCCGAATTTGTCGAGCAGGGCGTTCGCACCCGCGACGTCGTACTTGATGCTCGACCGGTACGTCGGATCGTGACCGACGACACCGGGCGGAACGGGGAACTGCGCCTCGACCGCCTGCCCGTTCCTCACCACCTTGATTTCCTCGTCGACGGGATAGGCCATGGCCATCGCGCGGCGCAGCGCGATCTTTTCCTTCGACAGCCCGCCGACGACCGGATCCCGCATGTTCCAGTAATGGTACGAAAGCTCGGGGTCGACGAAGCGGGACAGCTTCACTCCCTTCTTCTGCATTTCCGGCGTCAGCTTCGCTCCGTCGAGGGCCTTGGGGGCGAGCGGGCCTTCCATGTTCATGAGATCGAGCTCGCCGTTCTGGAAGGCGAGGAGGCGCGACTGGTCTTCCTCCATGATGCTGATCTCGATCCTTCCGACCTGCGGCATCTTCTTGCCCTTCATCTCGGCCACGAGCTGCGCGTCGCCCGGATCGCTGCCCGCCTTGAAATCCCAGATGAAGCCGCGGTAGTCGGGATTCGCCTCGAGGACGATCTTCGACGAGCGGGTCCACCTCGCGAGCACATAGGGGCCGGTGCCGACCGGGTTCGACATCACGCGACCGCCCGCATCGGCGTAGGCCGCGATCACCTCGCGCGCCACCGCGCTCGTCGGCTCGTGCGCGAGGACGTACGAAAGGTTGTAATCAGGCTGCTTCAGCCGGATGCGCAGCGTATAGCGGTCGACCGCTTCAAGGCCCGGCACCTTCGCGTTGTAGTCGAAATTGCCCGCCTCTTTCGCCGCGGCGGCCTGCTGGTCGAGGCCGACGATCTTGCCGTCGAGGAGCCACGTCCACGGCGAGCGGATCTTCGGGTCCATCAGCCGCTTCAACGAGTACACGTAATCATCGGCCACGAGCTCGCGCTTCACCCCCTTGAACGCCGGGTCCGGCGTGAAGTAGATGCCTTTCCTGAGCTTGAATGTGTACGTCTGGCCGTTGTCGGTGATCTGCGGCAGCGCCTCGGCCGTGAGCGGGACGAGCTTCGACGGACGCGCGAGGTAGTCGTACGTGAGCAGCGTCTCGAAGATCATCTGCTCGACGGTGCCCGAATAGAGATCGTGCGCGGCGGCGGGATCGAACCCCTCCTCGCCCGCGGGGAAGACGGCGCGGATCACCTTGTTCATGTCGGCCGCATGCACAGTAGCGGGCACGGCGGCCGCCACCAGAACGCCGAACATGACCGAAGCGACGACAGCGAGCCAGCGCGCGGCGCGCTGCCGACGGCGCAGCGGGAATCGCAGCAGGATGATGGGTGACGTTCATTTGTGCGGCTCCACGTCGAGATACATGAAATCGGCCTGCAGGATCGGATGCTTCTTGAATCCCTGGACCCATGGGCGGATCAGCTGGTTGCGCACGCGGGAGATCTGCAGGCTCCACGCGCCGTCCACCTCCATCTGCCGCGTCATTTCGAGGAACAGCCGGTTGCGTTCGGCGAATCGGGCAGCAGCCTGGATTTTTCGTAGAAGCGATCGAACGCCTTCGACTCGTAGCAGCCGTTGTTGCTCTGCCCGGTGTTCGGTCCATAGAGGAGCTGCATGAAGTTGTCGCCGTCGGGATAGTCGGCGATCCACGCCTGGCCCCACATCTGCAGCTTGCAGGCCTTCGCGGCCTGGATGTTGTCGACGAGCGGGGCGATCCTGGCTTCCATGCGGATGCCGATGCTCGAGAGCGACTTGTGCCACAGCTCGTCCAGCTCGCGGCTCGAGCTGCTCGGCTGGCTCGCGAGCTGGATGACGAGCGGCTTGCCATCCGGCAGGGTTCGCCAGCCATCCGGTCCCTTCTTGTAGCCGAAATAGTCGAGCAGCTTGTTCGCGGTGTCGGGGTCGTACTGGATGATGCTCCGATAGTGCGGGTCGTGCCCTACGACACCGGGCGGAATGGGCATCTGCATGTGCATCGCCTGACCCTTGCGGACCACCTTGATCTGCTCTTCGATGTTATAGGCCATCGCCATCGCGCGGCGCAGCGCGATCTTCTCCTTGGCGAAGCCGCCGATGACCGGATCGCGCATGTTGAACGCGGTGTAGGTGAGGTCGGGATCGGCGACGCGGTACAACAGGATGCCTTCTTTCGCGAGGTCGGGCTTCAGCTTGTCGCCGTCGAGGACGTTCGGCGTGAACGTCTCCGGCACATTCATGTAGTCGATTTCCTTCTGCTGGAACGCGAGCCAGCGCGACTGCGCCTCCTCGATGATCGTGATCTCGACGCGGCCGACCTGCGGCATCCGCCGCCCCTTCATCGTCGCGAAGAGCGCCTTGTCCCACGGATCGTCCGTCGGCTGGAAGTCCCAGACGAAGCCGCGGTATTCGGGATTGGCCTCGAGCACGATCTTCGAGCGCCGCGTCCAGCTCTTGAGCTGATACGCACCGGTGCCCACCGGATGGCCCATCGTGTCGTCGCCGTACGCTTCGATCACCTCACGCGCCACCGCGCCAAGCGAGGCGTGGGCGGCGACATACACGAAGTTGTAATCGGTTTCCTTGAGCCGAAAGCGCAGCGTGTGCGAGTCGATGGCCTCCATCCCGGCGACCTTGGCGTCGTAGTCGAACTTGCCCGTCTGCCTCGCCTTGGCGGCGAGCTCGTCCAGGCCGACGATCTTGCCCTCGAGCAGGAACGCGTAGGGAGAGCGGTTCTTCGGATCCATGAACCGCATGTACGAATAGATGAAGTCCTGGGCGGTGAGCTCGCGCTTCTTTCCCTTGAACGACGGATCGGGCGAAAAGTGGATGCCCTTCCTGATCTTGAACGTCCACGTCTTCCCGTCGTCGGTGACCACGGGCATGGCATCGGCGGCCATCGGCACGACCTTCGAAGGCCGCGCGAGGTAATCGTAGGTGAGCAGCCGCTCGAAGATGGCCTCGATCACCGTTGCGGAATAAAGATCCGAGATCCGTACGGGATCGAATCCGTTCTCGCCGGTCGGAAAGAACCAGCGGATGACCTTGTTCGGATCGGCCGCGGCGGCAGCCGTTGCGGGAACGAGCGATGCGGCGGCGCCGACCAACGCGACGCAAGCCGTGAGGCACAAGGCATTCCTGCGAAGCATTCGCATTCCCGGAAATGAAGGCGGCGTAATGTACCATTTCGGGCATGCCTGGAGCCACGTGGTCCGACCGCTGAAACCTGTCTACTGGGACGAGGCGACGCACGCGCTCGGGGAGTGCGACCGCGTGCTGCGCAAATTGATCCGCGCCTATCCGGACATTCATCTGCGGCGGCGCCATGATCCATTCACCACGCTCGCCCGCGCGATCGTGGGCCAGCAGATATCGGTCAAGGCCGCGGACTCCATCTGGCGGCGCTTCGTCGCGACGGTCAAGCCAGGCGCTCGATCGACCGCGTTCCCGCGCCTCGATCCGGTCATCGTCGCGGCCGCGGACGTCGCTCCGCTTCGGGAATGCGGCCTGTCGGGGCGCAAGGTCGACTACCTGCGCGATCTCGCAGCGCGCTTCGAATCGGGCGCGCTCGACCCCAAATCGTGGCGCCAGCTCGACGACGACACGCTGATCGCGGCGTTGGTGGAGGTCAAGGGCATCGGCCGGTGGACCGCCGAGATGTTCCTGATCTTCCACGAGCTTCGCGCCGACGTGCTTCCTGTCGACGACATCGGCCTGCAGCGCGCGATTGCCTTGCACTACCACGAAGGCGCACGGCCCACGCCGTCGGCCATGCGCGATCTCGCCCACGCCTGGCGCCCCTACCGCAGCGTGGCGACGTGGTACCTGTGGCGTTCGCTCGACCCGATTCCGGTTCAATACTGAAGCCGCCTCGCCGATGCACGACTCGATTCATCCCTATGCGGAACTCACGCCCGACCGCGTGCTCGGCGCATTGGAGAGCGTCGGGCTTGCCGGCGACGGCCGTCTGCAGGCGCTCGGCAGTTACGAGAATCGTGTCTACCTGATCGGCATCGAGGATGCCGCCCCGGTGGTCGCGAAGTTCTACCGGCCCGCGCGCTGGTCGGACGACGCGATCGGCGAGGAGCACGAGTTTGTGGCGGAGCTCGCGGCACAGGAGATTCCGGTTGTCGCGCCGCTCGCGTTCGGCGGTGTCACGCTGCACACGTCCGGAATTTTTCGTTTCGCGGTTTACCCGAGATGCGGCGGCCGGGCGCCGGAGCTCGACCAGCGGGAGACCCTCGAATGGATGGGCCGCTTCCTCGGGCGCATCCACGCCGTGGGCGCGCTGGCGGCCTTCCGCCACCGGCCGGCGCTCGACGCCCGCACGTTCGGCATCGAGCCGCGTGACTGGCTGCTCGCCCACGATTTCATCCCGCCCGACCTCATGGACGCTTGGCGGAGCATCGCGGCACAGGCGCTCGACGGCGTACGGCGCTGCTTCGATCGCGCCGGCGACGTGCGTTCGCTGCGGCTTCATGGCGACTGCCACGCCGGCAATGTGCTGTGGATCGAGCACGGCGTCACGCGCGGGCCGCACTTCGTCGATTTCGACGATGCGCGCATGGGCCCCGCCGTGCAGGACCTTTGGATGTTGCTCTCGGGCGATCGTGCGGACATGACGCGCCAGCTCGGCCACGTCCTCGCCGGATACGAGGATTTCCACCCGTTCGATTCGCGCGAGCTTCATCTCGTCGAGGCGTTGCGCACGCTGCGCCTCCTCCATTACTCGGCGTGGCTCGCGCAGCGTTGGGACGATCCGGCGTTTCCCGCGGCCTTTCCCTGGTTCAACACGCAGCGCTACTGGCAGGACCGCATCCTGGAGCTGCGCGAACAGGTCGCGCTGATGGACGAGCCGTCGCTGGGGTCGAGCTAGCTCCCGCGCGAAGCACTTCGTGCAAGCGAACCCGGTCTACAGCGCCGGAGCCTTGTGCACGGTGATGTGGGCGGCGATGCAGAGCCATCGGCCATTCTGTTTGTGCCAGATGTCGGTGTAGCGGCTCACACCTTTGCGTCCGTCCTTGAGCTCGTAGGCATTCTCGGCGTGGATCAACGCCACGTCGTCGAAGCGACGGATGTTCACGTTGTCGACCGGAAACGACTTCATGTGCATGGCGAACGACGGCTTGGCGAAGTTGGCCAACGCCGCCGCCCGATCATGGAAGGAACCGTCACCGGATGCGACTGCGTAGTCCGGCGCGAGATGCGCGTCGTACCAGGCCACGTCGGCTTCGCGGAACGCCTTGACGTAGTTCTCGTTGAGGGTCCCCAGGACTGCGAGGTCGTCGCCGGCCGGGTCCTGGCCCTGCCACGGCGCATGCGCGGGCGCGGTACCCGTCTGCTGTCGCACCGCGACCGCGTCCTTGATGGGTGTGTTCTGGGCGCTCACCAGCCGCCACGCCGCACCGTTCCAGACATACACGTCGGTGTAGCGGACCTTCGCCACCTTGCCGTCGCGGTGCAAGGCTTCGAACACGCCGTGCAACAAGGCCACGGGCCCGAACAGGCGCACGCGCACGTCGTCGTACGTCGCGCCGTCGAGCGGCGCGGGCTTGCGCATCTGCGCGACGAAGTCCGCGCGACCATGCCAGGATCCGTCGCTTGCCGTCTGCAGGAAGTCCTCGGCGGTCAATACGTCCATGAACTCGCCATAGGCGGCGACAAACGACTCCACGAAGCGATGGTTGATGGCGCGCAACTGCGCCTCGGCGAGCTCGGGTGGTGGCACGGGCGCGGCCCTGACTGCGCCGCCGACAAGGCCGGCGAACACGAACAGTGGCGCGATCACGGAAGACGCTTGCATGGCGGATTCCTCTTGGTTGGATTCGGGCCGGCGATCAGACGTGGTTCTTCCAGGCCGGCATGCTGGCGAGCAGCGCGCGGGCCAATCCGCGCGCAGCGCCCGGGTCGAGCCCCTGTTGGCGCACGAGGTAGTCGGCGTTTGCGCGCAGCACTTCGTCGTACGGTTTGAGTTGCCCCGCTTCGTCGCCGCAGGTGCTGCAGTACGCCGCCCCGACCTTGCCGCCGGCGAAATCGTCGGGTGCGCACATCGGAAATCCGCAGGAACCGCACGACGGACAAACGTCAGGAGACATGTCGGGGTCCTTCAAGGTCGGATGAGCTCGAGCCATTGCGCCTTGAGCTCTTCGCCTCGCGCCGCGACCACGCTCTGGCCGGGCGCGAACAGGTCGCGATTCATCAGATAGTGATTGGTCAGAGCGATCCAGGTGTTGGCGAGGGCGACCGGATCCAGGTCGCGCGCCGCGCCGCGCGCGACGTCACGGGCGTAGGCGGTCCGCAGCCGCCAGGCAATCCCGGATTGCAGTGCGAACAGCCGGGCGCGAGCGGCCGGCGGCAGGGCCGTAGCTTCGCACAGCAGGCGGGCGTAGAGCACTTCGTGCCGAGCCAATGCCGCCAGGTGCGCATCGAGCACTTCGCTCAGGCCGGGCATGTCGTCGGGGATGTCGGCCAGACGCTGCGATATCGCGCGGCCGATCTCCTCGACCAGCTCGGCGACCAGCGCGTCGCGCGTCCGGAAATGAACGAACACCGTGCCGTGCGCCTTGCCCGAAGCCTCGGCGATCGCCGCTGTGGTCGTCGCCGCGAAGCCCCGGTCGGCGACGACTTGCAAACCTGCTTGCACCAACTGGCGGCGCGTCGCCTCGCGCTGGAGGGTTCGGGAGCCGGAGACACGGATGGTCGCGATATTCATTGAGTATTTACTCACTGAGTGTTATGCTCATTATACGTTCCTGGCCATTCATGTCAAGCCGATCGTCCGTCCATTTGCCGCGTCGTGATGCCCGCGCACCGGGCCGCCGGGGCGCCTGTGGTGCGAAGCCCGGCGGCGCGTGCCGGGGTACCACGATATCTCTCCCGCCCGCGGCCGGACGTAAGTTCGTAACATGGCGCATGGACGACTGGATCGCGCCGCTCCTGGCCGCGCTGGCGCTGCCGCGGTACGGGCTCAGCACCGTGTTCGTGATCGCGTTCGTGTCGGCGACGCTGCTGCCGATGGGCTCGGAGCCGGCCGTGTTCGGTCTCGTCAAGCTGAACCCGGACCTGTTCTGGCCGGCGGTGCTGGTGGCCACCGCGGGGAACACGCTGGGCGGCGCGCTCACCTGGTGGATGGGCTACGGCGCCGAGCGCGTGTACGAACGGGTGACGAAGGATCCCCGCGCAGCGCATCCGCATGCGTTGCGCTGGCTCGAACGGTTCGGAGCACGGGCGTGCCTGCTGTCGTGGCTGCCGATCGTCGGCGACCCGTTATGCGCGGTGGCGGGCTGGCTGCGCCTGCCGTTCTGGCCGTGCCTCGCGTACATGGCGATCGGCAAGTTCGCGCGCTACGTGACGATGACGGCGCTCCTGCTCTGGGTCTTTCCGGGGACGTTTGCGCTGTGAGCGCAAAATCAGGCCGAATTCGTCAGCACGCCGTCGACAAGGTGCAGCGTGCGGTCCGTCCGAGCGGCGAGATCGGGATCATGCGTGACGATGATGAGGCTCGTTCCGACCGCGCGATTCAATTCCAGCATCAGATCGAACACCTGCCCCGCGGTGCGGCGATCGAGGTTGCCGGTGGGCTCGTCGGCGAGCACGCACTTCGGCTCCGTGACGAGCGCCCGGGCGAGCGCCACGCGCTGCCGCTCGCCGCCGGACAGCTCGCCGGGGAGATGCCGCGCGCGATGCTCGAGGCCCACCCGGTCCAGCATCTGCTGGGCAGCGGCGCGCGCCGCCGGCGGCGGCATCCTTCGGATCGCGAGGGGCATCGCGACGTTTTCGAGCGCGGTGAATTCCGGCAGCAAATGGTGAAATTGGTAGATGAAGCCGAGCGCGCGGTTGCGCACCGCGCCACGCTGCTTTTCCGAAAGGCGGGTGAAATCGACGCCGTCCACGCACACCGCGCCCGCGCTCGGCGCGTCGAGACCGCCGAGGAGGTGCAAGAGCGTGCTCTTCCCCGAGCCCGACGCACCGACGATCGCGACACGCTCGCCGCGAGCGACGACGAGATCGACGCCGAGCAGCACCGGGACTTCGAGCGGGCCGCTCACGTAGGTCTTGCGGAGGCCGCGGCATTCGAGCACCGGCGGCGGCTGGACCTCCGCCTCACTCATAGCGCAACGCCTCCGCCGGGTTGACCTTCGCGGCGCGCCATGCCGGATAGATCGTCGCCACGAGCGCCAGCCCGAGCGCGATCCCGGCGATCGTGACGACGTCGCCGCGCTGCAGGTCGGACGGCAGCTCGCTGATGTAGTAGATCGTCTTGTCGAGGAACTGCACGCTCAAGAGCCGTTCGATCGCAGGCAGCACGGTGCCGACGTTGAGCGCGAGCAGAACGCCGCCGACCACGCCGATCAGCGTGCCGATCACGCCGATGAGCGCGCCCTGGATCATGAAGATCGCCGTGATCGACGATGGCGCCGCGCCCAGCGTACGGAGGATCGCGATGTCCGCCACCTTGTCCGTGACGGTCATCACCTGCGCCGACACGATGTTGAACGCCGCGACGGCGATGATCAGCGTCAGGATGATGAACATGACGCGCTTTTCGATCTGCACCGCGCGAAAGAAGTTCGCGTGGCTCCGCGTCCAGTCGCGGACTTCGCCGTTGATCGCGAGCGTTCCCGCGAGCGAGCGCGCCACCGCCGGCGCGACGAAGAGGTCGTCGAGCTTCAATCGCACGCCCGATACGCCATCCAGGCGGTAGAGCTTCTTCGCATCGTCGAGATCGATCAGCGCCAATCCGCTGTCGAACTCGTACATCCCGACCTCGAACACGCCGACGACCCGGAAGGTCTTGAGGCGCGGCAGCGTGCCGGCCGGCGTCATCGTGCCTTGCGGGGTGATGACGACGACCGGATCGCCCATCTGCACGCCGAGCGCGCGCGCCAGTTCCACACCGAGCACGATTCCGAACTCGCCGGGCTTCAGATCCGTGAGCGCCCCCGCGCGCATGTGCGTTCCGATATCCGCGACGGCCGCTTCGCGGACGGGGTCGACCCCGCGAATGACGGCGCCGCGGTTCGCTTCGCCGACCGAGAGCATCGCCTGCCCCATCACGTACGGCGCCGCGGCCTTCACGTGGGAATTGGCCATGGCCATCCGGGCGACCGCGGCGTCGTCGGCGAGCGTCGGCATGCCACGGATCTCGATATGCGACGCGACGGCCAGGATCCGGTTGCGCAACTCCTCCTGGAAACCGTTCATTACCGACAGGACGACGATCAGCGCCGCGACGCCGAGCGCAATTCCCGCCATCGACGTGAGCGCGATGAACGAGATGAAGGTGTTGCGGCCGGAGCCGCGGCGCGCGCGGGTGTAACGAAGGCCGACGGCAAGTTCGTACGGTGACAAGGAGGTGTCCGCTCGGGCCCGAATCGATTCGCGCCGCAGCAGGTGGGACCGGCACGGGGCGACGGCGACGCGCACCGATTATCGCATGCAGGGCCCGGCCCCCACCTGCTAGACTCGTGGCGGTCCGCAGCCATTCATGCAACTCATCCTCGTCCTGCCGGGACTCTTCGAACGGCGCACCGACAGGACGCCGGCCGTTCACGCCCCGGCGCTTGCCCACCTGCTGGCCATCGCAGGTTCCCCAGCGCGCGAGGACGGCGGCACCGCGGCAGCGCTGGCTGCGCGTTATGGCGTGATCCGGCAAACGGACTGGCCCCTGGCGCCGATCCGGCTCGCGGCGCTCGGCGTCGATCCGGAAGCCGCGTACTGGCTCGCAGCCGATCCCGTGACGTTCTCGGTCGGCCGCGCCGACGTACAACTCGCGGGCATCGTCGATGATCTCGGGCGCGCCGATGCCGATGCGCTGGTCGCGACGTTGAACGCGCACTTCGCGGACGACGGACTCCATTTCGTCGCACCGCGACCCGATGCCTTCTTCGTCCGCGTCGCGACGGGACTCCGGCTTTCGACCCACCCGCCCGGCGCCGCATTGGGCCGTCCGCTGCGCGCTCTGCTCCCGCAAGGGCCGGACGCCGCCGCCTGGCGCCGCTGGCACTCGGAGATCGAGATGCTGTTGCACGAGCATCCGGTCAACGTCGAACGCGAACGCGCCGGGCGCGCGCTCGCTAACAGCCTCTGGTTTTCCGGCGGCGGGACCCTTCCGCCCCGACCATCGCCGGCGCCGTCGATTCGCACGTATCGCCACCACCGGCATCGCCGCCGCGCTTGCCAAGCATGCGGGCTCTTCGCTGCGGACCCTGCCCAGCCAACTGCGCGATGCGCTCAGCGATGCGGGCAGCGCGGATTCGATCGTCGTCGCGCTCGACCACGCACTCGACGTGCCGTTAATCGAGCGGGCATGGGCTGTCCCGGCGCGCGATGCGCTTGCCGCGGGCTCGCTCCACGCGGTGACGTTGCTCTGCGACGACGCCGGCGACGCGATCGTGTGGTACGCACCACGGCCCGGGGTCTGGCAACGCGTCGCCGGCCGGTACGCGCGCCACGATCTCGCGGCACTGCTCGGCATCGCGGACCAGGACCATTGATGGAAATCGTGCGCCGCACTGTCCCGGCTGCCTCGAAAGCGCTGGCGGCCGCCGGCGTGAACCCGGTGCTGGCGCGCGTGTTCGCCTCGCGCGGCGTGGCGAGCGCCGACGAGCTCGACCTCGACCTGGCGACGCTGCCGGGGTTCGCGACGATGAAAGGCATCGCCGATGCCGCCACGCGCCTCGCCGACGCGATACTCCGCCGCGAGAAGATCGTGATCATCGCCGACTACGATGCCGATGGCGCCACCGCATGCGCGGTCGGGATACGCGGCCTCGCGAGCATGGGTGCCGTCGTCGAATTCCTGGTGCCGAATCGCTTCGAGTACGGCTACGGGCTCACGCCGGAAATTGTCGCGGCCGCAGCCGCCGTCGGACCGCGCCTCATCGTGACAGTCGACAACGGCATTGCGAGCCACGACGGCGTCGCGGCGGCGGCCGAACGCGGCATCGAGGTGCTGATCACCGACCATCACCTGCCGGCCGCCACGCTTCCGGCGCCCGCGCTGATCGTGAATCCGAATCAGCCCGGATGCGCTTTTCCCGGCAAACATCTCGCTGGCGTGGGCGTCATGTTCTATGTGCTGGTCGCGACCCGGGCCGCATTGCGCGAACGCGGCCATTTCTCCGACCGGGCGGAGCCCAATCTCGGGATGCTGCTCGACCTCGTCGCGCTCGGCACCGTGGCCGACGTCGTGTGCCTCGACCGGGTCAACCGGACGCTCGTCGCGCAAGGGCTCGCGCGTATCCGCGCCGGCCGCGCACAACCCGGCATCCGGGCACTGCTGGCCGTCGCGGGCCGCGATCCTTGCCGGGCGACGGGTTACGACCTGGGCTACGTCGTCGGTCCCCGCCTCAATGCCGCGGGACGGCTCTCCGACATGGCTCTCGGCATTCGCTGCCTCGTCGCCGACACCGAAGCGGCTGCGGCGCCGCTCGCCGCCGTGCTCGACGGACTCAATCGCGAACGCCGCGACGTCGAATCCACGATGCAGGACGCCGCGCTCGTCACCCTCGAAGCGCGGGCGCTCGACGCCGCCGACGCCGATGCCTACACGCTCTGCCTCTTCCACCCCGATTGGCATCAGGGCGTGGTGGGCATCGTCGCAGGCCGGCTCAAAGACCGGTATCACCGCCCGACGATCGTTTTCGCCAGGGGGACGGGCAACGAGCTTAAGGGCTCGGGGCGATCGATCCCCGGCTTCCACCTGCGCGACGCCCTCGATCTCGCGACCAAGCGTGCGCCGGGGCTGCTCGCGAAATTCGGCGGTCATGCCTACGCCGCAGGCTTGACCATCACCGAATCCGAGCTGCCGCGGTTCGCCGCGATCTTCGAGGCCATCGCCCGGGAGCGGCTGACACCGGGCGACCTCGCGCGCACGCTCGAATCGGACGGCTCGCTCGAACCCGGGGAGCTCGGGATCGACCTGGCCAGCACCCTGCGCGCCGAAGTCTGGGGCCAGGGTTTCCCCGCCCCCCTGTTCGACGACATCTTTTCCGTGCTCGCCCAGCGCATCGTAGGCGGGAACCACTCCAAGCTGGCCCTCGCCCGCGGCGCGGAACGGTTCGACGCGATCCTGTTTCGGTATGTCGATCCGCTTCCGCCGTCGATCCGGGCGGCCTATCGCCCGGACGTCAACGAATGGCGCGGCGAGGCGATCGCTGCAACTCGTCATCGAGCATTGGCAGCAAGCATGAGCGAGCGATCCGGCCGCGCGGTACCGCGACCGTGGCGCAGGCGCAACATCGCGGTGGGCACGAATTAGCGCGGGACGTCCGGTTTTACCGCTTTTGGCCACTGTTTTTCACGCAACATATTGATTTTAGATAAACTCTAATCGGGCATGAAGTATGCTTATACCTAGTTGTGCATCGCATCAAATTGAATATAATCCTTGATCCTGGCTCGGGTAGCCCGGGAGTCCTCGTTGTACCCAGTGGAGAACTACATGCGCCTGCAAGACAACGTCGCGATCATCACCGGTGCCGGCCAAGGCATCGGCCAGGCGACCGCGGTCAAGTTTGCCAAGGAAGGCGCGAAAGTCGCGGTTTGTGATATCAATGAAGCGTCGGTCGAGGGCACCGTCGCCCTCGATCACGCAAAGCGGCGGCCGGGCGATCGGATTCGTCGTCGACGTCACCGACAAGGCAAGCATCGCCAGCATGGTCGAAGGAGTGATGGCCAAATGGGGCCGCATCGATACGCTCGTCAACAACGCGGGCATCGTCGAAGACGCGCAATTCAAGAAGATGAGCGAGGACCAGTTCGACCGGGTCATCGACGTCAACTTGAAGGGCGTCTACAACTGCACCAAGGCCGTCGTCGACATCATGCTGGCGCAGAATTCCGGTTGCATCCTCAACGCGTCCTCGATCGTCGGCATCTATGGCAATTTCGGCCAGACCAATTACGCCGCGACCAAATTCGGCGTCATCGGCATGGTCAAGACCTGGGCGCGCGAGTTGGGCCGCAAGGGCATCCGCGCCAACGCTGTCTGTCCGGGCTTCATCGAAACCCCGATCCTCGCGAAAATGCCGGCGAAGATCGTGAAGATGATGGCGGAACGCGTGCCGATGGGCCGGCTCGGCAGGCCCGACGAGATCGCCGCGACGTACGCGTGGCTCGCCTCCAGCGAGGCGTCTTACATCAATGGCGCAGTGATCGAAGTTTCCGGCGGCGCGACCCTGTGAGTTCAACGGCCCCCACGCTCACTGTGTGCGGCTTCGCCGCATCCCGCTTCGCGGGACCAGCCTTCGGCTGTCCTGCGGCCTTCGGCCTGGTGTTCGCTGCCCCCCGAGGGGGAGCACAGTGCGCTTCGGGCGGCCGTGCGTGCACTGGATGGCGATCGGCCGTACGGCCGGCTTGAGCCGCAAACCCCGCGCGGGGTAGCATTCGCGATGGCTGCCATCCGCCTCCGTCCGTTCGTGATCCCGACTTGTCGCCAAGCCGGTGTCTTGCTTGCCTTGGGCCTGATCGCGGCGATGGTGCCCCTGGCGGCCCGGTCGGCCGAATTCGTCCCGAAGCCCGATACGTATCTTTGTCCCCACTCGACGGGCGGCGCGGTCGACTGCTACCTGCACGCCGTCAGCCACCTGTACACGATGTGCCGCCAGGTGAAGAGCATCGAAATCATCGAGTTCGGCTACGAACGATCGACCGAAGGCACCAACGGCGCCAAGTCCGAGTACTGCATCGACAAGCATCGGCTTTCGATGACCCGCCCCTACCAGTCGGCGCTGCGCGAGGCGACACCCAACCGTACCGCCGTCGACGGCCTCCGTGCACTGCAGGAGCTTTGGCTCAAGTCTCTCGCCGAGCTCCAGTGGGTCACCGGTGAGAGCGACGAGCAGTACAAGGCTCGGGTCGCCAAGCCTTATGAAGTCTTCGGCGAGCGCGCCAACGCGGTCCGTGCGACGCTCGCGGTCGACAAAAGCAAGGCGGCCACCACCACCAAAGGCAAGGCAGCCACGCGCCAGACAAAGGCAAGGCGGCCACCGCCGACAAGGGCAAGGGGGCCGCCGCCGCCAAAGCGCCGGCCCCACCCAAGAGCGCGAACTGAGCCACACCGCGCTCACCGCCGATCCCGACACCCGCCAGCAAGCGCCGGATCGGGAGCTCGCCGCGATCCTGGGCGAAGGCGGCGTCCTGGCGGGCGCGCTGGCGGGCTTTCGCTTTCGCCCGCAGCAACTCGCAATGGCCGATGCCGTCGCCGATGCCATCGCCCGGCGCAGCGCGCTGATCGCCGAAGCGGGCACCGGCACCGGCAAGACCTTCGCCTATCTCGTGCCGGCGCTGCTCTATGGCGGCAAGGTGATCGTGTCCACCGGCACCAAGACGCTGCAGGACCAGCTCTTCCAGCGGGACCTGCCGCTCGTGCGCGACGCGTTGAAGCTGCCCGTGACGCTCGCCCTCCTCAAGGGCCGCGCGAACTATGTCTGCCACCATCACCTCGAGCGCACCGCCGCCGAAGGGCGCCTGCCCTCCCGTGAGGATGCGCGGCATCTGCCGAAGATCATCGCGTTCTCGCGCGCGTCGGAAACCGGGGATCGCGGCGCCCTTGCCGATGTCCCTGAAAACGCCTCGATCTGGCCGCTTGTCACCTCGACGCGCGACAACTGCCTCGGCGCGGAATGCGCATTTCACGCCGACTGCTTCGTGCTGAAGGCGCGCAAGGCGGCGCTGGAGGCGGACGTCGTCGTGGTCAATCACCATCTGTTCTTCGCCGACATCATGCTTCGCGACGAGGGCCTGGCGGAGCTCTTGCCCGCCTGCAATACGCTGATCCTGGACGAGGCGCACCAGCTGCCGGACACCGCCACGCTATTTTTCGGCGAAGAGCTCACGTCCGCGCGGCTCGTCGAGCTCGCGCGCGATGCGGAAGTGGCCGCCCGCACCGGTGCGCGCGAGGTGGCCGACCTTCCCGCCGCGTCGGCGGGCATCGGTCCCGCGATAAGGAGGCTGCGCCTGGCGCTCGGCGAGACGCCGGGGAAGATCGCGCAGCGCGCCGCAGCCGAGAAGGAAGGTTTCGGCGCCGCAGTGGACGAATTGGCCGCCGCGCTCGACCGCCTCGCCACGGAGCTCGGCCTTTTTGCCGAGCGCAGCGAAGATATCGCCAATTGCGCGCAGCGCGCCGACCCTGGCGGTGACGCAGCTTGCGCGCTGGCGGGCCGGCCTTGCGCCCGGCGCGGGGACTGACGCCACGGCAGCCACTGCGCGTGAGGCGGCATGGATCCGCTGGGTCGACATCACCCAGTCGGGCTGGCAACTCAATGCCTCGCCGCTGTCGGTCGCCGACGTGTTCGGAAAACGGGTCGCCGAGTCGGGACGCGCCTGGATATTCACTTCCGCGACGCTCGCTGTCGGCAAGGATTTTTCGTTGTACCAGCGCGAGCTGGGCCTGGCGGATGCGGCCACCGGGTGCTGGGAATCGCCCTTCGATTACGAGTCTCAGGCGCTGCTCTACGTGCCGCGCGACCTGCCCCAGCCCAATTCGCGCGAGCACACCGAGGCGGTCGTCGCGGCCGCACTCCCCGTGCTGCGCGCGAGCGGTGGGCGCGCCTTCCTGCTGTTCACGACGCACCGTGCGCTCAATATCGCACGGGATCTCCTCGCCGCCGCCATCGCCGGCGAAGGACTCGAGTGGCCCCTGCTCGTGCAGGGCGAAGGGTCGCGCAGCGAGCTCCTGACCCGATTCCGCGAGCTCGGCAACGCGATCCTGCTGGGAGCGCGAGCTTCCGGGAGGGCGTGGACGTGCCGGGCGAGGCGCTGTCCGTCGTCGTCCTCGACAAGCTGCCGTTCGCCCCGCCCGACGATCCGCTGCTCGCGGCGCGGCTCGACGAGTTGCGCGCCGAAGGCGGCAACCCGTTCTTCGATTATCAGTTGCCGCAGGCGGTCATTGCGCTGAAGCAGGGCGCGGGCCGCCTCATTCGCACGGAGACGGATCGCGGAGTGCTGATGATCTGCGACCCCCGTCTCACCGACAAGCCCTACGGCAAGCGAATCTGGCAGAGCCTGCCGCCGATGCGCCGGACGCGCGAGTTGAAGGACGTCGAGGCGTTCTTCCGCATAGGGGCGCCAGACTCGCAGGCAGCGCCGTCGGACTCCTCGCGCCCGTGTCATGACGCCGCGTGTCTACCCAGAGCTTCCGACCACGCCGCTTTCGCGTACCAGAGTTCCACCAGGTTCGAGATACCTGAAGATGCTGTCCGGGAAGGTCTGGCGCAAGATGCGGAGCGAGTCGTCGCGCAGTTGCACGAGTCCGAGCTTGTCGTAGCTCTTGACGAGCACGTCCAGCGCGCCCTCGTTCGCCATCGTTCGCGGGTAGCCGACGATCGCCGCCTGGGCCCGGTTGATCGCGGCGATATACGCCCCGCGGTTGTAGTAGTAGCGGGCCACGTTCACTTCGTACTTCGCGAGCGAATTCGTGAGGTAGAGCATCCGGTCGGTGGCGTCCTGCGCATACCGGCTGTCCGGAAACTTGGCCACGAGCTCCTTGAACGCGGCAAACGATTCGCGCATGCCCTTGGGCTCGCGTTCCGCCAGGTCGAGCTCATACACGTAACCCAGCAATCCCTGGTCCTCGCGGAAGTTCACCAGCCCTTTCAGGTAGTAGGCGTAGTCAACGTTCTGGTTGTTGGGAAACGTACGGATGAAGCGGTCGCACGCGGCGACGGCGGCGGCGGTTTCGCCGGCACGATAGTTCGCATAGGCCAGCTCCAGGATCGCCTGCTGCGCATAGCGGCCATAGGGAAAGCGCGCCTCCAGTGACTCATAGAGCTTGACCGCCCGCGTATAATTTCCCTCCGTCAAGGAGTCGTGCGCGAGCTTGTACATCTGCTCGGCGTTGAGATTCGTGGTCTCGTCGACGACATCGGGCAGGAGGCCGCAACCGGAAAAGCCGAGGATCGCGACGCACGCGAGCAAGCGAACGATGGCGCCCAGGGAGGTGCCGGGGCGGAGGCGGGCTGACGAGTGCGGATGTCGCATACGGAGCGTGCTATACGGTCGCTGCTGAAGAGACATCGATTATAGCCGACGCCCTAGCCGACCTTCCTCTCCTTGCCTGCCCGGCCCCTCACCCCTCCTGCCCCGCCGCCCGCCGTCACGCCGGCGCCGCCGTCGGCCGAGGCAACCCATGCGCTGACGCTGCCGGCCGATGCCGCCGGCCAGCGCTTCGACGTGGCGCTGGCGCGCGCATTGCCGCAATTTTCGCGCGCTCGCCTCCGGGCGTGGATCGACGCCGGACGCGTGACGCAGGACGGTCATCGGGCGGCGCCGACGCGGCGGGTGCGCGGCGGCGAGCGGGTGGTGGTCGATCCGGAATCGCTGCCGCAGGAAACGGCGTTTCTGCCTGAAGCGATCGCCCTTTCGATCGTTGCCGAGGATGACGCGTTGCTCGTCGTGGACAAGCCGGCGGGACTCGTCGTCCACCCGGGCGCCGGCAATTGGGACGGCACGCTGCTGAACGCGCTGCTGCATCATGCGCCGCAGCTCGCGCACGTGCCGCGCGCCGGCATCGTCCATCGGCTGGACAAGGACACGAGCGGCCTCCTCGTCGTCGCGAAGACCCTGGCGGTGCATACCGCACTCGTGCGCGCGCTGCAGGCAAGAACGGTGGCCCGTGAATATCTCGCGCTGGCCGCGGGCGACCTCGCGCGAGGCAACACGGTCGACGCGCCGATCGGCCGGCATCCGACCCGACGCACGACGATGGCGATAGTGCGCCACGGGGAAGGCGGCGCGCACGCACTTCACGGTCCTCGAGCGTTTCGGCGACGCGACGTTGCTGCGCTGCCGGCTCGAAACCGGTCGCACGCACCAGATACGCGTCCATCTCGCCTCGCTCGGTCATCCGCTCGTTGGCGATCCCGCGTACGGCCGCAGAGGGCCGATTCCGTTTCCGCGGCAGGCATTGCATGCCGCACGGCTCGCGCTCGTCCATCCGGTCACGGGCCGGGATTGTGCATGGGAGTCGCCGTTGCCGCGGGATTTGGACGAGCTTCTTTCCTCGCTGCGCACGCGGGTTGCGCCGTGAGGGGCGCGAATTCGCCAATGGAGCTCGGCCGCGAGCTTGCGGCCGCCGGCCTCGACTGGATCGTGCCCGACTGGCCCGTCCCCAGCCACGTCTGCGCGCTCGCGACGACGAGAAGCGGCGGGGTCAGCACCGGGCCCCGCGCGACGATGAACCTCGGCCGCAACGTGCGCGACGACACGGAGGCGCTCTCCGAGAACCGACGTCGCCTGCAAACGCTCCTGCCCGCGGCCCCGGCGTGGCTCGATCAGGTGCATGGCGCTGCGGTGGCGACGCTGACGGCGGCCTCCTCCACGTTGCCGAGCCCCCGCGCCGATGCGGCGGTCACGCGCGAACGCGGGCGTCGTTTGCGCGGTCCTCACCGCCGATTGCCTGCCGGTGCTTCTTGCCGATCGCGCAGGCCATGCGGTGGGCATCGCGCATGCGGGTTGGCGCGGACTCGCCGCGGGCGTGCTCGAAGCGACGATCGCGGCGCTCCGCGATGTCGGCGCGAGAGCGGACGACCTCGTCGCATGGCTCGGCCCCGCGATCGGTCCCGCCCGGTTCGAAGTCGGCGCCGATGTGCACGATCGGTTCTGTGCGGGCGATCCCGCGGCGGAGACCTGCTTCACGCCGCATGGCCCGGGCAAATGGCACGCCGATCTCTACAGGCTTGCGCGAGCGCGCCTCGTGCGCAGCGGAGTATCGCAGGTGGGTGGCGGCGGCTATTGCACGCACTCCGATGCCGTGCGCTTCTTCTCGTATCGTCGCGAGCGCGACACGGGCCGGATGGCCACCGTCGTGTGGCTTGCAAGGCAAGGGAACCTCTGAACAAGTCCTTCGCGGAGCAAACCGGATGGGACGGCCGAGCGTCATTCGCGATGCGTATAATGCGGCGTGCCAGCGGCGATGCGCTCGCTCCCGCGCAACCATGGGCCCTGTCGGGCTCCCAGCCGACTCCCCGCCTTGACCATCCTAATGCAGATCGTCGCCGCCGCGCTTGCCGGCGGCGTATTCGCGACGGCCGCCGCCGCCGGGACGCTGGTGCTGCATCGATCGTGGATCTCCCGCATCGTGTCGTTCGCCGTCGGCGCGCTGCTTGGCGCCGTGTTTCTCGAGCTCTTGCCGCACGCACTCGAGACGGGCGATGCCGAGCGGGTGATGGCCACTGTGCTCGGAGGTCTCCTCGCGTTCTTCGCGCTGGAAAAGCTCGTTCTCTGGCGCCACGCGCA
Organism: uncultured beta proteobacterium; assembly: GCA_963840945.1. Classification (GTDB taxonomy): domain Bacteria; phylum Pseudomonadota; class Gammaproteobacteria; order Burkholderiales; family Casimicrobiaceae; genus CAIWHR01. Next base: position 292,401 of record CAWJAU010000014.1, on the reverse strand, counting down.
CGGTCACGCCGCGCACGAGGACGAAGTCGACGAGTCGCGAGCACGAGCACGCGCTGCATGCGCACGGGACGGACCAGGGTCGCTCCGGCCTCATGATCCTCATCGGCACCAGCGTGCACAATTTCTGCGACGGCGTGGTCATCGCGGCGTCGTTTCTGGCCGGCTCGGCACTGGGGGTTGCGACGACGGTCGCGATCGTCGCGCATGCCGTGCCCCAGCAGGTCGGCGACTTCGCCGTGCTCGTGCATTCGGGCTACGCCCGGTCGAGAGCGTTCGTGTACAACGTGTCGGTCGGCGTCGCCACGCTGGTCGGCGCGCTCGCGGGCTATGTCGCGCTGGCCGACATGCAGCAGGCTTTGCCGACCGCGCTCGCCATTGCGGCGTCGAGCCTGCTGTACGTCGCGGTCGCCGATCTCATTCCGAGCCTGCACCGGCGCCCCGAGCCGCTCGAGACCGCGAAGCAGCTGCTGCTGATCGGTCTCGGGATCGCCGTCATCGCGCTCGCGCACCTATGGCTCCAACCCTGAGGGCAGATGAACGGCCCCCACGCTCACTCCGTTCGCTCCCCCGGGGGACACCGAAGCGAGCAGGGCGAAGCCCAGGCCCGAAGGGCGCGTCTGCGAGCTCGTGGCGGCCGCTCTGCAACGCAACGGATTCAGCCGACATCGCGGAGGGCGCACAGTGCGCTTCGGACGGCCGTGCGCGCACTGAGGTAACCTAGCGCATCATGTCGCACGCGCCCCATCACGTGCCGCCAAGCCCGCCCGAACTCGCCGCGCGTTGGCAGGCCCTCGGCCAGGAATGGGCGCACTGGTACGCGCGGGCCGCGTCGGGCCTGGCGGGCGGGTCCGCTGCGGAATCAAGCTCCCCGCTGCGATCGCGCCGCGAACCGTCGACCCGCAAAAGCTCGCCGAGCTCAACGCCAAATACCAGGCGCGCTGGGAAGCGCTCTGGTCGGCGGCTACGGTCGCGCTTGTACCCGACGCGCAAGGGCCCAGGCCAATCCCGGACGTCACGCACCCCGCGCCTGGCGATCATCGCTTCGCGGCGCGTGAATGGCGGGAGTTGCCCTACTTCGCGCTCCTGAAGCAGGGCTATCTGCTCTTCGGCGAATACCTGAACGAGGTCGCCACGCTTGCCGAGCTCCCGGAGCAGGAGAAGCGCCGGCTCGCCTTCCTCACGAAGCAGTATGTAGATGCGCTCGCGCCGACGAATTTCCTGGCCACCAATCCCGAGGTATTGAACCGCGCGCTCTCGACCCAAGGAGCAAGCCTCGCACGGGGTCTCGCCAATCTCGCCGCCGATGCGCGGCGAGGCCGCATTTCGATGAGCGACGACCGCGCGTTCGAAGTCGGGCGCAACCTCGCGTTGACGCCCGGCAGCGTGGTTTTCCGCAACGATCTGATCGAGTTGCTGCAGTACGCGCCGACGACCGCACGGGTCCGAAGGCGGCCGCTCGTGATCGTGCCCCCGTGCATCAACAAATATTACATTCTCGATCTGCAGCCCGAGAACTCCTACGTCCGCTGGGCCGTCGGCGAGGGGCACACGGTGTTCATGCTCTCCTGGCGCAACATCCCGCCCGAGCTCGGTCGTATCACGTGGGACGATTACCTCGAGCAGGGCGTCTTGACCGCCATCGGCGTCGCCAGGGAAATCGCCGACAGCAAGACCGTCAACGCACTCGGCTTCTGCGTTGGCGGAACCTTCCTCGCGTGCGCGTTGGCGCTGGCTTCGGCGCGCGGCGAGCGCTCCGTGGCGAGCGTCACCCTGCTCACCACCATGCTCGACTTCGCGGACCCGGGCGACATTGGCGTCTACATATCGCGGGACTTTCTCACGGCGCGCGAGCCCGCCTTGATGGCCGGCCAGCGGATCCACGGCGCCGAGCTCGCAGCGGCATTCGCGAGCCTGCGCGCCAACGATCTCATCTGGAGCTATGTCGTCGGCAACTACCTGAAGGGTGAAACACCGCCGGCATTCGATCTTCTCCACTGGAACGGCGATTCGACGAACCTGCCAGGTCCCATGTTCGCCACGTACCTCAGGAACTTCTATCTCGACAACAAGTTGCGCGACGGCGGCGCGCTGACGATGGGGGGCGAGCCGATCGATCTTGCGCGGGTGACGATGCCTGCATACATCGTCGCCTCGCGCGACGATCACATCGTGCCGTGGCGCTCGGCGTACCGATCGACGCAGCTCCTGGGAGGAGAAATCGCGTTTGTCCTGGGCGCGTCCGGGCACATCGCCGGGGTCGTCAACCCGCCGGCGAAGCACCGGCGCAATTACTGGACGAATTCGCGACTGCCGGAAGCGGCAGAAGACTGGCTCGCCGGGGCAACGTCGCGTCCCGGAAGCTGGTGGCCGCACTGGGGTGCATGGCTCGCGCGTCACGCCGGGACGTGGCGCCCCGCGCCGCATGCGCTCGGCGGCGCCCGCCATCCCCCCCTTGAGCCGGCGCCGGGCCACTATGTGCTTGAAGCGCCTGGTTGAGCGCAGCCATGGCGCCCCTTGCATGCCTGGCACGAGCACGACCGCGCTGGCACACGTGATTTATTGGCGGACAAGCTCTAACATGCGGCTTCCGGCCGATCGTCTGCCGCCGGCATCATCGGTCATACCCGCCATCATCGCTGGAGGAAAGAAAAAATGCCCATCAATGTCCCTCGCGTCGCGCTCGTCACCGGAGGAATGGGTGGCCTGGGCGAAGCGATCTGCATCAAGCTCGCGGCACTCGGCCACAAGGTCGTCACAACGCATTCGCCCGGCAACACCAAGTCGAAGGAATGGCTCGACGGCATGAACAAGTTGGGCTACGGCTTTCGCGCGTACCCCTGCGACGTCGCCGACTGGGATTCGTCCGTCGCCTGCGCCCAGAAGGTCGCGGCCGAGGTCGGGTCGATCGACGTGCTGGTCAACAACGCCGGCATCACGCGCGACACGACGTTCAAGAAAATGGACCGCGCCGGGTGGGACGCCGTGATGCACACCAATCTCGACTCGTGCTTCAACATGACGAAGCAGGTGTGCGACGGGATGGCCGACCGCGGCTGGGGGCGGATCATCAACATCTCGTCGGTGAACGGCCAGAAAGGCGCCTTCGGCCAGGTCAACTACTCGGCGGCCAAGGCAGGCATGCACGGCTTCACCAAGGCGCTGGCGCTCGAGGTCGCGCGCAAGGGCGTGACCGTCAACACGATCTCGCCCGGCTATATCGGCACCAAGATGGTGATGGCGATCCCGAAGGAGGTGCTCGACTCGAAGATCGTCCCGCAGATTCCGATGGGCCGTCTCGGTAAGCCGGAGGAGGTCGCGGGTCTGGTGGCCTACCTGTCGAGCGAGGAAGCCGCGTTCGTCACGGGGGCCAACATCGCGATCAACGGCGGCCAGCACATGTTCTGACATGGTCGGTCCGGCGGGAATGACCTGGAGGCAAGTCGTCGGGCTCGGTGCGGCACTCGTGCTCGCCGCCGCGGCGAGCGCGCAGGACGTCTATCCGACGAAACCGATCGCGCTCGTCGTCCCCTTCCCGCCGGGCGGCGTCGCCGACATCGTCGCGCGCCCGGTGGCCGATGCGATGAGCCGCCTGCTCAACACGCCTGTGGTCATCGAGAACAAGGCCGGCGCCGGCGGCGGCATCGGAATGGGCTATGTCGCGAAGGCCAAGCCGGACGGCTATACGCTGCTCTTGGCGCTGTCGTCGATATCGATCATCCCGGAAGCCGACAAGGTCACGGGACGCACGCCGATGTACCAGCTCAACCAGTTCGTGCCGATCGCGCGGTTCACCGCCGACCCGACGGTGCTCGCGGTCCGTGCGGAGAGCCCCTGGAAGACCGTGCAGGAATTCGTCGCCGACGCACGGCGCCGCCCGGGCGCGATCACGTACGGCTCGTCGGGCAATTACGGGACGATGCACATCCCGATGGAGATGTTCGCGGCGAGCGCCGACGTCAAGCTGCTGCACGTGCCCTATACCGGTGGCGGACCGGCCGTCGTCGCTCTTCTCGGCGGCAACGTCGACGCAATATCGACTGGCCCCTCGACCGTGATCCAGCACGTCAAGGCGGGGAAGGTGCGGGTGCTGGCCTCGTGGGGAGATCAGCGCCTCGCCGCCCTCCCCGACGTCCCGACGCTTTCGGAAGCGGGATTCAACGCGACCTTCTTTCAGTGGGCGGCGCTGTTCGCCCCCGCGGGGACGCCCGAGCCGGTGCTCGTCAAATTGCGCGACGCGGCCCGCGGCGCGGCCACCGATCCACGATTCGTCGCCGCCATGGCGACGGTGGAAACGCCGATCCAGTATCTCGATGCGCCGGAGCTCGCGCGCTTCTGGGCGGCCGACGCGCAGAAACTGGGCGAAGCCGTGAGGCGAGTCGGCAAGGTCGAGTAAATTCGTCCCTCGAGGCCGGCGGCAACGCTCCCGCCACGCAATTTCGCTGTCGAGGGGAAGGGCCAAAAAAAGTGCCCCGCAGGTTTCCCTGCGGGGCCGAGGCTGTATCTCTCAGGAGGAGGAGAAAGATACAGGTCTTGCCTGAACCTTACGCTGCCTTCTTGCCCTTGTTGACGGACTTGACGGCGTTCGCGGCGTTGGCGGAGGCGGCGCGGACGCTCGCATCGGCCAGGCTCACGACTTGCTTCGTGGCCTTCTGGAACTGGTCGAACGCGGCGGTCGAAGCGGCGAACGTCGACTTGAACGCATTGACGGCGGATTCCGAGCCGGCCGGGGCCGACTTGCTGGCCTTCTCGACCCACGCGGCGGTGTCCTTCGTGTACGTCGCCCATGCTTCTTCGGCGAGCGCCGTGAATTGCGCCTGCGCTTGCGAAGAGATCTCGTACAAGCTGCGCGTGTAGGCGGTGGCGGTTTCGACGCCGGACTCGGCGTACTTGGCGCGCAGCGCCATCAGGTCCTGCACGTCCTTGACGGCGACCGCGGCGGTGGCGCCTTCGACACCCTTCGCGAGCACGATCTTGGCGGCGTTCATGTGGAGGTTGACGAGCTTCTCGGCATTTTCCATGGCGAGCGCGGCGAGCTTCGTCGCTTGCGCGACATTGACTTTGTTGAAGTCGGCGAATTGTTCGGTGGCTGAGTACATTTGGTTTCCTCTATCGATCGTTAATTGGGGGCCGCCCAATGCGACCCTTACCGTGCAAATCCAAGGTGCCGGCCTGCCCGTCCACCGGTCGGTTCCGGCTGCCTTGGGCTGGCGGTAATGCTGCACCGCACAAAACACATTGTAGGGACGAGGGAAGGCGAAGTCAAGGCTTTTTTGTGCATCGCACCAATACCCGGTTACGACGCCCGGACACGAATCCAAACGTCCGATAAATCAGCAAGTTATAATGTCCCCTTGTCTCCTCCGGAAGGCGCCATGAGCGAGTCCCCGCGCATCATCAAGAAATACCCGAACCGCCGCCTGTACGACACGGCGAACAGCGGTTACATCACGCTCGCAGACGTAAAGCAGATGGTCCTCGAGGATTTGACGTTCCAGGTCATCGACGCGAAATCCGGCGACGACCTGACCCGCACCATCCTGCTCCAGATCATCCTGGACGAAGAGGCGGGCGGAATGCCGATGTTCAGCTCCGAGATGCTCGCCCAGATGATCCGCTTCTACGGCAGCGCCCAGCAGACGATCATGGGCCAGTACATCGAGCAGAACGTCAAGGCGTTCCTCGCGATCCAGAAAAAGCTCCAGGATCAGGCGAAGCAGATCTACGGCGACAAGATGATGATCACGCCCGACCTCTGGAAGCAGTTCATGCAGATGCAGGCGCCGGCCATGCAGGGAATGCTCGGCAACTACCTCGAGCAGAGCGCGAAGCTCTTCATGGACATGCAGCAGCGGATGCAGGACCAGACGCGCGGCATCTTCGCCGCGTTCCCGTTCCCGAATTTCGGTGCTGCGCAACAAAACCCTGCGGACGACGACAACAAACGCTGAACGCCGGAAGCAGCGCAACATCCGCTCGCGCACTCCGTTTTCTTTTGCGATGCCACATCGCACTACGACGAAAGTCTGAGCCGCAGCGCTACCGCAGTGCGATGCGCGGATCCCCTCCGGGAAGTCCATGATGCCCACCGTGCCCTCCGAACCTTCGCCGGCTGCTACCGTCGTGCCGCCCGGCCCGCGCGCTGAGAATCGCGCCGGGTCGCGCCCGCCGCGAGTCGGCTTCGTGTCGCTGGGCTGCCCGAAGGCCCTCGTCGATTCGGAGGTGATCCTCACGCAGCTGCGCGCCGAGGGCTATGCGATCGATGGAACGTACGCGGGTGCGGATCTCGTCGTGGTCAACACCTGCGGCTTCATCGACGCGGCCGTGGCCGAATCGCTCGACGCCATCGGCGAAGCGCTGGCGGAGAACGGCAAAGTGATCGTCACCGGCTGTCTGGGTGCGAAGGATGGCGGCGGCTTCGTCCGCGAAGCGCACCCGAACGTGCTGGCCGTCACCGGACCGCACGCGGCGGACGAGGTGATGGCGGCCGTGCACACGCACCTCCCCAAACCGCACGATCCGTTTGCCGATCTCGTGCCGCCGCAGGGAATCAAGCTCACGCCGCGCCACTACGCGTACCTCAAGATCAGCGAAGGCTGCAACCACCGGTGCACGTTCTGCATCATTCCCGCGATGCGTGGCGATCTCGTGTCACGTCCCATCGGCGAGGTGCTGGCGGAGGCGCAGCGGCTGTTCGCGGCCGGCGTGCGCGAGCTCCTCGTCGTGTCGCAGGACACGAGCGCTTACGGCGTCGACGTGCGCTACCGCACGGGCTTCTGGGAGGGGCGACCCCTCAAGACACGGATGAACGAGCTCGCGACGGCGCTCGACATGCTGGCGCGTGCGCACGGCGCGTGGGTGCGGCTCCATTACGTCTATCCCTACCCGCATGTCGACGCGGTGATCGACCGGATGACGGCGGACGCGGCGGCGGGCGGGCTCCTTCCCTATCTCGACGTGCCGTTCCAGCATGCGAGCCCGCGCATCCTGAAGCTCATGAAGCGCCCTGCCAACGCCGAGGGCACGTTGCGGCGCATCGAGGCATGGCGCGCGATGCGCCCGGACCTCGTCATTCGCAGCACGTTCATCGCCGGGTTCCCGGGCGAGACGGAAGCCGAATTCGGCGAGCTCCTGGCGTTTCTCGAAGCCGCGCAGCTCGACCGCGTCGGCTGCTTCGCGTACTCGCCGGTCGACGGCGCCGCGGCCAACGCGCTCCCGGACCCGGTTCCGGCGGAGGTGCGGGAAGATCGCCGTGCGCGATTCATGGCGGTCCAGGAGAAGATCAGCGCCCGCCGGCTTGCGCGTCGCGTAGGGTCGACGATCACGGTGCTCGTCGACGGGCACGAAGGCAAGGCCGCGATCGCCCGCAGCGCGGCCGATGCACCGGAGATCGACGGCATCGTCCGCATTGCCGGCGGCAATCGCCTCGCGATCGGGGACTTCGCGCGGGTGACGATTACCGGTGCCTCGGACATGATCTCCGCGCGAAGCTTGCCGCGATCCGCGCGCTCCGACCCGCACTGAGCGGCACCTCCTCGCGGCAGGGGTGAGGGCGGTCCCGCCTCAGGCGATCATCGTCGAGCAGGCGAGCGCGCGTTCTTTCCAGTGCATGCCGTTCAAGGCCCACGCCATGATGTTGACGCCGCCGTCGACATCATCGGCGACTCCCGCGGAGCGACATCTTCGATGTGAAAGAAGCCGCGACTACTTCCCACCGGCGGCCTTGGTTACCTGGGCAAGCAAACTGTCAGCACCTTTGTTATGCACGGTTTGCCGGATCAGGATGTCGGGCGATTGCACCTTCTTGCCGTAGTACGCCTTGTTCCAATCGTCGGAAGTGTTGACCGACCGTGCCGTCGAGGTTGAGGCCGCCATAGACACCTTTCGAGCGGAGAATGCGATCAGGTCGGCGGCGAGGTTGGACTTGGCGCCGGCACCCACCGGGCCCGCGGCGACGCTCACATCGGGGCCCAGCTTGAACGACGGCGCCAGCAGCGAGTTCATGCCCTTGTCGGTCATCACCAGCGTGACCGTCTCGGACACGAAACGCCGGCCTGGAAGCCGACGCTGGCGGTGGCGAGCGTGTAGAACGCCGGGCCGACCCACTTGCCCGACTTCGCATCCTTGGCGACCAGGACGGCACGGCCACCCGACCCGCCGAAGATGAATCCCGCCTTGACCATCTCGGGCGCGATCAGGACGCCCTTCGCGCGGCCGATGTTCTGCTGGAACCACGTCATTTCGGGATCGCGGAGGAAATTCGAGAACGTCGTCTCGGCCTGCCCGATCAGTTTCTGCTGCTCGGCTTGCGCATGGGCCGCCGGTTGAAACGCGACGACTGCGGCGGCGGTCAACGCGACGGCGGCGGTGGAACGGATCAGCGTGCGAAACATGGAAATCTCCTTCGATTAGGGCACTTGATCGTGCCGTTCGACAATTTTACAGGAGCCCCCGAAATTGGCGGTTGTCCGTCACCGGATCACGCTACTCATTGACGGACAAACTCTACGGTACGGCCTTCGTGTTGGCTTTGTCGGTGAAATCGTAGAGGTGCGTGTTATCAATGGGTCTCCTATCGCCGTCCCGCTCGGCCGGAACGGCAAGCGCCGACGGAAATTCTCGCTGTCCGATCTGGCGCTGCGAGTAGCAAGCTCGGCGGCTTCCGGGTAGGCCATGGGGTCCTTGCTCCTCTCGATCTCCAGCAGCTTCGTCTCGTCGTTCACCCGCACGCTGTACTTGCCCAGGTTGTAGAGGACGTACATCGCGAAGAGATTGTCGAAGTCCTCGTACCGTCCCTGCTCCTTGCGGAAGTCGCGCGACAGCACGGAAGGGAACCGGTTGGGCAGATCCTTGAACGCGACCTTCTCCTCCTCGTGCGGATCCACATAGGTCGAGCCCCCGTACTTCCTGTAGAGCACCACGTCCAACCCGTACCCGCGCGCGTTCCACTCCTTGAGGAGCTTCATCGCCATCTCGGTGGGAATGTTGGCATTGGCGGCCGCCACCACCCTCTGCGCCCGGAGAGAAGCTTCGCGCTCGTGACCTCGAGGTCCTTGTATCCGGCGCCGACCTTGAATCCCATGCCGATTGTCTTGGCGCAGTTGAGGCGCAAGTAGTCGTACTTGATTTCGCCGTCGTGGTACTCGGTATTCCTGATCCGATGTGATAGTCGGCGTTGATGCGCCCGAAGAATGCCGCCAGCGCCTCCTTCTCCCTGGCGGGAACACCGTAGACGCGCACGCCGATGACGGATCGCTTGTAGATCTCGCCGAAATCGAGGCCGAACGACGCCTTGTCGCCGAGCGACGACGCCGTCCCGAACAGGTACTCCTGCTTCGGGATCCTGACCATGAGGTCATCGGTATAGAAGCGCCCCTCGTGCTCCGGCCTTCGGTCGGCGTAGAAGTTGGCCGAGTACACGACGTCGTCGCCGTGCGCCTCGTCGCGGATGGCGAGGGCCAGATGCCCCGCCGAGCCCCCCTTGGAAGTGCCGAAGCTGATCAGGAGCTCCATCTCGTACGGGGACTGTCGCAGAACGGTCGCAATCTCGCCGACGTTGGCCGGCTCCGGACCGCCCTTGCTTCCGAAATCGGCGGCCGCCGCTTGCGCGGCGAAGAGGAGCGCCGCCGCTGCGCAGAAAGCGTGTGCGAACACGTGGGTCTCCCGAAATGTTCGTAGTTCATTATGACTCAAATCGTCAGTCGAGGCCACGCATGCATTGGCTTAGCCTTGCAATGATCCGCTGGCCGAAACGCGATCAGGTCAACCTCGCCCGCCTCCTGTTCCGGTCTTGCCCTGGAACTCGTCGATGACGTCGGCCACCGAGATCCTGCGCCCGAAGTAGCCGACGGACTCCTCCAGTCCTTCGGCGCGCAGGATGTCGCGCGCCGTGGCGTGCGCCGCGACGAGCCGCAGGCGTATGCCCGCCGCCTTCAATTCCGTCGTGCAGTTGCGCCAGCATGCGCGCGCCGGCCAGGTCGACGGCGGGCGATATCGACAGATCGCAGACCACCAGCTTCAGCGGTGCCGGCGGCAGCGCGGATTTCGTGCCACACGGCATCGCGCACGTGCTCGACGTTGAAGTAGAGGAGCGACGCCTCGACGCGGAAGACCAGCGCGCCCGGAACCGCCTCGTTGTCCGGATTGCGCTCCATGTCGGAGTAAGCCGCGCGTGCCGGGGATGCGGCCGAGGAAGGCGACGTGCGGGTGCGCGGCGCGCCGGATGAGCAGCAGCAGCGACACCAGCACGGCCACGATCACGCCCTTGAGGATGCCGAGCAGCAGCACGGCGGCGAAGGCCACCATCGAACGACGAACTCGTAGCGGCTCACGCGCCACACGTGCCGCAGCTCGCGCGATGTCGACCAGTCCCTTGACGGCGACCAGCACGATGGCGGCGAGGACGACGTTGGGCAGGTTGGCCAGCAGCCCTGTCAGGAACATCAGGCACAACGCCGATCGTGATCGACGCGAACACCAGCGCCAGCGGCGTCTTCGCGCCGGCCTTGTCGTTCACCGAGGACTGCGACAGGCCGCCCGCCACCGGATACGCCTGGAAGAAGCCCGCGGCCAGATTCGCCGCGCCGAGGCCGAGCAGCTCCTGGCGCGGATCGATCTCGTAGCCGTTCTGCTGCGCCAGCGCGCGCGCCGCGGACACGCTTTCCACGTACGCCAGCAGCAGGCACGCGAACGCGAGCGGAATCACTCCGTCCACGTCGCGCACGCGCAACGCCCGGCAGGCTGGAAATCGGGCAAGCCCGCGGCAATGCGCCGACGACGTTGAACCCGAGTTCGCGCCAGCGGCGTCACCGACAACACGACGATGGAAGCGACCACCACGAGCAGCGCGATCGGACGGCCCGGCAGGAACTTTTCGCCGAGCAGCAGCAGCGCGAGCGCGACCAGGCCGAAGGCGAGCACGGCGAGGTTGGTGTCGGGCAGCTGGCCGCCGAGGATCGACGATGCGCTCGAAGAAATGCTGCCCGCCGCCCTTCACGCCGAACAGCTTGGGCAACTGCGTCATCGCGATCGTCAGCGCCGCGCCGGCCTTGAAGCCGAGCAGGATGGTTTCGCTGATGAAATTGACCAGCGAGCTCAGCCGCAGCAGCCACGCCAGCACGCACATGGCCGCGATGACCAGCGCGGTCAGCGCGGCAATATCCGCCCAGCGCTGCCGGATCGCCGCCCGCCATGCCCGCGACCGTGACGCCGACGAGCATCGAGATCGCCGAGGTCGGGCCGATCGCCAGCTGGCGCGACGAGCCGAACAGCGCATAGAACAGCCCGCCGACCAGATAGCAGTAGATGCCGTATTGCGGCGGCAGCCCGGCGAGCGACGCGTAGGCCAGCGACACGGGAATGCCGTAGGCGGCGAGAGTGACGCCGGCGATCGCGTCGCGCGGAAGCCATTGCGCCCGGTACGCAGCGAGCCACTGCGCCGGGGGAAAGGCCGCGCGCCAGCCGCGGACCGGGGTTCTGGCCGCGACACCTGCCCGGCTCAATCACTGATCTGTTCCTGTGACCGTACTTCGTTGAGGTTTGGTCAGCGTAGAAGACGCGCGCTTGCCACGGCGGCTCATCGAGATAGAGTCCGCGCGCCTGCAAATCGTCGCCGTCCCGCTCGTACGTGGCGTCACCGATCACATCGTCGAGCCGCCACTGCGCGTCGCCGAGATCCGCGAACGGCAGCCGCACGTAACACTGACTCTGGTTGGGCGCGTAGTTCACCGTCACCAGCAGCGCTCGTCAGCCAGGGCCCTGCCACGCAAAAGCCAGGAAGCAGTCCCAAGTCCAATTGCCGTCCCAGGCCGGGACGCAGTCGAGCAATTGCCATTGGCCATCGCGAACGGCCGGTACGGCACATCACGGCGAGCAGTCGCTCGTAGAACGTTCGAGCCTCGGATCGACCGGCTTCCTGCGGCCCGCGCACCAAGTGGGGAGAGATGCGCTTCCTGCGCCCTTCGAATTGACCCTGGTGGAAGAACCGCAGCCCGGGCGACAGATACGTGATGACCGCCGCGGCCTCGTGCATGTCCGGTGAGAAGGTCGCAGCGGCCCGCGGCTCGTCGTGGTTCTCCAGGAAGCGGGCCAGCTTGTCCTGGTAATCGAGCCCGGCGTGGAGATGCTCGCGCACCGGCCGGGCGTGACCCTCGCGCAAGCGGTCGTACAGCCGCTTGTCGTAGGCGTAATCGAACCCCTGCTGCTGCATCGTCCATTCCAGATCCCAGTAGACCTCGGCCATGAACAGGAAGTGCGGATGCTTGCGCCGCACCGATTCGGTTGCCTTCGGCCAGAAAGGATCGGCACGGATGCCCCAGGTGCGTTCGAACACTTCGGGCAGAACCAGCATCGCCATGTCGCAGCGCACGCCGTCGCATTGCCCGGCGATTCGCGTGAGCTCGCCGATCATCGCCTGCTGCAAGTCCGGGTTGCCGTAGTTGAGTTGCAGCGTGTCGGGCCAGCCGTCGAAGTATGGGTCGCGGCCGTAGGCGAGCACCAGCGGGCCGTTCTTCGTCTGCACGCGGCAGTAGTTGCGCGGTGCGCGAGCGAGGTCGCTCTCGCTGCCATGGACAAAGTAGTCCGGATGCTCGTCGATCCACGGATGATCCGGCGCCATGTGGTTCGGAACGAAGTCGAGCATCAGCTTCAGGCCGCGTTCTTGCAGCCGCTGTCGCAGCCGTGCGAGCGCCGCGGTGCCTCCGAGATCGCGATGGACGGTGTAGCTCTGGATGGCGAATCCGGAGCCGGCGATATCTTCGTCCTTCAAGTCCGGCAGCGTTTCGGCGAACTCGCGCTGCCACTCGGGATTCGCGCGCGAGATCGCCTGCGCCGCCGGCCCGGTCTGCCAGACGCTCAGGAACCAGACCCAGTCGAAGCCCAGCTCGGCAAGGCGGTCCAGCTCGGCGTCCGGTATGTCATCCAGCGTGACGCGCTTGCCCAGCGCGCCGGCGAGCTCGGTCAGCCAGACGCGGGTGTTGACCTGGTACAGCGCGGGGTAGCGTGGATCAGCCATATCCACCCCTCAACTCTCTTCTCGGCTGTTCCCCGCCCACTTGTTCCCTCACGATTCTGGCCATCACGCTCCCCGCGTTCAGTCTCCAGCAGGCTTTGGCGTCGACCCGCCCGAACATGTCCAGCAGGGGCGCGACCAGACCCGTCCATCCAGTCTGGTGGCTGGCCCCGAGGCCTGCGCCATTGTCCCCGTGGAAGTACTCGTAGAACAGGATCAGGTCGCGCCAATGTGGATCGTCCTTGAACTTGGCCGCCCCGCCGTAGACCGGCCGTTGCCCGCTGGCATCGCGCAGGAACGTCCCCGTCAAGCCGGCGGACGATCTCCTGCGCCACCTCGAACAGCGTCATGTGCCGCCCCGAACCGGTCGGACATTCGACCTTGAACTCGTCGCCGTAGAAGGTGTACAGGTTGAGTCAGCGCCCGGACGATCAGCAGCATTGACCGGCATCCACACCGGACCGCGCCAGTTGGAGTTGCCGCCGAACATGCCGGTATTCGATTCCGCTGGCAGGTACTGCACCTTGTACTCCTGGCCACCGACGTGAAACACGAACGGATGCTCCAGGTGGTAGCGCGAGAGCGAACGAATGCCGTGCGGCCCCAGGAACTCGTTCTCGTCGAGCAGATAGCCGAGCACGCGCTCGAGCTTCCTCTTGTTGAGTATCGACAACAGCCGCCGGTCCTTGTAGCCGATGAAACCCGCGTCGGTCGGGGCGACTTGGGAAATCAACTCCGGGTGGCGCTTTCGAAACTGCGCGATCAGCTCCATCAGCTTCGGATGGCGAGTGACAGCATCCGCCTCGAACACCGTCGACGCGCACAGCGGCAGCAGCCCTACCAGCGACCTCACCTTCAGACGCATCGCCTGGCCGTCGGGGAGCCGCAGCAGGTCGTAGAAGAAGCCATCCTCCTCGTCCCACATCTCGTCGTGGTGCTCGCCGCGACGGTCCATCGCATAGGCGATCCACATGAAATGCTGGATGAACTTGAACGCGATCTCCTCGTAGATCGGGTCGTACTCGGTAAGGATGAGCGCCATCTCCAGCATGCTCTGGCAATAGAACGCCATCCACGCCGTCCCGTCCGCCTGCTCCAGCGTGCCTCCGGTCGGCAGCGGCGCGCTGCGATCGAAGATGCCGATGTTGTCGAGGCCCAGGAAGCCGCCGGCAAAGACGTTGCGCCCGGTCGGGTCCTTGCGATTGACCCACCAGTTGAAATTCAGCATCAGTCCCTGGAACGAGCGCTCCAGGAACCGCAGGTCGGCTCGGCCCAGCTGCTTCTCGTACTTGTACAGCCAGAGCGTGGCGGCAGGCATGCACCGGCGGATTCACGTCGCTGAAGTTCCACTCGTAGGCCGGAATCTGCCCGCTCGGGTGGAAGTACAGGCTGCGGAGCATCAGCAGCAGTTGCTCCTTGGCGAAATCGAAATCCACCAGCGCCAGCGCGACGGTGTGGAAGGCCAGGTCCCAGGCCGCGTACCACGGATACTCCCACTTGTCCGGCATGGAGATCACGTCGGCGTTGAGCATGTGGAACCACTCGGTGTTCCGCACGTCGCGGCGGGCGGACTCGAGCAGCGGATGACTCTTGTGCTCGCGCAGCCAGCGCTCCAGATCGAAGTAGTAGTACTGCTTGCCCCACAGCATGCCTGCCAGCGCCTGCCGGTGCACCCGGCGTTGATCTTCGGTCAGCGATTTGGGCGTAATCCGATCGTAGAATTCTTCGGCGTCGGCGATGCGGCTCTTGAAGATTTTCTCGAAATCGCCGAAGGGGTCTTTGGTCCTGGCCGCCGCCAGACGCAGCCGGATCGCCTTGCTGTGGCCGCCGGGCACGTCGAGGACATAGTGGGCCGCGGCCTTCGTCCCCGTCTTGGCGGGATTCACCGCCGCCGCCTGTCCCGCGATGACGTAGTCGTGGAACGCGTCCTTGACGTAGGGAGACGCGTTCGGCTGGCTCCAGAGCCGGCCGGCGTTGCTCTCGTTCTCGGTGAAGAGCAACTCCGCATCTCCCTCGCAATGCAGCCAGTACTCGCCCAGCTCATGGTGCGCGGCCTGGATGGTTCCCGCCGCCACCTCCCGCAGCGACGGCTTGCGCTCATCCTCGCCCCACGACCAGGTGTTCCGGAACCACAGCGTCGGCAACAGCCGAAGCCGGGCCGTCTTCGGGCCCGCGATTGTGGACGGTGATCCGGATGAGCACGTCTTCCGGACCCTCCTTGGCGTATTCCATGAACACGTCGAAGTACCGGTCGTCGTCGAACACGCCGGTGTCGAGCAGCTCGTACTCGAACTCCTCCCGTGATCGTCTTTGGTTGGTTTCGATCAGATCGCGGTAGGGAAACTCCCGCTGCGGGTACTTGTAGAGATACTTCATGTACGAATGCGTGGGCGTGCTGTCGAGGTAGAAGTAGTACTCCTTCACGTCCTCCCCGTGATTGCCCTCGCTGTTGGTGAGGCCGTAGAGGCGCTCCTTCAGGATCGGATCGCGCTCGTTCCACAGTGCCAGCGCGAAACACAGTCGCTGCCTGTCGTCGCAGATTCCGCCGAGACCATCCTCGCCCCACTTGTAGGCGCGCGAGCGCGACTGGTCGTGGGTGAAGTAGTTCCAGGCGTTGCCGTCGTCGCTGTAGTCCTCGCGGACCGTGCCCCACTGCCTCTCGCTCAGATAGGGTCCCCATTTCTTCCACGGGACCTGCGTCTCGCGCGCCTCATTCAGGCGCTTTTGTTCCGTCACATCCACGATTGCAGGGTTCATGCCTTACCTCCGCTTTCAGCGATCGAAGTCCGTACGCCCGAGGGCCGACTTCTGCTTGCCGTCATCATGCTTGCGTAAACTGAATGACGACCTTGATGTCCTCCGGCTGCCGCTGGAGGGCACGGGTGAATTCTGCTGGTGGCTCGCGCCGCGTGATGAGCCGCCCGAGCCATGCGCGGTCCGCGCGAGCCAGTACTTCGCCCGCCTTGTACCAGTGGCGCTTGTTGGCGTTGACGCTGCCGACCACGACATTGTTGCGCAGCACGACGTGGGACGCCACGTCGGCCGTGGCAAGGCCGACGGTGCGCCCGCCGCTCCCTACCCCCGTGAGGCAGACGACCCCGCCGGGTGCGATGGCCTGGATCGCATCTGCGATGACCTGCCCGGCGCCGGTGCATTCGACGATCACGTCGGGCTCGAAGCCCACGTCTGCGACCGCGCCGCTATGGTAGGTCGCCCCCAAGGCACGAACAAGGTCGGGCTTGGGTCCCGATTCGAACCGGTCCAGGACGTGGACCTCGAGCCCATGCTGCTTTGCCACGAGGGCCGCAAGCAAACCGATCGGTCCGGCACCGGTCACGAGCACGGTCCGCGGCTCCCAGAAGGCACGCTGGCCGACGGCGACGACCTGCTCCCACGCCTTGGTGACGACCGTCGTGGGCTCCAGCAACACGCCGAGAAGGCCGAGCGAGGGGTCGATCTTCATGGCGTACTCGGGCTCGATCCGCCAGCGCTCGGACATGAAGCCGTCGATCTCCTTGATGCCGCGCTCGGTGTACTGGCCGTTCCGGCACATGTCCCACTCACCCACCGCGCAGTTGGGGCAAGGCACGGGGTCGGGACGGCGGACAATGCCGACCACGAGGTCTCCCTTCTGCAGCGCGCCGCTCTCGCCCGGGTCGACCACACGGCCGAGCGATTCGTGCCCGAGCACGAGGCGTGTCTTGCCCCGAGGGGCCCAGCCGTACTTGCCCTCCACGATCTCGACGTCGGTCCCGCAAACGCCGACTGCAATGGCTTCCACCAGGACCGACCCGCCGCGCGCGTCCGGCTCGGGGATGTCTTCCAGGCGTGCGGTCTCCGGCTTGTGCGGTTCTACGGTAATGGCCTTCATGTGAGTTGTCCTTCATTGGTTACGTTGCGTGGCGCGTGGAGGTGCTTCTGAAAAGCTTGGCGCGAGAAAGATGACCGCAGGCTTCGCGGCCCTATCGGACAATGATCAATACGGTGGATTTACCACGACGAACTGCGACCCCTGGGGCTGATACCAAGTGCTTCCGCATTGTTGATAGACCATGCCGCCGTTGTTGAAGACAATCGAGCGCCTCCTCTGCGCTATGGGCGGGTTGGTTGCCCGCCGTCGCGCGCGAGCGCCTCATAGTCCACCCCCGAAACGGTATTGCCACGCCACGCCGATCAGATCGTAATTGTTGCCGGTGCGCGCCGAGACACCGCTGCTCGCATAGAGCTTGATCGAATTCGCCCGGTCCACCGGGAGCGCGAGCGTCGCTCCGACACGCCAGTTCTGCTGCAAATCGTTGTTCAGAGCGCCATTGATCGTCGTTCGGCCGCCGGCGAAGTACGTGCCGTCGACGGAAACCCAGATGCCGGAGTGAAACCCGTAGATGATGTGCCCCTGCAGCGAATAGAGCGGGTCCTGCGAGCGCGTCTTGCCGCCGAAGAAATCGGTGTTGTCGGTGAAGAATATTGCCGCAGCTTGCAATTCCAGCGTCCACGGACCGACGGCCTTCGAAATCCCTATCTCCGGCTTGAAGGACCAGCGGTTGGTGCCGATATTGACGAGCTTGCTTGAATCGTACTGGCCCCACGCTGGCCACACCTGGAGGCTGGCGCCGATGATTAGGTCCTGTTCCCAGGCAGAGAATTCCTTCAGCGTGAGCGCCGGAGCCCCGTAGAAATTGATCGAGAGCCGGAAAGCGGGTCTGGCGAAACCCGCGACGGTCCGTTCCAGGGGCTCGCCCTGGTAGTCGGCCGTACCCGAAAGCCAGGTGTACGGCACGATCGCGTCGAACTTGCCCGATTTTCCCCACAGATCAAGCACCGTTGCGTACGCGACGACGGCGTTCGACGTATTGAGGTTCGCGTTGGTGAGGGGTACTGCGGAATCGAACGACAACCCGCCCCGCGTGTATGCGTATCCTGCGATCAGGAAGTTGACGCCGACCGGGGCATTGGCATAGGCGCGCGGCTCGATGTCCTGGGCGCGCGTCGGCAACACGACGCCCGCGAAGAGGCAGGCGGCGAACATCGCCTTCACATGGGTTGTGGGCGCGATCTGACGCAACTGGAAGTCCTCCGATTTTCCCTCAGTTCACGCGTTGTCGACGGCTTTCCGCTCGCTCGCGGGTCGCACGCCCAGTGCCGGATTTCGGTGTACGCGAGGTGCACGTAGTCCTCCAGTGCTCGGGGACGGTGTGCATGAAGCGCATGTAGCGGGCATCTGCGCTCATCCGATCGAAAGCCTGCAGGATTTCCGCCTCGTCCGACGCGCGGATCGCACGGATGTGCACGACGCGCCCGTCGCCCAACGTGACGATGGAGTCAATGTGATCGGGATCCATGGTCGGCGTCGCTCGAGTCAGTGGGCAGCGGCGCGGGCCGCGTCCACCCCGGATGGGTTGCCCCTTCGCGAGCATGCCGTGCAACGATAACACGGCGGTTCACCCGCCGGAGAAGCGGCTGGCGTCGCGTCGACAACCCTGGGCGCCTCGCTGTAAAGTTCGCACTTTCGCCGTCCCTTGCGCCAGATGGTTCTGCTCTGCCCGCACTGCCATAGAGGCCGACACATGAGTCCCATTGACGTCGAGACGCGCCCGGCGCGAGCCTTGTTGCCGCTCGTTGCGTTGAGCGCCGCGATGCTGCTGGCGGGGGGATGCGGCAAGGACGACAAGAAGGACGTCGCGCGGCCGCCCCTCGAGGTGACGGCGCTGACCGTCGTGGCGCGCGACGTTCCCGTCACCGCCGTTTACGTCGCGCAGACGCAAAGCTCGCAGGCCGTCAACATCCAGGCGCGCGTATCGGGCTTCCTCGACAAGCGCGTGTACACCGAAGGCGCGGTCGTCAAGACGGGCCAGGTGCTGTTCCAGATGGACCAGAAGCCGTTCCAGGCGCAGGTCGACGCGTCAGGCCGCGGCGCTGCAGCGCAGCCAGGCGGCGCTCGAGGTCGCGACGGCAGAACCTCGAGCGCACCAAGCCGCTCGCGCGAGCAGAACGCGCTGTCGCAGAAGGACCTCGACGACGCGCAGGGCCAGTACGAGCAGGCGCAGGCCGCGGTCGCAGCAGGCGCAAGGCGCAGCTCGAGGACGGCGAAGCTCAACCTCTCCTACACGACGATCCGCGTCGCCGGTCGACGGCGTGTCGCAGCTACGCGGCTGGTCGCCGACGGCACGTACCTCAGCCCGCACGAACGCGCAGCTCACGACGGTCTCGGTGCTGACGCCGATGTGGATCAACTTCAGCATCTCCGAGAACGAGATGGAGCGCATCCGCAACGAGGTGCGCAGCGGGCCAGCTCAAGCTGCCCGAAGGCGGCAAGTTCATCGTCGAGGTCGAGATGGTCGACGGCAACCTCTTCCCGTACACGGGCGCAGATCACGTTCGCGGACCCGTCGTACAACCCGCACGACGGGCACGTTCCTGCTGCGCGCGACGGTGAACAATCCGGCGGGCGTGCTGCGGCCCAACCAGTACGTGCGCGTGCGGCTCACGGGCGCGATCCGGCCGAACGCGATCGTGGTTCCGCAGCGCGCCGTGCAGCAGAGCGCGAAGGGCCACTTCGTCTGGGTCGTGAACGCGCAGAACAAGGCCGAGCTGCGGCCGGTCGACGGTCGGCGAATGGAAGGGCGAAGGCTGGTTCATCGCGCGAAGGCCTCGCCACCGGCGACAAGGTCGTGGTCGACGGCGGCGTTGCGGCTCTCCGCCGGGCGCGGACGTCAAGGCAGCGGCCTACACGCCGCCCGCCACGACGACCGTCGCCAAGACCAGCGGCGCCGCCCGCCTATCCCGCCGCCACGCCGTCCGGCGTGCACGGTCCATTTCGACGAGGGCAAAGCCACGCTCGACGCCGACGCGCAGCGCAGCCGATGCGCGTCGCGCCGCCGCATACAGTCGGCATCGGCACCCAGATCGTCATCACCGGTTACGCCGACAAGACCGGCAACGCCGCGGCCAACGTCGAGCTCGCGAAGAAGCGCGCGCAGAGCGTGCGCGACGAGCTCGTCGCGCTCGGCGTCGAGCCGACGCGCATCGCGCTGAAGCCGCCGGCCGGACGTGACCGGCAGCGGCAGCGACGACCAGGCGCGCCGCGTCGACGCTCACCGATGAAGCCAGTAGGCGAAGCCGATGTTCTCCCGCTTCTTCATCGAGCGGCCGATCTTCGCGGCGGTCGTCGCGATCATCATCTGCCTCGCCGGCCTCGTCGTCGATGTACCTGCTGCCGGTCGCGCAGTACCCGAGCATCACGCCGGTGCAGGTCACGGTGTCCGCCACCTATCCCGGCGCCGACTCGACGACGCTCGCGCAGCTCGGTCGCCTCGCCGATCGAGCAGCAGATCAACGGCGTCGACAACATGCTCTACATGTCGTCGATCGAGCTCGCACCGGCCAGCTCACGATGACGGTGTACTTCTCGCTCGACACCGACCCCGACATCGCGCAGGTGCAGGTGCAGAACCGCGTCAACCTCGCGATGCCGCAGCTGCCGTCGGCGGTCGTGCAGCAGGGCGTGAACGTGCAGAAGAAATCCTCGTCGATCATGATGCTGGTCGGCGGTGTACGCGAAGGACGACCGCTACAGCGCGAACTACATCGCCAACTACGCCAACGTCTACGTGCTCGACGCGCTGAAGCGCGTCAACGGCGCGGGCCAGGCGCAGATCATGGGCGTGCCCAACCAGGCGATGCGGATCTGGATGAACCCGGACCGCATGGCCTCGCTCGGCATCACGACGTCGCGACATCGCCAACGCGATCAGCCAGCAGAACCAGCTGTTCGGCGCCGGGCAGATCGGGCAGCAGCCCAACGCGGGGCCGGTCGAGCTCACGTTCCCGGTCATCACGCAGCCGCAGTTCACCGAGCCCAAGCAGTACGAGAACATCATCCTGCGCGCGAGCCAGGACGGCAGCGCCATCGTGCGCGTCGGCGACGTCGCGCGCGCCGAGATCGGCCTCCAGCAGTACATCGTCGACAGCCAGATGAACGGCACGCCGGCGACCATCATCGCGGTGTACCAGCAGCCGGGCGCCAACGGCCTCGACGTGTCGGACGGCCGTGCGCAAGACGATGGAGCAGATGAAGGCGCGCTTCCCGGACGGGATGGAGTACCTCGATCGCGCTCGACACCAACGACTTCGTGCGAGCTGTCGATCAAGGAAGTGATCCAGACGCTGTTCGAGGCGATCGTGCTGGTCATCCTCGTCGTCTACCTGTTCCTGCAGAGCTTCCGCACGACGATCATCTGCGCCGTCGCGATCGTGGTGGCGCTGATCGCGACCTTCACGGGCATGCTCGCGCTCGGCTTCTCGATCAACCTCCTCACGCTGTTCGGACTCGTGCTCGCCATCGGCATGGTCGTCGACGACGCGATCGTCGTCGTGCGAGAACGTCGAGCGCAACATGCACCAGCACCATCTCGCGCCCAAGGAGGCGACCATCAAGTCGATGGGCGAGATCGCGAGCTCGCTCGTCGCCGTCGTGCTCGTGATGTGCTCGGTGTTCATCCCCGCCGCGTTCCTGCCCGGCACCACCGGCCAGCTCTACAAGCAGTTCGCGATCACGATCGTGATCTCGGTCGTCGGTGTCGGGCTTCTATCGCGCTGACGCGTCACGCCGGCGATGTGCGCGGTCCTGCTGAAGCACAACCCGCCGCCGACGCGCGGGTCCGTTCGCGTGGTTCAACCGCCAGGTCGACCGCGTGACGCAGGCGTTCGGCGATCGCGGTCGACCTACGTCATCAAGTTCGCGGTCGTGGCGCTGGTGCTGCTCGCCGTGTTCATCTACTCGATCTATCACCTGTTCACGGTGCTGCCGACGAGCTTCGTGCCGAACGAGGACCAGGGCTACGCGTTCGCGGCGATCATCATGCCGCAGGCGGCGAGCCTCGCGCGCACGCAGGAGATCGCCGAGCAAGGCCGACGAGATCTTCAAGAAGATCCCGGGCGTGCAGACGCGCATCGTGGTCACCGGCTACAGCCTGCTCGACAGCGGCTTCAAGACCAACGCGGGCACGATCTTCGTCACGTTCAACGACTTCGACGAGCGCTACAAGGACATCGACACCGCGAAGAAGGAGAACGTGCGCGCGATCCTGCAGCGCTTCTTCGCGCGAGGCGCGGCAAGATCGAGGGCGCGATCGTCATCCCCATCGCGCCGCCGCGCGATTCCCGGCATCGGCACGACCGGCGGCTTCGAGTTCTGGATCCAGGACACGGGCACCGGCGATCCGGTCGCGCTCGACGGCGTGATGCAGGACTTCCTCAAGAAGGCGCGCGAGCGCCCGGAGCTCGACCGGCCTCGCGACGACGTATCCGCGCGAGCACGCAGCAGCTGCGCGCCAACGTCGACCGCGACAAGACGCAGCTTCTCGGCATTCCCGATCCAGGACGTGTACAGCGCGATCCAGGCGCAGTTCGGCTCGCTCACGGTGAGCCAGTACAACCTGTTCTCCAACGTGTGGTGGGTGATCGTCCAGTCCGACGCGCAGTACCGGCAGAATCCCGGAGGACCTGACGCGCCTGTACACGCGCAACAACAACAACCAGATGGTGCCGCTGTCGTCGCGTGGTGACCACGCAGTGGACGTCGGGCCCCGACATCCTGCCGCACTTCAACGGCTTCCCCGCGGCCAAGATCAACGGCAACGCCGCGCCGGGCTACAGCTCGGGCGACGCGATCGCCGACGATGGAGGCGACCGCCAAGGAAGTGCTGCCGCCGGGCTACACGTTCGCGTGGTCGGGCCTCGCGTTCGAGGAGAAGAAATCCGGCGGCACGTCGGGGCTCGCGTTCGTGTTCGGCTTCATCATCGTGTTCCTCGTGCTCGCCGCGCAGTACGAATCGTGGACGCTGCCCGGCGCGGTGATGTCGGCGGTGCCGTTCGGCATCCTCGGCGCGCTCCTCACCAACCACCTGCGCGGCCTCGACAACGACGTCTACTTCCAGATCGGCCTGCTGGTGCTGATCGGGCTCGGCGCGAAGAACGCCGTGCTGCGCGTGTCGGCCGCCGATCGACTTCCGCAACCAGGGCAAGTCGATCATGGAAGCGACGATCCTCGCGGGCGAGCAGCGGCTGCGGCCGATCATCATGACCTCGCTCGCGTTCGCGATCGGCTGCCTGCCGCTGGCGCTCGCGCGTCGGCGCGGGCGCGAACGCGCGGCACTCGATCGGCACCGGCATCATCGGCGGCATGCTCGGCGAGACCACGCTCGCGATGCTGTACGTGCCGCTGCTCTTCTACCTCTTCGACCGGATGAAGGAAGGCGACAGGACGGACGACAGAAGGAAGCGCCCGCCGGCACCCCGCGGCGCAGCACGCCGCGCTCGCGCCGGGAGGCGACTGGATGACGGCCGCCACGCTCACGTCGTTCGCTGCCCCCCGGGAGGCGCACAGGCCCTTGAGCGGCGCGCGGGCGGATGACGGCCGTCACGCACGGCTCGCTGCGCCGCGATCGTCGTGGCCTCTCGCCGGCTGCATGGTCGGGCCCGACTACACGCGCCCGCCGGTCGACGCGCCGACGGCTTTCATCTACGAGCCCAAGGACGCCGCCGACACCGCCAACACGCGTGGTGGAAGCAGTTCAACGACCCGGTGCTCGACCAGCTCATCGCCGAGGCGCTCGCCAACAACCTCAACGTCAAGGTCGCGGCGGCCAACGTCGAGCAGGCGGCCGGCGTGCTCACGCAGACGCGCTCGGCGCTGTTCCCGCAGGTCGGCTACGACGGCACCGGCGGGCGCGTGCGCACAACCGAGTCCGCCGCGACGCCCCAGCTCGCGCGCTCATTCCGAATCCGCAGTCGTCCTACCAGGCGCTGCTGAGCGCGAGCTGGGAGATCGACCTGTGGGGCCGCATCCGGCGCCTGAGCGAATCGGCGCGCGCCAACCTGCTCGCAACCGACGAAGCGCGGCGCGGCGTGATCCTGTCGCTCGTGTCGTCGGTCGCGAGCAACTACCTCACGCTGCGCGGCCTCGACGAGCAGCTCGTGATCGCGAAGCAGCACGCTCGGCGACGTACGGCGAATCGGTGCGCCTGTATCAGCTGCAGTTCCAGTACGGCCAGGTCGTCGCAGATGACACGTCTCGCAGGCGCAATCGCAGTACGAGACCGCGGCCGTGCAGATCCCGCAGATCGAGTCGCAGATCGCGCAGACCGAGAATGCGCTGTCGGTGCTGCTCGGCCGCAACCCGG
The DNA here is from genome assembly GCA_963840945.1 of uncultured beta proteobacterium. Lineage (GTDB taxonomy): Bacteria > Pseudomonadota > Gammaproteobacteria > Burkholderiales > Casimicrobiaceae > CAIWHR01. The sequence continues at coordinate 268,215 of CAWJAU010000014.1, read as the reverse complement.
GGCCGATTCCGCGCGGCAAGTCGGTCTACGATCTCGCGCTGCCGAAGGTGCCCGCCGGGCGTGCCGTCGGAGCTGCTCGACGCGCCGCCCCGATCTCCTGCAGGCCGAGGACACGCTGATCGCGGCCAACGCGCAGATCGGCGCCGCGCGCGCGCTGTACTTCCCGACGATCTCGCTCACCGGCGCGTTCGGCGGCGTCGAGCGCGCAGCTGTCGAACCTGTTCACCGGCCCCGCGCGCGTGTGGAACTACGCCGGCCAGCTCGTCGGGCCGATCTTCACGTTCGGCGCCGTGAGCGGCCAGGTGGCGCAGGCCGAGGCCGCGCAGAAGGCGGCGCTCTACAACTACCAGCTACTCGATCCAGAACGCGTTTGCCGACGTCGAGAATGCGCTCGTCGCCAACCAGAAACTCAAGGAGCAGCTGGCGGCGCAGGAGCGGCTGGTCGCGGCGCTCAAGGACTACGCGCGCCTTGCGCACGCTGCAGTACAACGGCGGCTACACGTCGCTACACCACCGTGCTGCAGGCGGAGCAGTCGCTGTTCCCCGCCGAGCTCACGCTCGCGTCGGTGCGCGCGTCGGTGTTCTCGTCGGCTGCCAACATCTACAAGGCGATGGGCGGCGGCTGGGTCACCACGGCCGACAACCTGACGACGGGCGGGGCGAGGGTGCCCGTCGACGAGCGCATCGCCGAACAGCCGATCTTCTGATGCCCCGGCTAGGCTAGGGCTCCGGCGATACTGCTACTTCGGCAGATCGGCCGCCGCGAGATCGCGCGCGAGCTCCGCGAGGATCGTCGACAGCCCTGCATTCCAGGACCTGGCGAACGCATCGGGGGTCGCGTCCGGCACCGGGACGCGCTGCCGGTAGTCCCGCGACCAGATCACGTTCGGCGCGAGCGCATTCGCCGGCGACAGGTAGAACGTGATCGCCACCGCCGCGACGGGCTTGGAAGGATCGCGCAGATCGCCGTAGAGCTCGGAGGCAAATCCGTCCAGGACGTAGTCGCCGACGTCGGAGGCGCCCGGAGAAACGGTGCGCCGGAACACGTTGGCCGTCGCAAGCGCGCGGGCCGTCACCTCCGACAGCATCGCGGCGGGCGCGACGAAGAACTCATTGTAGTAGTCGGCCTCGAACTTGAGCTCGTCCTGCCGGTAGACGAACGCTTTGCCGCGGTACGGTGCGGCGACATTGACAAGACCGACCCGCAACGAAACGAGCTTCTGGACCGAAGCCATCGGCGGAGGCGCGGGCTCGAGCAGGAACGTGCGCCTCGCGAGCGACGGGCGCGACAGCGAGCAAGCCACCAGGGCCGACGCGATCACGATCGCAGCGAGGATGCCGAGCGCGCGCGCCAGGCGCGAAGAGGAAGACGAGAACGGCTTCATCGGATGCGCTCCGGCGGTTTCGGCGGTTCGCCGAAGATCACGTTGGCAGGGTAACGTTTGCTGTCTTCGGTGAGATCGCGCAGGTTGTCCGTGATCTGGCGCAAATTTTCGAGAGTGACGGTGAGATTCGCTTCGCCGCCACCGAAAATCCGGTCGATCCTTGTCAGCGTCTGCGACAGATGCGCGAGCGAAGCGTTGACGTTGGGGTCGTCGAGGATCGCGCGCACCCGCGCCACCGCTGCCGCCGTGTCCTCGGGCAGCTTTTGCAACGCCGGACTCGATACCGTCTTCCGGAGCTCGGCAGTGGTCGCGCGGAGCTCCGTGAGCAGCGCGAGGCCCTGGTCGGAAAGATTTTTGGTCGCGAGGCTGTCGAGCGATCTCTCGATCTTGGCGAGAACGCGGTCGGCCCGCTGCGACAGCACCTTGGTATCGACCGCGGCGACTTTCTCGTTGGTCGTGACGAGCAAGGTATTGAGGTTGGCGAGCGTCCCTTCGATATCGATGTTGTGAAGGCGCGTGAGGATGTCGATCGCGGCGTTGACGACCGTCGTCACCGTCGACGGCGCGCTCGGGATGTAGACGTTGGTCGGCACCCAGTCGATCGCCAGCGTGGTCGGCACGGGCTCCACGTAGTCGATCTCGAGGTAGCTCGTCCCCGTGATCCCCTGCGGGGCGAGGCGCATCCGCAGGCCACGCTCGATCTCCAGATTGGCGCTCGCCTGCTCGGTCAGATCGCCCGCGCCGGCGCGGCCGCCGAGAAGCTTCGGCTGGATCTGCGCCTCGACCAGCACGTAGCGCACCCGTTGCTGCATCGGCTTGTCCTGCTGATACTTGTTGTACGTGAAGCCGATACTTTTCACCTCGCCGATGACCACGCCGCGATACTTGAGCTTGGATCCGACGTCGAGCCCCTGCACCGATTCGTTGAAGTACGTCTCGATGGACAGTCGCGGCTGGAACCAGCGGCCGGAACCGATCACGACGATCACGATGGCGCCGGCGACGACGGCGCCCACCACGAAGAGTCCGAGCTTGAAATAGTTGGCCTTGAGACTCATCGTTTCGATCAGGCGGCAACGGGCTTCGGTCTCGCGGCGGAAGAACGCGCGCACACGCGGATCGGTCGTCTCGTCGCGGAGACGGCGCGGATCCCCCTCGGCGATGATGCCCTTTGCCCTGCGATCGAGCAAGATCACGCGGTCCATCGCGACGAACACGCTGCCGAGGTCGTGGGTCACGATCACGAACGTGACGCCGAGGTTGTCGGACAGCCGGCGGATCGTCGCGTCGAGCGAAGCGGCCGTGATCGGATCGAGGCCCGAGGAGGGCTCGTCGAGGAACAGGATCGAAGGGTCGAGGGCCATGGCGCGCGCGATGCCGGCGCGCTTCTGCATGCCGCCGGAAAGCTCCGCCGGCATGTGTCCGGTGAACGCCTCGAGTCCGACGAGCTCGAGCTTCATCCGCGCGACGAGATCGATGGCGTCGTCGGGAAGCTCGGTGTAGATCTCGAGCGGCAGCCGCACGTTCTCGAGGAGCGTCATCGACCCGAACAACGCTCCGGACTGGTACATGACGCCGAACTTGCGCTGCAGCAGCTGCAGTTGCGCGTCGTCGGCGGTGACGATGTCGTCGTCGCCGATGAAGATATGCCCCGCGATCGGCGGATTGAGGCCGATCATGTGCTTCATCAGCGTGCTCTTGCCGCAGCCGGAGCCGCCGAGAATGCCGAACACCTCGCCGCGGCGCACGTTGAAGCTCACGTGCTCCAGAATGGCCACGCCGTCGTAGCCGGCGTCCACGTCCTCGACCCGGATGATGATTTCGCCTTCGTTGGGACGGCCCGGCGGAAGGCCGGCTTGCTCCCTCGCGCTACGCGCGGTCCCTCCGAGACGGACATCGCCTTCCTTGGGGCGGTCCGGCGTAAGGCTCATATGTCGAGCAGGTAGTAAGCGACGGCGAACAGCCCGTCGACGACGACGAGAAGGATGATGCCGGTCACCACGGCGCGCGTCGCCGCATCGCCGACGGCGGATGCCCCCGCCCGAGTCTGCAGGCCGCGCAGGCAGCCGATGCCCGCGATCAGCACGGCGAACACGAACGACTTGACGAACCCCGCGAGGAAATCGGTCATCGTGACCGCGCTGTCGATCTCCTTCAGGAACGTGACGATCGGGATCGAGAACGACTGCATCGTGATGGCGCCGCCCACCATGCCGACGAGATCGGAGAACAGCACGAGCAGCGGCGTCATCAGCACGGCGGCGATGATCCGCGGCGTGACAAGGAACCGGACGGGGCTCAAGCCCATCGTGGCCAACGCATCGACCTCCTGGTTGACCCGCATCGTGCCGATCTCGGCCGCGAAGGCGGCACCCGAGCGGCCCGCGAGCAGGATCGCCGTCATCAGCGGCCCGAGCTCGCGCAGCATCGACAATCCGATGAGATCGGCGACGAAAATCTCGGCGCCGAAGCGCTTCATCGGCACGGCCGACTGGAACGCGAGGATCATGCCGAGCAGGAACGAGATCAGCGCGACGATCGGCAGCGCGTCCGCGCCGACCTGCTCGCAGATGCGCCACACATCCTTCCAGCGCACGCTCCGCGGGTTACGCACGGCGAACACGAGCGCCGCGAAGGTCTCGCCGATGAACTGGACCTGCGTGCGGATGTCGCGCCAGACGCCAAAGGCCGCGTAGCCGACCTCCTCGATCGCCGGACGTCGCGGCGGCTCGGGATCGAGATCGTGGGCGAGGACCCCCGGATCGAATTGGTTCAGCAACGCGGCAAAGGCCGGATCGAGGTTCGTGACCTCGACCTTGCCCTCGCGCTGCTGGCGCAGGAGATCGACGAACAGCGCGGCGCCGGCGCCATCGCAGTATTCGACGCCCGCCGCATCGATGACCAGTGGACGGCGAGGTGCGTCGGCCGCCGCCCGCCGGGCGGCGTCCCACAGCCCCGGCAGCGTCGTCGCGTCGAGGCGGCCGGTCAGCGCCAGTGTTCGCCTGCCATCCGCAGTGTCGTTGATCGCGAGCGCCGCCATGGTCGTGAGCGAACGTGGTGAGCGCGGGGTTCAGTGCGCGCACGGCCGCCCGAAGCGCACTGTGCTCCCCCGCGGGGGGCAGCGAACGGAGTGAGCGTGGGGGCCGTTCATCCTATTCGACGAGCTCGAGGCTCGTTCCCGCGACGCGCACGCGGTCCCCTTCGCGCACGAAGGGCTCGTAGGCCACCATGACGACGCGTTTCTGGCCGTTGTCGAGCTTGATCGTGACCTCCCACCGCGGCTGATCGTAGGAGTTCGGCCGCTTCTGGTAATCCGCGCCGCCCGCCGCGCCGAGGATCACGATGCCTTGGTTCGACAATCCCGGCCCGATCTGGAACGCGGAGGTCACTTTCCCCGAGTAGTCGCCGGGGCTCGCGGAGACAGCACCGCCTCCGAGCGGGGTCCAGGGCTGCTTCACCGTCGTCTGCCGAATCGAATCGACGCGGCCGCAAGGAAAGCTCGTGCAATCGGGCGCGTCCGTGCTCCTTGCCGTTTGCCCCTGCGCCACAGCCGACGCCATCGCCCAGCCCGCGAACAGGAGGATTGCCAGGTGCGTGGCCGACAGGAACGCCATCCGTCACTCCGGTATTGCGTTGAGGTAGAACATCGCATGCAGCAACGGGCCTGGAATACCCAGCGCGCCCAGCCAGCGCTGGAAGATGTCGTTGATGTCGCCGGTGCGGTAGATCGACGCAAGCGCGCGGTTCACCGCGAGCTTGAAATCGGGATCGTCCCGCCGCATGGGGAGACCGAATGGCTCGTACGAAAAATCGCCGGCGACAAAAGCGTAGGCATTGGGGTTCGGAGCCCGAAGCTTGAGGTACGCCAGCACGACACGGTCCGCGGCGTAGCCATCCACCGAGCCCTTGTCGAGCATCGCCATCCCCTCGGCGGCATTCTTGACGGGCACAAGCACCGCGCGCGCCCCCGTGCGCATCGAGGCCGCGGCCGAGCTCCTCCTCGGTGGTGGTGCCGGCAATCACGGCGACGCGCTTGCCCTTGAGGTCCGGCAGGCGGGCGAGCTTCGACCTGGCGCGCACGAGCATGCTGCCGCCGTCGACGTAGATCGGCAGGCTGAAATCGACCTTCTGCATCCGCCCGAGGGTGATCGTCGTCGTTCCGCAGACGGCGTCTACCTTGCCGCTGATCACGTAGTCGAGCCGGTTCGAGGCCTCGACGGGCAACCATTCGATCTTGAGTGCGGTCAATCCGAGCTCGTTCTGTATGGAGCCGGCAACGCGCATGCAGAGCTCGACGCTGTAGCCGCGGATTCTGCCGTCACGGTCCTTGTAGGAGAACGGAACCGCATTGTCCCGGTACCCGAACGTGATGGTTCCGGTGGCTTTGATCCGGTTGAGCGTAGGCGAGTCCGCGGCGGCGAGTCTCGGGAGAACGGCGATGCCGAGAGCAACGACCGCGGCGGCAAACGGGGCGAATCGGCGCATGACGTCGAAGAGGAGTAAGTCAGCGGGCAGTTTAGCATGCGTATTGCGGCCGTCGGCCTTGAACGCGACGCACGCGCCCCAGGGGGACGGCTCTCGCCGTTGGGGCGACGGCACTCGCCGTTAGGTTTAAAATCGCGCCGGCAGTGCTCCCACCGGCACCCCCCGTTCCTCCGGATAAAGGTCAACGCCATGAAAAAATCCCTCTTCGCCGCCTTCGTCACGCTGACGCTCACTGCCGCCTTTCTCGGCAGCCCGGCCGCCGGCCAGACCCCCGCTCCCAAGGCCGCACCTACGGCCAAGAAAGCCGCCCCCGCAAAAGCCACCGACGCGAGCGCACCCCGCAATACTCTCGCGAAACTGAAATCGACCGGCGTGATCAACGTCGCGTTTTCCGGCGATTCGCTGCCGTTCTCGTTCGTCGACGCGAAGCAGCAGCCGGCAGGCTACTCCGTCGACCTCTGCAAGCGCGTGATCGTCCAACTGGGTCGCGCGGCGGGCGTGTCCGAGCTCAAGGTCAACTGGATCGTGGGCACCGTCGCGGAAAGGCTCGCCATGGTCGCTTCGGGCAAGGCCGATATCGAGTGCGCCAATACCACGGCGACGCAGACGAGGATGGCCGACGTCGATTTCTCGTCGCTCATCTTTCTCGACGGCGGCGGCTTTCTGGTCAAGGGCACCGCCCTGCAGAAGTTCTCCGACTTCGGAGGCAAGAACATCGGCGTCATCACAGGAACGACCACCGAGGCGAGGCTCGACGCCGCGTTGAAGCAGCGCCTTGTAAACGCGAAAGTCACGAAAGTGAAAGATGGCAACGAAGGCCTCGCGATGCTCGAGTCGGGATCGCTCGACGCATTCGCGAGCGACAAGGTCAAGCTCGTCGGACTCGCGGCCCAGGCCAAGGACCCGAAGCCCCTTGCCATCCTGGCCGACGACCTTTCGATCGAGCCGCTCGCCTTCGCGTTGCCGCGCGGCGATTCCGCGTTGCGGCTCGAGGTCAACCGCGCATTGACGCAGGTGTATCTCGGTGGCGACATCGAGACGATCTTCATGCAGCATCTGGGCGCGCTCGGTCGCCCGTCGGGTCTGCTCGCGGCCATGTACCTCCTCAATGCCATCCCACAATAGTGTCATGGCGCGGCCAATGCGTATAATGCGTGCGCCGCGGTGTTCGCCGCGCCCGCGTTGCGCGGTGGATCAACGATGCCGCGTATCGATTCCAGGAGACCTTCCATGTTGAAACGATTCTTCCGCAATATCGGCGTCGTTCTCGCCGCCGCCGTCTCCCTCGCCCTGTTCGCGCCAGCGGCGCAGGCACAATCCGAACAGCAGAAGCTAATCGCCGACGCCGAGAAGGTGCTGTCGAATTTCCTGCGCGATCCCGATATGAGCTATCTGCAGCGCAACATCGGCCGCTCCAAAGCGCTGATGATCGCCCCTGAGATCCTAAAGGCTGGCTTCATTTTCGGTGGCTCGGGCGGGCGCGCACTGGTGATCGCACGCGACCAGGCGAGCGGCAAGTGGGTCGGCCCGGCGTTCTACGTACTGGCCACGGGCAGCGTCGGCTTTCAGGCTGGCATCTCGGTGTCCGAAGGCGTCACGATGGTGATGACCGAAAAGGGATTCAATTCGCTGCTCGCGACGACGTTCAAGATGGGCGGTGACGCGAGCGTCGCCGCGGGTCCGGTCGGCGCGGGCGCCAAGAGCGACATCGTGGCCGACCTCATCACGTTCAATCGCGCCAAGGGCGTTTATGGCGGACTCAACTTCGACGGCACCGTGGTCACGGCCGCCGATGACTGGAACCAGGCGTACTACGGGAAGAAGGTGCTTCCGCCGGACATCCTCGTGCGCGGCACCGTCAGCAACAAGGGCGCCGACAAGCTGCTGTCGGAGGTAACCGCCGCCACCGCCAAGAAGTAATTCCCGCAGGGTCGCTCATCAGGGATGGCTCATTTGGGTAGCTCATTTGGATAGTCTCATCGGAGGACCCACCGATTGGCGCGCCGACGCGCGGACAGGAAGCAACCCGTGACGGACGCGATGTGACCGACCATCGCGGATCATAACCGGCGCGCCGGCGTCGGCCGCAGGACGACGGTGGCGCCGCCGATGACGAGCGCACAGCCGGCAATCATCGGCATTGTGATCGGCTCGCCCAGAAAGAGCGCGCCCCACAGCATGCCGAACGCCGGCATCAGGAACGCCATCGTCAGCGCGCGCGTCGGGCCGATGTCGGCGATCAACCGATAGTAGAGGACGTACGCGATCGAGCTGCAGAGGAGCGCGAGCAGGAGCACGTTGCCGACGATGAGCGGCGTCACGGCCGCTGTGGGCGGCGCGAACGGCACGAACGGCGCCAGCGCGAGCGCGGCGAAGATCTGGCTCCAGGCAGCGATAGCGATGGGTTTCGCACCCGCCGCGTACTTCTTCATGTAGATGCTGGATACCGCATAACAGGTGGTTGCGCCAAGGCAGGCACCGATGGCGACCCAGAACTGCAGGTCCGGAACGACCGGTCCCGCGCGGCTCACGAGCGCCACTCCCGCCGCGCCGACGAGGAGGCCCGCGATTTTTGCCAAGGTCAGCCGCTCGCCGAGCAACGGGACCGCCAGCAGCGCGGTGAAGAGCGGCGCCGTCGAATTGAGAATGACCGAGTACGACGCGGGGATGTGCAGCGCGGCGAACGCGAACAGCATGAACGGGAGCGTGGAGTTGACTACGCCGATCACCGCGTACTGGCGCCAGTGCCGTGCGACCTCCGCGTCAAGGCCGATGATGCGGCAATAGGCGACCAGCACCGCGCCGCCGATCAGGACGCGCGTGACCACCGTCAGCACGGGTCCCAGCACCGGCGCGATGACCCGGATGAAGATGAACGACGAGCCCCAGATGGCCGACAGGGTCAGGAGCCGCGCCGCGTCGGATCTTCGCACCGGGCCCTTTCAGGCCGCGCGCCGGACGGGTGTCCGCGCGAATCGCGCTGTTCGAGCGCCAGCAGCGTCCGCTTGCGCTCGATTCCACCGGCGTAACCGGTGAGTGCGCCATCGGCGCCGACGATCCGGTGGCACGGGACTACGATGGACAGCGGATTGCGACCGGTTGCCGCGGCCGCCGCGCGGATGCTCGCAGGCCGCCCGATGGCGGTCGCGAGGTCGCGGTAGGCGATCGTCGCGCCATAAGGCACCGCGGCGATCGCTTGCCAGACCTCGCGCTGGAACGGCGTGCCCCTCGGCGCCATCGGCAGTGCGAACTCCGATGCGCTCGCCCGCGAAATACTCGGTGAGCTCGATTGCGGCGCGAAGGAGGATCGGCAGGTTGCGCCGGCGCACCCAGGACGAACCGATCGGCGGCTGATGACGCTGTCCGTCGAACCACGCGCCCGTCAAAGCGTCACCATCGCTCGCCAGCACCATCGGGCCCAGCGATGTCGGAATGCTATCGAAGTACGTAACGGTATTCATGCGGCATTTCTCCAGAGGTGAATGACAGCGTAGGCACGCCACGGCCGCCAGGATTCGCTGCGGCGCACGGCGCGCGCCGATCGGGTTTCGCCAAGAGCCTTCAGGACGACAAGATCGTTGGCGAGAAATGCGTCCGGCCAGCGCAGCGCGCGCATTGCGATGTAGTTCGCCGTCCAGGCGCCGATACCCGGCAGCGCCATCAGCGTGGCGACAGTCGACTCGACGTCGCTTTCGGGCTCCAGACGGAATTCGTTGGACGCGACGGCCTGGGCGAGGCCGATCAGCGCCCGTGCCCGCGCGTTGGTCACGCCAAGCCTGACGAGATCCTCGGGCGACAACGACGACATGCGCGACGCCGTCGGAAACAACCACGGTGGCGCGTGCCGACCCGCATCGAGCGGTTCGCCGAACGTCTGCGCGATGCGGCCGAGCACCGTCCGCGCGGCGCGCACTGAGATCTGCTGGCCGACGATCGCCCGAACCGCGAGCTCGAAGCCGTCGAACGTGCCGGGCACGCGCAATCCCGGATGGGCTTCCGCCAACGAGCCGAGCGCCGCCGCGACCAGCGCCGGATCGCAGGCAAGGTCGAACGCATGCTTCACGCGCGACAGGACCGCCGGGACCGCGCGGGCGAGCGACGGCGACACGGAAACGCGCAGCGCCGGCCGGCGCGGCACGCGGCGCACCTCGATGTGGCCGACATGCCGCGTCCCGCGATGGTCGATCGCGACCGTTCGAGCGTAGCCGTCGTCCCCGACCGTTTCAACGCCTTCGATCGCGCGGTGGCGCAGGAATGACAACATGGACTCCCAGTCGTACGGCGGCCGGAACGCCAGGTCGAACGCCAGCGCGGCCGGCAGCGCCACGGCGCCACGCGCTTCGCGCAGACGGCCGGGGGCCATACGGTAGCGCGCTTTGAAGAGCGCGTTGAACCGTCGCACGCTCGCGAAGCCGCTCGCGCTTGCGACCTCCGTGACCGGCAGCGCGGTATCGGTGAGGAGCCGCTTCGCGAGCAGCAGCCGCTGCGTCTGCGCATATTCGATCGGAGAGACGCCGAACTCCGCGTCGAAGATTCGCCGCAGGTGCCGGCTCGTCACGCCCACGCGGGCGGACAGGTGTTCTATACCACCCGCGTCGAGCACGCCGTTCTCGATGAGATCGACGGCGCCCTGCGCCAGCCGCGCGATGGAATCGACGCTGGCGTTGCCGGGCGCCAGCTCGGGCCGGCAGCGCAGGCAAGGCCGATAGCCTTCGACCTCCGCCGCCGCCGCGCTGGCGAAGAAATGGCAATTCTCGCGGCGCGGCAGCCGCACCGTGCAGACGGGACGACAATAGATGCGCGTCGTCGACACGCCGACATAGAATCGGCCGTCGAAGCGGGAATCGTGCGCCGCGAGCGCGCGGTAACAGGCGTCGGAATCGAGTGACATGGACGGATTATGCCAGCGGTGGCAGCCCGCGACTCGCCGTTTTCGGACGTGGTATCCGGGTGCCACCCATGGCGGACCGATCTTCTTCATAATGTCGGGTCTCCGCCATGCCCCACCTGTCTCCCGGACCGCCACGATGAATGGAATTGCCCGCATGCTCCTGGCGCTCGCCTGCGCCGCAACGACCGCCGCCGCGCAGCCGCTCGATCGAATCATCTTCGCCACCGACTGGCTCGCACAGGCGGAGCACGGGGGCTTCTACCAGGCCGTCGCCGAAGGAACCTATCGCAAGCACGGCCTCGACGTCACGATCCGGATGGGCGGCCCGCAGGTCAACGGCCTGCAGCTCCTCGCCGCCGGGCAGCTCGACGTCGTGATGGGCGACGCGCTGCAGGTGCTCTCCGCCGTCGAGCAGAATGTCCCCGTGACGGCCATTGCCGCAACGTTCCAGAAAAATCCCACCGTGCTCATCGCGCACCCCGGCGTGGCGAAGCTCGAGGACCTCAAGGGAAAACCGATCGCGGTGAGCGCCGCCAGCAACACCACCTTCTGGCCCTGGTTGAAGCAGCGCTACGGCTTCACCGACGACCAGAAGCGTCCCTACGCGTTCAGCGTGCAGCCCTTTCTCGTCGACCCGAAGCTGTCGCAGCAGGGCTTCGCGACCTCCGAGCCGTTTTCGATCGAGAAGGGTGGCGTGAAGCCGGTGGTATTCCTGCTCGCCGAGCAAGGCTATCCGCCCTATTCCGAGGTGCTCGCCGTGCGGCGCGATGCGCTACGCGAACGCACCGATGCGCTGACGCGATTCGTCCGCGCCTCCGCCGAGGGCTGGAAGAGCTATCTCGCCAATCCTGCACCCGGCAACGCCCTCATCAAGCGCGACAATCCGCAGATGTCCGACGAGCTTCTTGCGTATGGCCATCGCAAGATGCAGGAATTCGGGATCGTCACCGGCACCGACACCGCGACACTGGGCCTCCTCACGATGACGGACAAGCGGTGGCAGCAGACGCTCGAGTTCCTGCGCGGTGCCGGGCTCGCCAAGGCGGGCGTGGACTATGCGCCGGGCTACACGTTATCCATCGTCCGGAACGTGAAGGTCCTGCCCTGAGCGCCGCCGGTTCGCGCGGCGCCCCGGTCGTCGCGGTCGCCGGGGTCCACAAGGACTATCCCAACGGCACGCACGCGCTCGCGCCGGTCGACCTTGCCGTATCGGGCGGGGAATTTCTCACCTTGCTCGGGCCTTCCGGTTGCGGCAAGACCACGCTCCTCAACCTGATCGCGGGACTCGTTGCGCCAAGCGGCGGGACGCTCCGCTGGTGGGGTAGCGATTTCGCGGCCACCGGCGGGCCCGGACGCCGTCTGGGCTTCGTGTTCCAGGCGCCGACGCTGATGCCGTGGGCACGCGTCGACGCGAACGTGCGCCTGCCGCTCGACCTTGCGGGGATCGAGCGCAGTGCCGCGAACGAAAGCGCGCGCAGCCGCGCTGGCACACGTCGGGCTCGCGGAGTTCGCGCGGCATTTTCCGCGCGAGCTTTCAGGCGGCATGCAGATGCGCGCCTCCATCGCCCGCGCCCTCGTCACCACGCCGGATCTCTTGCTGATGGACGAGCCGTTCGGCGCGCTGGACGAATTCACGCGCCAACGACTCGACGGCGAGCTCGCGGCGCTTTGGGCCGATCGCCGCCTCACCGTCGTGTTCGTCACCCACAGCATCTACGAAGCGGTGTTCCTGTCGACCCGCGTCGCAGTCATGGGGCCGCGACCCGGGCGCATCATCGCCGACATACCGATCGACGAGCCGTTTCCGCGGAGCGACGAATTCCGCGTGTCCACGCGCTTCGCCCGGCATTGCCGGCAGCTGTCCGCGCTGATCGCGGAAGCCGGCGCGGATACCCCGCTGCGCACGCCACTCGCCGCACGATGATCGACCGCGACGCGACACCCCGCCTCCTTCGATTCGCCGCCCCGGCCCTGATCGCCGTGCTGCTGCTCGCGGCCTGGCAGGGACTCGTCCTCCACTACCAGGTGCCGGCCTACATCGTCCCGTCGCCCTGGGTGGTGCTGCAGACACTCGTCGCCGATCGCGCGTTGCTGGCCGACGCGCTTTCGGTCACACTCGGGATCGCGCTCACCGCGCTCGCCATCGCGACGGTCGCCGGAACTTTCGTCGCGCTCCTGTTCGTGCAGAGCCGGTGGATCGAGATGAGCTTGTTTCCGTACGCAGTGCTGCTGCAGGTGACCCCGATCGTGGCGATTGCGCCGCTCATCATCATCTGGGTGAAGGACACGCGCCTGGCGCTCATCCTGTGCGCGGTCGTCGTCGCCATCTTTCCGATCATCGCCAACACGACGCTCGGGCTGCGCAGCGTCGACCACGGCTTGCTGAACCTCTTCCGGATGTGCAGGGCGAACCGCTGGCAGGTTCTGGTGAGACTGCGCATCCCCGGCGCGCTGCCGTATTTCTTCGGCGGTCTCCGGATCGCCAGCGGGCTCGCGCTGATCGGCGCGGTCGTCGCGGAATTCGTCGCCGGCACCGGAGGCCAGGGCGCGGGACTCGCCTACCAGATCCTGCTCGCGGGAATGCAGCTCAACATCCCCCGGCTCTTCGCCGCGCTGTTCCTGATCGCCGCGGCGGGGATCGCGCTGTTCATGGCCACGGTGTGGCTGTCGCGCGCCGTGCTCTCGCGCTGGCACGAGAGCGAGACGACCTCGCCGGGCTGAAGCCGAACGCCATGGAACGTTTCGACGCGATCGTGATCGGCGGCGGAGTCATCGGAACGTCGATCGCATTGCATCTCGCCCGCTTCGGTGCCGGCAGCGTGCTGCTGCTCGAGCGCGGCACGCTGGGCGGCGGCACGTCGGCGCAATCGTCGTGCATCGTGCGCACGCATTACTCCGTTCCCGCCAATGTCGCGCTCGCGCAGGCCGCGCTCGCGATCTTTCGGGATTTCCCGAGCTATCTCGACGACCCGGAGGCCGATTGCGGACTCAACGCCTGCGGCTTGATGCTGCTCGCTCCGGATGGGGAACGCGCCGACGCGCTTCGCGCCACCCTCGCTCTGCAGCGCGACGCCGGAATTTGCGCGCACGAGATCGCCTCCGACGAGGCGCAGCGCATTCATCCGCTGCTCGACTTCGGCGACCATTCGATCATCGGCTGGGAGCCCGCCGCCGGTTACGCGGACGCGTACCTCACGCTCTCCGCCTATGCGCGCGCGGCGCGGCGACTGGGGGCGACGTTGCGGGAAGGGGTTGGCGTCACCGGCCTTCGGCGCGACGGCGCGCGCGTCGTCGGCGTCGAGACGACGCGAGGCCCGGTAAGCGCGGGCCTCGTCGTCAGCGCGCAGAACATGTGGTCGCGCGAGCTGCGCCTGTGGACCGGCATCGACGTGCCGCTCACGCTGTCGCGGCATAAGGTGATGACGCTCGAATGTGCGACCCGGTACACGAACCGGATGCCGGTCGTGATGGACTGGACCGTGCCCGGCGGCATCTACTTCCGCTGTTACGGGGGCCGGCAGGTGATGGTAGGCGACACCAGCGACGGCGAGATCCTCGCGACTCCCGACAACGAGCAAGCCGAAGTCGAGCTCGACCATGTCGCGGACATCGGCGCGAAACTCGCGCGGCGCATGCCCGCGTTCGCCGCTGCGGGACTCGCTGCATCATGGACGGGCATCTACGACGTCACCCCCGATTGGAATCCCGTGCTCGGAACTTTGCCGGGAATCGAAGGACTCCATGTGGCGTTCGGATTCTCGGGCCATGGCTTCAAGCTATCGCCGATGATCGGGCGCATCGTCGCGCAATCGGCGCTGGGACAACTTCCCGATCTGCCGCTCGCGCCCTATTCGATCGAGCGTTTTTCCACCGGAAAGCTGCTCGTCGGCAATTACGGCGCCAGCGTCGTTTCGTAGCGCCGGACTCGTCCTCGTGTTCAACAACTTCCGGGCGAACATCGTCGGCAGCACGTGTTCCTTGCGCTGCCTGGCCTGGAACGCGCTGCGCGCGCCGATGAGCCCTCCCGGACGACGCGGCATGTATCATCTTTCGACCGACCACGCTGGAGCTCCGCCGTGAACCTCGAAAAAGTCATCTTCGGATTCTTCATCATCTTTGCGTGCACGCTCAATTTCGGCTTCTTCATCGGCGACCTGGAGCGCGTCGAGCTCCATCACCCGATGGAGCTGTTCGCGGCGGTGGTGGTGAACCTGATCGCCACGGTGCTGAAGTTCGGCGACCGCACGCAGCTCGGCGCCACTCACCTCGCAACCAGCCTCGTGGCGTCCTTTCAGCTTTTGGCGGCGGCGATGGTCTGGGTCTGGCGACTCTACGTCGTCGGCCTGCCGGTCAACGGCGAAGTGATATCGGTGATCGTCTCGCTGTCGGGCGGCGCGCTGCTCGCCAACGTGTTCTCGGTGATCCTGCTGATCGGCGAGACGTTGCGCCAGGGGCGCTAGCCGGGCGTCGCGGTTCCCGCGCCATGGGCGACGTACTCTTCCTCGTCCTGCGGCGACTGCGTTCGCCGCTCATCACCCTAATCGCGGTATACGCGATATCGGTCGGCGGCCTCGCGCTGATTCCGGCCGTCGACGCCTCCGGCAATCCCGGACGCATGAGCATCTTTCACGCGTTCTACGTGATGAGCTTCACCGCGACGACCATCGGCTTCGGCGAGATTCCGCAGGCGTTCACCGACGCCCAGAGGCTGTGGGTCACCTTCGCCATCTACCTCTCGGTGATCGGCTGGGCGTTTGCGCTGGGCTCGGTGGTCGCGCTCGTCAACGATATGACGTTTCGGGCGGCACTGGCGCGGGGCCTCTTCGCCTGGCGGGTGCGCGGCGTCTCGGAGCCGTTCTATATCCTGTGCGGCTACGGACAAAGCGGGACCCTGCTCGCGCACTCGCTCGACCAGCTTGGCAATCGGCTCATCATCATCGAGCCGCGCCAGGAGCGGATCGCGCGCGTCGCGATTCAGGATTATTCGAACATCCCCTTGACGCTCACCGCCGATGCGCGCCTCGCGGACGTGCTGGAGGGCGGCGGAATACGCAGCCCGCATTGCCAGGGCCTGGTCGCGCTGGCCGGCGAGGACGAGGTCAACCAGGCGATCGCGATCGGCGCGCGCCTGCTGAATCCGGCGATCCAGATCGTCGCGCGGGCGAAGTCCCCGGTGGCTCAGGTGAACCTGGAATCGTTCGGTGGGGTGCAGGTCGTCAATCCATTCGAGACCTTTGCCACGAATCTCGGCGTCAGCCTGCGCAACCCCGAGATTCTGCAGGTCGAGGAGTGGCTGACGGCGGCGCCGGGCTCGGCTTGTCCCGCCCGCATGCAGCCCCCGCGCGGGCAATGGGTGCTGGTCGGATACGGCCGGTTCGGCCAGGCTATCGCCAAAGTGCTCGATCGGGAGGGGATCCCGTGGAAAGCGATCGATCCGGCGATCGAGGGCGACCCGGCTCGACACCTCCTTCACGGCAGCGACTACGCCGAGAACATTCTGCAGGATGCCGAGATCGGCAGCGCCGACGCCCTGGTCGCCGGGGCGGACGTCGACGCGGTCAACCTCGGCGTCACGACACGCGCGCGGCGCATCAAGCCCGACATCTTCGTCATGATCCGCCAGAACCACGTGCAGGACCGTGCCCTGGTCGAGGCGGCCCGCGCCGACGTCGCGTTCGTGCAATCGGACCTGATGGTGCACGAGTGCCTCCAGCTCCTGAAAACACGGACGCTGGGTCGCTTCATCGCCCGCCTGCGCGATGCCGATCCCGCGGTCGCGGCGGCGACGCTGGAGCGCGTGCGCAACGAAGTCGGCGACGGCGCTCCGAGCGCCTGGACGTTCGAATGCGACATCATGCAGCCAGGAATGTTCGCCGCCTTCTTCCAGAATCGCGCCCTGGCCTTCCGGATCGCCCACCTGCTGGCCGACCCGACCGACCCGAACGTGCGCATGCGCGCCGCGGCGCTGATGCTGGAACGCCAGGGCTCGTTCGAGTTGCTGCCTGGCTCCGAGACGGCGCTGAAGCCAGGAGACAGGATCCTGTTCGTGGGCCACAAAGTCACCCGCCGGATGCAGCTGCGCTACCTGGTCGAGCCGGGCACGGTGTCCTGGACCTTGACGGGCACCGAGCCGCCGAATGGCTACTTCTTCCGCTGGTGGGAGCGGCGCTTTCGCGGAACCCGGTGACCAAGGCGGTGTCCACTCCGGCCTGTCGCCGGGATCGGTCTGAAGGTACGATACGGTGTGCTGCGCGCCGCGTGAGCGTGAACCCGGTCACACGCGGCGCTCGCCGTCGCGGCGTCAAACTCTAGAATGCGACTCTCCCTCCGCTTCGTCGTTCCGCTGCTGCTCGCGCTGGGCGCGTTTGCGTACATCGCCGTTCCGCTTGCCGATTCGCTGATGCTGCGCTGGTTCGTGCGCGACATCGACATTCGCTCGAACATGATCGCATCGACCGTCCAGGAGCCGCTGTCGGGACTGATCCTGACGGGTTCCACGCCACGAATCGCCAGCTACTTCAACCGGATGCTCCTGGACGAGCGCCTGTACGCCGTCGGCCTCTGCCTCGACGGTCAGGCGGCGCCGATCACGACCGCGCAGTTTCCGCCGGAAATCCAGTGCGCCTCGCTCGACACCTATGCCGAAGGCAGCGAGCGCCTGCTGCGCTCAACGCGCGGCGTGCTGCACATCGCGACTCGCCCGATCGACCTCGGCGACATCCGCGACGCACGGCTCGTGCTGGTCCACGACATGAGCTTCGTCGAGCGGCGCAGCGAGGAGACGCGCCGGTACCTGTTCTACTTCTTCATCGCGCTCGGCGCGTGCATCGCCCTGATCACGGTCATCATCGCGGAGGTCTCGTGGCGGGGTTGGGTGCAGGGCCTGCGCGCGCTGCTGCGCGGGGAGGGCATCCTGCGGCCGGCGCGCTCGTCCACCGCGCCGGAGCTCCGCCCGATCGCCCGCGACCTGCGCGACCTGATCCGGGACCTCGAGCGCCAGTATCGGCCCCTCGACGGAAGCCAGCGCATCTGGGACCAGCAGGCGCTGCGGGCGACGCTGCGAAGCGAATTGCACGGCAACGACGTGATCGCCGTTTCCAACCGCGAGCCGTACATCCACGTGCACACGCCGGAGGGGATACGCATCCAGCACCCTGCGAGCGGCCTCGTCACCGCGCTCGAGCCCGTGATGCGCGCCTGCTCGGGGACCTGGATCGCGCACGGCAGCGGCAGCGCCGATCGCGAAACGGTCGATCGCCGCGACCGCGTGGCGGTGCCGCCCGGGCAGCCGCTGTATCAGGTCCGACGCATCTGGCTCACGCCCGAAGAAGAGCGCGGCTACTACGGCGGCTTCGCCAACGAAGGCCTGTGGCCGTTGTGTCACATCGCGCATGTGCGACCCACGTTTCGCACCGGTGATTTCGAGCACTATCGCACCGTCAATGCGCGGTTCGCGGATGCGGTCGTCGCCGAGGCCACGACGAAGGACCCGGTCGTTCTGGTCCAGGACTATCATTTCGCGCTGTTGCCGCGAATGATCCGCGAGCGCCTGCCGGATGCGACGATCATCACGTTCTGGCACATCCCCTGGCCCAATCCCGAGGCGTTCGCGATCTGTCCCTGGCGCGTCGAGCTGCTCGACGGGCTGCTCGGCAGCAGCATCCTGGGGTTTCACACGCAATTTCATTGCAACAACTTCGTCGACACCGTCGACCGCCAGCTCGAAGCGCGTGTCGACCGCGAGTCGTTTACCGTTGCACTTCGCGGCCAGTCGACGTCCGTGCATCGCTACCCGATCTCGATCGAATGGCCGCCCGCATCGCTGGCGACGGCGAAAAGCGTCCCCGATGCGCGGCGCGCCATCCGCGAGCGCCACCGCTTGCCGCGCGATCACCGGCTCGGCATCGGCATCGACCGGCTCGACTACACGAAAGGAGTCATCGAGCGGATGAACGCGGTCGACCGATTGCTCGAACAGGACCCCCGCTGGATCAACCGCTTCACGTTCGTGCAGATTGCGGCGCCCAGCCGGTCAACGATCGACGATTATCGCGATTACGCGGGACGCGTGCGTTCGCGCGCCAACGAGATCAACGCGCGCTACGCGGACGCGAAATACCCGCCGATCATGCTCCTCGCCGAGCATCACGAGCCCGATGCTCGTCTACGAATACATGCGGGCCTCCGACCTCTGCATGGTCACGAGCCTGCACGACGGGATGAATCTCGTCGCGAAGGAGTTCGTCGCGGCGCGCGACGACGAACAGGGCGTGCTGATCCTGTCGCAATTCGCCGGTGCGTCGCGCGAATTGCCGGAGGCGCTGGTCATCAATCCCTACGACGCCGATCAGGGCGCATCGGCCCTGCAGATCGCGCTGACGATGCCTTCGGAGGAGCAGCGCGAGCGGATGCGCTTCATGCGCGGGATCGTCCGCGAGTTCAACGTCTATCGCTGGGCGGGACGCATGCTGCTCGATGCTGCGGTGCTGCGGCAGCGCGGGCGCTTCCGCGCGGCCGAAAGGATTCCGGGACGTGTCTGATGCAACCAGAGGCCGTGATTACGTGGCGGGGCACCCGCAGCCGTCGGGCCGCCGCGCCGCCGCCCCGCCTCCGCACCGGCAGCGCGCTCTTCCTCGACATCGACGGCACGCTGCTGGAGCTCGCGCCAACGCCCGACAGAGTGCACGTGGACGCCGGCGTCGCTGCGCTGTTGCCGGCGCTCGCGCGTCGTCTCGACGGCGCGGTCGCACTCATCACGGGACGCGCGATGGCCGACGCCGACCAGCCTGTTCCGAGGGTTGTCGCTGCCGATCGCGGGCCAGCACGGCTTGGAGCGCCGCAGCGCCGACGGCTCGCTGCATCAGCACCTGCCGTCGCTGTCCGCGCTCGACCGACTGCGCGGCGTGACCTCTCGAATTCGCCGCGCGACATGACGGCCTGTTTCTCGAGGACAAAGGCGCGACGCTGGCGCTTCACTACCGCCAGGCGCCGCGGCTCGCGTCGCACGTGCATCGCACGTTGCACGCGCATCTTGCGGCAGCGCTGGCGTTCGAATCCGGGTGGCGCCTGCAACCGGGGAAGAGCATTCTCGAAATCAAGCCGGACGGCCGCGACAAGGGCACGGCGATCCTCGATTACCTGGAAGAGCCGCCGTTTGCGGGCCGGCTGCCGGTGTTCGTCGGCGACGACAAACCGACGAGTACGGCTTCGCCGCGGTGACGACCGCCGGGGGTTGGGCAGTCAAGGTCGGTCGCGGCTCGACGAGCGCGCACTTTCGCCTGCGCGACGTCGCCGCCGTGCGCGCTTGGCTCTCCGCGCTGGCTCACGACGCACGCGCAAGCCAAGAGGACTCGCCGATGCCGCGTAATCTCGATCTCGCGCTGGTCGGCAATGGCGCCATCGGCCTCTTGTCGATTCCTTCGGCGCCGTCGTCTGGGGCTGCTTCCCGCGCTTCGACGGCGACGCCACGTTCTGCGCGCTGCTCGACGACGCGCCGCCCGGCGAAGAACGTGGCATCTACGCGGTCGAGACTCGTCGACCTGCGCGCGTCGAGCAATCGTACAGCCACGAATACCGCCGTTCTCGTGACGCGGCTCTTCGACCGTGCCGGGCGGCGCGATCGAGATCACCGATTGCATGCCGCGGTTCCTGCAGCACGGGCGCGTGTTCCGTCCGATGGCCCACGCGAGCCCGCGCCTGGCGCAGCGACGCCGAACGCATCCAGCGCTTCATCGACGAACGTTGCTGGAGCGAGTCGCGGCAGCGCGTTCGTCGGCACCGCCGGAGGCGATCGCTGGATGCGAGCCTGCTGCTCCTGTCCGACCTCGGCTTCCTGCGCGCCGAGGATCCGCGGTTCGCCCAGACGGTCAACGCGATCGAGGGCGAGCTGATGCGCGGCGACTTCGTATTTCGCTACGTTGAGCAGGACGATTTCGGCGTGCCGGAGAACGCATTCATGATCTGCTCGTTCTGGTACGTCGAATGCCCTCGCGGCGCTCGGCCGCCGCGACGAGGCGCGCTCGCTGTTCGAGCGCCTTCTCGCCTGCCGCAACTCGCACGGTCTCCTCGCCGAGCATCTCGATCCGCGCACCGGCGAGCACTGGGGCAACTTCGTGCAGACCTACAGCATGGTGGGGCTGATCAGCTCGGCCATCCGCCAGTCGGTTGCCTGGGACACGGCCGTCTGACGATCAGTGCGCGCGCGGCCGCCCGACGCGCACTGTGCGCCCCGGGGGCAGCGAACGCAGCCAGCGTGGGGCGGTTCCAGTGCGCGCCCCGCCGTCCGAGGCGCAGTTCCCCGCGGGTAGCGAATGCAGTGAGCGGCGGGTCGGTTCCAGTACCAGTGGGGCCCGTCCTTTCAGCCGTCGCCTCCGGCCATTGCCTGTTCCATCGCCGCGACGAGCGCCGGCGGCTCCTGCGCGCCGGACACGCCCACCCGGCCGCCGAAAATGAAGAACGGCACGCCGGTCACGCCGAGCTCGCGCACGCGACGGTCCATCGCCTCGACGGTATCGGCCCCTGCCTCCGATTCGAGATAGGCGCGCGCCGCATCCGCGGGGAGTCCCGCTTCGCCTGCGACGGTCGCCAGCACCGCGCGCTCGCCGATGACCGCGCCCCTCCAGGAAGTACGCGCGAAAGAGCCCCTCGACGAGGTCCTCCGGGTCGCCGCGCGCCTGCGCCCACGCGATCAGACGGTGCGCGTCCTGCGTGTTCGGCTGGCGCTCGATCCGCTCGAACGCGAACTCGATGCCGACCGACCGGCCCGCGGCGCGGACGCGCTCGTAGATTTCCGCGGCGCGCTGCGGGCCGCCGAATTTCGCCTCGAGATAGGCGCGCCGGTCGATGCCGTCGCGCGGCAGATCGGGATTCAGCTGGAATGGATGCCAGCTCACAATGGGCCGAACTCCGGCTCGCGCGCGGCGTACAGCGAGAGCGCCTGGCCCAGGCGGCGGCGACCGATGAAGCACCATGGGCACACGACGTCGGAAATCACGTCGATCGTCATGGCGCGTTGCGGTTCGGCGGCAGTCATGTCCGGGCGAAGGGGTCGGCAATCACGCGGGCAGTCATTATGCGCGTCGCGGCACGGACCTTCGCGCGATAATCATCGTGCTCGCCCGCAACCACTGTGCACATGCCCTCGATCTTTCGTTGGGACATCTTCGGCAGGGTCGTCGACAACTTCGGCGACGCCGGCGTCGGCTGGCGTCTCGCGCGGGAGCTCGCCGCCGAGCACTCGCACGACGTGACGCTGTGGCAGGACGACCTCGCTCCGCTCGCGCGGATCCTGCCCGGCCTCGATCCGGCGGTCGATGTCGCAGCGGGCGACGGGCGTGACGCTTCGGCGCTGGACCGAGCCGTTCGGCGAGATCTCGCCCGCCGATGTCGTCGTCGAGGCGTTCGGCTGCGGACTTCCGGAGAGTTACGTCGCAGCAATGGCTCGCGAGGCGACCGCGCCCGCCTGGTTCATCCTCGAATACTTGAGTGCGGAGAGCTGGGTCGAGGGCGCGCACGGGCTAGCGTCGCCGCATCCGCAGCTCCTGCTGCCGCGACGTTTCTGGTTCCCGGGCTTCACGGCCAGGACCGGCGGCCTCCTCCGCGAGCGCGGAATGCTGGCTGCGCGCGACGCGTTTCGGCGCGACAACGCCGCGCAGTTGGCGCTGTGGTCCACGCTCGGAGTTGCGCCGCCGGCGTCGGGAGAAATCCGCGTCTCGCTCTTCTGCTATCCGAATCCGGCGCTGCCGGCGCTGCTCGATGCCTGGTCCGACGGCGACGACACGATGGTGTGCCTAGTTCCCGACGGTATTGCGACCGGCGCACTCGACTTGTGGACCGCCGGGCAACGTCCCGCATCCGGGCCATCCGTTCCAACGAGGCCGCCTGACGCTGTACGCCATCCCGTTCGTCGCCACAGGACGACTACGATCGGCTGCTCTGGTCGTCGTCAGTCAATTTCGTTCGCGGCGAAGACTCGTTCGTCCGCGCCCAGTGGGCGGAGCGCGCCTGCGTGTGGCACATCTATCCTCAGTCCGAAGGAGCGCATTGGCCGAAGCTCGGCGCGTTTCTCGCGCGCTACACGTGCGGGCTCGACGCGGGTTCCACCGGGGCGCTGATCCGCTTCTGGCAGGCATGGAACGGCGCGCCCGATGCCGGGCCGATCGACATTGCATGGGCAGAGTTCGCGGCGGCGCGCCCCGCGATAGACCGGCATGCCGAGCGTTGGGCGGCGGAGCTCGCCTTCCTGCCTGAGCTCGCGTTCGGGCTGGTCAACGCTGCCCGCCGTCAGGTATAATTAAAAGTTTTCCGAATCAACCCCTTATCGCAATACAGGTGCCGTAATGAAAATCGCCCAGGAAATCCGCGCCGGCAACGTGATCATGGTCGGGAAGGACCCGATGGTGGTCCAGAAAGCCGAGTTCACGAAATCCGGCCGCAACGCGTCGGTCGTCAAGATGAAGTTGAAGAATCTGCTGTCCGACTCCGGGACGGAGACCGTCTATCGCGCCGACGAGAAGTTCGACGTCGTCCAGCTCGAGAAGAAGGAAGTCACTTACTCCTACTTCTCCGACCCGCTCTACGTATTCATGGACAACGAATACAACCAGCACGAAGTCGAGGCGGACAACCTCGGCGACGCGATCCAATACCTCGAGGACGGGATAGCGTGCGAGCTCACGTTCTACGAAGGCAAAGCGATCTCCGTCGAGCTTCCGAACTCGGTCGTGCGCGAAGTCAAGTACACGGAGCCCGCCGTCAAGGGCGACACGTCGGGCAAGGTGATGAAGCCGGCGAAGCTCGCGAACGGCGTCGAGATCCAGGTTCCGCTGTTCGTCACCACCGGTGATCGCATCGAGATCGACACGCGCAACGGCGAGTACCGCCGCCGCGTCTAGCCGATCGCGCCGGCGCCGCGCCGGCGCCGCACTTCAGCTGCCGAAAAGCTTCAACTACTGTGGCCGCTTGAAGGCGTCCGGACCGTTGTTCGCGCGGCGATCCAGCATCCAGCGCAAGAAGCTGCTGCCCTCCAGGGGCTTCCCGATCAGGTAGCCCTGGATCCGGTCGCAGCCGAGGCTCACGAGGAGATCGCATTCGGTGCGCGTTTCCACACCCTCGGCCACGGTCTTGAGCCCGAGCTGATGCGCGACCGCGATGGTGTGCTCGACCATCAGCCGGTACTTCGGGTCGGTGACCGCCGAGACAAACGATCGGTCGATCTTGATTTCTGTAAACGGCATCCGGGACAGCGCCTGCATGGACGAGTAGCCGACGCCGTAATCGTCGATCGCGAGCCCGAAGCCCTTGATCCGCAGGCGCGTGAGATTTTCGAGCGCGGCCCCGATGTTGAGGATCGCTTCCGTCTCGGTCAGCTCGAGGATCATTTCGGACGGATCGAGTCCATGCCCCGACACGATCTGCGTCACCGCATCGGCATAGCCGGGATCGGCCAGCGAGGTCGCCGAAACGTTGACCGAGACGGTCATGCGCAGATCGGCGTCGCGCCACAACCCCGCCTCCATCGCCGCCATCGACAACATGATCCACGACAGTTCGTCGAGGTAACCGGCGCGAGCGAGCGGCGGCAGGAACACTTCCGGGCCGAGGACGCCGCGGCTCGGATGACGCCAACGCGCCAACGCCTCGGCTCCGACCACGTTGCCGGTTCCGACGTCGACCACCGCCTGGAAGAACGGTTCGATCTGCCCGGATGAAATTCCGGTGAGAACATCGTGGGCGCTCGGCGCGAACGCGACATCGGCCGTTGCAGCGGCAGCGGGTGCGGGCGTGCGGAAATGGCCCAGCACCGAGTAAAGCTTCGCCCGCGTCGGCGGTTTCTCGATGGTGCCGATGACCCTTACCCCGTACGCCTGCGCCATCGTCGCGGCGGAGGCCAGCAGACCGCCGTCGAGGCCGCTGACGAGGATCATCGATACCGGCAGCTTGCGCTCGCCGATGCGGCGGACGAGCTCCATACCGTCCATGCCGGGCATCTGCAGGTCGGTTACAACGATGTCGATCGCTTGGCCGAGGCGGTCCAGAATGGCGAGCGCCTCGTGTCCTGAGGGCGCCTCGACTACGCGAGCCGTGCCCATGCCGGCGAGTGTCCTGACCAGCAGGTAGCGCTGGTCGTGGTCGTCGTCGACGATGAGGAAGCGCAGGCTCCTGAAATCGATCGTCTCCGCATGGGCAGCAAGTTCGATCACGCGGAACTCCGCGCCGAATGCCTGTGACCACCGGTCATTGCCGACGACGGCGACGCATATAAGACGGCCAGCGATCGCCGGGGCCTCGCCCCGCAGCCGTTGGCTCGAAACTGGTTCATCGTTCGGTTCCTGGCACCGGGTTTGGCCGGATGCGATGTAGTCGACAGGTTTCGCGACCGCGCCGGTCCTGTCCGAAACCCCGCGGTTGTGGCATTCCTCCGACACGTAAAGTGCATCGTTCATGCCAGCCCGCGAACCGGGTCGCAACCACGGGCAAGTACATCGTCAGGCGGGGAAATCCCCGCAAATTCATCACTTTTCGCGACCAGACGCGGGCGCAGTCCGGCAGAAGCTGCCGCCCTGCGTAGCGCACTGTGGACGGCCGGCCCGACGCGAGCCGAACCGAAAGTTGGTGCGCGTCGGGGTTGTTTTTCAGGGAACCTGAGGGCGTCGCCCTGGGGTTGGCGCCGACCGTATCCCACACGCCGTCGGTGCACAACAAGAACGCGTCGCGATCCTCGGGTGTCGCACGCATGGCGGCGCACAGCTACTGACGGACTCGGATACCGAGATCGTTGGGGAAGGCACGGCGGGGCGTACGCCACTCGAACGGCGCGGCGTGTTACCGTTGCCGCCTGCAAGCACGTGGCCGTTGGCTGCTCGTGACGGGAATCCTTTGTGACCGCGACTTCATCATCGGCTGGCGCAGACATCGATTCGGCCCACGGTGGGAGCGCGTTGCCGATCGGCGTGCGCCTAGGCGATTACGACATCCTTGCCGTGATTCGCCAGAGTGGAATCGGTGTCGTCTACGAAGGCATCGAGCGCTCGTCGCAACGCAAAGTTGCCATCGAGGAATACTTGCCCGCCGCGCTTGCCGATCGCATGGCGGATGGCCATGTTGTCGTGCGGTCCACGCGTCACCAGCAATCGTTCCGCGAAGGAATGAAGGCTTTCCTGAGCGAAGCAAGAACGCTTTCCGCTCTCGCCGAACCCGCGTTAGTCAAGGTCCTGGACTTCTGGGAGCAATACGGCACGGCATATATGGCGGTTCCCCTGCAGGAGGGGCGCATTCTGAGAGACGCGCTGCGTGCTTCGCCCGCGCCGAGCGAAGTGTGGCTCAAGGCACTTCTCGCACCGTTGCTTCATGCGCTGACAGCGCTCCACGGGGCCAATGTCCACTCGTGCGACATCACGCCCGACACCATCCTGTTGCGGGGGGATGACAGCCCCGTGCTCGTCGATCTCGGCCTGACAAGACGAATCGTCGCCAAGGCGACCGACGACGAAACCGTCCTCCTCAAGCCCGACTTCGCGCCGCTCGAGCAATGTGTTCACGATCCGTCGATGCCGGAAGGTCCGTGGACGGATGTCTATGCCGTCGCGGCCGTGATCCATCTCGCGATTACCGGGAAGCCTCCTGCCACACCGACATCGCGGATGGTTTCGGATACCATGCAACCGCTGCGCAACGTGGCCAAAGGCTACTCTGAGCGGTTCCTCGGTGGCCTGGACCGTGCCCTTGCAGTACGGCCCGAGCATCGTCCGCAGTCGATTGCGGAGTTTCGAGCGGCAATCGGAATTTCTGCAGGCGCGTCAGGTGCCTCCCCGATCGGGCGGCGTCAAACCTCCGACTCTTCCCCCACGCCGAGTGCCGGAAGAGTCGACGGCCTACCCGAACCCGGCTCCATTGCCCCGGTCGCCCGGCAGGACAAGACACGCATTCGTGTTCTGGGTGACGGAACGAAGATCAGGCCACCGAGCCCGGTGCCTGATATTCTTTTGTCGTCCTCGATCACGCGGTCCACAACGAGTAGCCGGCAGGGTGGCCTGCCGTGGAAACCGCTCGCAATATCTGCCTTCGCCGTTGCGCTGATCGGGTTTGGACTCCTGTTCTTCATGATGGGCGAGTCCCGAGATGCGCCCCCGGCGGGCGCCGACACTACCGCTTCGGCGAAGGCTAGTGCGACACAGTCGGAACCGATCTCCGCACCGCCACCGCCCTTGGCGTCGGCTCCGGTGTTGCCCATGGCGGAATCGTCGTCCCCGGTAGCGACGCGCGGGCCGGAAACTCGCCCTAGCCCGCAGGAATCCTCGGCACCTGCGTCAAATCGCCAAGTGGATGCCGCGACGGGCGTCCCCGACGCAGGGCCAGGGCGCGCCTCAGGGCCGCCGCCAGTCGCCGGTCCAATGTCACCCGGATCGGCAGCCTCCGGCGCCGGGCCGGTCGCCTCGGTTTCGGAAGGCGGAGCGGCGTCCGTCGCGCCGGCTCGTCCCGCGCCGCGTTCTGGCAAGGTCCAGTTCTCGATCAAGCCGTGGGGCGAAGTCCTGGTCGATGGCAAGTCACGCGGCGTGAGTCCCCCGCTCAAGGAGCTTTCGCTGCCGGAAGGCCGCCATCGGATCGAAATCCGAAACAGTACGTTCCCTGGCTACACAAGCGAAATCGACATCAAAGGCGGAAGCAATGTTTCGATCGCCCATACGTTCAAAGCGCCTTGAATGGGTGCGGCGTTCGAACCATCAAAGCGGGCACCCATCACGTCGAGGGCGCGAGGAATGTACAGACTTCATTTCAAGGATCGCAGCATGCAATGCCTGATGTTGTTTGTGGCCCTGCTTTTCCTAACATTGGCCGGATGCGAAACTCCTGCGCCGGTAGAGCCCACGCCACCGCCGGTAGTGGAGCCCGAACCCAGGCCCGCGATTCCCGAACCGGTCAAAGTGCCGCCGCCGGCGCCGGTCCCTGTTCCCACGGCGAGCGGGCGAGCGCTCGCGGACGGCGTTGCTCTTTACGACGCCGGCGACTTCAACGGCGCAATCAAGAAGTTGGTGGGCGCCAAAGCCATCTGGGAAGACGCGACAGTTCCCGGCGGCCTCGCCAGCAAGGTGTCCGCGAATAAATACATCGCGTTCAGCTATTGCGTGACGAAACGCCGCACGCTGTGCCGGCAACGATTTGTCGAGGCGATCAAGCTCGATCCCAAGTTCAATCTCGAGGCTGCCGAGAAGACTCACCCGATATGGGGACCGGAATTCGAACTTGCGAGGAAACAAGCGAGTGCGCCGCCTGCACCGGTGAGACGTCCGGCGGCGCCGACAACGCCGCCATCGAGTCCCCCGAAGGCCAAATAGCAAGACGCTGCCCGGCAGCGTCTACTGCTCCGAGTTGCGGCGACCTTCGGCCAGCAATCACCGAGGCCTCCTGAACCGCAGAAAAGTCGTCGGATCCGACCGCTTCGCCTATCTCGTCGAAGTGCTCGGCCATTGCGGCGAATGCCACACGCCGCGCAATCTTCTTGGCGCCCCGAAAAAGATCGGCCCCTTGCCGGGGGCAAGGGGCCGGCCGGCAAAGAGGTGCCGAACCTGACGCCCGCGCGGCTCAAGAAATGAAGCGACGCGGAACCGAACGGATTCCTGCTGTCGGGCATCACGCCCGACTTCGATTCCGCCGACGAAGCGATGGCGGAAGTCGTCCGCAATACCACGAGCCAACTCACGCCCGCAGATCTCGCCGCGCTCATGGCCTATCTCCGCGCGCTCCCGCCCCTGCCGCAGGAGCGTCGATGGGTACGCGCCGTCGCCAGAGCAGTTCGGGTCAATGGAGCTGGCCGCGAACTTCTCCGCACTGGCGCCGCCGTGGTGTGCACGTTGCCGTACGCCTTGCCCGCCCGGATGGCCGTGACTACGTCGGCGAATGCCCCACCGGCACCGCCTGCCCGACCGGGCCGATCACGTTGGCGGAAGTCAGCGTTCCCGCAACCGTCCCTGAACGCGGAACCCCTTCATATGGACCCTGATGCTGTCGTGGCCCTTACCTTGTCATTGAGGCCGGCGGTGACGGCGTTCGCTCCGAGCACGCTCGTGCCGAACAGGGACAATGCGCAAACGAGTGTGGTGCTTCGCATGAAAAATCCTCCTTTTGCCGGTGGCGGCCGGGCAGGAAACGAGTCGGAACGCACGAGCGGCCCCTGATTCCGTATACAGAGGTTGTCCAGCGATTATTCCCCCACTTGCCGAGATCGGATTCGGCGTGCCAAACGCGACGGCCGTGTACGCCGTCGCACAGACGGCGGGGGGCGATTCGTCGATAGTTACATCTCGGGGCCCGAGGCACGCGTCGCAAACCCATCGGAGGAACTACCGAGGGCACGCCCATCCGGGCGAAGACGTCAGCGCCAATCATTCGGGCGTTCTCGTCACCCTTTTCTTCAAAGGACCGCATCATGTCAGACAATCTTGCTTCGATCCTGAACGATCTAATCGAAACCTCCAAAGATGGCGAAAAAGGATTCAATACTGCGGCCGAGGACACCAAGAGCGCCGCTTTGCAGGAGACGTTTCGGCGGCGCGCCCAGGATTGCGCCACAGCCGCCGCCGATTTGCAGCGACTTGTAGCTCGTCTCGGCGGCAAACCGGAAGAAGGCGGCAGTGTCGCCGGCGCTGTGCACCGCGGTTGGGTCACCTTGAAGGCAGCCGTGTCCAGCCGTACGGACCTCGCCATCCTCGAAGAATGCGAACGTGGCGAAGACGTTGCAAAGGCACACTATGCCAAGGCGCTGTCGGCAAGTTTGCCAGACGACGTCCGGCAGGTCGTGCAGCGCCAATACGATGGCGTGCTGCGCAACCACTCCCAGATCCGCGACCTGCGCGACCAATGTCGCGCGAAGCAGAAAGTAACCGAGGTCTAGCCCACCCGCTTTGCCGCCCTCTCCCCACGTCGGGGCGCGTCAGTGCTTCGATTCGCTGGATGCGGGGGGCGGCAATCCCGGGCGAACCTGGACGAAGCCGAGCGGGCGGGATCTCGTCTTTGCGGGTGGTCTCGTCCAGCATCGAGCACAAGCCACTACTAATCGCCCGCCGGCGAGCGTCGCCCCCAGACCAGCGAGAGCAAGCAATGGCTTCTGCCGCGACAAGGCAGATTTCGGCACATTGCACGGGCAGCGGAAAGTCGTGAGGTCGATTTTCGGGTGACGTGGTTTCGCCAGTGCGTTCACGAACCGAATCCTACGAGATAATGGATGCGTGGTCGGTGCGCCGTAGCACACTGTGCGTTCTTCCAAGACCCGAAGCGGTCCGCCAGCCCCACACGTTTGCTTTTGGTCGCTACTGCCGCAATCGCGGCGCCCGAGGAGAAATCAGATCATGGCGACGAAATCCGTCAAGAAAGACCCGTCCAAACTGCGCTCGCGCAAGTGGTTCGCCAATCCGGACAATCCGAACATGACGGCGCTGTACCTGGAGCGCTACATGAACTTCGGGCTGAAACGCGAGGAGCTGCAGGCGGGCAAGCCCATCATCGGCATCGCCCAATCGGGATCGGACCTGTCCCCCTGCAACCGTCACCACCTCGAGCTCGCCCATCGCGTCCGAGAGGGCATTCGCGAGGCAGGCGGCATTGCCTTCGAGTTTCCGGTTCATCCCATTCAGGAAACCGGCAAGCGCCCGACCGCCGCGCTGGACCGCAACCTCTGCTATCTCGGGCTTGTCGAGACCCTCTACGGCTACTTCGTCGACGGCGTGGTGCTGACCACGGGCTGCGACAAGACCACGCCCGCGCAATTGATGGCGGCGGCAACCGTCGACATCCCGGCCATCGTGCTATCCGGCGGCCCCATGCTGAACGGCTGGTTTCGCGGCGAGCGCACCGGCTCCGGCACCATCGTCTGGAAGGCGCGCGAGCTCCTGGCGGCGGGCGAGATCAACGCCGAGGAGTTCATCGAACTGGTTGCCTCCTCGGCGCCGTCGGCGGGCCACTGCAACACCATGGGCACTGCATCCACGATGAACTCGCTCGCGGAGGCGCTTGGCATGTCGCTCCCCGGCGGGGCGGCGATTCCCGCGCCGCATAAGGATCGTGCGGTGAACGCCTACGAATCCGGCAAGCGCATCGTCGAGATGGTGTGGGAAGACCTGCGCCCATCGAAGATCATGACGCGGGAAGCCTTCGAGAACGTGATCGTCGTCAACTCGGCGATCGGAGGCTCGACGAACGCGCCTATCCATTTCAACGCAATCGCGCGGCATATCGGGGTGAAGCTCGACAACGACGACTGGGAGAAGATCGGGTACGACATCCCGCTGCTCGTGAATCTCCAGCCGGCCGGCGAGTATCTGGGCGAGGAATATCATCGCGCCGGCGGTGTGCCTGCGGTAGTGGGAGAGCTGATCAGGGCCGGGAGAATCCGCAAGAACACACTGACTGTCAACGGCAAGACGCTGTACGAGAACTGCAAGAGCGCGCGGATCGAGGACGAGAAAGTGATCTGGTCGTACAAGAACCCGATGAAAAAGCAGGCCGGATTCCTGAATCTCAAGGGCAACCTGTTCGACAGTGCGATCATGAAGACGAGTGTGATCTCGGACGCCTTCCGCAACCGTTACCTTTCCAATCCGAAGGACCTCAATGCCTTCGAGGGCCGGGCAATCGTGTTCGAAGGCCCAGAGGACTACCATCACCGCATCGACGATCCGAAGCTTGCGATCGACGACACCTGCATGCTGTTCGTGCGCGGCACGGGTCCGGTCGGCTATCCGGGCGCAGCCGAAGTCGTGAACATGCAGCCGCCCGCGGACTTGATCAAGCACGGCGTGACTGAATTGCCATGCATCGGCGACGGACGGCAATCGGGCACGTCTGGTTCCCCTTCGATCCTGAACGCCTCCCCGGAAGCGGCAACGGGCGGCGGCCTCGCGATCCTGAAGACCGGCGATCGGATTCGCATCGATCTGAACAAACGCACCGCCAATATTCTGATCAGCAAGGCGGAATACGCGAGCCGCAAGAACGCTCTCGCGAAGCGCGGCGGTTTCAAGATTCCCGACAGCCAGACGCCCTGGCAGGAAATCCAGCGCGGCCTCGTGGACGAGCTTTCGCGCGGGATGGTGCTGAAGCCAGCAGTCAAGTATCAGCGGATTTCGACGACCAAAGGGACACCGAGGGACAACCACTGACGCTCCCACTGAACCCGGCGAAGCAGCAGCGTTGCGCGACCAAAAGAGCAGGAACCCTTCGCGCCGCGCTATCTGCACCTTGTTGGGCGCGTAGAATCGAGCGGAAGCGAACCGATGTCGGGCGCGCCACGCATCCGGAAGCGACGTCGCGTCTTGGTTTCACGCTTCCGGTGTCAGGTAATTTGCGCTTCCATCATCGTGAAGTATTCATCTGTCTTGCTCATTTGGAACTCCTTCGTCAGGGCACAAGCAATTGCTGCAAATCACAACGGCGACAGGATCGTCTAAGAATCAGCCGAGTCTCGTGCGACGGCGATCCCGTTGCTGTTATTAGTCTACGCCGTCGGTATCGGACCGAAACGCTGCTGCCATGTCGGCGTAGAGTAGATGTGGATTGGCTCGATCAATCGCGTCCGTTCTCGTGCGAGACGCGTTTACAACTCAACTAGGATTGCGGAGGTTGAGCTGATCACGACAAGCCGCGTTCGACCCGATCCCGTCATTGGACAGAGCTGGAAGCCGCCATTGAAAGTGATGGAAGCCGACGTTGAGGTCGCAGAAACAGTCGGACAACGTCGGCACCGACCTGATCGTAGGCATCAACAACAAGATCAAGGTGATCAAAGCGCATGGCCTACGGCTCCCGCGACGACACCTGCTTCCTCAAAATCCGGGCCGCATTTCTCGGAATTTGGTGAAGAACCTCTTGTCTTGGGCTAGCACCGGCTTTGGGGCGGCTATTCCCGCCTCACGAGCAAACCGCCAAGTGCCATAAGCTCGAAGAGCACCGCGGTGAAGATGGCCATGCAAATAGCGAGAACGAGTCGAAGTTCAGGAGCGAGTCGGTCTTCATCCAGCTCGCGATGACATCGCGGTGACGATGGCTTGCGCGCCGCCTGCTGCGCGTCGGCGATCGTCACCCTGTCGGCGGCGCCGAACCAGCGCCAAGTGCGTCTCGTGCGCCTCCAAGCAGATGGGTGGATAGAACGTC
This sequence comes from uncultured beta proteobacterium, assembly GCA_963840945.1. Taxonomy (GTDB): domain Bacteria; phylum Pseudomonadota; class Gammaproteobacteria; order Burkholderiales; family Casimicrobiaceae; genus CAIWHR01. Next base: position 235,311 of record CAWJAU010000014.1, on the reverse strand, counting down.
AAGACGCTCATCCGAAGGCGAGGTTGGGCAGCCACAGTACAATCCCAGGGAGGAAGACTAGCACAGCGATCAGGGCGCAAATGGCGGCGATGAACGGGATTGATTCGATCGAATACTCCTCGATCGATACGTCCATCAAAGCGCAGACGGCGAACATGGCCGAGCCGCTCGGCCAAGTCATGCCTCCCAGCGTTACGATGCTCATCATCAGGATGCCGAAATGCACCGGGTCCATCCCGACCTTGACGACGATCGGCACGAAGATCGGGGTGAGCAGCAGGACCATGACAGTGGAGTCGAGCGCGAGCCCCGCGATCAGCAGGAACAGCAATATCACCAGCACGATCATGGCGGGATCGGTGATGCCCGCAAGCATCCATTTGGCGAGGCTCTGCGGCACCTGTAGGTAGATGGTGGCGAAACCCACCATACCGCTCATCAGGATGATGAGCATGATAAGACCGACGTCCGAGGAGGCGTGCGCGAAGGCGCGCCAGACCTTCTCCAGCGTCAGTTGGCGATGGGCAGCGAAGCCGACGGCAAGCGCATAGACCACGGCGAAGGAGCCAACCTCCGAGGGCGTGAACACTCCGCCCCGGATGGCGAACACCAGCGCGACGGGGAACATGATCGCCCATTTCGCTTCCCAGGTCGCACGGGCCAATGCGCCGACTGTGGGCTTGGTACTATTAGCGACCACGTAGCCGCGCCGCTTTGCAATTGCGTAGGCCGTGGCCATCAGAACCACCATCATCAGCAGGCCGGGGACGATGCCCGCCATGAACAGCCTGCCGATCGAGACGTTACCGACATAGCCGTAGAGGATCAGGCCGATCGAGGGCGGAATGGTCGCCGTGATCAGCGAGCCGACGGCGATGGCGGCGGACGAATAGCCCTTGCCGTAGCCCTTGGCGATCATCGCGGGTCCCAGGATGCGCGCCTCCATGGCCGCGTCCGCAACGGCAGAGCCTGAAACGCCGCCCATCAGGGTAGAGAGCAAGATCGCGACCTGCGCTAAGCCGCCCGATATCCAGCCGACCGCCACCATCGAAACCTTCAGCAGGCGGTCGGTGATGCCGCTCTCGTTCATGAGATGACCGGCGAGCACGAAGAATGGTACGGCGAGCAGCGGGAAACTCTGGCTCATTGAGGCGATCTTCTGCACGCCGACGGACAGCGGCATGGCTCCATCGACGACGAAGAAGACGAAGCCGGCAATGCCGGTAGCGAAGGCCACCGGCATACCCACCACCATGAGCACCACGAACACAATGGAAATCAGCAGCATGTCAGAGCTCCAGCGCCACCGGGGCGTGCTTGTCGATCGCAGTCCTGCTGTAGACCAGCGCGCCCTGCCTGCGCCGCCGGAAGGCATTGACCATGTTGTTGACCAGAGAAGCGCCGAGCAGTGCGCAACCCACCGGCACGGCAGCGGTCACCCAGCCATAGGAGAGCGTGCTGTCCCCGAACGTGCGCTCGATATTGAGCAGCGTGAGCTCGTATCCCTTAACGGCCAGAACGGCGAGAAAGGCCAACACGATCACCGAACAGGCCAGCTCCACCCAGAGGTGGTACTTGTAGGGAAGGTACTTGACCGGCACTTCCATGCCGAGATGCGTCTTCTCGCGCATCGCTTTGTCCGCGCCGAGGAAACACACCCAGATGAAGAGAAGCTGCGCCAAGTCCACCGACCAGACCAGTGGATGGCCGAAGAAGCGCATGACCGACGCGACGAAGACGAGGCCGGTGATGATGGCGAGCAATGCGACGCAGATCGCAAGCTCGATCTGCCCGAGGCGCTTGAGCATGGCGACAACCCTCTGCGCTTGGAACCAGCCGGAGCGGGCCCCGCGCGCCGTGTTGATTGTTGAGGAGAGCTACTTGGCAATCGCCTGCAGCTTGTCCCGCAAGTCGCCGTAACCGAGCTTGTCATAGACGCCCGCGGTCGCGTTTCTGAAGGGGGTGACGTCGATCTCGTCGACCGTCATGCCGGCCGCCTTCAGGCTCCTTTCGATCTCTGCCAGTTTGTCGCGCGTGCCGTAGGACGCCACGTCCCCGGCCTTGAGCGACTCCTCGCGCAGGATCTTCTGCTGGTCGGCCGGAAGCGAGCTGAACCACTTGGCGCTCGTCACCAGGCCGGTGATCAGGCTGATGTGACCGGTCTTGGTCACGTACTTCGTGACCTCGAAGAGCTTCGAGTTGTAGCCGGCCGGCAGCTGCACCTCGACCGAATCGATCACCTTCTGCTCGAGTGCCGAATAGACCTCGGCATAGGGCATCGGCGTCGCCGTAGCGCCCATCGCATTGATAGTCGAGAGCCAGACCGGGGAGCCGATCGTGCGCATGCGATTGCCCTTGAGGTCGGCAGGTGTTCGTACCGCCTTGGCGGTCCACAGGTGCCGCTCGCCCTGCCACCAGTTGAAGGAGAGGACCTGATGGCCGGAAGCCTTGCTCAGCTTGCCCACCCATTCTTCGAACATGCCCGACGTCACCACCTTGCGGATGCCGTCGTAGCCCGAGGCGAGATAGGGCGCGCCGAGTACGCCGAATTCCTTGACGAAGTTGGCGAGGCGGCCGCCATCGACCACGACGGCAACGGGCGCGCCGGCACGGGCCTGCTCCAGGACGTCCTCGTCGGAGCCGAGTTGCGAGTTGGGGAACAGCTTGACCTCGATCGCGCCGTTCGTCCGTTTGGTCACCGAGTCGCGGAAAGTCTCCAGACCCTTGTAAAGGGGATCACTGGTCGTCAGCGCCGTGTTGATGCTCAAAGTGGTGGCCGCAAAAGCGGCGCCGCTCAACAGAACTACGGCAGACGCAGCCGCCGTGCGCAATACCAACTTGAACATGTCTTTCCTCCATTCGCAGGGAGTTTGCGATATCCGACTCATAGGGAGATTACCTAATACTGCACTTGCATTCTCGTGCCGCTGGCGAGGCCCTTTCGGACGCCGGCGCTAATTATGTACTACCTGATGCCGTCGACTCGGCAAACAGGAGTACAAACCTCGATTGCACGGATCGCCCATGCCGTCCATCCGGTGACGACTTTCCAGGACGGATGCAACTGGTGGATGCAACACACCCAATCCCAAAGGAGATCGAAAGAGGACACAAATTTCCGTAGCACAAAGTCTCCAGTGGAGCACGGGGCCGCCCCGAACTGCTGGTTTGGCGACAATAACATGCTTTGGTATAGCGTTTTTCCATCCTTCGATGCCTTGAAACTGTCGTGAACACACCGATCCGACTTCGGCAGGTCGTCTCACTCGCCGAGCACCCGAGTTGTCATCGGGCGAGCGCAATGCTGCAGATCTCCCAGCCTTCGCTGACCAAGAGCATCCAGGTGCCCGAGGCAACTCTGGGCGTCAAACTCTTTGATCGACAGCACGGAGGCGTCGTGCTGACGGACTTCGGCGAACTGGTCGTCACACACATAAGGGGTGTCGTTGCGTCGGAAAACGAACCGTTGCATCGGATTGGTCTCAAAGCCGGACTGGAAACCGGGCCCGTCAAGGTGGCTCTTGGTCCCTATCCCAGCATGAAATCGGGCGATGTCGCCGCCGGAAACCTCTTGACCAAGCATCCCAAGCTCGGCGCTTCACTTCGTATGACCAACTGGCTGGAGATCACGCGACCGGTGAGGGAAGGGAGGGTGGATCTCGGGGTGGCAGAGCTAACTGACGCCGCCACCGACGACGTGTTCCAGACGGAAATGGTCGGTCAGCGCCAGAGGCGGTTCTTCTGCCGTCTGGGTCATTCGATTCTTGGTCGTCGTCCGATCGGTCTGGCGGATCTCCTCGCGTTCCCGTGGGCCACCGCGCGCGTACCGCCGCGGCTTGCCGCGGCCTTTCCGCGACCAGTCGAGTCTGCGGGTTACATCGATGCGTTCAATGGCGACTTCGTGCCGTCGATGGAGATCGACGTTCCGATGCAATTCCCAGGACTGTCGGCCCGGGGAGACGTGATCGAACTCGGCGCGTTGCAGATGGTGGCGAACGAACTGAACGCGGGCGCGCTTGCGGTCGTCCCCGCACTGAAGTTCGACTTCCACACCAGCTACGGCTTCATCTATCTGAGGGACCGCGTCCCGAAGGACCGCTCCTGGCCGATAGTTCCAGTTGATGGGCCGCAACGAAATGACTGCTCCCGCGGCATTGCTGCCGTTGGCGGCGCGAAGCGCTACGGCAGCAAGGGGTCGAACGCGCCAGTTGGATCCGCCGCCGGCGACGGCTTCTTACCGTCTCAAGCGGGCCGGCCAGTCGGTAGGCGAACGACAACTGATGGCCGCGAGTTGCCATCGCCCACAGTCGACCCTTTCCCGACACATGGATCCCGATAGAAGACTTTCGGCGGATTTCGCCGAACGGCGGAGAGGCGCCATTGGGGTCGGCTCGTTGCTTCGGGATCTGCACACTTGGCCGTCTCCGCCGGCCATTGTCGTTTTCCGGGGTGCGGCCTATAGTCCGCTGAACTCCGGAAGCGACTGGGGGCGCCCTTGGCACGAGATCACCGACGACTTGCTGCCATCGTGTCAGCCGATGTCGTGGGCTACAGCCGCCACATGGCCGAGAACGAAAGCGGCACAATGGCCGCGTTGAAGGCCGCGCGGCAGGAACTCATCGACCCCGCGTTTCTCGCTCATGGCGGACGGGTGTTCAAGTCCATGGGCGACGGCGTGCTGGCGGAATTTTCCAGCGTGGTCGCCGCTGTCGAATGCGCCGCGGCGATCCAGCGCGGCATGGCCGAGCGCAACGCGCACTCCGTCACCCCGCCAAGACTCCAGCTGCGAATCGGCATCAACCTGGGCGATGTTATCGTCGAATCCGATGCGGCGGGGGTCGAGGACATTTTCGGTGATGGCGTCAATATCGCCGCGCGGGTGCAGGAGGTCGCCGAACCGGGAGGTATCGCGCTGTCGGGAACGGTCGTCGATCACGTCCGCAACAAGGTCGACTTCGGGTTCGTCGCGCTGGGGGAGAGGAAGCTCAAGAACATCGACGATGCGGTGCCCGTCTACATGCTGGGGCTCGATGAGCACGCTTCGAGTGGCGCACGTTCCGAACGCGTGCTAGTGCGGCCAGCGGTCGCTATCCTGCCGTTTCGCAACATATCAGGCGATTCGGCGCAGGAATACTTCGCGGATGGCATCACCGAGGATCTGATCACAGCATTGTCAGCCTGGCGTTGGTTTCCTGTCATTGCGCGCAATTCGACGTTTACTTTCAAGGGGCGCGCCGTCGACGTGACCGAGGTTGGCAAGACGCTCGGCGCGCGCTACGTGGTGGAAGGCAGCGTGCAGCGCGCCGGTGAACACGTGCGGATCAGCGCGCAATTGCTCGACGCGGGCACACGGGTCAATCTCTGGGCACACAGTTACGACCGGCGCCTGGGCGACGTGTTCGAATTGCAGGACGAGATCACCCGTGCGGTCGTCGGCGCGATCGAGCCGCAACTGACGCGCGCCGAGCAGCAGCGTGCATCGCGCAAGCGACCGGAGAACCTGGATAGCTGGGACCTGAGCCTGCAGGCACTGGCGCACATACGCACATCGACCTCATCATCGCTGGCTACCGCGATGGGGCTCCTCGACCGCGCAGTCGCGATGGACCCGCACTCCAGCCGTGCACAATCGCTGTTGGCGCTAGCGCGGTTCCAGGGCGCGCTCGCCGGGTGGACGGCCGATCCTGCGGGGTCGCTCGCGTCGACCTACGAGGCGGCCGTGGTGGCCGTGGGGCTCGACGACAGCGACTGGCTTGCGCACGCGCTGCTGGGAATCGCGACGCTATGGAGCCGGCGCGATTACGAGAAGGCGGCCGTGGAAGAGGAAACGGCGGTGGCGCTCAATCCGAGCGCCGCGATTGCCTATCACTTCCTGGGTTGCGTCCTGACTTTCGATGGCCGGCCTGCCGCGGCGATCCCGAAGCTCGATGCGGTCCTAAAGCTGGATCCGCACTTTCCGTTCCTCCCCGCGACGCTTGCCGACCTGGGACTTGCTCATTTGCTGATCGGCGAATTCGATACCGCCCTGCGCTTTTGCGAGCGCTCGATCGCTGAGCGCCGCGAGAACGTCCGCGCCTGGCAACGCCTGGCGGCCACCCTCGGCCATCTCGGCCGCATTGACGGGGCGGCGCAGGCGCTCGCGCAGGTGCAGCGCCTGCAAAAGGACTTTGACTCAGCCTACGTCCAAGCCACGTATCCGTTTCGCGATCCCGTGCACACCACGGCATTCACCGACGGCCTGCGCAAAGCGGGATGGGAGGTGTGAGCGGATTGCGCCCAGCGCGTTCAGCTGCGCATACCCAGGCACCCGAGGTCCGCTCATGGTGAGCACGACCGGCCGCTTTGGAGCGGAAACTCGACCGTCCGAAGCTGCCGGGTCCAGTCGAAGCCCGAACTCGATCCCTTGATGCCGTCGATTTTCGCGTCGGCAACGGCAGCAACGCCGCGACTGCGGACAAGACGAAGCGGCTCATCTAGAGGCGGCCGCCCGTAACCCGTGGCTGGACGCAAGCCTCCAATTCGCTGCAAAACGGCAGCTGCTCGCCGCCTGAGCGGCGTAAACCGAGCTACGCGTTCTGGCGCACCCGCTCGCGCCACGCGCGCAGCAGCCAGCGCGCCTCGTCGTCGGGCCGGGCGGGGAGTTTGCGATACTCAGAGCAGTCGCTCTTGCGCGTCAGCAATTGGTGGTTGATCAGTTCGCGCCGCAGGGTCACATGGTCGCCCCAGGTGTGCCAGCGCTTGATGACTTCGTTGACCTCGCGTTCGGTATAGACGCGCTTGCCATCGAACTGTGTCCACAGCACCCACATCGCGAGCCGCTGGACGGAGAACTTGTGCGGCCAGCGCACAAGCCGGCCGAGGGCGTCGAACTGCGTCAGGGCCTTGCGTGCGGCCGGTGTCAGCGCAGGCGCTGCCGGCGCGGCATCGAGCGCGGCGGCCGCGCCCGGCAGGCGTGATGCGGCGCGCAGCCCCTGATAGCTGCGGCGGCCGGCGGCGCGCGCGAGCAGGTTGAGCAGCTCGACGTGGCCGGGCGGGGCGGGTTTGTCGGCGTGCCGCTCGACGAGTGCGCGGCCGAGCGCGCGGGCGAAGGTGCCGACGTCGGGCACGACCAAGGGAATCGCTTCACGGGTCATGGAAAGTCTCCGTTGCCGCGTGCGCACTGGCCCGAAACGGGGCTGGGGGTTGTCGTCTTCCAGCCGGGCGCACGCAGGGAACGTGACCGGACTCGGGGGTGCTTGAGGCAGGTTTAGCTCGCGACTGTGTCGCGCGACAACGCCTGGGTGATCTGCCGACCGGGCGCCAGTGTAGCGCGTGCCTCAGTCTTTTCCAATACAGGCATGAGCGTGAAGCGAAGTGGATGTTCGGACCTGTCAGCGCCATTGCTGGCCGGTCGAATTCAGAATAAACATCGGAGTGCCAATGGCGTAGATGTTCTGCGTGCCGAAGTGCGTCGAGGCATAGCCGCCACCTTCCCCGCGTAGAAGCGCTGCGCGGTAGCGTACGGGAATAACGCACCAGTAAATGACATTGTTCGTTCGGTGGCAGAGACGGCCGCAAACCGGTGTACCCCTACTTCGGCCGCTTGTCGACCACCCGCTTCGCCTTGCCCATCGATCGCTCGATCATGCCCGGCGGCACGACGCGCACCTCGGCGGTCACGCCGATCATCGACTTGATGATGTGCGCCAGTTTGGCGCCGGCGGCATCGCCGTCGGCAGCGCCGACGGCCGGCGAACGCTCGACCAGCACGGCCATCTCGTCGAGGTTCTTCGGCCGCGTGATCTCGAGCTGGTAGTGCGGCACGAGCTCGGGCTCCTTCAGGATCAGCTCCTCGATCTGTGTCGGGAACACGTTGACCCCGCGAATGATCAGCATGTCGTCCGAGCGGCCCGTGATCTTCTCCATCCGGCGCATCGCCCGCGCGGTCGGCGGCAACAGCCGCGTGAGGTCGCGCGTGCGATAGCGGATCATCGGCAGCGCTTCCTTGGTGAGCGACGTGAACACGAGCTCGCCCTTTTCGCCGTCGCGCAGCACCGTGCCGGTTTCGGGATCGACGATCTCCGGATAGAAATGGTCCTCCCAGATCGTGAGCCCGTCCTTGGTCTCGATGCATTCCTGCGCCACGCCGGGGCCGATGATCTCGGAGAGCCCGTAGATGTCGATCGCGTCGATGTCGACTTCGGCTTCGAGGGCCGTCCGCATCGCGGGAGTCCAGGGCTCGGCGCCGAAAATGCCGATCTTGAGCGACGAATCGCGCGGGTTCATTCCCTGCCGCTCCATCTCCTCGGCGATCGCCAGCATGTAGGACGGCGTCACCATGATGATGTCGCGGCTTGAAGTCGTGGATGAGCTGCACCTGCCGCTCGGTCATTCCGCCCGACATCGGGATCACCGTGGCGCCGAGCTTCTCGGCGCCGTAGTGCGCGCCGAGGCCACCGGTGAAAAGGCCATAGCCGTACGCGACGTGGATGATGTCGCCGGCCCGCCCGCCTGCCGCGCGGATCGAGCGCGCCATCACGGTCGGCCCACGTGTCGATGTCCTTGGCCGTGTAGCCGACGACCGTCGGCTTGCCGGTCGTACCCGACGACGCGTGAATGCGCGAGATCTGCTCGCGCGGCACGGCGAACATTCCGAACGGATAGTTGTCGCGCAGGTCCGCCTTGGTCGTGAACGGAAATTTCGCGAGGTCGGCGAGTGACTTGAGGTCCTGCGGATGGACGCGGGCGGCGTCGAACTTCCGCCGATAGTGAGGCACGTGATCGTAGGCGTGCGCGAGCGACCATTTCAGCCGGTCGAGCTGCAGCGCGGCGAGTTGGCGCGAGCTCGCGGTCTCGATGGGTTCGAGCTCGCCGGGAGTCGCGGCGTTTGACGGGCATCGCGTCTCCTAGATCTTCTATCAGATGTCCCTTGATCCGGTAACTCTTGCCGCGGAACAGCGCGACGCTCTCGCCGCGCTGATTGACGACCTCGACGTCGTAGACGCCCGTTCGTCCGGCGAGCTGCCGCTCGTGCGCCTTCGCCGTCAGCATCGTCGCCCTCGCGCGCCGGTGCGATGAAGTCGATCGCGCAGCCCGACGCCACGGTGTTGAGATTGTAGCTGTTGCAGGCGTAGGCAAACGCGCTGTCGGCCAGCGTGAAGATGAATCCGCCATGGCAGATCTCGTGGCCGTTCAGCATGTCGGCCCGCACCACCATCGAGAGCTCCGCCGCGCCGGGGCCGACCTGCGCGACCCGCATGCCGAGCGCCTGCGTCGCGACGTCCCGCGCATGCATCGCCGCGGCGACACGTACGGCCAGCGCATGGGCGTCCTCCGGCGTCCTCGCCGGATGATGCTCACCCACGAAGCCGACCTCCGGTCGCGGCCCGGCGCGCGACCAGCGGCGAAATGCGGTAACGGTCCTCGCCGTAATGCGCGGCGAGATTCGCCAGCGCGTCGCGCACCATTCCCACGCCCAGCGCATCCGCCCACGCCAGCGGCCCGCGCGGATAGTTCACGCCTTTCTGCATGGCGATGTCGATCGCTTCGGGCAAGGCCACGCCCTGCACGACGGCATCCGCCGCTTCGTTCGCGAGCATCGCGACGATGCGCAGTACCGCGAGACCCGCGACGTCGTCGAGGCGGGAGACGGCAAGGCCCGCCGCCTGCAGCGTGCCGGCGGCCGTCGCATAGGCAGCCTCGCCGCACGTGTCCGCGCGGGCGAGCGCCAGTCGCGGCGCCATCTGGTAGTCGAGCGCGAGGTCGAAGAGCACGAGCTCGCGCACGCCGCAATCGGCGACGCGCATCGTTGCCGTGCGCCCGTCGGTGATGGCGAGCCAAACGCCGCCCGCGCTGCCCGGTACGTGGATCGCTCCCGCGGGAAAGCGCGAATCGGCTCGCGCGCGCTCGACCGTGACGCCACCGCGGCGCGATTCGCTCCGCGAGCGGCGCCGCGTGGCCGAGTTCGCCGTGCACCGTCACCCGTGCGGGCGCGGGCTGCGCCGCCTCGGTGCTCGGCACGGGCTTTGCCGCGCCCGGCGTGTAATCGTAGAAGCCGCGCCCCGACTTGCGACCGAGGAAACCTGCCGCCACGCGCTCTTGCTGGAGGACCGACGGCGCGTAGCGCGGATCGTGAAAATACGCCGCCCAGACGCTTTTCGTCACCGCGAGATTGACGTCGAGGCCGATGAGGTCCATCAGCTCGAACGGGCCCATGCGGAATCCCCCCGCTTCGCGAATGACGGCGTCGATCGTCGCGGGATCGGCGGCCCGTTCGGCCAGGAGGCGCAACCCCTCGCGCGTAAAACGGCCGCGCGCAGCGGTTGACGATGAATCCCGGCGTCGACGATGCGTAGACGGGCGTCTTGCCCCACGCCTGCGCCGTCGCGTAGACCGTCTCGGCTACCGCTGCCGACGTCGCGAGTCCGGTCACGACCTCGACCAGCGGCATCAGCGGCGCCGGATTGAAGAAATGCATGCCGACGATCCGTTCCGGGTGCTTCGTTCCGGCGCCGAGCGTGGTGATCGAGAGCGACGACGTGTTCGACGCGAGGATGCACTGGCCGCGTCGACGACGTTCTCGATGCGCTCGAAGAGCTCGCGCTTCGCGGCGAGATCCTCGACGATCGCCTCGACGACCAGTTGCGCGACGCAGACGTCCGGCAGCGTGACGACGGTCGCGATTCTGCCGAGCGCGGCATCGGCCTCGGTCCGTGCGAGGCGGCCCTTCGCCACTTGCCGGTCGAGCTCTTCGGCGATGCCGCGCTTCGCCGCGTCGCCGGCGCCAAGCCGCGTGTCGTGCAGCTGGACGCGGTGGCCATGGAGCGCGGCGATCTGCGCGATGCCGGCGCCCATTGCCCCCGCGCCGATGACGGCGACGATGGAATCCTTGGGTAGCGCGGCGGTCAGTGCGCGCACGGCCGCCAGCGCACTGCGCGCCCCCTCGGGGGGCAGCGCATGCGTCGTAATCTAGCGGCCGGTGAACTCGGCGGCCGCTTGGCGGCGAATGCGGCCACCCCTTCGCGATAGTCGTCGCTGTTGCCGAGCTCGCGCTGCAAGTCGCGCTCGACATCGAGTTGCGCCGGCAAGGTGTTGCCTGCGGACGCTTGCAGCGCCTCCTTGATGGCGGCGAGACCTCGCGTGGGCGCCTGCGCGAGATGGGCCAGGAGCTTGTCCGTGACGGCCGGCAACTCGGCGTCCTCGACGCATTGCCAGATGAGCCCCCATTGCGGCCGCCTGCTCCGCGGTGAGCTTGTCGCCCAGCAGCGAGAGGCCGAGCGCGCGTGCATGTGCCGACGAGGCGCGGCAGGAAGTACGTGCCGCCGGAGTCAGGAATCGAGACCCAGCTTGCAGAACGCCTGGATGAAGCTCGCCGACTTGGCGGCGATGACGATGATCGCAGGCGAGCGCCAGATTGGCGCCCGCGCCTGCCGCGACGCCGTTGACCGCGCAGACGACCGGCATCGGCAGCGCGCGCAGTCCCAGCACCAGCGGCTTGTAGTTGCGCTCGATCGACGCGCCGAGATCCACTGGCGCGTCGCCTGGAGCCACCGCGCGGTCGCCGAGGTCCTGTCCGGCACAGAAGCCGCGGCCCGCACCGGTCAGCAGCAGCACGCGGACGGTTGTGTCCGCCCCAACGCTGTGCGAGAGCGTCGCGCACTTCGGCATGCATCGCGTCGTTGAAGCTGTTGAGCCGGTCGGGACGATTGAGTGTCAGTCGCGCGATGCCGGCGTCAGTCGAGAACAGGATGTATTCGTAGCTCATTGTCAGTGCCGCACGCCGTCGAGGGCACTATGCGCCCCGGCATCGAACGTGAGCGTGGGGGTCGTTCATCTCAGACATGTTGCCGATGCTGCACGACGCGGAACCGCGAGGCGACGAACGCGGCGTCGGTCAATGCCGCATTGGCCGCCGGATTGGCGCCGGTGCCGTGATAATCCGAGAACGCCGCGGACTGGTTGACGAACACGCCGCCGGTCAGGTTGATCGACAGCGCGACGCCGGCATCCTCCGCCACGTCGATCGCCCTGTCGATCGTCTCCTGTCGTCGCGAATACACCGACAACGTCAATGCGCCGTGCGTCTTCGACCGCGTCGCGCGCGATCGCGAGGCTTTGCGTGGTCGATTCCGTCGCGATCACGAACGCGATCGGCCCGAACCATTCGGCGAGGTATTTGTCGAGGTCGGCGGCACCGAGCTTGACGATGAGCGGCGTGCGGATCGTCGCCTGGGGAAAGGCGGATGCGCGAGCGCCTGGGTGTCGAGCACGATGTTGCCGAGCCTGCGCGCCTTCTCCAGCCGCTCGCATCACGCCGTCGTTGACGACGGCGCCGAGGATCTCGACCGCGCGCGCGGGATCGGCGAGGAGCTTCTGCACGCCTTCGGCGATGCCGGCGGCGACCTGGTCGAACGTGAGATGGCCGTCGGCCGTCTCGATGCCGTCCTTCGGCACGTAGATGTTCTGCGGCGCCGTGCACATCTGCCCGGTGTAGAGCGAAAGCGAGAACGCGATGTTGCGCGCCACGCCCTTGAAATCGTCCGCCGAGTCGACGACGATCTGGTTGACGCCCGACTTTTCGGTGTAGACCTGCGCCTGCCGCGCGTTGCGCCTCGAGCCAGTTGCCGTTGGCCGCGCTGCCGGTGAAATCGATCAGCCGGACTTCGGGCCGCAGCGCGAGCTTCTGCGCGACGTCGTCGCCGGCGTCATGCGCGACCAGCGTGACGACGTTCGGGTCGAAGCCGCTTTCGGCCAGCACCTCGCGCGCGATGCGCACCGTGAGCGCCAGCGGCAGGATCGCCGGCGGATGCGGCTTCACCGACCACGGCGTTGCCGGTGGCGAGATCGGCGAAGAAGCCGGGAAAGCCGTTCCACGTCGGGAACGTGCAGCAGCCGATCACGAGCCCGATGCCGCGAGGCACGATGCGGAAGTGCTTTTCCATCCGCAGCGGCTCGTTCTTGCCCTGCGGCTTTTCCCACAGCGCCGTCGCGGGAATCTTCTTCATTTCGGCCCACGCGTAGGCGATGGCTTCGAGCCCGCGGTCCTGCGCGTGCGGCCCGCCCGCCTGGAACGCCATCATGAAGGCCTGGCCCGTGGTGTGCATCACGGCGTTGGCGAAGAGGAAGCTTTGCGTTGATCCGCTGCAGGATCTCGGGCGAAACGCCGACCCAGGCTTCCGGTCCCGCCTTCGCCACTCCCGTTCTGCGCGCGCCGATCGCCGCGAACAGCGCGTCGAGGTCCGCCTTGGGATAGCGTGATGCCGAGCGGAATGCCGAAGGGCGAGACTCTCGCGGCCCACGGTGCCGACGGTGCCCGGCTGGTCGAGCGCGAACGGCTTGCCGAGGAGCGCGTCGAACGCGGCCTTGCCGGCCTCGGCCGCGCCTTCGCCGTAGACCTTCGGGCTCGCGATTCGGAATACGGACTCCAATAGCCGCGTTCGGCGATCGCGGTCGAGCGCGCGCTCGATGGTGGCGGCGTGGCGTTCGAATAGTGGATGCGGCACGAGGGCTCCTTCGGCGATGTGGGTTGCGGTGGAGGTCGCCAGGCAGAGCAGACTCCACGCCGATCCGCTAGTGTACTGAATCGGCACGATCAGGCGGTCTGATCGTAAGTCCACGGCCACCCGGTCGGTCACGGGATAGCTCTGGCAGGCGAGCACGAAGCCGCGCGCGACTTCGTAGTCCTCCAGCGCGAAGTTGACATCCATGTCGACCTCTCCCGCAGTGAGCTTGGCGCGGCACGTCGAGCACACGCCGCTCTTGCACGAATAAGGCAGCTCGATCCCGGCTTGAGTCCGGCCTCGAGGATGTTCTCCTTGCCTTTTTCCAGCGTGAAGGAGCGCGTGACGCCGTCGAGCACGACCGTGACTTCGCATTCGGTGTGTCCGGGCTCCGGCGCTCTTCGCCGGCTTATGCTCGTGCCGCGGGACGCTCGTCGCGAAGCGCTCGATGCGTGATCTTCGCGTCGGGGTAGCCACGCGCCTTGCAGCGCCTCGGCCACCGCCTGCATCATGCCGTCCGGTCCGCAGACGAACACCGCGTCGACGTCGATCGAGATCGACCCAGTGCGTGAGCAGCGCGTCGGCCTTCGCCCGGTCGATGCGGCCATGGAGGAGCTCGATGTCCTGCGCCTCGCGCGACAGCACGTGGACCAGGTTGAACCGCGTCAGGTAGGTGTCCTTCAGCGCGGCGAGCTCTTCCTTGAACATTACCGTGCCGGACGCGCGGTTGCCGTAGAACAGCGTGAACTCGCTCATCGGCTCGGCAGCGAGCGTGGTCTTCACGATCGAAAGCAACGGCGTGATGCCGCTGCCTGCGGCGAACGCCGGCGTAGTGCTTGCGGTTGTGCCGGCGCGAGCGGCACGTTGAAATGCCCCATCGGCGGCATCACGTCGAGCGTGTCGCCGGCCTTGAGCGACTCGTTCGCCCAGCGCCGAGAACACGCCGCCCGGATTGCGCTTCACCGCGATGCGCAGGGTCCCATCCTGCACGCCGGAACAGATCGAATACGAGCGCCGCACATCCTCGCCACCGATGTCGGCGCGCAGTGTCAGGTGCTGGCCGGCCGCGAACCGGAATGGCTCGGCGCAGCGCCTCGGGGACAGCGAACGTGATCGCCACGGCGTCGCGCGTCTCGCGCTCGACATTCGCGACTGGAAGGCGATGGAATTTGCTCATCCAGTGCGCGCCCGGCCTTGCCCGACAGCGCACTGTGCGCCCCCGCGGGGGGCAGCGAACGCAGTGAGCGTGGGGGCGGTTCAGCTGCGCGCCCGGCCGCCCGAAGCGCACTCCTGTGCGCCCCGCGCACGCGCTGCCCAGCTCTACTGCTACAGTAACGTTTGCCCGTGGCGGTGCTCCACCCGCGTCCGGCGCCCGAGTTCGCCCGCAGCATGGGCTATCCGCCCAACACCGACGCCATCGACGCGCTGGCCCTGGCTCACTACGCCGCACACCCTGGCTCCACAAGGCCATCAGGCCGGCGCTCGCGCTTCGCCACCCGCGTGCCCGAACACTCTGGAAACGTTGCACGCACATGGTGTCTGCGCCGCAAACAGCTCATGACATGCGTACCGCCGAGATCAACCGGCGCGGCGGCGCCGATGCGCGTGCTGCGCAAGAGCATCGACGCCGTGATCAAGACCTTGAACCGGCAGATCGCTGCCTCTTCACACAGGACATCGGCGCGCATCTCGGAAGAGCACTTCAAGGAACTGGACCAGCGCTTCCACGAACATCACGGGCTCGGTCCCGAACACCTACGCTGTCGCTGATCGCGTTCATGCCCGCGCTCGGTCAGATCAACAGCGCACGCGCCGCCAACTCGGGGGCAGCGAACACCAGGCCGAAGGCCGCAGGACAGCCGAAGGCTGGTCCCGCGCAGCGGGTTGCGGCGAAGCCGCACACAGTGAGCGTGGGGGCGGTTCATCAGTGCGGCTTGAAATAGTCGAACGGTTCGAGGCACGCGAGGCAGCGGTAGTGCGCCTTGCACGCCGTCGATCCGAACTGAGACAGGAGCTGTGTGTGCTTCGACGCGCAGCGCGGGCACGCCACGGCGGCGCGTGTGGCGCAGCGGGCTGATCCCGGCCACATCGATCCTGGAGGTCGCGGACAACGCGCGCATGGGGGGCCCGGCGCGCTCATGCCGGCGCGATCCCGTATTGGCGAGTTTCCGCCTTCCTTCCGCTGTCATCCAGTCGGTGGTCCACGCCGGAGAAAGTCGTGTTTCGATCCGCACGCGCGCCACGCCGGCCGCCTTGGCGGCGGCGCGGATCGACCTCCATGATGACGTCGGTGGCCGGGCAACCGGAATAGGTCGGCGTGACGGTGACGACGAGCGTTGAGGAGTCGGCGGTGTCCCATTCGATGCCGCGCAGAATGCCGAGCTCGACGACCGATACGACTGGAATCTCCGGATCCGGCACCGCAGCGAGGACATCCCAGAGTGCGCCGAGCGGCGGCGGTGACGCGTGCCCCGGGGGCGGGCCGATGTCGAGCGCGTGGAGGGCAGGCGCAGCGATCACCAGCGTGCTCCGGGATGAGCGCGCGGCAGGACCTGCATCTCGGCAAGGAGATGCCCGAAGTGCTCGGTGTGCGCGCCCCGCTTGCCGCCCTGCTGCATGAACACGGCCTCCGGTGCCTTGAGCGTCGCCGCGCCGAGCACCGCATCGACGTGCTGCCGCCACGGCATCGCCAACTCGCGCACATCGGCGGCGATGCCCGCCTCGATCAGCGCGAGCTCGATCGGGTCCGGCGCGAACATCTCGCCGGTGTACATCCACAGGTCGTCGATCGCCGTCTGCATTTTCGCGTGCGATTCGTCCGTGCCGTCGCCCAGGCGGATCACCCAGTCGCCGGAGCGCTCGACGTGATAGGCCGCCTCCTTGGCGCCCTTGGCCGCGATTCCCGCAATGCGCGCATCGCTCGAGCTCGCGAGCGCGCGCAGCAGCAGGAGATGCCACGCGTCGAACAGGAACTGCCGCGCCGTCGTGTCGGCGAAATTGCCGTTCGGCTGCTCGGTGAGGAGGAGATTGCGGAAGTCGCCGGCGTCGCGCAGGAACGCGAGCTGATCCTCGTCGCGACCCGCGGCGCTGAAGCGGGCTTCCACTTCACCGGCATAGGAGAGCCACAGCCGCGCCTGGCCGAGAAGGTCGAGGCCGACGTTGGCCTGCGCGATGTCCTCTTCGAGCACCGGCCCGTGGCCCACCGATTCGCCCAGGCGTTGCGCGAGGATGAGCGGCGAGTCGCCGAGCCGCAGCAGGTACTGGAATAACTGTTCGTCGCGAGTCACAAAGCCCCTCACAAATGCTTCACTTCATCGGGCATCGGAAAGAACGTCGGATGCCGGTAGACCTTGCTGTTGGCAGGCTCGAACAGGGCTTCCTGGTCGCCCGGGGCGGAGGCGACGACGTCGGCCGACCTGACCGCCCAGATCGATACGCCCTCGTTACGGCGCGTGTAGACATCGCGTGCGTTCTTGATGGCCATCGTGGCGTCCGGCGCGTGCAGGCTGCCGACGTGCCGGTGCGCGAGGCCATGCTGGCTCCGCACGAAGATTTCCCACAGCGGCCATTCGTTCATCGGATCTCCTTCATTCGTCGTCCTTCGAAATCGTCCCGCCGCGCGTCGCGCGGCACGCGCGAGCTTGGCTCAGGCGGCCCGTTGTGCTTCCCGCGCCGCCGACTTGGCGCGTGCGCCATCGCCGCCTCGCGCACCCAGGCGCCGTCCTCCCACGCCTTGACGCGCGTCCTCATCCGGTCGCGGTTGCACGGCCCGTTGCCCTTGATGACGTTGTGGAACTCGGACCAGTCGATCGCGCCGAAATCGTAGTGGCCGCGCTCGGCGTTCCACTTGAGATCGGGATCCGGCACCGCAATGCCGAGGTATTCCGCCTGCGGCACGGTCTGGTCGACGAAGCGCTGCCGCAGTTCGTCGTTCGACAGGATCTTGATCTTCCACGCCGCCGATTGCGCGCTGTGCACGCTTTCGGCGTCGGACGGGCCGAACATCATGAGCGACGGCCACCACCAGCGGTTGAGCGACTCCTGCGCCATCGCCTTCTGCTCGGGCGTGCCGCGCGCGAGCGACAGCATGATGTCGTAGCCTTGGCGCTGGTGGAACTCTCCTCCTTGCAGATGCGCACCATCGCCCGCGCGTAGGGCCGTACGAGCACCGGCACAGCGGAATCTGGTTCATGATCGCCGCGCCGTCGACGAGCCAGCCGATCGCGCCGATGTCCGCCCACGTGAGCGTTGGGTAGTTGAAGATCGACGAGTACTTGGCGCGGCCGGCGTGCAAGTCCTCGACCATCTGGTCGCGCGATACCCCGAGCGTCTCCGCGGCCGAATACAGGTAGAGCCCGTGGCCGCCCTCGTCCTGCACCTTGGCCATCAGGATCGCCTTGCGCTTCAGCGTGGGCGCGCGGGTGATCCAGTTGCCTTCGGGCAGCATGCCGACGATCTCGGAATGCGCGTGCTGCGAGATCTGCCGGATCAGCGTCTTCCGGTACGCGTCGGGCATCGCATCCTTGGGCTCGATCTTGATGTCGGCGTCGATGCGCGCCTGGAAGGCCCGCTCGTCGGCCGACATCTCTGCCGCCGTTCGCACGGCCCTGACTCCGGTGTCGACCATCTGCGCGTACATGGATCCTCCTCTGTGCCGGGCGCGAGTGCACATGGTAGGGCGATCCCACGGGAAAGCCTGTGCGCCAACGCACGCCCGAACTGAAACGATACACTTTTTTACACAGCTAGTGTAAAGTTTGTATCACGTCACCCGGATTTCCGGGTGCCGGCCCGAACCATGCGTGCCCCTGCCCCCTCTGCGCCTCCTGGTCCCGCTCCCGATTCGCAGGTGCGCCGCTGGATCCGGCGCGAGCTCAAGACAACTCCGCCCCGGGCGCCGTCGCTCATCATCACGGTCTGGGGTGACGCGATCGCGCCCCACGGCGGCGCGGCAATGCTGCCGGGAATCATCGACCTCCTGGCGCCGTTCGGGATCAACGAACGGCTGGTGCGCACGAGCGTGTTCCGGCTCGCCAACCAGGGCTGGCTCAAAGCCACGCCGGTCGGGCGCCGCAGCTTGTATCGGCTGACGCGCGATGGCGCGCGGCGGTTCGAGCAAGCGTACCGGCGCATCTACGCGCCGCCCGTCGAGGGCTGGGACGATACCTGGGAGATGGTGATCGTCGATGGCGCCACCGCCGCTGCGCGGCGCGCGCTCAAGCTCGAGCTCCAGTGGGAAGGCTTCGGGACGATCGCCGCGGGGGTGTACGCACGACCCGCGACCGCGCCTTCGGCCGTCCCGCGGATCGCCGCAGCGCTCGACATCGCGCGCGACCTCGTGGTCGTCCGCGCGCGAGACGACCCGATGCTGGGCGGACGCACGCTCGCGTCTGTCGGCTCGCAGGCGTGGGACCTGGCCGGACTTGCCGCCGGATATCGCCGATTCCTGCTGCGCTTCGGCAGCGTCATCGAACGCTTTCGCATGGCGGGACAATCTGGGCACGATCCGGCGCAGGCCTTCATCGTGCGCACGCTGCTGATCCATGCCTATCGCCGCGTGCTCTTGCGCGATCCGCAGCTTCCCGCGACGCTGCTGCCGCTCGACTGGCCCGGGGCCGCGGCGTACGCGCTGTGTCGCGACTTCTACCGTCTCACGCATCGGGCGGCCGAACGACATCTCCTGGCTACCCTGGAGGCCGCCCGCGGCGGCCTGCCGCCGGCGGCGGCCGAGTTCTACGCGCGGTTCGGCGGGCTTGGCTGACGCGTCCGGATAGCAGCTTCAGCGCCCGCTAGTCGTTGCACAGGAGAGCAGCGACGCGGTAGCAGCGTTGCTCTCCAAATCGAAGTCGGGCGATCTGGCCACCTCGACCGGCTCGCTCACCGCTCGGTCGCCGGACTGCTTCGTTCATAATGGCTCTCGTCCATGCGACGTCGAGACAGACTGCGTCGTTCTTATGCCACACGGCATCAACCTGATAACAACCATTGCTGCCGCGTTGGGGCTGGCGCTGGTCATGGGCTTTGTCGCTTCACGCCTGAAGCTGCCGCCCTTGGTCGGCTATCTCATCGCCGGGATCGTCATTGGCCCGGCCACTCCGGGCTTCGTTGCCGATGTCGACCTGGCGCGTCAACTGGCCGAGATCGGTGTGATGCTGTTGATGTTCGGCGTCGGACTGCATTTCTCGTTCGGCGACTTGATGGCCGTCCGCCGCATTGCGGTACCGGGCGCCATGGTTCAGATCGCTGCAGCGACCGCGCTCGGTGTAGCGACCGCGCTGTTCTGGGGCTGGGCTTTTGGTGCGGCTCTGGTTTTCGGCCTCGCCCTTTCGGTGGCGAGCACCGTCGTGCTTCTGCGCGTGCTTGACGATCGCGGCGTGCTGGACTCGGTCAATGGCCGTATCGCCGTAGGCTGGTTGATCGTTCAGGATCTCGTCATGGTGGTCGTGCTGGTGCTCCTGCCGCCGATCGCGGCGCTTCTTGGCAGCAATGCCGGAATTGCGTCCCAGGGCGGCGAGGGCGACGTCTGGGCAACCCTCGGCATCACGCTCGCCAAGGTCGCCGCTTTCATTGCGCTGATGCTGGTGGCGGGCCGCCGCGTGTTCCCTCGACTGCTCTGGCTGGTGGCCCGAACGGGCTCGCGCGAGCTGTTCACGCTTTGCGTCATCGCGGTTGCCGTTGGTGTCGCCTATGGAGCGGCCGAGCTGTTCGGCGTGTCGTTTGCGCTCGGAGCATTTTTCTCCGGGATGTTGATGCGCGAGTCGGAATTCAGCCACCGGGCCGCTGAAGAGTCGCTGCCGCTGCGCGACGCTTTCTCGGTGCTGTTCTTCGTTTCCATCGGCATGCTGTTCCAGCCGCAGATACTGGTGCAGGAACCGTTGAAGGTGTTGGCCACGGTCGCCATCATCATGGTGGGCAACCCGGTCGCCGCGTTCGCACTGGTGCTCGCCTTTCGCTATCCGCTCAACACGGCACTCATTGCCGGTGCGAGTCTCGCGCAGATTGGCGAGTTCTCGTTCATTCTGGCGAGCCTCGGCGTCGTCATCGGCCTGCTCCCCGCGGAGGGCCAAAGCCTGATCCTCGCCGGGGCGCTGATAACGATTGCGCTCAACCCGCTCGTATTCGCGGCCATCGCGCCGGCTCAGCGATGGATACGAGCGCGGTCCGACCTTGCCAGAATCCTGGAGCGCAGCGCGGACCCGCTGGCCGAGTTGCCTATGACGGTCGACCAGTCCCGCCTTACCGGGCAGATCGTGCTGGTAGGGTACGGTCGCGTCGGGCGTCGCATCGCCGAAGCGCTCGACAAGCAAGGGATCTCGTACGTTGTCGCGGAGCAGAACCGCGAGCTGGTGGAGCGGCTGCGAGAGCGCAATGTCCCCGCTGTTTCCGGCGATGCATCCGACCCCGCAGTTCTCATCCAGGCTCACATCGCGCGAGCCGGCATGCTGGTGATTGCCACGCCGGACACGTTCAATGTCCGCAAGATGGTCGAGATCGCCCGCATTCTCAATCCGACGATAGAGACCATTCTGCGTACGCACAACGAGGACGAAGCCGAGCTGCTCGAGAAGGACAATCTGGGGAAGGTGTTCATGGGAGAGCATGAGCTCGCCCTTGGGATGACGAGGCACATCCTGGAGCGGATGGGCATCCATAAAGCGAGATAGACATGGCGTTCTCGATTGGGCCAAGACTGGGTCGGAGAGCTTTCGGGAATTCTTCGCCTTCGTATAGCCGTGCCGACTTCACCAGCTTGCGGGTAACTTGCGAGCATGTCTTGGATCCCAGCGAAGTGCGCGCCTTCCGCGCCGCTAGCCGCCAGTGAAACCCGCGTCAATCTGTCGCGCGAATAGCTCTCCGTCGCGCCGCCCGAGGTCGTAGGCTGCCTGCAGGCCCGCCGGGTTGGTGTAGTCCCAGCTCGATACCGGCACGTCGGCGGACGGCTGCGCGTAAACCCGTTGCGAATGTGCCGGTAGCCGGCGATAGCGTCTAGCGAGCAGGACGAGCGTCGCGCCAGGTGCGTCGGCCAACGCAGCCACAGGGACGTTGTCCGCGATACCGCCGTCGAGCGAAGGCTTCCCGCCTTGCATCAACAGCGGCGTCAGCGGCGGAGTGCACGACGATGCAAGCACCAGATCCGCCAGCGCCTCGGGCGTGCGGCACGCGCGCACCGTAGCGTATTCGGCGCGAAAGCCGAGCCAAGGCGCAAGTTGCGGATGCACGGGTGGGCCGAGCACGTGCTCGAGCGCGTCGGCAAGACCGGCGATTGCGAATCCGGTGCGCGCGCCGAGCCAGCCCGGCGGTCGAGTAATCGCCACCCGCAGCTCCGGACCGGCGTGCAGAGTCGCGAGCGCGCGATCATCGATAACCTCAAGCAATGCACGTCGATACATTGCGGCATGCGGAAAGATCGGCGCGCCGTTGAACAGGTTTCTCCAATGGACGTTGCGCGAGTTGCGGGCCGTTGCGCGCTTGAAATGCGCCAGTGCAGCGTCGAAACATCCCGCGAACAGGACGGCCGCGACGGCCGCCCCAGCGCTTACCGCCGCGACGCGTGCAGGCGCAAGGTTGAACGTTTCCCCCAGTGTCCGATAGAAGCCCGCCTGCCACACGCAGCGGTTCCCACCACCGGCAAATACCACGCCGACAAACGTCGGGACCACTGGAAACATTACCCTCCCCTTGCTGCAAGGTTCACGGCCACGATTATTTCTGTGATGTCGTAGCCACCCGGGAAGGACACTTTGTCGAACGTTGGCGTCTCGCTCATGCTTTGTCGCGCAAACGTGAGCGCGCCATCATCGCTGCGCGAGAAACCGCTCGACGTTTTCCACCGCGCGGCGCAGTCCTGCGTCGATCACCTCCTGCGTCATCCCGGCATTGTGCGGTGTGAGCACGACGTTCGGCAACGCGAGCAGCGGATCGTCGGCCCTGACAGGCTCTTCATGAAAGGCGTCGAGTGCCGCGCCGGCGAGTTGCCCGCTCCGCAGCGCCGCGATGAGCGCCTCCCGGTGCACCAACGCGCCGCGAGCCGTGTTGACAAGAAACGCACTCGGCTTCATCAAGGCAAGGCGGTCGCGGCTTAAGAATCCGGTGGTATCGGCACTGAGACGCAAGTGCAGGCTCACCACATCGGAATCGCGCAGCAGCGCCTCGATCGGAACATGTTGCGCGCCCGCGGCCGCCGCGCGCCCGCGGTCCGGGCCCCACGTCGACGCAAGCAGCCGCATTCCGAGTGGCGCGGCAATGGCGGCAACGCGAGCGCCGATCGCCCCAAGGCCGATGTAGGCCGAGCGTCTTGCCTTCGAGCTGGACCATGAGGCCGCGCGGCCAAAGCCCAGACCGCACGTCACGATCCATTTCCGGAATGCGGCGCATGATCGCGAACATCAGCGCCAGCGTGTGCTCCGCGACGGCGTGCGCATTGACGCCAGCCGTATTGGTGACGGTCACGCCCCGCTGAGCGCAGGCGATGAGATCGATGTGGTCGGTGCCTGTCCCCCAGACCGAAATCAGTCGCACCCGCGGACACGTGTCGAGCACTCCTTGTGTGAAGCGCGCGTGGGCGCGGATGGAGAGCACGATCTCCGCCTCGCCCACGCGACGCGCGAGTTCCGTTTCCTGATCGGCGCCACGCTCCGTGAACGTCGTCACATCGCCGAGCGCGCGGAGTTGATGCTCCGCCGGCGAGCCGGTGAGCACGGCGGGAAAGTCGTCGGGCACGACGATCTTCACGTGTGTCGTTCGGTCAGCTGCGTTGGGGCGTGACGTCGCCGCCCTGCCCGAGCATGTTGAGCCCTTCGGCAATGAATCACAACGACGGCGAATCGGCCCTTTGGAAGCTCTGTATTACGGTCCAATTGGCCCGCGATGCTCATCTGCGGCTGCGTTGTTCGGCCGACACGCTATCCCCTGCCCGTTCCACGAGCCGGCCCAACTCACGCGTCGATGGAACCCGCCGTCGTGCGCTGCGACAGCACGCTGCGTCGGCGGTGAGGTTGTGCAGCAGTGCGAGCAGCGTGCGGCGCGTTGCGGCGACGTCGGTGGCGGACACGCCGTTTGCGGCGATCGAGTTGACGTCCTTCGCGAGCGGCACCAACTTGCCCTCGAGCGAGCGTCCGCGCGGAGTGAGGAAAACCCGGCGCTTGCGGCGGTCGCCCTCGACGGGCCGGCGCACGATGTAGCCCCGGCGCTCCATCGCCTTCAGCGCCGCGAACGTCGTCGGCTGCATCACGCCCGCCTCGTCGCTGAGCTCGCGCTGGGTGAGACCGTCGGCGGCCCAGAGCGCACGCAGGAACGGCCAGTGTCCGATCGACACCTCGTGCTCGGTGAGGCGCATCTGCAACGCGCGGTCGAACATGCGCATCACGTCCTTGACGAGGTGCGCCAGGCGTTCCTGCGCCGGCTTGGTCCGTGTACGCATCTCGGCGCTACCCGGCCGGCACCGCGACCTGTTCGTGCAGCGCGACGTCGCGGTTCTCGCGCGCGGAGGTCTGCATGGCGACGCACACTTCGAGTGTCGCCATCCCCCAGCGCCCGCCGTGCAGCGGCGGCCGGCCGTGCACGACGGCGGCATAGAGCTCGTCGATCAGCTCGACCCTCGGCACGCGCGGGGGCGGCAACGCATCGAGCCTTTCGTCCGTATCCCCGTAGATCATCACGCCATCCGGCAACGGACGGAGATCGCCTCGCTCGCATGACACGAGAACGAGTCCGAAGTGCTGATGTCCGATGCCCTCCGCGGCGGTAGGCGCGATCGCGCTACCGCCATAGTTGCGCGCGGCTTTCGCGGCGCTTTCCTCGCGCGCATCGGCGAGCCCTGCGATCCGCCGGCGTGCCGCGCCGTACCGGACCGGATCGCGTCGGCCGCCAAGCTCCGTCGCGCCGCCGCAAAACTCATCGCCGTCGAAGTGCGCGTAACCGCTGTAGACGAGCGAGGCGAAGACGCCGTCGGCGAAATTGACGAGCGCCGCGTAGGCGCCATCGGTGGGGCGCGCCGTATCCCATCGACCCGCCAGCGCACGAACGGAAGTCGCCCGGCCACCGGCAAGGAGCCGGACGATGTCGACCTGGTGCGCGCCCTGGCTCAGGATCACGCCCCCGCCCAGCGCGGGGTCGAGCTCCTCAGGCCGGCGCAATCGATAGAGAAAGTCCGTGTAATACTGCGCGGCGATCATCCTGACGGCGCCGACGGCGCCACTGGCGATGATCTCGCGCGTGCGGAGTATGGGTCCATCGAAGCTGTGGCTGTGCCCGACGATCAGCCACGTGCCCGCACGCTCCACGGCGTCGATCATCGCGCGGGCTTCCGCGAGCGTGATCGCCATCGGCTTCTCGACGAGCGCGTGCTTGCCGCATGCGGCTGCGGCTTCGGCGTGAGCCGCATGATGCTGGTGCGGCGAGGCCACATACACGACGTCGACGGCGGGGTCGGCGCAGAGCGATTCGACGCTGTCATGAACTCTCGCGTCGAAATCCGCGGTGAAGCGTGCCGTCGCTTCGGTGCGCGGGTCGCAAGCCGCGACCAGGCGGACGCGCGGATCGGCCACGAAAGTCGGAAGCATCAGCGTGAACGCGCGGCCGAGGCCGACGACGCCGATGCCGAGCGCGCGGTCCGTCATCGCCGCGCGCCGCCGCAACGCGAGCGCCCGGCGCGGACCGCGGTCTCCCGCAGTGCGCGCGGCAGCGTGGGACCGGCACCTATCGACATCGCCCATGGAAATGAGTATCGTTGCTTAGAGATCTAATAGTATGCCGGCGCCCCGCGTGTGCGGCAACCAATGGAGGGGCCATGCTCACTGCCGAGGACAACGACCTCCTCTGCCGGGTCGAGGGCGATGCGCCGATGGCCCGCCTGATGCGCGGCCACTGGATTCCCGCGTGCCTCTCGGAGGAGGTCGCGGAGCGCGACGGCGCGCCGGTGCGTGTGCGCCTGCTGGGCGAAGAGCTCGTGGCTTTCCGCGACAGCGCCGGGCGGCTGGGCGTGCTGGACGAGCATTGCCCGCATCGCCGCGCATCGCTTGCTCTCGGCCGCAACGAGGAATGCGGCCTGCGCTGCCTGTATCACGGCTGGAAGATCGACGTGGACGGCAACATCGTCGAGCGCCCGTCGGAGCCGCCCTCCAAGGGTTCGGAGCGGCGGGACAAGCACCGGACGTATCCCTGCCGCGAGGCAGGCGGGTTCGTCTGGGTATGGATGGGCGATCCGGCTGCACCGGCACCCTTCCTGCCGCCGGCCTGGGCACCCGCGCCGGGCCTACGCACCAGCATCGTCAAGATGCACGTCAATTGCAACTGGGCGCAGGTGCTCGAGGGCGCGATCGACTCGGCGCACAGCTCGAGCTTGCACGCGACCGACATGGTGCCCGTGAGCCTCGACGTCGACGGGACGGCCGCGAAGGAGTGGCTGCGCCCTTCGGTGGACAAGGCGCCGCGACTGCAGGTGGAACGAACGAGCTTCGGTTTCCGGTACGTCGCGATTCGTCATCCGATCGAAAACGCCGCGACGCACGATTATCTGCGCATTACGCTTTTCGTCGCGCCGTTCACCGTGCTGATCCCCCCGAACCCCCGCTACAACCTGTCGATCCTCAACATTCCGCAGGACGACGCGCACACGATGTTCTACTTCATCGCCTGGAGCGACGGCGAAGGCATCGACCAGGACGAGTGGCGCAAGTTCTGCGGTGCGACGGTGGGCGTCGATCTCGACGCGGAATACCGGAACATCCGCACCCGGGATAACCGCTATCTGCAGGACCGGCAAGCGATGCGCCAAGGGAGCCACACGGGCATCGTCGGAATACCGAACCAGGACATGGCGATGTGGGAGACGATGGGAACGATCGCCGACCGGTCGCGCGAGCGGCTCGGTGTGAGCGACGTCGCCATCACGCAGTTCCGCCGGATCATGGTCGAGGCCGCGCGCACCGTTCGCGCCGGCGGATCCGCGATCGGCACCGGTCCTGCCGCCATCCCCCACGGTGCGTTGCAGTCGTTCGCCGGCATCGTTCCCAAGACGACCGATTGGAAGACGCTCGGCGTGACGGCTGAAGCAGCGAACGCGCCGCAGGAATAGCCCGATTGACGCCCTCCTCGCGGGACGCCACACTTCGCGCGGACGGCGCGGTCGCCGCGACCATGGGGTCGCGAACCAGCACGGCAGTTCGCCGCCGACGAATCGGGAGGAGGCATCGATGATTGGATTCCAGCGATTTTCCGGCGTGCTCGCCGCCGTTGCGCTCGGCCTTGCCGTGCAGACGGCGAACGCGCAGGACACGCTCAAGATCGCGGCCGGACAGCGCGGCAACTGGGATACGTCGATCTCGGAAGTGGGCCAGCGCGCCGGCATCTTCAAAAAGCACGGCATCGTGCTCGACATCCTCTGGACGCAGGGCGGCGGCGAGACGCAGCAGGCCGTGATCTCCGGCAGCGTCGACATCGGCGTGGCGCCGGGCATCATGGGCGTGCTCTCGGCATACTCGAAAGGCGCGCCGGTACGCATCATCGGCGCGGAGACGACCGGCGCCGCCGATCTCTACTGGTACGTGCCCAGCGCATCGCCGATCAAGTCGCTGAAGGACACCGACGGCAAGACCATTGCCTATTCGACCAACGGGGCGTCCACGCACGGGATCGTCACCGCGTTCATCAAGCAGTACGATCTCAAGGCCAAGCCGACGGCCACCGGCGGGCCCGCACCCACGTTGACGCAGGTGATGTCCAACCAGATCGACGTAGGCTGGTCCGCGCCGCCGTTCGGGTTGAAGCAGCTCGACGAGGGCACGATCCGGATCGTCGCGCAAGGCAATGACGCCATCGTGTTCAAGGGCCAGACGGTCCGGCTCCTCATCACCAATGTGCAGACCCTGCAGAGTCGGAAGGCCGTGATCGACCGTTACATGAAGGCCTACCGGGAGACGATCGACTGGCTTTACTCCGACGATCCGAAGGCGCTCGAGACCTACGCGGAGTTCGTCGGCATCACGCCGGCGATGGCGAAGCGGACGCGTGACGATTTCTTTCCCAAGGCGGCCGTCGATCCCGACAAGATCGTTGGCCTCGACACGATCGTGCCGGACGCGGTCACGCTCAAGTTCACGGCCGCGCCGCTGACGAAAGAACAGCTGACCGAATTGATCCAGATTCCGCCGCGCTAAGGAACCTCGGGTTCTGCCCCATGCCACCCGTTCGCACTTGCGGACATAGTGTGAACAGGCCCTAATGGCGGAGGCGCTGCTCGACGTCCGAGAACATCACCAAGCGTTTCGTCGACGAGCGACGGTGGAATCGTCGCCGTCGACGACGTCTCGTTCTCCGTCGCGCCCGGCGAGTTCGTGTCGATCATCGGGCCGTCCGGCTGCGGCAAGTCGACGCTCTTCAACATCATCGGCGGGCTCACCGGCGACTACGAGGGCCGCGTCATCGTCGAGGGTACGAACGTCGTCCGGCACGCATCCCGCGATCGGCATGGTGTTCCAGGAGGAGTCGACGTTTCCGTGGCGCACGGTCGAAGAGAACGTCGCGTTTCCGCTCGAGATCGGAGGCATGGCCAAGGCGGCGCGAATCGAGCGCGCCGCGCATTTCGTCGCGCTCGTCGGCCTCGCGGGCTTCGAGCGCCGCTATCCGGCGGAGCTTTCCGGCGGCATGCGGCAGCGCGTGGCCATTGCGCGCACGCTCGCTTCCGAGCCGCGCATCCTGCTCATGGACGAACCGTTCGCCGCGCTCGACGAGCAGACGCGCCTGCTGCTGGGCGACAAGGTGCTGCAGATCCAGCAGGCGCTGCAGCAGACCACGCTGCTCATCACGCACAACCTGACCGAGGCGGTGCAACTGTCCGACCGCGTGCTCGTGATGACCTATCGACCGGGCCGGCTGAAGCGCAGCGTGAACATCGACCTGCCGCATCCGCGCGATTCGGAGGTCGTGTCGAGCGACGCGTTCGGCCACTATGTCGCGCAGATCTGGCAGGACCTGCGCGAAGAGGCGAGCCGCGGCATCGAGGACGCCGAATCGCGCGTCCTGCAGCAAGGCGCGCGGCGATGACGATGCGCGCTTGGGCGCGGTCCCGCAACGGCGCCCGCGCCGTCGGCGTCGCGACCACGGTCGCGGCGATCGCGCTGGTCGAGGGGCTCATCCGGGGCGGCGTCATCAACGCGTTCATCGTGCCGCTGCCCACGCAGATTCTCGCCGCGATGCCGCGCATCGTCGCCGAGGAGCATGTGCTGCAGCGGTTCTGGCAGACCGCGCAAGAGGTATTGTGGGCGAGCCTGCTCCTTGCCGCGGTCGGCATCGCGCTCGGCGCGCTGCTGTACCGGTTCCGGCCGCTGCGGCAGGCGTTCGAGGCGTGGGTCGGCGCGCTCGCCGCCGCGCCGATCGTCCTCATGTACCCGCTGTTTCTGGTGATCTTCGGCCGCAGCACGACGACGATCGTGATGATCGGTTTCGCCGCCGGTCTGGCCCCGGTCATCCTCAAGACGGTCGAGGGCCTCGCCGGCACGCGCAAAGTCCTGATCGACGTCGGCCGCAGTTTCAAGCTGACGCCCGGGCAGCAGTTCCGCAAGGTGCTGCTGCCGGCGGCGTTGCCCGCCGTCTTCGTCGGACTGCGGCTCGGACTCATCTTCGCGATGATCAACATCGTCGGCGTCGAATTCCTGATCAATTTCGGCGGCCTCGGGCAGCTCATCAACGAATTGGCGGAGCGCTACGACCTGCCCGGCACCTACGGCGCGATCCTGCTTCGTGATCCTCGCAAGCGTCATCTTCTTCGATCTCACCGAGCGGATCGAGCGATGGCTGCGACCGGTCGAGTGATGACGAGCGCGGCCGCGATGCCGCGGCGAATCTGGGCGCTTCGGTTCGCGTTCGTGGCCGTCGCCCTTGCCGCATGGGAAGCGTTGGCGGCGTCGGGCCTCCTCTTCCGCGACGTCGTTCCGTCGCTCGCAGCGATCGGTGCTGCGGTCGCGCGAGTGCTCGGGTCTCCGGAGTTCTATGCGAACCTCGCCGTGACGGCGCAGGAAATCGGCATGGCGGTGGTCATCGGCGGACTCGCCGGCCTCGCGACGGGCATCCTGCTCGGCAGCAACCGCTTCCTCTCGCAGGCCTTCGAGTCGCTGCTGCTCTATCTCGGGCCGACGCCCAAGATCATCTTCTTCCCGGTGATGATCATGTGGTTCGGCGTGGGTCCGGGCTCCAAGATCGCGATGGGCGTCGCGTCGTGCTTCTTTCCGATCGCGATCAGCACCGCGGCCGGGATGCGGCAGATCGATTCGGTCCTCATTCGCGTCGGGCGGAGCTTTCGCGCGTCGCCGTGGCAGATGATCCGGTGCATCTACCTGCCCGCGATGCGCGAGCCGATCGTCACAGGTCTTCGCCTGGGTCTCGGAGTGGCGATCATCGGCACGCTGCTCGCCGAGACCAAGCTGTCGAACCAGGGGCTGGGCTACCTCGTCATCCAGGCCTATGCGCTCTTCGACATGCCGCGGATGTACGCGCTCCTGATTCTGCTGTTCGTGCTCTCGATCGGCGTGAATGCGCTCCTCGGGCGCTTCTCCCGTGCCGCTCGGGGAACTTCCGCGTAGGAGGACCGCTTGCCGCCTACTGGGGGGGCTTGGCCTTCGGAATGTAGAGCGTGCTGAAGCGCCGGGCTTCCGCCTGCGCTTCCTGCAGTTCGGCGGGGGCAAGAAAGGAGAGCACCGCGTCGCGCGCCGTCGCCGCGCCCGCTACTCCCTGCGCGGCCGCGACGTTGAGCCAGACGTACGCCTTGATGTTGTTAGCGGGCATGCCGAGGCCCGTCCGGTACATGTTACCGAGCGCGAGTTGCGCCGGCCCATTCCCGCCCTCGGCCGCAAGCTGCATCCACTTGAGCGCCCCAGCGTAGTCCTGTACCGTGCCGCGCCCTTCGCGCAGGGCGATTCCGTACTCGTACTGCGCCCGGACGTTGCCGTGCCTGGCCGCTCGCTCGAGCCATATGTACTCGAGCCTGGCATTCGCTTCGACGCCGGCACCCGTTTTGTACATTCCGGCCAGTTCGAGCTCGGCGGCCGGATCGTTTTGGTCTGCCCGCTTGATCACGTCGCTAAGTCGCTGCGCAGCGGCCTCCGCGGCGGCCTCGACGTCAGCCGGGTCGCTGCGCGGAAGGTCTGGCCGCGCAGCCACATTCCAGACGACGACCGCCACCACAATTACACTCGCGACCAAGCCGGCCAAGTAATAGCCTTTCTTCCCAATCACCCAAAAGCGCGTGCGACAGTCGCGGCAGCGATAGGGCGAGAGAAACAGGCGCCGGCGAACGCGCTCCGACGTGCGTACCGCCGAGCGGCGGATGTTGATGCTCTTGCACGAAGGGCAGGACTTGGCCATGAATCGATTCGGCGTGAGCCGCTCACAGGACCCACTCGCAGGAGGCGGAGGGTTAGCGAAAATCAACTAGTGTAGCCGACGCGGTGAAAACCGCGGCGGGCTCCTTCGCCGGGGCCCGCCTGCCTCAGGCGTCTTTGCTCTCGGTGACCTTCAGACGCCGCCCCAGACCTCGCTCGCGACTTCCACCACCAGGCGCAGCTTCGCTGCTTGCGCTTCCATCGCGATGGCATTGCCGTGGACGGTGCTCGAAAAGCCGCATTGCGGGCTGAGCGCGAGTTGATCCAGCGGCGCGTAGCGCGAGGCCTCGTCGATGCGCCGCTTGAGCGTGTCCTTCGATTCCATGGTGCCGGCCTTGGTGGTGACAAGGCCCAGCACCACGGTCTTGCCCTTGGGCAGGAAGCGCAGCGGCTTGAAGTCCCCGCTCCGCTCGTCGTCGTATTCCAGGAAGTAACCGTCGACGTTCATTTCCGACAGCAATGCCTCGGCCACCGGCTCGTACCCGCCTTGAGCCGCCCACGTGCTCTTGAAATTGCCGCGGCAAAGATGCGTGCAAAGGCGCATCCCGGCGGGCTTTTGCGCCACCACGCGATTGATGAACGACGCATAGCGGTGCGGCAACTCGTCGGGATCGTCGCCGCGCTGCCTCGCCCCTTCGCGCATTTTCGGATCGCAGAGATAGGCGAGGTTGGTATCGTCCATCTGCACGTAGGTGCAGCCGGCTGCGGCGAGTGAGCGGAGCTCGTCGCCGTAGGCGTCCGCGGTGTCCTGGTAGAACGCCTCGAGGTCCGGATAGTGGTCCCGGCTGATGCCCGCGCGGCCGCCGCGGAAATGCAGCATCGTCGGCGACGGAATCGTCACCTTCGGCGTACGTCGCGTCAGGCTCTTGAGATATTCGAAGTCGGCGCGCTGAATGTCTTTCACGTGCCGAACCTTGTCGATCACGCTCATCACGGGAGGGGTGAGCTCTTCCGTGCCGTCGGCCCGGCGAGTCGTCACGACTTCGCCGGTCTTGACACCGCCCAGCTGCTGCAGAAAGTCGATATGAAAGTAGGTGCGGCGAAACTCGCCGTCGGTGATGGACGAAAGGCCGATGTCCTCCTGCATCTTCACGACCTCGGCGATCGCGCGATCCTCGACGGCGCGGAGCTCCGCCGCGGTGATCTCGCCGCGCGCCTTGCGCTCCCGCGCCTCCAGCAGGTATTTGGGACGCAGGAAGCTGCCGACGTGATCGGCGCGAAATGGCGGTGTCGTGCGTGGGGTCACGGGAGCATCCTTTCGGGAAGGGGGCGGACAGTACCGAGGGCGGCGCGATCCCTAATCTGGCCACCGCGCCAACGCGCATCATTTAAGCAGATTCTGGTAGGCCTGTCGCGCGACCCCCGCCGGGCCGCCCCAAGGAGGGCGACGTCCGTCGCGCCGCGAGGGACCCCGCCAGCATGCGAAGGGAGCAAATCTCAACTGCAGTCGGTGATCTGCCGCACCTGGCGCGACGATCCAACTACTTGCTTTTCCATCCTTACTACAAGCGCTTGTTCGTAACTTCCTTTAACAAGAGCTCCTTGCATATCATCGACACTACTACCAACACTATCTTGAAAAAAATTCCCATCTACAAACTACCATATAACATAACTCTCACTCCCCACAACAAAAAACTCTACATTACTTGCTAGCTATCCGAACGCCACCGCGGTTGTCGATACCGACACCTACACGAAGATTGCCGAGATTCCCGTCGGCGAGTTGCCGTGGGGGGTGGCAATCCCGTAGCGGATGTCCCGACTACTTGCGCGGCCGCGCTAACACGTTCGATGTCAGTGCCGCCGCACATGAACCCTTCCGCTCGCCCGGTTCGCCTTTCGCGTCATGGTCGGAATTCAATATCGGCTCGACCGCGGGGCCGGAAGCCGCTAAGCTCGAAAACGTCGCGGCTGTCCTGGTAGATCGCTTTGCCCGTTCACATTGCCCGCCGCCGGATTCTGCAACGCCTTGCAGCGCTGGGACTCGCTATTTCCGCGCGTCCGGTTTGGCCCGAGCGCGACGTGCCCCTCCCGGAGGCAGACTTCTGCGCGTCGGGTGACCGGCGAACCGCGCGATTGTGGGTGCCGGGCGAGAGCGGATTCCTGGGTCGGCTCGCCCCGCGCGGGCAGCTCCTGACCATGAGGGCGGGCGCGGCCAGCGGCCCTGCCGCGGTCGTCACCAAGGGCGCCCTCGGGTACGCAGCTCAGAGCCGGGGACGGCACTACAGGAACCCGACGCTGGTACTGCAGCGCGGAGAGAGGGTGCGGATCCAACTCGTCAATGCGTTGTCCGAGCCGACCATCATCCACTGGCACGGCCTCGCGGTGGACGGAAACAACGACGGGAATGGCTCCTTCCTCGTACCGCCACGCGAGCGCTATGCGTACGACTTCGAGGTGCGCAACCGCAGCGGCACGTACTGGTACCATCCGCACCCGCACGGCCTTACCGCGGCGCAAACCTATCGCGGCCTCTACGGTGCCATCATCATCGAGGACGATGATGAACGGGCATTGCGCACCGCGCTCGACCTTGTTCCCGGCCGCACCGACATTCCCTTGGTCCTGCAGGATCGCCGTGCTGGCGGCGCTTACGCTCCCACGCAGGACGACCTTTCCCACGGCTTTCTTGGCGACGATCTCCATGTCAACGGCACCCCTTGCCCGTTCCTGGATGTCGGCTCGCGTCTCTACCGATTTCGGGTGCTCAACGCCGCGAATGCGCGGACGCTGCTGCTTGCCTTTCGCACGGCGAAGGGCGCCCTGCTTCCGTTTACATTGATCGGCAATGATGGTGGCCTGCTTGCGGCGCCCGTGCGCTGCGAACAGGCTTTCCTCGCGACGGCGGAGCGCATCGACGTGCTGGTCGACTTGCGCGACGCGGTCGTCGGCGACATGGTGCGGATGGAAACGCTCGCGTTCGACCCAATGCATTTTGAAGGCGCAAGAGTCACCCCGACGGACCCACAAACAACGGGCCACGCCGCCCACGCCCATCACGCCGGCGCGCATCAACACGCAAAGAGCTGGCCTGAAGGCGCATCGCGCGGACTGCTCGAACTGCGTGTGCGCGAACGCGTCGTGTACAGCCGGCCCATTCCATCACGGCTATCGACGCTGCCGACGATCGACGCCGCCAACGCCGCCGAGCGCCCGTTCCGGCTGGGTTTCGCCAAGGGCCGCTGGCGAATCAACGATCGCGTGTTCGAGATGGGGGCCCCGCCCATCGAAGTGCAGCGCGGGACGGTGGAGACCTGGCTCATCCGTAACTACCATACGAGCATGCCGCACGCGATGCACCTGCACGGGTTTCACTTCGAAGTGCTCGCTCGCGAGACGAGTCCGGACGCCATTGCCGCGCTCCAGGTCGATCCGCAGGGTCGCCTTGCCACCGATCTCGGCCGCAAGGACACCGTCCTCGTGTGGCCGGGCGAATCGTTGCGTGTCGCCATCGATTTCAGCCATCCGTTTCCGGGTCCGCAGGCCTACCTCTTCCACTGCCACAATCTCGAGCACGAAGACGGCGGGATGATGCTGGCGGTAGCAGTCGTGTAATGCAAGATCACAAAACAAAAGGCGCCGGGGTATTTGCTACGGCAGCGCCGGATCTCGCTAGAATTGACAAAGAGTCATAGTTGGCCGTGACAGGATCGATGTCTTGGCGATGATCCAGCTTGTGTGACTGGGCGACGGTTGCTGTCCGATGACCGGCATGCGGTCGTTCTGACGAAGCTTCGTCATTTGATGGAAATCGGTTGAGTCAACCGTCATCGACAGCGGCCGTCATCGGCCACATACCACAACCATGAAGGTACAACTATGAAGGATATAGCGTGATTAGGACCACATCCAATGCGAGTTCTGGGATTCATCGTGCGGTAACGCGGTGGCTGGTGGCCGTTGGACTGGCCGCTTGTGCTCTAGTCGCTGGCGCGGTTGTGCCAACGCCGACCGTTATCGGACCGCTCCCGGGCGATGTGCCGGGAACTGCTCCCGGTCATAACTGGCCATTCTTTGCCACGCATATTGTCATGTCGGACTATGGCTATGTCGAGCAAGAATTCTTTATGGATGGTACGGCCACCAATTTCGGCAATCCGAACGGCACAGCAAACGCAGCCGTCGTAAGCACTGGACATCCATACCGTACTCGACTGCTGGTGCGGCGTCCGCTCGATCCTGCCAAGTTCAACGGTACCGTCATCGTGGAATGGTTCAACGTTACCAATGGCTGGGATCTCGACGTCTTCTGGCAAGAACAGATGGCCTACTTTATTCGCCAGGGTTACGCGTGGGTCGGTGTCACGGCTCAGAACGCCAGCGTGGCAAACGCCACGACCGGCCTCCGGGCGTGGAGTCCGATTCGCTATTCCACGATGAATGTCAACGCCGGTGGCACGATAGGAAATGACCAGCTTGGCTACGACATTTTTTCGCAGGCCGCTCAAGCCGTACGCAATGTTCCCAGCGTGCTCGGTGGGCTGCCGTTGCAAACGGTGATCGGCGCCGGTGAATCGCAATCTGCAGGCCGCGTCGGCACCTACGTCAATTCTGTCCATGTCCTCGACCCTGTCTACGACGGCATACTCCTCGCGCATGGGAACGGGACCATCCGGCCCCAGGTCACAGTTCCCGTCATGAGGATGTTGTCGGAGCAAGAAGTCATCGGGATTCCCACAATTCAGCCGGATACCAACAAGGTTCGCGTTTGGGCGGTTGCAGGCAGCACGCATTCCGAGTACTACACGATGATCCTGCGCGCGCCAATCCTGCTGCGGGATCTCAACCAGCAGGCATTCGATACCTGCGCAACGCCAGCACGAAGCCGTGTCACGTTCTACATGGCAATGAATGCGGCGACCGACGCGATGGTGAAATGGATCCGCACCGGAGTGGAACCCGCGCACTCGCCGCCGCAACAGGTTTCGGGGACGCCGCTGCGCCTGACTCGCGATGCCCGCGGCAATTCCCTGGGCGGTATCATTCTTCCGGAAATGGCAGTGCCGGTCGCGAAGAATGCTGCCGACGCGTGCGGCCTGGGCGGCTCCCACGTGATGTTCGATACCGCAACCCTGAACGCGCTCTATCCGACACAATCCGATTACGTCTCGAAGGTAGCAACAGCTGCCAATGCCTCGGTCGCCGCCGGCTTCATGTTGCCGTACGACGCGAAATTGACGATGACGCACGCCATGACGTCGATCTATGGACTTGGGCTGGACTGCGGCTACCTTTGCATGGATCAAGACGCGTTTCCGATCCATCCGTCGGCAAGTCTCCTGCGCGACCAGACCGAGTTGCTGCATTACGTCGGCTCCCAAACACCGACAAGCCGCACCATCCAGGCACAACGGGCCATTGCCCGCGGGTATACGCTTGGCGCCACAACGCCTGCTGCGCGAGCCAGCTTCGCGGAGGCGATCGGTTATCTGCAGGCCTATATCAACGATATTCAGGGGATCCAGAGCGCCGGTCACTTGAAACCCGAAACGGCAACATTGCTGGTCTCCCAGGCGACGACGCTCATCCAGCGACTCAGCGCTCTCTGATATCAAAAAAGCGCGTAGGGGAAGCCATTTCCGTTGGCTTCTCCTATCGCGCGGCAATTCTTTTCGCGCATAATTCGAGGGCCGATACACCACAAAGCGGGCGTTGGCCATCAAAGTGATGCGCCGAGCGGGGCGGACCGTGCCCACCCTGGCGTCTTTTCGTTGCTCGACGGCTCGCCTACGACGGAGCGCTGCTATGTCGCTACTCGGAGAAGCTGCAATGGTGTTGTGGTACGACATCGCGCCTGATGCAATCTCCGAGCATGACGACTGGCATACCCATGAACATCTTCCTGAAAGAGTTGCAATTCCAGGGTTCGTGCGTGCTCTGCGTTGGGTAGCTCAGTCGGGGAGTCCCAGATACTTCGTGATGTATGAAGTTCGGGACATCGGCATCCTGTCGTCACCGCCCTATCTCGAGCGCCTCAACAATCCCACTCCCTGGACCACAAAAATGATGCCGCATTTTCGTGGCATGACCCGCGGATTTTGCGATATCAGGTCCAGCTTCGGATTTGGCATCGGAGAGGCGCTCTATTGTGTTCGCCTCGAGCCCGCGCCAAACCAGGAAGGCACGTTGCGCCACTGGTTGACGCAGTACGCCATGCCTACTATTTCATTCAAGGCCGGCTTGGCCAGCGCCTACCTTCTCGAGGCTGCGGCAACTCCTCAAATGACTGCGGAGCAACAGATTCGGGGCCCGGATGCCGGCGTCACGTGGGTGCTGCTAGTGACCGGGTATAGTCTTGACAGCGTGATCTCTTTGTCCAACGGCGAGTTGCGCCAGCAAGTTTTCGAGGAGCACGGCGCATCGCGCAACCTGAGCGCGGGGGTGTATCGCCTGCAGTTCTTGCTGACGAACAAGGAAGTACCCGCCGCTTCGCGCGGCGCCCCGTGACGCGTTCGACAAGTTTGCGCTCAGAGAGCAGCTGCGAATACGATGTCGTTGTGTTGGGCGCTGGCGCTGCCGGAATGACCGCGGCGCTGGTGGCGGCGACCGAGGGGCTGCGCGTGTTGCTTGTGGAGCGGGCCGCTCAGGTGGGGGGCACCACCTCGCGCTCCGCGGGAACGCTCTGGATTCCCGGCAATTTCAGCATGGATGAGGCCGAGGCACGAGCCGACGTGGAGGCGGCACGACTGTATCTCGATACCTTGGTGGGTGAACGCAGCCGCGCCGAGTTACGCGAACAGTTCTTGCGCGCTGGACCTGCGATGCTGCGATACCTGCAGCAGCACTCCATTGTGCACTTTCAGGAGTGCCCGAAGCACACCGACTACTACCCCGACTTGCCGGGGGCGAAACCGGGCGGACGACCGGTGGAGGCGCGGGTGTTCAATGGTCGGAAGCTCCGTAAGCAGTTTCGCGCGCTACGACCGACGTTGCCGGAGTTCATGGTCTTTGGCGGCATGATGGTCAGCAAGGCCGACGTGGACAAACTGCTGAAGCTCCGTCAGAGCTTCGCTAATCAGAGGCACGCAGTTGCGCTGGTGCTGCGCTACGCTGCGGACCGCCTTTTGGGTTATCCGAGAGGCACGCGCCTAACCATGGGTAACGCGTTGTGCGCGCGTTTGCTACGTAGCGCGCTTGACGCAGGCGTGAAGTTGCGTCTGTGTTGCGAGGTGACGCGCGTCGAACAGGAATTGGGCGCGGGCCACGTGCTCGATCTCAAGACGTCCGAGGGATCGCGTACGGTTCGCAGCAAGCGAGCAGTCGTCTTCGCGGGCGGGGGCTTCTCGGCCAATTCGCGCTGGCGCGAGGCCCACATGCCCAAGCCAACGCCGCAGCATACCGCTGCGAGTGACTCCAATAACGCGTCGAGTATGGAATTGGCGCTGCGCCTCGGGGCCGTTCTGGGCGCGCCGCGCGAGCACAATGCGTGGTGGTTCCCATCGTCGGTCGTCCATCGCGACGATGGCTCCGTCGGTGTCTTCCCGCACATCATCATGGACAGGGCCAAGCCGGGGCTCATGGCCGTCGATAGAAATGGCAGACGATTCGTCAACGAAGGTCTCAACTATCACGAATTCTCGGTGGCGCAGTATCGAAACAACGCGGTGCCGTGCTGGCTGGTCTGTGACGCCAGATTCATCCGGCATTACGGACTTGGCGCTGTGCGCCCTGGGGGACGCGCGCTCGAAGCCTGGGTGCAAAGAGGCTATCTGAAGCGCGGAGCCACTCTTGAAGCACTGGCCGGGGAGATCGGCGTGGACGCCGCCGGGCTACGCAGTTCGGCGGAGCGCATGAGTCAATTCGCGGTCACCGGCATCGATCTCGACTTCGCCAAGGGGACGGATCGAGTGAGCCGGCAGAATGGCGACGACACACATGCCCCGAATCCGTGTCTCGGGCCAATCGATACCGCGCCCTTCTTTGCGGTGGAGGTCGCCCCCGCAGACTTGGGAACGAGTCTTGGCTTGGTGACTAATGAACATTCGCAACTGCTTGATACGGCGCGACAGCCGCTCGCCGGCTTGTACGCGTGCGGCAACGACATGGACTCAATCATGGGAGGGCAGTATCCTGCTCCGGGCACCACGCTTGGTCCTGGTATGACGTTTGCCTACCTCGCCGCGCTGCACATTGCCGGAAAAACCGATCGGGAAGGACAGCCAGCGTGCGATATTCTTCGAGCTATGCACCCCGAAATCTCACAACCCTAAATGCGATCCCGCACCCTACTGGTCTTGATTGCCGCCATAGCAGTGCCGGTATGGCTGTGGCAAAGAGCTGATCCGCAACCTGACCCGCAACACACCACCTCGCCTCGGTCCCCGAATTCTCCCAACCCAGCCGTCGCGTCGACGGCAACAGGGACAGACGGCCGTATCCCGCCACCAGCCTCGACGGCCGCGGACGCACGGCCGACATTCGCAGCGCCGGTAGCTCCCAATCCCGGTGTGACGGCGAGCAACGCAGTTCCCGCGCCGGCTGCGCGGAGCGCTTCGGTACAACTCGACGTTCGCGCTCCTCCGACGGTGCACGTCGGCGATCGCTTCACGATCACGATCGACGCGGAAGCCTTCGGCGGAATCCGGAATCTCTCATTTGCCGTGAGCTACGAACGTGACATCCTCTACTTCGTGTCATCGTCGCCGGGTTCCATCGTGCAACAGGCGAGCGCACCCGCCACGTTCAGCGCTGACGAGACCAGCTCAGGTAACGTGCTCGTGAACATGGACATCGAAAACGGGGGCGCCCTCGCCGCGGCAGGGAGCGTTGTCGTCCTCGAGTTCAATGCGCTGCGAGCGGGGACCTCGCCCATAACGTTGAGCGATGTGAGCTTTCTGGAAAACGGGCGCTCAAGCGGCGCCACGGCCGCCGCCGTGCGGCCAGCCTCGGTTACCGTTGAATAAGCGTGGTGCGCGTATTCCGGGCTCGTCCAACGGAGCGAGCCGGGAATAGCCCCTATGCGGCTTCGGAGATCTTGTGCCTGCGGCGCGAGGTAAGCAGCGCGGCCAAGCCGCCGACGACGAGGAACGGCGTCGCGGGCAAGGGAATCGTCCCGGAAATGCTCACCTGAGAGAAATTCTGCCCGGATTGACCCGCGCCCGTGGTCATTGCTTCACTGAATAGCAACAGGTCGAGCCTGCTGACGCCGCCGACGGGAACGTCGAACTGCAGGTTGTAGAGGCCGCTCACCGTGAAAAAGTCGTTGAACAGGGTCGTCGTCATCGCGCCTACGGTATTCGTCAGGAGCACGAACAGGGTCCCGTCGCCAAACCCGCCGCCGATGATCGAGTCGAGACTGTCGAAGCCAAAGTGCAGTTTCAGCGGACCGTTACCGAGAATGGAACCGACGAAGTGCGACTGCGCTCCGGCGCTGGCCCCGACGGCACCCGCGAAGGTGGCGGCCTCCGCCGAGGTGAAAAACAACGAGGGGCTGCCGAACCCGGCCGACGTCGCGAAATCGTTCACGCCCACGGCGGTCGCCGTGCTCAGAAGGGGCAGCGCGGACGGCGGACTGCTGTCCGTATCGGCGTCAGCAACCGCCCCGGTCACTGCGAAGGCGGTCGTGTCGTACAGGGTGCTCGTGAACTCGATCGGCGCAGCGTGCGCGCCGATGGCAGTCGATGCGAGTAGTGCAATCAGGAATCTCGTAGCCACTGTAAGTCCCTCCCTAATTATCGATGAGTCAATCGATGAGTCAAGGTCTCGTTCGAACGATCCGGCGCGGACCTTGTTTGACGCCTGGGCTCCCCGCTCATTGACCCGGCCGCAACAGGGATTCCGTTGCGGCCGGTGTTGGAAGAAGCGAGCGGCCGAGTGGGCCGCTGCTCCCGGGATAACTACCGACTTACTTCATGACCCGCACGTTCGCCGTTGCCTCGAGTTTCCGTTGAACGCCTGAGGCATCGAGGAAGTTGGCGGAGACGATCAGCGGAACGGCGTTGCCCGCCGGGACGTTATTGTCGATATCGGCCTTGTTGAAGCTCGCGACCAGCGACGTGCCGTTCGCAGCCATCGCCGTTGATACGGCGCTGAAGACCTTTGTCGTCAGCGGCGTCCTGATGACGACCGGGCCGATCGTCGGGTCGCCCAGGCCCACCGGGCCCGGACCCAACGTCCAACCGGCAGGAACCGTCAGGATCGCCGTGACTACGCCGGTAACACTAGTGAATACGCCCGTCGGCGGCTTCAACTGGAGGACGCTCGGCACGATCTGCATCGGCGCCGGTTGAGGAGCGAGCGTGGCGACCACCTTGCCGACCGGACGCGGATCCGTACAGTCGTTGTAGAAGTACTCACCCTCCCGGTCGAACGTGTACTGCGCCGTCTCGCCCGGTTGCAGCCTGAAGTTGAACTTGCCTTCGAAGTACTGCGTCGCGCAGTGCTCTTTCACGTTCGGGGTGGTCAGGAACGTCTCCATACCCGGGTTGCGGAACGTCACCGTCGTACCCACCGGAACCGTCCGCGTCGACGGAATCATCGAATTGGTGTTCACGCTATCCGGCGTGGAGGTGGCGGTGTTGTTCGAGCGTGCCATCCAGATTTCGTTGGCTGGCACGATCCCGGCAGCGGTGTTGTCCACCGGGCGACGGATGTTGGGATGGGCAGGGCATCCGGGGCCTCTTGGCTGCCCGAAACCACGACCGGCGCCGAACGCGGGCCCGTCGTGTACAGCGCCTTGCCGCCGAGCTTCCACGCCAACACGGCCTGGCCGTTTCCGCCCTGCGAATACGGCTGGCTGCCCGCCATGTTCGTCGTCGCGATGTACTGCTCGCCGTTGACCATGTACGAGATCGTGCCGGCCTGGCTCGGGGCACCCATCTGGAAGCGCCACAGCTCGTCGCCCGTCGCCGCGTCCCGCCCAACCACGTAGCCATCCATCTGGGTGTGGAACAGCAAGTCGGAGGCCGTGACCAGCGGGTTGTGCTGTCTCGAGAGGTCGAGCACGAGACGCTTGTACCAGACGACCTCGCCGGTCGAGTTGTTAACCCCAAGGATGGCACCCGACTGGTACCCGCCGATCATGCGCAGGCCGTTGCCGCCTTGCGCCAGCGGGTGTGCGCCCGGCATGAACGAGAGCCCGACGTAGCGCATGTTGAGCTTGGGGCTGACCGACGTGTTCGTCATGTCGTTGCCGCCGTTCTGGCTGGGCGGGAACAGGTACACGAAACCTTCGTACGCACCGTCGTACAAGCAACCGTCGCGAGGCGGCCCCACCATGAACGGTTCTTCAGCGCTCAGGTAGTTAGGCGTCTTGTAGACCAGCCTGAGCTGGCCCGGGTTGGCCGGATCAGGCTCAGCCTGGAAGCCGTTCCAGTTCGGGGCAACGCGGTTCTGATCGCCGGGAACCTCCGACCCCAGGTTTTGCTTGACAACGCACAGCGGGTTGTATTGGCTTTGCAGGGGCCAAGGCTGCGTCGGCGCGGGGTTGTTGCGCGAGTCGCCCGGGACGGGACGCATTTCGATGGGAAGCGCCGGCTTGCCGTTGGTGCGATCCAGCGTGAACTGGAAGGCCGACTTGCTTGCGTAGAAGATGATCTTCTTCGTCTGACCGCCGATCACCACGTCGGCGAGCACGGGCGTAAGGGCATTGTCCATGTCCCAGATGTCGTGCCGGACCGCCTGGAAGTGCCACTTGTACTCCCCGGTCTTGTAGTCGAGAGCGACAACCGAGCTGCCGAACAGATTGTCGCCCGGCCGACCCTCGCCATTCTGCGAGCTATTGCAGCTGCGCACATTGCCAAACGGTATGTAGATCATCCCGAGCTCGGGATCGATCGTGCCTTGCTGCCACGGCGCCGCCCCGCCGTTGAGGTAGCAGGTGTTCGGCGTGTCGTTGGGCGTGACCTTCGTCGTCCATGTGTCGCCGGCATCGAAGGTGGTGCCGTTCACGTCGGTGAACGAGGTGCCGTGCGGATAGGCACCGTAGAAGACCCAGACCATCGCGCCGTCGCTGGCGCGCATCGCGAAGGCGACGCCGCGGCCGTTGTCGTTCGAGCCCATGAAGATCAGCCCGTCGTGGTAGCGGGGGGCGACCTTGGCGACCCCCCCAAGCGCGGCGCCGTTGTCGGTCGGGATCACCGCCCAGACGATCGCGCCGGTGTCCTTGTTGAGAGCGACCATGCGGTTGCCGGCCGCAGTCGTGTAGACCTTGCCTTCAGCGACCGCGACGCCGCGCTGCTGCGTCGCAGGGCCGTACCCGTTGGCTGCGACCGACGGCACCCACTTCCACTTGACGGCGCCGGTCGCAGCATCGAGCGCAACGACGCCGCCGGCCGGCGGGTTAAGGTACATGACGCCGTCGACGACGATCGGGATCGTCTGCTGTGACGTCGCCGTGCCGCCTGGCCCAGCGACGGGCGCAGTGACCGGCTCGGCGGATAAGTTGCGTCATCCACGCCAAGCCGAGGTTCTTGATGTTCGCCTTGTTGATTTGCGTCAGCCCGCTGTAGCCCTGGGCACCCAAGTTGGCGGCGACTTGGGGCCAGTCGTTGCCGGCCGGTGTGAGAGCTGACTGCCCGAATGCGATGGTGGACGCTGCCGCGAGTGCGATGGCAATCGACGCTGCCGCGGCGGTATAGGTTGGCTTCATGCAGGTTGTCCTCTTCGTTGTCCGTCTTGGAAGAAAGCAGGCGGGCGCCGGCGGCGGCCCGTGCTGTTGTCCTTAACCGCGTGCCAGGATCTTGTTATCGCCCCGGCCCTGACTGCGGCTTCAATCTCCGAAGTTCACTCTGCCCGTGGACCAACAAACTCGCAACCGCGTATTGTTTGGGAACACGAGCACGAACAGGCCAGCATAACGCCGCGCCGATTTGTTTCGATGAACCGCGTATCAGCGTCTCCGCAATCGACTTGAGTTCCGCGACGCAGCAGCGCGGCGATGAAGACGCTACGCTCGATGCGGTCGGGAGCGCCCGCGCCGGTGGCGGGCGTCTACTGGGAATGGCTCACGGGCCGACTCCTTTCATGCAATCGGATGGTTGCCGATCGGATTGGCGGCCTGTGCGCCGGAAAAAGCAGCCGGATGGTTGCGTGAGGGCAGGCCGTCAGCCGTGGAACAGCTTCGCCGGCCCGGTGACCAGCCACGGAAATAAGACCATCGCGAACATGATGAGGAACTGGGCAATCATGAAGGGGATGACACCCTTGGTCACCGTGTCCATCGACATTCGCCCGACCCCGGCCACCACGTTCAGCACCACCCCCACCGGCGGCGTGACCAGGCCAATGGCGTTGTTCATGATGAACATCACCCCGAAGTAGACCGGATCGATGCCTGCCGCCTTCACCACTGGCATCAGCACCGGGGTCAGGATCAGGATGGTCGGCGTCATGTCCATGGCCGTGCCGACGATCATCACCAGCACCATGATCGCCACCATCAGCAGGATCGGGCTGTCCAGGAAAGGCTGGAGCATGCCCACCACCTTGCCGGGCAGGTCGGCCACGGTGATGAGCCAGGCCGAGACCATGGCCGCGGCCACCAGGAACATCACCACCGCGGTGGTCTTGGCCGCCGTCTTGAAGATGCCGTACAGCTGCGACAGCTTCAGGCCACGGTAGATGACGGTCGAGACGAACAGCGCGTAGACCGCGGCCACCACGCCGGCTTCCGTCGGCGTGAACACCCCCATGCGCAGACCGACCAGGATGATGACC
Organism: uncultured beta proteobacterium; assembly: GCA_963840945.1. Classification (GTDB taxonomy): domain Bacteria; phylum Pseudomonadota; class Gammaproteobacteria; order Burkholderiales; family Casimicrobiaceae; genus CAIWHR01. The sequence continues at coordinate 190,799 of CAWJAU010000014.1, read as the reverse complement.
GGCAGCATCAGCGCCCAGCCGCAGCGGCGCATCGTGGTCAGCAGTTCCGTCAGCGACTTGCGCGGCGGTGGCGCCACGCCTTCGTTGCGGGCGACGATGGCCCAGGTGATCCACAGCGCCAGGCCCATCATCAGGCCCGGCGCGATGCCGGCCATGAACAGCTTGGAGATCGACACGTTGGCCGTGACGCCGAAGATGACCAGGCCGATCGACGGCGGCAACACCGGCGCAATCACGCCGGATGCGGCGATCAGCCCGGCAGCGCGATGCGGTGCATGGCCGGCGGCCACCATCATCGGCAGCAGCATGGTCGTCAGCGCCGCGGCGTCGGCCACCGCGCTGCCCGACAGCGCCGACAGCATGATCGACGCGACGATGGTCACGTAGCCCAAGCCGCCGCGGATGTGGCCGACCAGCGCCATCGCGAATTCGACGATGCGCTTGGACAGCCCGCCCTCGTTCATGATCTCGCCGGCCAGCAGGAAGAAGGGCACGGCCAGCAGCGGGTAGTTGTCGGCGCCGCCCAGCAGGTTCTGCGCCAGGATCTGGGCCTCGAACATGTCCATGTGCCACATCAGCGCGACGCCGCTGACCAGCAGCGCAAACGAGATCGGAATGCCGATCGCCATCGCGAGTATCAGGGAACCGAGGAAGATGGCGAGTGTCATGGCGGCTTCCTCAGCTCAGTGTTGTTTGACGTCGTCGCCATGCTGCTTCAGCGCGGCCAGATCTTCGGATTCCTGGGTCATCACCAGCTCTTCGTCCTTGACGCGGCCGCTGAACAGCAGCCACAGGTCCAGCAGCAGCACGACGCCGGCACAAAACGAGAAGGCCACGCCAGCCGCATGCAACACGGCCATCGGCAACTGGGTGGAAGGTGCCAGCACGTCCATGTTGATCTTGGTCTGTTCCAGCGCGCCCTTGAACACCAGGAAGCAGACGTACAGCATGGTCAGATGGCCCAGCACGAAGCAGACCTTCTTGCCGATGGGTGGCAGGCGCGACACCAAAGCGTCGGTGCCGAGATGGGTGTGCTCGCGCAGCGCGACCACGGCGCCCATGAACGTGATCCACACGAACAGCCAGCGCGAGATTTCCTCGGACTGCGTGATCGACGAATTGAAAGCGTAGCGCAGCACGACGTTGCCGAAGACCAGCACCACCATGAGCATGAGCGCCACGGCCATCACGGCGGTGACCGCCCGGCAGAAAGAATCGATAACCTTTACCATGGCTGCTCCTCGACGCGACGCCCTGACGCGACAGGGCCCCGCAACGGTACCGCGGGGCCTTCAAACCGACCACCCGGGCTCCGACTTCGAAATTAGGACTTTCGAATTCGGAGCCCGGGTCTCGAACTTTCGAAGATTAGAGCTTGGAGACGCGTTCCAGCTCGGTCTTGAACAGCTTCACCACGTCCGGCTGGTACTCAGCGGAGAACTTGTCGTAGACCGGCTTGACTGCGGCGCGCATGCGGGCCATCTCGGCGGGTGCGATGTCGTTGTACGCCATGCCCTTGGCCTGGAGTTCGGTCAGTGCCTTGCCGGCGGCTTCGCGGCTGGCCGTGCGCTGGTAGTTCTGGGCTTCGATGGCGGCGTCCTGCAGCATCTTTTGCTCCGCCGGCGACAGCTTGTCCCAGAAGCGCTTGCTGATCTGGACGGGGTTGGTCGCGTACACGTGGTTGGTGCCGCTGACGTACTTCTGCACCTCGTAGAACTTGCTCGACAGGATCACCGAATACGGGTTTTCCTGGCCGTCGACAGCCTTGCTTTCGAGCGCGTTGTACAGCTCGGCGAAGGGCATCGGCAGCGGGTTGGCCTTGAAGGTCTTGAAGGTCTCCAGGAACACCGGATTCGGGATCACGCGCAGCTTCAGTCCATCCAGGTCTTCACCCTTGGTGATGGGCCGCTTGCTGTTGGTGACGTTGCGGAAGCCCAGGTCGAAGAACCCCAGCACGAGCACGCCCTTGTCCGCCAGCTTGCCGCTGATCATCTTGCCCAGCGGGCCGTCGACCATCGCATCGGCCTGCTTGGCGTTGCTGAAGAGGAATGGGAAGTCGAAGAGCCCGAATTCCTTGACGACGCCGGTCAGCGACGTGGTGGACGCCACGAGCATCTCCTGCACGCCGCCTTGCAGCGCCGATTGCTGCTGCAGTTCGTTGCCGAGCTGGCTGCTGGGGAATTCCTTGACCGTGATCTTGCCGCCGCTCTTGGCTGCCACGATCTCGGCGAACTTCTTGACGCCCCAGCTGGTCGGATGGTCGGTGTTGTTCAGGTGCCCGAAGCGGATCGTCCGCTCCTGGATGTCTTGGGCTTGAACGAGCGTGGCGCCGACGAGCAGCGCGAGACCGCCAGCCAGCTTGAAGAGTGTCGATGCCATGAGGGTCCTTCCTTTGCGATGGGAATGGCCCGGGCGATTGCCCGAGGCGCGTTTCATTGTATTCATTGTATAAAACAACGGATCGTAAATCCAACAGCGCGGCGGGTAAAGTTCGGATACATGGTGGCAATTCCTCTCAGGGGGTCCAAATCACGGGCGCCGAACGCTTCGCGGCCCCGCACGGCAAGCATGAGCAAATGTGACATTATGCAACGTTATTCTATTTTATGGAAAGCCTAGCAAGGAATGTCCAAAATGCAAAGGCCCGCGCGCATTGGTCGCGGCCTCCCTTCAAATGACCGTTGCTTGTAGCGCACGACCGCCCATGACCTCGCCCTCCGTCTCCATGCTTAGGCTCGGCATTCTAGGCGCAGCCAACATCGCCCGCCTCTTCGTCGAAGGCGCGTCGGCGCTGACTCCCTCCGCTGGCAAGTGGCCGACGACTGAGATTTCTCTCCCGTGGATGTGCGCCGCCGACGCGCACCGGTAGACCCTTATCCGCCAGCGCGGCGATAATGGGCGGCATGGATGAAGTGTTTGGCCTGTTCCCCACCCCTTTCCTGCGCGCGCCGGGCACGCTGGGCGCGCGCCTGGTGGACGGCTTGGTGCAGCATTTCAGCGCGTCGGCGCTGGAGGCCAACAAGGCGTCCGACAATCTGTCGCACACCGCGATGCTGCGCCCCGGCGACAGCCCCCTGCTCGTGGAAGCGGCGACGCTGATCACACCCAAGATCGTCGACATGGGCGCGCTCATGTTCGGCGATCGACTCGACTGGGCCATCAAGGAGATGTGGGTCAATGTACTGGACACCGGCGGCCTCCAGGCCATGCACAACCACGCCAACAGCTTCGTATCGGGCGTCGTCTACCTGACACCGACGCACCCGGGTTCACAAACCGTGTTCATGAAGTCGTCCGGAGGCACCGAATTTCTCTTCAAGCACGAGCACGCCAACATAACGCCGACGCCGTTCAATGCCGACAGATGGGTCAGCCCGGCGCCGGCGCCGGGCGACCTGGTGCTGTTTCCGAGTTATGTGATGCACGCGGTGCCGGCCAACCAGGGCGAGCGCCGCATCACGCTGTCGTTCAACGCCATCCCCGGCGGACTGGACTCGTGGGGCTACGCGATCAAGTTCGGCGCCTGAAGCGGCGATCCTGGTCGTCGAACTGACCAGGACGCGCAAACGCCGCCGGCGTTGAATTGCCTCAGTCGCCGTCTTCGGTGGTCCCGGTGGGCGGATTCCACGACGACGGCGCGGCGCTGGCGCCAGGCCTCGGGCTGCGGCGGTGGCACGGTGTCCACCGTCATTTGCAGAATCGATGCCGAGACTGCAGACGCCATCGACCTCCCCGCCAAGTCCTTGACCACGACATCGGTGATCAGCACCGACGTCGTGCCCGGTGCAACGGCCTGGAATTGCACGATGGCCACGCTGCCGCCCGCCATGCCTGCCCGCTGGTCTGACACTGCCCTGCGAATTTGCGCGCGGTCTCCCTCGTCGGAGATCTCGGCCGCAAACGAACGCGTATCGGCGCCGGCGCCGGCCGCCCAGTCACCCTCCGTGCCGGCGCGCGCCTGCAGGACGTTGGGATCGAATTGGACGGTGAAACTGACTTCGCCGACACCACCGTTCCGGCCCACGCCGACGACCAGGTCATTCGTCTCGCCGACTTGCAGCTTCTGCGGTGCCGCCACGGTGATCGGCACGGCAAAGGCCGTTGTTGCGGATGTCGGCGCAAACAACGGCACAGGTGGCGCGGATGTTGGCGTTGCTGACGTAGCTGTCGTCCACCAGCCAAGAGAGGCGGATGGCCCTGCTGACTGCGGGCCTGGCTTCGCGTTCGCCTTGCCGCTGGCCACATCGACAACCTCGTCGTCGGCGGGCAGCCACGCCCACAAAGCAAGCGCCAGCGCCGCAGCCAGCCCGACCCCGCTCATCACCCTTAGGGGACGTTGCATCACCGCTTGTTCACCCATGACTGCTAGTCCAGAACGACGAGGGCGCACGCCTTGAAGCGTGCGCCCGTTCATCGAAGCCTGGCGCACTCTTCGCGCCAAACCGCGTTGAGGCTCAGAGGACCTGTGCCGCGGTCCAGCCGCCGGCGACAGCCCGCGACCGGATGGAGTCGGAGTTCTTCTTGAACTCGTCGATCATGATCGCCGGCGTCAGTCGGCCGGTCGTGAAATTGGCACTGTCGGCGAAGTCCGCGTTGTTGAGACTGACGCTGGTGCCAGTCCCGCCGATGATGCTGTATTCGAGCTGATTCTCGGCCGCGCCGCTATAGCCGCCAAGCCGCAGCAGCGAGTAGAACGTCGTCCAGTTGATCACGCCGTCCGGGCCGGGGTGCAACTCTGCCGATGCTCAGCGCGCCGGTGGTGGCATTGACCGTTGCCGCAATGTCCTCGGGGGCGACGCAACCGATGTACGGCATCCAACGACGCATCATGATCTGCCAGGACGTGCCGGGCGCACCCGTTGCCACGTGGCCGATGGCGAGATTGATGCCGATCAGTTTCGGGTCGATGCCCTGCATCGAATAGGCATAGGGCTCTACCGTGGTGCCGATATTGCCCCCGTGGGTATGGGCCACGCCCTGCATACCCCCGTACTGGGCATTGATCGCCGCCAGGCGGCGATGGTTCAGGCGGACGCCGTCGAGCAGCGCCGTCATCTGCTGGCCGAACGTGTTGGCCGGGAAACTGGGCACCGATTGCCGGCATTGTTGATAGCGGTACTTCTTGATGCCGTTGGCACCGGCCACCGACAGGATCTCGTGCACGAACTGGCTCGCGATCCAGGCCGTGTTCGCCGGGTCGGCTCGGCGGCGCCGAAATTCACGCCGATGTGGTCGCAGATCGCGCCTGTGCTGCGGATGCCGTTCAGCATCAACGGCAAGTGCGTCGCCACGTCCGCGGGCAATACGTGCCCGCCGTCGCGCACGGTCAGATCAACCGCTGCATAACCGCCCGCCCGGATCGCTTCTCCGACCGCAACGCCGGTGCCAAACGGGTCGGAACGGGTCTGGGCTTCGGTGCGCACCCACTGCACGTGGCGCGACCATACCGAAGTGACCAGTTGTTGGGCGGGGGCCGCCTGGGCGGAAGCCTCCGTCGGGAACGCCACGTCTTTGACCGCCCATGCCGTCGCGGCGACCGCGGCGCCCGTCAGGAAATCACGTCTGTCCATATCTATCCTCCTCCAGTGCGTGTGATGGAAAAACTTTCTCGTTATCGTCGGAATATTACGGAGCCGATTGCAAGCTTCCGGCTTGGATGAACACTGCCGAATCGGCGGACGAATCGGCCGAATTCGCAATGCCAAGCTGGATCGTGTTGACTTGTCCAGCTAACACGGGCGCCGTGAGCGTGAGGACGACGGTAAGGCCATCGAGCTCGGTCTCGATCTTTCCGAAGAACGGCGGGTTGTCCCGATACAAGCTGCAGTTCTGCGGGTTCACGCCGTTCGCGGCGCCGCTGACCGGGCCGCCGCAATTGATGCTGGCGGTGGAGACCGCGAGCGCTGCCACCGGGCACGCGCGCGTAGTTGACGCCATTGACGAAAACGCCGAACACGTCGGGCGGAAATCCGGTGTTCACCACATCGCCATATTCCTCGGAACCGAAAACGTACTTCAAGGTGATCGGGTTTCCGGTGGGAATGAATTCGAAAGCTCAGAATCGACGCATTGAAAGTCGGCGCAGAAGTGAGGCTCGCAAACAGCGGGCTTCCCGGAGACGTGTTTCTTGTAAGGGTGTTGAGGATCCCTGCACCGAAGGCCGTAGTCTTGTTGGGAAAGTCTTCCGCGGACGTTGCGCTACCCGAAACGAATCGAGCATCGCCTGTCGTCAGCACTACGCCATTGTTGACTCCGACACTCGTCTCGAGATTCGTGCCGCCATTCACGAAGATTCCAGACGCCGCCGTCGCGCCCGTGTATTGGACCGACCCCGGAACGACCGTAATGCCGCCGCCCAGCAAGTTCGTAACCAGCATCTGCACCGCCGACGGCGATCCGCCAGTGGCTGACAGCGGCTTTACGACGACCGGACTTGCCCACGTGCATGCCGCGCCGAGCATGGCAGCAGCGCCGACAAAGAGTCCTACACCCGCTCGTAGACCTCTGCGAAAATCCATCACTCCTCCTCGAAAACGTCTTGTGGAATCCTGGGCACCTGCAGCATCGCATGCACGGGCTTGGACATCATCCTCAGCAAAGTGTCATGCGTTCGCGAATTGCCGTAACCAAGCATCAGAACCGCGCTGCCCCCATCCTAAACGGAATCTAACACGCCGATAACAAAGCCTCCACGCTCTTACGTTTGGCTGGTGAGGAAGCCGTCATCGCGTTGTAGAGAACAACATTGCGCTCCTCCACCTCCGCCTCCTTTGCCGCATCTTCGATAATCTTGCACTCTGCGGGAGAAAGCGCGTCCCACGTCATTACAAGCTCAGGCATCGATGTCGCGGGGGTGCGTGTCATCGACAGGTCCGACGACGCCGCGGCGTCGCAATTGCGCGATGTCTTCGCCCGTGTATCCGATTTTCTTGAGGACCTCATCGGAATGCTGCCCGAACGCAGGGGCAGCGAACGGCTGCGGGCCGGGCGTGCTGCTGAAAGTTACGGGCTTCGCAAATCCCCGGTAGTGCCCGACCAGCGGATGGTCGAAATCGGCGACGAGTTCCTCGGCCCGCACCTGAGGGTGCTCGAACATATCTTCGATGGTGCGTACCGCGGAGCATGGGACTCGATCGCCGAAAATCTCCTCCCACTCCAACGCAGTCCGCGCGATCAATGCCGCGCGAACCTTTGGAACGATCTCGTCCGCATGTTCGGCGCGGTTGCGTACGGTGGCGTAACGCTGATTCAATGCCAAGTCGGGCACGCCGATCAACTCGCAGAGGCTGGACCAGAAATGCGGGGTGTTCGCCGACAAATAGATGAAGCCCTCCTTGGTCGGATGCAGCCCGGTGATTCCTCCTGAGCGCATGTCCCTGCCGACGTCGCGCCCTTCGCCGTCGGCCCAGATGAACCGTGCCGACTGCATCGCGAGAGAGCTCCGAAGAAGCGATACACCAACATGCTGCCCGTCACCCGACCGCTCGCGATGAAGCAATGCCGCGGCGATTCCATACGCCACCATCGATGCGGCGTAGTAATCGACGACGGACCCATAAACGATTTGAGGCTCCTTTTCCGTGCCCTGAAAACTGCACATTCCGGTCATGGCCTGCAGGACCTGGTCATAGCCTGCCTTTTCCCGCAGGGGACCGTTTTCGCCATAACCGGTGACGCTGCAGTAGATGAGCCGCGGGTTGATCTCCTTGAGATGCGGGTAGTCGATCCGCAGGCGGGGCGGCACACTCGGCCGGAAATTGTGCACGAGCACGTCCGCTGATTCGACCATCCGGCAGAGGATTGCCTGGCCTTCGGGTTTCTTGAGGTCGAGCACGACACCGAGCTTGTTTCGGTTCACGCCAAGAAACGCTCGGGCTTCGCTCGGCAGCGTCGACGGATACTTGCGAAACGTGTCTCCTCCCGGAGGCTCGATCTTGATGACCTCCGCACCGAGATCGCCCAGCAGCGCGCACCCGTTCGGGCCGGCGATGTAGCCGCTGAGATCCAAAACCTTGATCCCGCTCAACGGACCCTGTGCAGAATCCGCGTCGGCGGCGAAATGGATCTTAGCTTCGTCCTTGGGTTGGGCAATCGTTGCGACGTTTCTCATCCGCTCACTCCTGGCTTTGTTGCCGGCGCGGCAAACCCATGCCGGGAACCGTATGCGAATGGTTCACGCGTGGGGTCATTTTCCGTGCGGGCGCTCATCCGAATGGCATCCGCGATATCGCGCCAAGAGTAACCCATTTCCTGCGCCACCATGTATGAACGAAACAAAATCCGCGATGCGATCCGTTTGGGTGTTTCGATGAAGATTCGTGCTGGCCGGAGAGCCTTCATCCGCGTTCGCATCGCCGATGCTGGGACCCTGATTACGAACGGGCGTTTGCTCGCTCGCCGGCGATCCTACGAATGTCGCCGATGGTAGGCGATGTTATGCAGTTGCATTGCGCTCTGGGGGACGCGCTCCGATGAGCGGAATGCCTCGAACACTGCAAGCTCCACCTCGTTTGCTAGGATCGGTGCGTCCTCCAGCATGCGCCATTGCACCCACCGTCCCATTCGAAATTTGCGCACCACCGCTGCGAGCTTCTCCGACCGTCGCCACGGCGAAAGGTTCGTCGTCTAACGCTTGCCATGCACGTCGCAGCCAATAGTCGCGACACGCGCGGCGCAGCGCACAATCGTTTCGTGGCAGGCCGAGGCACCGTTCGAGCGGCAACGCGCCGCCGGCTGCAAGAAACGCGCTGAAGCCTTTGCTGAGCCAGGCAACGTCGGCGGCGTCGACGCGTCCGCTGGCCAGTCGCTGCGCACGCTCGAAGCCTTCATCCCCCAGCGGCGGTTGGTTTTTGCTCAATTTGGTATCGGGGGACGAGTGTGTCTCCGGCTTGGTCCTCGCCAGTCGCCGCCTTGGAGGGTCCCTCGACAAGGGCAATCGGAAGCTGGTCGGATACCACCCTTGGCGGAAACCTTGGGTTGCTGGGTCTGGCGCCATCGCGTGGGCGAACGTGCAATGCGCTGGCGGGTACATCGTCGACGTGCGGGGCAATCGCGGCACTATGGAAGGGGGAGGTCATAGGAGTACGACCCCGCGGTACGACTTGATCGGGCGCCGCAACCAATCCGGACGAGAAAGCGATCGCAAGATTTCCTCACTTGCCGACACTCGGACGTGTCGTGTCTTCATACGCGACAAAAATGCGTTGCTACACGCGAGCGGCGAGGTACCCATCTCGACGATCGCGGCCTTTCGCAGATCATAGAGGCGTGCTACATTCAAGAAAAGCGACTTTTTGTTGAGCGACACTTGAGGAAAACTTGTGAAGATCGCTTTCCTGAGCACACTCGACGCGGTACTCAGGCGAGGAAGCTTCGCCGCCGCTGCACAGGACGTCGGTCTGACCGCGAGCGCCGTAAGTCTCCAGATAAAGGAGCTCGAGAGATACTTCGGTCAACCGTTGTTCGACCGTTCGTCGCGCACGTCGCGGCCGACGGCGTTCGCTCGCGAACTGTCCGGCAATATCCAGGGCGCGCTCGCCACCATCGAGGCGTTACGCGACAAGCGAAGCCCGCTAGTCCTGGGACGCGTCGCCTTGGGCACCATACGCAGCGTTCAAACCACCACGTTGCCGGCGACCATGCTGGAACTCCGCGCGCGCTACCCCAGTCTCGAGGTACGCCTGGTTCAGGAGGATTCGCCCCTGCTCCTGCGTGATCTCAATGCGGGCGAACTCGACGCCGCCGTAGTGGTTCGGCCGAGAGCCGGCGGGTCGAGCCGGCTCCGATGGCGAAACCTGGCGCGCGAGTCGTTCGTGCTGCTCGCCCCTCCGAACGCCAAGGGCGATTCGGTGACGGACCTGCTGCACGCGTACGAGTGGATTCGATGGGACGCCTCCCTGACCGGTGGCCGAAGCGCCGCCAGCTTCATTCATCGCGTGGCGCCGAGAGCGCGCGGCACGCTCGACCTGGTCTCCATCGAGGCAATCGTCGCAATGGTATCGGCCGGCCTTGGCGTGTCCGTCGTCCCGCGACTGCGGGGTCCGCTTCGAGAGGCCTATCCCGTGCGGGAAATTGGCCTGGGAAGGAACGCCCCGACGCGTCTGATCGCATTCGTGTGCCGCGCCGCTGATGCCGACAACCGGCGTGTGGCGGCGGTGCGCGAAGCTTTCGAACACATATACGCGCCAGCCTAGCGCCGTTCAGGGAGACTTCGCCGGCGAGCGGCTGGGGTCGGCACCAAACAAAAGCCTCGTGCGTCTTTGTTGTGCCAGTGGCATTGTGCTGTGATCGAATTCGACGCAGCCTCGGTGCGGACTTCAGCATCCGTCCTTTCCTCCTCCGAAGGACGGACCTTCGGCGCGGTGCTCCTGCCGCGCGCTTTTTTTACCTGCGAACGGAAGCGGCCGCTTCCCTGCGATGGATTTACCAAAGCCCGCCCATCTGGGTATTTTGGAGTGATTCCATGATAATTGCGGACGACGGTGGAAACGTTGCAGCCGCAGCCGTGGCGTCTCGATGACATGCACACGATCCGTTGCTCCAGCGAACTTCACGAGGATCTTTTCGCAATGAACGACGCACAAGCAAACCTGTCACGCGGCACCCTCTTCATCGACGGCGCATGGGCCAAGGGAACCGAAACCTTCTCCGTGTTCGACAAGTTTTCCGGCGATCTTGTCGGAACCGCAGAGCGTGCGTCGAGGGAGCAAGTTGACAGCGCCGTTGCGGCCGCGCGACGATCGTTCGATGCAGTGCAACTCGAACCCTACGATCGCTATCGCATCCTGATGAAGGCTTCGGAGCTCATCGAGGCACGCCGCGAATCGCTCGTCGATACCATCGTCTCCGAAGCGGGATTCCCGGTCACGGATGCCCGCAACGAAGTAAGCCGAGCCGTCCAGACATTCATTATTTCAGCGGAGGAGGCCAAGCGGTTGAGCGGAGAGGTCATCCCCATTGACTCCGCGCCCGGCCATGCGCACCGAATGGCGTTCACAATCCGGGTTCCGCGCGGCGTCGTTTGCGGAATTACCTCATTCAATTCGCCGCTCAACATGGTCGCCCACAAAATGGCGCCCGCGCTGGCATCCGGAAACACCGTCGTCGTCAAACCGCCCCAATCGACGCCCCTCAGCGCTGCGCTGCTGGTCCAGATTCTGCTCGATGCGGGATTGCCGCCCGGCCATGTCAATCTGGTCCAGGGGCCGGGATCCGAAATCGGGGGTTGGCTGGTAGCGAACAAGGACATTGCCTTTTATACATTTACGGGCAGCACTGGGGTCGGCAAGCAGTTGCAGCAGTCCGTCGGTTTGCGACCCGTCGCCCTCGAGCTCGGCAGCATCTCGGCGACGATTGTCTGTCATGACGCGGATCTCGAAAGGGCGGCGACACGCTGTGCGAATTCCGCCTTTCGGCGGGCGGGTCAGGCATGCACGTCCGTGCAACGCTTGTTCGTCGACGAAAAGGTTGTCGATGAATTTCTGGGGCTGTTCGTGGCGGCCACGCGGCGGCTGAAAGTCGGGGACCCTCACGATCCGAAGACGATCATCGGCCCGATGATCAGCGAATCGGAGGCGCGGCGGGCGCAGGATTGGGTGCAAGGCGCAGTTCAACAAGGCGCGCGCATCGTCGAAGGCGGTCGGCGCGAAGGCGCACTCTTCTACCCGACGATATTGACCGATGTCCGCGCGGAAATGCGCGTGATGTGCGATGAAATTTTCGCTCCCGTTGTCTCGGTCGTGCCTTTCAGCACACTGGACGACGCGATCACCCAGACAAATTCAACCGCATTCGGGTTGGCCGCCGGCCTTTTTACGCGTGACGTGATGCGGGCGATGGTAACTGCGCGTCGCCTGCACGTCGGCGTTGTCCACATCAATGAGCCATCGAGCAGCCGTGTCGACCTGATGCCTTTCGCCGGCGTCAAGGACAGCGGCGTCGGCCGAGAAGGTCCGAAGTACGCAATGCGCGAAATGACCGAAGAACGCCTTGTCACGATCAGCCTGTCCTAGGAGTACCGCAAAATGAATGGAGCGATGTTTATCGCCGAATGCCTCCGGCAAGAAGGCGTCACCAAGGTGTTCGGCCAATGCGGGCATACGAATTATGCGTTGATCGATGCGTGCCACAAGATAGGAATCGAGTACATATCGTTTCGTCACGAGCAGCAGGCGGTCCATGCTGCCGACGCGTATTTCCGCGTTTCACACAAGCTTGCGGTCATCAACGTCCATCTTTCGCCGGGTCTCACCAACGCATTGACGGGAGTCGCGACTGCGGCAGCGGACGGGACACCCATGCTGGTGATCGCGGGCAATACCCCCTCCTACCATCACGCGCGTGAACCGCACCAGGGCGTCAAGCTGCACGCGGATGCGTCGCAGGGCGACATCTTTCGGCCCATCTGCAAGCGCGTGTGGCGCGTTGACGATGCCAAATTTCTGGCGGACGTCATGCCTCGCGCGCTGAATCTGGCGCAAACGGGAAGGTCGGGTGCGGTGCTGATCGACATACCGATGGATGTGTTCGCCGGACAAGTGGACGCACAGCCCGGCACCGTGGCGAGACGGCCGGCTCACTGGCGTCCTACCGGACCGGCCGAGCGGCATTGCCGATGCGGCGCGGCTCCTCATCACCGCGGCGCGGCCCGTCATCTTCGCCGGCAATGGCGTAGCTTTGAGCGAAGCGTCCAGCGAGCTCAAAGTGCTGGCCGAGCTCTTGGGAGCTCCGGTCGCGACGACGCTGATGGGCAAAGGAGTGTTTCCCGAAAACCATCCCCTTGCGCTTGGCATGACGGGCATATGGGGTACGCGGCCCGCAAATACGACCACGCTCGAAGCCGACGTCATCCTTGCAGTCGGTACTGCCTTCGGTGAAGCGGACTGCAGTTCCTGGCACCCGAAGCACACGTTCTGCGTTCCACCATCGCGAATCATTCAGATCGACATCGATCCGGTTGAAGTGGGAAAGATCTACCCCGTGGAGGTAGGCATCGTCGGCGACGCAAAGGTGACGCTACAGGCGTTGATCGATCGCCTCGGAAAGGCTCCGCGCATCGCACGCGATGTACGCGAGCATGCGGAGATTATCGACAAGCGCAAGCGGGATTGGCGAGCGGAGCTCGCGGAGACTCAGGAGGACGGTGGAAAGCCCATCCACCCGGCACGTCTGCTCATGGAACTGTCGAGAGCGGCTCCTGAGGATGCCATTTTCGTTACCGACGTGGGCTGGAACAAGAACGGCGCGGGGCAACAACTGCAGAGCGTGCACAACGCGTCGTTCATCACGAGCGGTGGTTTTGCAACGATGGGTTTCTCGCCAGCCGCGGCGATCGGTGCCAAAATTGGTGCTCCCGACCGCAAGGTCATCGGATTGGTCGGGGATGGCGGATTGATGTCGGTGGTCGGGTCGTTGGCGACTGCCGTGGAGCTTGATATTCCGGTGCTCTGGGTCCTGTTCAACAACTTTTGCTACTCGACCATTCTTTCGGTCGGCAGCACATATTTCGGAAACAAATACGGGACGGAGTTCACGCGCCCGGACGGTACGCCCTACAACCCCGACTTCATGCTTCTCGCGAAATCGTTTGGCATCGAATCCGCACTTGTCGAAGACCCCAAGGACTTGGCCGCGGCGTTGAAGACGGCGATGGCTGCGAACATTCCCTATCTCCTCGAAGTCCGCACGCGTGGCGACGTGCCGATGCCGCGTACCGGTTACTGGGACATCGCCGACTTTCTGCGGCTCGGCAACGAATAGCCGAAAACATCGAAATGTCCTTAGAGTTGCCGTTGTGGCGTTCGCTGCTCTATGTTCCCGTGAACGTCGAGAAGTACGTCGACAAGGCGCACACGAGCGGCGCCGACTGCATCCAACTCGATTTGGAAGACAGCGTACCGGCGGCCGAGAAAGAGCATGCGCGCTCGCTCGTGGAAGGCGCGGTCCGGCGGGTGCGACGAGGCGGAGCGGCCGTGATCGTGCGCATCAACCGTCCGCTGTCGATGGCCGTGCGCGACATCGAGGCCGCGGTAGGCGAGAGCGTGAATGGGCTGGCCATCACCAAGGTGGAGAGTGCCGGCCACATCCAACTCCTCGACGAGCTTGTTTCCGAGCTCGAAATTGAGCGCCATTTGCCTCTGGGCCACACGCGCTTCATAGCGATGATCGAAACCCCCGGCGCTTATTTTCAGATGCCCGCCATCGCCGCGTCGTCGAGAAGGCTTGTCGGCATGAACATCGGCGGGGAGGACTTTGCTACCGAAGCAGGGATGGAGCCGACCGAGGAAACCCTGCTGATGCCCAAACAACAGATGATTCTGGCCGCGCGCTCCGCGGGGCTCATGCCGCTGGGGTTTGTTGCGAGCGTCGCTTCGTTCGGAGATTGGGACGCTTTTCGCGCGATGGTGCGCCGCTCGCGCCAGTTTGGCTTTATGGGCGCCAGCTGCATACACCCGGGGCAAGTCCCGATCGTGAACGAGGAGTATTCGCCGTCGACTGCGGAGGTCGCCTATGCGACGCGCGTCGTCGACGAGGGTGCGGCGGCCGCGGCCGCAGGCCGCGCCTCGTTTGCCCTCGATGGCAAGATGATCGATATCCCTGTAATTCGGCGAGCACGACAGTTGCTCGAGCGCCATGCTGCGATCCGGGCCCGCGATGCGGAAGCGGGACGATCGAGCTGAGCGCGAGCCTCAAGGCGTGGAAGGCGACCGGCGCTGCTGAAAACAGCGTCGCGTACAGAAGGATGTAGTTGAATGGGGCAAGCCTCGCCTCCCATGCGTGCATCGGCGGCAGTCGCGGCGCCGGATGTCGCCAGCGCCAGAGCAAGCGGAATGTCATCAATGCGAGCAGTGTTAGCCCGATGGACTTGTGCAGGTTCAACGCATCGGCTCGCGGACCCGGAGGCTCCATTTACCTCTCTCCGGACGGCAAGTGGCTGTCGGCCGCGATCGAAGAGGACGACCAGGTGTTCATCATCGACATCGCCGCGCTCAAGATCGATCGCAAGATCAAGACCAACGCGATCGTGAAGGAGATTCCACTGTCGGCAGACGACCATGGGACATGGCGCTCACTCCCGACGGCAAGAGGCTCTACATTGCATGCGGGCGATCGAACGCCGCCGCGGTTATCGATACCGACACCTACGCGAAGATCGCCGAGATTCCCGTCGGCGAGTTGCCTTGGGGGGTGGCGATCCAGTCGATCTTGGGAGAGGTTCCACTCAACGGCTCAACTGGACTGGTGCGCTGAACTCGGACGTGGACCCCGCCGTATTGGTGGCCGTTGCCGTGAAGTACACCGACGTTGACCCGTCACCGAGCGGATTGGGCGAGGAAGTAAAGGTGAATGTCGCCGCGCCAGCCGCGTCCGTTGTCACCGTCACTCTGCCAAGAAACATCTCCCCCTCGGCAAAGCCGGACGGATTGAGGCCGTGGTTTGCGAAGAATTCCAGCTTCAGGATCGCATTGGGGCTGGACGTAATCGTGCCGTTGAGGATTACGGTGCCGTTCGGATTCCATACCGATGTATTCGACAAGACCGGAAAGTTTTGCGGATTAGTGTCGGCGGTCCCGTCGTTCGCGGTCGGGCCATTCGAGCCGAAGTCGATGCCCAGTAGCGCCGGACTGGCGGGATTGGTGGTTCCGCCGGCGGAACCGGCCGCTGAAATGATTTCGGCATGACCGTTGTTGTAGATGCTGTTCTGCGAGAGCGTGATCGCGCTTGCGGCGCCGGATGGGCCGATACCCATGCGACCACCGGTGATCGTATTGCCGATGGCCACGCCGCTGCCGCTCCACGTGATGCCGAACGTCGAAGCGTTGATCGTATTTCCGGCGACGACGGTATTGGTCGCGGCATTCAGCTGCAATCCATCCGAATAGCCCGTGAACGTATTGTCGATGATGTAGATACGATCGGCCGTTCCGGCGCATTCGATGCCTTGAGAGTACGGCACGTCGGGCCTGTCCCGGAGCTCGTACATCACGTTGTTGCGGTAGGTCGTGTTGGCCGTGCCACGCGTGCACTCGAAGCCGTCGCCGGTCTGGTAGATCAGGTTGCTGTCGATCAGGTTGTTGACACTGAGGCCGGACGTGGAGCTCCCGGCCGCATCGCCCGCGTCTCCGGTGATGAGGATTGCCGCCGCTCCCGACGTGTTGTGAATGGTATTGTGATCGAATCGGTTGTCGTGGCTTCGCAGTGACAGAATGCCGATGCAGAACTGCCGAATTTCGAGGTTCGTGGTGACGTTCCCGGAATCCACCACTGCCAATCCTGGTCCGAAAACCGACCTGGAATTCGGTCCGACGCCGGTCACCGTGCCGGGACACGAGCTCTGGTTGTCGCCATTGATGAAATTCGAGCCGTCGATCGCAATCGAGGGCCCGGCAGTGGGCAGACCTTTCTGCATCCCCTGGACCAGCGCTGGACCGGTGATAGTAGGCAGCAACGAGTTCAGCTTGATCACGTACGGTGGTGCACCGACCGTGAGGATTTGTATGGTGTTGCCGGCTGGATTTGGATTGGCATTGCTTTGCTCGATAGCCCAGCGCAGCGTTCCCTGCGGTCATCGGCATATTTGGTCACTAGATATAGGGCAGCGTTCGACAGTGTGCTCGCGCTGGCGAGAAGTGCGGCTGCAAGCAATTGATGCTTTTTCATGGCGCCTCCAGTAAAAACATCGAGCGTGTATCGGAACACGAGCTCGACTGGGTCGCGGGATGAGATCTCTTTTGTCAGCGTGCCGCACTCGCGTCCATCACGATCACGGTTCCGCGCACCGTGCCATCGCTCTTCCACAGGTTGAATCCATTCTTGCCATTGTCCGCAGCGAAATAGAGGGTGCCGTTGACATCGGCCAGGAAGTTGGGCGCCGAATCCTTGGAGTTGAAATCTTTCACGGGCGAAGCCCCCACGGCGCCGTCGGCTACCCAGAGTCCAAAGTCACCCTTGCCGTCGACGGCAACAAAGAACAGACGATCGCGCACGCGGGTAAGGCGACCAGGCGATGAGCCCGCGCTCTTCACGATCGCGGTGCCGGTGGCAGCGCCATCGGATTTCCACAGTTGCAGGCCGCTGGCGCCGTCGGTCGCCGCGAAGAACAGCGTTCCGTTGACGTTGGTAAGCCAGGAGGGACGCGAGCTGGGGAGACCGGGGTTGATGTCCGTTACGAGCACCGTGCCGCTCGCCGTACCGTCGCTTTTCCACAATTCACCGCCGTGGGCGGAATCGCTCGCGATAAAGAACAATGTGCCGTTGACGTCCGTCAGAAAACTCGGTTTCGAGCCGATGGGGCCGGGATTGATCACCTTGACGAGATTGGTACCGGCAGGCGTCCCATCGCTCTTCCAGAGCTCGACCCCGATTTTCCCGTCGGTCGCGGCGAAAGTACAGCTGATCCTTGAGGCAAGTGAGGTTCGTCGGAACAGCGTTACCCAAGCCGGGGTTGATATCCTTGACCAGCGTCGTGCCCGGTGCGGTCCCATCGGTTCGCCAGAGCTCCGTACCGTTACGCCCGTCATTCGCCGGAAAGAATACGACACCGTTGCATTGAACCAGCGGACCGGTGATCGAATTCCCGCGCCCTGGATTGATGTCCTTGACCAGGACGGTACCCGCCTGCGTACCGTCGGTCTTCCAGAGCTCGAAGCCTGTCTTGCCGTCGTTGGCAGTGAATATCAGGGCTCCACCAAGGTCCGCCGGGAAACTGGGAGTCGACACGCCTTTCCCAGGGTTGATGTCCTTCACGAGCACGGTTCCGGAACCGGTGCCGTCGCTCTTCCAGAGCTCCAGGCCGTGTTCGCCATCATCCGCTTGAAAGTACAACGTCCCATTCATGTTGACGAGGTTGCCCGGAAATGCTCCCGCGCCCCCCGGCTTGATATCCGCCACGAGCCGGGTTCCTTCGGAGGTTCCATCGCTCTTCCACAGCTCGGTTCCCGAACGTGCATCCGTTGCCGAAAAAAACAGCGTGCCGTTGACGCCGGTGAGAGCGCTCAGTGACGAAAAGCCGGCGTGGGTATCGACGTCGCTGGCCGACGGTCGTTGCACCTGCGCTGCGGCGGGTTGCAACGGCGCGGCGAGGACACAGAGCGCAAACGTAAGGTTTGCGAGTGTTGTGCGAGTCATCCGAATCATGAAGTGATAGTCAGTGGGCCCAAAAGGGCGATTCGCAGCAATCGGCATTGGACCAACCGGCGAACGAAACTCAACGCTTGACGGTTAGCAGGACGTCCTTTGGTGCTCGGTAGGGGACGTCTCTATCGTTCCCTGCAGAGATTGACACTTGTGCCAACGCGATTCGAGTGGGTGCGCGCGCATCCGCAACAGCTTCGAACTCGATTACCACCACGCCGCCAGCGCCGCCGACGGGCGGGCCCCCATCCTGCTCCAATTTGAACCCAAGAGCGCCCTCGACGATGTTCGGGTCGGTACTGAGCCTCGCGATGGCGCTCCCTTGAGCCATGAAGTCCCCCTGGCGTGCGCCGACAAAATTCAACAACGCCGGATCGTAATAGACCGTGAACGAGAAGTTGCTCGCGCCGTCGGGCACATCGACATTGACCGCTACGAGGAACCTGTCGCCGACGATCACCTCCCGGGGCGCTGCCATCATCACCTGAACCGGCTGCGACTGGTCCTGCGAGCCATACGATGGGACAGCGCTCGACGCCAGGGTGGCGGATGGCTGATCAGTGCAGGCGCAGCGCCAGCGTCCACTTGGCGCGCTACCGGTGTACTTGATGGCCTCGCAATCGGCGATACGCGCGCATCCCGCTCCGGATCAGCTGGCGCGGACAGCCAATGCCACACCGCGGCTGACACGCATAGGATCGCAATGGCCAACAGCGCATTTCTTGGGCGCAATCACAACTCCAAAAAAAACCGACCAGGCGAAGTCGCCCGGTCGGTCGGTTTGCAGTGCTGAGCCATTATCGCTCGATCCGCCGGCTGTACTCGGCAGGATGGTCAACCGACTATTGGACGACGATCTTGCCGGTTGTGTTCGGCTGGAAATTGGTGCAACCGTCGTTGTAGAAGTATTCGCCAGCCTGCGTGAACGTGTGCGTCCCGGACGCGCCTGGTGCCAGCGGTCCAAGGTTGAATGCGCCCTCGAAGAACTGGATTGCGCAGTGGTTTCTCGTGCTATCCGCCTTGTTGAGGAAGGTCACTGTCGTTCCGACCGGCACCGTCATGTGCTGCGGGAACATCGCATTCGAGGCCGCCGATTCCGCGCTTACGGCCGACGTGCGGGCCAACAGAACCGTATTCGCTACCGTAGACCCCGCGACCGCAGCGGCGGTGATCGGCTGGCGCTTCGAGGGAGGTGGCGGTGTGGCGGCCGGAGTCACTCCCCTAGCAATCTTGAATCCCCGCGTCATGTCCGTGTTGGCCGCCCGGAAGCGAATAGGGCGGAAGCTTGAACGCCCACAGATTGTCGCCCTCCGGCGAGCTGTAGGGCAACCCGTTGCCGCCGGCCAGCACCGCAATATACTGCTCTCCATCGACCTGGTAGCTGATGATCGCGCCGTGCACGCCGGCGCCGGTCTGGAAGCGCCACAGCTCATTGCCGTTGCGCGAATCCATCGCCGCCAGATAGCCGTCGGGGTAGCCGACGAACAACACGTCGCCGGCGGTGCCCAGCAGATGGTTGTGCGCGACCGACCATTCGGTCTTCTTCTGCCACACGATCCTGTTCGTCGCACCGTCGAGAGCGGTGATCGTGCCGGCACGCATCTGCCCCAGCGGTCGGAAGAAGTTGAGGCTTTGCGAGAAGCCGGATTGCACGATTCCCGCCGGCACGAAGATGCGGTTGGTGCGCGGATCGTGCACCGCCGAGCCCCAGTCGGCGCCACCGCCCGTGCCGCCTGGGTGCACGCCCGGACGGTCGAAGTACGGCACGTAGTTGCAGCTCTTGTCGTATCCCGGAGGAACCTTGGTCTCTGGGAAGTTCGGGTCGTCGGGACATTGCGGCGTGAACGGATCGCCGCGCGGAATCGGCTGCGTTGCCGCGGTCTTGTTCTGCGCGTTCTGGCCGACCGGTGTTTCATCGATGCCGATCAGCGGCTGGCCGGTGAGGCGATCGAGAAGGTACAGGTAGCCGGTCTTGCCGTGGATGGCCACGGCCTTGCGCGGCTGCGCGTTCACCGTGGTGTCGTAGAGCACCGGACCCGGTGACAGGTCGTAGTCCCAGATGTCGTGATGGTGTGCCTGGAAGTGCCACTTGTAGGCGCCGGTGGTCGCATCATGGGCGGTGATCGAGCCCGAGTACAGATTATTGCCGCCGCGCGCGCTGCCGTTGGTATTCGGCGATGCGTTGCCCCACGTCCACAACAGGGTGTTGGTCTCGGGATCGATCGCCGGGTGCATCCAGGGTGCGGCGCCACCGCGGTCCCACGACGTGCCTTCCCAGGTTTCGCCGCCCGGCTTGTCCGGGGCTACGGTGCCCCATAACGTCCACTTATGGCTGCCGTCGGAGGCATTCAACGCGAAGCCCCGGCCACGGTAGGCACCATCGCCGCCGTTGGTACCGACGTACAACAAACCATTGTAATAGACCAACGGCCCTGGTGCCCCACCGCCTCCGAATGTGCGGGGAACCCCATTGATGACTTCCGTGTGAACGCCCATGGCAGTGAGGTCGGCGGCGGACTTCTGCCAGACGATCGCGCCCGTCGCCTGGTTGAGCGCGGTCACTCGTTGCGGCGACCGCGTGGGGACGAACACCAATCCTTCGCCGACGGCTACGCCGCGGCTTTCGCCGAGGCCCGTGGCCCTCCAGATCTCCGCGCCGGTCTTGGCGTTCAGCGCCAGCACCACGCCGCCTGAGCCCTGCACGTACATGACGCCGTTGACAACGACTGGGGCACCTTGCTGACCGCTGCCGCTGACGTGCACGAGCCAGGCCGCGCCAAGCTTGCGCACGTTCGTCGTATTGATCTGGGTCAAGCCGGAAAACGACGTGTTGCCAAGGTTGCCGCCGTATTTCGGCCAGTCGGCGGTCGTCGGCGCACAGCAATCCGCATACGCCAGAGGACTGCCTGCGACGAAAATTGCTGCAATCAATTGCCCAAATCCTGCCTTCATCTGTTTCTCCTCTTGACCAGGTGCAGCACGCTTGGACGTTTCAACGCGATCATCCGTGTAACGCCTCCATGAATCGGCAGACAAAGGCGGCTCGGACCGACGATATTTCATCTATCGAAATAGTGTTACAACAGCTAACAGTCTGCACCAGCGACCTGTGGTGTCAATAACCCTTACCCGAAAAACTGAGAGACCGCCGCTGTGTTTCCCCGCGGCGGCGGCTATGCGGCGATGTTACTGCTTGGTCGGCGGCAGCGCCAGGCTGAACTCGGTGCCACCACACTTCCCATATATTTCTCGACCCTCGCCGTACCCTGCTCCGCGACCGGGTGATGGTCCGCCAACTGGGTAGCGAGGAGCTCGATCGTGAACGATTCATTCGGCCGCGAGGGCAGAGTGCCGTTGAGCGCGACGCTGCCGACGCCCCAACTCGACGTTGCCGACAAGACTGGCAAATTCTGGCGGGCGTTGGCGCCCGTGTCGCAATCCGGAAGCCGTCCGCGCACTCAGCGGAAGTTATCGGCGCCGCTCGAGGTCAGCGTGGGCCCGAGGTACGGGCGCGTGCTTGCGACCGGTAGACAAAGACCGGTCCGCCGCGCGGCCGAACGGCGACATTCGCCGCCGACCCGACTTCTCAGGATCGGCGGCTCCGGATGCGGTGCGACGTAAGGAACCTACTGAGAATTACGTAAATGGTTGACAACCGATTCGCTATCATGTGCGTTAATCGAAGTGGGAAGGCTTCGAGGAGCGGGCATGGCAACGAAGCGGTACCGGCGAGATTTCAAGGAACTGGAATTGCGCCGGCGCAAAGGGATGCGCATGCTGGCGCGCGGCGTGGCGCAGGCCGAAGTGGCACGCGCGTTGGAGGTCAGCCGGCAGACTACATCAAGCTGGGCCAAGAAGCTGGCCGAAGACCCCCAAGCGTGGCGACGCAAACCGCTGGGACGCCCGGGTGGCTTGGACGCAGCGCAGAAGAAGCAGCTGGGCAAAGCTTCTGCTGGCGGGCGCGGTGGCCAACGACTTCCCGACCGAGCTGTGGACGTTGGCGCGGGTGGCCAAGTTGATCGAGCGCGAGTTTGGGCTGGCGTACAGCACGGTCAATGTCTGGCGCATTCTGCGCGAGCTGGGGTTCTCCAGCCAACGTCCGGCCGGTCGTGCCATCCAGCGCGACGAAGCGGCGATCAAGCAATGGCGCACCAAGCGCTGGCCGGCGCTAAAAAAAAGTGCCGCCGCGAAGGGCGCACCATCGTCTTCATCGACGAAAGCGGATTGAGCGAGCGACCCACTGGGTCAAGACTTGGGCGCCCAAAGGCCAGACGCCGGTGCTGCAATACAGCTTCAACTGGAAGCAGCTGTCGGTCATCGCCGGCATCAGTTTCTGGAACTTCTATTTCCGCTTCCATGCCGGCGCGATCCGCGGCCCGCAGTTCGTCGATTTCCTGCAAGCGCTGACCAAACAGATTCGCGGCAAGCTGCTGGTGATCTGGGACGGCCTGCCGGCGCACCGCAGCCGGGTCGTCCGGGACTACGTCGAAGCGCTCGACGGACACTTGGTGCTGGAACGACTTGCCTGCCTACGCGCCCGAACTCAATCCGGTCGAGTACCTCTGGGGCTACCTGAAGCAACGCGAGCTGGCCAATCTGTGTCTGCACACCATTGACCAAGTAGGCAACTTCGCTCGCAACCGGCTCAAGTCCATGCAACGCCGACCGCGCCTCATCACCGCGTTCTGGCAGCAGGCCGAATTGGCAATTTAACGTCATGTATTTACGTAAAGCTCAGTAGGCCGCGCGCCGTGATTTCCGGCGGGCGAACAATAGACCGGGAACAGCCAAGCCGAGAAGTGCCAAGCTGCCGGGCTCGGGCACCACTTGCGAACCCACGATGCTCAAGTCGAAATTGCCGGTGCGATTGTTGCCGTTGATGTCGCAAAACCGACCGTTGGAACAGCCGAAGGCCGCGGTGAAGGTCGCGTTGCCGGTTTCAAGGAAGCCATTGGAGAAGTTCGGGCCAAGCGGGAAATTGTCGAATTGACCGAGCGCCACGAAATAGCTGCCAGCAGCGAGGGACAACGACAGCAGCGAATCGAAGGCCGCGCCAGTGACAGGATCAATGCGCGTGGCGCCATCGTCGCCGACAGCGATCAGAGCGCCCGTCGTCGCGTTGAACAGTCCGAACACGGGATCGAAGCCACCCGCGGGGATAAAGTGCCCGACAGTATCCACCCCGCCGGCATAGCCGAAGGTTTCGATCGTGACGGGTGCCGTCGCGTTGGTGGTGAACGAGAACAGTCGGATGTCATCGTCCCGCGTGAAGTTCCCGGTGAACACCAGCGCTTGTGCCAACGCCGGGATGAGCAGGGCCGCGGCCGCAAATAACTGCAGGTTCTTGAACATCTCGCCTCCTTAAGTATCGACTCGAACCTTCGTTGACTGCCGCGCGCCACTCGGGTCAGTATAACAATCCCCCTAGCGCTGCCCATTCGACGACGGCTGCTTCCTGCCCATGAGCGGCTACGCAAATTGCGCGCCGGATCACAAGCAAGGATCAAACCACAAAACAAAAGGTCATTTCAAACAATAAAATGGCGCTGCCTCCTAATTAGCGATCGTCGCAAGTGTAAGATTTTGCGCGAGCGGGCGCTCCTTCCACTTGGGTTTTTGACCCACGCGCCGAGGCAAAAATGGCGGCGTCACAAGGTGCCTCCGACGCTCTTGCTCGAGCGCCATGCTGCGATCCGCGCCCGCGATGCGGAAGCGGGACCATCGAGCTGAGCGCGAGCCTCAAGGCGCGGCGAGCGCCGGCCCGATGAGTCGCTCGATCAGCTCGATGGTGCGCTGCTGGATCGGCGTCGACGGGCGTTGCGCCGACGTGGCGAGTGCGAGCTTGCTCAGAAGGCGCGGCTGGACGATGGCCCGTGCGTTGAGCAGGCGCGCCGCTTCGACGCTGTAGAGCGCACGCGGCGACAGGACCGCGCTGCCGTGACCCTCGGCGACGAGCTCGAGAATCGCTGGCACGGCATCGATCTCCATCGCGACGTGCGGCCGCAAGCCGAGCGCCGCGAGCCGCGTTTCCACGAGCATCCGTATCGCGTTGGGCCGGCTGGGAATGATCAACGGATAAAGCGGCAGTTCTGGCAGCCGGAGCGTGCGGGGCTGGCGCCCCTTCGGCTTGGCGCTGATGAGGCACAGCTGCTCTTCGAGGAGCGGCCGCGCGTCGACCGCCGGCGACGCGACTGGGTTATAGACGACGCCGACGTCGACGCGACCAACGAGCAGCCATTCGTGGATCGTAGCCGAAAGCCCTTCGACGATGGAAAGCGAACCGCCCGGATATCGCTGCCGGAATTCGCGTACGACGGGAAGCGTCAGGTGGCGCGCCACCGTGGGCGGAAGGCCGATGACCACGTGACCGACGGGTGCATCCTTGGTCTCGTCGACTTCCCGGCGCGCCCGGTCGACCTGCTGCAGGATCCCGCGGGCGTGCTCGAGGAGGCGCTTCCCCGCTTCGGTCGGCGCCGCGCCCCGCCCGTTGCGCAGCAGCAGGTTTTGGCGCAGCTCCACCTCGAGGCTGCGGATCTGGCGGCTGATCGCCGGCTGGGCGATCCCGAGGAGCCGACCGGCGCGGCTGAATCCGCCAAGGTCGACGACATTGACGAAATACTCGAGTTGCTTCAGGTCCACGCGTCCGCTCCCTCCGATCCGACACTTCCTGATCCCATGCTGAAACGGCATAGCTGCTAGTATAGCAATGCGACTTTTCGCCGTGCCGCGTTCGGAGGCACAATTCCGTCAGGCCATCCGAGAGTAAGAAATGCAAACCCCCATCCCTTGCCTTTTCATGCGCGGCGGCACGTCGCGCGGACCCTTCTTTCTCGAATCGGACCTGCCGGAGGATCCCGCGCTGCGCGATCGCGTGTTGCTCGCGGCGATGGGCTCGCCCGACAACCGCCAGATCGACGGCCTTGGCGGCGCCGATCCATTGACGAGCAAGGTCGGACTGGTGTCGCGCTCCGCGCAGCCGGGCGTGGATCTCGAGTTTCTGTTCGCACAGGTGCTGGTCAACGAGGCGCGCGTCGACACGACGCCCAACTGCGGCAACATGCTGGCGGCGGTCGGACCGTTCGGACTCGAGCGCGGGCTCATCCCGGAGCGCGGCAACGAGACGACCGTGCGGATCCTGACGCGCAACACGGGGATGCTGTCCGACGTCATTCTGCAAACGCCCGGGGGCCATATCACCTACGACGGCGACGCCCGCATCGACGGCGTGCCGGGCACGTCGGCGCCCATCCGGATCAGTTTCCTCGAAACCGCGGGCTCGGTATGCGGGTCGCTGCTGCCGACGGGCCACATCGTCGACACGTTCGATGGCGTGCCGGTGACGTGCATCGACAACGGCATGCCCGTCGTCGTGATCCGCGCGGCCGATCTCGGGCGCACCGGCTACGAGACGCGCGACGCGCTCAATGCCGATGCTGAGCTCAAGGCGCGCATTGAATCCATCCGGCGGCAGGCCGGGCCGGCAATGAATCTCGGCGACGTGGCGAAGAAGGTCGTGCCGAAGATGTCGCTGATCGCCCCGCCGCGCGCCGGCGGCAGCCTCTGCTCGCGCACGTTCATTCCACACGATTGCCATTCTGCCGTCGGAGTGCTCGGCGCAGTGACGCTGGCAACGGCCGCGGTCATGCCGGGCTCCGTGGCGGACGGGGTTGCCGTGCTGCCGCCGGGGAATCGCAAGGCGGTGTCGGTCGAGCATCCTACCGGCGAGTTCACGGTGGAGCTCGAGCTCGACCCGCAACAACCGCAGAACGTCCTCCGCGCCGCGCTGTTGCGCACCGCGCGGCTCATCATGCGCGGCGAAGTGCTGATTCCGCGCGCGGTGTGGGACGGCCAAATAGCCCTTAGGCACGCCGCCTGACAGTGGCGGCGCAATCCGGAACCCAGCGAAAGGCAGCAACGGCATGAACCATTTCCAGACAGCGGGCATCGTGGTGCGCAACATCACTCGCGCCGATCCGGCAGCGGTCGAACGCCTCGGAAAGCTCGGTGTGGCGACCGTGCACGAGGCGCAGAAGCGCACGGGCATGCTGCAGCCGTACATGCGCCCTGTGTGGCCGAAGGCCGCGGCCTGCGGCACCGCTGTCACGGTGCTGGCGCAGCCGGGGGACAACTGGATGCTGCACGTCGCCGCCGAATTGATCCGGCCGGGCGACATCGTCGTCGTCGGGGTGACCACGCAGAACGATGACGGGATGTTCGGCGACCTTCTCGCCACCTCCTACCGTGCGCGGGGTGCGCGCGGACTCGTCCTCGATGCCGGCGCACGGGACGCCCGCACGCTCGCGGAGATGCAATTCCCGGTCTGGTCGCGCGCGATCAGCGCGCGCGGTACCGTCAAGGCTACGCTGGGGTCCGTCAACGTGCCCGTGGTGTGCGCGGGGATGCTCGTCCAGCCGGGCGACGTGATCGTCGCGGACGACGACGGCGTGGTGGTCGTGCCTCGCGCGGATGCCGCAACCGTAGCCGACGCGGCCGAGGCGCGCGAGAAGAAGGAAGAAGCGAACCGCGCCCGTCTCGCCGCCGGCGAGCTCGGGATCGACATCTACGGCATGCGCGACACGCTCGCCAAAGCCGGCCTCAAGTACATCGATTGATTCCGGATTGATTCCGATGAGTGAGCCTTTCAACCCTGGGGCCTGCCGCGTCGGCCTCGTCGGCTACGGTGAAGTCGGCCGCATCCTCGCGGAAGACCTTCGCGCGCGCGGCGTGGCGCGGATCGGCGCTTACGACGTCAAGCTCGGCACCGCGCAGGAAGCACCATTGCGGGAGCACGCCGCGCGACACGACGTGGTGCTCGCGGCGTCCCATGCGGATCTCGCTGCCGACGTGGATCTCGTCGTGAGTGCCGTCACGGCGAGCCAGACCCTGGCGGTGGCGCAGGCGTGGGCACCGGCGATTCGTCGGGACACCTGGTTTCTCGATTTCAATTCGGCGTCGCCCGGTGCGAAGGCGAAGGCCGCCGCACTGATCGACGGCGCCGGCGGACGCTTTGTCGAAGGCGCGGTGATGACCTCGGTGCCGCCGCACCGGATTCGCGTGCCGTTGTTGCTCGGCGGGCCGCATGCGGCCGCACTGCTGCCGCTGCTCGATGCCCTCGGATTCGCGGCCAAAGTCGCCTCGGAAAGGCTTGGCGTCGCGTCGGCCACCAAGATGTGCCGCAGCGTCATGATCAAGGGGCTCGAAGCGATGGTCGTCGAGAGCTTCACCGCCGCGCGGGCCTACGGCGTCGAGGATTCCGTGCTGGCATCGCTCGCCGAGACCTTTCCCGGCATCGACTGGGAGCGGCAGGGAACTTACTTCTTCCAGCGCGTGATCCAGCACGGCCGTCGCCGCGCCGAGGAAATGCGGGAGGCGGCGGAGACCGTGCGCGAAATCGGCCTCGAGCCTTGGTCGGCGGCCGGCACGGCGCAGCGCCAGGCGTTTGTCGCCGACCTGGCCGACGCCGGCGCGATGGGCGATCGACTCGCCGCCCGGACCGATTGGCGCATCGATGCCGACCGCATGCTCGCGGCACGCGCGCGCCCTCGCTGAACGGATTCTTCGAGAGGCCTGCCATGGACCCCGACTACCTTCCCTTCCATCCATCGCCGTCCCGGCCGCTGTTCGCCGTGCCGAAAGGCGCGGTGGACGCGCACTGCCATGTCTTCGGTCCGGCGTCCGTATTTCCGTATGCGAAGGAGCGCAAGTACACGCCGTGCGATGCGCCGAAGGAGAAATTGTTCGCGCTGCGCGACTTCCTCGGCTTCGAGCGCAACGTCATCGTCCAGGCGACCTGCCACGGCAACGACAATCGGGCATTGGTCGACGCCCTTGCCCATTCCGACGATCGCGCGCGCGGCGTGGCGTCGGTCGGCCGCGACGTGACGGACGCCGAGCTCGAGTCGATGCACGCCGCCGGCGTGCGCGGCACGCGCTTCAACTTCGTCCGGCGGCTCGTGGATTTCACGCCGCGCGAGGTGCTGTTCGAGATCGCGCACCGGATCGCGCCGCTCGAGTGGCACGTGGTCGTGTATTTCGAGGCGCAGGACCTGCCCGAGCTCTGGGACTTCTTCACGACGCTTCCCACGATGGTCGTAGTCGATCATATGGGCCGCCCCGATGTCGGCAAGCCGGTCGACGGACCGGAATTCGAGTTGTTCGTCAAGCTCCTGTCGGAGCATCCCAACGTCTGGTCGAAGGTGAGCTGCCCCGAGCGCCTTTCGAAATCGGGTCCTCCCACGTACGATGACGTGGTGCCGTTCGCCCGCCGCCTGGTCGAGACCTTTCCCGACCGCGTGCTGTGGGGCACCGACTGGCCGCATCCGAACATGAAGACCCACATGCCCGACGACGGCGGGCTGGTGGACTTCATACCCCGCATCGCGGTCACGCCCGCGCTGCAGCGGAAGCTGCTGGTGGACAATCCGATGCGACTTTATCTGGAGCTCCAAGGAACGACGTAACTCCCTCTCGGAGGGAGGCGCGCAGCGCCAAGGGAGCACCGATGATCAACTACAACGACGCCTTCAAGGACATTCCGGGCACAACCGTGTTCGACGCGACGCAGTCGCGGCAGGGCTATCACCTCAACATGTTCTGCATGTCGCTCATGAAGGCCGAGAACCGCGAGCGGTTCAAGGCCGACGAGCAGGCGTATCTCGAGACGTTCCCGATGACGCCCGAGCAGCGGCAGGCAGTGCGCGACCGCGACTACAACGCGATGATCGCGCTCGGCGGCAACATCTACTTCCTCGCGAAGATCGGTGCGACCGACGGCTTCTCGTTCCAGAACCTCGCGTCGAAGATGACCGGCGTGGCCGAGGACGACTACAAGGCGATGATGGTCGCCGGCGGACGCCCGGCGAAGGGCAACCGCAGCATTACGGACAAGAGCAAATAGCGCCGATGGCCAAGATCACCGCAGGCGTCGCGACGTCGCACATTCCGGCTGTCGGCGCCGCCATCGACCTCGGCAAGACCGACCGAGCCCTACTGGCAGCCGGTCTTCGAGGGCTACGAGTTCTCGAAACAATGGATCGCCGACCAACCGGCCCGACGTCGTCATCCTCGTCTACAACGACCATGCGTCGGCGTTCTCGCTCGAAGTGATCCCGACGTTCGCGATCGGCTGCGCCGACGCGTTCCACGCCGGCCGACGAAGGCTGGGGACCGCGGCCGGTGCCCGACGTCGAGGGCCACCCGGAGCTCGCGTGGCACATCGCGCAGTCGACGATCCTCGACGAATTCGACATGACGATCGTCAACCGGATGGACGTCGACCACGGGCTTGACCGTGCCGTTGTCGCTCCTGTTCGGCCAGCCGAAGGCGTGGCCGGTCAAGGTGATCCCGCTCGCGGTCAACGTCGTCCAGTATCCGCCGCCGACCGGCAACCGCTGCTGGAACCTGGGCCGCGCGATCAGGAAGGCCGTCGAATCGTTCGACGAAGATCTCAACGTCATGGTCTTCGGCACCGGCGGCATGTCGCACCAGCTGCAGGGACCGCGTGCCGGACTCATCAACCGCGAGTTCGACACGCGCTTCCTCGACAAGCTCACCGCCGATCCCGAGGGCCTCGTCAAGCTGCCCGCACCTCGACTACGTCCGCGAGGCCGGGTCCGAAGGGATCGAGCTCGTGATGTGGCTCATCATGCGCGGGCGCGCTCGCCGCCGACGCGCGCGAGGTCTATCGCTTCTACCACGTGCCGGCGTCGAATACCGCCGTCGGCCACATCATTCTCGAAAATCCGCGCTGAAGGCGCAGGAGGAGTCTCGAATGAAAGTCGCACTCGCCGGTGCCGGCGCCTTCGGCGTCAAGCACCTCGAAGCCATGGCGAAGATCGATGGCGTGCAAGTGGTCTCGCTCGTCGGGCGCACGCTCGACGCGACGAAGGAGGTCGCCGCGCGGTTCGGCATCGGCCACGTCACGACCGAGCTCGACGAGAGCCTCGCGCGGCCGGATCGTCGACGCCGTGATCCTGTCCACGCCCACGCAGATCCACGCGAGCCAGACGATCGCCTGCCTCAAGGCGGGCAAGCACGTGCAGGTGGAGATCCCGCTGGCCGATCGCCTGGCCGACGCCGAAGAGGTCGCGCAGCGTGCAGAAGGGATCGGGCAAGGTCGCGATGGTCGGCCACACGCGGCGCTTCAATCCCGAGCCACCAGTGGGTGCACAAGAAGATCGTCGCGGGCGAGATCGCGATCCAGCAGATGGACGTGCAGACCTACTTCTTCCGCCGCAAGAACATCAACGCGCTGGGCCAGGCGCGCTCGTGGACCGACCACCTGCTGTGGCACCACGCGGCGCACACCGTGGATCTCTTCGCCTATCAGACCGGCGGCCGGATCGTCGCCGCCAACGCGGTGCAGGGACCGATCCATCCCGAGCTCGGCATCGCGCATGGACATGTCGATCCAGCTGAAGAGCAGCACCGGGCGCGATCTGCACGCTGTCGCTGTCGTTCAACAACGACGGCCCGATCGGCACGTTCTTCCGCTACATCTGCGACAACGGCACCTACATCGCGCGCTACGACGATCTCGTCGACGGCAAGGAAACGAAGATCGACGTGTCGAAGGTCGATGTCTCGATGAACGGCATCGAGCTGCAGGACCGCGAGTTCTTCGCCGCGATCCGCGAAGGCCGCGAGCCCAACGCGAGCGTCGCGCAGGTGCTGCCCTGCTACCGGATCCTCGACAAGCTCGAACGGCAGCTCGCCGCGTCGGCGGCTGCCCCCAACTGAGCCGCGGCGAGCACCCGAAGCGACGCCGCGCACCACCGCAAACCACCGCAGGAACGAACGATGATCATCGACTGTCACGGGCACTACACCACCGCGCCGCCCGCGCTCGAGGCCTGGCGCAAGCAGCAGATCGCCGCGATCGACGATCCCGTCGAAGTCGCCTTCCCGCGACGTCGCTCGTGATCAGCGACGACGAGATCCGCGAGAGCCTCGAAGGCGCGCAGCTCAGGATGCAGCGCGAGCGTGGCACCGACGTGACGTTCTTCTCGCCGCGCGCGAGCGTGATGGCGCATCACATCGGCGACGCGACGACGAGCCTCGAATGGTCGCGCGTGTGCAACGACCTCATCCGGCGCGTGTGCACGCTCTACCCGGACAATTTCGTCGGCGTCTGCCAGCTGCCCCAGTCGCCCGGCGTGCCACCCGACAACTGCATCCCCGAGCTCGAGCGCTGCATCAACGAGCTTGGATTCATCGGCTGCAATCTCAATCCGGATCCGTCGGGCGGATACTGGAAGGAACCCCCGCTCACCGACCGCTGGTGGTATCCGCTCTACGAGAAGATGGTCGAGCTCGACGTGCCGGCGATGGTGCACGTCAGCTCGTCCTGCAACCCTTGCTTCCATGCCACCGGCGCGCACTACATCAATGCCGACACGACGGCGTTCATGCAGTTCCTGATGTCGGACCTCTTCAAGGATTTCCCGACGCTCAAGTTCATCATCCCGCACGGCGGCGGCGCCGCGCCGTACCACTGGGGCCGCTACAAGGGCATCGCGCAGGACCTGAAGCGGCCGCCGTTTTCGGAGCTGCTGCTGAAGAACGTCTTCTTCGACACCTGCGTCTACCATCGCCCTGGCATCGAGCTCCTGCTGAAGGTCGTGCCCGCCGACAACATCCTGTTCGCCTCGGAGATGGTCGGGGCGGTGCGCGGCATCGATCCGGACACCGGCCATCACTACGACGACACGCGCCGCTACCTCGAGCCGATCGAGTGGCTGAGCGCGGAGGACCGCGTCAAGATCTTCGAAGGCAATGCGCGCCGCGTGTTCTCCCGGTTCGGTCAGCGCACGCCGCGGGCCGTGAACCGCGCCTGAGGCGACGCATCCGAATCGCATCGGCCATGCCTCCGGAAAGCCGGCCCCACCCCTTCCCGCCTCGTCCGCGCGGCGCGCTCGCTGCTGTTGCCGGGTCTCGTCTGCGATCGCGCGGCGTGGGACGCCGGTGCATTCCGCGCCTCGGCGCGCTCGCCGATTGCCGGGTCCACGAGACGCGGGCCGGATTCAAGCCTCGGAGCGATGGCCGAGCGCGTGCTTGCAACGGCGCCCGCGTCCTTCGCGCTGGCCGGGCACTCGATGGGCGGGCGCGTGGCGCTGGAGATCGTGCGGCGCGCGCCGCAGCGCGTGGAACGGCTTGCGCTGCTCGATACCGGCTGGCGCCCGCTCCCGGCGGGCGGCGGCGGCGAGAGCGAACGCGCGGCGCGACTACGCGCTGCTGGCGCTCGCGCGCGACAACGGCATGCGGGCGATGGGCCGCGCCTGGGCCCAGCCGATGGTGCATCCGGCGCGGCTTGCGGACGACCGGCCTGATGGAGTGCGATCCTCGACATGATCGAGCGGCAGACGCCGGACCAGTTCGCGGCGCAGATCGACGCGCTGCTCGCGCGCCCGGACGCCGGCGCCGTGCTGCGCGGCGATCCGCTGCCCGACCCTCGTGCTCTGCGGCCGGCAGGACGCGTGGAGCCCGCTCGCGCAGCACGAGGAGATCGCGGCGCATGATCCCGGGCGCCGTGCTCGAAGTGATCGACGATTGCGGTCACATGGCGACGATGGAGCAGCCGGCAGCGCGTGGCCGACGCGATGCTGCAGTGGCTGCGCGCCCCGATCGGCCGACCGCGCAACGGAACGCCGATGGGCGAGCTGAGCGTTCGCGTGCAGGCGGTGCGCGACGAAGCGCTGGACGTGCGCTCCTTCGCACTGGTGGCAGCGGATGACCGGCCGCTGCCGGCGTTTGCCGCGGGTTCGCACATCGACGTGCACGTCGCGCCCGGTCTCGTGCGCCAATACTCGCTTTGCGGCGATTCGGCCGACACCGCCCGCTACCAGATCGCCGTCAAGCGCGAGCCCGCCTCCCGTGGCGGCTCGCAGGCGATGCACGACCGAGTGCGCCAAGGCGATCTCCTCACGATCAGCGCGCCGCGCAACAACTTCGCGCTGGTGCCCGCCGCGAAGCATCACCTTTTGATCGCCGGCGGGATCGGGATCACGCCGTTGCTCGGCATGGCGCGTCAGCTCTCTCGTGCCGACGCCGAATTCTCGCTCGTGTATTTCTCCCGGTCGATCGCGCACACGGCTTTCCACGAGCTCCTGTCGGCGCCGGAATTTCGCGGTCGCGTCACCTTCCACTACGCCCTCGAACCCGAGCAGGTGCGCGCCTATCTGCGCAAGATGTTGTGGACCCGCCCACCGGAAGGGCATCTCTATCTGTGCGGGCCGCGTGCGTTCATGGACCTGGTCGAGGCGACCGCCGCGCCCACCTGGGCCGCCGGAGGCGGTGCATCTCGAATACTTTTCCGCGGATTCGGCGTCGCTTGCGGGACCGATGGGAAGCTTCGTCGTCAAGCTCGCGCGCCATGGCGGCGAGTTCGAGATCACCGAGGGCCGGACGATCATCGAAGTGCTGGCGGAGCACGGCGTGATGGTCGACACGTCGTGCGAACAGGGCGTGTGCGGCACGTGCCTCACCGGGGTGCTGGAAGGCAAGCCGGACCATCGCGATGTGTTCCTGACGGACGCGGAAAAGTGCACCAACGACCGGATGACCGTCTGCGTCTCGCGGGCGCTTACGCCGCGGCTGGTGCTGGACCTGTGAGAGGTGACCATGTGGCTGCGTAATTGCTGGCAGGTGGCGGCATTCGCGCACGAGGTGATCGGCGGGCAGCTTCTCGCGCGACGCATCTGCGACGAGGCCATCGTGCTCTTTCGGGCATCGGACAGCAAGGCGATCGCCTTCGAGGACCGCTGCGCGCACCGCAATGCGCCGCTGTCCAAAGGCGCGCTCATCGGCGACGTGCTGCGCTGCGGCTACCACGGGCTCTGCTACGACACCACGGGCAAGTGCGTGCAGATTCCCGGGCAGGACCACATCCCGACGAAGGCGCGCGTGCGCGCCTTCCCGATCGCCGAGCGCCACCGCCTGGTCTGGATCTGGATGGGCGACCCCGAGCGCGCCGACCCTGCGCTCGTCCCCGACGTGCACTGGCTCGACGATCCCGCATGGGTGGCGAGCGAGGGTTATCACCGCATCGAGGCGAACTATCGGCTCCTGAACGACAATCTGCTCGACCTGTCGCACGAGACCTATGTGCACACGCGCACCATCGGCCACGAGGCGGTGGCCGAGTCGCCGGTCGCGATCAAGGTCGGCGAGCGTTCGGTCCGCATCGACAAGGAAATGCCCGACTGCACGCCGCCGCCGTTCTACCAGTTTCTCGGTCGCCTCAAGGCCACCGATCGCATCGACCGCTGGCAGCGCACGGTGTATGAACCGCCGGGATTCATCGTGATCGACGTCGGCGTGCAGGCGCTCGCGGACGTGCCGGGATCGAATCGGGTCGAGGGGCGCGTGATCAACCTGATGACGCCGGAATCGGCGGCGACCACCCACTATTTCTGGGCGTTCGCGCGCAACTTCCGGCTCGACGAGCCGGGCGTTACCGAATTCCTGCGCGCCAACGTCGGCCGCACGTTCGACGAGGACAAAGACATGCTCGAAGGACAGCAACGCAACCTTGGCGGCGTGGCGGAGCCCGTGTTCCAGCTGACCGTCAAGGCCGATGCCGGCCCGACGCAAGGCCGGCGGCTCTTAGCCTCGCTGATCGAAGCCGAAACGCGCGGCGGCTGATCCTCCCGCGCATGCACGAACAATATCCGTGACGACCGCAATCTTCCTATGATGTTCCGTCTGTCCCGCAGCATTTACTCCCGAAGGAGGCAACCATGCATCACCGCATTGTCGCCCACCCGCCGCCGCGTCCTGCAGGGCATCGCCGCCGTCGCCGCGCCGCGCTGCTCGCGCATCCGGCGTTCGCCGCCGATCCGCTGAAGATCGGCCTCATCCTCCCGCTCACCGGCCCGTTCGCCTCGACCGGCAAGCAGATCGAAGCCGCGTGCCGGCTCTACATCGCGAAGAACGGCGACACGGTCGCCGGGCGCAAGGTCGAGCTGATCGTCAAGGACGACACCGGCCTGGCGCCCGAGACGACCAAGCGCATCGCGCAGGAGCTCGTCGTGCAGGACAAGGTGAGCGTGCTCGCCGGGCTTCGGCCTCACGCCGCTCGCGCTCGCGGCCGCGCCGGTCGCGACCGAGGCCAAGGTGCCGATGATCGTCATGGCCGCGGCCACCGGCATGATCCCGACCGCGCTCGCCGTTCATCGTGCGCACCGGCTTCACGCTGCCGCAGGTGACCGGCCCCGATCGCCGACTGGGCCGCCAAGAACAAGATCAAGCGCGTCGTCACGATGGTGACCGACTACGGCCCGGGGCTCGACGCCGAGAAGACGTTCGTGACGGTGTTCAAGGCGGCGGGCGGCGAGGTCGTCGAGTCGATCAAGACGCCGCTGCGCAACCCCGACTACGCGCCGTTCCTGCAGCGCGCAAAGGACGCGAAGCCCGATGCGCTGTTCGTGTTCGTGCCGTCGGGCGAGGGCCTCGCGGTGATGAAGCAGTTCGACGAGCGCGGCCTGAAGCAGGCGGGCATCAAGCTGATCGGCACCGGCGACGTGACCGACGACGACCTGCTCGAAAGCATGGGCGCACCCGCAGTCGGCGTGATCACGTCGTTCCACTATTCGGCGGCGCACGATTCGCCGGAGAACAAGGCCTACGTCGACGCGTTCATGAAGGCCAACAACGGGATGCGCCCGAACTTCCATTCGCTCGGCGGCTACGACGGGATGCACCTGATCTACGAGGCGGTGAAGAAGGCGGGCGCCAATGCCACGGGCGAGCAGCTGGTCGAAGCGATGAAGGGCCATGAAGTGGACGAGCCCGCGCGGGCCGATGTCGATCGATCCGGCGACCCGCGCAGACGATCCAGACCGTCTACCTGCGCGAAGTGAAGATGGTCAACGGCAAGCCCTGGAACGTCGAGTTCGACAAGGTCGAGAACGTCAAGGACCCGGGGCTGAACGGAGCCGCCAAGCCTCCGACGCCTCGAGGCGGGCGCCCTTGGGGCGGCCGCGGGAGGCGATGAGACCATGATCGGCAACCTGATCGGCGTGCTGTTCGACGGCATCGCCTACGGCAGCCTGCTGTTCGTCATCAGCATCGGGCTCTCCGTGACGATGGGGTTGATGAACTTCGTCAACCTCGCGCACGGCGCGTTCGCGATGCTGGGCGGCTACGCCTGCGTCGTGCTGATGTCGCGCGCGGGCGTGCCGTTCCTCGCGACGCTGCCGGTCGCCTTCCTGGTGCCGGCCATCGCCGGCATCGTGCTCGAGCGCACGCTGTACCAGCGGCTCTACAAGGCGACGCACCTCGACCAGGTGATGTTCTCCATCGGCCTGGTGTTCATGGCCGTCGCGGCGGCGACGTGGTTCTTCGGGCCGTCGCAGCAACCGGTGCGGCTGCCCGATTGGCTGCGCGGGCAGGTGCATGTGCTGGGGCTCGATCTCGGCGCGTATCGCATCTTCCTGATCGGCGGTGGTCGTCGTCATCACCGTCGTTCTCACCATGCTGCTCGTGAAGACGCGCTTCGGCGCGCAGGTCCGGGCATCGGTCGACAACGCGGTCGCCGCAGCCGGCCTCGGCATCGACGTCAACCGCGTGTTCGGCGTGACGTTCGCGCTGGGCTCGGGCCTCGCGGGGCTGGGCGGCGGGCTCGGCATCGATGTGCTCGGGCTCGATCCGACGTTCCCGCTCAAGTACATGGTGTACTTCCTGCTGGTCGTCGCGATCGGCGGCGCCGGTACGATCAAGGGTGGTCTCGTCGCGGCGATGATCCTCGGCATTTGCGATGTCGCCGGCAAATACTACGTGCCGCAGATCGGCTCGTTCATCATCTATTTCCTGATGGTCGCGCTGATGATCCTGTTCCCCGCCGGCCTTTATGGACGAAGGGCATGAGCGCCGCCGGGCCGTCCCAAGGCGCGAATCGCGCCCCCTCGGGCGACAGCGCAGCGGCGACAGCCGCTGGGGGCGCACCTTCCCGCCGATCGCTGGCGCGCGATCGAGATCGTATTCTGGCTGGTTGCCCTCGCGGCGTTCTTCGTGTTTCCGACGCATCGGGTGCTCGGCAGCCAGATCCTCATCACCGGTCTTTTCGCGGTGACGCTCGACCTGATCCTCGGCTATGCGGGCATCGTCTCGCTCGGCCACGCGGCGTTCTTCGGCATCGGCGCGTATGCGGCGGGCCTGCTCGCGGTGCACGGCTGGGGCGAGCCGCTTTCGGGCCTCGTCGTCGCCGGCGCGGCAGGTGCGCTCCTGGGTTTTGCGACGAGCTTCCTCGTCGTGCGCGGGACGGACCTCGCGCGGCTGATGGTCACGCTCGGCATCGGTCTCATGCTGTTCGAGGCGGCCAACCAGGCCGCCTTCATCACCGGCGGCGCCGACGGACTGTCCGGCGTGACGATGTGGAAGCTCTTCGGCTTGTTCTCGTTCGACCTGACGGGCAGCACCGCGTATCTCTACAGCCTGGCCGTCCTCTTCGTCCTGTTCGCCGTGGCGCGCCGCATCGTCAATTCGCCCTTCGGGCTTTCGCTGCGCGGCGTACGCGAAAACGTGAAGCGGATGCCGGCGATCGGCGCGCCGGTGATACGCCGGCTGATCGCGATCTACACGGTCAGCGCGGCGATGGCGGGCGTGGCGGGCGGGCTGCTCGCGCAGACGACGCAGTTCGTGGGGCTCGACGTGTTCGGCTTTCCGCGCTCGGCCGACCTCATGATCATGGTGGTGCTGGGCGGCGCCGGGCGACTGTACGGCGGTCTCGTCGGCACGACGGTGTTCATGATCGCCCACCACTACCTGTCGGACCTGAATCCGATTTACTGGCAGTTCTGGCTCGGCCTCCTGCTGGTCGTCGTCGTGCTCTTCGCGCGCGGCGGCATCCTCGGGGCGCTCGCAAGCATGCGCGACCGCGCGAAGGACAAGGGAACATGAGCGCCGCTGCAGGCACAACCGCAAGCGTGGCGCACTCCCATGACGGCCGCGCTGCACACCGAGGGCCTGTCGAAGCAGTTCGGCGAGTTCAAGGCGAACACGGATGTCGCGCTGGCGCTCCCGTCCGGTGCGCGGCACGCACTGATCGGCCCGAACGGGGCGGGCAAGACCACGCTCATCAACCTTCTCACCGGCGTGCTTGCCGCCGAGCGCCGGCGACGTGTTTCTCGGCGGCGAACGGATCACCGGGCTGGCGCAGCACGAGCGCGTCAAGCGCGGCGTCACGCGGACGTTCCAGATCAATACGCTCTTTCCCGGCCTCACGGTGCTGGAATCGGTGGTGCTCGCGATCGTGCGAGCGCAAGGGCCGGGCGGCGGTCTGGCATCGCACCGTCGCGAAGCTCACGAGACGAGATCGACGAAGCGCATGCGCTGCTTGCGATCGTTGCGGCTCGACGCCGACGCGGATACGCTCACGCGCAATCTGCCGTACGGCCGGCAACGGCTGGTCGAGATCGCGCTGGCGCTCGCGACGCGTCCGCGGATCCTGCTCCTCGACGAGCCGGCCGCTGGCATCCCATCCGCGGAGAGCGCGGAGCTCTTCGGCGTGATCGCGGCGCTGCCGAAGGACGTCACGATCCTGTTCATCGAGCACGACATGGAGCTCGTGTTCCGCTTCGCCGAGCGCATCACCGTGCTGGTCGGCGGCAAAGTGCTGACCGAGGGCACGCCGGGGGAAATCGCGGCCGACCCGCGCGTGCGCGAGGTCTACCTCGGCGAGGCGCAGCATGGCTGAGCTCCTCGCGGTCGAAGGTCTCACGGCCGGTTACGGCGACGCTACCGTGCTCGAGGACGTCGCCGCTTTCGATGGAGGAAGGCGACAGTCTCGCGCTGCTGGGACGCAACGGCATGGGCAAGACTACGCTGCTCGTGACGCTGATGGGGTTGACGCGGAGGCGCAGCGGAACGCTCCGCTGGCGCGGCCGCGGATCTCGCCGCCGTGCCGACGCACCGGCGCAGCCGGGCCGGCATCGGCTGGGTTCCGCAGGAACGGTACATGTGGACGTCGCTCACCGTCGAGGAGCACCTGACCGCGGTTGCGCGGCCCGGTCCCTGGAACCTTGCGCGAGTCTACGAAATTTTCCCGCGCCTCGCGGATCGGCGCGCGAATTTCGGCAACCAGCTCTCCGGGGGCGAGCAGCAGATGCTGGCGATCGGGCGTGCGCTGATGGTGAACCCCGCGTTGCTCCTGCTCGACGAGCCGATGGAAGGGCTCGCGCCGATCATCGTGCAGGAGCTGATGGGCGTGATCCGCGCGCTGGTACGCGATGGCGGGATGGCGGTGATCGTCGTCGAGCAGCATGCCAAGCTCGCGCTGTCGCTCACGCGCCAGGCGATCGTGCTGGAGCGCGGACGCGTCGTCCATCGTGCGCCGAGCGAGGCATTGCTGGCGGACCCGGACACGCTGCACCGTCTCGTTGCCGTCGCGTGAGCCTGCGCGAGCGTACCCAGGTCGCAATCATCGGCGCGGGACCATCCGGTCTCCTGCTGGGGCAACTGCTGCAGCGCGCGGGGATCGACAATGTGATTCTCGAGCGGCACACCGGCGAGTACGTGCTCGGTCGTATCCGCGCGGGCGTGCTCGAACAGGGTATGGTCGCGCTGCTCGACGAAGCCGGTGTGGGCGCGCGCGTGCATGCCGAAGGACTCGTGCATCGCGGCATCGAGATCGGCTGGGCCGGCGGGCGCCACCGCATCGATTTCGACCGTCTCACCGGCAAAAGTGTGGTCGTCTATGGGCAGACCGAGGTGACTCGGGACCTGATGGACGCGCGCGCGGCGAGCGGCGCCGTCTCGGTCTACGAGGCGGACGACGTGAGTGTGCATGGATTCGACGGCAACCAGCCGGTCGTGCGATATCGGCATGGTGGAACCGGGCATGAGCTCGCGTGCGACTACATCGCGGGCTGCGACGGCTATCACGGCGTGTGCCGCAGGTCCGTACCGTCCGGCGCGCTGACGACGTACGAGCGCGAATATCCCTTTGGCTGGCTGGGACTCCTATCCGACACGCCTCCGCTGTCGGACGAGCTCATCTACGTCGCGCACGAGCGCGGCTTCGCGCTCTGCAGCATGCGCAGTCACACGAGAAGCCGCTACTATCTGCAGTGCTCGCTCGACGAACGCGTCGAGTCCTGGCCGGACGACCGGTTCTGGACCGAGCTCGCAGCATCGCCTCGACGCCGGCGCCATCGCGAATCTCGTCACCGGCCCCTCGATCGAGAAGAGCATCGCGCCGCTACGAAGCTTCGTCGCCGAGCCGATGCGCTTCGGCCGCCTCTTCCTCGCCGGCGACGCGGCGCACATCGTGCCGCCGACCGGGGCCAAGGGATTGAACCTCGCGGCGAGCGACGTGCGTTATCTGTTCGACGCGCTCGTCGAGCACCATCGCGATGGCCGAGCCGGCGGCCTCGACGCCTATTCGGAGCGCGCGCTCAAGCGAATCTGGAAGGCCGAGCGCTTCTCGTGGTGGATGACGATGCTGCTGCATCGCCTGCCGGATCATGGGACGTTCGGCGACAAGATCCAGCAGGCGGAGCTCGAGTACCTCTTCAGCTCGAACGCGGCCATGACCGCGCTGGCCGAGAACTACGTCGGTCTGCCGTATTGACACCGGGCGCCCCAGGTGGCGACGGGCGGCAGCGCGCCGAGCGCTGCCGGTCGCCAATGATAGTCACGGATCGATAGCCACCGAGAGGCATTACGCCCGCGGTCGAAGGCCGTGCGCGAACGCGCGATCCCGAACCGCGTATCGCCAGACTTGCCGCGCGACACGCATCATGTTGCCGCCCATGACCAGGGCCGTCTCGTCGGCGGTCATGCCCGTGCGCTGCAGCGCCGCCGCGAGCAACTCCCACGTTTCGATCGGCGTGTAGGTCATCCGCACGATGGCGCGATCGTAGCCCGCGCTTTTCGGCCACCAGTAGGTCGCGTCGAAATCGCCCGGCGGCGTGTCGTCGATCCCGTCCTGGTGGAAGCTGATGTCGAGGCCGACACCGGCGTGTTCGACGCCGACCGTCTCCGCCACATAAGCCGCGTGCCGCGCGACGTCGTCGGCGGTGGGCGTCCGCGTGCCGAGAAAACCCGATACGCCGGAAACGCACACCACGCCGCCGGTCGCCGCGCAGGCACGGATCTGCTCGTCGGTGACGTTGCGCCCGTGCTCGACCAGCGCCAGCGGGTTGGAGTGGCTGAAGATCACCGGTTGCAGCGAGGCGTCCATGATCTCGAGGCTCGCGCGCCGGCCGGTGTGCGAGCAGTCCATCAGCACGCCCGCCTCGTTGACGGCCGCGACCATCCGCCGACCGAGCGGCGTGAGGCCTTGCTCCTCGTCATGGCAACCGCCGGCCACGCTGTTGTTGCGGTTGTACGCGAAATGCATCTGGCGCACGCCGAGATCGCGGTAGAGCGCCACCATGGCCGGCTGATCCAACAGAGGCATCGCACCTTCGAGATCGAAGCCGATGGCGAGCCTGCCCGCTTCCGCAGCCCGCTCGATGTCGTCGACATGCGATGCAATGACATACCGGTCGGGATGCGCCGCGATGGTCGTGCGAAAGCCGCCGATCACCGACATCACCTGCTCGAGCGGATTCATGTCCATGCCGATATTGATCGAGACGTAGCTCACGCCGGCCGCGTGCAGTCGGTCGATCGGCGCGAAGTCGGCCTGCGGGTGCAGCGGCAGGCAGGCGTGGGCTTCCCAGAGAATCATCTGTGTTCGCTCGCGATGGTGTTCACGCCGCACGCGCGCGACGAAAGCCGATCGAAGCGTTCATCAACTGGCGCGTGTATTCATGAGTCACGCGGCTCGACGCGAGGTCGGCGGATGAAACCAGCTCGACCGTCTCTCCCCGCTGCATCACCATCAGCCGGTCGCACATGTGGGTGACCACCGCGAGGTCATGGCTCACCATGATAAAGGTAAGGCCGCGGCGCCGGCGCAAATCTTCGAGCAGGTTCAGCACTTCCGCCTGCACCGACGCGTCGAGCGACGACGTGGGTTCGTCCAGGAGCAGCACCTGCGGCTCCAGAATGAGCGCACGCGCCACCGCGATGCGCTGGCGCTGCCCTCCCGATAGCTGGTGCGGGTAACGAAAGCGAAAGCCGGTTCCGAGGCCCACTTCGTCCAGCGCCCGCTCGATCCGG
This sequence comes from uncultured beta proteobacterium, assembly GCA_963840945.1. Lineage (GTDB taxonomy): Bacteria > Pseudomonadota > Gammaproteobacteria > Burkholderiales > Casimicrobiaceae > CAIWHR01. The sequence goes on along the minus strand of CAWJAU010000014.1, from coordinate 148,561 downwards.
ATTTCGGCGTCGGCGATGCCGTGAATGGCCAGCGGCTCGGCCAGGATTCGGTCGACCGTCTGCCGCGGGTGGAGCGAGCCGTACGGATCCTGGAACACCATTTGCACGAGGCGGCGAAAGGCCTTCGTGCCCGGCGCCGGGAGGGAGTCCGAGGCGTGCTGCGTCCCAAGCCCCTGCTTCGCGTTCGCCACCAGACGAATCGTCCCGGCGCCTGCGGGAACGAGCCCGCAGAGGGCGCGCAGCACGGTCGATTTGCCGGATCCCGATTCACCGACAATCCCGAAGCTCTCACCCGCGGCGACGGCGAGCGTCGTGTCGGCCACGGCGACGAAGCGGCCGTAGGTCACGCGCAGGTGCCGGGCTTCGATGCCCACACCGGGTTGGTGTGCCGCCACGCTTGCGGCTGTCGCCGCTGCGCTGCCCCCCGAGGGGGCGCAATTCGCACCCTGGGGCGGCCCGGCGGTGCTCATTGGTGTGCCCCCACGCTCATTGCATCCACTCCGGCTGGCGGTCGAGCGTGGGCAGCGGATGGCGGTCCTCGCCCAGTCGCGGCAGACATTCCACGAGCCCGCGCGTGTAGGGGTGCTTGGCCGCGGCGAGATTGCCGGCCGCCACCTCCTCCACTACCCGTCCGGCGTACATGACGAGAATCCGGTCGCAAAAGGTCGATACCAGCCGCAAGTCGTGCGACACGAAGATGAGGCCCATCCCTCGCCGGGCGACCAATTCGTCCAGGATGGCGAGCACCTGCAGCTGCACCGTCACGTCGAGTGCGGACGTCGGCTCGTCGGCGATCAGCAGGTCGGGATTCGCGATGAGCATCATCGCGATCATCGCCCGTTGGCCCATGCCGCCCGACACCTCGTGCGGATAGAGCTTGTACACGCGAGCAGGATCGTCGATGTGCACCGCTTCGAGGGACGCCAACGCCCTCGCGCGTGCGTCCCGCGCCGACACCTGCGAATGCGCGCGCAGCGTCTCGACGATCTGGTCGCCGATGGACATGACCGGATTCAACGAAAATTTGGGATCCTGCAACACCATCGCGATGCGCCCGCCGCGGAGCTCGCGTCGCTGCCGCGACCCGCAATGCAGGAGATCGACGCCGTTGAACGCAAGGCGCCGCGCCGAAACGCGGCCTTCCGGCGCGGTGAGCCCGAGGATGGCGCGGCCGGTCTGCGTCTTGCCGGAGCCCGATTCGCCGACGATGCCGAGACGCTCGCGCCCCAATGCGAACGACACGCCGCGCACGGCCTCCGTCGTGCCGCCGTCGCGGTTGGGGAACGAGACACGAAGATCGTCGACAACCAGCATCGGTTCGGCAGTCCCGGATGCCGCCGGATTCATTTCGCCACCTTCGGATCGAGCGCGTCGCGCAAGCCGTCGCCCAGCAGGTTGAAGGCGAGGCTCACGACGAAGATCGCCGCGCCCGGCGCCGCGGCGACCCACCACTGATCGAGGACGTAGAGGCGCCCATTGGCGATCATCGCGCCCCATTCCGGCATCGGCGGCTGCGCGCCGAGGCCGAGAAAGCCCAATCCCGCCGCGGTGATGATGATGCCTGCCATGTCGAGCGTGACGCGGACGATGACCGACGACACGCACAGGGGCATGATGTGCCGCCATACGATTCGCCACGGCGAGGCGCCGATCAGACGGACCGCGGCGATGTAATCGGCCCGCCGGAGCGTGAGCGTCTCGGCGCGCGCGATCCGCGCGTACGGAGGCCACGACGTGAGGGCGATGGCGATCACCGCGTTCCCGATTCCGGGGCCGAGCGCCGCGACGAACGCGAGAGCGAGGATCAAGCGCGGGAACGCGAGGAAGATGTCGGTGATCCGCATCAGCGCGGCGTCGACGAGCCCGCCCGAATAGCCGGCGATGGTGCCCACCGCGAGGCCGATGGGTGCGGCCAGGACCGCCACGAGCACGACGACGAACAGCGTGATGCGCGAGCCGTAGATGAGGCGTGACAGGATGTCGCGACCCTGGTCGTCGGTGCCGAACCAGTGCGCCGCCGACGGCGGCAGCAACCGTGTCGTGCGCAAGTCGCCGATGAAGGGATTGTACGGGCTCAACAGATCGGCGAACACCGCCGTCAGCACGAGACCGAGCACGATCGCGAGGCCAACCATCGCGAGCCGGTTGCGCGCGAACGTGCGCCACGTCCCGTAGGCGCGCCCGAAAGCCGCCTGGCGCCGCGAGCGCGGCCGGTCGGACATGAGCCAATCGTGCAGACTCTCGCCGGGCTTGCGGGCTGCCTCCGCCGTCGTCATCGCTGCTGCACCATCGCCCGGGTCCGCGGATCGAGCATCGTGTAGAGCAGGTCCGACAGCAGATTGAGACCGACGAAGATCGAGCCGACGACGATCGTCGCGCCGAGCACCGCGTTCATATCGGCGTTCTGCAGCGAATTCGTGAGATAGAGCCCGAGGCCCGGCCACGCGAAGACCGTTTCGGTGAGCACCGAGCCTTCGAGCAGTCCCGCGTACGACAGCGCGATCACGGTGACGAGCGGCACCATCGCGTTGCGCAGCGCATGACGCCAGATGATCCGGGTCTCGGACAGCCCCTTCGCGCGCGCTGCGACGATGTATTCCTGCGCGAGCTCGTTCAGCATGAACGAGCGGGTCATGCGGCTGATGTAGGCGAGCGAGAAATAGCCGAGCAGCGACGCCGGCAGGATGAGATGCGACAGCGCATTGCCGAAGGCTTGCCATTCCCCGGCGCGCGCGGAATCGAGCAGCAGGAGCCCCGTCACGGGCACCAGCGTGTACTCGTAGACGATGTCGATGCGTCCGGGCCCGCTCACCCAGCCGAGGCGCGCGTAGAACACGACCAGCGCCATGAGTCCGAGCCAGAAGATCGGGATCGAATACCCGATGAGGCCCATGACGCGGACGATCTGGTCGACGAGGCCGCCCCGCCTCACCGCCGCCCAGACGCCCAGCGGTACGCCGATTCCGGCGCCGATGATGATGCCGAGCGTGGCGAGCTCGAAGGTCGCCGGAAACGTGCGCCGGATGTCCTGCATCACGGGATTCGACGTCAGCACCGACCTGCCGAAATCGCCGTGCAGGACCTTGCTCACGTAGATGTAGAACTGCTCCCACAGCGGCTTGTTGAGGCCGAGCTCCTCGCGCACGCGGGCGACGACGTGCTCCGGCGCGCGGTCGCCGACGATGGCGAGGACGGGATCGATCGGGATCACCCGGCCGATGAAAAACGTGACGGCGAGGAGACCCGAGGTAGGTCAGCAGGATGACGACGAGGAAACGCCCGAGGACGTTCGACGCCGGCGCACGGCGTCCACGCCGCGGCGCTAGCCGCGAGCGTTACTTTTTCGACACCCTGAACATGTACGTCGTGTCCGACGTCGGACCGAGCTTCAGGCCGTCGACGTCGCTGCGCAACGCGGCCACCTCGGTCTGCTGGTAGAGCATCACGAACGGGCTGTTCTTCCGGAAGTCGGCCTGCATCTCTTCGTACATCGCCTTGCGCTTGGCCGGGTCGCGCTCGAGCACCGCGGCATCGGCCTTCTTCGTGAGCTCGGGAATCGCCCAGGCGTTGCGCCACGCGAGCGGCTTCGACTTCGCCTCGTCGGCATTGTCCGGATTGCGCGCGAACGTGTCGGCGTTCGTGTGCGGATCCCAGTAGTCGGCGCCCCACTGGCCGATGTAGATGTCGTGCGTGCGGGCGCGGTACTTGGTCAACGTCTGCTTGCCGTCGCCCGGCAGGATCTCGACGTCGATGCCCGCGCGCTTGGCGGTCTGCTGGAACGCCTCCGTGATGCCCTGCACCGGCTGCACCGTGCGCATGTCGATCGTGACCTTGAACCCGTTCGGGTAGCCCGCCTTGGCAAGGAGCGCCTTCGCCTTGTCGACGTCGAGCTTGTACGGATTCTCGGTGCTGGCGCCGAGCAGGCCGACCGGCAGGAAATTCTGATGGACGACGCCGATGTTCTTGATCAGCGTGTCGCCGATGGCGGCGTAATCGACGAGCCACTTCATCGCCTCGCGCACTTCGGCCTTGGCGAGCGCCGGGTTCTTCTGATTCAGGCTGAAATAGTAGACCGTGCCCTTGGGCGTGGACGTGGTCTTGATCTCCTTGTTGGCGGCGAGCGCCGCCAGGTCCTGCGGCGTCAAGTTGCGCGCGACGTCGGCATCGCCCTTTTCGAGCAACAGGCGCTGGGTCGCGGCTTCCTTCACGTGGCGGTAGATGACGCGGGGCAGCTTCGACTTCTCGCCGTAGTAGTTGTCGTTGCGCTCGAGCGCGACGATTTCGTTGGCGCGCCACTCGCGGAGCTTCAACGGGCCGGAGCCGGCGTAATTGGTCTTGAGCCAGCCATAGCCGAGATCGCCGCTCTGCTCCTTCGAGAGCACGAGCTTCTTGTCGACGATGGCGGCGACGTTCGCCGTAAGACAGTTGAGAACGAAGGACGGCGCGAACGACTTCTCCGTCTCGATCGTCAACGTCAGCGGTCCCGTCTGCTTGATCCGGTCCTTCACGTTTTCCTTGGTGAAGCCGAACTGGGTCAGGATGAAGGCAGGCGTCTTGTCGAGCAGCACCGCGCGCTGCAGCGAAAACACGACGTCCTCGGCGGTCAGCGCGTTGCCGGAAGCAAACTTCAATCCCGGTTTCAACTCGAAGCTGTAGGTCTTGCCGTCCGGGGCCACGGTCCAGGACTTGGCGGTGTCGCCGTAGAGCTTCGACGGGTCGCTCGACGTCGAATCGCACGAGGCGGTCGTACACATTGCCCATGATCTCGCCCGCCGAGATCTCGAACGACTCGGCCGGATCCATGGTGATGATGTCGTCGAAGGCAAACGCGACCACCAGCGTGTCCCGCGGCGTCGCCGCCTGCGCCGGCGCGATGCCGGCGAGAACCAACGCCATGACGGCGGTCGCGAGCGAGCAGCGGATGATCGGCAGCGGGGAACTGTTTCATTGGAAATCCAATCGAAGTGGGTCGGCGTAGAAAAAAGTACCGCGGGCAGTGTATACCCGTCCCGATTCCGGCATCAACATGCACCCGCGCGCACGTCCGCGGGGCCGCGACGGTGCGAGAGCCCGCCTCTTTGCAGCTTCCGGGGTGCCGTGTTAGGTTTCGTGGCACAACTTTTCAGGAGCCTGCAGAACATGATGCGCAGATGCGCCCTCCTCGCAGCATTGACCGTGGTCGCGACCACGACCTACGCGGCCGATTCGCCGCAAGTGAAACGCGGGAAGCATCTCGTCGACACGCACGATTGCAACGCGTGTCACACGCCCTTCAAGATGGGACCGAATGGTCCTGAGCCCGACATGTCGATCATGCTCTCGGGCCATCCGGAGAAGCTCGTGATGCCGCCGCCGCCGAAGCTCGAGGGTCCGTGGGTATGGGTCGGCTCGGGCACCAATACGGCGTTCGGCGGACCGTGGGGCATGAGCTACGCCATCAACCTCACGTCCGACGCCGAAACGGGCATCGGCAAATGGCGCGAGGCGGACTTCGTCCAGGCGATCAAGACCGGAAAGCACCTGGGCGTCGGGCGCCCGATCATGCCGCCGATGCCATGGCCCGCCTACCGAAATCTGCCGGATGCGGAGCTGAAGGCGATCTTCGCCTTTCTCAAGACCGTGCCTCCGGTGAAAAACCGCGCGCCTGATTACGCGCCGCCGAAATGATGATGAAGCTTCTTACCGCCTCGCCGTCCCCGTTTGGTCGCAAGGTGAAGATCGTCGCGATCGAGAAGGGACTGATGGACCAGATCGAAATCGTCATGGTCGCCACGGCGCCATCGACACCGAACGAGCAGCTGGCGCGCGAGAATCCGCTGATCAAGATTCCCACGCTGTTGCCGGACGGCGGCCGCCCGATGCCCGATTCCTTCGTCATCTGCGACTACCTCGACTCCCTCCACGGCGGCGAACGCGTGATTCCCGCGTCCGGCGCCAGGCGCTGGGAAGTGCTGACGGTGCACACCGTGGGGAACGGCATATGCGAAGCGGGCGTTCTCTGCCGTTACGAAAGCGTGCTTCGTCCCGAGGAGCGTCGCTGGCCCGAGTGGTTCGCCGGGCAAATGCGGAAAATCGATGGCGGCCTCGACTGGGTCGAGTCCAATATCGCGGCGATCGGCAACCCCGGGGCAGCCGATGTCGATCTCGGCCAGGTCGCCGTGGGGTGCGGGCTCGGCTATCTCGACTTCCGCTTTGCCGACAAGGACTGGCGCGCGGCGCACCCGCGCCTTTCCGGCATGGTATGGCGAGTTCTCGCAGCGTCCTTCGATGCAGCGGACGGTGCCGACCGCGTGACGGCCGGCTGAGAGCAGTCCAGCTCGCCACAGGGGCGCTCAGTGCTTCGGCCGGCGAGAGATGCTGACCCCGCGCTTGGCGAACACTCCGCGCTTGGCCATGCGTCGTTCTTCGCGCTGCTCGTGGCGATTCCGATACTGACGCTCGCATTCGGACGCGCCACGTCCGGCGATTGGCGCACGGCGACCCATCGCTCCGTCGGCCTCGCACCGGATCCGGCCAGTCGACCGCGGACGCCGTGGTCCAGGCCTACGCCAGCCACACCTTCGGCTGGCGGGGCGCGTTCGCCGTCCATACCTGGCTCGCGGCGAAACCGGCCGGCGCGGACCACTACACGCGATACGAAGTCATCGGCTGGTACGCGCGATCGGGCCGCTCGGCAGTTTCGGTGACGAATACGCGCGCCCCGGATACGGAATGGTTCAGCTCGGCGCCCCGGCTCATCCGTGATCTGCGTGGCGCCGATGCGGAGGCGGTCATCGGCAAACTCGATGCCGCCGTGGCCTCGTACCCCCATCCGGACGTCTACCGCGCTTGGCCCGGCCCGAACAGCAACACCTTCCTCGCGCATCTGGGTCGCGCGGTGCCGGAGCTTCGCCTCACCCTGCCGTCGACGGCGATCGGCAAAGACTACCTTGCCCGTCGGCCAATTCCTGGTCCGCACACCCTAGCGGGACAGGTCACCAGGCATCGATCCTGGGCCTCCTTGGCGTCGCCGTCGGCGTCGACGAGGGCCTGGAGCTCAACGTGCTCGGCCTCGTGACGGGCATCGACTTCGCGCATCCCGCGCTCAAGCTGCCGGGGATCGGGCGCGTCCCCGACGGTGGATGACCCGCAAGTAGCAAGCTAGGCGGCAGGCGTGGTGAAGTCCCACGACGGCGTAGTATGGCCGGATCCCTAATCTCACCGGGCGATCCGGGCATGCTCTTTCTGCAAGGCTTTATGCGAACCGTCGCGATGAAGAGCCGCGGATTTATCCTGCTCGCCATTGCCGCCATTCTGCTGATCCCGGTCGACGCATCGGCGCAAACGTCGTCGAAGGTGTATCGGATCGGCATACTCGATTTGACGCCGCCCGACCTTCGCTCGCCGAATCAGATGGCCTTCTACGAAGACTGCGCAAGCGCGGCTACGCCGAGGGGCAGAACCTAGTCGTCGAGCGCCGCAACGCAGCCGGTCAGATTGACCAATTGCCGGCGTTTGCTACGGAGCTGGTCGCGCTTCGCCCTGACCTGATCATCGCGTCTGGGCCGCAACCCAACCGTGCGATCAAGGATGCCACATCGACGATCCCAGTCGTGATGGCGTTAGTAGAGTGAGTAGAGTGATGGCTCGCCGGTACGGCGCCGGGGTCCACAACTCGTGTAGCGGCGCTGCGAGCTGACGCGCGGAGGTGCCAGGGGAGGCCTCTCCCCCAAAGAAACCACGGTCGCCCCGCGGGCGTCGGTGCCCCGGCCGCGTTCACCGGGGGCACCGTCCAGCGCGTGCGTCGCTTCTCCGGCGCTACTCGTCAGTAGCGCGGATAGCTGACCGTCGGGCTCACCACGAGGGGATCGGGGGGCGGAGATCCCGCAGTGCCGCCGCTCTGGCGCCAATCGACCCACGCCTCGAGCGCATCGAGCTGGGCGCTGAGCGAGGCGTCGTACTCGGCGCCGCCATGCCCCATGCCGGGGATGAAGTACACGGCCAGCAGATCGCGGGCGCCCGCAACCCCGAAGCGCCGCTCGACGAGCCGCTTGTAGACTGCCGTCTCGCCCGGCGAGACGATGGGGTCATGCGCGCCGTGAGCGATGATCATCGGACGCTGCAGGTTGCCGGTGTTGTCGGACCTGCGCAGGTCGTTCGCGACGGGCGGTGGGCTCAAGTTCGGATCCCACGCCTTGATCTCGTCGAGCGAGAGCTCGCCGTCGCCGTTCGGATCATAGAAGCGGTCGAACTTCTCGACGGACGTTTCCGCGTACCCGAGGATCGCCGTGTATTGACCCAGCGGCCACGTCGGGCTCGCCGGCGGCCATCGATACTCGGAGCCCGGCACACGCCCGATATTGAAGGTCAATCCGCCCACCTGCGCCGGCATGTTGTACACATTGAGCAGCGCCTGGAGCTGAGCGGCAGTAAGCGGCGGGATGAGCGGCGTCGTGACCGGATTCCAGTTCGGATTCGCTGTGCGCGCAGCGATGATGTCGCCGATGCGCGACGCGAATACGTCGAAATTGCGCACGAACCGCGTGTTCGAACCCATCCATTCGATATGCGACGTGATGCCGTACCCCGCGAGGCCGCCGTCGTATTCGCTGGGATAGTCCTCCACCATCATCTTCGTGTTGTGGCCGCCGTTCGAGCCGCCCACCATGAATGTGCGCGTCGGCGACGCCCCGTAGTGGCGGCGAACGGTCGACTTCGTGTAGTTCGTGAGCTGCAGGATCCGACGCCGCGACTCGTAGTACTTGTCCTCTGGATGGTCGATGATTTCGAAGCGGAACCAACCCTGATCGCTGAGGGCGTACGCGTAGCCCTTCTGAAGCCCGACCGTCTTGAACGCACCCGCCGAATTCTCGTCGCCCGAGAATCCGCGTGCGCCCATGAGGAACTTCCCGTTCCAGCTGTCCGGCAGCGCGATCTGGAACTCCGCGTCGCCGAGCGTTCCGTGGATGTACCGGTGAGGCACCGGAGTCGTCCGGTGCTCGTCAAGGTCGATGTTCGCCGTTTGCGCCCGCGCGCTCGTCGCGAAGGCAGCGACTGCGATGGCGGCGACGGCGATGACGTGAAAGAGGAATCGGCTCATTGCATTCCCTAACTGATTACGATTCATGGGCCCTCCTGTTTGGTTGCGTCCGGAAAGGATACGGCCCCTGCTGTGGCGCATTGCGCCCAATTGCGGGGGATGCGACGCCGAAATCGGCGAGCGCCGGCGCCTGCGGAGCTTTTATAAACTCGTCACCAAAAAACGCAACAAGTCCAATTCGCGACCGGCGAGTTTCGTTCAATGCGACCAAGTGTCGCGAGCAGCAGTGCAGTCTCATGCGCGGCGCCTACTTGCTGCGCTCCTTGCTCGCTGCGCCGGCTCCTTCTGCTCGGCGATGTGACATGCACCGTCGACGTGGTCACCACGTTGCTTCACAGCCCATGTACCGCCAAGCGAACGCCGTGATGTCTCGCGCCTGTCCCAATGTCGGCACCGCCCGGCGGTACCGGATGGATGCAGAGGTTGCCCGTAGGGTGACGCACGAGGTAGCCGTTGAAGTTGTACCCGTGCGGTTTGGAGAACCACGCCCAGGTAACGATATCGGGGACGATTTCGTTCATCGCGGCGTTGCAGATACGTCGATTCCTCGCGCATCATGCAGATGGATAGCGTTTGGCTGGATACCTAAAGGCCGGCACTCGGCCACGCATATTCCTTCCTTCGCTGTTTTTCGGCGAGCAACAAGGCCTCTATGACCTCCCTCGCCGATCTGCCATCGCGCATCAACTGCCGCAATGCGATTGCGGCTTCGACCGCCAGAAATACTTCGACTCGCCGGTAACCGCCGGACTTCTGCTCCGCCCGGCTTTGAGGGGCCTTTGGTCCCCTGGCGCCTCCGCGGGGTAGGTGTGGTTGAACGCCATTGGCGCGTCCAGGCTGTTGCTGAGCCTTGGCTGTTCTCGGTGGATGCTCGGCTGCTTTCATGTGGCGCCCCCTGCCATTTGCTGGAGCCAGTGTAGTTCGTCATGGCCGCGACATCCAGAGCGTGGCGCCCTATCGCGCCAACGGGGCAGTTCGTCCGCGTGGAATTCGACCCGCCTCCGTGCTTCCGCGATCACCTCGTCATCCAAGCTTGACGAGCTGCTTGCCGAAATTCTCGCCGCGCAGCAATCCCATCAATCCCTTCGGCGCGTTGTCGATGCCGACGACGACCGATTCGCGATACTTGAGCTTGCCCGCGGCGAAGCGTTCGGCGAGTCCTTGCAGCGCCTCGCCATAACGATCCTTCCAGTCGAAGACGATCATCCCCTGCATGCGGATTCGATTGACCAGCACCGAACGCAGCCGCGTGTAGGCGTACGGCGTCGTGGCGTCGTATTCGGCGATGAGACCGCAGACGATGATGCGCGAAAAGCGGTTCATCAGCGACAGCATCGTATCCAGCACCACGCCGCCGACGTTCTCGAAATTCACGTCGACGCCGTTCGGGCAGGCGGCGCGCAGATCGGCGTGGAGCGCGCCGGCCTTGTAGTCGACGCAGGCGTCGAAGCCGAGCTCCTGCACCACGTAATCGCACTTCGCCTTGCCGCCGGCGATGCCCACCGTGCGACAGCCGTGAATCTTCGCGAGTTGACCGGCGACGCTGCCTACGGCCCCCGAGGCGGCCGACACGACGACCGTTTCGCCGGGCTTGGGCGCGCCGATCTCGAAGAGCCCGAACCACGCCGTAATGCCCGGCATGCCGAGCACGCCGAGGTAGCACGACGCCGGCGCGCGCCGGATATCGACCTTCTGCAGGTCAATCGCCTTGGCGATCGCGTGCGTTTGCCAGCCCGATTGCGTCAGCACGCGGTCGCCCGGCGCGAAGCGCGAGTCTCGCGACAGCGACCACCTCCCCCACCGTCTGCCCGACCATCACTTCGTCTATCCCAACCGATGGGACATAGGATTTCACGTCGTTCATCCGGCCGCGCATATAGGGATCGAGCGACAGCCATTCGTTCTTCACGAGCACCTCGCCGGCGCCAGGCTCGCCGATCGGCACGTCGACGATGCGAAAATTGTCCTCGGTCACCGCGCCTTGCGGGCGGTTCGCGAGCAGCACCTGCCGGTTCATCGTGGCCATGCGCCTCCCATGCGGTCTACCCGGCGAATCGCTCGAGATGGTGCTCGGCGTCGCCGAACTGCTGCGCGATCACCGTCAGCCGGCGAAACGCGTGGCTCACCTTGATCTCATCGCTCATGCCCATCGCGCCGTGCAGCTGCACCGATTCCTGGCTCACCCTGCGGCAGGCGTCGGCGATTCGTACCTTCGCCGCGGAAACGACACGCTTCCGTGCGGCGACGTCGACCTCCGTGTCCACCGCTGCGCACGCGAGGCTCGCCATCGACTTGGCTTGCTCGTACTCGACGAAGAGGTCCACCATCCGGTGCTGCAACGACTGGAACGAGCCGATCGGCACCCCGAACTGCTTGCGGGTCTTGAGGTACTCGAGCGTCGCGTCGTTGGCATAGCCGATCACGCCCAGCGCTTCCGCGCAGACCAGCGCCGTCGCAAAGTCGACCACTGCCTCGATCAACGCCAGTCCATCGCCTTCGTTGCCGATGAGGGCGTCGGCGCCGACGCGAACGCCATCGAAGGCGATGTCCGCGGCGCGCATTCCGTCGATGGTTCGATAACCGCGCAGCGAGATCCCGCGCGCCTTCGGGTCGACGAGGAAGACGCTGACACCCTTGGCGTCGGCGATCTCGCCTGCCGTGCGGGCCGACACGACGAGCAGGTCGGCGCCCTCGCCGTGGACGACGACGCGCTTCTCGCCGTCGAGGACGTAGCCGCCGTCGGCCTCCTTCGCTGCCCGCGCGCCGATGTGGGCGAGATCGTAGCGCGCGCCCATCTCCAGCTGCGCAAAGGCGAGCGTCAGGTCGCCGGCCACCACCGCCGGCAGGATTCGCTGCTTCTGCGCCGCCGTGCCGGCGCGCGCGATGAATTGCGCTCCCAGGCCGACCGTCGGCAGATAGGGTTCGACGATGAGCGCCGCGCCGATGGCTTCCATCACGCCCATGGCGTCCACCGCGCCTCCGCCGAAGCCGCCGAATTCGGCCGGCAGCGGCAATCCGAGGAGCCCGAGCTCCGCCATCGTCTTCCACACGTCACGGCGCCAGCCCTCGGCCGAGGCGAGAATCTTCGTCCGCACCGTAAACTCGTAATCGCGCTGGATGAAGCGATCGATCGAGGCCGCGAGCTGCTGCTGCTCTTCGGTGCGGTCGAACTTCACGACGGTAAGCCCAAAACACGCTTGGCGATGATGTTGCGCTGGATCTCGTTCGAGCCGGCGTAGATCGTCGTCTTGCGATAATTGCAATAGCGACGGGCCAGCGACGCCGCAAACTGGTCGTCGGCATCGGCCACGTCGCCCGGCGCCGCCGCCTGCGCCAATGGCCCGGCGGCCTGCATCATCAGTTCGGTTAGGCTCTGCTGAATCTCCGTCCCCTTGATCTTCAGCATCGACACTTCCGCGCCGGGCGGGCGGCCGCCGCGCAGGCCGTCCAGAAAACGCAGGTTCGTCATCGCGAGGGCCATCAGCTCGATTTCGAGGCGCGAGACCTTGTCGCGAAAGCGCGCATCGTCGAGCAACGGCCGGCCGTCCTTGCGTTGCTGCGCCGCATACGTCTTAAGGCTTTCCAGCTCCCTTCGCGAAGTGCCGATGCGCGCGGTATTCATCCGCTCGTGGCCCAACAGGAATTTCGCGACCGTCCAACCCCGCCCTTCCTCGTGCACGAGCTGGTCCGCCGGCACGGCGACGTCCTCGAAGAAGACTTCGTTCACCTCGTGGGCCCCATCCATGAGGACGAGCGGCCGCACCGTGATGCCCGGGGTGCGGATATCGATCAGCAGGAACGAAATGCCTTCCTGTTGCTTCTGCTCGCCGTCCGTGCCGGTACGGACCAGGCAGAAGATCCAGTCGGCCATGTGCGCCATCGTGGTCCACGTCTTCTGCCCGTTGACGACGTAGTGATCGTCCCGGCGCACGGCGGAGGTACGCAGCGACGCGAGATCCGAACCCGAGCTGGGCTCCGAATAGCCCTGACACCAGAAGTCGTCGCCGCGGTAGATCCGCGGCAGGAATCGCTGCTTCTGCGCCGGCGTGCCGAATTCGATGAGCACCGGGCCACACATCGCGAGGCCGAACGGCATGAGCGGCGGCGCGCCCGCATACCCGCATTCCTCCTCGAAAATGTACCGCCGCACCGCGTTCCAGCCGGTGCCGCCCCATTCCTGCGGCCACGCCGGTGCGATCCATCCTTTGGCCGCGAGAATCCTGTGCCAGCGGATGAGCTCGTCCCTGGTGAGCGATTCGTAACGCACCACCTTCTCGCGCAGCTCAGGCGGCAGATGCGCGGAGAGCCAGTCGCGCACCTCGTCGCGAAAGGCGAGCTCGTCGGCGGAATAATTGAGATCCATGGCGCGCCCACGTTCCCTTCCCGGTCGTTCGTCGGGGAGCGCAGCGCGGGTTTCCGGACTTCGTACCCAGGCGCCCGGACGCCCGCGCTGCGCTCCCGCTCAGCGGGGGACCCTGTCGTCGTATCAGTCTTTTATCACGACTCGCGAGCGGATGCGATGCCGGCCGGACCCCGGCATCGGCATCTCATCGATCGGTGGTACGCTTTCCACGATGCCCCGATAGTCTGTCCCGCCGGCCGGAACGCTCGAGGGAACCGATGCCGAAGATCGCGCTTGCCCTTTCGCTCGTCGTCTTGCTGACTTCCTGTGCGGCGCCCACGGCGGTCCCCAACGCCGCGGTCAGCGATCTCGCACCTGGCGGCAAGGTCCGCGCCGCGATCAATTTCGGCAATCCGATCCTCGCGACAAAAGACGCCGCCACCGGGGACCCGCGCGGCGTCTCGGTCGATCTCGCGCGCGAACTGTCGCGGCGCCTTGGGGTACCGGCCGAGCTTGTCACGTTCACCACGGCCGGTCAGGTGGTCGACGCGCTCAAGGCCGGCACGGTCGACGTCGGATTTGTCGCGATCGACCCCGAGCGTGCCGCCGACATCAGCTACACCGCGCCCTACGTCATTATCGAAGGCGCCTATCTCGTGGCCAGCGATTCGCCGATTCGCACCAACGCCGACGTCGACCGCGCGGGAACGCGGGTGGTGGTCGGCGCGCGCAGCGCGTACGACCTGTACCTGTCGCGCGAGCTGAAACAAGCGTCGATCGTCCGCGCACCGTCGTCGCCCGAGGTCACCGATTTTTTCCTGGCGCGAAAGCTCGATGTCGCCGCCGGCGTGAAGCAGCAACTCGAAGCGGATGCGAAGCGCCTTCCCGGCTTGCGCCTGCTCGACGGCCGGTTCATGGTGATCAACCAGGCGATGGGAACGCCGCGGGGTCGCACCGCCGGCGCCCAATACCTGAGCGATTTCGTCGTGACGATGAAGACCTCCGGCTTTGTCGCACAGGCTTTGGCGCGGCACGGAATCGAAGGTGCGGCGGTTGCGCCATGAGCGCACGCCGGCTACGGCGCGCTCGCAGCCAGCGTAACGGGCACGACGAATTTCGGGACGTCCGAGCGCACGACTACCGCGCGCTGCGCGTGGTCCTGTTCGCGCTCGTCATCGTCATTGGGTGGGACGGTGCGCAAGCGGCGTCGCCGGCGCCCGTCGGGGCGCGCAATGGCATGGTCGTCACGAGCCAGCATCTCGCGACCAAGGTCGGCGTCGACATCCTGAAGCAGGGCGGCAACGCCATCGACGCCGCGGTCGCCGTCGGCTACGCCCTCGGCGTGGTCTTCCCCTCTGCCGCGAGCCTCGGCGGCGGAGGATTCATGACCGTCCAGCTCGCCGATGGGCGCAAGACGTTCATCGATTTCCGCGAAACCGCGCCACTCGCCGCGAGGGCCGACATGTACCTCGACCGCGACGGCAACGTCATCCGGGGGCTCAGCACCAAAGGCTATCTCGCGGCCGGCGTGCCCGGCAACGTGGCGGGGTTCGAGCTGGCGCTCGCCAAATACGGCACGATGAAGCGCAGCGCGGTCATGGCGCCGGCCATTCGTCTCGCGCAAAGCGGCTTCGTGCTGGAGCAAGGCGACGCCGACCTCCTCGCCCTCGCCGCGCGGGATTTTCGCGAAGACGCGCCGTCTGCCGCGGTCTTCCTCCGGAATGGACAGCCGTACGTGGCCGGACAACGTCTCGTCCAGAACGATCTCGCCCGCACGCTGGATCGCATCGCGCGCCATGGGGCCGACGGATTCTATCGAGGCCCGACTGCTGACGCCATCGTCGCCGCAAGCACGCGCGGCCGCGGCATCATCACCAAGGCGGATCTCGCGCAATACCGGGCAAGGGAAAGAACACCGATAGAGTGCGACTATCGCGGCTATAGGATCGTGTCGGCGCCGCCTCCCAGTTCGGGTGGCGTGATCATTTGCGAAATCCTCGGCGTGCTCGAAGGCTATCCACTGGGGGAATGGGGATTCCGTTCCGCGCAGGCGGTGCACTACCAGATCGAAGCCATGCGCCATTCGTACGTGGATCGCAACAGCTACCTGGGCGACCCTGATTTCGTCCGCAATCCGATCGACCGCCTGCTGGACAAGAAATACGCCGAGCACATCCGCGCCGCCATCGACCCCGGCAAGGCTGGCGTTTCACGCGACCTGAAGTCCGGCGTCGCACCGCACGAGGGGACGAACACCACGCACTATTCGATCGTCGACAAGGACGGCAATGCCGTGGCGGTCACCTACACGCTGAACGAATGGTTCGGCGCGAAGGTCATGCCGGCGACGACCGGCATCGTCATGAACGACGAAATGGACGACTTCACCGCCAAGGCCGGAGTTGCGAACCTGTATGGCCTGGTGCAAGGCGAGGTCAACGCGATCGCCCCGGGCAAGCGGCCGTTGAGCTCGATGTCGCCCACCATCGTATCGCGCGACGGCAAGCCCGTGCTGGTCATCGGCGCGCCAGGCGGCAGCCGCATCATCACGGTCATCGTGCAATTGATCCTCAACACGGTCGACTATGGAATGAATCTCCAGGAAGCCATCGACGCGCCGCGGCTCCACCAGCAATGGCTGCCGGAGACCACCTTCATCGAGCCGTTCGCGTTGAGCCCCGACACGCGCCGGATCCTGACCGACATGGGCCACACGTTCGCCGAGAGCTCGACGTGGAGCCACGCGACGGGGATTATCGTGGGCGCGCCGTGGTTAGGCGGCGCGTCGCGCGACGGCAACCGGTATTACGGCGCCAACGATCCGCGCCGAAATACCGGGCAGGCATTGGGCTACTGACCGGCCCGTCGCCGTCAGGGCGACGACGGTCCGCGATGATGCTGCGAGTCTGTGCGCGCGACCCCCGGCGAGCGCCGCAGCCGCATTGAGAAACGGTCGATTGCCACATGATCCGTCGAATTTCCTTACACTTTGCGAACAGTGCTATCGGAAGGTTCGAATAACCGATTGAATCTAACTGGAATAGAGCCCCCGGTCCGGTTGTTGCTTGAAGGCACTCTGACTCAATTCCGCGTTCCGCCGAGAGCCGCCTGAGTCGACCCGGCGAGGACTCGAGAGCAAGGGGGTAGCCGCAAAGTGGTGGCGGCCAGCGATGACGATCGCTGCGCCGCAGCGGTTATCTGTTCGTCGCGTACCGGAGGCCTTTACCAGCGGGCGCGTCGCGCCGCGGCGGCGGGACGGCCGCGCCGATCGACCGGCCCGCCGATGCGCGCGACCGGCGATTTCGGCGCACGGCGACGAGGCTCGAGACCGGGAATTTCGAGAGCCGGAATCGCAGCGCCGGTGAAGCGCTCGATCTGACGCAGTGCCCCGCGTTCGGCATGGTTCGCGATCGACACGGCGATTCCGGCCGCGCCAGCGCGTCCGGTGCGGCCGATCCTGTGGACATAGTCGCCGGCCTGCCGCGGCAGATCGAAATTGATCACGTGGCTGATGCCGGCCACATCGATGCCGCGCGCAGCGACGTCGGTTGCCACCAGCGTACGCACGCGGCCGCGCCGCATGTCGGTGATGGTGCGCGTGCGTTCGTGCTGATTCATGTCGCCGTGCAGCGCAGCGGCGGCGTGACCCTCGCCCTTCAGTCGCTGCGCCAGGGATTCGGCGTCGCGTTTCGTCGCGATGAAGACAATGCTCTGCGTGATGGCAATGTCGGCCAGCAGATGATCGAGGATCCGGTGCTTGTGCGAATGATCATCGGCGAAATGGACGCGCTGTTCGATCGCGAGCGGCGCGCCCCGGTCGGACTGGATATCGATGCGCACTGCATCGCGCATGAGGCGCGCGGAGAGGCGGGCGATCGCGCCGTCGAACGTCGCGGAGAACAACACCGTCTGGCGGGTTTTCGGGGCGAGCAGCGCGATGCGCTCGACATCGTCGACGAAGCCCATGTCGAGCATCCGGTCGGCTTCGTCCAGCACGAGCACCTTGAGCGTCGACAGGTCGATGCGGCCGCGTTCGAGGTGGTCGATGAGGCGCCCCGGCGTCGCCACGATGATGTCGGCGCCCCGCGCCAGATCCCGGTTCTGGATCGGATACGGCGCCCCGCCGTAGATGCAAACCGTGTTGACCTTGATGCTGCGACCGTAGCGGACGGCCTGCTCGGCGACCTGCTGCGCGAGCTCGCGCGTCGGGGCCAGCACCAGAACGGACGGCGAGGCGACGCCATTGCGACCGGCGCGGGCGCGGACCCCGGATGCGGCAAGGCGCTGGAGCGCCGGCAGCACGAACGCCGCTGTCTTGCCCGTGCCGGTTTGCGCCGAGCCGATGAGATCGCGGCCGGCGAGCAAATGTGGAATCGCCTGCGCCTGGATCGGCGTGGGCTCGGTGTAGCCGCACGAGGTGAGCGCCGCGAGCAATTCCGGCGCAAGGTTCAGTTCTTCGAATGTCATTGCCATTTCCTTCCGTTCGCCTTCGCGCGCCAGTGACGGCACGCGGGGCACGGGCAAAAATCGGGAACCCACGAGAGCGTGGCCCGTGCCCAGAAATCCGGAATAGCGGGAAGCGGCGCCACGCGCCGACCGAGAGCGGAAACCGCCGTCAGAGTGGACGCTTGGGGCGCGCGCAACGAGCCGCAACCGGGTCGACAGACTGCAAAGCCATCGTCGCTAACCGGATGCTGCCGCTCAGACTCGAACCGCGGGGAGAATGAACCGAGAGATTAGAAACCGATGATCCGGTTGCCTGGGTCTGGTACCGCATGCGGCGGGCAACCGTCGGAACCCGCAGGACGCCGCATCGGACGATTATACCATGATTTGGTGCGATGCAGTACATATCGTACCGCCCCCAGCCGACCGAGGCGGGTGCCACTACCTTCCAATGCGAAGCGGGCTCACCTGCAACGGCTCCTCATCCTCGTCGTCGTCGTCCTCGTCGTACCCTTCGTCGTCGTCCGGATCGATGTTGCCGCCGCCGCCGCCCCGCCTACACCGGCATCGTCGTCATCATCCTCATCGCCCGGGCCGGCCGCGGCCGACAGCGCGATGGCCAAGACCCACAGCCGTGGGACATCGGTAGGCATCTCATATCCCGGCATCGCGCGAATCCTTCAAGCCGGGGGAATGCGCAGCACCTGTCCAGGGTAGATCTTGTCCGGATGCTTCAGCATCGGCGTGTTCGCCTCGTAGATCGTCATGTACTTGTTGGCATCGCCATACTGCGTCTTGGAGATCTTCGACAGCGTATCGCCCGAAACCACGGTGTAATAGGTCGCCTCCGGTTCGCTCTTGTCCACGCTCATCATGTTGTTGACCTTGGTGACGCCCGCGACGTTGCCGCAGCAGAGCACGATCTTTTCCATCGTCGCCTGATCGGGCGCGACGCCATAGACAGTGACCGTCGACGTCGCCCCGTCGAAGTTCACGACCAGCGCCGTTGCCTTCAGGCCCTGCGAACCGATGTACGCGACGATGGCGTCGGCAGCTGCGTCGTTGGCGGCTTTGATCTTGGCTTCGTCCGCGGGGGCCGCCGCGACTTCCTGCATCGTGGCCTTGCCTTGCCTACGCCGAACAGCTTTTCGCCGGCGTCCTTCACGAAATCCAGAAGTCCCATGGTGTCGCTCCTTGGTGGATGTGGGATCGCCGCGTTCCGGGAATCCGGCACGGGAAAAGTGGCGACGCAACTGCTTCGCATTTTACACAACGCGGCTGGTTACCTCGGTTAGGTACCGCACACTGCGCTCCATTGCTCCATTGCTAGAAACCAAGGGCCACCTCCGTGCCCTGCGCGATCGCGCGCCGGGCGTCGAGCTCGACCGCGACGTCGGCCCCGCCGATCAGCGTCACCGGCAGCCTCGCCTGCCGCAGCGGTTCGAAGAGCTCCCGCCGCGGCTCCTGCCCGGCGCAGATTACGATCGTATCGACCTCGAGGACTCGCGCTTGCCATCCACCCGGATCTGCAAACCTGCGTCGTCGATACCTTCGTATTCGACGCCGGGAAGCATCGTCACGCCGCGCTTCTTCAAGAGCGTGCGGCGGATCCAGCCAGTGGTCTTTGCGAGGCCGTCGCCGACCTTGGTCGCTTTGCGCTGCAGCAACCAGACTTGCCTTGGCGCCGCCCGCTCGTCGACCGGGGCAAGTCCGCCGCGGTCTCGGAACTGCGGGTCGATTCCCCACTCGGCGCAATATTCCGCCGTTTCGTCGTGCCCTCGCCATGATCGCGTGAGGAATTCGGCCGACGTCGAACCCGATGCCGCCGGCGCCGATGATCGCGACACGCTCGCCCGCCACCTTGCGCCCATCGACGATGTCGGTGTAACCGGCGACCTTCGGATGATCGATGCCGGCAATCGCGGGCGTGCGCGGAACAATGCCGGTCGCGAGCACGACATGGTCGAAGGCCGCGAGATCGTCCGCGCTCGCATGGCGGCCGAGATGCAGCTCCACGCGGATCCGCTCGATCATGCGGCGGTAGTAGCGGAGCGTTTCGGCAAATTCGTCCTTGCCGGGAATGCGACGCGCGAGGTTGAACTGCCCGCCGATTTCGGCGGCGGCATCGAACAGCGTGACATGATGGCCGCGCTTCCGCAGCCGTGGTCGCGCAGGCGAGTCCCGCCGGACCCGCGCCGACGACCGCGATCGCTTTTTCGCGCGCGGCAGGCTTCATCACGATCAGCGTCTCGTGGCACGCGCGCGGATTGACGAGGCAGGAGGCGATCTGGCGCGTGAATATCTGATCGAGACACGCCTGGTTGCAGGCGATGCAGGTATTGATCTCATCGGCGCGACCCGCCGCCGCCTTGTTGACGAACTCCGCATCCGCGAGGAACGGCCGCGCCATCGACACCATGTCGCCGTCGCCGCGCGCCAGAATCGCTTCGGCCACGGCCGGGTCGTTGATACGGTTGGTCGCGATGAGGGGAATCCCGACCTCGCCCTTCAGCCGCTTGGTCACCCAGGCGAACGCCGCGCGGGGCACCATCGTCGCGATGGTCGGCACGCGCGCCTCGTGCCAGCCGATGCCGGTGTTGATGATCGTGGCACCCGCCGCCTCGACTGCCTGGGCCAGCGCGACGACCTCGTCCCACGTGCTGCCGCCGTCGACGAGATCGAGCATCGACAGCCGGAAAATGATGATGAAGTGCGGACCGACCGCCTCGCGCGTGCGGCGCACGATCTCGACCGGAAAGCGCGCCCGGTTTTCGAACGTCCCGCCCCAGTCGTCGGTGCGATGGTTGGTCCGCGGGGCGATGAACTCGTTGATGAGATAGCCTTCCGATCCCATGATCTCGACGCCATCGTAGCCCGCGCGCTGCGCAAGCCGTGTGCAGCGGGCATAGGCGCGCGATCGTTTGCCCGATGCCCCAGCGGGACAGCGCGCGCGGCTTGAACGGGCGTGATCGGCGAGCGGATCGCCGAAGGCGCCACCGATAGGGGGTGATACGCGTAGCGCCCCGCGTGCAGGATCTGCATCGCGATCTTGCCCCCGGCCGCGTGCACCGCGTCGGTGATGATGCGATGCCTGGCCACTTGCCAGGGAAACGAAAGCTGCGACGCTCGCGGCTCGACACGGCCCGCGAAATTCGGCGCAATGCCGCCGGTGACGATGAGCCCGACGCC
Source organism: uncultured beta proteobacterium (assembly GCA_963840945.1). Classification (GTDB taxonomy): domain Bacteria; phylum Pseudomonadota; class Gammaproteobacteria; order Burkholderiales; family Casimicrobiaceae; genus CAIWHR01. The sequence goes on along the minus strand of CAWJAU010000014.1, from coordinate 127,505 downwards.
GCCGCGCGCGCGTTCCGCTAGAACGCCGCCATTCGGGCGTAGCCGTCCGCGCGCCTCCTCGAGGCCAGTGTGCATCGAGCCCATCAGCACGCGATTCTTGAGCGTCGTGAAGCCGAGATCGAGTGGAGCGAGCAGGTGGGGATACGCCGCGGTCACGGGCTTGCTTTCAACGCAACGGGGGGCAGCGAACAACGTGAGCGTGGGGGTCGTTCATCAGTGCGCGCACGGCCGCCCGAAGCGCACTGTGCGCCCCCTCGGGGGGCAGCGAACGCAGGGAGCGTGGGGGCTCATCAGCTGGCTTGATATAGCGTGACGACGCACGCGCCGCCCAAGCCGAGATTGTGCTGCAGACCGAGCCTCGCACCCTCGACCTGGCGCCGGTCGGCCGTTCCGCGCAATTGCTGCGTCAGCTCATAGCATTGCGCGAGACCCGTCGCGCCGAGGGGATGTCCTTTCGACAGCAGGCCGCCCGAAGGATTGGTCACGAACCGGCCGCCGTAGGTGTTGTCGCCGTCCGCGACGAACTTCTCCGCGCCTCGCCTTCGGGGCAGAGCCCGAGCGCTTCGTAGCTGATGAGCTCGTTGTGCGCGAAACAGTCGTGCAACTCGACCACGTCGACGTCTTCGGGGCCGATGCCCGCGGCCTCGATACACCTGCTGCGCCGCCGCCTGCGTCATGCCATAGCCCACGAGCTGCATCATGTCGTGCGCGGTCGAACGTGTCTCGGCGTGTCGGTCGTCATCGCCTGCGCGGCGATCGATACCGTGGTGTCGAGGCCGTGCCGTGCGCGCGAAGCCCCCGAGACACGATGACGGCCGCCGCGGCGCCGCAGGTCGGCGGGCACGCCATCAGTCGCGTCATCACGCCCGGCATCAGACATCGGCGACGCCAGCACCTCGTCGACACTGACCTCCCGCCGGAACAGCGCCAGCGGATTGTTCGTCGCATGGCGGCTCGCCTTGGCGCGGATCCTGGCGAACGTCTCGAGCGTCGTGCCGTATTTGCGCATGTGGGCGAGGCCCGCGCCGCCGAAGTAGCGGATCGCCAGCGGGACATCCGGCGCGCCGACGAGCGCATCGGTCGCCGCGATCGAATTCATCGAACGGCGTCGGACGGTCGTTGAAATGCGTACCGAGCGCGCCCGGCATCATCTGCTCGAAGCCCAGCGCCAGCGCGCAGTCGACCGCTCCGCTTTCGACCGCCTGGCGTGCGAGAAACAGCGCGGTCGATCCGGTCGAGCAATTGTTGTTGACGTTGACAGACCGGGATGCCGGTCATGCCGACGCGGTAGAGCGCCTTTTGGCCGGCACGTGGAATCGCCATAGACGTAGCCGACATACGCCTGCTGCACGTCCGCGTACGTCGACGCCGGCGTCGGCGAGCGCATCGACGGCCGCGGCAGCCCCCATCACGTCGTAGGGGTCGCTCGCGCCCGGCTTGGCGAACGGGATCATGCCGACTCCTGCGACGAAAACCTGCTGCTTCATACGCGCCATTTTACCGGTTGCACCGATACATTCGCTGCGCGGACGCGCTAAACTAGTGAAACAGTGCCGGCACTTCGCGCTCCCGCCGATGCCGGGCGCCGAGAATTCTTCGCTTAGCTTAGTAGAGGCCGTCATGACTGCCACCCCCGCCCTGCGCCAAGCCGATGTTCCCACGCTCGCCCATTGGATCGGAGGCAAGCGCACGCCTGGCACCTCGGGCCGCTTCGGCGATGTCTACACCCCCGCCACCGGTGCGCTGGGTGCGCGTGTGCCATTCGCGACCGCCGCCGAAGTCGGGCGCGCCGTCGACTCCGCACAGGCCGCCTTCCCAGGCTGGGCTGCCACCACCCCGCTCTCTCGCGCTCGCGTCATGTTCCGTTTCAAGGCGCTGCTCGAGCAGCGTGCCGATGAACTCGTCGCGGCGATCTCGCGCGAGCACGGCAAGGCGCTCTCGGATGCCGCGGGCGAGCTCGCGCGCGGCATCGATATCGTCGAATACGCGTGCGGCGCGCCGCAGCTCCTCAAGAGCGAGTTCACCGAGAACGTCAGCGCCGGCATCGACGCTTACACGCTTCGCCAGCCGCTCGGCGTCGTCGCCGGCATCACGCCGTTCAACTTTCCGGCGATGGTGCCGCTGTGGATGTTCCCGATGGCGATCGTCTGCGGCAACACCTTCGTCCTCAAGCCCTCCGAGCGCGATCCTTCGGCATCGCTGGTTCTGGCCGCGCTCTTGAAGGAAGCGGGCCTGCCCGATGGCGTGTTCAACGTGGTCAACGGCGACAAGGAAGCGGTCGACGCGCTCCTCGCGCATCCGGACGTCCAGGCAGTGAGCTTCGTCGGCTCGACCCCCATCGCGAAGTACATCTTCTCCACGGGCACGTCGCACGGCAAGCGCGTGCAGGCGCTGGGCGGCGCGAAGAATCACGCGGTGATCATGCCGGACGCCGATCCGGAAGATGGCCGCCGACGCTCTTGGTGGGCGCCGCCTATGGTTCCGCCGGCGAACGCTGCATGGCCATTTCGGTCGCCGTTTCGTCGGCGATGCGATCGCCGACAACGTCCTCGGCCGTGTGCAACGAAGATCGCCGCGATGAAGGTCGGCGCGTCCGACGACAAGAGCGCGCGAAATGGGGCCGCTCGTCACCGCCAGCACCGGGACAAGGTGACGGGCTACATCGACAGCGGCGCGGCCGAAGGCGCCCATCTCGTCGTCGACGGCCGCGCGCTGAAAGTGCCGGGGCACGAGGAAGGCTATTTCGTCGGCCCGACGCTCTTCGACCGCGTGGCCCCGCACATGCGGATCTACAAGGACGAGATCTTCGGACCGGTGCTCTCGTCGTTGCGCGTCGGTAGCTACGACGAGGCGCTGGCCCTCGTCAACGCGCACGAGTTCGGCAACGGCGCCGCGATCTTCACCCGCGACGGCGACACGGCGCGCAATTTCGTCCAGCGCGTGCAGATCGGCATGGTCGGCGTCAACGTGCCGATTCCCGTGCCGGTCGCGTTCCACAGCTTCGGCGGCTGGAAATCGTTCGCTGTTCGGCGATCATCACATCTACGGCCCGGAAAGCGTCCGCTTCTACACGCGGCAGAAGGCGGTCACGCAGCGGTGGCCGTCCGGCACCCGCGCCGGCGCCGACTTCATGATGCCGACGACGAAATAGCCGAGTCGTTCGGGCGCGCTCAGGCAGGACTGCCATGAACGACGCTGCGTCGACGCCGGCCACCCTTCCCGATGTGCACGCGGCGGCGCGGCGATCGCCCAGCGTGACGCTGGCGGAGCACGAACGGCAGCCCGACATGAAGCGGATGCGGGCCTATCGTCTGGCGCGCGTCCAGGCCGAGCTCAGAAGGCACGACTACGCCGGCGGCTTCTTCTGCGATCCGTTCAACGTGCGCTACGCCACCGGCACCCGCAACATGGCGGTGTGGACGGCGCATGTCCCGGCCCGCTACTGCTTTGTCCCCGCGGAAGGCAAGACGATCCTCTTCGAATTCCGCAGCAGCCAGCATCTTGCGGAAGGCATCGAGACGGTCGGCGAATGCCGCCCGTTCATCGGCTGGTACTACATGACGACGGGCGTGCGGCAGGTGGAGAAAGCGAAGGCGTTCGCCAGACAGTCGCAGCCGTGGTCAACGATCACGGCCGTGGCAATCGCCGCGTCGCGTTCGACCGCCTGGATCCGCTGGGCCTCGACCTCGTTCGCGCCGAGGGCATCGAAGTCTTCGAGGGCGAGGAGGTCATGCAGCATGCGCGTTCGGTCAAGTCCCCGGACGAGATCGCGGGAATGACGCACGCGCTCGCGGTGTGCGACGGCGGCATCGCGCGCATGCGTGATGCGCTGCAGCCGGGGATGAGCGAGAACGCGCTGTGGGCGCTGTTGCACGAGACGAACATCCGCCACGGCGGCGAATGCATCGAAACGCGTCTCTTCGCCTCGGGCGGCCGCACGAATCCGTGGTTCCAGGAATGCAGCGACCGGGTGATCCGCCCCGGCGACCTCGTGGCCTTCGACACCGACATGATCGGGCCGATGGGATTCTGCTGCGACATTTCGCGCACGTTCCACACCGGCCCGGGCAAGGCCAGCGCCGAGCAGAGGAAGTTGTATGCGCTCGCCGTCGAGCAGATCCAGCACAATCTCGGACTGTTGAAGGCCGGCGTGGGCTTTCGCGAGATCACCGAGAAATCGTACGGCTTGCCGGAACCCTACTATCCGAATCGCTATGCGAACGTGATGCACGGGGTCGGCCTGGCGGACGAGTGGCCGGTCATCGTCAATCGCAGCGACTGGGACACGCGCGGATATGACGGGATCCTCGAAGAAGGCATGGTCCTCTCGGTCGAAAGCTACGTCGGCGCCACGGGCGGGGTCGACGGCATCAAGCTCGAGGAATGCGCGCTCGTCACGCGCGACGGCTATCAACTTCTGTCGACCTTTCCCTACGAGGAACGGCTGCTCGGTTGAATGGGCACCGGCGGCGCTTCGATCGAGCTCTTCGGCACCGCGTTCGATCCCGGCGCGCCCGCCGATGCGATCGCGCTGCGCGCCCATCGCCGCAACCGCTTGCGCACCGCGCTCGCGCGCCACGATCTCGCCGCGATCGTGCTCTTCAATCCGATCAACATCCGATACGCGTGCGACGCCCGCAACATGCAGGTCTATGGGCTTGCACACTCCGTGTCGCTACGTGTGCATGACGGCCGACGGCTACACCACGCTATTCGAGTTCCGCAATTGCGAGCATCTGTCGCGCCATCTCGAGACCGTCGACGAGATTCGCCCGGCCAAACCCTGGTATCACATGGCGGCAGGGCCGAACGCGCCCGCGGCGGCAAGCGCCTTCGCCCGCGAGATCGCCGCGCTGGTGCACGAGCGTTGCGATGGCGGAAACCGCATCGCGTACGACCGGCTCGATCGCCGCCGGCGCGGCGGCGCTCGCGGTCGAAGGCCTGGTGGCGGTCGACGGGCTCGCGCTGCTCGACTTCGCGCGCGCCATCAAATCGGCCGACGAGATCAAGGCGATGTGCGATGCGATTCGCGCCTGCGAGGAGGGCTTGCGCCGGATGCAGGCGGCGCATCGCCCCGGCATCACCGAGCAGGCGCTCTGGTCGGTGCTCTGTCAGGCGAACGCCGAGCTGGGCGGCGAATGGATGGAGACGCGCCTCCTCTCCGCCGGCGCGCGCACCAATCCCTGGTACAACGAATGCGGCGACTATGTGATCGCGCCGGGCGACCTGGTGAGCTTCGACACCGATCTCGTGGGCCGGCACGGCTATTCCGTCGATCTCTCGCGCTCCTGGCTCACCGCCGGCGCGCGCGCCACCGACGCGCAGCGGCGTCTGTACGCCCTCGCCCACGCGCAGGTCCACCACAACATCGGGATACTTGCGCCCGGCCGCAGCTTCCGCGAGATCGCCGAAGCCGCGTACCGGCTGCCCGAGGTCTTCGTGCCGCGGATGAACCGCGGCATCGCGCATGGCATCGGCCTCTGCAACGAGTACCCGCTCATCGTGAACCGCGAATATGTCGACGGCGCCTACGACGGCGTTCTGGCGGAGGGCATGGTGCTGTGCGTCGAGAGCTACGTCGGCGAGCCCGGCGGTCGCGACGGCGTGAAGCTCGAGGAACAGGTGCTGATCACCGCGAGCGGCGCCGTCAAGCTTTCCGCCTTCCCGTTCGAGGAGCGGCTCCTGTGATCGCCTTCTCTGGGCCATAAGCGAACCCCGGGAACCAGCGCGCTGCCGCCACCAATCTCTCGCGCTGGCGCATCTGCCCTGACGAAGGGTCGTCCGCTGCCGGCGAGCAGGCCGAACGCACGTCCCGTCATCAATTTGTCGACATGATATCGACGTGTTGACAGCGTATTGACAGCGTTTTGTACCGCGGGTATGTTGCAAACGTTTGCAAAGGACATCCCAACCGGGGAGATTTCCATGCTCACAGTCAAGCGCGCGCTGGCAGCGGTTTGCGCCCTAACGCTTCACGCCCTTCTCGTATCCGCGTCGAATGCCCAGCTGATCTTTTCGCCGGCCGAGTTCGAGCAGGACAGGCTCGAGATGCTCGGCGAGCTCTCGCGTCCGATCAAGGACTGCCTCCCGAAAGGGTCCGGATCCGGCGTCCCGGCCGTCAACGCCGACAGCCCGATGTTCCACGGCTGCTGGGACTGGCACTCGGCGGTGCACGCCGCGTACTCGCTCTATGCGATCTACCGGCACACGGGCGACGTCAGCTATCGCACGTTCGTCGAGCAGAAGGTGCGGCCCGAGCTGATGAATGCCGAGCTCACCTACATGCAGACGCGGCTCGTCAACAACTCCTCGGAGATCCTCTACGGGAACTCGTGGTTCATCGCGCTCGCGATCGAACGCGAGGAAGCGACCGGCCAGACCGACATGCGTCCCCTCGCCGAGTGGGCGGCGAACAGGATCCGCACCTTCATCACGGGTCTGACGCCGGCGAACATCCGCACCCGCGTTCTGAACACCAACTACCAGAACCTTTCCTGGGCGCTGATCCACGTCGACCTGTGGGCGAAGTTCACCGGCAATAACGATCTGCGTCAGTACGCGAGGAGCGTCGCGCAGGAATACCTCTTCGATCCCGTGCTCGACGGCGACACGGCGCAGGGATGTCCCATCACCAGGGACACGGGCGCCGCAAGTAACTTCTTTTCGCCGTGCATCCTGCGTCTCGCAGCCGTCGCCAAGATCTACGGCGCCGAGCAGGCCGACTGGCTTCGCGCGCGCATCCCCGACAGCATTTTCGTCGAGCCCATCCTCGTCAACCAGGGCGACATCAGCCACATCAACGGCGACAACTGGTCGCGTGCGTTCGGGTTGTGGTGGATCTATCAGGTGACGAACCAGCAGACGGTCCGCGCGAACGCGCTACGAATCCTGGTCGACCACTTCGCGCAGCCGACGCACTGGGACATCACCGCCGCGTACGACGTGAGCCACTGGGTCGCCCAATACGCGGTGCGCCTGATCGACTCGAGCTACGAACCCAATGCCCCGGATACGACGCCGAAGCTGCCGCTCCAGCTCGCGCTCGGCAACTCCTGGGCGCTCGGTGGAACGGGTCCCCTGGTGAACCCGAATGGCTACGCCGCCCGACTGCACCAGACGCTGCAGTCGCAGCGTGGGCCGATCCGTCTTGTCGACATCGGCAAGGTCACGGGGACGACGACGACTGCGAACCTGGTCTCGCGACGCCTGCCCTATGCGCTCGACTTGCTCGAGCGCTGGCAGCTCGAGGATCCCGCGATTCGCGATGCCGTGCTGATCACGCTGCACACGGGATTCGACATTTCCTTCGTGAACCCTGCCACTGCGGCGGCGTGCGGCACGACGCCGCCCGAACAATGCACGACGTTCCTCCGGGCGCTCGTCACCCAATACACGAACGCGCAGGCGAGCGCGGCCAACGACTGGGCCCAGCTTCGCGCCAACCTCGGCGCCATCCTGAGTCAACTTCGGGCGACAGCACCGCGAACGCGCATCGTCATCGGCACCTACGACAACGGCTATCGGGACTGTAATCTGTCCGCAGGAGCCAAGGCGAAGACGCAAGCAATCGTGGCTGGGTATCTCGAGGGTGGCGGCCCGTTCGGCGTTGGCCTCAACAACGTCATCCGTCAGGTCGCGGCCGCCAACGGAGTCTCCGTGGCCGAGATCTCGAATCTGCTCGGTCCCGGAGACTGGACCGCCGACTGCTTCAATCCGAGCGATGCAGGTCACGCGAAGATCGCACAGGCTTTCCTCGCGGCTCCGTGAAAAGACGCGTCGCAAAGGCTACTCCGGTGCCATCGCACGAACCGCAGTCATGATCTTCTCGACGTCTGCGCCGCATTCGCGGTCGGCCTCGAGCGGCGGCACGACCCCGCGGATCGCGGCGTGAAGCGGCGCGGACGACGCGCCGAGGCGCCCGGGTTTGCGCAAGTCCACCGCCTGCGCGGCGACCAGCATCTCCAACGCGACGAGCCGCTCCAAGGCCGCTACCTGATCCGCAAGCTTGGCGTAGACCAGCGGCGCCTGCGAGCTGTGGTCCTCGACCGTCTCGCTGACGGCGAACTGATCGAGGCACGCCGGGTTGGCGTGACGGCGGATTTCGCCGTAGAGCGCAACTGCCGTTTTCTGCATCGACACCAGTCCGGCGGACGCTCCGCCGATCGGCGACAGGTACCGCGGCAGCTGCGTGAGCTCGGGCTGCATCAGCTTGACGATCCTGCCGACCGCCATCGCCGCCACCGACGAGAGCGCCATCGCTACCGCATCGCCCGCGAGCGCCAGGGCCATGAGGTGAAAATTGCCGGTGGAGAGCATTTCGTCGTCCGCCGCGATCACCAGCGGATTGTCGGCCGCGGCGTTCAACTCCACCTCGCAAGCCGCGACGGCGCGGTCCGTTGCGTCGTGGGCCGCGCCATGAACCTGCGACAGGCAGCGAAAGCTCAGCGCATCCTGGATCGAGCGCGCCGCACCCGCGTCGTACAGCGACGATCCCGCCAGCAGCGCACGGAACCGCTGCGCGGCGGCGACCTGGCCGAAAGCCGGGCGCGCGGCGGCGAGACGCGGATCGAAGATCGTCGGATTGGCGGCGTAGCCCTCGAATGACAGCACGGCCGCGCGGTCGGCCTGGCGCAGCACGCGCCGTGCCGCGTGCAGCGCGAGCGCGGACATCCCGGCGGACAACGCGTTGCCGTTGCACAAGGCGAGCCCGTCCTTCGGGCCCAAGGTCGCCGGCGCGAGTCCCGCCGCCTGCAGCGCCTCGGCGCCCGGAAGCACGTGGCCATCGTGCTCGGCCCATCCGCGCCCGATCACGACCAGCGCGATGTGCGCGAGCAGACCGAGGTCGCCGGCGCCGATCGACCCCCAGCGCGGCACGACCGGCGTCACGTCGCGGTTGAGAAGCGCAATGAGGAGGTCGAGCACCGAAGGCGACACACCCGCTCCGCCCAGCGCCATCGCATTGGCGCGCGCCAGCATCGCCGCGCGCACGGCGGCGCGCGGCAGCGGCTCGCCGACGCCGATCGCGCGACCGACGACGAATTGCGTCTGGAACGCGGTGATTTCCTCCGGCGCGAGACGATGCTTGAGATTGCCGCCAAGGCCGGTATTGAGGCCATAGATGGGCCGCTCGCCCGCCGCGGCGCGTTCGACGACCGTGCGCGCCGCCGCCACCCGCGCGCGCGCCTCTGCCGTCAGCGAAACGTCGCCACGGCCCTGCGCGACGCGCACGAGCAAGTCGATGTCGAGCCCGCTGCCCGTCAGAACCGGGTTGCCGTTCATTGCACGAACATTAGCGGGAATTCGGTGGCATTAGAAGGGCATCGGGTGACGCGTTCCGGCGGGTGGCTGCCTCCGCCGCCGCAGGCTTGCGGAATGGCGCGGGACGCGTCACCATCCGCTACGCGCATTCGGCGTGCCTTTCGCTGCGGCCGGACCGCGGCCCGGCTTCGAGGAGACTCCCATGACCCATCACTTCAATCGCCGTGATTTCCTGACGGGCGTCGGCGGCACCGCGCTCGCCTACGCGCTCGACGCGACTGCGCAGACCGGCACTGGACCGCGTACGAACATCACCGTGCGCATCGATCGGGATCTCGGCGTGCTCGACCCCGCCGACCGAAAAGGACCATGGGACGGCAATGTCATCCGCGTCGTCCATCAGCGCCTGATGAAGCAGAAGCCCAATTCCTCGGAGCTCGAGCTCGACGCCGCGGCCGAGGTCAAGCAGGTCTCGCCGACCGTCATCGAGTTCCGCCTGAAGCCCGGTCAGATGTTCACGGACGGCTTCGGCGAAATGACCGCCGACGATGTCAAGTTCTCGTTCGAGCGCATCGGCCTGCCGGCGAAGGATGCCGTGTCGACGTACAAGAACGACTGGCTGTACCTGACGGGCGTCGAGGTCAAGAGCAAGTACGAAGGCCGCATCGTTCTTTCGCAGCCGCGCGCCAATCTGTTCGACGTCGTGATCGGCGACGTTTCGGGGTGCATCGTTTCACGCAAGGCGGTGGAGCAGCGCGGCGCGGAGCATTGCCACGAAGCCCGTAGGCTCGGGGCCCTATCAGCTGGTTTCGTTGGAGCGGCAGAAAGGCGCCGTATTGCGCCGCAACGCCGCGTACGCCGGGCGCAAGCCGCACTACGAGGAAATCGCGATCCGGTTCATCTCGGACGCCCGCACGACCGATCTCGCGTTGCGTTCCGGCGAGCTCGACTTTGCGATACTCGCGCCGTCCGCCGCGGAGCCGCTGCGCTCGGTGTCCGGGCTCACGCTCAACGAGCAGCCGAGCATCGCCTACGTCTGGCTCGGCATGAACGTGGAGAAGGCGCCGTTTACGGACGTGCGGGTCCGCCAGGCGATTCGCCTCGCGCTCGACGTGGACCAGATGCTGACCGCCGGTTACAACGGCAAGGCGCCGCGGCTCAACACGCTGCTGCCGCCGCAGATCCTCGGCCATTGGCGCGAGGCGCCGGTCTACAAGCGCAACGTGGCGGAGGCGAAGAGCCTGCTGGCCGCGGCAGGGGCATCCAACCTCAAACTGAAGCTCCTGATCCTCAACCAGGCGGCGTACCAGAACATGGCGCTGGTGGCCCGCGCGCTGCTGGCCGATGTCGGGATCACGGTCGAGGTCGATTCGAAGGAGGGCGGCGCCTACTGGGATTCGGGCAAAGGCGACGTCGGCAAGAACCTCGACATGTTCATCGTCCGCTTCAACGGCAAGCACGATCCGAATTTCATCATGCAGTGGTTCGTCTCCAAACAGATCGGAGAATGGAACTGGCAGCGGTGGAACAGCCCGGAATTCGATGCGCTGTTCGCGCAGTCGGCGGGCGAGCTCGATGCCGCCAAGCGCCGGCAGGAGGTCGTCGACGCGCAGCGGCTGATGGACAAGAGCGCCGCTTTCGTCTGGCTCACGAACGAAACCAACACGCTCGTCCACCGCAGCTGGATGCGCCCGGCGGGGGTGCCGGGCTGGATCGACTGGCAATACGACGACTTCGGCGCCGCGACCTGATACCGCCGGCGGCCGGCGGCAGGCCACGATGTTCGCGGGAGGCTCGCCGCGCATCCACGAGACGCTGCGCTATCTCGGGAGCCGCCTCGTCACGACCGTGCTGATCGTGATCGGGGCGATGCTGCTGCTGTTCGCTTTGTCGGCGATCGTCCCCGGCGATCCCGCGACGACGCTGCTCGGACCGCAGGCCACGCCGGAGCTGTCGCGGCGCTTCATTGTGCAGATGGGGCTCGACCAGCCGTTGCACATTCGGCTGTGGCGGTTTTTCTCGAACGTCCTGAGCGGCAATCTGGGCGTTGACGTCATCTCCGGTCAGCCGGTCGGGCAAGCTGATCCGCGAGGTAATCCCCTATACGCTGATCCTCACGTTCTCGGCGCTCGGCTTGGCCGCGCTCATCGGCGTTCCTCTCGGCATCTATGCGGCCACCCATCGCGGCTCGGTGCTCGACAACGTCCTCGCCTTCGTCTCGGTCGCGTTCATCGCGGTGCCGAGCTTCGTCATCGCGATCTTCCTGCTCCTGATCTTCGCGATCTGGCTCGACTGGCTGCCGGTGCTGGGCGCGAGCCGTACAGGCGCCCTCGGCGACGAGATCAAGCGGATGATCCTGCCGACGCTGGCCCTCGCGCTGGGCTGGATCGGGTTCATCGCCCGCTTGATCCGCACGTCCATGCTCGAGGTGATGGGCGAACCCTACATTCGCACGTCGCGCGCCTATGGCCTCTCGCAGCGGCTCGTGACCTACAAGTACGCGCTGAAGAACGCCTGCATTCCGACGATCACGCTGCTCGGCCTCGGCATCGGCCGCCTGCTGGGCAACGCCGTCCTGGTCGAGATCGTCTTTGCGCGCCCGGGGCTCGGGCGGCTCATCTACGGCGCGATCTCCGAGCGCAACTATCCTGTCGTGCAGGGCGCGGCGCTGGTCGTCGTCGTCCTGTTCGTCGCCGTGAACCTGATCGTCGACCTGTCGTATTCGGCCATCGATCCGCGCATCCGCCACGATGCGGCGAGGCCGGGAGCGGCCGAATGAGGGGCGCTGCTGCGCATCCTGCGCCGGATCTGCGCCACGCTCACCGGAGCCACGGGGCTCGGCATCGTGGTGCTGGTGCTGATCGCCGCGCTCTTCGCCCCCTGGGTGTCGACCGCCGATCCGGACAAGCTCGACGTGATGAACCGTTTCTCCGGACCCTCGCTCACGCATTGGCTCGGCACCGACCATCTCGGCCGCGATCTCTATTCGCGGCTCGTGCACGGCGCCACGGTGGCGCTGAGCGTTGCGCTCTCCGCAATCGCGCATCGCGTTGAGCCTGGGCACGCTGCTCGGTATCGCCGCCGCCTATCTGCCGGCGCGCCTCGAGCGCTTCGTGCTGATCGTCTTCGACGTCATCTCATCGTTCCCGAGCATGGTGCTGGCGCTCGCCATCGTCGCCATCTTCGGCCCCTCGACGCTGATCGTCGTCGTGATTGCCGCCGTCACATTGATGCCGCATTTCGGCCGCGTGGCGCGGGGCCAGGTGCTGGCGCTCAAGAGCGCCCCGTTCCTGGAAGCCGAGCGGATCCTCGGCGCTTCGTTCACCCGCATCGTCGTGCATCACATCCTGCCCAACATCATGGGGCCGCTGGTGATCCTCGCCTCGATGGACATTCCGGTCGTCATCACGATCGAGGCCGGCCTCTCGTTCCTGGGCCTGGGCGTGCGCCCGCCGCTCGCGAGCTGGGGCACGCTGATCCAGGACGGCTACCAGTTCCTGTCCGACAGCTGGGTACCCGTCGTCGTGTCCAGCCTGGCGCTTGCCGATCGCCACACTCGGCTTCACGCTGTTCGGCGAGGCGCTGCGCGATGCGGTCGACCCGCGGATCCGGCAGGAGCACTGACATGAGCGCCGCCGGGCCGCCCCAAGACGCTCGAATTGCGCCCCCTCGGGGGGCAGCGCAGCGGCGACAGCCGGTTCGGTTGCAGATGCCGCTGGTCTCGATCCGGCAGTCTGACGCTCGAGGCGACGACCGCGCGCGGCACGGCGCACATCCTGCGCGGCATCGACCTCGACATCGGGAAAGAGCCGCATTCTCGGCGTCGTCGGCGAATCGGGCTCCGGCAAGTCGAGCCTCGCCGCCTGCCTCGTGCGCCTGTTGCCGGCGAACCTGTCCCGCGTCGGCGGCGAAATCGTGTTCGACGGCGTCGACCTGCTCGCGCTCGACGAGCGCGCGATGAACGCCTATCGCGGCACGCGGATCGCGATGATCTTCCAGGATCCGATGACGGCGTTGAATCCGCTGTTCACCGTCGGCACGCATCTCGTCGACGTGTTGCGCCGGCGCCATCCCGGAATGCCTCGCGACGCCGCGCGACGTCGCGCGATCGCGGCGCTCACGAGCGTCGGCATCGCCGATGCGCCGCTGCGGATCACCTCCTATCCGCATCAGCTCTCGGGCGGCATGCGCCAGCGAGTGATGATCGCCATGGCGCTCCTGGTCGAGCCCGATCTGCTGCTCGCCGACGAGCCCACGACCGCGCTCGACGCGACGGTCGAAGCGCAGATCGTGTCATTGCTGGAGGACCTGCGCCGAGGCTTCGCGGGCTCGATCGTCTTCATCTCGCACCACCTCGGCCTTGTCGCCCAGCTCTGCGACGACCTCTGCGTCATGTACGGCGGCACGATCGTGGAGTCCGGCCCGGTGGCCGAGGTGCTCGGTGCGCCGCGCCATCCCTACACGCGCGCGCTGCTCGCCTGCGAGCTCGACGACGAGGCCGCAGGCGGCCGGCTGGTCTCGATCCCCGGCGAGGTGCCCGATCCCGTCGACGTCGCGCAATGCGTGCGTGTTCGCCCCGCGCTGCCTGCATGCGACCGACCTCTGCCGCCAATCGGTGCCGGCGCTGCGCGACGCGGGTCCGGGCCGGCGCGCAGCCTGCGTGCGGTGGGAGGAGATCGCCCTGGGCGTCGATGCCAGGGGGACACATGAGCGCGCCGGGCCGTCCCAAGCGCGAATTGCTCCCTCTCGGAGGAGCGCGAAGCGCCAAGGGTGCACCGTGACCGCGGCGACGTAGCCAGGCCGCCGGTCTGCCAATGTGGCGCCGGTCGCCATTGGTCGAGTTCGCGGGCGTCAGCGTCCTGTTCGACGGGCGGGTGCGCGCGCTCGACGACGTCACGCTCGCCATCGGCAAAGGCGAGATCGTCGGGCTGGTCGGCGAATCCGGATCGGGAAAGAGCACGCTGTGCCGCGTGCTGGTGGGACTCACGCCGCCGTCGTCGGGCACGGTGAAGGTCGGCGACCGGTCGGTGGCGGAGCAGCTCGCGCAAGCGCTCCCTCGCCTTCCGCCGTCGCGCGCAGCTGCTGTTGCAGGATGCCGTCGCGTCGCTGTCGCCGCGAATGACCATCGGCCGCACGCTGGAAGAGCCGATCGCCATCCACGCACTGCCCCGCGCGGAAGCGCTGACGCAGCTCGCCGCAATCCTGCAGCGCCTCGGCCTCTCGCCGGACGTGCTCGCGAAATTTCCGCATCAGATCTCCGGGGGACAGGCGCGCCGCGTCGGTGTCGCCCGCGCACTGCTGATGCGCCCCGAGATCATCGTCGCCGACGAGCCGACCGCCGGGCTCGACGTGTCGGTGCAGGGCGACCTCCTCAACCTGCTGCTCGATCTGCAGCGCGAATTCGGGCTCACCTATCTGCTCGTCAGCCACAACCTCAACGTGATCCGCCGCGTCACCGGACGCACCGCGGTGATGTATCTCGGCCAGATCGTCGAAGAGGCCGCGACGCGCGAGCCTCTTCGCCCGGCCCGCTCATCCGTATTCGGCCGCGCTGCTGTCGACGAACCCCGCCGTCGACCCGCGCAAGCGCTGCAGCCGATCGTGCTGCAGGGCGAAATTCCCAGCGCCGTGAATCCGCCCGGCGGGTGCCGGTTCCACACGCGCTGCCCCGTGGCGCAGCCGAGGTGCTCGACCGACCCGCCGTTGCTTCTCCCGCTCGAGGGCGAGCGGCGCGTGCGCTGCCATTTCCCGTTCTCGCTGGATCGACGGCGGCACTGACGGCCACGACGGGATCCTGCATGCCCTCCATCGAGCTCATGTACCTGAATGGCCCCGACGTCGCCGCGCTGGCGCTGACCGACGACGAGATCCTGAGCGCGGTCGAAGGCGGGCTGCGCGCGCAGGGTTTGGGCCAGACCGTTATCGAGCCGCGCGTGCACCTCGTGCCCGAGAGCTCGGCCAAGGGTCATTTCAACGTGCTGCGCGGCGTCGTCGGACCGCTCGGCGTCGCAGGCGTCAAGGTCGTCGGCGATTTCGTCGATAACTGGAAACAGGGCCTGCCGTCCGAGCTCGCGGTGCTCACCCTCTTCGATCCCGATACCGGCGCGCCGCGCGCCATACTCGATGCGTCGGTGCTGACCGACATGCGCACGGGTGCGATGTCCGCGCTCGGCGCCAAGCATCTCGCGCGCAAGGACGCGAAAGTGCTGGGGCACATCGGCGCCCGCGGCACCGCCTACTGGAATGTCCGGCTCATCGACCGGCTGTTCGACTGCGCCGAGATCCGCGTGCATTCGCGGCGGCCCGAGAGCCGCCGCGCCTTCGCCGACAAGCTCGCGCACGACCTCGGCAAGCCGGTCGTGGCCACGGACGACTGGGAATCGTGCATCCGCGGCGCCGACATCGTCGTCGAGGCGTCGCGCCTGTCGGAGCCGCAGCCGCTTCTGCGCACGGAGTGGATCAAGCCCGGCGCGCTCGTCATTCCCTACGGCACGATGAGCGCGGTCGAGATCACGCTGACCGACATCATGGCGAAGATCGTCGTCGACGATTGGGGCCAGTGCCGCAAGGGCATGCCTTCGGCGCGCTGCGCCGCCACGTCGACGAAGGCAAGCTGCACGAAGGCAACCTGCACGCCGAATTGGGGCAGATCGTCGCCGGGCTGAAGCCGGGTCGGGAGCGCGACGACGAGACGAACCTGTTCTGGCATCGCGGGCTCTCGCTGTCCGACATCGCGCTCGGCTGCGCGCTGCTCGACAAGGCACGACGCCTCGGCCGCGGACAAACGTTGCGCTTTCAGTGAGCATTGGATCGCCTGTACGCGGATGTACGACGTGACGCCGCAGGTGCGCGAGCATTGGCACGCGCTGCTGAAGCTGGCCGCGAATCGCGCCGGCGCTTCCGCTCGACTGCATCGACTACGCGGCACCTGCGCCGCTCACCGACCTGTGGGCGCGCGAGGATCTCGCGGCCGTGTTCATGTGCGGCTATCCGCTGGCGACGCGCTATCCCCGCGCCCGCCCGCTTGCTGCCCCGGTCACGGCAATCGCCGACGGCGATTGCCCGTCGCTACCGCTCGGTTTGGCTCGTCCGGGCGAGCAGTGCTTTCGACACGCTGGCTTCGACCTTCGGCCACCGTATCGGCTGGACTGCCGATCACTCGTATTCCGGATTCGTCGCGCCGCAGCTTGCGCTCCTTGCCCACGGTACCGCGGCGCGGCAGCGCCTGTATCGCGAGTCGGTGGGACCACTCGGACACCCGCGCGGTGCGCTCGCGGCGCTCGCCGACGCACGCATCGATGTCACCGCGATCGATGCCTACTGGTGGCACCTGCTGCAGCGGCACGACGCGCACGTTGGCCGCGCGCTTTCGCGCGATCGGCTCGACCGCCGGCGGCGCCGATGCCGCCGCTCGTCTGCGGCGCGACTCTTCCCGAGGAATCGGCACGGTGCCTGATCTCGGCGCTGCTCGTGCTGGACGAGGAACGGGAAGCGAAGGCGCACCTCGACGCGCTCGGCGTCCGCCGCTTTGCCGCGGTCACGCGCGCGGACTACGCGCCGCTTGGAAACTCTGCCACAGGTGGTTTGGATGCTCGCGGTCCATCGCCTTCGTGATCTGCGCATTGACCCAATCACCCATCGGCGCGGCCCCGCTTATCTGAGTGCTGCCAGCGGCCTCGTCCGCGTTCAGGAGCGCCTCTACGTCGTCGCCGATGACGAACACCACCTCGCGGTATTCGACACGCGCTCGCCGGAGGCCCCCGGTCGATTGCTGCGGCTATTCGAAGCCGACTTGCCCGAGGCCCGGAAAAAGCGGAAATCGCTCAAGCCGGACATCGAGGCGTTGATGCGGTTGCCGGCACTGCCCGGTTGCCCTTCGGGCGCGCTGTTTGGGCTCGGATCGAGGCTCGCGGCGCAACCGGAATGCCGGCGTACTGCTGCCTCTTGGCTCCGATGGCAGTGTGCAGGCGGCCGCTCGGCACCTCGATCTGGCGCCTCTGTATCGGCCGCTTCGCAGCCAATTCACGGAGCTCAATATCGAAGGCGCCTTGGTCGTCGGCGATGAGTTGCTTCTCCTGCAGCGCGGCAACAGGGGCGGCTCGCCGAACGCCTGCATCCACCTGGCATGGGCAGAAGTTCTGCCGTGGCTGCTCGGAGAGTCCGCGGCGCCTGTGCACGCGACAGCAGTGCAGCGCTACGACCTGGGCGGGGTGGCAGGCGTTCCGTTGTGCTTCACGGATGGCGCGGCGCTGCCAGGCGACGCCTGGGTCTTCAGCGCGGTGGCCGAAAACGTTGACGACAGCTACAACGACGGAACTTGCGTGGGCGCATCGATCGGCATTGTCGACGCCAAGGGGACGCTGCGATCGATGCAGGCGTTGGCACCGAGCTTCAAGGTGGAGGGCATTGCGGCGGATCTGGACGGCGACGCACTGACGTTGACTATGGTGACCGACGCGGACGACCCTGCACTCCCCTCCCAACTATTGTCGGCCAAGCTGTCCTTGGCGGCGATCGGAGCCGGGTGAGCAGCCCTCTCCGACCCTGCTTCAGGCCTCGTCGGCGCCGAGGTTGTATTCGCGCCCACCCCATCGCGTCGGCGTGCGCGAGCGGAGGTCGCGCGCCGCCTCGCCAAGGAGATTGGCCGTGAGCCAGGCGCCGACGATATGCAAGGGCGCCGTCCATTGCGGCGCGCGCGCCAGCCAGGTGATCCGGGCGAGCGCTCCGAGCCAGACCAATAACGCGACGAGGCTGAGCGCAACGACAGTCCACCCTCGCGCCGCATCGCGCGCGATGATCAGTGCGCCGAGCGGTCCCGCGACAAGCATCCACAGCGGAAAAATAGTGCCCAGCCAGCGAATTCGCAAACCCCATTCCGACAGGCGCTTCGCCTTGCGGCTCGCGGCCCCCGTGTAGATCCGCTTCCAACCGCGCCGAAACTGCATCCAATCCGCGTACATGCGGCAATGGAACAGGCCGTCCGCAAAGAAGAGGCCCATCCGCAGCCCGCCGGCATCGATATTCCGCGCAAGCGCGAGATCGTCCATCACCGCTTCCTTGACCGCCTCGTGGCCGCCGATGGCATCGTAGGCATCGCGCCGGAACAGCATGAATTGCCCGTTGGCGAACGCCCGGCGGCCGTCGATTCCGTTCACTCGGGTGAGCGGAAATTGGCGCATCAGCTCCAACGCTGCAGCCGTCTGCGCGACGCGTTCGAACCATGTCTGGTGCCTCAGGGTGCTGAGGAGGCTCAGGAGATCGAGCTTCCGATGCCGCATCAGCGCGAGTGCCGACGCGATGCACCCAGGAGAGAAAACCGTGTCGGCGTCGGCGAAGAGCAGGTATTCGGCGTCCAGCGCGCCGCGGGAACGGGTGACGCCCGCGTGCACCGCATGGACCTTGCCGGCCCAATCGTCGGGGCAGGCATCGATTTCGACGATCTCGAAGCGTTCGTCGCCGCCGATCTCGGTTCGCGCAATGGCCGCCGTGTCGTCGGTGCATCGATCGAGTGCCAGCACATAGCGGACATGCCGATACGTTCTCCGCCCGCAATGACCCAATGTGCCCGGCGATCACGCGTGCCTCGTTATACGCCGGGACGACGACGCAAACGCGCCCGGCAGGAGGGTCGGCGGCGGCGAGCGTCTGCCCGAAACGCAGCGTCGGAACGATCCGGATCGTGCGCTCGACCCGATACCAGATGAACCCCCACAACAGAATCGTGACCACGGGGCCCACGCACAGCAGCGTGGCGACGGCGACAAGCAGCCAGTGCGGAATCGTCACGATCCTCAGGTCAGTGCCCGCACGGCCGCCCGAAGGGCACTGCGCGCCCCCTCGGGGGCAGCGAGCGACGCGAGCCTCGGGGCCCGTTCATGTTGCGTCGCCAGCATCCAGGCGTGCGCGGGATCGTTGTGGAAATGCCAGACGCGCTGCGGACCCGCCATCACGTTGAGGTAGTACGAGGTGTAGCCGTGCGGGACGATCACCGGATGGTAGCCGCGCGGGCACCATGACTACGTCGCGGTCCTCGACCGTCATCGCCTCGTCGAGCGAGCGATCGTCGGTGTAGACGCGCTGGAACGCGAAGCCCTGCGGCGGATCGAGGCGGTGATAGTAGGTCTCCTCGAGGAGCTCTCGGCCGGAACGTCGTCGGTGTCGTGCTTGTGCGGCGGATAGCTCGACGAATGACCCGGCGGCGTGATGACCTCGACGACCAGCAGCGCCTCCGCGGGCGCATCCTGCGGCAGGATATCGCGCACGTAGCGCGTGTTCGAGCCCGTGCCCGCGCACGCTGCGCCGCATGGCGGCGGGATCGATCCGGCGCGGCGCGACGCCATGTTCCGCCGGCGCCGTGCAGAGCGCGATCTCGGCGTCCGTTTCCCCGGTGATGCGCACGTCGCGCCCCGGCGGAAGATACGCGGCGTGGGGCGCCGACATCCTCGAACGGGCTCGCGCGCTCGCCGAGTCCGCGCCACGCGAGATCGCCGCTCTCCACGCGTCACGCGACCCGCGACGACCACGATGCAAAGCTCGCGCGTGCCGGTGGCTGCCGGCGTAGGTTTCGCCGGGCGCGAGCCACAACGCCTCGAAGCCGACGTAGCGCCAGCCCGCCGATTCCGGCGTGACGCGCGCAATGGTGCGCCCGGTGCGCGCGGCCTTGACCAGCAGGTCGGAATTCATGCTGCGGCCTCATTGAATCGGTTTTGCAAGGCCGCGACGCCGAGAGTCGGCCGCTGGCGCCGGTTCGCCCCAGTCGCATTCCCAAGCACGCTTGGGGCCCCTGCTCCTCGGCTCACGTCGCTACCCTCGCCGGTGCCATCGCCGCGGCGCGCGCCTCGGCATCGGACTTGCCGGCCACGAGCGCGGACAGCAGGCGATAGGCCATCTCGGCGTAACGATACGCGGGCGCGACGGCCGGATCCTGCTCGCCCTCGACGACGAGCCAGCCGCGATAATCCGCATCGCGCAGAATGGCGATCACCGCGGCGAAATCGACGCGCCTTCTCCCGGCGTGCTGAAGGCGCCGTTGAGGACGGAGTCGAGGAAGCTCCAGCCGCGATTGCGCGCCATCCGCGCCACTTGCGGGACGCACATCCTTGCAATGCACGTGACAGACGCGCGCGACGTGCTTCTTCAGCTCGGTCGGCGCATCGCCGCCGGCGAAGGTGACATGGCCCGTATCGTGCAGCAGTCCGACTTCCGGACCGGTGACCGCAGCAGATGGTCGACGTCCTCGGCGGTCTCGACATAGGCGCCCATGTGGTGATGGTACGCGAGACGAACGCCGCGGGCGAGCGTGTGCCGCGCCAGCGCCGTGATGCGCTCGCCGTACGCTGACCATTCGGCATCGGAGGTGAATCGCGGCCGCCGCGACAGCGCTTCCGGTCGGCCCTGGATCGAATCGGCGACCTCGCCATAGACCATCACCTGCGCGCCATTGGCCGCGAGAAGATTGAGATGCGCCTCGACCGATCGCAATTCATCGGCGACCGTCGCCGCGGGCGAGCCGCCCCGAATACCACCCAGACACGCAGGCGAGTCCATGTCGCCCGAGCACCCCGCGCAAGGCGTCGGGATCGCGCGGAAACTTGTTGCCGAGCTCGAATCCCTCGTAGCCGATGCGCCTTGCCCTCGGTCAACGCGGTTTCGAGCGGGGTCTCGCCCCCCAGCGCGGGGAGATCGTCGTTGGTCCATGAGATTGGATTGATGCCGATGCGCACGTCTGAGCTCCTTCGCGACTAGTGCACGCTCATTGGCGCTGCAATCGCTTGCCGTCGCTCGTACTCGATTCGCGCCGCGCGCACGCTCGACGATTCGGAGACCTCCGGAACGCCCACTTCCCACCACCAGCCGCCTGCCTCCGTCGTGCGCAGCGGGTCGGTGTCGATGACGACGACGCAGGTGCGGTCGGCCGCGCGCGCCCGCGCCAGCGCCGCCTCGAGCTCGGCGATCGAGTCCACATGCTCGGCCAGCGCTCCCAGCGAGCGCGCGTGCGCCGCGAAATCGATCGCCGGCATCCCCGGCGTTCGCCTTGCACGCAATCGTCGAACAGGTTGTTGAATCCTTCGCCACCCACGGCAAGCTGCAGCCGATGGATGCAGCCATAGCCGCGATTGTCCAGCACGACGATGACGAGCTTCGTCCCCAGCATGACGGACGTCGCGATCTCCGAATTGAGCATCAGGTAGCTGCCGTCGCCGACCATCACGACGACTTCGCGCTCCGGATGCGCCATCTTGACGCCGATGCCGCCCGCGATCTCGTAGCCCATGCACGAGTAGCCGTATTCCATGTGGTACCCGCCCGGACGCGGCGGCGCGCCAGAGCTTGTGCAGCTCGGCCGGGAGCGTCCCGGCGGCGCAGACGACGATGTCGTGCGACGCCGACTGCGGGTGCGAGCGCTGGACCGCGCCGATCACTTCGCCGTCGTACGGCAATTGGGACGGCTCGAGCTCGCGCACGCCGACGATTGCCGAGACGGTCGTGCGCCATTTGTCGCCTTCCCGCTTCGCCTTGTCCTGCCACGCCGTGCCGCTCCTCCATTCCGCGAGGCGCGCGGAAAGCGCGGCGAGCGTCGCGGCGGCGTCGCCGTGAACGGTGGTCGCGCGCCATTTCTGCGCATCGAAATTGTTGACGTTGATCGCGACGATCTTCGCCTGCGACGAACAGCGAATGCGAGCCGGTGGTGAAATCCGACAAGCCGGCTGCCGACGGCGAGGACGAGATCGGCGTCACGCGCGAGCGCGTTCGCCGCTGTTCCGCCGGTGACACCGATCGGGCCCGCCTGCAGCGGATGGTCCCATGGCAGCGCGCTCTTGCCCGCCTGCGTCTCGGTGACCGGCACGCCATGCGCCTCGGCAAACCGCTGCAACGCTTCCGGACCGCCGTCGCTGTAGAGCACGCCGCCTCCGGCGACGATCACCGGTTGCTTCGCCGCGCGCAGCAACTGCGCCGCGGCATCGAGCTCCACAGGATCCGGCAACGGCGCGCGGATCCGGACGAGCGTCGGCGCAAAGAACGCCTCCGGATAATCGTACGCCTCGGCCTGCACGTCCTGCGGCAACGCGAGAGTTACCGGGCCGCATTGCGCGGGATCGGTCAGCACTGCAATCGCGCGCGGCAACGCGGTCAGGAGCTGCGACGGCGCGACGATGCGGTCGAAATAGCGTGACACCGGCTTGAAGCAATCGTTGGCCGAGATTCCGCCGTCGTGGAAGTCCTCGATCTGCTGCAGCACCGGGTCGGGCGCACGCGAGACGAAGACGTCGCCGGGCAGGAACAGCACGGGCAACCGGTTGACGTGCGCAGTCGCCGCCGCGGTGATCAAGTTGGTGGCGCCGGGACCGATCGATGTCGTGCACGCCATCATCCGCCGGCGAAAATGCGCCTTCGCGAAGGCGATCGCCGCGTGCGCCATCGCCTGCTCGTTGTGTGCGCGGTAGGTCGGCAGCGCGGCCCGATGCCGGTAGAGCGCCTCGCCTACGCCCGCGACATTGCCGTGACCGAAGATCGCCCAGACGCCTGCGAACAGCGGAACTTCGCGCCCGTCGCAGATCGTTCCCTGCGCCGCGAGAAAGCGGACCAGCGCCTGGGCCATCGTCAGTCGTAGCGTTGTCATGGGGTCCTCTCCGCCACGGGGCGGGTCTGGTCCTGGTCAATATTGTCGATAGTCAACAATGAGATAGACGTGATTTGCGGCGGCGATGCGGTCCATCCGGAAAAACGATTGGCTATTCCGTGGCGGATCCCTATATTGCATGGTGCAGCGCAACAAAGAGCACATCAACCGCGAGAAAGCACCATGAATCCAGTTCAACGCCCCCTTACCACCGACGAGTTTTCCCGTCGCATCGACGAGATGCCCATGACGCATCCACGACCGCGAGCGCGCGAAGGCGAACATGCGCGCAGCGGAGGCACTTCGCCGACGTGTTGCTCCGTATCGTCACGGCGCTCCGCTCCCTCGCCGCGTCGTTGCCGCTTCGCTCGTCCACGCGTCGATCAGCGCTTCGAAATTCGCCCGCACCCCGGTGACGAGCCCGGCGTCGTCGATCGCGCCGGCGAGCCACGCGCGCGCCGGCTCGTGGAAGATCGTGCGCCCCACGGCAAAGCCGCGGCACGTGCTGCTTCCGGCGGCGTCCGCGAAGCCGCGCGCCAGCGTGTCGACCGGCGCGCTCAAGCCCAGCAGCACGACGCCGCGACAGTACGGGATCGCGCTCGGCGATCAGCGCGTCGATCGCCCGGCCACTCCGGCGCTGGTGGCGGCGGCAGCTTCCACCACTCGGGATAGATGCCGAGGTTGTAGAGCCGCTTCATCGCACGCAACAGGATGTCGGGCTCCACCGGCAAACGCTTCGGCGGAACGATCTCGATCAGAAAGCTCGTGCCCGCTTACCTGCACGGCGTCGTACAGCGCTTTCACCTGCGCCTCGTTCTCGAGCCGGTTGCCCACCTCGTCGTCGGGATGGAACGGGACGAGGCACTTCACCACCTGCTCGACCGGCCAGGTGTTGAGCGCGGTGCCGATCGAGCGCCCCGCCTCGAACACGACCGGATTCGATCCCGGCAGCTCGACCGGTCGCCCGACCCACCAGCCGCGCCCGGTCGCGGCGTTGAGCGCATCCTGGCCGTAACGATCGTCGCACAGGAGACCGATGCGCCCGTCGAGGCTGCGCGCCGTTTCCGTCCGCGCGACGGCTTCGACGAACAGTTTCTTCAGCGCCGGAATGCGGTTCTCGTCGGCGCCCGTCGCGCGGGCGAGTTCGAAGAACTGGTCGCGGTGGTCGAACGCGAACAGGAAGAGCTCGGGCCGCGGGATGCGCGGCGCGGTCTTGCGGTGGAGCCGGCGCAATTCCTCGTCGCGATCCGGCCGCGGAATGCGCTCCGTGTTGGCCAGATAATGATCGAGCTCGACCCGCGTGGGCATCGCCGGCGCGCAGCCGTGCCGCGACACGACGAGCGCGCCGCAGGCGTTGGCGTACTTGCAGCACTGGTCGTAGATCTCGCCCCGCACCCAGCCGGACAGGAACCCGGCCGAGAACGCATCGCCCGCGCCCAGCACGTTCAGCACCTCGACCGTCACGCCTTGGCCGTTGAACGCGTCGTCCAGCGACCGCGGAACCGGACCGTCGATCACGGCGCACCCCATCGGGCCGCGCTTCACCACGAGCGTTGCCGCCGTCACGAGGCGGACGGCGCGGAGCGCGGCGATGATGTCGGTGTCGCCCCCGGCGATCGCGAATTCCTCCTCGGTGCCGATCACGAGATCGAACAGCGGCAGGATCGCCCTGCAGGTGCGCGGTCACCGTGTCGCTCGCGATGAAGCGGGTCTCGCCGTCGCCGCGCTTGGTGAGTCCCCACAGCACCGGCCGGTAGTCGATGTCGAGCACGGTGCGCACGTCGTTCCTGCGCGCGCGCTCGAGCGCCGTCGTGCTCACCCGGTGCACGTGCGGCGTGGAGAAATGGGTGCCGGTGATGAGGAGCGCCTTCGACTGCGCGAGGAAATCCTCCGCGACGTCGTCTTCGGTGACCGCCATGTCGGCGCAATTCTCGCGGTAGAAGATCAGCGGGAACGTGTCGCGATCCTTGATGCCGAGCACCACGGCCGCGGTGAGCCGCGCCGGGTCGATGCTGACATG
Organism: uncultured beta proteobacterium; assembly: GCA_963840945.1. Taxonomy (GTDB): domain Bacteria; phylum Pseudomonadota; class Gammaproteobacteria; order Burkholderiales; family Casimicrobiaceae; genus CAIWHR01. Next base: position 102,606 of record CAWJAU010000014.1, on the reverse strand, counting down.
CGAGACGTCGCACCCCTCGCGCGCGAGCGTTTCCGTGAGGAAGCGCCCCATCGCGTCGTCGCCGACGCGCGCCGCCATCGCCGCGGAAAGACCCAGGCGCGCGCAGCCGAACGCGGTGTTCGCCGACGAGCCGCCGAGGTACTTGGCGAAGGTCGCGACGTCTTCGAGTCGCGCGCCGATCTGCTGGGCGTAGAAATCGACGGCGAAGCGGCCGAGGCAGATGACGTCGAAGCGCCGGCCGGCGGCAAAACGCGTGTTGTTCTTCATCGGAGGGAGCAAAGTTCGGGACCGCCGGTTGCGTGCCATCGGGCCGGCGCGGTTCCGGTAACATAGAATACCTCACCGGATGGCGCAACCCTGCGCCCGAACCACCAAGGCGGAAGAACATGATCGATTGCGCACTCTTCGGAGCGGGCCGCATCGGCAAGATCCACGCGGGCAACCTCGCGCGCGAGACCGGCGCGCGGCTCAAATATGTGATCGATCCCAACGCCGAGGCCGCGGCAGCGCTGGCGGCCGAGCACGGCGCGAAGCCGGTGACGACCGCGGAAGTGTTCGCCGACAAGGCGGTCGGCGCGGTGCTGATCTGCTCGTACACCGACACGCATGCCGATCTGATTCTCGCGGCGGCCGCGGCCGGCAAACAGATCTTTTGCGAAAAACCGGTCGATCTTGCCATCGCGCGCGCCACGGACCTGCGCCGAGGCAGTCGCGCGCGCCGGCGTGACGTGCATGATCGGCTTCCAGCGCAGGTTCGATCCCACGTTCGCCGCGGCGAAGACGAGGCTCGCGGCCGGCGAGATCGGCACACCGGAGATGCTGATCGTCACGAGCCGCGATCCGGGCGCGCCGCCGATCCCCTACATCAAGAGCTCCGGCGGAATCTTCAAGGACATGCTGATCCACGATTTCGACATGTTTCGCTGGATTCTCGAAGACGAGGCCGAGACGGTGCACGCGAGCGCGTCGTGCCTCGTCGATCCGGCGATCGCCGAGGCGGGCGATGTCGACTCCACGGCGGTGACGATCCGCACGAAGCGCGGGCGGCTTTGCCAGATCAACACCAGCCGCCGGGCGGCGTACGGCTACGACCAGCGCTTCGAAGTGCTCGGCAGCGGCGGCATGCTGCAGGCCGGCAATCACGTGGCGACGGAAGTCGTCGCGAGCACCAACACGGCCGTGAGCCGCGACCTTCCGCTGCACTTCTTCCTCGAGCGCTATCGGGCTGCGTATGCGGCCGAGCTGGCCCAGTTTTTCGCGGTGCTCGCGGGCAAGGAGAAGGTGCGCACGACCATCGACGACGGCCTCAAGGCGCTCGAGCTGGCCGAAGCCGCGACGACGTCCTGGCGCGAGGGCCGCATCGTCAAGATGATCTGACCCCGATTTTCATAGCCGCAGCGCATTCCCGTAACCGGTGAGCTCGAGATAGCCGCGCCCTGCCTCGCGACCGGAAGCCATCGCGCGCACAGCGCCTTCCCAGTAGATCGTGCCGGTGCTCGCGCGCGAGTCGAGCTCCTGATCGTCGATCAGTGGCATGAGTGTGTACTCGACGCCGCCGGCGCCGATCGTCATGACTACCGGATAAGTGAATCCCGACCGCGGCGAGCGCCACGAGCGCACTGCCGTGAAGCGGATCTCGTCCGGCGCGAAGATGCGCACGCGACCGTCGGCACTCCGCAGCGTGCCGCCGGCCCATAGCGCGCGACCCGCCTTGTCGCGCATCCGGAACGCCATCAGCGCGCCGCCCCGTTCGAGATTGATTCCCGTCCAGTCCCAGCCCGCGGCCTCCGGCGCCATCACAGTGCTCGACCATTCGTGATCGAGCCACGCAGTGCCGGTGACGGCGACGGTGACGCCCGCAACGGTGACCGTGCCGGTCACGGCAAGTTGCGGCTCGCTGTAGTAGTAGCTCGCCTGCGCGCTCTCCGCGCCCTTGCGCGAGTATCCGGCGTCGCCATGCACGAGCACCGGTTCGGTGGGCGCGAACGCAAGGTCGAAGGCGAATTCGCGCGCCGTGACGTTTGCCACATAGCGATCGCCGGTGCGCGTGAGCGACCAGTCGTCGATGAAAGCCCCTGTCGACTGCTCCTCGACGCCCGCGAGGCCGAATCCCGCGCGCGCGGCGCGCTGGTCGTGATAGAGACGGCCGTGCCGCGGGTCGGCCAGCGCCGCATGCGCGAACACGAGTTGGCGCGGCGCGAACGCGCTTCGATTCGCCTCGGCGACCCCCGGTCGATTGCGAAAGAACGTGACCTGCACGCCGGACTCGCGGCCCGCGGCGTCCCTTATCCAGCCCGTGATGTACCACCACTCGGTGCGAAACTCCGGGTGGGCGCCATGGTCGCGCGGAAATACGAGCGTACGCGGCTCGACGCGCGCGTAGTCGACATCGGCCAGCGCGCGGTGAGCGGCCGCCAGCAGGGGAAGCGCGAGGAACCGGCGCCGCTGCATCCTCACCAATCGTCCTTGACGCCCAACACGACATCTTTGCCCAGCGCGTAGCGTCCGCTGCCGAGCGCCGTCAACATCGACAGCGTGAGCAGCAGCAACCCGAACCCGCCAAGCGCCGCCCACGGCAGCGACAATTCCATCCCCCAGTGGAACGACTGCCGGTTGACCACGTGGATGAGGATCAGGCTGATCGCGAATCCGCAGCCCGCCTCCGACCCCAAGCCCGATCGTGCTGACTGCGAGGCCTTCGGTTGCGAGCATCGCCGCGATCTGGCGCCGCGTCATGCCGAGGTGGCGCAGCACGCCGAACTCGCGGCGGCGCGCGAGCACGAGCGCACCGAACGACGACGACAGGCCGGCGAGACCGATCACCACGGCGGCGAGCTCGAGCGCATAGGTCACGGCGAACGTGCGATCGAACACTCGCAGCGACGCCTCGCGGATCTCCTCGGGCCGCGCGATTTCGAGTCGCTCGCCACCCGGAATGGTCGCGCGGACCGACGCCTCGAACGCGGACCGATCGACGCCGTCGGCGAGCCACAGCGCGCCTGTGGTGACCGTGCGATCGCCGGTCAGCGCGATGTAGCGCGGCCGCTCCATCGCGATCACGCCCTGCTGGCGCCCGTAATCGCGCCAGACGCCGGCTACCGTGAAGCGTTCGATCTTCCCCGCGAGCGGCAATTCGATGACGCGCCCCGGCGCGAATCCATAGAGATCCACGGCCGCCTCGCTCGCCCATACCGGCGGCGGCGCATCGGCGGCCACGATGAGCGGCGCGCCCACGATGGGCAGGTTGCGTGCCGGCGACGCGGGGTCGACCGTGCGCGCCTGCAGCACGATCCGCGGCCGCGCGGGATCGAGCAGCAGTTGCTGCTCGCGCAGGAACTCGACGCGCCGCACTCCCGGAAGCGCGGCGATCGATCGTCTGCAACTCCGGCGTGAGGTAGGCGGTATCGCCGCCGCTCGCGGCGCGGAAGTAGACGTCGGCGGGCAGGATGCGCTCGAGCCACGCGTCGAGCGAATCGCGGAACGAGGCGACCATGATCACCATCGAAACGGTCAGGCTGACGCTCGCGACGATCGCGGCGAGACTCACCGTTACCTGCCCGGGCGCGCCGCGTAGCTGCGCGATGGCGAGACGCGGCGCGGGGGCCCGCGGGAACGGCAGCCAAGACAGCGTGATCACGGCCACGCGCGGCATCAGCATCAGCGTCCCCACGAGGAGCAACGCGATCGCCGCGTAGCCGAACAGCGGCAGCCCGATTACCGGCGGCAATGCGGTCGCGGCCGCGCCGAGCGCCATGGCCGCGAGTCCCGGAGCGACCGGGCGCAGACGGGCGTACGCCCGCTCCTCGTCGCCCGCTTTCAGCGCCAGCGCCGGCGACGCGCGGGCTGCCTCGACTCGCCGGCACGAAGCTGCCCGCCGCGGCCGCCAGGACACCCAGCGCGAAGAAGATGCCGAGCGCAACCGGCTCAGGCGCGAGCGTGGGCACGACGCCGCGAAAATATCCCGAACCAAGATCCGCACCGACCCAACGGACGGCGGCCTGCGCGAGCGCGTACCCGAGTCCGAGCCCCAGCGTGCTGCCGGCCACGCCGATCAGCGCGCCTTCGGCCACGATCAGCAGCGTGAGATGCCGGCGCGTGACCCCCAGCACGCGCAGCAGCGCAAATTGCGCGCGCCGCCGCACGACCGCATGCGCCTGCGTAGAAAACACCAGCAGACCGCCGGTGAAGAGCGCGACCAGCGCCAGCACGTCGAGGTTGACGCGGTACGATCGCGACAGGCTGGCGCCCGCGGCGATCGCCGTCTCCGGGCGGAGGACGGCGAGACCCGGCGGCAGCATCGCGCGCAGGCGTTCGGCGAACGCTGCCGCGTCGACACCGGGGCGCAGCCGCAGGTCGATCCGGCTCAGCAGTCCGAGGCGATCGAACGCGGCTGTGCCCCGGCGATGTCCATCACCGCGAGACGCTGATTGCCCGCCGACCCGAGCTCGCCCGCGACCCGCAACGCCACGCCGGCGAGCGCGACCCGGAAGCGAAGCGTGTCGCCCGTCGTGACGCCGAGCGAACGTGCCGCCGCGGGACTCATGAACAGCACATCGGGGCGCAGCGTGTCGAGGCGGTCGGTCGCGACAGGGATCAATCCGGGCTGGATGTAGCCGGCGCGAAACACGTCGAGGCCGATGACCTTGAGCGGCATGTCGGCGCCTTCGATCTTGGCGTCGACTTCGAGGACGGGGCTCGCCACGGCCACTTCCGCGCATCCGCGCGATCGTCGGAAAGATTGTCTCGGCAAAGCCGCCCGCGCGGCCCGCGGAGCTCGAGGTCGGCGTCGCCGGACAGAGTCCGCACGCCCTGCGCGAGCTCGTTGACGGCGGCCGCGTTGATGAGCTGCACCGCGTAGCCGAGCGCCACGCCGAGCGCGATGGCGACCACCGCCAGCACCGTGCGCGTCCGATTCTGCGCGAGCGAGCCGCGCAGCACCATCGCCAGCGGGGTCGACCGCGTTCCCATCATGCGGGCCGCAGGCCGTCGCGCGACAGCACGAGGATGCGGTCGGCGCTCGCTGCCGCGGCCTGCGAGTGAGTGACGAGGATGCCGGCCGCGCGCTGCGACTTCACTTGGTCGCGCAGGAGCCGCAGCACCTGTCCCGCACTCTCGGGATCGAGATTGCCGGTGGGCTCGTCGGCCAGCACGATCTGCGGTCCGTGGACCAGCGCGCGGGCAATGGCGACGCGCTGCAATTCGCCACCGGACAATTCGCGCGGCATGCTCGCGCTGCGCTCGCCAAGACCGACAGCATCGAGCATCGCGCGCACCCTCTCCTGCGCCGTCGGCTCGGGCACGCCGACGAGCGACAGCGGCAATGCGACGTTCTGCCCGACGGTGAGGTACGGCAGCACGTGAAAGGCCTGGAAGACGAAGCCCATCTTCACGCGCCGGAGCGCGGTCAGCGCATTGTCATGGAGCGACGCGAGGTCGACGCCGTCGAGAAGGATCGAACCGGCATCGGGGCGATCGAGCCCGGCGACGAGATTGAGGAGCGTGGACTTGCCGATCCCCGACTCGCCCATCACCGCGACGTAGTCGCCCGGGCCGAGTTCGAGGTCGACGCCGCTCAAGACGGTGCGTCGTTGCGCTCCTGCGTAGGTCTTGCCGAGCTGCCGGATCGTGAGCACGCCGCCGAGCGTAGCGGCGCGCGGCCAGCGTGGCAAGCAGATCGAACATCGGCCGCCAGCGCCGGCGCTAACCGCCATCGTTACTTCCGGCCACGTGTTTTCTTCGCGCGCTTGCGTGCTGCCGGCGCCGCGGGGCTGATGTGCGAGCCATGCGTCCACCTGCGTCCGCGGAGAGCCCGGGATATAGCTTGGCCACCTTGTTCTCGTCGGGCAGCAGATCCGCGAAGCCATCGAGGACACGCGGTCCGGCCGAGCTGTCGCGCACGCCGGCGCGCAACGCGCGTGCGGGGGCCGCGCTCTGGCTCAACGACAGCAGACGACTGCATGCCTCACCGAGGTGATACGCTCCGCCACCGAGCGCAACCCACTTGCCCACGTCGGGATGCATCACGAGACCGGCCGCGTGGTTGTCGGCGTCGCTGCTCGGGTAGTCGACGAACACGTCGACGCCGCCCTGCACGCCGACCGCGACTCCCTGCGCCGACCACGTCACCGCCACGTCGACGCGGTAACGTCCGGGTCGCTCGAACGCGAAGCCTGCCGTGCTCCAGAACACCTTCGTTGACGCCGACACGCTCTTGCCCGGCTCGAGCTCGCCGATTTTGGCGTGCTCGCAGATGATCGCGAACGGCCGCACGGGGCGCTCGCGGCCTTCGCCGTCCGTCACCGTGATCGACGCGAAGAGCGCCTCGGTGCTGATGTCGTTCGGCACGCGCAGCGGCACGCCGCTCGTGTTGGTCATCGTCCACGACAGGTCCAGCGGCTGGCCGAGCGCGACACGTGCGTCCCCTGCCGTCACCTCGAGGGAGAGCTCGGACGCGGCGAAGTCGTGACGATCGGTCGCCTGCGGTGCGCCGGTCGGGAACCAGCTCGCGAACGGCCATCCGCCAGGACGGATCACGGGATCCGGCATATGATTCAGGTGATGCCGGACCGTCGTGTTGTGCGCGAGCTTGATTTGGTCCGGAAACACGCCCGGCTGGCCCGTCGCCGGCCCGCCGAGCACATCGGCCACGCTCGGCGTGGTCGTCATGACCGAGTTGTCCGCGCTGGTTTCCTGCTCCTGATGAATCTGGTTCAGCGTGTGTGTCAGCTCGTGAGTCGCGCTGCGGAGGAATGCACGCGGCACGTCGCGCTGCTTCTTGTTCGCCGCAAGCCCGAAGTTCGACGAGTCCGAGGTCGGGTAGCCGTCATCGGAGAAGCTTGCGCAGCCTTCGCGCGGCACCCCGATCTGGTCATACATGATGCCGCGCGAGCATCCCAGCTTCGCCGGGACGACGATCAAGTACACGCGCCAGTCGGCGTCAAGGTTCGTGGCCGGGTTCCGCACGGTCGTCATCAACCCGTGCAGATCCGCTGAGCTCCAGCAATTGGTAGGCACGACGCCGCTCGGCACAGGAACATTCAGCTGGTCCTGGACTACGGTGAGCTGCCAGCCTGTTCTGGCGAAGACTTTGTCGAAAAAGTCTGTGCCTCCGGATCCATCCGGTACCGGCCCGGGACGGACGGCGCCCACCAACGTGTCGATTTCGAGCGTTGCCCTGCGGAAGAACTTCGAAACCCATGCGAGGGTCACCGCGCCTTTGTCCACCGTACCTTCGAACAGCCGTCCCTCGTAGAACGGACCTCCCGTCAGCGAGAACGGGAATGGCGCCGGCACTTTGAAGAGCTTCAGCGTGACCGTTCGCGACGGCGCGTTGGGAAACGTGCCCTTGAACTGGCCGGCAGGCGGTTGTGTGTAGTTGAACTGCTCGGCGATGATCGTGAGCACGCATTTCGAGGGGCTCGGAACGAGCACCGGCGCTGACACGCTCGTCACCTTCAGGTACGAGTGATAACGCACACGCGCAAAGATCGGGATCGCGGGCTTCAGAATCGGATTCGGCACGATTGCGGCGTCCACGGTGCTCAGCGCACCAGCGACGCTCATCGACATCGCGTGGATCGGCTCGCCGGCTTCGTCCAAGTCACCCGGCCCTCCTGGCGTCTGCGTGATCGGACCGATCACCGGCAGACGGGTATACAGGTCGCCACTCACGATCAGCTGGTCTGCGCCGCCGTCCGGCGCCGAGCGATCTACCCGCAGTGTGCCTTCGAACGTCACCAGGCTGGCCGTCGGTTTGAAGTTGATCTGATAGCAGCCTTCACGGAAATCGAGTTTGCATGGTATGAACGGAACCGTTACGGGACCCGGCGGTAGCGAACCCGCGCCCGGCGGTTTGATCCTCCGCGCCTTCCTCGCCGAAGCGCACCTGCCGCGAGAGCGGCACCAGCGGTTTCATTGTGGGTCCGGCGGACGTGACCGGCGTCTTCGTGCTGTTGGCTTCCGCTCCGGTTTCTGAGCATTTGCACATGACGTTTCTCCTTCTGTGTGCGGACGGGCATCGACACGAGCGGTCGGCTCGTCTGCGAGTGAACCTGTCGTGTCAGTCGGTTACGGCGTGCGCGTGTCACGCCGGTAGGTCACGTGACAGCCTTCCGTTATCGGTGATCTCGAACTGGTCGGTCTGCAGCGAGATCTGCATAGGTCACGAGTTCATCGGTCGCCGTCCCGATGACAATCGTTCCGGCACCCTCAAGACGGTAGATGCCTGCATCCCACCACACCATGCCTTGCCCCGATCCTCGCGTGCCCCGATAGGTGCCGGTCGCGAACACGAGCGTCGCCGGATACTTGTCCGCGCACGCCGCCGTAGTCGTCTTGGTCCATGTGCCAACCACGCCCCGTGGCTGTTCGTGTGTGCTGGCCATCGAAGTCCCCCTCGCCGTGAACGGAGCTCTACTTCAGGACTTCAGCTTGCGTGGGCAAGCGGGCCCGCTTGGCCTTGGACGTACGTTTCGATTTTGATGCTGCTGCCGTCTTCGTCGGGGCTGCAAGCTTCATGCCGGTGTCGTGAAAATCGACGCCGTTCTGCGAGAAGCGCAGGCGCTTGCCTTTGTGCTCGGCGAAAAATTCCGGATCGAGGACGATGAAGTAGATTCCGTCCTTGTATTCCCAATATTTCGGAATCAGCACGTCGTTCACATAGAGCGCCCAAGCCATCGACGTGACCGGGGGCTTGCTCTTGAGCTGGACCTTGACGACATAGGCTTCCTGAGGCAGCGACCTGTCCGTCAAGGCACTCAGATGTGCGAGCGCCGCGCTGTCGGCCTCGGTGGGTTGCGCCGTTACGACCTCGACTGCGGTGACTTTCGGAGGTGTGAGTGGTGATTGCATGGCGATACCTCGAATGACTCAGAGTCAGTTGGAACACTGCAAATCGCCGACGTAGATCGTCCCGGCCGCTCGCCGGTCGAACACAAGGGCGATGGAGCGAAGGTCGGCGGGGTCCACGCCTCTCTCGACAAGACGCTCGACAGGTAGCCGCAACGTCTGCATCACGATCTTCGCGGGACCGAAGGGCGGGAGATCGGGATAGATCAGCCGATGGAGGGCACTCGCGGGAATCGCCGCGGTGCGTGAACCGCTCGAGACCTCCAAAGTGAAATCCTGATCGCGGTTGGCAGCGTTGGCTGCTTCCGTGGACTGTCCCACGCGGAGCGCAAGCGTCTTGTACCGCTCGGCGGGCAGGGTCGACGGATCCACTCGCAAAAGCAAGCGGGAGCCGAGAGCGGTCCACGCGAGTCGAAGCGTAATCGTCGTGGTGGCGGCGCCGCCGACCAGGGCGGTCAGTTGGCGCGTGGCAACAACGCTGTCGGCCGCAACGGTACCTTGCACCGGCAGCGAGACGACAGGAGCAGCGAGCCCTTCCTGATTGTGTTGGATGAAGACGCGCTCGCGATCCTGATACTGCGAGACGAGATCGACGCCTGGCGGTTCCCACGCCTCCGCGGCGCGATGATCGCGCAGCACTTCAAAGTACTCGATCCGATCGAGCAACACGGCCTGCGCAAGGCTTCCCAGGTGAATCTTGGCGACCTCCTCCTGGCTGGCGCGCGGCATCGCAACGCCCACGCCTGTCTCCGATGCCCAAATGCTGTTGAACTGATTGTGGTTCGCCTTGTGCACCCAGAGCATCGCCTTGAATTCCCCATCGGAAACCGTGGGGTTCGCTTGATCCACGGCGTGCGCGCGTTCGTAGGTATGGTAGCCCTCGAATGTGAAGACGTCCGCATCCTGGCTGCCGTGAATGACGAAGTAGGAATCGGGGACGACAGTTGGGCCGGAGAGAGGCGTGAATTGCCGGTCGGTCGGAGCGATCGCAGCAATGGCAGTCAAGCCGAATCGATACGGGCCGAGCCCCGCGGATCCATCCAGAAGCACGGCTCCGATCGAGGCGAGCCGATTGAAGAACGACGCGTGTCCTACCGCCTCTCCGCCACGCGAATGTCCCACGATGAGAATCCGGTTCAGATCGACCTTGCCGTGCAAACGATGAGTCGCCGTGTTGTTCCAGGTCCGGAACTGCTTGAGGTGTTCGAGATGAACGATGGCTCTGCCGTCGTTTTCGCCGAAGTTGAATCCGTTGAGGAAGTTGACGTCAATGGTCGCCGCGATGATTCCGTGCGACGCCAGCAACCTGCACAGATACAAATATCCGGGCGTGGAATTCTCGAGCGGGCCGTGGTTGCCGTGCGCGAAGACTGCAAGTGGGAAGGGGCCTCTTCCGCGCGGCACGCAAACATGTCCGTTGAGCGGCACGTTCGTGTTGGTAAACGGCCATGGGGTGGCAAAGCCCAGGTTGGCGAACGCCGAAACGTTGATCCGGCCTGTGATGAATGCGGGATCGGGCGTGTTGTAGATCGCGTATTGGGATAGAGATGCCGGGTACGCGAGCGGCGGCGCGCCGTAGATGAAAGTGTCGAACTCTACGTCACCCGGGAGTGCTGGGTTTTTCAAGTTTGCCATTTCCGCTCCTGCCATCAGTGTTTGTTCAACTCCCCAACGACCAGGTATCTTGGCGATGCATCTCGCTGTTCGATTGCCTTGAGTTTGGGTTCTATCGGTTGGGTCGCACTGGCTCGTCTGAATGTGATCGTAGGCTACGCGTGGTGCGGTACCTAACAAATGAATATTCACAAGCTTGGATTTGAATATTCACGAGCTTGGGATTCGGCCGCGACGGCGCGCGAGATGGCGACTCGGGTGAAGCACTCCACCGCCTGCCCCCAGCGGCGCGCGGTCACGGTGGCAAGCCGGCGGGGAGATTAGCTGACGCGACGAAGCGAGGTTTTCTCGCGGGCCGGGCGTGTCCACGAAGACTCTTTCACCCAGTTGGGCACGTCCTCGGCGGGCAGCGGCCGGCTCACGAGGAAGCCCTGTACCGCGTCGCAGCCCAGCTCGCGCAGTTGGGTGAGCGTCGCTTCGTCTTCAACGCCGGTGGCGATAACCGCAAGCCCCAGCTTGTGTGCAAGCTCGATCGTCGAGCGGACGATGAGCGAGTCGCTCGCGTCCGCCGCCATGCCCATCGTGAACGATTTGTCGATCTTGAGCTCGTCGAGCGGCAGGCGCCGCAGATATGCGAGCGTCGAATAGCTGGTGCCGAAATCGTCGAGCGCGAGCTTGCACCCCAGCTCGTGCAGGCGTTCGAGGTTCTTGAGCGCGTGGCCGGGCTCGCCGACCATCGCGTGCTCGGTGACTTCGAGCGTCAGCCACCCCGCCGAGCAGCCCTCCTTTTCGAGCATCTGCTCGAGGCGCGCCGGCAGTTCACTGTTGACGAGGTCGCAGGACGAGATGTTGACCGAGACGTTCATCGGCAGGCCGCGACTGCGCCATTCCGCGCATTGGGTGATGGCCTGGTTGAGAACCCATTGCGTGATGATGCGGATGTAGCCGGTCTGTTCGGCGAGAGGGACGAAATCGGACGGCGGGACCAGCCCGCGTGTGGGGTGCTGCCAGCGGACGAGCGCTTCGACGAAGTGCTCGCCGCATTCGCCCAGCGCCACCCGCGGCTGGTAGATCAGCGCGAGCTCGTCGTTGTCGACCGCCTTCTTGAGATCGCTCATCAGCGCGAGGCGCTTCTCTCCGTTCTCGTCGTAGCGGTCGTCCCACATGACGATCCCGATATGGTCATGCTTGGCCGCCCGCATGGCGATTTCGGCGCGCTGCAGCAGCTTGCCCGGATCGTGCCCATGGTCGGGACACACGGCCACGCCGATGCTGGCGCGCACATCGACGACATGTCCGTCGAGCGTCATCCGGACCTCGAGGGCGCGCGTCACGGCCTCCGCGACGCGCTGGGCATCGCTGACGCGGCTTCCGGCCATGAGAATGGCGAACTCGTCGCCGCCGATGCGGGCGACGCTGTCGTTCGCGCGGCGGACGACCGACCGCAAGCGGGCCGCGACCTCGCGCAGCAGCATGTCACCAATCGGGTGGCCGAGCGTTTCGTTCACATGGCCGAAATGATCGAGATTGAGCACCAGCACCGCGACGGGCGTGCCAGCCCGGGAGCCGGAAGCGATCGCCTGGTCGAGTCGATCCGCGAACAGCACCTTGGTGGGCAGTCCGGTCAGCTGGTCGCGGTGAGCGAGCTCGGTCATCCGTGAAACGTTGGCGGCGACCCCCGCCTGCATCACGCGAAAGGCCACGGCGAGCTCGCCGACCTCGTCCTTGCGCGGAGGGATGGCGATGGGCGAATAGTCGCCGGCGCCTACGCGACGAGCGGCGGCGGCCATCGTGCGCAACGGCTCGCTCATGCCACGGGCGAGCAGGAGCGTGACGGCCACCGTGGCAGCGACCCCGATCAGCAGGATGAGCGCCAGTCGCCAGCTCCATCGCGCGGAGCGGCTCGAGCGCCGACGGTAACGATCCCTGGAGTATCGCCATCGCCCCGTCATCGGCCCGCGGCGCGAGATTGATCACCCGCGTAATCATCTCGTCGCCGAACTCTGCATTGCCGTCGGTGCCGGTCGTCGAGTACTTGCTGGCGCCGAGGTCACGTGCCAATTCCGTCCTCGATTCTCCCGGCAGCGTGCTGGCGCGCGCCTGCCATTCGCCCTCCTCCGGGCGACTCAGGAACGTGACGTCGAGTCCGGTCATGCTGCGCAGCTCCTGCGCCATCGCATCGTCGATCCGTATCCCGGCGGCGATCCAGGCGACCGGCTGGGGTACGAGCAGCGGCACGACGACGAGCTGGTAGAGCTGCCCGCCGAAGGACACGAGCGCGGTGGCTTGCTGCGCCGCCGACGCGCGGTCCAGAAGCTTCGACTGGTTGAAGCGTTTGCCGATTTCACCGGCGAGCGTGCCTGCGACGATCCGTCGATCCGCGTCGACGAACAGCATCACGGGCGATCCGATGCGTTTGCCGTGTTTGGCAAGCGCAGGGCCGAGCGAACTGCGGTCGCCGGTGGTCGCGGTTTCCCGGAACGCCGGATCCGCGGTCAGCAGCCGGGCACCTTCGATCAGCCGCTGCGAATCGAGTTCGAGCAAACGCTCGAAGGCGCGCGCCCCGGCCACGACTTCGTCACCCACGGTCTTGCGGACGGCCGCGGTGGTGTTCACATGAACCAGGACGAGGCTGGTCGATCCCACGGCGATCATCAGCAGCACAAACGCCGCCAGGAGGCGCGTCTGAAGGTTGTGGAGCGATAAGTCGGGCAAGCGCATGGCGGCAGATGCGGTCAACGAAAGTGGGGGGCGGATGGGTGCCCAGTTGCCGTTGGCGGGCAGTTGACCGACGGCCAGTGCTGGTCGCCAGCCGATAGGGCAGCCGGGCGCCGCCGGAGCGCACCGCCGCCGCATCCTGCGACTGCGTCGCTTTTTCTTGCTAGAACAAAGATTTGCATATTTTTTCCTGACCCGGAGAAAGCGACCGGGAGGATTCGGCGACCCGGGAAAGTTGGGCGCCTCCGATTCAGGAACTAGCTAAGCAATATCCCTGCCGCGGCGGCCGAAACGGGAGAAAAATCCTCTGCGCCGGGGGCCCGATTCCGTGTCGCGCAATGCGCGAACCGGCGCCACCTCTGCCGGCCGGAGATTGTCGAGAATCGCCTGCGGGCGATCGACGACGAGCCGCTGGGCTTCGTCGGCACCGATGCGCTTGGCGGCGGCGTCGCGGCCCTCGGCCAGCAACGGCGCACGATGCCGCACGCTATGGGCATCGGTATGCGAGGATGTGGACCAGGCCTTCATCCAGCATCTTCTGCGCCGAAATCGCATCACGCGCCTCGCCAAAGCGCGGTCGGCTGCCAGCGTCACGCAGCCGCGGCTCGCAGCATCCGTATAGTAGACGGCACCGCGCAACGTCGAGTGCGCGATGCCCGTGATCGCAGGCACCTCATCGAATAGGAAGTCAGATGCGCGATCGTGCGCCGAGCGTCAGGCGATCCATACCCCGTCAAACGGCGCCGCTGCAGCGGCGCGACACGGGAGGGGCCGGATCAGACTCGATATCGATCGAGTATTATTCAATTTTCGCGACCGAACAACACTTCGCGCAGTCTGCGCAACGGACTACGTCTTTCATGCCCCGCGCTGCTTTGATCACCGGCATCACCGGCCAGGACGGAGCCTACCTCGCCGAGCTCCTGCTCGACAAAGGCTACATCGTCCACGGCATCAAGCGCCGGACGTCGCTGTTCAACACCGAGCGGATCGATCACCTGTACGAGGATCCGCAGGTCCGCGGCCGCCGCTTCGTCCTGCATTACGGCGACCTCACCGATTCGTCGAGCCTCGTCCACGTGATGCAGCAGGTGCAGCCCGACGAGGTGTACAACCTCGGTGCGCAGAGTCACGTCGCAGTGTCGTTCGAGGAGCCCGAGTACACGGCCAATTCCGACGCGATGGGCACCTTGCGCCTGCTCGAAGCGATCCGCATCCTCGGGCTCGGTGGCAAGACGCGCTTCTACCAGGCGTCGACGTCCGAAATGTTCGGGCTGGTCAGGGAAACACCGCAGAAGGAGACGACGCCGTTCCACCCGCGTTCGCCCTATGGCGTGGCCAAGCTCTACGCCTACTGGATTACCGTCAACTACCGCGAGTCGTACGGGATTTACGCCTGCAACGGCATCTTGTTCAATCATGAGTCGCCGGTTCGCGGCGAGACCTTCGTCACCCGCAAGATCACTCGCGCGCTCGCACGCATCGTCCTCGGGCTCGAGGAGTGTCTCTACCTCGGCAACCTCGACGCGAAGCGCGATTGGGGTCACGCCAAGGACTACGTCCGCGCGATGTGGCTGATGCTGCAGCAGTCCTCGCCCGAAGACTTCGTGATCGCCACGGGCGAGCAGCACAGCGTGCGGGAGTTCGTCACCATGGCAGCGACGGAGGCGGGCGTGGAGTTGGCATGGGAAGGCGCCGATGCCGACGAGGTCGGACGGGTCGCCAAGGTCGTTCCGGGCAGAGACCGCGCGCTGCTCAGGACAGGATCATCGTGCGCATCGATCGCCGCTATTTTCGCCCGGCCGAGGTGGACACGCTGCTGGGCGATGCCACGAACGCCCGGACGAAACTCGGCTGGAAACCGGAAATACGCTTTCCCGAACTGGTCGCGGAAATGGTGCGCGAGGACCTGCGCGCGGCCGAGCGCGATGCCCTCGTCGAGCGGCATGGGCACACGGTGCACAAGCGCAACGATAGTTAGGGCGAACGGCTCAGCGCCTCGCGACGTAGTATGCGATCTTGATGTATTCGGTGATGACGAATGCGCCCGAATGTTCGTCCCGCCACCAGTCGCTGGGCGACCACCACTGCGCGGCCGACGCGACAAGCACATAGCTCAACCCGACCCCTTGAACACGCGGTGCCAGGTCCAGGCGAGGCGGCGCATGTGCGGCGGATCGCTGACCGCGAGCACCGTTTTCCAGCCTTGCTTGCGCATCAGCTCGAGGACGTTCTCCGCCTCCTCGTAGCTGTTCTCGGAGTAGACCTCCAGGCGCAATGCGGATCTCGGCACCCCGCGGGCAACCAGGAACTCGGCGCGCCACGTGAGGTTGGCCGGTGGCGAGTCGCGGCCACGCTCGAGTCCCGTCAGCACGATCTTCGGCGCGTAGCCCTCGCGGTAGAGCGCGAGCGCGCGCAGCGCGCGGTCGCCGTCGTTGCCGCCCAGCACGACGATCGCGTCGGCACGCACCGGCGCCTGCGCCGGCGCTTCGAGCCAGTAGGCCGCGCGGGACACGGCATAGGCGAGCGCCGCGGCCGTGATCACGATGACCAGCAGAATCCCGAGCAGCACACGTTTGAGCGACAGGGAGGACATAGAGGATGCCGGAGGGCGCGGCCGAGCGTCCGATACGACGCGTTGCCGCAAGGGCTCGCGTAGTATTGTATGCCCATGACACCCGACACTCGCATCTACGTTGCCGGTCACCGCGGTCTTGCCGGGTCGGCACTGGTCCGTGCTTTGAAGGTCCGGGGCTTCGAAAATATCATCGGCCGCACGCACGCGGAGGCCGATCTGCTCGACCCGGGCGCGGTCGCGGCACTCTTCAAATCCGAAAAGCCCGAGGTCGTGTTCCTCGCGGCGGCCCGAGTCGGTGGCATTCTCGCCAACAGCACCTATCCGGCCGAGTTCATTCAGGACAACCTCGTCATCCAGACCAACGTGATCCACGAAGCCTGGCGCGCGGGCGTGAAGCGCCTGCTGTTCCTCGGCTCGTCGTGCATCTACCCGCGCGACTGTCCGCAACCGATCCACGAGGACTACCTGCTGACGGGGCCGCTCGAGCCCACCAACCGCCCGTACGCGATCGCCAAGATCGCCGGCATCGAGATGTGCTGGGCCTACAACCGCCAGTACGGCACGCAATACCTCTGCGCGATGCCCACCAACCTCTACGGCCCGGGTGACCACTACAACCTCGCGACCAGCCACGTGCTGCCGGCGATGATCCGCAGGTTCCACGAGGCCAAGGCGAGCGGCGCAAATAGCGTGACGCTGTGGGGCACCGGCGCGCCGCGTCGCGAGTTTCTCTATAGCGACGACATGGCCGCGGCGTGCGTGCACCTGATGGCGCTGCCGGCGGAGCGGCTCCCGGCCCTGGTCAACGACCGCCAACCGCCGCTGATCAACGTCGGCAGCGGCGTGGATCTCACGATCCGCGAGCTCGCGGAGCTCATCCGCACGATCGTCGGTACCGAGGTTTCGATTACCTGGGACAGCTCGAAGCCGGACGGCACGCCGCGGAAGCTGCTCGACATCAGCAAGCTGTCGGCGCTCGGCTGGCGGCCGACGGTCGCATTGGACGACGGCATTCGGCGAGCCTACGCAGACTTCCTGCGTTTGGCAGAACGAGGTTGAAGCTACTCGCTACTTTGAGGCACTGAGATTGCGTCCGGACAGAGCGGCGATTCAAGAAGAATGGATCGAACGTGCCATTCGAAACGTGGAGCAGCCGTCGCCATTGCTCGATGTTGTCCGCGGCGAGGACGGGAGACCCAGTTTGCCAACTGATGCTTGATGCAGTATCATCTGATGCATGCGCACGACGCTCGACATCGCCGATGATGTATTGCAAGCCGCCAAGGAACGCGCCCGCCGCGAAAAGCGGACGGCAGGCGAAGTCATTTCCGAGCTCGCCCGAAGCGCATTGAATGCGCCACCGGAATTGACGCATGCGAAGCCGCAGAAGGTGCGAAACGGATTCCGCCCGTTTCCAAAACGCGGTGGCATCGTGACCAACGAATTGATCGACAGGTTGCGCGAAGACGACGCCTACTGATGCGTGCGCTACTGGACGTCAACGTGCTGATCGCGCTGCTGGACGCCGATCATTCGTTGCACGAGCGGGCGACGCAGTGGTTCGGCAGCCACGCCCGCGCCGGTTGGGCATCCTGCCCGATAACGGAAAACGGATGCGCGCGCATCATGTCGCATCCCGGATATCCGAACGCGTTGCCGGTGCGAGCAGTCATGGAGCGACTTGCGGAGGCGCGCACCAGCAGCTTCCACGAATTCTGGCCCGATGACATCAGCCTGCTCGACACGCAGGTGGCCGATTGCACGCGGATCCATGGACCGCGCCAGATCACCGATGTCTATCTGATCGCGCTCGCCGTTCGCCGCGGCGGGCAGTTCGTCACGCTCGACAGCACGATTTCGCGCGAGGCTGTGATCGGAGCAGCGAAAAGTAACGTCCTCGTGCTCTGAATGGTCGAGGGGCTACCACCGACCGAGGAGCAGCTTGCGCAGTCGCGTGCCCTGTTCTTCGAAGGCATCGAGCATTTTGAGAACGGCCGGCTCGAGCCGGCCTGCATCTGCTTCGAAAAGTGCGAGGCGCTCACTCCAGGCCGCCCTTCGGTGCTTGGCAATCTGGGAATCACCCTCTTCCACCTCCGTCGGTGGGAAGCGGCGATCCCCATCCTGCGTCAAGCCACGGCTGCCGATCCTTCCCTGGCCGAGGCCTGGGCTTGTCTGGGTCTTGCCAATGAAACGCAACGGCAATGGCAGGCTGCGGCGGACGCTTTGGAAAAGGCAGCCGCACTATCGCCGGAGCAAGTAGGTCTCTGGTTGAGCTTGGCCCGAGTCTCTCTAGAACTTGGCAACGTGAAAAACGCACTGCGCGCCTTCGATCGGGCTCTGGAGATAGATCCGAGGTGCGCGCCTGCCTGGAGCGACCGCGGCAGCGTGATGCGCGAACTGCGACAGTATGAAGAAGCCGCCCGCTGCTTCGAAAAAGCCCTCGCGCTTGGCGGCGATCCGGAACTGAACGGCTATTACTTGGCCTCGGTACGGGATGGAAACGCCCCGACAACGCCACCCCGGCGCTATGTCGAAGGGTTATTCGACGGCTATGCCGCCGATTTCCAATCGCACGTCGTGGATACCCTGGGTTATCGCGGATTCGAGGTGCTGTTGAAGCCCCTCCTCGATGCAGGAAAGCGATATCGACATGTACTCGACCTCGGCTGCGGCACGGGGTTGTGCGGACCACTCATTGCACCGCAAGCCGATGTCATCGACGGCGTCGATGTTTCCAGCGCGATGCTGGAACAGGCGCGCAAGCTCGGCGTATATCGCGAACTCGTCCATGCCGAACTCGGCGAGTTTCTCGCCGCGACCGCGTCGCGATTGGATCTGATATTGGCAGCCGATGTGTTCATCTACGTTGGCGACCTGGCTGCCGTTTTTCGATCGGCGCGCCGGATTCTCGAACCGGGTGGATGTCTGGCCTTTACCGTTGAACTAGCCAAGACAGGTCACGACATCCAACTGCTACCCAGCCTGCGCTACGCCCATTCCGAAGCCTATATCCGCCAGCTAGCGGACGAGGCCCGGTTCACTGGCGTCCGTATTTCCGAGGCTCCGATACGACACGACCAAACGACACCCGTCATGGGCCTGTACGTCTATCTGGAATGACGGTGACGGAGGCGTGGGCGAGACAGGCCGGCGCAATGTGCGGCGGTAGGTTTCCAGCCGCCAGTGCGAGCGCGAGGACGATCAGAACCGCCGCGACTGCGAACGTGATTCGCATCCCGGTGGCAACGGTCTCGGGATGCGCCGTCGTGATGTCGGCCGCTGCCGATGCGAGCGCGAACACAGCGCCCATGACAGATGCACCGGTGATGAGCCCGAGATTGCGCGACACGTTGAGCATGCCGGAAATCACGCCCCGCTGGTCCGGGCTGATATCTGCCATGACGGCGGTGTTGCCCATAGGGGCCGCCATCTAGATCGCTCTCCGAATATCCCGGCGCACTTCCCTCCGCGCAACTCCGCGACTCATTGGACGATTCAAGACAGCGCATCCCTCACGAGCGCGAGCGCCTCGTGGATGGCTGCAAAGAACTTCTCCACCGTGTGCGGATCGTCCCCCTCCGGCGCATACCAGTTCAGGATGAAGGCGAAGTACACCCAGCGATCGTCGAAGAACATCCCTCCCGCGAACGCCCGCGCGTGAAAGCCGGGAGTGTCCGCATTTCCGCTCTTGGCATAGACACTTACCCCCAGCGGGACCGGAATGAGATAGATGAAGTCACACAGCGTAAGAATGCGGCGAAACTCCTGCAACGTCTCGTCATGCTGAAAGAACTCGCCCTGCAATGCTTGGGAATAGTACGTGACGAAATCCTGTGCTGAGGACGCAAGCGTCTGCACATCGTTCAAGAACGGATGCGCGATCCGTGGATTGCTGGCGAGCTGCAACAGCTCGTCCCAGGTGATCGTCTTGTAATCTTCCGCCCCAAACAGGTAGCCCGCAAAGATCCGCGTGTTGTCCGGCACCCGCGTGCGCCGAAGGCCGGCAGACGCGATCAGGTTTCGAATGTTGCCCGCACCGGTCAGGTTGAAGATCATATCCGTCGCGGTATTGTCGCTGCGCAGGATCATTGCCTCGAGCGCCGTTCTCTCCGAAACAAAACCGCTCAAGTCGGGAGGATTGAAGATCGGGCTCCCCAAGGACCAGACGCTCGCATCGAGTGCCAGTTCCTTCGTCTCGAGCGCGTCGACGATGTCCGGAGAGTCCGCCTGCCGCAGCGCCTCGCAGAGAGCAAATGTCTTGATCGAGCTGGCCGCGAACAGCATCTTCTCGGCGTTTGCCTGCACAGTGAGCGCAGCTTTGCCCTTCGGTGACGGGGCATGGATCTTGAATCCAAGATCGCCTGGCAGGTCGTCGAAGAGCTTTGCAATGTCGGTCTTCTTTCCCACCCCGAGCTGCCTGGCTTGCGCTGGAAGCGAGGCGAAGGTCGCCGTCGCTGCTGCAGTCTTCAAGAATTCCCGTCTGAAACGAATCATGTCTTCCCCCTTTCCGTGGGCTGCGCAGTCGTCGCCGAGTCGCATCGCCGCAACTGCAGGCCGACAGCCGCAAGCATAGCCCATCAATAGACGACCACGAGCAATGGCTACAGAGCGACCCCGGGTGAGTGCGAAAACGAATGATGCATCGGCTCCCTGCGATGATGCAATGGCGAAAAGCGGTCTGTCGCCAACGAAGGACTTCGACCCTGAGTGGCCGCACGTTCGGCGAGCGTTCCGATCACCGCCACCATGGCGCGTCGGCGTTTGCCGCAACTTCGTTGAGCGGGGTTTCGGTTAACACGCGCAGGTACGCCAGGTAGCCGAGCCAGAGGGTCGCCCACGACAGCCCCATCAACCATCGGAGTACGTCGGCGTCGGCGCGGCGCGCGTCGAGGCAGGCCGCGGTGGCCGCGGCGATCTCGGCGCGCCGATTTCCGGCACCGGCAACCATGTCGAGATCAGCAATCAACGCGCGCAGCTCGCGGTTTGGCGCGCGCCGCGGATCGTCGAGCCTGTCGGCCAATTCGGCGAACGATTCGTACACCGAGCGCGCCGTCTCGGCGACCCGCTGCGCAGCGACGGGACAGCCATCGGCACCATACCCCGCATGCCGTAGCGCTGTGAGGGTATCGTCGGCGACGCAGATCGAGATCGGGATCCGCACCAGCGGCACCCACATCGCAAGCGGCACCCGCTTCTGTCCGCGTTCACCGGCATAGGCGGCGAGCGCCTCTTCGACGCGCTGGCGAGCACGCAGACAGGCCCCCTTCGCGGACTCGACGTGGGCCGCATCCCCGGTGCCGAACAGGAAGTCGAACGAGGCACGTGTCAATTCACTGGCGGCGCGAACATGGAGTGCGACCTCGGCGCGTAGTACGGCTGACGCGCCTTTGGGCCACATGATCAGCGACGCGGCCAGCGCGGCGAGCGCGCCCACGGCCACCGCCTCGAGCCGGACGGCGCCCGTGTGCCACCCCTCCGGCACCATCAGGTTGAACAACAGCACCACCAGGAGCGCGAACATCGTCTGGCCCGCCGCCAGGGAAATCGCGGCCGGCGCATAGGCGGCGAGGAACACCGCCAGAGGTAGCGCCACCCACATCAGCGGCGGGTGCGCACCGATGGCCAGCGTCGCCGCGGTGGCGAGGAGAAAGCCGGCGAGGGTCCCAATCACCGCACTGACGACTGTCGCACCCGTCGTCGCCACGTTCGACCGCAGAACCGTGAGCGTCGCCAGCACGACCCAGAACGCGTGCTCGATACCACTGATCTTGGCGATCAGTACCGACAGAGCCAACGCGACGCCGGCGCGTGCGCTGTTGCGAAACCAGACGGCCCCCGGCGCGAGGTGCGGCACCAACACGCGCTGCGTACGGCGCAACGCGTCCTCGGGGGCGATTGGCTCGACCATGCCGAAATCGTCGCCGACGACGCGGGCCGTCCGGCCGGTCAGCACTATGGCGTTGGCGGCCATTGCCAGGGCAACGAAGGACATCACCCGAGTGGGGAAGACGGCCTCGATCGCCGCCACCACGGCGGTCGCCGATGTGTTCGCGGCGACCGCTGCCCGGGTCGCAGCATCAAGGATCTGCCGATGCCGGTGGCGCGCTGCGACAAGCGCTTGCAGGTCGGGTCCGGCGCTGGGACGACCGTCCACGCAGCCGGTGAGCACATCGGCCACCGCATCGAGTGTCGTGGCGACGGCGACAGCAAGCGCGCGATCGTCGACGCTCATGCGCGGACCGGCCGACATCGCGCCTGCAAAACGCCAGCTCTGGCCGAGGTCGTCGATTAGGCCGAGCAACGCTCGCTGGTGGCTGATCGGACCGATTGGACGGAACCCCAGCGTGCTGTGCGCCGCGATCGCGCGGTCGATCGCCGCCTTGGCATCATCGATGCTGCTTCCCGGTGGATCGCCCGCGGCGGAGGTCCGCGCTATCGCGGCCAGAGCGCGGACCGCCTCTACCAGCCGCAGGTAGAGATCGCGCCGCTCGTGCCGCGGCCATAACAGCGCTGTCGCGATCGTTGCGCACGCGCACGCCAGGATCCATCCGCCCAATCTGTCCGGAATGGCATCGTTGCCGGCCGGGACCATGACGGACAGCACGAAAATCAGGATCGCCGTGTTGTTGCCAAGCGCGAATTGGCCGCCTAGCGCTGCGGAGAATTGCAACGCGACGCCAATAACCGCCATGGCGACAACCGCCTGCCACAGCGTATTCGACAGGACCGTGCCGATGACAATCAATACGCTGCCCAGCAGCGTCAGCACGAGATAGGCGACGAACCGCGATCGATGCGGGCCTACAAAGTCGGCCATCGCCAGGGTGCTGAACGAGCCGATTGCAGCAAACAGCGCGAACTGCGGGTTTGCCAGCCCATGCAGCCCGAAGGCGAACAGCGACGGCATCACGAGGGCAACGCGCAGTGCCCGATGCAACACAGTGCGATCGGGGTCGTGCGGAAGGTCGCGCAGGACGGCAAACATCGCGCCAGCATGCCCATAGCCCGTTGCGCAGTCCAGCCCCATCGGGGGCGGGCTGACGCGCGATGCACGGCTCAGGGCCCAGAGGATTACACTATGGTCGCTTGTCGCCCGCAGAGATCCCGGAGCAATCCATGCCTCAATGGCGTCGCTTTCGCGCACCACGCGCCGTTGCCTTGTGCCTGATGATGGCGCTGCTCATGGTGGCGCCCATCGCACCTGGCGGCCGATGTCAAGACGTCCCATCCATTTCCTCCTGCAAAACGGGCCGCTATCGACGCCGCGCTCGACAAGGCATTTGCTGCGTCGAAAGTGCCGGGGGTCGTCGTCGGCATCTGGATCCCCGGCGAGGGCAGCTACGTCGCCACACGCGGCGTGTCGGACACCAAGACCAGACAGCCCATGCGCGTCGTGGATCACTTTCGTATCGGCAGCATTACCAAGACCTTCACCGCGACGCTTCTTCTGATCCTCGCCGACGAGAAGAAGCTCGGCCTTGACGATCCGGTGAGCAAGTACGCCGCGTGGGTGCCAAACGGCGACAAGATTACGTTGCGCATGCTCGCCGACATGACGGCTGGACTTCACAGCTACACCGAGGACGACGCGTGGGTGAAGACGGCTTTCTCGAACTTCAAGCGTGTGTGGACGCCGCGCGAGCTTGTCGACGTGGGCATCAAGCATCAGCCTGACTTCCCACCGGGGCAAGGCTGGCATTACAGCAACACGAATTACGTGCTGCTCGGGATGATTCTCGAGCAGGTCACCGGCAAGAAGATCCAGACCAGCTTCGAAGAGAAGATGTTCAAGCCGCTCAAGCTCACGCAGACGTCATGGCCCACCGGCGCGACGTTAGCGAAACCCTATGCGCATGGCACTACCGTGCAGACCCTCGACGACAAGCTCGACGACGCCACCAACCGCAATCCAAGCTGGGCGTTCACGGCTGGCGAACTGGTCTCAACGATGACCGATCTGCGCACCTGGGTCGTTTCGTACGCGACGGGCTCGCTCGTCTCACCCGAGATGCAAAAGCAGCGGCTGACCTGGATGACCATCCCACCCAACACGCCCGAACGCGCGTATGGCATTGGTATTGGCATCAACCACGGCTGGCTGGGTCATACGGGCGAGCTGCCGGGGTATAACTGCAGCGCCTTCTACCTGCCCGATAAGCAGGCCGTGATCGTCGTGATGGTGAACTCCGACATTCCGGTCGGCAAGAACAACCCGGCGCCAACGATCATGAAGGCCCTGAGCCAGGTGGTAACACCCGGGAACGTACCGGAGTGACGTACGTGTCGCGGCGCCTCGAATATCTCCAGTTAGACGTTTCCAGTGGTCGCGGCCAACCTTTCTTAGTTCTTCCGCCCGCAGCCGGCAATAGCTCCACCAACCATCGAATACCGATCTGAATCGAAGGAAGCTCCATGAAGAATAGATTGCTTATTGGTTGCTTTATGACCCTGGCCGCCTGCAGTCACGTTGATGCCGCGGATTGCGTCAAGAACCAATACGGAGATGTGGTATGCGGAAAAGGGCAGTGCGCAACCGATCAATACGGCAAGGTGTTCTGTGCCAAAGAGGGAGGGGGCGCGATGAGAGATCAATATGGAGACGTCAAGTGCGGTGTGGGGTACTGCGCGATCGATGATATGGGCCAGATGCAGTGTTCAGCAACGCCGGGTGGAAGCGCCGCGACTGATTCATTCGGCAAAGTGAAATGTCTCGGCGGGTGCCAAATGGCATCACGGCAACTTTGTGAAGTAGCCCGTTAAGGCCCCGAATTCAGCCGGCCGACGTTCAATTCAGAGCTCGAGCGATTTCCTCCGTTGCGATCTGCGCATCCGGAACAATGCCGCGCATCTGCAGAAAACCGTGCACCATGCCTTCGGCGCAGATGTAACGCGTCGCAACCCCCGCAGCCTCTAGCCGTTCGGCATACGCTTCCGCTTCGTCGCGCAATGTATCGTATTCGGCCGCGATGATCAGCGCTGGCGGCAGGCCGGAGAGATCCTGCGCGTAGATTGGCGAGACGCGGGGATCACTTGGGTCGCACTGGTCACCGCAATAGGTCCGGTAATACCACGCCAAGTCCTCGCGAGGCACGAGGCATTCAGTGAACGGCATGGCGATGGACGGAAACGACAGCGTGAAATCGACCACCGGTTGCAGCAATACCTGATAGCGGATCATTGCCTGCGGATTTGACCGCAAGTGTAGGCAGGTCACCGCGGCCAGATTCCCTCCTGCACTTTCACCACACACGACGATGGGGCCCGGGGCGCCGCCGACGTCGACGGCATGGGTCCGTGCCCAGGTGGCTGCCGCGATTGCATCATCGAGCGCCGCAGGACAGCGGTGTTCGGGCGCCAAACGGTAGTCGATCGAGAGAACCATGTGCCGGGTGACACGGGCAAGATTGCGACAGAATGCGTCGCTCTCTTCGATTCCTCCCTTTACGTACCCTCCTCCGTGGAAATAGAGAATAACTGGACAGGAATCCGGACTGTCTGGTGTGTAGACGCGCGTCGGAATCGGGGCGTCCACGCCAGGAATCGTCACGTCCTCGATGCGGCGTATCGAGACCGGCTCACCAGTGATAGCGGGTGTCCAGAGGTTGCGGAATGCCTGACGAACCTCTGTGATGGGCAACGCCCACTGCGGCTCGTGCGTATGCGCCAGTTTGGTTTCAATGAGTTGCTTCAATGCGCCGTTGAGCGCCATGGTGCTTGACCGGAATGTGTTCGCCTAGGTGGAGACAAGCCACCGCCGGAGCGTAGTGAACTTGTTACTTCACTTACTTGCTGCTTTTTTTTGCCTCTGCTTTGTGGCCAATCACCTCCGTTCAACCACAAAGGGAAATCCACTCTATTCCTAAAAAAGCTCGCGGTGAAGACGAAGACCGCAGAATATCAGCCGGCGCCTCAAAATGAGCACGCCACTTCCAAAAGGCATAGCAATCATTCAAGCCGACCCAATTCCGTGTGCGCGATCGTACTTTCTATCCTGTCGGTGTGCTAATCACGCCAACCACGCCCAGGGCGTTCGTCGGATGGATAGTCCAGACTTCGCCGCATGCCAGAGCACGTCTTGCACACCTCTTCCCGGCAGCCGGCTACGCCGGATGATGGCGTCGACCCTAAGGAAAGCCGTTGATTCCTTTGGTTGCGAGGGCCCCGCAACCCATGACCCAGAAGTGATTACGTATCAGGCAGTTACTCGCTGGCCCGTCATTCAAAGGTAGCATCATCGGGTGCCGCCCGCATCGGCACCACCGCGACGGAAGAGAAGCGCCAATGCAGACCACCATTGGACACCTGGCCGCACACGGTAACCGGTCCGCACGGCACGGCGATCGTCTATCAACCGCAGGTCATTTCATGGCCAGGCTTCAAGACGCTCAATGCGCGAACGGTACTCGGCATCCTGCCCGAGGGCGCCCGGGCGCCGACGCTCGGCTCGATCGATGTCGCGTTTACCACAGCGACCAATCTCGAGCAGCGCGTGGTGACGCTGACCGAACCGAGACTCGTTGCGTCGCATTTTCCGACACTCGACTCGGCGCGCGCCGCGCAGGTCGATGAGCGCATCCGGGCGGCGCTCGCCGGTATGGGCGTCAAACGCGTGCCGCTCGCCACTCTTGTCATGAGCCTGCCCAAGCAAGAGGAGAAGCCGCCCGAGGCCGCGCTCGACAATTCGCCGCCGCGCATTTTCGTCAGTGCGCGGCCCGCGAGCCTTGTCGTCTTCGATGGAGAGCCCGTGCTCGCGCCGGTCGCCGGAACCACGCTGTCATTCGCCGTGAATACCAATTGGGACGTGTTCAACGACACGGCGACGAAGCAGTGGTACCTGTTGAACAACGGCGGCTGGCTCACGGCATCGGACGCCAAGGGGCCCTGGACTCCGGCAAGCGCGCTGCCGCCGGCATTCGCGGCGCTTCCCGCGGATGCGAACTTTGCCGAGGTCAAGAAGCAGATTCCGGGGCGGAGGCTTGCCGTCAACGACGCGCCGACGATCTTCGTATCGACGGTCCCCGCCGCGATCATCGTGACGAGTGGCCTGCCGCAATACGTCGCGATTCCCGGCACGTCGCTGCAATACGCAGCGAACACCGACGCGGCGCTGTTCCGCGATATGAATGGAGATCGTAGCTACTACCTCGTGTCGGGGCGCTGGTTCGTGGCACCTAGCCTGGACGGCCCCTGGACATTCGCGACGAGCAACCTGCCAGCGGACTTCGCGCGGATCCCCGCAAAAGGACCGCGCGGCTTCGTGCTCGTGTCCGTCCCGGAAACGCCACCGGCGCAAGAAGCGCTGCTCGAAGCGCAGATTCCGCAGCAGGCGACACTGAATCGCCCGACGGCAAAGCTCGATGTCGTCTATGCGGGCGAGCCGCAGTTCGTCGCGATCCCCGGTACGCCGATGTTCTACACGCCCAACACGTCGTTCAATGTCATTCGCTACGGCGACGGCTATTTTTCGTGCTACCAGGGCGCATGGTTCACCGCGATCACGCCGAAGGGGCCGTGGGCGCTCGCGGCGATAAGCGCCGGCGAAGACACGCTGCTGTCCACGGGCTGAAATAAGGCTGGCAACCTATAGACGCCATCACTTAATCACCTCGTCGGCACTGAGAAGCAGCGCTTGCGGAATCGCGATACCGAGCGTCTTGGCCGCCCGCATATCGACGATGAGCTCAAGCTTCGTTGCCTGTTCGAACGGAATATCACCGGGCTTCTCGCTCTTGAGAATCTTGTCGACCAAGGTCGCCGCCCGCCGGAAGATCGCGGGAAAATCGGACTGGTACGACGCCAGGCCGCCGCCCGTCAGAAAGTCCCTTCCGCCCCACACGGACGGCATCCGGTGTTGCAAGCACAGGTCGTTAAGCCTTGCGCGGTGCGTGTAGGTGTTGGCGTCGGCGAGCACGACCAGACCTCCGATCCGATCCCGAGCCAGGGTCGCGAACACCCCGTCGAAGTCGTCCGGGCCGCGTGCCTCGTATACCCGGATCTCCACGCCCAGCGACTGCTCCCAAGAACGGATGCGAGCGTCGACCGTGGTGCGCGCCCCAGCGTTGGGATTCACGAGAATTCCGACACGGCGCGACGCCGGCACCAAGTCGCGGAGCAGTTGCAGGCGTTTGGAGATAAGCTCCGGTCCCCACGAACTGACTCCTGTGACATTCCCCCCTGGGCGCACCATGGTCACCGCGAGTCCCATCGCCACCGGGTCGTCTACGCCTACGGCAACGATCGGCACCGTACGCGTCGCGTTCTTTGCCACGAGCGCGGGGGCGGGAAACGCGGCTACGAGCACGTCGAGCTCGAGCCGCAGCAGCTCTGCGGCAAGACTCGTCAGCCGCTCGTGCTTGCCTTCCGCCCAACGAAACTCGATGCTGATGTTCTCGCCCTCGACATACCCGAGCTCGCGTAGCCCCTGACGAAACGGCTCGACGATGGAGCGCAACATGATCTGATCGGCGGGCGGTTCGGCCAGAAAGCCAACGCGCGCCTTGCGCCGGGCAGGTTGCGACCAGGCGGGCAGCGGCGATGCGACAAGCCCGATGAATGTACTGCAAAAGGACCGCCGCTTCACGTCGTTACCTCCGCGTAGCTGATGGCGATCAAACAATCGTGCGCGAGCTTGGCCGCGCCGTTCTCAGCGGATTGCGCTTCGGTTTCCAAAACACCCCCCGAACGTCTTTGCGCGAACGCTCATCATAGAGCGAGCTGGCCATGGGAGAGGTTCTGGGGAGTCGGCTCGAGTGTCGCCACTCGCACCTGCTCAATGTCCTCGATTCCGCGTTCGCGGAGTTTCGAGCGCACCTCGTCAGTCGTGATCCACTGCTTCTTCCAGTTTCGTCGTATCCACTTTCCGTTCTCGATGAGCGGGAGGGACGGCGGCTCGATGAGACGGCGGAACCGAGTACTTCACAACGGAATGCCGCGCATAGTCGATCATTCGATCGGCCATACGGTACGCCGAATGCACGTATCGAGGCCTTCGTTACCTTCCTCCCTATGTGGTGGTGGGAGTATTCAATCGGCCCGCTCGCCTCGCAATCGGACGCTGGCCAAATCCAGGGTAGGGCGCGCCTGACAATGAGATGAAACCTACAGCGAATTGAGTGGAAGTCTGACGAATCAATGCAGATCGTGCCGCTAAAATGCCATTATGAGATCCACGAGAAATCATAGCAGATGCCAGTCAGTCGAATTCAACTTAGAGATACGACTAAAGGCATAGCGCGGTCTTCGCGCTTGTCTCCATCTCCGGCCTGTCGATGCGAAATCCCGCGAGCGTCATCCCCCGAACCGCCTGGATCTTGATTGCCCTCGCCACCGTGGGGCGGTGGTGATCGTATTGTTCGATTGGAACTGGCTGCGCGGGCCGACATCGAGCTACCTCAGCGCCAGGTTCGGACGCCCGGTCACCATAAACGGCAACCTCCGCGGCGAGTTTGCGCTCAAGCCACAGCTGATTGCCGACGATGTCACACTCGCCAACGCGTCATGGGGAAGCGACCCGACGATGGCGCGCGCGCAGCAGATCGCGGTTCGCCTGGACGTGCTTTCGCTCTTCGGCCCCGCCGTTTCCCTCCCCGAGCTGACGCTCGTGCGGCCGGTGCTTCTGCTCGAGCGCGATGCCGAAGGCCATTCCAATTGGGATTTCGGCGGCATATCGGCAATTCCGCGGATCGGTCGCCTGAACATTGACGCTGGCGTCGTGCGTTTTCTCGATCCTACTCCTGGGAGCGACATCACCGTCGACGTCGCATCGGAGGAAGCGACCGAAAGCGGCGAGCTGCCGTTGCGGTTCAAGGGGGCAGGCAAATTACGAAAGAATGATTTCACGATCGACGGCCGCGCAGCAACCTTGCTCGCTCTTGAAGATTCGGATCGACCGTATCGATTGGAGTTTCAGGCGAAAGCGGGGGCGACCACTGCGAGGTTCAACGGCACCATTGTTCCCGCCCGCATCGACAATGTCGATGGAGCGCTTTCGCTTCAGGGACGCGATCTGTCGCAGCTCTATCCGATCATTCCGGTACCGTTTCCATGGACCCCACCGTATCGACTGAACGGCAATCTCAAACACGGCAACGGCGTTTGGTCCTTCCGGGAGTTCAGTGGAAGAGTCGGCGAGAGCGATCTTACCGGCCGCTTCGACATCGAGCGCAAGAACGAGCGAACCCTGGTCGACGCCGACGTCGTCTCGCAGAACCTCAATTACAAGGATCTGGGCGGGCTGATCGGCCTGCCGCCGCCGACCGCGGCGCCTCAGGCAAGGACCACCACGCAAAACAAGGAAGCCGCCAAGCTCGAGCGGACGGGCCGGGTGCTGCCCAGCAAGCCGTACAACTTGGAGGGGCTGCGCGCGGTCGACGCCACGGTCCGTCTCAAAGGCAAGCGCATCGTGACGACCGATGTGCCGTTCGATAATCTAAACGCGGTGATGCATCTCAAGGACGGCCTGCTAAAGCTGCAGCCGTTCGACGTTGGCATTGCGGGTGGGCGTGTCGCAACGACGCTAACCATGGACGTGCGCGGCAAAGTCATCAAGACCGATGCCGAGGTCACCGTGCGCAACCTCGACCTCAAGCAGATCGTGCCCGAGCTCAAGCCGCCCAAGGGCAGCGCGGGAAAGGTCGGCGGACGCGCGAAGTTCACCGCGACCGGCAACTCGGTCGCCGACATGTTGGCGACCAGCAACGGTGAGGTCGCGCTTATCAGCTGGGGCGGCGACGCAAGTGAGCTTGCCATCGTGCTCACCAATCTCGATCTCGCGCGAGCCGTTGAGCTCTTGTTGCGGGGCGACGCGAACTCACCGATTCGCTGCGTGGTGGCCAATTTGGTTTCCGAGAACGGGGTCATGGAGGCCAAGACGTTGGTGATAGACACCGAGGCGGCGAAGATTCTGGGTGAGGGAAGGATCGATTTTCGGGACGAACTCTATGACCTCAAGCTCAAAGCGCAGTCGAAGCGGCCGAGTCTGATCGCGCTGCGGGGGCCCATCGTGATCGACGGCAGCTTCAAAACTCCGAACGTGCATCCAGAGAGCGGCCCGATCGTGGCGCGTGTCGGCACGTCGATTGCGCTGGGGGCCTTGAATCCCCTGGCGGCGCTGCTGCCGCTCATTGACTTCGGCGGCGCCAGCGACGCCAATTGTCAGGCACTGATCGCGGAAGCGAGCGCGAACGTCCAGGCGAAAGCGACGACCCAAAGGGCGGCCACGAACCCGCGGTAGCGACCTGCCCCCCGTAGTGGCAATGCCGAGCTAGCAAAGTCGGGTATCAGATCTCCTGACCTGGCGAAAGCGACCGGGAGGATCCGAAGGCCCTCGAGAGAGGGCTCCGCCGATTTCACGACCTAGTTAAGCAAGATGCCAGCGCCCAAACGAGAAAGGAATCCTCTCCGCGGGGTGGCCGATTCCGTATCGCCAAAGGCCGGTCGGCGGGGACTGCCAAGGTCCACTACCCTAGTAGAGGACTGTCTTGATCCAAACCGGGCGCTTGGGATCGTGCTGAATCTCGTAGCGCATCTCGGGCGCCCCGTTTGCGAATGGCACGCTGACCAGGACCTTTGATGGTTCGGTGGTGAATATCTCCTGAGCAGGGGCGCAGGCCCGGATCCTGCTGCGCTGCTCCGCGGTGCATTGCACTTCGACGATCGTGACATTGATCGATATCGTTGTCTGCGATGCCTGCAAACCGGTTGACGCCATCGCGAAAAGGGTGGCCACGAGCGACGCGAAGGGATTGCAATGGATAAGAGTCGACATGACAGCTGGGACGAGAGGGTCGCGAGGTTCGGTATCCGAATGTTCGCCCGGCCTGTCGGCCATGACAATACGTACGATTACGTGCAACAGGTTTCCAAATCGACGTCGAGCAACGATAGCCGCCTTGCGAGGTTGAGACCGCTGCGCTGCGCCCGACAGCGCCGACCGGGCCGGTAAATCGAATGGCGCGGGAGGTACGCCTGGCCCAAACCGGCCCCATGCGCCCCACTTCCGCAACCGGATGCAAACGGAGATTTTGGCTCCGTTCGCGGCCCGGATTCCAGACGTACTGTCGTAACACCTTGATTACTAATATATATGCTACGGACAGAGATCTGCCACGTTCGCCGCGATCAGCTGTGGCATACGTATTGCTACCTATGCCCCGCAGGCCCCGTGCAAATCACGCATCGGAGCCAGTGTCTCCCCATATCGCGCAATCGCTCAACTACCAAAAAGAGGACGGGTCCATGAAAGCTAGTCAATTCAGGCGTTCACTGCTCATCGCCACTGCCTTCGCCGCGCTGGGCGCCGGTTCCGCCCAGGCCAGTGACAGCGTTAGCGTGACAGTCAACGCCACGGTTGTCGGCGTCTGCAAGTTCTTCACGTCGTCGCCAGTCATGAGCATCACGAATACCGGCACCGGCAGCAATATCGATCCGAGTTCGTCGACCACGGCAAGCGGCAACGCTGCGATCACGTATCGCTGCTCGAATGGAACCTCGCCGACGTTCACCGTGCCCGCAACGGCGACAGTGACTTGTGCGGCTTGTTCCGGCACACCGACCATGACACCCACGATCACCTCGGCCAATACCGGGGCAGGCACGGGCATGGGCAGCGGTCAGGACAAGACGTTGACCGCAACGGGCCAGATCACGCAGGCCAACTTCCAGAACGCAGCCGCGGGCGCCTATACAGGGAGCATCACCGTCGACGTCGCGCCCTGACCTCAACGTTGTGATAACGGGGCGAGAGGGCCGCGTTCGCGGCCTCTTCGTTTCGACGCGCGTGCGGACTCGGAAAATGTTCCGGCGGTCACTGGCCCTGGCGGCGCTCGCAATCCCCGTGGCCTGCTGTGTGCACGACTCCGACCGCGTCGCGACGCGTAGATGCGCGGCCGTCGTCCGTAATGACAATCTTTGATTCCCGCTCGGAAGATGATCTAATCGCCGCCTGCCATGAGCGTTCGCCTTCATTCGCCGCTTCACCCGGGGCTGCGCCCGCTGCTGATCGCGGCGTTGCTCGCCGTCGGGTCGGCCGCATGGGCCCAGAGCTGCACTTTCGTGAGCGCCGGGAACGCGATCAATTTCCCTGCTCTGGATCCGTCCGTGTCCGCGACCCTGACCGCGTTCATGGACATCCAGGTACGTTGCATTCCCGCCAGCACGTCGACGACCTGGGGGTTTTCCGGCGCCAACGGCAGCGCGCCGTTGCGAATGAAGCACGCCAGCCAGAATGCGTATATTCCCTATACGATTGCCACGACCAGTCTCGGCGGCGGAGCCACCAGGACTTGGCGGATCACCGGCACCGTGTTCGCGGCCAACTACCAGAACGCGCTCGTCGGTTCCTATTCCGACATCCTGAGCGCAACGGTCCTGCCCTGAATGAATCGGCGCGGACGCATCGTGGCGTGGTGCTTCTCGCTGATGGCGGTGGTGATGCTCACATCGGCGCCGGCAGCGGCGGGCGAGTTCGTCATCAACCCGCTGCGCGTGACGCTCGACCGAACGACGCGGGCGACCGAGGTGGTGGTGCGCAACGACGACAAGACGCCGCTGCGCATGCAGGTGCAGGCGATGACCTGGACGCAGAGCGTGGACGGTGTGGACCAGTACGAGCCCGCCGAGGGCCTTCTGTACTTCCCGCGAACGATGGAGATACCGCCCGGGGAATCGCGCATCGTGCGCGTGGGCGTGCGGGCGGCGCCGGTGACGCGCGAGGAAACGTATCGCCTGTTCATCGAGGAGTTGCCCCCCGCGTCGGCGGCCGAGCGAGCAGGCACAGGGAACATCGTTGCGCGTCTATCTGCGAGTGGGCGTGGCCGTATTTGTCGCGCCCGCGCAGCCGGAACGCAAGGGCGAGATCACGCGCCTCGACATTACGGCCGGGCAAGCCGCATGGACGGTCGCCAATAGCGGCAACGTGCATATTCGCGCCGACCAGGTTGAACTCGCCGGAATTGCGCGAGACGGCCGCCGGCTCTTCACGC
Organism: uncultured beta proteobacterium; assembly: GCA_963840945.1. Taxonomy (GTDB): domain Bacteria; phylum Pseudomonadota; class Gammaproteobacteria; order Burkholderiales; family Casimicrobiaceae; genus CAIWHR01. The sequence continues at coordinate 68,868 of CAWJAU010000014.1, read as the reverse complement.
AAGCGTTTCCGGAGCGCTACTTCCTGGCCGGCGCGACGCGGACCCTGCGAATCGACATCGCGCCCGAGGTCTGCGGGCAGCTTGCCACGATCGAGGCATCGGTCGTGGCCGAGCGCCTGGACTTGAAACGCAAGCTCGATGTCGATCCCGGCGCCTGCAAGTAAGCGACGGCAGCCCGCGGTCGCCGGTTTCATCTTCGCGCTCCTGCTCATTGCTGCCGGCTCCGGCGCTGGGGGCCACGGGCGAGGATCCGGCGCCATCGCAGCAGTCCGGTGGCGAGCCCGCGAAGGCCGAACCAGCGCGCACGATGCTGATCGCGCGCGTTCTGGTCAATACCGTCAACAAGGGCGACATCGCGATCCTGCGCGACGCGCAGGGCCGCACGTTCGTTCCGCTCTCCGAGTATGCAAAATGGGGGTTGTCGCCCGGCGGCGGCACATCGGTGAGCGTCGGCGGCGAGTCCTACGTCGACCTGTCGGCAATCACGGGACTCGACGCGAATTTCGATGCCAGAACGGTAACGCTGGAGGTTCGCGTCGCCGCGAGCGCGCTCCCCGCCAGCAGGATCGACCTGGGGCCCGAGCGGCGCACCGACGTGATCTTCCCCGCCGAAAACAGTTTCTTCTTCAACTATGGATTCAACGCCGCCGGCGACGATACGTTCAGCGGCCGGCAGTACCAGTTCGCGACCGAGCTCGCTGCCCGGAGCGGAAACTGGCTCTTCTACAACACGACCAGCCAGCAATGGGGAAGCGGCGCGCAGAACGGATTCACGCGTCTGCTCACCAACCTGCAGTTCGACGATCGACCGAATCTTCGGCGCTGGACGATCGGCGATTTCTTCACCCCGGGATTCGACCTCAATGGATCGGTGCCGCTGGGTGGCGCCAGTCTGACCAAGCTCTACGTGATGGACCCCTATTTCGTCCAGTATCCGACCGCGGCGTTCACGACCGAAGTGGCCTTCCCCTCCACGCTGCAGGTACGGATCGACGGCAATCTGATCGCCCAGCGGCAGGTGCAGCCGGGGCCGCTAGACATCACGAACATCACCAATGGCCTCACTGGCGGGCAGAACGTCTCCGTCGTGCTCCGCGATCCCTTCGGCCGCGAGCAGACGCTCCAGCAACCCTTCTTCTTCGCAACCAGTGTGGGGCTCGCCGAAGGACTGCATGAGTACAGCTACAACCTTGGGTTCGTGCGTCGCCAGTACGGGATCGAAGGCGGCGACTACGGGCCTCTCGCGGCGTCGGCGTTCCACCGCTACGCGTTCACGAACCAGCTCACGCTCGGCCTACGCGGCCAGGCAACGCAGAATCTGTACAACTTCGGGCCGTTTGGCACCTACCAGTCGCCGCTTGGCATCGTCGGCGTGGGGGCGGCGATCGGCGGGCGCGATGGCGGCTCCGGGCCCACGGCATCAGTGGCCTACTCGTACACCGGCCCCAATTTCAGCGTCAACCTCGGTTCGCTCTATCGCGCGCGCCAGTATGCCGAGCTGACCGATCTCATCTCCGATTTTCGAGTCCGCCGCAGCCAGTACGCGTCGGGCTCGCTGTATTTCCCGGACCTCGGCACACTGACCGCGACGTACAACGACCTGACGACGTATGACGGTCCCAACGCCAAGGTCCTTAACCTGACGTACACGCGAAGCATGCTCGCAGGGAAAGGGTTGCTTTCCCTCAACTATGTGCGGACCGTCGAGCCCCAATCCACGTACGGATGGCTGTTGTCGTTCCGCTACTTCTTCGACGTGACGACATCGCTGGTGGCCGCGGTCGGCCGCGTCAACAATGGCAGCACGCAGACGCTCTCGCTGCAGAAGTCGGTGCCGCAAGGCGAGGGCGTCGGGTACGAGTTGACGGCCGGACGCTTCGACAGCGACGCTCCCGATGCGATGTTCGGGCGCGCGTTCGTCCAGGCCAACGCCGAACATGTCGCGCTCGGCGTCGAGTACTCTCGGGCGAGCCGCGCCGAAGGCGGCCCCGGGCTAGCGCGCGCATTCGTGGCCGGCAGCATCGGCGGTGTCGGTGGGCGGATGTTTGCCGCTCGCCCCGTCCAGGACAGCTTCGCGCTGGTTCGCATTCCGGATCAGAAGGACGTGCCCGTATACGCCAACGGCTGGTTCGCGGGCAAGACTGACGCATCCGGCGAGGTTGTCGCCACCAACATCGCCTCGTATTACGACAATTTCATTTCGTTCGGTACCAAAGAATTGCCGCTCGACTATATATTCCCGAGCTCGGAGATCGTGATCTCGCCGCCCACGCGGAGTGGAACGCTGGTTTCCTTCGCAGTCCGCAAGAATCGCGCGATCGTCGGTTTGTTGGTGGAGGTTCGTGATGGCAAGCCGTCGGCACTCGAGTTTCGCGAGTTCCGGCTGATTCGCGGCGACACGGTGCTTCGGAGCTTCACCGCCCGCCGCGGCGAGTTCTACGTCGAAGGCGTCGAGCCTGGCGAGTACCTGTTGCAGCAGGACACCGGCATCGCATGCTCGGTGCGGATTCGGGTGCCGGACCTGATGGATGCAATGGCGGACATCGGCACCACCGTATGCCAATCCGCGCCGCGCTAGTGTGCGCGGCGAAGTGGGCCGAACGGGTGGCCGGATTCGCCCGGCCATCTGGCGCGTCTATGCCGGCTAGGCAGCCAAACCGGAGATGCACCGGGCGTCACGCAAGGCGCGCAGCAGCATTGCCGAGAAGCGACTCGAAGTAGCCGATGGTCATTTGCAATCCTGCTTCGAGCTGCACCTTCGGCTCCCAGCCGAGATGTTTCCGCGCGAGCGCGATGTCCGGCTGCCGCTGCGTGGGATCGTCCGCGGGCAGCGGCTTCATCTCGATCTTCGAGCGCGACCCGATGAAGGCAATGACTTTCTCCGCGAGCTCCAGGATGCGGAACTCGTTCGGGTTGCCGAGGTTCACGGGGCCGGTGAATTCGGCCGGCGTCGCCATCAGCGCCACGAAGGCCTCGATCAGGTCGTCGACGTAGCAGAACGAGCGCGTCTGTGTGCCGTCGCCGTAAATGGTGATCGGCTGGTTCCTCAATGCCTGCACGATGAAGTTGGACACGACGCGCCCGTCGGCCGGATGCATTCGCGGGCCGTACGTGTTGAAGATGCGCGCGACCTTGATCTCCAGTTGATGCTGCCGATAGTAGTCGAAGAAGAGCGTTTCCGCGCAGCGCTTGCCCTCGTCGTAGCACGAGCGGATGCCGACCGGATTGACGTTGCCCCAGTACGACTCCGGCTGCGGGTGAACCTGCGGATCGCCGTACACCTCGCTGGTCGACGCCTGGAAGATGCGGCAGCGCAGCCGCTTGGCGAGCCCTAGCATGTTGATCGCGCCGTGGACGGAGGTCTTGGTCGTCTGCACGGGATCATGCTGGTAGTGGATCGGCGACGCGGGGCACGCGAGGTTGTAGATCTCGTCGACCTCGATGAAGAGCGGGAACGTCACATCGTGGCGCACGAACTCGAAGCGCGGGCTGTCGTGCAGGTGATCGATGTTGCGCTTGGTGCCGGTGAAGAGGTTGTCGACGCAGAGCACTTCGTGGCCCTGTTCGAGCAGGCGGTCGCAGAGGTGGGATCCCAGGAATCCGGCGCCGCCGGTGACGAGGATCCGCTTGCGGGAATCGTAGCTACGCATTCATGTCCTGGAATCCCGGATCACAGGACGTTGGAGCGCTTCACCCGGCTCGTCCCCTTGAGCGGCGCCGCCCCCAAACGCCGCGCGCGCCTGCCCCGGAACAGCACGAGCTCCCGGTACCGGTGTACGTAGAACGCCGTGTACGCGACGAGCCCCAGCCACAGCGCAGGGGTATTGTCGTAGAGGAGCACGGCCAGCGCCAGACACAACACACTATGGAGCCACAGCCGTGGCGCGACGCGCGCATTGGCGCGCGCGAGGTCGATGGAGCCCTGCCGGCGCTCGATCGGCATCGCGATCCGGCGGAACACGAGCGAATGGAGGTGCAGCGCGTCGGGCGCCATGAGTGGCACGCGGCGCACCACTCCGCGCCGGTACATCGCGAACAGCGTGTCGACGATCGGGTACCCGGCCAGCATGATGACGTACCACGCCGAGATGCCGCTGTTGCGTGCGACGAGCTGGATCGACAGCTCCGCGTACATGAAGCCGATGAAGTACGCGCCGGCGTCGCCCAAAAAGACGTGGCCCCGCGGGTAGTTCCAGCACAGGAAGCCGACGAGGGCGCCCATCACGACGAGGGTTTTTGTCAGCGTCACCGGATCGCCGGACCAGCCCGCTGCGAGCGCGATGCCGCCCAGCATGATCAGCGCCGTTCCGCCGGCGAGGCCGTGGGCGCCATCGATGAGATTCATCGCATTGCACGCGCCGGCCACGATGAACCAGGTCACGGGCAACACGAACCACATTTGCTGCAGCAGGTCGTCGATGAGCGGCAAGTCGAGGCGCGGGACGATGCCGCCCGAATACGCGCTCGCGAGGATCGCGGAGACGACTGCGGCGGCCATCCGGTATTGCGGGCGAACCTGGCGGGTCAGATCCTCGGCGAGGCCGAACAGCACCACGGGGACGACGGCGAGCACCAGGGGCAGCCCCACGAATCCCGCGTCCGGCTGGAACGACAGGACCATGGCCATCGTGACCGCGCACGCCACGACGACCACGATGCCACCCAGACGCGACGTCGGAACGCCATGAAGGCGTTGGACGCCGTGAAAGTCGCCGTGGCTGATCGACCGAACGTGGATGGCCAGCGGCATGAGCATGCCGGCGCAGGCGGCCGAAACAACGAAGGGCCACCAGCCCATCAGATTTGTCGCGCTGCAATAATAATCGGTTCTCCCGAGGTGGATGGTACCGCGAAACGACCGAAAATCCTTCCGCAAATGGTGCGCCAACACTCAACTACGTTCGAAACTGGTGGAAGTTCGCAACAAACCCGGTTTTCTTCGCTTGGATTTTGCCGCACACTGCGCCGATGCAACCCTTGCGAGCCCCGAGCCGCGAGCCCCCCGTCGCCTGGCGCGAACGGCGCCCCATTGGCCCTGGCCGCGCCTTCGGTTGGGGCACTGCAGTCGCCGTGGACCGCGTCGGCTACCTTGTACCCGCCGCCTATTTCGACGGCGCCGTGCACAGCGTATTTGCACGCGCGTGCAACTTTGCCTGCGGCGATTCGCTGCTGACGCTCGTGGCCCGCGATCGGGCTGATGGGCCCACGACGCTGCGGCTTGGTCTTGGTGCGCCGCCTGACTTGCGACTGCACTTTCGACCTGGCGAGCGCGTGCGTTGCCGGGACGGGATCGCGGCCGCGCCCGGCGTGACAATGCGCCTCACGGGGGCCGCGATCTGGCATCCGGTCCGGCCGCCTCCGCTCGCCACCGCGACGCAATTGGCTGCCAACCTGCGGTTCGCGGCCGCCGCGTTGGCGCGCCGCCGCCGTACGCATTCGAGTGTCATCGATCGCGAGGGGAGCGCCGTGCTCGCCGGGCTCGGCGCAGCGTGCCGCGCCCTCGACGCCGGTACCGCAGCGCACGAGGTCGAGCGGCTGATCGGCTGGGGCGAGGGTCTGACGCCGGCGGGCGACGATGTTCTCGTCGGCTGGCGCGCGGCGCTCGATGCGCTCGTCGACGGCGAGCCGGGCCGGGCGGCCTTCCTGCGCGCTGTTGTCGGCCGCGATCGTGACGGCGAGCTTCCCGGACGACGCCGATCGCCGCGCATTGCCTGCGCCTCGCCGCGCGGGGGCACTACAACGCCGATGTGATCCGCCTGCGCAATGCGCTGCTGGGCGAGTCCGACCCGGCTATCCTGCATGGAGCGCTGATGGACGCTCTAGGCGTCGGCGCGACATCGGGCGCCGACATGGTGACCGGCATGCTGGCCGGGGTCGCAGCGTGGCTCGAAGTCGACGCCCTGCGTGAGCGCGGCCGGGCGGACAGCGGGGCAGAACTGGAATGCGCGCCGGGATGACGGCCGCCACTCAGTTCCGTGTGTTCCCGAATCTCTACAAGGATTCGGTGTCGCTGATGCAGCTCGGCGCCAAGCTCCGCGCGCGGGAAGGCGTGGCGGAGGCCTCGTGCATCATGGCGACGCCGGCCAACCTGGCGCAGCTGCGGGACGCCGATCTCGCCATCGACGCCGCGGTCGCGCCTTCGGATCTGCTCGTGGTCGTGCGTGGCGACGCGGCGGCGTGCGAGGAAGCCCTCGCGGCAGCCGAGACGATCCTGCGATCCTCGGCTGCGACGAGCGACGGCGATGCCGCCGCGTTTCGGCTGCCGCTGACCAGCATCGCTCTCGGCCTCGAACGCGCGCCGGAGGCGGACCTCGCCCTCATCTCGGTGCCCGGGGATTACGCGGCGGCCGAGGCGCTCAAGGCGCTCGCGTCGGGCCTCAATGTGATGCTCTTCTCCGACAATGTTTCCATCGGCGACGAGCTGACGATCAAGACGTACGCGCGCGACCACGACCGCATCGTCATGGGGCCCGACTGCGGAACGGCGATCGTCAACGGCGTGCCGCTGGGCTTCGCCAACGTCGTGCGGCGCGGCAACATCGGGCTCGTCGCGGCGTCCGGAACCGGATTGCAGGAAGTGACGTGCCGGATCCACAACGCGGGCGGCGGCGTGTCGCAGGCGCTCGGCACCGGTGGGCGCGACCTCAAGGAAGAGATCGGCGGCATCACGATGCTGCAAGGGCTCGCGGCGCTCGCCAACGACCCCGCCACCCGGGTCATCGTGCTGATCTCGAAGCCGCCCGCGCCGGACATCGCCCAGAAGATACTCGCGGCCGCCGCTGCGGCGGGCAAGCCCGTCGTCGTGCATTTCCTCGGCGCCACGCCCGATGCGGTGCGCGGCCCGGGACTTGTCGCGGCCGAATCGCTGCAGCACGCGGGTGACGTCGCGGTGGCATTGGCGTCGGGTCAGGCGCCTCCCGCCGCCAGCGCAGCGCCTGCCGCGACTCAATCGGCGGCGATCGCGAGCGTCGCCGTCCCACATGGCGCCGACGCAGCACGCCGTGCGTGGGCTCTTTACCGGCGGCACATTCTGCTACGAGGCGCAGCTCGCTTTCCGCGCCCGCGGGCTCCCCTGCCGTTCCAATGCGCCGGCCCACGGCGTGGAGCCGCTCGGCCGCACCCTCGAGGGGCATGTCTTCATCGACATGGGCGACGACGACTACACGCGCGGCCGCCCGCATCCGATGATCGATCCGTCGTTGCGCAACGCCGCGGTACGCACGCACGCCGCGGACACCACTACCGCCGCCATCGTCGTCGACGTCGTGCTGGGCTACGGCTCGCACGCGGACCCCGCCGGCGCGTTGGCGGAGGCGCTTTCGGCCGCGCAGCGGGAGGCGCAAGCGCAGGGACGCGCGCTGGCGCTGATCGCCCATGTCTGCGGAACCGACGGCGATCCGCAGGACCGGGCCGCGCAGATACGGCAACTGGAAGCGGCGGGTGCAATCGTCGCGGCAAGCAACTTCGAGGCAGCGGTGCTGGCCGCGGAGATGGCCGCTGCGCTGGCTGCGGGGCGTACCCGACGCCAAGCCGATCGTGTGTGGGGGGTTGGTGGTTATTGAAAGCGATGTCGTCAGCCGGGGCTTCGCAGAGATGAGCACCTTGTTCAAGGATTCGCTGTCGGTGATCAATGTCGGTCTCGCGGGATTCGGCGCCGACATCGTCGCGGCCGGGGGCGCCTGCGTCGCGCTCGACTGGCAGCCGCCGGCGCAGGGCGATCGCGACGCCGCATGGGCGCTCGCGACGATCTGCAAGCATCCGCGCGTCGAGACGGCCAACGCCGAGGCGTTCCGGCAATTCGCCACGGCCCAGCCGGTGCTGGTGGACATCGCGCCGGCGCGCGACGTGCTTCCCGGCATGGCCGGCGACCGGCGCATCATCCTGCACGCCGGACCGCCGATCGCGTGGCCGCAGATGTGCGGCCCGATGCAGGGCGCGATTCTCGGCGCGGCCGTCCTCGAAGGCTGGGCCGATTCCGTCGATGCCGCTTTGCCCCTCGTCGCGGCGGGCGGGATCGGCCTCGAGCCGTGCCATCACCACGGCGCCGTCGGGCCGATGGCGGGGATCATCAGTCCGTCGATGCCGCTCTGGGTGGTCGAGAACCGGACGCACGGCAACCGCGCGTACAGCAATTGCAACGAAGGGCTCGGCAAGGTGCTGCGTTTCGGCGCCAACGGACCCGAGGTGATCGATCGCCTGCGCTGGATCGCAAGCGACCTCGCGCCGGCGTTGCGCGCCACGTTGAAGCAAACCGGTGGCATCGAATTGATGCCGTTGATGGCGCAGGCGCTCAACATGGGCGACGAGATCCACAACCGCAACGCGGCCGCCACCGCGCTCCTGTTCAAGCGCCTCGCCCCGGCGATGTTCGAGACGTCCGTGCCGCGCGACGCCGCCGCGCGGGCGCTCGCGTTCATCGCCGGCAACGACCATTTCTTCCTCAACCTGTCGATGGCCGCATGCAAGGCGATGCTCGACGCGGCAGCGAACGTGCCCGACAGCTCGATGGTCGTCGCGATGGCACGGAACGGCGTGAATTTCGGCATTCGTCTCGCGGGAACCGGCGAGCGTTGGTTCGAGGCGCCGGCCAATCCCATCGACGGGCTGTACTTCCCCGGCTACTCGGTCGCGGACGCCGCGCCGGATCTCGGCGATTCCGCGATCACGGAAACCGCCGGCGTCGGCGGCTTCGCGATGGCCGCCGCCCCCGCCATCGTCAAGTTCGTCGGCGGGACCTCGGCCGATGCCACGCACCACAGTCTGCGCATGCGCGCGATCACGCTGGGCGCGAACGCGTCGTTCACGCTGCCCTCGCTCGACTTCGCGGCGGCGGCTGCGGGCATCGACGCGCGCAAGGTCGTCGATTCGGGCATCCTGCCGGTGATCAACAGCGGGATCGCGCATCGGCAGGCGGGCGTCGGGCAGATCGGGGCGGGCGTCACCTACGCGCCGATGGCTTGCTTCAGCGCCGCGGTGAACGCCCTCGCGCAATCGATTGGTGCGGGGACGCAGGCATGAGCGCCGCAGGGCCGCCCCAAGGCGCGAATTGCGCCCCCTCTGGGGGCAGCGCAGCGGCGAAAGCCGCAAGCGTGGGGGCCCTTTGACCCAGAAGATTGCGATGGTCGCCGTCGGAGGCAACGCGCTGATCCGCGACGCGCAGCACACCTCGCTGGATGATCAGTACGACGCCGTCTGCGAAACGGCGGCGCACGTCGTCGACATGATCGCCGCGGGCTGGAACGTCGTGCTCACCCACGGCAACGGCCCGCAGGTCGGCTTCATCCTCCGCCGCTCGGAAATCGCCACCGGCACGGTCCCAACGGTGCCGATCCGCTACGCGGTCGCCGACACGCAAGGCGCGATCGGCTTCATGTTCCAGAACGCGATGGTGAACGCGCTCAAGCGTCGCGGGATCGACAAGCAAGTCGTGACGCTGGTCACGCAGACCGTGGTGGACATTGGCGATCCGGCGTTCGCGCGCCCCGACAAGCCGGTCGGCTCGTTCATGAGCGAAGAGGCCGCGCGCGACCTCGCCGCCGAGCTCGGATGGACGGTGATGCAGGACGGCAATCGCGGTTGGCGGCGCGTGATCGCCTCCCCGCAGCCGGTGCGCGTGATCGAGGCGCCGATCATCGAGCGCCTCGCGCGCGAAGGCGTGATGATCATTGCCCTCGGTGGTGGCGGCATCGCCGTCGAGGAGATGCCGAACGGCGAGCTTCGTGGTGTGGAGGCCGTCATCGACAAGGACCGCGCCGCCGCGCTGCTCGCGATCGAGATGCAGGCCGAGCTGCTGATGATCCCGACCGGCGTCGAACGCGTCGCGATTCGCTACGGAGCCCCGGACCAGCTGTGGCTCGACAGCTTGACCGTGGCCGAGGCCGAGCGCTACGCCGCCGAGGGGCATTTCGGCGCCGGCAGCATGGGGCCGAAGATCGAAGCGATCCTGCGCTTCGTGAAGGCACGCCCCGGCGGCCGCGGCGTCATCACCAACGGCGAGAGCATCGCGCGGGCGCTCGCGGGCGAGACGGGCACCTGGATCAACGGCTGAACGTACGGGGAATCGACGATGGAAACGGCATTGCTCGCGGTGAACGGCACGCTGATGCGCGGGCTCGAGCTCAACCCGAATCTCATTGCCGTCGGCGCGACCTTCGTGCGCGAGGACGCGACCGAGCCTTGCTATCGGCTGTGGTCGATCGACGATCGGCATCCCGCAATGATTCGCACGCCGGGCGAGGGCGCCGCCATTGCCGTCGAGGTGTGGAACGTTCCGCTGGCGGGACTCGCCAAGGTGCTGCTGAGCGAACCGCCGGGTCTGGCCATCGGCAAGGTCATGCTGGCTGACGGCACCGTCGTGCTCGGCGTGCTGGGCGAGCCGTTCCTGTGCGCCGACCGGCGCGAGATCACCGAATTCGGCGGCTGGCGCGCCTATACTTCCTCCGCAAAATAATCACTCAGGGGAGCAAATCATGAACACGACGGCAGGTGCGGGTGAAGTCAGGTTCTGGGTGGCGGGAGACTGGAACGGGTTCTTCGGGCTGTTCACCAACGTCCTCCTCAATGTGATCGTCCTCACCGGGCTCTGTCTCGGTGTCGTGCAACTGCCCGCGGACACGGTGTTCGGCCGGATCCTTCCGGCCCTCGGCATCGCGCTGCCGCTCGGCAACCTTTTTTACGCATATCTCGCGTGGCAGCTCGGCAAGAAGGAGGGCCGCGGCGACGTCACCGCGATGCCGTACGGCCCCAGCGTGCCGCACATGTTCATCGTCGTGTTCCTGATCATGCTGCCGGTGTACCTCAAGACCAAGGATCCCGTCGTCGCGTGGCACGCCGGGCTCGCGTGGTGCTTCATCATCGGCGTCATCGTCCTGATCGGCGCCTTTGTCGGACCGGCGATCCGCGCGATGACGCCGCGCGCGGCGATGCTCGGCACGCTCGCGGGCATTTCGGTCGCGTTCATCTCGATGCGCCCGGCGTTCCAGATGTGGGAAGTGCCGTGGATCGGCCTCGTGTGCTTCGCGATCGTGCTGATCGCGTGGACCGCGAACGTCAGGCTGCCTGGCGGCATGCCCGGCGGGCTCGTCGCGGTGATCGTCGGCTCGGCGATCGGCTGGGGCGTCTCCCTCCTCGGCTATTCCGACTACATGCAGGCGGCGGCGGTCGGCAAATCCATGGATCAGTTCGGCCTGCGCTTTCCGATCTTCTCGACCGACGTGTGGCAGGGATTGGCGCAGGTCGCGCCGCTTCTCGTCACCGCGATACCGCTCGGCATCTACAATTTCACCGAGGCGATGAACAACGTCGAGAGTGCGTCGGCGGCGGGTGACAACTACAACCTGCGCAAAGTCCTGCTCGCCGACGGCCTCGGGGCGATCGTCGGCTCGATGCTCGGCAGCCCGTTCCCGCCCGCGGTGTACATCGGCCACCCCGGCTGGAAGGCCGTCGGCGGACGCATCGGCTATTCGCTCGCCACCGGCGTCGCGATCGCGCTCGTCTGCTTCCTCGGTCTCACCGCGCTGCTCCTCGCGCTCATTCCGCTGGTCGCGATCCTGCCTATCCTGCTGTACATCGGGCTTGTCATCGGCGCGCAGGCGTTCCAGGCGTCGCCGTCGAAGCACGCGCCGGCGGTCGTGCTAGCGCTCATTCCGAACATCGCCGAATGGGCGAAGACGCAGATCGACGGCGCGCTCAACGCCGCCGGCACGTCGGCCGCGGCAGTGGGGATGAGCAAGCTCGCGGGCACGGGCGTCCTTTACGCCGGGCTCGAATCGCTGGGCGGCGGCTCGGTGCTGGCCGGCATGGTGCTCGGCGCCATGGCCGTGTTCATCATCGAAAGCCAGATGCGGCGCGCCGCGATGTGGGCGTTCGCCGGTGCGATCCTCGCATACGTCGGGCTGATCCACGGCTCGCAACTGGGCTGGGCCGTCTCGCCCATGGTCGCGCTGGGCTATGCGCTGTTCGGCGTCACCTGTCTCGTGCTCTCGCGCGGGCAGGCGGATGCCCCAACGCGTGCCTGACCGGCAGGCTGCACGAAAGCGCGGGTAGTGGAATAATCCGGGGCGACCGATGTTGGCATCGGTCGCGCCAATCTCAAGTCAACCGAAGGAGACACTTCCGTGGAACGACGCAAAGCCAGCGATTTCCCACCCGAAGTTCTGAAGCTCTTCGATGGATATGTTCACGGCTGGCTCTCCCGCCGCGATTTCCTGGACAAGGCGGGCAAATACGCCGTCGGCGGCTTCTCGGCCGCGGCAATGCTGGAGAGCCTCCGGCCCAACTATGCGTTTGCGCAGCAGGTCGCGAAGAACGATTCGCGGATCGTGGCGGAATACCTCACGTATCCGTCGCCGCAGGGCTCGGGCACGATGAAGGGCTACTTCGCCCGGCCGGCGGGCGCGGGCAAATGGCCCGGCGTCGTGGTGATCCACGAAAACCGCGGCCTCAATCCGTACATCGAGGATGTCGCGCGGCGTCTGGCGACCGACGGCTTCGTCGCGTTCGCGCCGGACGCGCTCACGCCGCTCGGCGGCTATCCCGGCGATGAAGAAAAGGCGGCGCAGATGTTCGGCACGCTCGACGCCGCCAAGCGCACGGAAGACTTGATGGCCGCCGTCGGCTTCCTGAAGTCGCGTCCCGAATGCACCGGCAAGATCGGCGCCGTCGGTTTCTGCTTCGGCGGCGGGATCGTCAATCAGATGGCGGTGCGCTTTCCCGACCTCGCGGCGGCGGTGCCCTTTTACGGTGGGCAGGCGCAGGCGGCGGACGTGCCGAAGATCAAGGCGCCGCTCATGCTGCAATACGCCGGGAACGACGAGCGCATCAACGCCGGCTGGCCCGCGTACGAGGCCGCGCTCAAGGCGAACAACGTCAAGTACCAGGCGTTCATCTACCCGAACACGCAGCACGGTTTCCACAACGACACTACCCCGCGCTACGACGAGGCGGCCGCTAAGCTCGCCTGGTCGCGCACCATCGCCTTCTTCAGGGAGAACCTGAAGGGCTAGGCCGCATTTAGCGCGCAGCAGAGGCACCGCATGTCCGCCGCCACCGCCAGGCCGTTTGCAGGAATCTTCCCGATCGCACCGACGCCCTTCACTGGGTCCGGTGCGGTCGACGTCGAGGGCCAGCGGCGCGTTCTCGACTGCATGATCGAGCAGGGTGTGGACGGCATCTGCATTCTCGCGAACTACTCGGAGCAGTTCCTGCTGACCGACGAAGAGCGCGCCACGCTGCTCGACGTCTGCATGACGCATGTGGGCGACCGCGTTCCGGTCATCGTGACCTGCAGCCATTTCAGCACGCGCATCGCGTCCGACCGGGCGCGCGCCGCGGCGGCGGCCGGCGCGGCCATGCTGATGCTGATGCCGCCCTATCATGGCGCCACGCTCCGCGCGGACGAGAAGGGCACGCTCGAGCATTTCGCGCAGGTGGCGGAGGCCTCCGGCATCCCGATCATGTTGCAGGACGCACCATTGAGCGGGGCCAGCCTCTCCGTGCCGTTCCTGGTGCGGCTCGCGCGCGAAGTCCCGGCGGTCCGCTATTTCAAGATCGAGGTGCCCGGTTCGGCCGGCAAATTACGGAGCCTGATCGAAATAGGCGGCGACGCGATCGCCGGACCCTTCGACGGCGAGGAATCGATCACTCTGATGGCGGACCTCGATGCCGGCGCCACCGGAACGATGCCGAGCGCCCTCCTCCCGGACCTCATCAAACCCGTCGTCGAACATCATCGCGCCGGACGCAGAATGGAAGCGGCCGCGGCCTATGCGCGGATCCTTCCGCTCATCAATTTCGAGAATCGGCAATGCGGCCTCCGCGCGACGAAGACCGTGATGGCCGCGGGCGGCGTGATCGCAAGCGACGCCGTGCGGCATCCGCTCGAGGCGCTGCATCCGGCCACCAAAGCCGGATTGCTGGAGCTCGCGCGCGAGGTGAATCCGCTCGCGCTCCACTGGGCGTAGGCGCCAAAATGTATTTCGGCCACTAGCTAGATCAAGACCTTGCAGCGTCCGCCAAGTTCTTCTGTAGGCACCCAGCGTCCAGAACGAAGCGTGAAGCGTCGAGCGAAGGTTCGATTTGGCTACACAGGTGGGCACACGCTGAAAAACATCTTGCGCCCTGCACGGATATCTGGGTATCGAATCCCGGTTTGAATGAACGATCCGAGATTCCAAGCTGTCGAAATGGCGTCCCGGAAGCGGTCATCATGGGTGCCTCGCAGCAGACCCTGTCATTTCCACGAAGTTCTTAGAAAGAAAGGAGAGCATGCTATGCGATGGATCGATCGGCAACTGCGTAATCTGATTGCGCTGGTAGCGCTCACGGCAGCCGCAGGGGCGCTGGCGCAAAGCTTCCCGTCGTCCCTTGCGCTGCCGAACGGCTGGCTGCCCGAGGGCATCGTCACTGGGCGTGGCCCGGTCATCTATTCGGGCTCCCGCGCTACGGGCGGCATCTACATGGCCGACCTACGGACCGGTCAGGGGCAGATTCTTGTGGCCGGACCGGGTACGCCCGCCGTGGGACTGAGCTTCGATGCGCGCACCAACTATCTCTTCGTGGCCGGCGGCGGCGCAGGCAACGCGTACGTGTACGACGCCACGATCGGGGCGACGGTCGCCTCGTTTCAGCTCTCGACGACGACGCCGACGTTCATCAACGACGTGATCGTCACGCGTGATGCGGCGTACTTCACCAACTCGAACCAGCCCGTCATCTATCGGCTGCCGCTCGGCGTCGGAGGCAGCGTGTCGCCGCAGACCGCCGTGCAGACGATTCCGCTGTCGGGCGACTATCAACAGGTGCCAGGAACGAACGCGAACGGCATCGAGGCCACGGCGAATGGCCAGTCGCTTATTATCGTCAATAGCGCCCTTGGCGTACTCTACAGCGTGAATCCCAACACGGGCGTCGCTTCGCTGATCGATCTGGGCGGCGCAAGCGTCCTCAACGGCGATGGCCTTCTGCTGGAGGGGACGCTGCTGTACGTCGTGCGCAACCGGCTGAACGTTGTGGAGGTGTTCCGCCTGAACCCCGACCTGGCATCGGGCACGCTGCTCGACTCGATCACCAGCCCGGCTTTCGACGTGCCGACGACGATTGCGCGATTCGGCAACGCTCTCTACCTGGTGAACGCGCGCTTCACGACGCCGCCGACGCCAACCACGCCCTACAACATCGTCCGCATCGCAGGACTATGCGACGATCCCGCGGAGGACTGCGCGCCCCCCATGACGCTGCGGATCGTGCCCGGGGCACTGAACCTCCGTTCCAATGCCGGACTTGTCGTGGCCGTGCTCGGCGCTGCGCCGGGGTACAGCCTGGGCGACTGGATGTTGCGCGATGTGCGGTTCGGCAACACCGCCGCATTGTTATTCGCTCGCGCCTCCGACGGCGAGACCTACGTCGCCACCTTCCCCAAGAGCGCGTTCGGCTCGCTGCCTGCTGGCCCAAGCGTCGGCGTCACGATGAGCGGCACGCTGGCAAACGACGCGGAGCAGGAAACGTTCTCGGCAGACGCTTTCGTCAACGTCATCCGATAACGCTGCGAGCCGCGCGGTGAGAGCGTCGTGACACGGCTACGGCGCTCTCACTGAACACCCACAGGCAGCCACGAAAAACGGCCCCGGACCTCGAAATGTAGCGACTTTTCAGTGCATTTTCTTGGTGATCGCAGCCTGTTCGTTCAGGCCGCAACGAGTCGAACTGCGACGGCCAGCCTGGCCGCCCTTGATTTGCAATAGCCAGTATCCGGTTCGAGAGCAAGCCATTCACGTAGGTGTTGCAGTCGAGGACCGTCGGGTTGAGGCCGTGTCGACCTTGTCTCTGGAACAAGAGTACGATGGTGGCGACAGAGGAATCATGCGCACCATCCTGATCGGCGTAATGCTGCTCGCTGCCACGTCCGTGTCGGCCGACTGGGTGAAGGTCACCGAGACCACCGACACGGCGTACTACGTCGACCCCGCGTCAATCAGCAACCAGCCCGGTTTTCGTCGGGTATCCGTCATCCACGACTACGCGAAGCAGGAGCCCGGTGGGACGCGCTCCCGGCGAGTGTCATACGACATCGATTGCGCCGGGGAGCGCCTGAGAAGCGTTGCGGCAACGGAATATTCAGAAGCGATGGCGCAGGGTAAGACTGTGAATTCGTGGGAAGACGAATCGGAGTGGCTGTACGTCGCGCCGAGAACGGGAAGCAACATCCCGCCGCGAACACCGTACAGGTCGATTCTAAAGTTCGTCTGCGCGCGGTAGACGATCCGCATCGGGCGAGAAAAGGAATCCCTTGATGACATTTTCGCTGAACGCCTCGAGTTGATCTCGGTTGAATGTCCGATGTTCGTACAGCGCCCGAGCACCCGTCTACCGATCACCCCAACCCGCCCCGGCGGCCGCGCTGCGCTGCGCCTCAGCCCGCTTGATTTGCTCGACCGCCTCGCCGCGCTGGTGCCGCCGCGGATCCTTTTCAAGCTCGGTTTCACTGTGTTTCCGATGATGTTTCTTCTGCTCTTCTTCCCGATCTTTGCGCTCGATGTCCGCGCCGCTCCTGTTGGCGATCCATCGATCAGTCGGTTTCATGTGATGAGTTACAACATCAAGGGGCTGCCAGGGGTTCTGGTGGGGTCTGAGTACAAGTCTCGGCGGTACTCGATTATCGGGAAGCATCTGGCGGAACGGGGTGCTGCGGGCCCTGACGTTGTTCTGCTTCAGGAGGGATTCAGCAGCGATACTCGGAAGCTGATCGAGGCATCCGGCTTTCCTCATGTTTCGCGCGGCCCTTACGGATCGCCGTTCTTCGGCGTTGATTCCGGTCTCTACATTCTCAGTCGGCACCCGATTCTTGCTCAGGATCAGATGACGTTTGGTTCATCCAATTGCCATCGCTGGGATTGCCTTGCGAACAAAGGCGCGCAGTTCGTTCGCCTCTCTATCCCTGAACTTCCGCTGCCGCTCGAAGTGTTCAACACGCACCTGCAGGCGGGTCGCGACAATCCTCCGGCTCGCGGCCGCCAGGTCAAGTTACTGGTGGAGTTCTACAAGAAGAACCACGTCGCCGGCAATCCCGTGATCTTCGGAGGAGACTTCAATATTCGGCCGCTCATCCATCGCGAGACCTACGATGAGTTCGTGCTCGGGACGGGGCTTGGCAGCTCGGGGAAATATTGTGTCGATCGCGGCTGCGCTCGCTCGGCGGACGCCGGATGGCAGGGCGTCTGGGAGAATTCGGTCGATCACCAGTTCTACTCGCTCGACGGCACGGTTCAGATTACGCCGGTCCAGCTCGAGCGGAGCCTGGGCGATCCGGTGGACGGCTCGCGCCTTTCGGATCACCTCGCGTACGAGGTCATCTTTGAACTGAGGGTTCCGAGCGCCCCTGCAAAGCAGCATTAGTTCCGGCTGTCTTTGCGGTCGCGCTCTCAGTCGGCGAAGGGAGTCCAAGCCTGCCCCTCTCAGTGCGGCTTCACCCCCGCCGCCGTGCGACGCTCCTGGCCGTTCTCTACATGTCCAAGCCAATGAGCGAGAACTCGTAGGTTCTGCACGGTTGCCGCCAGGAGAAACTCGTCTAACCGACCTCGACATCGCGTGTCGTCCAGCCGACGCGGCAGGAACCGATCCGCAGGCCGACCACACCCCGGCCGCGCACCACCCACGACACGGTGCGCGAGCCCGTCGTGCCACGGGTCCGCGTGTAGTAGAGCGCGCCGGAACCGTCGAAGAGGCCGCGGCCCCAGCCGTCGAGGTGGCCGATCTCGCGATGCGCGAGGTCGGGATCGGCGAGCTCGCAGCCGGTGCAGCGGACGTCGGCCCACAGCGCCTCGTTGTGCGTGAGTGCCCTGGCTGACGCGAGCACGTACGTGGGCAGGTAGCCGTGATTGGCCACCGTCACGGTGACGCGCGTCAGCTCCGGCGACAGCGTCGCAGTCTCGACCGCATCCAGCGCCACCGCCGGCGCGAGCGCCGCCGCCCGCAGGTAATGGGCGGCTTGCGTCGTGCAGATCTTCAGCATCTCCTCGGGCGGCGGATTCCACATTCCGACGCGCGGATCGATGCCGCCGACTTCGACGTCGCCCAATTGCGGATGCGCGAATGCGCGCCACGGACGGACGACGCGACTGCCGTTCTTGTCGCGGTCCCAGACGGCGATTTGCAGCAGGTCCGCGCGCGTCAGTTGCACGTAGTTGTCGACGAAGCGCTTCTTGCGCTCCAAGCCGACCTGCTTGAAGAGGTCCCAGAGCTCGACGACGTAGGCGACGGCGCCGCGCTGGTGATACGCGAAGTCGGTGAGATCGCCGTGGAGCGGCGTATCGGGCTCGTAGAGGAACTCCTCGCAGCCTGACACCATCGGATAGCCGGTCAGCTCCTCGGCCCACGCGCCGAGCTGGCGATAGAGGGCGAGGTCCTCCGGGTTCATCTTCGTGTCCGGCTTGTCGCCCAGCGGCCGGATGAACACGCCGCCGAACGTGTGAAGATTGAGCCAGAGGAAGATCTCGGGATGCTGGATGGCGAACTCGACCACGGCGCGCGACTCGATCTCGCTCAACGGAAACGCGCCGGCGCCTTCCTGTTTCGAATCCGGCGCCCAGGAGTACGGGAAGTTGCGATTGAGGTCGGTCTGGTTGTCCGAGAGGAAATGCGGCGTCGGCACGTTGTTGCCGTCGAAATTCTCGATGACGCCTTCGGGATAGACTTTGTAGTACGGCGGCGGGTCGTCGATCGTGCGCGGCAGCAGCAGGCCCGGGAATTCGGGCGACTCGACCAGCTCGCCGCCGGGGTCGCGCACGCGCATCGTCAACGCGAGCCCGTCGCCGTCGACGTCGTCGCAGCGCCAGTACGCGTGGGCGCGTGCCGGCCGGTCATCGCGCGGCACCGAGCGCACGTAGCGGCCATTCGCGAGCACCGCCTCCGCGCCGTCGGGCGACATCCGCGGCAGCACGTAGAACCGGACGTTGCGCAGCCGCGCCGCCGCCACCGCAGAAGGGGCGGCGCTAGACACCGCGGCATCCGGCGAGAGGTGCAGCCGGAGGACGTCCTCGGCAATCGCCAGCGCCACGCTCGATCCGCAAAGCTCGCTCGCGTGCATGTTGCCGTCGACCCACGCCGACGGACGCGCGCGATCGGGGTCGGGGCCGAGCGTCAGCAGCCACAGCTCGCGTCCCTCCGGCGTGCGGCCGATCGATGTCGCGCGGCATAGTTGCGGGAAGGCCTCGGCCCACGCCCGCACCTGCCGCGTCAGCTCGTCGTAGGTCAGGAATCGTCCACGGAATCCTAGCGACAGTGCGTCGAGCTTCGCGATCGCCTCGCCGCTCATCCGGGACCTATCGCTTGCAATGCTCGTTTCGAATCCGACACCCAGCCGAAAATTCCGCCCTGCGCCTTGATCATCTCCAGCGCGACGCGCTGGAACTCCGGAAAATACGAGCCGACGCAATCGGCGAGCACGACGCACTCGTAGCCACGATCGTTCGCCTCGCGCACCGTCGTGTTGACGCACACCTCCGTCGTCACGCCGCAGACGATCAGCGACTTGATCGCGCGATTGTGCAGGATGAGGTCGAGATCCGTCGCGCAGAACGCGCCCTTGCCGGGCTTGTCGATCACGACTTCGCCGGGCGCCGGATAGAGCTCGGGGACGATGTCGTGGCCGCGCTCGCCGCGGACGAGAATGCGTCCCATGGGCCGGGATCGCCGATGCGCGATCGCGCCTCGTGCCGCGCACGATTTTGGTCGGCGGGCAATCGGCGAGATCGGGGCTGTGACCCTCGCGGGTGTGGATCACCAGCATGCCGGCGCGCCGCGCGGCGTCGAGGATGCGCTTGCAGGGCGCGATGACGGCCTGGAGCGGCGTGACATCGTTGCCGAGGGCTTCGCCGAAGCCGCCCGGTTCGACGAAATCGCGCTGCATGTCGATGATAAGAAGCGCCGTCGTCTCCGGTTCGAAGGCAAACTCGTAAGGCTCGGCCGCGATGGATTTCTGCGTCATGGCAAGTTCCGTTTTGAGGGCATGTTGGGACGAGCCGTTCGCGATGACCTGTCGTCCTCGACCGTCTTTGCGCGAGGCGACATGATACCCGTGGTCGAACACGATTGACCTGATTTGGCATTGCCCGGCGGCGGTTGTAGAGTGCCGGGGTTCGAAACGCGGGCCAGAGGGTTACGGATTGGAAGTGTCGTCGAGCGTAATCACCATCCTGTTCACGGACATCGAGGGGAGCACCCGTCTGTGGGAGCAGGAGGGCGAGCGCATGGCCGGCGCCTTGGCACAGCACGATGCGCGGGCCCGATCGGCCGTCGGCGACAACCGCGGCGTCATCGTCAAGACTACCGGCGACGGCCTGTTGGCGGCCTTCCACGACCCGCTCGACGCGATCAAGGCCACGGTGACGTTCCAGCAATCGCTGGTCGACCCCGCGGTCACGAACGGCATCCCGATCCGCGTGCGCTGCGGCTTGCACCTCGGCGTGCTCGAGCGGCGCGACAACGATTACTTCGGCACGCCCGTCAATCGCGCGGCGCGGCTCATGAGCGTGGCCCATGGCGGCCAGATCCTGATTTCGCAGGCGGTGGTCGACGAGGTGGGCACCCGCCTCCCCGCGTCCATCGCGCTGCTCGATCTCGGCAGCGTCCGGCTGAAAGACCTGGCGTCGCCCCGAGCATGTCTACCAGGTCCTGCATCCCGACCTGCAGGCGGACTTCCCGGCATTGCGCTCGCTCGAGGCCACGCCCAACAACCTGCCGGAGCAGTTGACGTCGTTCGTCGGGCGCGAGCGCGAGCTCGAGGAGGCCACGCAGCTCCTCAAGGGCTCGCGCCTCCTGACGCTCCTCGGCATGGGCGGTCTCGGCAAGACCCGGCTGTCGCTGCAGATCGCCGCCGACATGCTCGACGCGTATCCCGACGGCATCTGGTTCCTCGACCTGGCGCCGATCCGCGATCCCTCCTTCGTCCCGAATGAGGCGGCCCACGTGCTTTCGGTACGCGAGGAGCCGGGGAAGCCCCTCACGCAGACGCTGTGCGCGCACCTCAAGTCGCGCAAGGCGCTGCTGATCTTCGACAACTGCGAGCAGGTGGTGAGCGCCTGCGCGTCGCTCGCCAACGCGATCCTGCGCGCGGCGCCGGACATCCGGATCATCGCCTCGAGCCGCGAAGCGCTGCGGGTTCCGGGCGAGCAGATCTATCCGGTGCTGCCGCTGGCCGTGCCCGCGCCCACCGCGAGCGTCGAGACGCTGTCGCGCTCGGAAGCGGTGCAATTGTTCATGGCGCGCGCGCAATTGCAGAAACCCGGCTTCACGCTGACCGAACGCGAAGCACCCGCCATCGCCGAGCTCTGCGCGCGAGTCGAGGGCATTCCGCTCGCGCTGGAGCTCGCGGCCGCGCGGATGCGCTCGCTGTCCCTGCAGGAAATCAACAAGCGGCTGCACAACCGGTTCACGCTGCTGACCGGCGGCGGGCGCGTGCTGCTCGAGCGCCAGCAGACGTTGCGGGCGCTCGTCGCGTGGTCGTACGACCTCCTGTCGGACAACGAGAAGCTCCTGTTCGAGCGTCTGGGCGTCTTCGTCGGCGGCTTCGATCTCCCGGCCGCCGAGGCGGTCTGCGGCGTGGATCCGCTCATCCCTGAAGATGTCCTCGATCTCGTGATGTCGCTCGTCGACAAGTCGCTTGTCATGGTCCGCGAAACGGACGGCGAATCGCGGTACCGGATGCTGGAAACGCTCCGCGAGTTCGGGCTCGAGGCCCTGGGCAAGCGTGGCGAGCAGGCCGAGAACGCGAAGCGCCATTGCGACCATTATCTGCTGGTTGCCAAGGCGGCGAGGATCGGGCATGCGGGGCGCCGGAGCAACCCGCATGGACCCGACGGCTCGAGACCGAGCTCGACAACCTGCGGGCCGCGATCGCACTGGCGCTCGGCGGCGGCACGGACCCATCCTCGCGGTGAAGTTCGAAGTCGCGCTGCAGGGTTTCCGTTTCCTGCGCGGATATTCCACGGAGGGACGCAAGTACATCCATGCCGCGCTCGCGCTTCCCGGCGTGGTGGCATCGGACGTCGCGCACGCGCATGCGCTCTACGTCGGCGCCGTGCTCGCGGACAACCAGAGCGATTATGCCGAGGCGGGAAGGATGCTCGAGCCCTGTCTCGAGCTGCGGCGCAAGATCGGCAACCCCGTCGACGTGGCGGCCACGCTCTCGATGCTGGGAACCGTGCGCCTGCACGAAGACGATGCCGAGCGGGCGCGCGCATGCGACGAGGAAGCGCTCGAGATCTTCCGCTCGATCGACGATCGGATCGGCGAGGCGATCGGACTGGGCCACCTGGGCGAGATCGCGCTGCACGTCGCCGACAGCGCCAAGGCGCGCGACTATTTCGAGCAGTGTCTTGCCATCGCCCGGTCCATCGACCACCGCGAGCTCGAAGGCGAGTGCGAGCTCTTCCTCGGCGAGCTCTCGCTGCAGGCGGCGGACCTTCCCGCGGCGCGCCAACGCTTCGCGCGCTCGCTCGAAGTCGCGAAGGACAGCGCGAACACGCGCGGCGAAGCCCTCGCGCTCTGGTGGATCGGCAAAGCCGACATCGCGGGCGGCGACGGCGAAAATGCGCGCATCAATCTGGGCGCGGCGTTGCGCGCGTTCCAGGCGGGCGAGATGCATGCCGAGATGCTGGGCTGTATCGAGGACCATGCGGGACTCTGGGCATCGCTCGGCATCGCCCACGAAGCCGCGCGCATCTACGGGGCAGCGGCGGCGGCTCGGGAACGGCTGGTGCTGCGGCGCTACGCCCGCAGCGTGAAGGACTGGGAAGCCGGCGTGGCCGCGGCCCGCGCGGCCCTGGGTGACCGCGCGTTCGACGCGGCCTGGGCCGAAGGGCAGACGTGGCAGCTCGAGATGGCGATCCGCCGTGCGCTGACGCCCGTGACGGCGCAGCGCGTGACGGCATAGCTGCGCCCGCGGCGGCGCGTCGCCCGGCACAAAACAAAACGCCCGCCTCGAGAAACCCCGGCGGGCGCATGCGGACCGGAGCAAACTCAGTTCGGGTCCGGGACTTTTTCCTTTCGTCGTCGTCGCGCGAGCCAGCCGCCGCCGATGGCGCCAAGCAACAGGCTGAGCGTACCGGGCTCGGGAATGCCGCCGATGTCCACCGCCCGGCCGATGTATTGCGCCGAGGCGATGATGCCCAGGAAGTTGGCGGAGAGATAGACGCCCTTGAGGGTCGGGTCGAACGGGAGCGCACCGTCAGGGCCGATACAGGGGGGGTAACTGCAAGGCGCCTGCCCCGACGTGAACTTGAGGAACCAGTTGTCCGGAGTGCTCGGCGACTCGCCTTGTTGCGGAAGCGGCGCCGTGTCGAACGAATCGATCTGGCCACCATAGACGTAAATTCCGAACAGCTGGAGCGAGCTCGAAATGGCGGGGGGTGCGAAGGTCAGCCGGCCGGTGTAGTTAGGACCTTCCGGAGCCGAGGAAACGACGTCCGCGTAGGCGCTGAGCAGCGTCGCCGCGCAGATCCCGGCGTTTGCATGCCAACCGCTCGTGAGCAGGCAAGTCGGATTGACATTGATGATGTATTGGCCCGAGAAATCGACCGGGTCGAAAACACCTAGGTAGGGCGCGGCCGTGGCAGGTTCGGCCAGCACTCCCAAAGTAGTCGCCACTGCGGCGCCCACCAAGGTTCGTCGAAAATTCATGCTCGTCATGATCCAACTCTCCAAGGTGAATATCGGAATAGCGCATCGACCAGCAAGGCGTGCGTCGACTGCCCGTCAGGAAATCCCCGATGCAAGAAGCGCACCATGCCATCGTCATTCTTAGATAACCTCGTGAATTTCTTGTTTAAATGTCTAATTCACGCCAGGTGGACGCGTGCGCGACTACTGGCGACTGTAAATTTCCTCGACAGCAGCGAGCCATCGGACTGGCGACCGGGCCGACGCATGCGTCGGGCGAAGGCTCGATCGGACCGGTGCGTTACCATCGGCCGATGGCGCGCATCCTTCTCGCGTGGGAGCTCGGTGGGGATTACGGACACCTCATGCGGCTGCTCACGCTCGGCCGCGAGCTCAGTCGACGCGGGCACGAGCCGGTCCTCGCCGTGCGCGAGCTCACCCACGTCGATGCCTTGCTCGGCGATGAGCCGTTCCGGGTATTCCAGGCCCCGATCTTCGTGGCGAACGTAAGCGGCCTGCCCGCGGCCATCGGCTACGCTGAAACGCTCATGCGGCTCGGCTTCGTGCATCCTTCGACGCTGACCGCGCTCTGCCGCGCCTGGCGCAATCTCGTGGAGGCCCTCGCACCGCAGCTCATGCTGTTCGATTACGCGCCAACCGGGCTGCTTGCGACCCGGGGGCTGCCGATACCGAGGGCACTTTTCGGGAGCTCGTTTTCCGTGCCCGCCGCGCACCGAGCCGATGCCGGTGTATCGATGGTGGAAGGGCGAGCCGCTCGCAAGGGTGCTCGCGAGCGAACGCGTCGTGCTGGCTGGCGCCAACGAAGCCCTCGCCCGTCTGCGTGAACCGCCGATGGCCCGTCTCGCCGACCTCCTCGACGTCGACGAATCGATCATCGCGGCGGCGGAGGAGTTCGACCAGTACCCCGGCCGCACCGGGGCGCGTTATTGGGGCACGGTCGCCAACCTCGAGAAGGGTGTCGCACCGGAGTGGCCGATCGTCGGCGCCAAGCGGGTCTTCGCGTACCTCAAGCCACATTTCGTCGATTTCGAGAAGCTGCTCAAGGCGCTTGCGCACGCTAGACGCCGCCGTCGTGGTTCACGCTCCAGGCGTTTCCGTCGATATGGTGCGCAAGCACACGGCGGCCAATATCGCATTCAGCGCCAAGCCGGTGCGGATGGCCGATGTCGGACGGGAGGCCGACGTCGGCATCTGCCACGCCGGAGTGGGCACCGTGGAGTCGCTGGTGACCTCGGGCAAGCCGCTGCTGTTGCTGCCGCAGCACCTCGAGCAGATGATGACCGGGAAGCGCATTGCGGCAATGGGCGCGGGCTTGGTGGTGGATCCGCTCGTCGACAAGTCCCCGAACTATGCGCGGCTCCTGACGCGTCTGCTGGAAGAACCGGCATTTGCCGCGGTCGCGCAGGCGGTGGCGGCCCGGTACGTCAATGAAACGCCGGCCGAGCGCGTCGCGCGCATTGCCGACCGGTGCGAGGAGTTGATCGCACGCGGCACGCCTGGCGCATCAAAGGTGTAAGAATCGCCGACAGGCCCTCACGTGTTGTCCCGGTGGCTCGCAGGTTGCGCACCCGCTGCGGAATGGATTTTCCGGTCGCGCGAAAACCGAAGGTTGGACTGAACCGTCCGCCCCTTGCCGTCCCGAAATTCGAAGGTGTAGTCCTTCGTTTCGCCCGTGAGATGCATGACGCCGATGGACTGATGAGGCACGAACGGCTCGTGAAAGCGGCCCGTTGCGGGTAAATAGGCAGGGATGGCAAGGTGGCACGTCCAGTTGCACAGCGCCGGCAGCGGATGCATCGGCAGGCGCTCGGTCCAGACCATGTAGTTCAACGCGGTCTGATCGCAGCATTGCGTTCCCTGGCAGGCGTCGACACCGCGCCGAAACGCATCGGCCCATCGCGCCCAGTGCGGCGCATCGGCGCGTAACGCAAAGACGCCGGCGTTCAGATATTGCTCCGTAGTGAGCAACGGTGCGGCCGTGGGGCCATAGTAAGCGCGCAGCCTCTCCATTCGCCAATTCAACACTTCGCGCGGTTGACTGTAGGCCCGATCCATCTGGGGCGCGATGGCGAGCTTGCCGTCGGCAGCCGCGGCCACGTACCAGTCGACCGGGTACCACTCCTGGACCCACGTATCCGCGTCCATCCATAAGTAGGTTTCATGTCCTGGGAAGTATTTCGGCAGGAACGGACGTGCGGTGATGGCACGCAGGTGCGGCTTGGCGGTGGCGAGCTTCGCATCCAGCGGAATGTCCCATCCCGGGCTGACGATGTTGTCGGTGTATTGGCGCAGCCAGTCGCGGCTGTCCGGTCCGAGGCCCACGTCGAGACAGGCGAGTTGCCCGCGCCGCAGCCGGTCCCATTGATGCAACGATTCGACCAGCCCTTTCAAGAGCGGCATGAAATTCTCGTCGGCCGCCGTGACGATCAACAGACCTCCGATGTCCACGTGTGGTCTTGCGGGGCGCGATGACATGAGAAGGACGAGGTCAGGGTGGCAAGGCGCGCGCGGAATCCGGGGTTGCGGACACGGGCGGGAACGGCGCGAGCACTTGTGGCCGCGACGACCTCAATGCCAAAGATCGGTCAGGATGTGCAGCTGATGCCGGTAGTCGTATTGTTCCGCCCATTCGAATCCTCGTTTGCGCAGCGCATCGGACGGGGGCTCGCGGATTGCGTCCAGCAGATCTCCCGGGGAATCGAAGAAATAACCAGCTTCGCCGACGTACTCGCGCAGATCCTCGCGAATCTTCTGGACGTAGACGCCCACGCCGGAGGCTTGCGCCTCGACCAGCGCCATGGGCCAGCCGACCGTGTTGACCGTTCGCGAGGCAGTGTAGACAAGCCAGCAATGCTTCTTGTATTCGGCCGGCATGTCCTCCGGATCAACGGGTGCGATGAAGTTGACCTTGCCGCCGAGCTTCGCATTGATCTCCATCAGGCGCGGTGTCTCGTAACCTAATCCATACAGATTGAACTTCCGGTCCGGGACGAGCCGCGAGAGCCTGATGAAGTCTTCCATGTTCTTCTTCGGCGCGGGCGCGCCGACGTTCATGATCTCGGGCCCATTCGGCGCCGTGTTCCGGAATCTCAGCACGTCGATGACCGGATTCGACGCCAGCACTTTCGCTTCGGGCAGCCCGGCATCGATGAGCCTTTGGCGCATGAAGGGAAAACACAGCAACCCGCGGAACAGCGGATTCGCCCCCACCGCCCGCAGATTCACTTTGGCGAGATCGCCGCCCAGCACGTCGAACGAGTGCGCCCGGATCGTGAAGGGAACCTTGAGTGTCTCCGAAATCTTCGTCACGGCGGGGAGGACGGTAAGGTAATGACCGTGGATGACGCTGGGTCCGAATCCCTTCAGATAGTCGAGGATGTTTTGCTGGTTCACGGGGCTCAGCACGATGTGGGGCCGCCGCGACCGATACGGGTACTCCCGGGCCAGCGCGAGCAGTTCGAGACGTGATTCTCGGCCAGCGCGTCGACTTCGTTCTTGATGTACGTCTCGGAGACTTGCGTGGCACTCACGGCAGGCATGGCATCGCCGGTGACCAGGATGAAGGTGCCGGCTGCCACCATCAGCATGACGAACATCACGCGAAGCGTAGTCACGTTCATGCTCTTTCCCCCAGAAAGCTGCACCGATGTCGCCAGTGGGCGCTTCAGCGATAGAGCGGACACGCGGCGACCCGCCGTTCGATGTCCTGCATCATACGTTGGTACGCCGGCGCTCCGATGCCCCCGAAACGGCGCTTGAACTCGGCTTCGGGCATGAATTCCGGCAGGTCAGCGGCATTCGGCATCACATCGGACTCGCTGACCCCCGCGGCGACGCGTCGCTGCAATTGCCGCGCGCTCGCCGCCGACCGGGTCGCGAGCTCGCCGAACGTGGTGCCGGCACGATCGGCCGCGATGTCGTTGAAGCTGAAGCCGCTGCCGCGCCGCGAGTCGTCCACCTCCTTATAGAGTCCGATTGCGTCGGAAAGCGGTGTGCCCGCGTGGGCCGCGATTGCCGCGGAAATGGTGAAGTGCTGCGGGAAATCCGTCCGGCCGTTGAGCGTCACCGTTCGCAGGACCGGGCGAGGCCAGTCCTTCGCGCCCGGCGCGATCGCCGCAAGCCCCTTGCCGTTGACGTAGAACGCGAGGACAACAATCGCGGCCCGGCTCTCGGCCTGCGGGTCGGTGCCGCGCTCGGCGGCGAGCCGCATCAGCGGCGAGAGGAGCTCGCTCACCGAGACGCTGAGCGGCAGGGTTGAGTCGCGGGTCAACTGCGCCAGGCGCTCCTGATATATCCTGAGCCGCGCACTGTCCGCAGGCGGCACGAGAACATTGCCGACGCGGCCCGGCAGATCGTCGCGCCACTCGTAGACGACCCGCACACTGCCGTCCGCGATGCTCACGCTCCGGATCGTGTCGGCGGCTATCCGGTATTCCTCGGTCTGATTGAGCGTATGCATGGCCCGCGCAAGCGCCCAGTCGGCGACTACGTTCGGCACCGGCAGGCTCCCGATGCGCAGGTCCTCGACAGTGGGCAACCCGGCGGTCTCGCGCAGCAGTGCCTGGACATTGACGTAACGCGCGAACGGGCTCGCCGGCACTTCGACGCTCGCTGTCAGCGCCAGCACGCCAGGTCGGAGCACGAGGCGCGAGCTTCCCTTGCCGAATCGGTTCGCGAGGTAGTTGACGGCCAGGTCGAGCTCGTCGCCCTGGAGCGTCATCGTGCGCAATGCGCCGCTTTTCATTCGCCGCGGATCATGCTTTTCGAAGACGCGCACGGCGCGCTCGACGTCGTCCGGCGTGAACTCGGCGGCGCGACGGACCAGCGGCTCGTCCTGGAAGCAAAGATAGATCGCCGCGCCAAGTGCAAGCGGCACTCCGAGAAACAAGAGCAAGCACAGCCCGAGAAGAACTCTTTTCATGTCGCGGACTAGTGTACTGAGGAACCTGCCATCGAACAGGACCAATCGTAGCCACCGTATCACGCGACGATCCGGACGGCCAAACGGGATTCGCGAATGTTCGCCACGTCGTCGTGGTTCTGCGACAATCGCCGGGTACCGAATATCTTCCACCAGCACGACGTGGGCGTCTATCCGGCTATGGACAAGTCAGCGCAACGCCTGGAGTGAGCCGATTCATTTCCGACGGGAACCGACCATGCGCGCTTTCGCCCTGGCCTTCTTATCGTTGCTTCTGCTCGCCGCTCCGCCGGCGCGCGCTGCCGAGCTGCCAATTTTCGACGCGCACGTGCATTACAGCCACGACGCGTGGGAGAACCTCCCGCCCAAAGACGCGATCGCGATCCTGCGCCGTGCGGGGGTCAAGCGAGCGCTGGTCTCGAGCTCCGGCGACGAGGGGACGCAGCGTCTCGTCGCGGAGGCGCCCGACCTCGTCCTGCCGTCACTTCGCCCCTATCGCACCCGCGGCGACATCGCGACGTGGGTCCGCGATGATTCGGTCAGCGCGTTTCTCGCGGATCGGCTCGCCCGCCAGCGCTATGTCGCCATCGGCGAATTCCACTTGTACGGAGCCGATGCCGATCTGCCAGTGCCGCGGCGCATGGTCGCGCTTGCGAGGCAGCATGGTCTCCTGCTGCATGCCCATTCCGATCCGGACGCGATCGAGCGCCTGTTCCGCCAGAACCCCGCCGCTCGCATCCTATGGGCGCACTCGGGGTTCGAGCGCCCCGAGTCCGTCCGCGCGATGCTCGCCAAGCATCGCAATCTGTGGTGCGATCTCGCGTTCCGCAGCGAGCACGGCGCCGGCGGCAAGGTGCCTGCCGAATGGCGCGCGCTGTTCACGGAGTTTCCGGATCGCTTCATGGTGGGCACGGACACCTATACCCCGGAGCGGTGGCATTACATCGTCGAGCATGCCGCCTGGTCTCGCGCATGGCTCGCCGATCTTCCGCCGCCGCTCGCCGAGCGAATTGCCTACCGCAACGCCGAGGCGCTGTTTGCCGGATCGACGCCCGCGCGGAGCCAATGAACCGCCCTCCGCGCCGCGGGCTTCGTCGCGGCTTGCCTGCCGCTTTGCACCGGCATCGCCGGCGCCTGCGGCGAAGCGCTCATCGGCCCGACGCGCACGATCGAAGGCACTCGCTTCACGGTCGTCTTCAAGACCGTCCCCGACCCGGTCGAGGTGGGAGCGCACTTCGCGCTCGACTTCGCGGTGTGCCCGCGCGCCTCGGCCGACATCCCGCGCGCGGTGCGCGTGGACGCCAACATGCCCGAGCATCGGCACGGAATGAACTATCGGCCGGTCGTCACCGCAAGATCTGCTGCCGCGTATCGTGCCGAGGGTCTGCTGTTTCACATGCCCGGCCGTTGGGACCTCACGTTCGATATCGACGCCCCGGGCCGCACCGAGCGTCTAACCAGCGTGCTGAAGCTCGAGTGATGCGATCGATACATCCCTTTGTGCTGGCGCTCGGTGCCCTGGTGAGCTTCGGCGCCACGGCGGCGACCGATGCGGGCCTCGGATTTTCCGACGCGGAAATACGCCGCATCGTGTCGCACGGGCCTTGGCCGCCGGAGCCGCAGCGGGATCCTTCCAATCGCGCTTCCGGCAACAAGAGCGCCGTCGCGTGGGGCGCGCAGCTCTTCCGCGAGCCGCGCCTATCGCGTAACGGAACACTCGCCTGCGCGAGCTGCCACCGGACGGAGCTGGGCTTCACCGACGGCCTGGCCAAGGCAAAGGGACTCGCCACCGTGGACCGCAACACGCCGAGCGTCGCGAACACGCGAATGCAACGCTGGTACGGCTGGGACGGCGCGAGCGACAGTCTGTGGGCGCAAAGCCTGCGGCCGATGGTCGATGCGCGCGAAATGGGCGGCGACGTCAAGCGCATCGCAGCGGCAGTGCGCAGCAATGCCGATCTTGCAGATGGCTACCGCCTTGCCTACGGCGCATCGCCGCCCGCCGACGACGAGGCCGTCGCGGTCGACGTCGCGAAGGCGCTCGCGGCCTTCCAGGAGACGATCGAGACAGGACGGACGCCATTCGACGACTTCCGCGATGCGCTCGCCCGCGGCGACCCTGCGGCAGCGCCGCGCTATCCGTTCGCGGCGCAACGCGGACTCGCGATCTTCATCGGCAAGGGCCGGTGCGACGTCTGCCACGTCGGCCCCCGCTTTTCCAACGGCGAATTCCACGACGTCGGCGTTCCGTTCTTCGTCGGGCCCGGTCGCGTGGACTCTGGCCGTTACGGCGGTATCCGCCGGGTCAAGGCGAGCCGCTACAACCTGCTCGGACCTTTCAGCGACGACCGCGGTCGCGCGACGGCGGTCAGCACGCGCCACGTGGCCTCCGAGCACCGCAACTTCGGGGAGTTCAAGGTGCCGTCGCTGCGCAACGTGGCGCGCACCGCGCCTTACATGCACGACGGCAGCCTCGCCACGCTGCGCGACGTGGTGCGGCACTATTCCGAAATCGACGAGGATCGTCTGCATGCGGACGGAGAGCGCGTCCTGAAGCCGCTGCAGCTCACCGACGCGGAAAAGGACGACCTCGTGTCCTTTCTCGAGAGTCTGAGCGACGGTGGGCCTTGAATCGCGCCAGTGCCCGCGCCGGTTTGCAACCCGCCGGCTTTGAGTTCAGGATTGCATCGCCGCGGCAGTGGACGCCGCCGCTGCAGCAAGGAAAAACTCACCACGAGGAGACGTCGAACATGGCCGCTTCATTTTCCATCCATCCGGGAGTCGACAACGGCATCAAACCGGCGGCTGCAAATTTCGCCGGCGGAACGCTGACTTGCAAATGTTCCGACAAGAAAGTTACGGTGGCGATCACGGCGCAAAGCGCGCACAACCACGTTTGCGGCTGCACCAAATGCTGGAAGCCGGCTGGCGCGCTGTTCTCGCAGGTCGCGGTCGTGCCACGCGACAAGCTCAGCGTGACGGCCAACGCGGACAAGTTGAAGGTCGTGGACGCGAGCGCGACGATTCAGCGAAATGCCTGCACGGGTTGCGGCGTGCACATGTACGGTCGAATCGAGAACAAGAATCACCCGCTGTACGGGGTCGACTTCATCCACACCGAGCTGTCGTCCGATCAGGGATGGTCACCCCCCGAGTTCGCGGCGTTCGTCTCGTCCATCATCGAGTCCGGGGCTGATCCCGCCAACATGGGCGCGGTCAGGGCAAGGCTGAAACAGCTGGGCCTCGAGCCCTACGACTGCCTGTCGCCGCCGCTCATGGATTTGATTGCGACGCATACCGCGAAAGCCAAGGGCGTTTCCACTCGCGCCTGAGTCGCGATCTGACGAAGGGACGTCAGATCGATGCCGGAGTTCGGTACCCCGATTCGGATTTGGGGCGGCGGGCACTCTGCCTGTCGATCCTTCGTAACCGGACGAGAATGCCGGCCTCCTCCGCCGGCGAGAACCCATAGACGTAGAAGCTGCGCGTCATGGCGGCCTTGGTGCTGCCCACGCGCGCCGCGCCTGCGCTCGGCGTGTGCGATCGCGTCCCTTTGCCGGCATATCGATGCATGTTCTCACCGATTTTCCGGAACTCCATGCCCATCAGGACCGCAGGTGCATTGACACGAAGGTTGTGCCGCTCCTCGCCCAGGATCTCGAAACCCAGCGAGCGCCGGTAATATCCGACATGCCGCGGATTCACTTCAATCACGACGAAATCGAAGCCACGGACGTTCCGCGCGAAAAGATAGACCGTATGGAAAAGTCCGGCCAGGATGGGCCGTGAAACCGCCGACGCATCAACCGCCAAGCGCGTGAATTCGCAGATCTTCTGCCCCTTGGCGCGCATCGCATCGATCTCCGCCCGATAGAGTTGATCGGCGGCGAGCCCGTTAGCCTTCGAATCGAGCCGAAGGCTTACGGTGCCCGCGACCCTGCCCTCGTCGTACGCGGCAAAGGTGCAGACATTGGGGTTGATCATTGTGGCGGACGTTTGATATCCGCGACTCGAATAACGCTGCTGCACGAGGTTTCCGGCCTCGCGGCGCGCCTGTGGGGCTCCGGCGAGGCGAATCTTGAAGGCGCCGACCGCCGTGCCCGGGCTGTCGACCGATGATTCCAGTTCCTCGAAGCTCAAGTTCTTGAGGCGCAGCGGCACGGTGTGGTGAACGGTCCACCCGGTTTCATCGTAGGGCACCGATGGGCGGATAGGGACGTGACCGTTCCTCGACCACGGCCATCGTGCTGGCAGTCCGCCGCGGAGACGGCCGAGCAGTCCACGCAACCCTGCGTTCATTTCACCGAGCTCGAATTGTAGCCCGCGGAACCCTGGCCTTCTTCGGCTCTTGTCGTTCGCTGACGCTCGCCATGGGCTTGGCAAGAAACTGTGCCACCGCAGCTGCGGCCGTATCGCGCCCTTCGGCGATGGTATTCACGTACTGTTACGACATCGAGACGGCCATGCGAATGGCCGTCTCGATGTCGCCGTCAGGACCCGCGTGGGTTTGCATAGACATGTGCTGTCCTTTCAGAACTCACTATCCCTACATAGGAGATTCCATAGGGATATTGGGCTTGGACTTAGGCGGGTGCGCAGCAATGCGCACGGGCCGGAAGCGCAATATGCCAGTTGCTCGACCGGCTAGGGATCGGCAGCGCACAAGCTAGATAGGTGCCTGGGGAACCACCAAGGGCTGCACGTCCAACCTGACAGGGGCGAAAGGGTTGAGGTTGCCCTCTCCGGCCATACTCACGGTGCGCGGTGCCACCGATTGTGTCAAGCCATATCATTTCGCAGAGTCAGGGTGCCTTGTCGATCTGTGAATTATACACAACAGACCGGCTTGTGTTGCCCCGAGCAAGTTTTGTGCCGGACAGCAGGAATCTGCCGCAATGCGCGCGGGGGCCAAGCCGTTCATCCCGTAAACGATTTGCCTTCCGTCGCCAGCCGTTGCAACAGCGGCGCCGGTTGCCAGAATGCGGCGTCAGCGCGCGGAGCGGCCGCGAACCGCTGCATGCGGCTCATCACGTCGGGCAAACCTTGCAGGTCGGCGTAAAACATCGGGCCGCCACGATACCGCGGAAAGCCGTAGCCCGCCACGTACGCGACGTCGATGTCGGACGCACGGAGCGCGATGCCTTCCTCCAGGATGCGCGCGCCTTCGTTCACCAGGGCAAGGATGCAGCGGCCGACGATCTCCACCGCGTCGATGTCGCGGGGCGCGACGCCGATTTCGGCGCGATACCCGGCGATCAGCGCGTCCACTGCCGGATCGGGGATCGCGTCACGTCGGCCAGGTTCATAGCGGTACCAGCCCATACCGGTCTTCTGTCCGAAGCGGCCGATCTCGCACAGACGGTCTGCGATCCGTGAATACGAGATGTGCGGCTTCTCGACATAACGGCGCCTGCGGATGCGCCAGCCGACGTCGTTGCCCGCGAGGTCGCTCATCCGGAACGGTCCCATCGCCATGCCAAATCCTTCGAGCGCGGCGTCCACCTGCTGCGGCGAGGCACCCTCCTCCAGCAGGAACATCGCCTGGCGCAGATACTGCTCGACCATCCGGTTGCCGATGAATCCGTCGCAAACCCCCGAGACCACGGCGATCTTCCCGATCCTCTTCGCGAGACGCATCACCGTCATCAGCACGTCGTCGCCGGTCCGCGCGCCGCGCACCACCTCCAGCAGCTTCATCACATTGGCGGGACTGAAGAAGTGCATGCCGATCACATCCTGCGGCCGGTTCGTCGCCGCGGCGATCCTGTTCACGTCGAGCGTCGACGTGTTGGTGGCGAGAATGGCGCCGGGCTTCGCCACGCGATCGAGCGTCGCGAACACGTCCCGCTTGATGTCCATCTCCTCGAACACGGCCTCGATGACGAGATCGGCGTCGCGCAGATCGTCGTAGGAGAGCGTCGGCCGCAGGAGCGCCATGCTCTGCTCCACGCTCTCGCGCGTGAGCTTGCCGCGTTCGGCGGAAGCCTCGTAGTTCCGGCGGATCGTCGCGCCGCCCTTGTCGAGGGCCTCCTGGCTCATCTCGAGCAGCACGACCGTGATGCCCGCGGTGAGGCCGTTCATCGCAATGCCGGTTCCCATCGTGCCGGCGCCGATGACCGCGATCGTCCCGATCGAGCGCGTCGGTGTGGTGTCGGACACGCCGGGAATGCGTCCCGCTGCCCGTTCGGCGAAGAACACATGGCGCAGCGCGCGCGACTCAGGGGTCGCTACAAGCTCGAGGAAAGTCTTGCGCTCGAAGGCGAGGCCTTGGTCGAAGGGCATGTTCACGGCGGCCTCGACCGCATCGATGCACTTGTGCGGTGCCGGGTAGTGTCGCGACTCGCGCGCCGCCTTTGCGCGCGCAGCGCCGAAGATCCGCGGGGCGTCGGGACAGACTATTTCGATGTCGCGCACGCGCTTGCCCGGCCGCTTTTCGGTGACGACCGTCCGGGCGAAAGCGAGGGCGCCAGCCAGGAGGTCGCCGTCGATGATGGCATCGAAAAGTTTGGTGCCGCGCAATTCGCCGGCGGCGACACTCGCGCCCGTGACGATCATTTGCAGCGCAGTGTCGACCCCGACCACGCGCGGCAGCCGCTGCGTTCCGCCGGCGCCGGGCAGGATACCCAGCTTCACCTCCGGCAAGGCGATCGCGGCCTCGGGCGTCGCCACCCGCCAATGGCAGCCCAACGCGAGTTCCAGTCCGCCGCCCATGCAGGCCCCGGCGATCGCGGCGACCACCGGCTTGCCGCTCGCCTCGACCGTCCGAATGACCGCGGCAAGCGTCGGCTCCGCCATCGACTTTGGCGTGTTGAATTCGCGGATGTCGGCGCCACCCGAGAACAGTTTGCCGGCGCCGATCAGCACGATGGCGGCAACCCCCGCATCGGCATTCGCTCGTTCGATGGCCTC
The DNA here is from genome assembly GCA_963840945.1 of uncultured beta proteobacterium. Lineage (GTDB taxonomy): Bacteria > Pseudomonadota > Gammaproteobacteria > Burkholderiales > Casimicrobiaceae > CAIWHR01. The sequence goes on along the minus strand of CAWJAU010000014.1, from coordinate 33,365 downwards.
CACAATGCCAGAGCGCGTCGCATGGCCGAGCCCGTTGACGGGCGGGTTGTCGAGCGCGATCACTGCCACGGAATCGCCCAATTCGTATCGAACGGTCATCGCCATCCCTTTCTATCTCAGCGCGGAGCGAGCTGCTTGCCTCCCTCCCGCCGCGCCAAACGAGCAGCTCAAATCTCCAGCCACTCCTTGCGCACCGCTTCGTTGCTTCGCAATTGCTCCGCCGTGCCCTCGAACACGATGCGGCCCTGCCCCATCACGTACAGCCGATGCGAGATGGCGAGCGCGATCGTGAGCTTCTGCTCGATCAGCAGGATCGCGACGCCACGGCCGGCGATCTTCTCCAGCAACCCGCGCACGCGCTCCACCACCATCGGAGCGAGGCCTTCGGTCGGCTCGTCCACCATGATGAGATCGGGATCGCCCATCAGCGTGCGGCAGATCGTCAGGAGCTGTTGCTCACCGCCGGAAAGCACGCCGCCGGGGGCATCCACACGTTCGCGCAACATCGGAAACAGCGCGAACACGTCGTCCTGCGACCACCGTCCGGTGCCGCCGCCCGGTTTCATGCCGAGGGTCAGGTTTTCGCGGACCGTGAGGGTCGGGAAGATCGCGCGATCCTCCGGGACATACCCAAGTCCCCTGCGAGCGATCTCGTGCGTCTTGAGCTGGTCGATCCGTTCCCCCTTGAACCGGATGCTCCCGACCGCCGGCACATGGCCCATGATCGTCTTGATCGCGGTCGTCCGGCCGGCGCCGTTGCGGCCGAGGAGACTGACGATCTCGCCTTCACCGACGCGGAAGGAAATGCCCTGCAGGATGTGGCTTTTGCCGTAATACGCGTGGAGATCGTCGACTTCAAGCATGAGCCGATCCCGAGATACGCCGTCTGCACAGCCGCGTTCTGGCGGATGCGAGCGGGCACGTCGGTCGCGATAATCTCCCCGTAAACGAGTACCGAGATCCGATCCGCGAGGTCGAAGACGACGCCCATGTCGTGCTCGACCATCACGAGCGTGCGCCCCTGCGTGACCGAGCGGATGAGCTCGACCGCGTGATCGGCTTCGCTGCGGCTCATCCCGGCGGTGGGCTCGTCGAGCAAGATCACGCCGGCGTCGCCGGCGATGGTGATCCCGATCTCGAGCGCCCTCTGCTCGGCGTACGTGAGCACGCCGGCGGGCGTATCGCGGCGCGCGGTCATCCGTATCTGCTCCAGCGTCTGCTCCGTCCGATCGTTCGCGTCACGCAGCCTTTCCGCGCGACGCCAGAAGTTGTATTTGTAGCCCAACGACCACAACACGCTGCAGCGGATGTTCTCGAAGACGGAAAGGCGCGGAAAGATGTTCGTCACCTGAAAGCTGCGCGCCAATCCCCGCCGGTTCACGCGATACGGCGGGGAGCCGGCAATCTCCTCGCCGTTGAGGCGGATCGAGCCTTTGGTTGGACGAAGCCGGCCGCTGATCAAATTGAACAACGTCGACTTGCCGGCGCCGTTCGGGCCGATGATGGCGAGGCGCTCGCCTCGATGCACGTCGAGCGCAACGCCGCGAATGATCTCCGTCGCGCCGAAACGCTTCTCGACGCCGCGCAGCTCCAGCGCGGATCCGCCGAGTCCGTTGGCGACCGTCGATGCGCCCGGACTCACGGTTGGCTCCGCTCGGCGGCGATCGCCCGGCGTGCGGCGACTTCGTCGCCGGCACGCGCCCAGGCGGCGGCCACCCGGCCCCACGTCGCCCGAAATGCCGCGAACCCGGCGGCGAGCACCAGGACGGCGCCGATCCAGGGCCATGGTGTGGCAGCATCCAGCGGCGATCCCCAGCAAACGCATCCGCGTTCCCAGCTCCGGCTGGGTCGATACGCGAAAACTCATCTCGATCAGCAGCACGGCGCCGGCGCCCATTACCAGCGCCGGCACGAGCGCGATGGCATACGCCGCCAACACGGACCCAAGGGCCTTGGTGCGGAAAATGGCGCCATGCATCACGATGAGACCGGCGAGCCCGGAGGGCGCGAACAGGATGATCGCCATGAAGAAGAGGCCGAGGTAGAGGAGCCACGCGCCGGTATAGCCGCTCAAGCTGATCTGCAGCCACGTCAGCGTGACCGCGCCGACGACGGGGCCGATGAAGTGCGTCACGCCGCCGATGTAGGCCATGAGCAGCACGGTGCCGGAGCGCAGCGCACTGACGGAATCGGCCGCCACGATTTCGTAGTTGACGGCGTGGAGCCCGCCCGCAAGTCCCGCGAAAAGGCCGGCCACGGCAAAGGCGAAGAACCGCACGTGCTGCGTGTTGTAGCCGATAAATTCCGCCCGCTCCGGATTGTCCCGCACCGCGTTGCACATGCGCCCGAGCGGCGTGCGCAGGAACGCATGCATCAACATCGCCGCCACGAGCGCCCACGCCGCGATGACGTAATAGACCTGCAGCTGCGAGCCAAGGTTGAGCCCGAAGAGTTGCGGCGCCCGCGTCCGGTTGGCGGTGATCCCCTCCTCGCCGCCGAAATACCCCGGCAGCATGAACGTCGCGGCATAGACCAACTCGCCCACGCCCAGCGAGATCAGCGCGAAGATGGTGCCGGACCTCCTGGTCGACACCGACCCGAACACGAATGCCGAAGACGAGACCCGCCGCCGCGCCCGCGAGCGGAACCAACGGCATGGGGATCGGCAAGCCGTGATTGATGGCTCGCATGAAGTGGATCGCGGCGTAACCGCCGAGACCGAAATAGACGGCATGGCCGAAGGAAAGGAGCCCGGTCTGCCCCAGCAGCACATTGAACGACAGCGCGAACACCGCGGCGATGCCCATCTGGCTCAGCATCGAATGGCCGAAATCCGAATGGAGACCCGGCAGATGCGGCAGCACGACGAGGATGCCCGCGGCGATGAGCCAGGCCTTGTAGCCGCCCGCCCTCCTCTTCCGCGCCGCACGCAGCGGCGCAGGGATCGCGGCTAGCGCGCTGTCGGTATTTGTAGGTTCCCCCCGAACGGCGCTGGGCGCCGGTCCCCCCAGGGGGCGAGTGCCTTGGGGCGGCCCTGCGGCACTCATGCGTCGCGTGTGCCGAGCAGGCCGCGCGGCCGCACGATGAGCATCAGCACCAGCAGAAGATACGGAACGATGGGCGCCGCCGTCGCCATCTTGATCGCATAGAGCTCGTAGACCGGCGACGCGCGGTCGACGGAGATCCCGAGCACGCGGAAAAGGTCGAGGAGTGAATAGTCCACAGCGACGGCGAAAGTCTGGAGAATGCCGATGAACATGGAAGCAATCAGCGCGCCGGCGAGCGACCCGAGGCCGCCGACCACCACGACGACGAACACGATCGGACCCACGAAGTGCGCCAGCGTGGGCTGCGTGAGCCACATGAATCCGCCGATGACCCCCGCCAAGCCCGCGAGCGCGCTGCCGACGGCGAACACCAGCACGAAGAGGCCGGGGACGTCATGCCCGAGCGCCCCCACCATCTGCGGATGGGTCAGCGCGGCCTGGATGATGAGGCCGATGCGCGTGCGCTTGAGCGCGAGGTACAGGAACACGAACATGGCGACCGAAATCGCCATCATGAGTCCCTTGTATGCCGGGAAGCTCGTGCCGAACAGCGAGAACAGCGAGAAATCGATGCTCTCCGGCACGGCGCTCGCGACGGCGTTGCGGCCCCAGAGCATGGTGACGACTTCTTCGATCAGGTAGGCGAGCCCGAAAGTGAAGAGAATCTCGGCGACGTGCCCCTTGCCGTGCACATGGCGCAAACCGTAGCGTTCGATCGCCGCGCCGATCAGCCCGCAAGCGAGCGGCGCGAGCACGAGCGCGGGCCAGAAGCCGATCCAGCGTCCGAACTGGAATGAGAGATACGCACCGAGCATGAAGACGCTCGCATGCGCGAAATTGAGCACGCCCATCATGCTGAAGATCAGCGTGAGGCCGCTCGTCAGCATGAACAGCAGCAAGCCGTACACGACGCCGTTCAGCAGCGAAACGGCGATCAGCTCAAGCATGCGGCGGCGGGATCAGCAGGACGCGGCCAGGCGTGGCAAGAAGGCCGAGGCACAGTGCCGCAGGGCCGCCCCAAGGCACTAGCCCCCTGGGGGGAGCGGCGCGAAGCGACGCTCGGGGGGGTCCATCCGCCACGCCTTGTCAGGCCTACGCGCGCCGCATCACTTCGGACGTTCCATCTGGCAAGTAGTGGGCAGCGCCGTGGCCTTGCCATCCACCTTGGCGTCGGTCTTCCACCCGAGGCTCGTGCCCTCGGCGTCGTACTTCACGCCCTTCGACAGCGTCGAGACGTAGAGCGGTTGCAGGATCTGGTGATTGTCGGCGCGCATTTCGACATCGCCGAGCGAGGTTTGCAGCTTCATCCCCTCCAGCGCCCTCGCCATCTTGACCGGATCGTTGGACTGGGCCTTCTTCGCCGCCGCCGCGAACATTTCCCACATGTTCCTCGCACGCCAATAGGCGTACTCGTTTTCCTTGCCGGGAAAGCGCTTGTCGAAGGCGACCACCGAGGCATCGAGCTCCGGGGTGGCGTTCTTGTGCCACTCGGACACCTGCTTCAACGTGTCGACGCCGGCCTCGCCGACGGCGGTCACGGTGCCCGGACTGCCGCCGTAATAGGTTTGCCAGCCCACCTTGAGCCCCGCATCCTTGCCCGCCTTGATCAGGAGCACCATGTCGTTGCTCCAGTTGCCGGTGATGACGGTGTCGGCGCCGGACGCCTTGATCTTCGCGACGTAGGGAGAGAAGTCCTGGACCTTCTGCAGCGGGTGCAGCTCGTCGCCCACGATCTTGATGTCGGGACGCTTTTCGTTGAGCATCTTGCGCGCCGCCGCCGCGACCGCCTTGCCGAACGAATAGTCCTGGTTGATGAGGTAGACCGCCTTGACCTTGGGCTCCTTGGCGATGACGTCGGTCATCGCGGCCATCTTCATGTCCGCGTCCGCGTCGAAGCGGAAGTGCCAGAAGGTGCATTTTTCGTTGGTCAGCGCCGGATCGACGGCGGCATAATTGAGGAACAGCACTTCCTTCCCGGGATTGCGCTCGTTGTGCTTCTGCACGGCTTCGGTGATGGCGAGCGCGACGGCGCTGCCGTTCCCCTGAACGACAAAGCGCGCGCCGTCGTCGAGCGCCTTCTTCAGCTGGATCAGCGATTCCTGCGGATTGACCTTGTTGTCGAACGAGAGGAGCTGGATCTTTTCGCCGTTGATGCCTCCCGCCGCGTTGATCGCGTCGATGTAGAACTGATGGGTCTTCTGCGCCAGAATGCCGGTACTGGCGGCGCCACCGGAAAGCGGATCGATGAAGGCTATCTTGACGTCGGCCATCGCCGGTGCGGAAGCAAGCGTACCGATCAAGGCGAACCAGACCATGCTGCGCGCGCGTCGAACCATGGCTCCTCCTGCAGTTTTCTTGTCCACGGATCATGGCCCGTGGTGGCGGACGCCAGTCCGCATCGCGATTGCCGCCGGATGCGCCAGCCGAAGCGCAGATGCTAATGGCCCGGTTGGCACAATACAAGCGGCGCCTGCGGGATCGGATGTCCGCATACTGCACCGCATCATTTCCGTCGATCACGAGGCCATGACCATGCTCGGTCTGATGATGAACCGCCCCCTGTTGATCTCGTCGCTCATCCGGCATGCGGATCGCTGCCATGGCGACGGGGAAATCGTGTCGCGCACGGTCGAAGGACCGATTCACCGTTACACGTACCGAGACGCCCATAGTCGATCGCGCCGTCTCGCCCGCGCCCTCCGCCGCCTGGGCGTCGCGCCGGGTGAGCGCGTCGGCACGCTGGCCTGGAATGGCTACCGCCACTTCGAGCTCTATTACGCGGTGTCGGGGATGGAAGCGATCATCCACACGATCAACCCACGACTCTTCTTCGACCAGCTCACGTACATCGTTCACCACGCGGAAGACCGGCTGATCTTCTTCGACCTGACCTTCCTGCCGCTCGTCGAAAAGCTCGCGCCGCAGTGCGGCGGCGTGACGGCGTGGATCGCCTTGACGGACCGCGCGCACCTGCCGCAGTCCACGCTGCCCAATCTTCGCTGCTACGAAGACCTTCTCGCGGCGGAAACCGACGACTTCGATTGGCCCGACTTCGACGAGAACACCGCAGCCGGCCTCTGCTACACCTCAGGCACCACCGGCCACCCGAAGGGCGTTCTCTTCAGCCATCGCTCGTCGGTCCTGCACGCGTACGCGGTGTCGCTGCCCGATGCCAAAGGTTACTCCGCGCACAGCGTCGTGCTGCCCGTCGTGCCGATGTTTCACGTCAACGCGTGGGGCATACCGTATGCCGCGGCGCTCACCGGGGCCAAGCTCGTGCTTCCCGGTGCCGGCATGGACGGCGCGAGCCTGTACGAGCTGTTCGAGACGGAAAAGGTCGAGAGCTCGGCGGGCGTGCCGACGGTCTGGCTCAATCTCATCGCGTACATGCAGCAGCACCGCCTGCAATTCTCGACGCTCAAGTACGCGACGATCGGCGGCGCGGCAGTTCCTCCGGCGATGGTGAGGACGCTCACGGACGAATTCGGCCTCAAGGTGCTGCACGGCTGGGGGATGACCGAAATGAGTCCGGTAGGCACCATCAACACCGACAAGGCGAAGCATCGCCATCTGCCGAGCGCCGACCGGTTCGCGCTGTCGCTCAAGCAGGGGCGACCGCTGCCCGGAGTGGAAATGAAGATCGTCGACGGCAACGGCGCCGAGCTGCCCTGGGATGGCAAGTCCGCAGGCGATCTCCTGGTGCGGGGCCCGTGGATCCTGCGGGAGTACTACCGCGACGAGGGAGGCTCTCCGCTCACGGCCGACGGCTGGCTGCCGACCGGCGACGTCGGGACGATCGACGCCGACGGCTACCTGCAGATCACCGATCGCTCCAAGGATATGATCAAGTCGGGCGGCGAATGGATCAGCTCGATCGAGCTCGAGAACATCGCCGTCGGCCATCCGGACGTTGCGGAGGCCGCCGTCATCGGCGTCAAGCATCCGCGCTGGAGCGAGCGGCCGCTGCTGCTCGTCGTCCGCAAGGCCGGCGCCGGCGTCGACCGCGCGTCGATGCTCGGCTTCTATGAAGGCAAGATCGCCAAGTGGTCGACACCCGACGACGTCGTGTTCGTCGACGAGCTGCCGCACACGGCCACCGGCAAGCTGTCCAAGCGCACGCTGCGCGAACAGTTCAAGGACTACCGGCTGCCGACCGCCTGAATCGGCCGCCTGCGGACGATCAGGGCTTCCCGGACGTGAAGCTCGCGAGCTCGTAATAGGCGTTGAGCACGGGCGTCCTGCCCTGCATGCTGCCGATCTCCATGTATTGCGCCATCCGGTGCTCTTTCACGGTTCCGCGCACCGTGGGGGAATACCAGTAGGTGAAGTCGCAAGTGGTCGCATTGCGGAACGGCGTGGAGTCGTCGAGCACCATGTTCGAGTCGACCCGGATGGCGTCGAAGGACCCGGCGGGCACCGTCAACTTTTCCCAGCTCCGCGTGCGGAAGAAGTAGTTGATTTGCCCCTTGCTGCCGCCGGGGTCGTTAATCACGTCGACCCATTTCGACGATCGCTGGCCCGGCGCAACCGGAAAAGCGACCCGCTGCAGCGGCGTCGGAAAACGATACGCCTGGTCGTCGCAAAGCGCGCCGGAGCGCAGCGTGCCGGGACCGGAATAATCGTCGACGCGCGTGAAATCCTTGCCGTCGGCTGTCTTGCCGGTCACCTTCACCTTGGCCTCCGCCCCCGCCGACCGCCGTGACTTCGCGTGTCTCCTGATACGTAATGGTCGACAAGCCGACGCCCGATTTCACGTTGTAGACCCATTTGTCGCCGACGTTGAGCTTCGGCGCCGGGGCCGACTGGGCGTTTGCCGCCGTCGTTGCCATGACGGCAAGCATGGTCGTGACGCGCACGATTGTTCTTGCGTTCATCTCCGTACCTCCGAAGGTTGGGGTGCCGCGGCTTTCGACGGGCGGTCTGGTCAATGGAATATTCTGGCATAGATCGCCCGACGGATTGCCGGAGCGACGATAAACCTCTGATGCGCAACGAAAATCATGGCGAGGAGCTGAAGGTGCCGGCGCGGAGTCGACCGCCGACAGACACGGCGATGCGAACAGCCATCGCACCGGCCCATTCCGGCCGAGGTGACCTAGCCCAGGAAAGGATGCCGCCGACATTTCCATATGCGATGATCCGTGGCGGTACAATTCTTCCGCCTATCGCCGCGCCGGACGCATCGTGGAATTCTCGAGCAGCCAATTTGCCGACGTCATCGTGGCCGCGCCCGTCGGTCGCGTCAACCACCATAGCGCCGGAGAGCTCGAGGTGGCGCTCGCTCCGCTGGTGAAGGAGGCGAGCGACAGGAAGGGCGTGCTCGTGCTGGATTTCGCGGGCATCGACTACATCAGCAGCGTCGGCTTGCGGATCCTGATGATCGCCGCGAAGCAGTTGCGCGCGTGCGACGCCAAGATCGCCGTCGCGAATCTGCAACCGGTCGTCGCGGAGATCTTCGCGATCAGCCGCTTCGATCGCGTCCTTGGCGTGTTTCCGACGGTCCGCGGCGCCATCGAGCAGTTTTCCGCGTCGGCGCTCGAAGCGTTCGACGCGGCGCGGCCGCCCGCCGGGCGATGAAGCGCGTCCGCTTCTGGGGCACGCGCGGCTCGCTCCCGGTCGCGCTCACGGCGACCGATGTGCGACAGAAGATTGTCGCCGCCCTGCGTGGCGCCTCCGGGCGCACCTTCGCTTCGAACGCCGACGCCGAGCGCTATGTCGATGGCCTCGCGTTCGCCGACGCCGGGACCTATGGCGGAGCCTCGGCGTGCGTCGAAATCGAAACCGGCGGTGCGGAGTACGTCATCTGCGATCTGGGGAGCGGCGTTCGTGGGTTCGGACAGGCGGCGCTCGCGCGCCACGGCCCGGCGTCGCCGCAGACGTATCACATTTTCATGTCCCATGTGCACTGGGATCACATCATGGGGCTCCCGTTCTTCACACCGGCCTATATTGCCGGCAACCGCATTCACATCTACGGCAGCCACTCGTGGCTCGAGTCGGCATTGCGCCGCCAGCAGGAAGAGCCGTCGTTCCCCGTGGACTTTTCGTTCCTGCACGCCGACATCCAGTTCGTCTACCTCGAACCTGACCGGCCTCACGCCGCCGCCGGCATGACGGTCACGACCATGCTGCAGCGACATGCCGGCGATTCCTACGGCTATCGCTTTGAGGCGAACGGCAAGTCCGTCGTCTATACGACCGATTCCGAGCACAAGCTCGACGACCCTCTCGAGACCGATAGCTACGTGGCGTTCTTCCGCAACGCCGACGTCGTGATCTTCGATGCGATGTATTCGCTCGCCGATGCCATTTCGGTCCGCGCCGACTGGGGGCATTCCAGCAACGTCGTGGGCGTCGAGCTTTGCCAGATGGCCGGCGCGCGGCACCTTTGCCTGTTCCATCACGAGCCCGTCCACAGCGATCAGGCGATCGATGCGGTGCTCGCCGACACGCGGCGCCTCGAGGAAATCACCCGGACCGGCGAGCCGCTCGCCATCACGGCTGCGTACGACGGTATGGAAATCGAGTTGTGAAGGTCCCGGCGGCGTCCGCACCGGACGCACGCCGCACCGGACGCATCCGCCTGGTCGGCATCGCCGTCCTTGTCGCGCTCGGTGCCCTGATCGGGCGCGAAGCGTCTGTCACCTCCCAGCTCAAATCCGCGTGGTTCGACGCGTACCAGAGGGTCGCGCCCAGAATTGCGCGGTCGATGCCGGCCACCGTGGTCGAGATCGATCAGAAAAGCCTGGCGGCGATCGGCCAGTGGCCATGGCCACGCACCGAGATGGCGAAACTGGTGGATGCGATCCGTCGCGAACGACCGGCGGCGATCGCACTCGATATCCTGATGCCCGAAGCCGACGCGTTGTCGCCGGAACGACTGCTCGCGCGCACCGGAATCGAGGACGCCGCGTTGGTCGATGCGCTGGCCGGACGCCCGACCAACGACGCGGTGCTGGCTCGAGCGCTTGCCGCTGCCGGCGCCGTGCTCGTCGTCGCCGGGATGACCGAACCGACGGGCATGCCGCTGCGCGCTCCGCCTTTCACCGTGCACGAAGCGGGCGGGAGCGATTCGGCGTCGATGCCCGTATCGCCTCGGCTCGCCACCTATCCGGGCGTGCTGACGAGCATCGACACGCTGGACCGCGCGGCGTCCGGACGCGGCCTTATCTCGGTCGACCCCGAAGGCGGCACCATCCGGCGCGTACCGCTCGCGGCGAGCGTCAATGGCACGCTGGTGCCGGCGCTCGCCATCGAAATGCTGCGCGTCGCCATCGGGGCTCCCTCTGTGCGCCTGCACGTTTCCGGCTCCCAAGTCCAAGCAGTGTCGACCGGCGATTTCATCGTGCGCACCGAGGCCGATGGCACCGTCCGCCTCTACTACTCGCGGCGCAACGCCGCCCGCTTCGTATCGGCCGTCGACGTCCTCGACGGCAAGGTCGACCCGGCGCGCCTCGCGCAGAAGCTCGTGCTGATCGGGGTCACCGGGCTCGGCCTGCTCGAATACCAGAACACCCCCGCGGGCGAGCGCATGCCCGGCAGCGAGATCCATGCGCAACTTCTCGAGAACCTCTACGAGGACACCTTGCTGCGCCGGCCGGACTGGGCACCGTGGCTCGAGACGGCGCTCTTCCTGATGCTCGGCGGGTGGCTCGTGTATGCCACGCCGCGCTGGAAACCGCGGAACGCGGCACTGCTGATGGTCGCCGGTGTCTTGCTGCCCGCGGCGGTCGCCTTCGCGGCCTTTCGCGCCCAGCGGGTGCTCTTCGACGCGGCGACGCCCGCCGTGGGTCTCATGTTGCTGTTCGGCTTGCTGCTCGTGCTGACGCTCACCGAAGCGACACGCCAGAAGAAGGCGCTGGAGCGAATTGTTCAATTTGCACGTGAGGAGACGGCTCGCATTGCTGGCGAGCTCGAAGCGGCACGCCGGATTCAGACCGCGACGCTGCCGCGCGCCGACCTGCTGGACGGCGATGCCCGAATCGACATCGCGGCGACAATGATCCCGGCACGGGAAACCGGCGGCGATCTTTACGATTACTTCCGCCTCGACGAGCACCGCCTGTTCTTCCTCGTCGGCGATGTTGCAGGCAAGGGGCTCTCGGCGAGCATTTTCATGGCGGTGAGCAAAGCACTCTACAAGAGCGCGACGCTGCGCGCGCGCGATGGGGACATCGGCGAGCTCATGTCCGCGGCCAACGCCGAAGTGTCGCGCGACAATCCCGAAATGCTCTTCGTCACCACCTTCGCCGGAATCCTCGATCTCGAAACCGGCCGCCTGCAGTACTGCAATGCCGGACACGAGAACCCGTTCCTGATCCACGACGAGGACGCGCAAGTTCGCCGGATCGAGGACGGTGACGGTCCCCCGTTGTGTGCGATGAGCGATTTCGCCTATCGGGGCGCGCGGTATGCAATGCGGCCGGGGGAGCTCCTGTGCGTGGCGACCGACGGCGTGACGGAGGCCCAGAATCGCGCGGGCGCGTTGTACGGCCGTGCGCGCGTGGAAGCGATCCTCCCGGCCCTGGGACGCGGACCGACCACAGCGCGCGTCGTGGTCGATGCGCTGCGCGCCGACGTGGAAGCTTTCGCCGCGGGCGCGGAACCCGCGGACGACCTTACGATCCTGGCGTTGCGGTGGCGCGGTCCCGGCGCCGCAGGCTGACGCGAGACGGTAAGCACCGCGAAAGTCAGGCGCCCTGGCCCCGCCTGCGTTCAGCGCACGACTATCTCGACCCGCCGGTTGCGCGGCTCCGCCACGCCGTCGGCGGTTGGCACCAACAACTCCCGTTTTCCCCGTCCCACGGCCACAATGTTCTCGGGCGCAATCCCGTTCTGGATGAGCCCGGCACGGATGACATCAGCGCGCTGGCGCGACAGCGCATCGTTGTATGGATCGCCGCCGACCGTGTCGGTATGCCCGACGACCAGGACATCGGGCACGGGCCGCTTCGCGATTTCCGCAAATATCGCCTCGAGGGCCGCTTTGGAGTCCTCCGTCAATTCGTCCTTGCTCTCGATGAACTGGACCGTGAACCGGAGCGGACGGCTCGGCTGCGCCGCGAGCGCCGGGCCGAAGAGCGCCTGGACCTCCTCCGGATTCGCCTTGTAGGCCTGCGGTCCCGCGGTCGTGAGTCCGGCCGCGGCATACGGCTCGGCCAGCACCGTCTGTCCGTCGCGCTGCTTCACGACCACCGCGGTGTCCTTGCCGTCTTTCGCCGGCAGCAGGACGACCGTTCCCGTCTGACAGCTCGCGACGATCGCCGCGAGCGCCGCAATTCCAAGCGCGCGAACGAGATGCCTAGTCATTCGCGGACAGCACGAATTCCGTTCCGCGTACGCCCAGGATGGCCGACGGCGTGCGCACCGTCATCGCCTCGGGCGATTGCTTCGCCATGCGCCCGGAAATGACGGCGAGCGAGCCCTTCTGCAGCTGCGCGTCGAACCGCCCTTGATTGCTCGTGGGATCGAAGTCGAACCGGTCGAGCGAAAGAATGCTGTGGGGTCCCGCCGAAAGCAGTGAATCGTCGGCCATCGTGATCCCGACCGAGCCGTCGGCACCGGTCTTGAGCACGTCGGCAGGTTCGAGGCGCATGCCGACGCGGGCGGGGAGCGCCTCGCCCTTGCGCTCGACCGTCACCTGGCCCTTCGCAACCTTGATCCGGCCGATTTCGGCCGCGCCGGCGGACGCGGCGATAAGCGCGGCGAGCGTGAGCGGCGCCACGCAACGAAGAGTTCTGCAAAGGGTCGTCATGTTTGCCTCGTCACGATTCGGTCGTCCAACCTCACGCGATCATTTCGCGGCGATCCGGGTGATCTTGTTGCCCTGAAGGCCGATGCCAGCCATCAACCCCTTCTGCCCGAAGATGAAGGCATAGATATCGTCCTTCATCGTCGTCGTGGTGGCGGACTTGGCCATGCCCTGGTCTACTATCACCACGCTCGGACCCACGCCCACTTCGAACCCATCCGCCTTGTCGAGTTGGCTCAGGGCGTTGTCGTTCATGAAGAACATCGCATAGCCGAACTTCTGTGCGCCGGCCTGCAAACCATACGAGACTCCGCCCGTGCTGTAGTACGCGGTGGGTTTGCCGCTCTTGAACAGCGTTCCTTCGCCATATTGGCCGCCGATCACGAATCCGGCCTTCTTGATGTCGGGAAAAACAAGGATGGCGATCGCCCGCTCGCCCAGCGCCTTGGCCGTCGAAGACCCCGCGTACAGGCGATTGAGCGCCGCCCGAGAATCGCGGCTGAGAGTCGTTGCCGGAGCCTTGGCCGCCGGTGGACTGGACGCCGCCTGCTGCGCCTGCGCGGGGAGCCCGAGGCAAAGGGCGGCCGCGAACAAGACGGTTGAAAGAATCGGCGTGGCGATCAACATCGTGTCTCCGGTTAGGGAAGCTCAGGGAGCGCAATAATATACGGCTTTCCCCCAAGTGTTCACGACCCAGATCATGGTCCACGAAACGGCGAGCACACCGGCGGCGGCTGAGGCCGTCGCGGACGCGACCGGCGCTGCGCTGCAGGCCGACATCCCGCGCGCGCTCGCGGCACTCCATCGCGTTCCCGCCGAAGAGTTCACCGGAGCGGACCATGCCTTTCGCGCAGCGCTGCTCGATCGATTTGGGCCGGAGGCCGGCGAGCGACTGCCCGTCGTTCCGATGGAACCCGTCGCGCGCGAACTGCTCGTAACGTACCGTGCGTACTGGCGCGCGGCGCTCGCCCGCCCCGACGCACGCGAGGACGAAGCGACGAATCTCGCCGTCGCACTGCGTCGCCTACTCTCATGCGACGGCACCGCCGACATGGATGCGATCGAGCCCTTCGTCGCCGCCCGCTTCCGATACGCCGGCTTCCATTCGCTGCAGGGATGCACAGGTCAGTTGCGCGAGCTCATGGTCTGGGCGCGCCAGGACGAGCGGGCCTACCGCGTCGGCTTGCCCGACGGCGCACACACGACGCGCGTGCTGCTCCTCGACGACTTCGCGAGCCTCGGGTGGGGCGATTATGCAACTTGCGGCCGGCGCGGGGCCGGCGGCTGGGCGACGGGCGACACGTTGTACGCCGTGGTGCCGCGCTACCAAAGCCTCGACGGCGAGGAGTTCCGGGTCACGTTCCTCGGCCACGAGACGCAGCATTTCGCCGATCTCGCCCGCTTTCCCGGCATGCCCCAGTGGGAGCTCGAGTATCGCGCCAAGCTCGTCGAGGTTGCACAAGCGCGCGAGACGCGCGCCAAGATCCTGACCAAATTCACCGAGGACCAGGGAGATGATCCGGCATCGCCGCACGCGTACGCCAACAAACGCGTGCTGGCGGCGCTGACCCGAAGTCTCGGGCTGCCTTCGGATGTCGAGCTCGGCGCGGTCGATGTCGCGCGCCTGCAAGCGGCGGCCGTCTCCGAATTGCAGGAGGACACGCGGCGGCGGGCGATTCGCCCGGCGAGCGCGGCCCGCGTTCGCGAGGGCGACGCGGACCAATGAGTCTGCGCTCAGCGCGCCGGCCGACGCGCGATTCGGCAGGCGTGTCTACCAGCGAAACGCGACCCCCAGCACCGGCCCATTGACCGTGAGGTCGTTGACCTTGCTGCTGGTCTTGAACTTGTAGTCGAGATAGCGCCACGTTGCGATCACTTCTCCCCACGGGTACGCGTAGCCAATCCCCGCGGAGCCCTGCCATGTGAAGTCCGAATCGCCCGTGCCGATGTCCACGTAATACGGAACGAACCATTCGCGGTTCGCGCCAAACTTGGCGCGACCCTTAACGCCGATGATGGCGTCCCAGTTCGTTTCCTTGACCGTGCGGCTTCCCGCCCGGGTGGGGCCGATGAACGGCCCCACGTCGACGTTGAAATTCCAGGTGAGCCGCGGCTCGAGCGTGAGCATCCGCGCACCTGCGAGCACATCCATGTCCGATTCCGCGCTGGACTGCACGCGATAGCTGCCCGCCAGCGTCCATATCCATGACTTGAGATCCATCCCGGTGTTCGCGGTGACGCCCACCGGCAGCGGCACGCCGTCGATCGTACCGTCGCGCGTCGTCGTCTTGGTGCCACCGAGATTCATGTAGACGACGTCGGTGAACGCGCCCCAGCGACCCTTTTGCGCTTCGAGCGAGCCCATGCCCGTCATCTTGAGATGGTCGAGGACGGTATGGAATTTCAGTTCGCTGTGGGCGACATTTCCCCCGGGGAACGTCACGGTGGTCGTTATTCGCCCGGCCCACATATAGACGAATGCGCGGAATCGCCATTCGTCCGAAAGGGACTGCGCAGCGGCGCTTCCTGACGACAACGCGCCGGCGCCGAGAATCGTCGCGGCTGCGATAACGACAGCGCGGTTCATTTGGGTACGCATGCTCATGTTCGGTGCCTCTACGATCCGCATATTTTCATGGGTGCGCCCTGGCCGCCAACGCGTTGACCTGTCATTCTGCCATACAGCTCGTCGGTCTCGAAAAATCCGCAGGGACGAATGACATTCATGCCGGCCGCGGGCGCGCCATCTCCCCGCGATACGGGCTTCCGCGCATTCCTTCAGCCTGCCTCGGACCCTACTTCTTGGCGTCCTTGGCCGCTTCCTGGATCTTCTGACCGGCCTTCTCGACTTGCTGACCGGCGCTTTCGACCGCCTTGTCGACCTGCTTGCCAGCGCGCTCCATCGGCCCTTCCTTTTTCTCGCAGGCGGACAACCCCAGCACCAGGACGCTCAATGCCAAGACTGCACATGCACTGCCGCGGATCTTCGTCATGCGCATCTCCTAGGACCAGTGAACACTTCACCCGGAATCGCTACGGCAATATATATCACCGGGCGCTTCAAATCCAATCGACGCGTCGCTCAATGAACTCCTCCGCGATGCACTGTCACTCCTTCCGGCCGCGGTCGATGCCCGTTCGACGTTGTGGCATGATTTGAACATGGCAGACACTGCCGGATCGTTCGTGCATACGACACCATTCACCGAGCAGCACACCGTCCATCCTGGCGACGGGCATCACCGTCGTCCTGGCCCTCGCGTCCGCGATCGGGCTCGGCCTCAAGATCACGGTGGCGAAGCGGCAGCCGCATGGCGGCATCGACAACCTCAACACGCGTGTCAATGCATGGTGGGCGATCGCCGTCATCGTGGGCCTCGCGCTCTTTGCCGGGCGCGCCGGGGTCACGCTGCTGTTCGCATTCGCCTCTTGCATGGCGCTGCGCGAATTCGTGGCGCCGGCGCCCGGCCGCAACGGCGATCGCGCGTTGCTGCTGACGGGTCTTTGCGTCGTCCTGCCGCTCCAGTATCTTTTCGTCGCGCGCGGCGCGCTGGTTTTCTACACCCTGTTCATTCCGGTCGTCGTCGTCCTCGCGGTGCCGATCGTCGCCGCGATGTGGTGCGAGCCGCGCGAGTTGCACGACCTGCGCGAGCGCACGACGACCGTGCAATGGGGCCTCGTGCTTTGCGTATGGTGCATCTCGCACGTGCCGGCGCTCCTCACGCTGGAGATTCCGGGCTACGAAGGCCGCAACGCCTTCCTGCTCGTTTTTTTCCTTCTGGTCGTGCAATCGAGCGACGTGCTCCAGTATCTCTGGGGCAAGCTCGCGGGGCGCCGCCAGATCGCGCCCAGGCTGTCGCCGTCCAAGACGGTCGAAGGGATGGTGGGCGGCGTGCTGAGCGCGACGGCGCTGGGCGCGATCCTTGCGCCGATCACGCCGTTCTCGCTCGCCGAGGCCGTGATCATCTCGCTCGCCATCACCCTGCTGGGATTCGTGGGCGGCCTGCTGATGTCCGCCTGGAAGCGCCGGCGCGGCATCAAGGACTGGGGCACGATGATCCGCGGCCACGGCGGAATGCTCGACCGGCTCGATTCGGTGTGTCTCTCGGCGCCGGTCTTCCTGCACGTCGTCCGCCTCGGCTGGGGCGACTGACGGCCACGGCAGGCGCAGGTTTTCGCAAGCGCTCGTTGGGGCATTCGCCCAAGCTGAAGATCCTGCTGCGGTCCGGGGTTGAGGATGCTGCCATCGCCTGGGGGACGTGGCGTTTGCGGTCTCTGTGCCGGGCTGGAACTATATGGTGCGCTTGTATCGTCCGCGCGCAGAAATCCTGAAAGGAACGTGGACGTTTCCCGAGGCGCAGCCCGCGTTAGCTGGGCCATAGTACGCTCGGGGACTCGCGGTAGCCGTGCTTGCCTATCTTCGACGGAGCGGCGAGCCGACGTGACGACCTTACTATGTGCGGGTGGCGCACCGAGCGAGAGGAGAATGGTATGTGCGTCATCGAAGAACTCTGGCGTTTTATGAGATTGCCGGCGCGACCCATCAAGGACCTCAAACGCGACGGCCCCCGGATTCTCGTGAGCGCAACGGACCTCGCCGACGGGACGCGGCTCATCTTCAATCCTGACAATTTCGACGTGCTGTGCACGGACTTGTCGAGTATTCGCCTTGCGCGTGCTGCGGCGGCGTCCTCGGCCGTCCCGGTAGTCCTATCCTCCATCACGATCGACAACTACGGCGGGACCTGCGGTTACCGGCCGCCGCCGTGGGCGAAGTTGTTCCTCGACAACCCGGAACCGCCAAGGCCGGCCGCGCGCACCGTTAAGCGACTGCAGGAACTCGAGGCCTTCGCCGACCGTGAGCACCGTCCGTTTCTTCATCTCGTCGACGGTGGCGTCTCGGACAACGTCGGCATGCGCGGCGTGCTGGACGTGTTGTCGACGTTCGAGTCACTGCACGCTGCGGGGCAGAAAACGCCCTACGATCATGTTCGGAACATCTTCATCTTCGTCGTCAATTCGCTCGCAACGCCGCCTAACGACTGGGGCCGCCACGAGAATCCGCCGGCCCTGTTCGACGTACTGATCAAGGCGACCGGGACGCCAATCGATCGATATTCGTACGATACGGTGGAGACGTTGCGGGACATCCAGGCGCGGTGGGCATCCATGCGTGAAGTCCGCGACGCGATCAAGCCCTATCCGGCGCTCGGCGATAGGCTGCAGACCGTCATGCGTGCTCCCGACATCACCATCCGCGTCGTCGAAGTGTCGTTCGGCGTACTTCCGGACAAGGGGAGCGCGACTACCTCAACACCCTTCCCACGTCGTTCGTTCTGGACGATGACGCAGTGGACCGTCTGCGCGTGGCGGCAAAGAACGCGATCCTCGCCTCTCCCGAGGTCCAGCGGCTCATCAATAACAATGCGCTACGAATGGTCGGCCCAGGGCCGCGCGTCGGCGCGACTTCCCCCGTCGTGTCGGAGCCTGCGAATTAGCGCTGCGGCAAGAATTGCAACGCCTGACCAGACTGTCGCGACCACGCGTCGCAGAACGACCCTGAGCCGTCGGCGGCGAGCGACGGTCGCGTGAGCGGTTGCGATGGCCGCCGGAGCGACCGATAATCCCTTCCCGCGCGCCGTGGCGCGCTACGCACAGAAGGATCGACATGGACGTGCAACTCCTGAAAACGCTCGGCCGCACTTGGTGGCTCGTACTCCTGCGCGGGGTCGCCGCGATCGTCTTCGGCATCCTGGCCTGGACGTGGCCGATTGCGACGGTGATCACCCTCGTCCTGTTTTGGGGCGCCTACGCGCTGGTTGACGGGGTCGCCGCGCTCGTCGGCGGCTGGCAGGCGAAGGACAGCGGGAAGCCGATGTGGGCCATCGTGCTGGTCGGCGTGGTCGGGATCGCCGCCGGGATCTTCACGTTCGTGCAACCCGGTGTCACCGCGATCGCGCTCCTCATGCTGATCGCCGTTTGGGCCATCGTGCACGGCGTGTTAGAAATCGCGGCCGCGATCCGCCTGCGGAAGGAGATCCAGAATGAATGGCTGCTGATCCTCTCTGGCGTGCTGTCGGTAATGTTCGGCGCGCTGATGATCCTGAGCCCAGGCGCAGGCGCGCTCGCTGTGCTGTGGCTCCTCGGCGCTTTCTCGGTCGCCTACGGCGCGCTGCTCGTCGTGCTCTCCTTCAAGCTCAGGAAGCACGCCGGGACCGCGACTCCGGCAGTCGCCTAGCGCCTGCGACGCGGCGCATCCTACTTCTTCGAGCCAGTAGCCAGACGGCGGCGGGTCTCCGCGAGCTGCTTCCCAAGTTCGGTGGCCACGAGGTCGCGACCGATCGATCGTCGCACGGAGGAGCCGAAGCCTCGCACCTGGTCGGTAAAGGTTTGGTTGATGGCGAAGACCATCCACTCCTCTTCGTAAGGGATTACGCCAATCACACGTGAGCATTGCGTTGTATTCCCGGGAAGCGTAGAAGTGCACGTCGGCGCCGATCGCCCCCTGGGCATCTCGCCTTCGGAGCTCCGCGGACAGCGCCAGCACGTTGTCAGTCGCTACCCGACGTTCCATCCAATAGTACTGTCGCGTCAGCCGCGAGCTCGCTCCGCTCGTCGGCGCTCCCAGAGCGTCCACGAAACCGGGGAACTCATCAGCAAGGAACGCGAGGCCGCGGATCGCGGTGCGAAGTTCGACCGCAGGATCAACCACCTCGCCATTGGCCCGCACGTAAGGCTGCACGCCTGGGAGACCCTGCCTGGCGTAGGCATTGAGCCGGGCGGCGAAGATCTCGGCGAGGGTCGAGCGGACGCGGCTCTCCAGATCGCTGGCGGTCGAGCTCAGCGACTTGAGCTTCTCGGCCTCGGCGGTGTCCAGGTTTAGATTGCGCGCTGGCGCCTTGACTAACTCCTGCAGCCGGCCGACATCGGGCAGGGGCATGGTGCTGAACGCCGCGAGCTCAACGCTACCTCCCCCCAGGGCCAGGTAACGCTGAACCCCATGAATCCGGAGGAAGGTTTCGGCGTGTAGAAACGCGTCCACGACGGCGCTGGCGTCCGGCGCCTTTACGAGCAGCATGGCACC
Source organism: uncultured beta proteobacterium (assembly GCA_963840945.1). Taxonomy (GTDB): domain Bacteria; phylum Pseudomonadota; class Gammaproteobacteria; order Burkholderiales; family Casimicrobiaceae; genus CAIWHR01. The sequence continues at coordinate 13,483 of CAWJAU010000014.1, read as the reverse complement.
GGCCGCCACAATTTCTTCCGGAAGCTGCTCCCGGCCAGAGAGTCCATTGTCCACGACGTCGCCGGATTCCAGCTGCGCCCGTTTTGCCTGGTCAAGCCCAAGGTAGCTGAGTAGCTTCGCAGCCAGGGATTTCCCGTTCGGGGCTTCGGGCGGCTCGGCGCCTGGAGACGTAACAGGCAGCAGCAGCATCAGCATGACCGCTGCCGTGTAGGAAATCCGGGAGGTCAGGGGCTTCATCATGCTGTTCTCTTAACGCCCACTGTTTTCGCGCACTCGCCGGGAGATGCGAACCGCCATGCAGCGCTCGAAACGGAGACCGCGGTGCGCGTCTCGTCACTGAGGTGTTGCTCGGGCAGAGCTCTCCCGACCCGAGCCAGTATTCACGGGACTGCCACTGCGCCAGCAATTTTATCTCGTTCTTCCTCTCCATTGCGGCCATAGGGAACGGATTGCGGCATCAGCCCGCGCGATTCAGCTGCGCTTTCGCCGCCGCGACAACGTTCTCCACCGTGAACCCGAACTCCTGCTGCAGCGCCTTCAGTGGCGCCGACGCCCCGAAGGTCTGCATGCCGATGACCACGCCGGTCGTGCCTACGTAGCGTTCCCACCCGAAGGTCGAGGCCTGCTCGATCGCGACGCGCGCCGTGAGCTTCGGGGGCAGCACGCTGTCGCGATAGGCCTGCGGCTCGCGCTCGAAGATGTCCCAGGACGGCATCGAGACCACGCGCGAGTGGATGCCGTCGGCCACGAGCTTCTCGTGGGCCTCCGCGGCGAGGCTCACCTCGCTGCCGGTGGCGATGAGGATCGCCTCGGGGTTGCCGCCCGGCGCGTCGGCGAGCACGTACGCGCCGCGTGCGACGCCGGACGCCGGCGCGTACTTCTTTCGGTCCAGCGTGGGCAGCGGCTGGCGCGACAGGACCAGAACCGCAGGCCGGTGGCGCAGTTGCATGACGTAGCGGTACGCCTCCACGACTTCGTTGGCGTCGCCTGGCCGAAGCGACCGTGAGCCCCGGGATCGCGCGGAGCGACGCGAGTTGCTCGACTGGCTGGTGTGTCGGCCCGTCTTCGCCGTCGCCCATCGCGTCGTGCGTGAAGACGAAGATCGTCGGCAACTCCATGAGCGCCGAGAGCCGGAGCGGGGGCCGGGCATAGTCGCTGAAGATGAAGAAGGTCGCGCCGAACGCGCGCAGCTTCGACAGCGACATCCCATTCACGATCGCGCCCATCGCATGCTCGCGGATGCCGTAGTGGAGGTTCTTCCCGCCCGGGCTCGCGGCCTGGAAGTCGCCCGCGCCCTCGTACTTGAGCGTGGTCTTGTTGGACGGCCCGAGGTCCGCCGAGCCGCCGAGAAACCAGGACACGTTCTGCGCGAGGACATTCAGCACCTGGCCGGAAGCGTCTCGCCCGGCGAGACCCTTCGGGTCGGCCGGAAAGACCGGGAGGTTCTTGTCCCATCCGGCCGGCAGCTCGCGCTTCTGCATCTGCTCGATCTCGCCGGCGAGGTCCGGATGCCTCGTGCGATAGCTCGCGAAGAGATCGGTCCATTTCCGGCGCGCCGCGGCTCCTCGCGCGCCGACCCCCGCCGCGAAGTGCTCGCGCACGCCGTCGGGCACGAGGAACTTCGCGTCCTCGGGCCATCCATAGACGCGCTTGGTGAGCTTGATCTCCTCCTCGCCGAGCGGCTCGCCGTGGGCGGCGGCGGTGTCCTGACGGTTCGGCGAGCCATAGCCGATGTGGCTATCGAGGATGACGAGCGTGGGACGGCCCGCTGTCTGCCGGAATGCCTCGAGTGCATGCTCGATGAGATCGACATCGTTGGCGTCGCCGACACGGAGCACGTTCCAACCGTAGCCCATGAAGCGCGCCGCGACGTCCTCGGTAAATGTGAGCCTGGTGTCGCCTTCAATCGTGATGTGATTGTTGTCGTAGACCCAGCAGAGGTTGTCCAGACCGAGGTGCGCGGCGAGCGACGCGGCCTCCGACCCTACACCCTCCATGAGGCAGCCGTCGCCGCACACGACGTAGATGTCGTAGTCAAAGACCTCGAAGCCGGGTTTGTTGTAGCGGCTGGCAAGCCATTTCCGGGCGATCGCCATGCCGACACTGGTCGCGATGCCTTGTCCGAGCGGGCCGGTCGTGGTCTCCACGCCCGAGACGAAGTGGTACTCCGGATGACCCGGCGCGTGGCTCCCGAATTGGCGGAAGCGGCGGATGTCGTCGAGGGTGACCGAGGGCTTGCCGAGCGTTTCGTAGTCAGCGTTCACCGCCTGCACGCCGGTCAGGTGGAGGATCGACCACAGCAGCATCGACGCGTGACCGTTCGAGAGCACGAAGCGATCGCGGTTGGGCCAGAGCGGGTCCTGCGGGTCGAACCGCATCATGCGGTTCCAGATCGTGTAGACGAGTGGCGCGAGCGCCATCGGCGTTCCGGGGTGCCCGGAGTTTGCCGCCTGCACCGCATCGATCGAGAGCGTGCGGATGGTGTTGATGGCGAGCTGAGCCGTTTGTGCGTCGGTCATGGTCGTTCCTTTCATCGGACGGTCGCGGATCATGCGGCCTACGCGCAGGCCGACGATGCTGTTCCCAGCTGGCGTGCCGCCACGCGATCGGCGACCACCAGGGCCTCGTCCTGCCGAACTCGCCCGGCCGGAATGGATCGATCGCCGCCGCGAAGGCGCGCGAGCATTTCGGCCTTCTCGGCGCCCGTCACGACCCACAGGACCCGCCGGGCGCGGTCGAGCGTCGGGTAGGTCAGCGTCATCCGCCGCCGGCCCTGATACATGCGCGTCAGCGCGACGTCCGCATCAGTGACCTCGAGCACCGGATCACCCGGCACGAGCGAGGCGGTGTGTCCGTCGGGACCGAGCCCCAGATGGGCGAGGTCGAGCACCGGAGGAGATCCGGCAAACTCGCGCAGCGTTGCCGCGTAGCGCGCGGCCGCGACGTCGAGGTCGGGAAATTCCACCGGCATCGCGTGAATCTGTTCCGGAGCCAGCGGGGCATGCGCGAGCAGGCTTTCGCGCATGTGCGTCAGGTTGCGGTCCGGGTCGCCCGCGGGTGCGACGCGCTCGTCCACCTGGAACACGTGCACCCTCTCCCAGGGCGCGTCTTTCCCCGCGAGGGCACGCAGCATCACCCAGGGCGTGTGACCGCCGCTTACGGCCATGAGGAAGCGTCCGCGCGCAGCGACCGCCGTCCGGGCATCTGCGGCGATGATCGCGGCCGCCTGTTCGGCGACCGCATCGGCATCGGCGAGCACGTCGATCTTCATCGCCGCGCAACGCAGTCATCCCCCTCACCTGCCACGCAGTTCCCGACATCGCGTCGCGCCATGCAATCGCCCCTCACCACGATATCCCTCACTCGCCGACATGGCGATCCTCATTCCACAGTCGGATTACCGGCTGGGAAAGGTTATGCTCATAGCCCAGCGCACTCAGGCTCGCCGTGCTCAAAAGGAAGTGTCTCCCGGTAGCCCCCGCTTCGAGTCCAAGCCAACGGGCGGCGAGCACTCGAATAAAATGCCCGCTTGAAAAAACCAGCACATCTCCCCGGACCTCGCGCACCCGGCTCACCACGCGATCCGCCCGCGTGCCGACTTGTTCAGGCGACTCTCCCCCGGGGCAGCCGTCACGAAACAATTGCCAGTCCGGACGCTCCTTCAGGATATCGGCTGTGCGGCGACCCTCATATTCTCCGTAGTTCCATTCGACCAGATCGGGATCGATTTCGGCCAGGGCGCCGAAGCCAGCCAGTTCGCAGGTGCGGGCGGCGCGCTGCAACGGACTGGTGAACACCCTGGTGGCACTGAGTCCGCGTAGCCGTTCCCCGAGCCGGCGGGCATTTCGTGCGCCGCGCTCGGTCAAGGGCAAATCGGTCAACCCCGTATGCTGTCCGGAGAGGCTCCAAGCGGTTTCGCCGTGGCGGGCCAGGTAAATGATTGGAAGTTTTTCAGTTTCGGTCATCGGGAAGCGAGTTCAACGCTGCGACCGACACTGCGTGGGCGCCGTGGTTCGTCGCGATCCGACGACAACCAGCGGGCGCGACTCAACATCGTCAGCGCCGGTGTTCCTGCACGTCGTCCGCATCGGCTGGGCCGGCTGACGAGCTCGGCGGCGGCGGCGCGCCGCTGCGCGCGTCGCTTTTCGAACGGCCCACCGCTGCTTGCGCGCCGGCGCATCCGGGCCATGAACCAGCCGAGCATGAATCCTCCCGCGAGGCAGCCGGTTGCCGCATACCAGACGGCCCCTTTCGCTTCGTCGATGAGAGGGTTCGTGAAAACGTTGGACGACAGGTGCAATCCGACGACCTTCCACTGCCCGTCGATCTTCGCGGACGTCGACGTCCACTTCGAGCTCAAGCGGAACGGCCCGCGCGCCAACGGAAAGAACTCATCCTCGGTCGAGCCGTCGGCCACCGCCACTTCGCCGTTGCCGAAGAATCGCGCCGGCGCACCGACCGTCGCCGTTGTCGTGTACCGGTCGAGGATGCGCTTTTCGCCCTTGACCATGCGATCGTAGTACGCCTTGATCTCGGCGTGTCCGCGCGACACTTCGCCATTGAGCCACGTGACGGTCGCGTCCGGAGCCATCTGCTGCACCATGCGGTCGACATTCTGGGCGTTGATGCTGGCCTCGATCTCGCGGAAGACCTTGAGCAGCTCCCTGCGATCGTCGGCACGCGGATCGGCATCGGCCGCGCCCGCGCTCCCCGCCGCGAGCGTCAGGAGGAACAACGTGCAAAGGAGCGCAGGAAGCAAAGACATGGAACCTCCGGTCGAGTGGCATTCGAAAGCACGATGACGGGTCATCTTGGTGGCGCGCGTTGCCCTCAGGCGACGGCCGGCCGCGGCGCCATCGCCGCGACCCGGGCACGGTGCGCGTCGCCGAGCACGATCTGGGGGCGTGCGGCGCGCACGCGGGCAAGCGCCGTGTCGGCATCCGGTGCGCGGCCCGTGGCCACCAGCCACGCCGCTACGGCCACCGCGCTGCGCGACACCCCTAGCGCACAGCAAACGAGCACGCGCCCTTGCGATCGGAGTCGCTCGATGGCCTCCACCGCCGCGCCAAGCGCGGCGCGATCCGGCAGCGTGAGGTCGAGCACCGGAATATTGACGTAGAGGCGACGGCCGCGGATCGATCGGCATTTCGCAGGTGAGGTCGACGACACCTTCGAATCCGCCGCGCTCGAGCTCCGCGGGCGACGGCATTCGCCCGAGCCAGACATCGTCGGCGACGGGATCGAACGGCGAACGCGCGCGCGTCCATGCCCAGGCATTGACGAGAGCGCCGGCGAGGTACGGCGCGAGGAGCACGGCAGCCGCCGGGGACAGGCGGCCTTCGCGCTTCTGGAACCCGGACGGGCCGAGCCACGCGTAGTTGAGCGCCACCAAGGCCAGCGCCACCGTGATCCAGAGCGGCCCATAGCGCCGCGCCGCCATTGACGATCGCCAACGCCGTGGCTGCGAGAGCCCCGATCGCATACCGTAAGGCAATCGCGAGGCGTCGCGGCTCGCGCGTCCACCGCACGGCGACAAACGGCGCCGGCTGGTCCTGCGGCCACAGCCAGAGGCAGAAAAAGCCGAGCAACGCGCCCGTCGGAAGGTCGATGAAATGATGCTGCCAGGTGGTCAGCACCGATACGCCGATCAGCGCGAACCACGCATGGAGTACGACGCGCCCGACGCCGTGGAGCCTCCGCGCAAACAGCGCCCAGAGGATGACCAGCAGCGCGATATGCAGCGAGGGCGCCTGGTTGAACGGCTGGTCGAACGCCGTCAGCACGCGGAACAGGTCGCCGAACACGCCGTCGGTCGCGGGACGCTCGAACGTGAAGCGCAACGGGAACAGCAGGAACGACGCGATGGCCACGATCTGCGCGGTCAACAGTCGTTTCGCATGCGTATCGAGCTCACCGCGGTTGGCGCAGACGAAGAGCGACAGACCGTACAAGAGATCGATCGTCCAGTACGGCACGATGGTCCACGGCACGAACGGGATCGCGTGCTCCCATGCGAAGACAACCGATGCGACCTCCGGGCGCCGCGCGGTGAGCCAGGTGGCGAGACCGTAGGTGGCGAAAAAGAACGGGCCAAGGAACGCAAGCCACAACGCCGCCCGGCCCCAGGGGCGGCTTGGCGACAGCCCCATCGCAGCGGCTTCCCTCATTGCGGCACGCGCTCCGCAAGCGACACAGTGAAGATGCCCCATTCGTCGATGCGCTGCGCGACCTTGCGGAAGCCCGCAGCCTCGACCAGCTGATCCATTTCGCCTTGCGTGCGCCGGCGCATGACCCAGGCCGCGCCGCCGCGGTGACTCGTGAGCGCGCGGGCGATCAGCTCGAGCTGGGGATGCCAGGGTTGCCCGGTGTAGACAAGGTAACCTCCGGCGGCGATCGCGTCGCCGAGCCCGGCGAGCGACGTTGCCACGGCCTCGTTGTCGGGGAAGAGCTCATAGAGCCCCGAGACGACACCGATCGTCGGCCGCGGCGCGAGGGCCGCGAGGCTCGCGCGATCGAAGGCGTCGGCGTTGACGAATCGGGCGATGTCAGTGAGCTTCCTTTGCGCGATCAGCGCCTCGCCGTCGCGCACGTTATGTGCAGCGTAATCGCGCAGCACGATCGATTCGGGGCGCAGGACGCCGTCGGTGAGCGCATCGAGCACGTAGCGGCCGCGGCCGGCGGCGATGTCGACGATGTGCGCCGGGTCTCCACGCGCACGCAAGCGCCGCATCGCGTCGCGCAGCAGCTCTTCGACATGCCGCTTTCTTTGCCGGATGCCGCGCCAGCCGATCGATTCGAGATAGATGCGGTCGATGAGCCGGCCGACCGCCGTGTGCCCGCGCGCTTCGTTCCGGTAGACATAGTCGAGCGTGCTGCCGGAATCGAACCCGGTCTCGCGGCCGAGGCGAATGCCCTCGGAAACGAGCCCGCCGAAGCGCAGACCCGCGCGCGTGGTGCCCAGTAGAGGCCGCGCGCGGAGAGCGCGGGCAGCGGCCGCGCCAGGGCGTCGGCCTCGTCTTTGGTGAACCCCTGCCGGTGCGCCATGAGGAGGTCGGGGCGTTCCGGCGCGCAGACGAAGAGGTCGAGGAGGAAGCGACGCACTTTGCCGAGCGGCTCGGCGCGATTCTTCTCGCCAAGCGTGTCGTGGAAGAACCCCGGCAGCACGTGCTTCTCCTTGTGCGCGGTGCCGAGGCGATCGAAGAACGCATGTTGCGGCGCGTGCTGGACCACCCAGTCGGACCCGGAGATGAGGAGCTGGGTCGGCAGCGTGATCGCCGCGGCATCGGCGACGATCCGTTCGGACGCTTCGTCGAGCCCGAGCAGAATGTCGACCGAAATGGCCCGAGCCAGCAGCGGATCGGCATCGTAGGACGCGATGCGCGCCGGATCGTGGGTGAGCAATTTCGCCTTGACGTAGCTCGTGACGAAAAAATTGCCGCGCAGCGCCCGCATGAGCCGCAAGCCCGGCAGCGCGAGCGGCACATAGAGCTTCACCTTGAACGCCGGCGATGCCAGGACGAGGCCGCGAATGCGCGGCGCGTAATCGTGCGCCCAGGTCGCGACGACGACGGCGCCCACGCTCTGCGCGATGACGGCGATCGACTCCGGGGCGAAGCCGTGGCGCGTTCCGATATGGTCGATGAACGTCTGTACGTCGCGCACCGACGTGCCGAAACTCGGCGCATGACCGCGCGGGCCGGGCGAGCGGCCGTGCCCGCGCGCATCCCACGCGAAGAAATCGAAATCGGGCAGGTCGAGCTCGCGAGGCAGATGATCCATGCGGCCGGAGTGCTCGTGGCCGCGGTGAAAGATCACGATCGCGCCGCGCGCCTTCCCGCCGTCGCCGCCCAATGGCGATAGAACAGCGGGACGCCGTCGTGCGTGTCGAACGTATGCTCGGTCGCCGTGCGCGCGTCGCCGGCGGCGAGCGCTTCGGCCGGAGGCGTAAACCGGTCGTTCACCGCTTGGCTCCCGTCGCGGCGGCCACCCCACGGCGAACACGAAGGACGATGTTGCAGCCGATCAGCAGCGAGAGGGCCGGCATCAGCGCAACCGCGATGTCGGGAAGCGTGCCCCCGACGCCGATGTAGAGCGCGAGGGCTCCGAATACGAGCGCACGGTCGCTTTTGCCCATCGGTCCGTCGTACCGCCGCGCCGCTCCCACCATAGGGGCGAGCGCACCGGCCATTTCCGACACGCACGACGCCGCGATCACGAGGCCGACCGACCAGGGGCCGAACGGCGCGACGAAAGCGAAGGGCAGATAGAGCGCGATGTCGGAGACGACGTCGGCAAGCTCGTTGAGGTAGGCGCCCAGCGGAGACTGCTGACCGAATTCGCGCGCGAGCATCCCGTCCACGGCATTCATCGCCATGCGCAGCAGAAACATGATCGGCAGCAGCAGAAAGGGCCAGCTCGCCGCCGCACTCCAGCGCGACGAACGCTCCGGTCGCGACCGACATCGCCGCCGTCAGCACCGTCACCTGATTGGCGGTCAGCCCGGCCTTGGCGAACCACCCCGCGAGCGGCCGCAGCAACCCCTGGAATCGCGGCTTCAGTGCGTAGAGCGTGATGGCCATGCGGGCGGGGCGCCAACCGTGGAGTCCGGCGCAGCATACGGAATCCCCCCGGATCTGCCAAGCGCGCGGACACCGCGCGCCGCGCGGAAACGGTACGGTTGCGTTGCGTTAATTTGGATGCTACCCTCCGCTCGCAGTCGGATGCCCCCTGTCCGTTGTCATCCTCCGAAGGAGCCACACGATGACTCGATCCAAAGCAGCGGCAGTGGGCACGTTGGCGATTGTCCTTTCGGCCTTGCCGATGGCCTCCGCGCTTGCAGGCGGCAATGGACATCACCACCGCAACGGGCACTATTACGGCAATCCGCTCTATCCCATCGTCGGCCTCGCTGCCGCCGTGGTCGGCACGGCCGCGGCGATCGTGACCTTGCCCTTCCAGATCCTCGGCGCTGCCGCCGCGCAGGCACCCGGCTACTATGCGCCGCCGCAAGCGAATTATGCGCCGCAGCAAGGCTATGGAGCGCCGGCATACGCGACGCCGCAAGCCTACTACCCGGCTCCCGCGGTTTCCTACTATGCGCCGCCGGCGGCGTCGTACTATTACGCGCCACCCGCGCCGTACTACGCACCGCGTTCGGCCGGTCATGGCGGTTACGCTGGCTACCGCGGCCACCACGGTTACGCCGCGAATACCGGATACTATCGGCCGAACGGTGGGCCACGTGGTGGTGACCCCGATGGCGGACCCAATGGCGGCAACTACGCGCCGCGGCCGGCACCGTATGGACCCTCGAATGGCTACTACAGCCCGCCCCGCCAGCATCCCAACGATTACAACTACAACACGCGCTAGGAGTTCCGGCTTCTCGCGTGTCGTCGCCTGACGTGCCGCCTGCGGTCAAACGCACGGCAGCGCCGCTGCCCAACCGCAAACCCGCCGCCCCTGTCCGCCGCCGCGGGGGTCGTCCGTCGCAACAGGAAGCCGCGGCGCTCAACGAGCGCATCCTCGATGCGGCAACCGCGCTTTTCTTCCTGCGCGGCTTTGGCGCAACGAGCATCGAGGCCGTCGCACAGCGCGCCCATGTGTCGAAGCGGACGTTCTATGCCCGTTACGACGACAAGCCGGCGCTCTTCGGCGCCGTCCTCCATCGCATCATCGAAGGACTGCGCCCGCCCGCTGCCATGCCGCTCCTCGCCGGCGCGGATCTCGAGGAGATCCTGCGCGGGCTCGCCGGCATCATCCTTCGCGCCGCGCTGACGCCGCAGGCGCTCGCGCTGCACCGCCTCATCGTCGGCGAATCGGGGCGCTTTCCAAAGCTCGCCGCCGCCGTGACTGGCGAAGGCGCGACCAAGGAAGCGATCACGCTGATTGCCGGCCTGCTCGCGCGCGAGACCCGGGCTGGACACCTGAGCCTCGACGATCCCGCTTTCGCGGCGGAACAGTTTCTGCAAATGGTGTTGAGCATTCCGCAGCGGCGGGCGCTGGGGCTCGGCAAGCCTATGGCACCGGCGGAACTGGAGCAGTGGGCCAGTGCGGTCGTCGACCTCTTCCTCAACGGCTGCGTGCGCCGCGGCTCTACGCCGGCTGCGCGCGGTCCGGCTTGATCACGGAATGGCGCAACGGCCGTGGAACCGGACGCCCGGCGATGGTAAAAAGGAACAAATGAGCAGAACCCGCATCGCCGTGGCCGGGGCCGGCCAAATCGGCCTCGCGCACATGGCGGTCGCGCAGAAGAGCCCGACGTGTGCGCTGTCCGCCGTCGTCGATCCAGCGCCGGCCGCGGCAGCCGTCGCCGCCAAGGCCGGCGTGCCGCTGTACAAGTCACTCGCCGATTTGATCGCGAACGATCGCCCCGATGGGGTGATCCTGGCCACGCCCAATCCGCTCCACGTTCCGCAGGCGCTGCAGTGCGTCGAGGCGGGCCTGCCGATGCTGCTCGAGAAGCCGATCGCATTGACCGTCGCTGAGGGCCAGAAGCTCGTGCAGGCGGCTGACGCGGCGGGCGCGAAGATCCTGGTCGGCCACCATCGCGCGCACAGCCCGATCATGGCCAAGGCGAAGGAGATCGTGAATCTTGGCACGCTCGGGCCGCTGGTCGCGGTGATGGGCAGCGCGGTGTTCTTCAAGCCCGACGAATATTTCGCCGACGCTCCGTGGCGCCGCGAGCCTGGCGCGGGCCCGATCCTGCTCAACATGATCCATGAAGTGCACAACCTGCGGATGCTGTGCGGCGAGATCGTCGCCGTGCACGCGTTCGCGTCGCACGCCACGCGGGGTTTTCCGGTGGAGGACACCGTCGCCATCAACCTTCGCTTCGCCAACGGCGCGCTGGGCTCGTTCCTGTTGTCCGACACCGCCGCCTGCGCCCGGAGCTGGGAGCAGACGTCGCAGGAGAACAAGGCGTACGCCGCCTACCCCGACGAGGACTGTTATGTCCTGATGGGCACCTTGGGGTCGCTCTCGATTCCGACGATGCGGCTCAAGACCTACGACCGCGCCGAGGACCGTTCGTGGTGGAAGCCGTTCCGCACGAGCGTGGCCGAAATGGTGCGCGACGATCCGCTCGTGCATCAGCTCGAGCACTTCGGCGCGGTGGTCCGCGGCGAGGCGCCGCCGCTCGTCACCGCGCGCGACGGCCTTGCGAACCTGCGCGTCGCCGAAGGTATCGCACACGCCGCGAAAACCGGGCAAGCTGTCGACTTGTCCTCTGACTGACGGCTTACGAAACCATGATTCGCGGCACGACCACCCTCATCGCGCACATCGGCTACCCGACCGACGCCTTCAAGGCGCCGATGATCTACAACCCTTATTTCGAGCAGCAAGGCATCGATGCCGTGGTGGTGCCGATGGGCGTCAAGGCCGAGGACTATCCGCAGGTGCTCCCGAGTCTGTTCAAGCTCACGAATCTCCGCGGGGCACTCATCACGATGCCGCACAAGGTCACGACGGTGGAACTGGTGGACGAGGTCACCCCCACCGCGCGCATCGCCGGAGCGTGCAACGCCGTCCTGCGCCGGCCCGATGGCCGCCTCGTGGGCGACATGTTCGACGGCGCGGGATTCGTCCGCGGCGTGGAGCGCAAGGGCCTCGAGCTCGCCGGCGCGCGCGCGCTGGTCGTGGGGTGCGGCGGCGTCGGTTCCGCGATCGCCGCCTCGTTGGCGGCGGCAGGGGTCGGCGCCGTCGGACTGTTCGATGCGGCTCCGGCGGCCGCGGACAGCCTTGCCGATCGCCTGCGGCGGCACTATCCGAAGCTCGAGGTCACGACCGGTTCGAACGACCCTGCCGGTTACGCGCTCGTCGTGAACGCGACTCCGATGGGGATGAACGACGGCGACCCGCTGCCGGTGGACGTGAACCGCATCGCGCCGTCCGACGCTTGTCGGCGAGGTCGTGATGAAGCAGGAAATGACTGCCTTCCTGCGCGCCGCGCAAGCCCGCGGCTGCCGGTTTCAGGTGGGCACCGACATGCTGTTCGAGCAGATCCCGGCGTACCTCGAATTCTTCGGCTTCCCGACCACGACCCCCGAGAACCTGCGCGCCGTGGCGACGATTCGCTACTGAACATCGCCGTGCGCAGTGCGCCGCCTCGAACCGTCGACACTGAAGCGGTGGATCGTTCTTGCGGCGGCGCTGCTCGCCGCCTCGATGGCTCACGCCGCTGCAGTCGACAGCGTCAGCCCGCAAGGCGAGGTCGCGCAGGTGCGCCAGGTCACGGTGAAATTTTCCGAACCCGTGGTGCCCTTCGGCGACTTGCGCCTGCCCGACCCTGTCAACCTGCAGTGCGCCGGCCCCGCCGCCGCTGGCGCGGGACGCTGGATCGACGACCGGAGCTGGCAGTACGACTTTCGCGAGTCGTTGCCGCCAGGCGTGCGCTGTGTCGTGAAGGTCCGCGCGGAGTGGAAGCCTCTCTCGCGGCGCTAGCGCATCGAAGCCACTGACCGGACCGACCGAGTGGGCCTTCAGCACCGGCGGCCCGGCCGTCGTGTCCACGCAACCGTGGGAAGGCGCGCAGATCGAGGAGGATCAGCATTTCCTGCTCACGCTCACCGGCCCGGCGGACGCCGGCCACCGCGGCGGCGAATGCGTGGTGCGAAGTCGAGGGGATCGGCGAGCGCCTGCCCGTGGTCGTGGTGAGCGGCCCGGCTCGCGAAGCGCTGTTGAAGGCGCGCCGCATCGACGCCAAGCGTGCTCCGCGGATGCTGCTGCTGGCCTGCCCGCGCCCGCTGCCGCCCGATGCCGCGGTGCGCCTGGTCTGGGGCAAAGGCATCGCCGCGGCGGGCAGCCCGACCGTGGTCACCCGTATCGAGCAGCGCTACGGTTACAAGGTGCGCAAAGCCTTCAGCGCCGAGTTCAGCTGCGAACGCGAGCGCGCGAGCGCGGCGTGCCTGCCGGTGCGACCGATGGTGCTCCGGTTTTCGGCGCCTGTGGCGCGGAAGGCGGCGGAGCAGGTGATGCTGCGGCGCGGCCGCCGGTGCGCCGGTGAAGCCGGTCTTCGACAAGGACGACAACGCCGACGAAGTGAGCGAAGTCGCCGTTCGCCGCGCCGCTCCCGGAGAACACGTCGTTCACCATCGAAGTGCCGCGCGAGCTCAAGGACAACGCCGGCCGCCCGCTCGCCAACGCCGCCGCTTTCCCGCTGAAAGTCGCCACGGGGGACACGCCGCCGCTCGCCAAGTTCGCCGCGGCGCCGTTCGGCATCGTCGAGTTGAACGCCGATGCGATGCTGCCCATGTTCTATCACGCTCCGGCACGTGCAAGGCGATCTGCGGAACGCGGCGGACGGCAAGGCAAGCGCCGGCAGCGTTCGCGTGAAGCGCATCGAAAGCGACGCCGACATCCTGCCTTGGTTTGCGCGGGTATCCCGCTTCCACGAGCGAAGCGTGACCGGGCGCGAAGCCGGCCTGCCGCAGGCGGAATGGTTCACGGTCGAGGACGCAGTCAATGCGAAAGGTCGCGCGAT
>CAWJAU010000013.1:0-270202 GCA_963840945.1 uncultured beta proteobacterium | reverse complement strand
TCGCCAAGTCGCCCGCCGACGGCTACACGTTCCTCGTCTCGTCCGGCGGCGCGATGACCGTCGACCCGTTCCTCTATCCGAATCTTCCCTACGACACGCAGAAGGACCTGACGCCCGTGGCGTCGCTCGCGATCGTGCGTGTCTTCCTGCTGATCCATCCTTCGGTGCCGGCGAAGACCTTCGCCGAGTTCGTGGCCTATGCGCGCGCCAATCCCGGCAAGCTTTCCTACGGGTCGGCCGGCAGCGGCAGCTCGCCGCATCTCGCGGGCGAGATGTTCACGCGCGCGGCCGGCATTAAAGCCACCCACGTTTCGTACAAGGGTGCGGCGCCGGCGCTCAACGACCTTCTCGGCGGCAAGGTGCAATTCATGTTCGACCCGGGTCCCGGTCTGCAGCATGCCGCCACCGGCAAGGCGATCGTGCTCGCTGTGGCGAGCGCCAAGCGCGCCGCGAAATATTCCGACGTAGGCACGCTCGAGGACTCGGCGTGGTGGAACGGCGAGGTTCGGCTGCTCGGCGTCTGCCGGCAGGCCGGCATTGGTCGCCTCCGAGATCGTCGAGCGGATGAACGCGAGATCGAAGCCCCCCCCTGCAAATTCACCAGCGCTCGTGGACAATATGGCGCGGCTGGGCGGCGAAGTCGCGCCGCTGACGATCCAGGAATTCGTGAGGCGGCAGGCGGCCGATCGCGCGCGCTACGGCGCCTTCATCAAAGAGGCGGGGATCAAGGTGGATTGAGGCCGTTCGAAACTACGGCTTCAGGACAAGCTGCTACACGTAGTCCTGGTTGCTCAACTTCAAGGTAGTGTTGGGGCCTTCCGCCAAAATCTGCACGTACGTCGGATCGAATTCGCCGCCGAGCACCGATGCCGTACCGTCGCGGCGATCTTGATGTTGAGGCAGCCTTAGAGATTGATGAGCCGCAGCAACACCGTTTCGGGATAACCCACGGTCCCGTCCGGCATCTTGACGTTGGGATCCGCGGGCAGTATCGCAATGCTCGCCCGGACGCGGCCCGCGTCATCGACGATCTCCAGCGCGCGACCACGAAGCACCGGCGCGGCATTCTGCGCCATCACCGTCGCGCCCGACTGATTCGGGAGAATACGCCAGCAGGACGACGTTGAGCGCGGTGAGCACCACGAGAAACCTCCGAGTTTTCATACGCTGCCTCCAGCGATAGGATTTGAGCCCGATACTCATTTGCCCAGACTTCTCACGACCTCGTTCCACAGGGCAATCCGTTCCCCATTCCCGAGTCGCCGACTCGCCCGCCGCGGTGTGGACCATCACGACTTCGAGTCCGGATCGACGAATACGCTCTGCCCGCGGAAGCCTCGCAGCGTGAACTGGCGCTGTTTGCCGCCGAGGATCCACGTCTGGTAGCCGTAGCCGAAGAGCATTTCGTCTGTCCGGGCTCGAACTGTTTCGCCGGCGGCGTGGTCGCGGCACGCACCCAGGCGGCGGGGATGATTTGCCGGCCCTCGATTGCACCATCGTTCGCGAGCAGCATTCCCAGGCGCCCGTAGTCGCGCACCGTCGCATTGACGCCCCTGAACGCCGCCTCGTATCCGCCCTTGTCGATGTTCCAGGACGCGTCCGCCTCCGCACCCATCGGCTGCCAGATCTTCTCCGACAGGTATTCCGCGAGCGGTTGCCCGTCGCCGCCCGCAGTACGAGGCCCAGCACCTGCGTTTCTCCGACGCGTAGGGCAATCGCGCCCCCGCCGGGCGATCGCGCGTGCGGAAGGGCGCTAACGTTGCCACGCCACCGGCGCTTTGCTCCCATGAGCGAAAGGCGCGCCAGGGTCGCGACGTCGTCGCTCCGCTGTAGGCCTCGGAGAACGGACGCCCGAGACATCGAGAGCAGGTGCCGACGGCGTCTCGCCGTAGGGGTGCCGTTCAGCTCGCGCGAGGTACTGCTCCGCGGGATCGTCGACGACCCGATGGCGCCCTCCGCGATCGCGATGCCCACGAGCATGGCGACGATCGTCTTCGCCATCGAGACGAGGCCATGCGGTGGTGGGCGTGCGGTCGTACTGGTAGCGCTCGGCGAGGATGGTTTCGCCCCTGAGGATCAGGAGCCCGTGGTGCGGTTCCGCCCGAGGTAGTCGTCCAGCTCGCCGGTCTGGCTCTGATAGGCGTAGCGGAAGGCGGGTTCCGACGCCGCGCGACTCAATCGGGCGCACCATTGCGCCGCGATTGACCTTGTGCGAGGGGAAGCTCGTCGCGCCGGCTGACCAGGCCCACGAGGCAGCGCGTCTGCGGGCGGACTTCCGGGGACAGTCGGATAACCCTCGGCCTTGCCCAGGGCGACCTCGTCGGGCGCGGCGAGCGCCGGCGCCGCGAAGAGCACGCTTCCGAGAAGCGCCGGCAACAGGAAGCCCCCGAGTCGGCGATTGACTGGCGGATCCGTCACTTGACCACTTCGTCGATGTCTTATACTCATCGCCCCGTCGTCAGGAGATCTCCACATGCTTGGCGTAACCGACTACGGCGCCTTCGTCGTCGCAATCATTGTGTTCCTGCTGATTCCCGGCCCGGGAAATCTGGCACTCATTACGTCGACCGGCAAGGGCGGCGTCAAGGGAGGCATTGCAGCAACCCTGGGCGTGATTCTGGGAGACGAGGTCCTGATGTGGTTGGCCGTCGCCGGCGTTGCGGCATTGCTGACGGCCTACCCGGCGGCTTTCCAGGCGGTGCAGTCGTCGGTGCGGCGTACCTCGCCTTCCTGGGCGCAAGGATGCTGCAGGCCAAAACGGGGTCCGCGCCCGTATTGCACATCAAGCCCCATCACTATTTGCGCCAGGCGCTGATGATCACGCTGCTCAACCCGAAGGCGATCGTGTTCTATATGGCTTTCTTTCCGTTGTTCGTGGATCCGGCGCGGCACCAGGGGCTGACGACCTTCGCTTTCATGGCGGCGACCATCGCTGCGCTGACATTTGCCTACGGCTTGACGCAGTGCTGCTGACCCACTTCCTGGCCGAACGCCTGCGCGCAAATCCGGTCGCCCCGCGGATTTACTGGAAAAGCTGGCAGGTCTGTTCCTGATCGGCTTCGGCATCAAGCTGGTCGTGACACGCTAGACCCCTGCTTCGCAAGTGCGGCGCCGATTGAGGGTGTGGGCGCACAGCACCTCTACCGTTGCGTCGAGGAAATCGGCTGCTCCCGCGACATGTCGCGCGACAACGCGTTTTTTCGTAATCGGCGCTATGCAGGTGCGTGCCAGCCCGCGTCGGCCCACAGCTCGCCGCTGACCGCGGAGTTGGCGAGCATGAAGCAGATCGCGTCGGCGATCTCCTCGGGCCGAATCAGTCGGCTGAGCTGCGTGAACGGCAGAATGTTCTTCTGATGTACTCGTCGCCCATCGCCCGCACCATCGGCGTGTCGGTGAATCCGGGGTGGATCACGCCGCAGCGCACGCCATAGTAAATCGCCTCCTTCATGATCGTCGCCGCCGCCCCTTCGAGGCCGGCCTTGGTGACCGCGTAGGAGATCTGGCCGCTGTTGCCCTGCGAGGAGACGGAGCCGATGAACACGATCGGCCCCTTGCATTCCCTCGGACGGGTGCCATCGCTTCAGGCCGCGGCGGCGCGGTCCTCGGCGATGCGCGCGATCATCTCGAGCGCCCAGTAGACCGGCGCCACGAGGTTCACGTCGATGACCTGCTTGAACCGCTCCCCGGATAGATGCGCGCCTTGCCCGTTTCCTTGTCAACGCGTACCGCAAGGTCATCGCGCGTGATCCCGGCGGCCGGCACGCACATGGTGACGGTGTCGATCTCGCTGCTGATCGAATCGAAAACCGACGCGCGAAACACCTCGTCGGTGGTATCGCCTCGGAAGGGGTGGGCGACCTTCGGCCGGCCTCCGCATTGACTTGGGCGGCAACTTCCTCGATGTTCTCGCCGATGTCCACCAGCGCCAGCGCTCGCACGTTGCGCCGCGCCAATTCGCGCCGCCACCGCCCGCCCGATGCCGCTGGCGGCACCTGTGATTACCGCGACCTTGCCTGCGATTTCCATCTGGCTCCCCCTCCGATTGCTGCACTGCAACATCGTAGCCCTTTTGGCAAACGGTGTCACGGAAAACTTGGGTTTGGCGGGGACGGGCGCCCCAGGATCGTTGCGACGGCACGACGACCCGCCGCGGACCAACCCGAGGGAGGCTTCCGGCTGGACTCGACGCGGGGCCTTAGCCCACCGCCGCCGAGCCAACGCCTTTATCCGACTTATTTCGTCGGGCTTTGTCCGACCGCGACGTAGAGGTCCGCGACCGGAACGACGCGGCCGTGCAACGGCAGGATGCGGTCCACCGGCAGCTTGAGCCGCGCGAGGTTGTCGACGAGATTGTGTGGTGTGGATTCGGCTGCGCGGGCGGCGGCGAGTTTGGCGGGGCGGGTGTGAACGAGTCGGCCTCGATCAGCAGCTTTTCCTTCGGCAGATACACCATCAGGAATGTGTCGGAGTGGTGGCTGTCGGCCATATGGTAGATCTCGACCGTTCGCGTGCTGTCGCTCAGCACGAGCTTGTCGTCCACTGTCCTGAAACGCGCCTTCTTGCCGGACTTGGCGAGGTGGTCGGGGTTGATCGTGTTCGGCATTGCGAACGCCCGCTCGAAGTACGGCTTGTTCTGCGCCTGGGTGATGATCGTCGCGCCTTCGCGCGACCGCCGCGCGTAGACCACCGGAATGATCGAAGTGGCCGTGCGATTGACGACGTAGCGTATCGGCTTGCCCGGGACGAGCTTCTTCACCTCGTCGATCACCGGACACGGATGCGGCCGTCGTTGAGCGGCGTTTCGACGAGGATCATGTAATCCTTCATCTCGATCGCGACGCTGTTGTGCGAGCCGCCGGCCATGAACCACACGCCGTCCGCCACTTTTTCCGCGGTCACCCGCTCGGTCGCGCTTCGCACGGCGTCGGGTAGCGGATGTCGGCCGACGCGTTGGGTTGCACCTCCCTTACCGTGAGGTCGAGCACCGGAAAGCCCGCCTTGCGACTGCAGGATCCGCGTGGGGAACTTGACGCCGCCGAAGTCGCGATAGTCGGTATAGGTGGTTACGACCGGGGTTCGCCCAGTACCGGATCGGGAAAGCGCGATTCCACGCGCTCCACCAGGCCGTCCGTCGAGAAGCCGACCGCGCCGAACCGGCCGGGCTCGGTAAATGTAACGCGGTCATAGATTTCCCGTCGCGGTTCTGCGCGGACCGTGGCATTGTTCTTTATCGCTGCCTTGAGACGCCTTGCGGCGTGATCCACAGCTGATGCACGCGATCGGCGACGAAGCGCGGTCCGGGCGCAGGCGCCGCGCCGTCTGGTTCCAGGCGAAGCCGCCGCTGACGTACTGATCGTTGCGTTGCGGCGCCACATGCGGATAGCCGCCGCCGCCCAGCGCCTCGGCGCGGGTAAACACGATCTCGTCGCGCATCGACCCGGTTTCGTAGTTGATCGTGCGCGCGAAGGAGCTGAGCTTGATCTTCGGCCACGCTAGCCCGGGCTTGTAGGCCTGTCCGAACGTCTAGCCGACGCCGTCGCCCGTGTAGCGGATCGACTTCAGGCCGGTCACGCCCAGCGCGGTCGCGGCGCGTTCGAGCGCGGCGTCTGCCGCACTCACCGCGGCGGACGTTGCGCCCAGGAGGGCGGCGAAAGACAGAATCAATCCCTTGTGCATGGCGTTGCTCAGCATCCTATCCTCCTGGTCCGATGAACCTAGACGCGGCGCCGGCTGTGCTGCTTTCGGCGGACAACGCTTGCCACGGGGTTTCATTCCTTCGTCCGCATAAAGTTACAGCGCGTAAAAGACAAGCAAACGGGGCCTCGGGCTCCTTCGATCACGTACCGCCCGACTCAGGCGGTGTCGATGCGCACGAGCTTCATGCGCCGGGAGGCCCCGCTTCTGATGGACACGGCTGCCCGGCGGCAGCCGGAGTGCGCGCGACCAACGCAATGAGCTCTTTGTTGGCCTTTCCGTCGACAGGCGGCGACTTGAGCTCGGCATGCCAGACGCCCGGACTCGTTTCCTCGAGGACGCTGGCGCGCGCCTTCGCCTTGACCTTCACCTGAATGACTCGGACGGTGCTCAATGGGCCTCCTGCGCCTAAAATGTATCAAACTGACCGGCAAACGCCACGGACCGGACAATTTGCTCCATGTCGCCCGCAACCCCTCCGTGGCTCGAGCGGATGAGCCTGAATTGCTGGTATGCGATCTCTGGCGAGCGCCCGGATCTCGGTCTGGAGCCGACGCCGCCGGGGTCGCGGTACCTGGCCGACGGCGATCCGGCACGCGATCCCCACCTCAACCCGCGCGTACGCTGCGCGAGCGATTGCGGCGGAGGGCGGGGCGCAACCCCAAGTCGCCATGGCACGGCGTCGCAGGATTCAGCGCGATCACCGAAGCATGGAACGGCGCTGTTTATGCGTCGCGATTCGGCGCCAGCGGATCGATGATCGTGTTCGGAGGCGGGCACGACAATTATTTCGGTTCCGATGTGCACGCCTTCGATCTCGGCTCCAGGGAGTGGAAGAGGATCTCCGATGGCTACGTCGGCGGAGGCGACCGCGATTACGGTGCCGGCGCGACATACCGCGACGCGGCGTATCCGGACGGCTCGCCGCTCCCGCCCCATACTTATGGTTACGTCCAATACGATCCCGTGGGTAACGACTACATTCTGCTGAAGGGGCAGACGGAGCTGGGCAGATTCGTAAAGGCCGTCGCGATACCGCATCTTTTCAATCTCGACAGCCTGCGCTGGCGGCGAGGCCCGAAGCATCCGACGGCAATTCTCAATTCCGGCGGTTGGACGACCTGGGACAATTCCCGTCGTGTGCTTTGGGGGCACTCGGGTGACGATGGCGGGGGCAACGCCTTCATCGGCTTTCATCCCGATGGCGACAACGCCGATGCAACCTGCGGCCGCTGGACCGATCACTTCCCGAACAAGCTACCCGGCATTGCCAGCCACAACGCCATGCAGATTGATCCGTCGCGCGACATCATCGTCGTGTCGGTGCACGCCCGTGACGAGTTGCACGCGCTGGATCCGGCCGATCCGGCGCGGGAGATTGCCCAGTTGAGATCGGTGGGGCCGAAACCGCTGCTGCGGCCATTTGCGGCGCTGGAATATGCGCCGAATATCGATCGGCTCGTGTATTTCTCCCCGATGGACGACGGTATCGTGTACACCATTGCACCGTCGCCTGGGCCAGCTTCGGGCGGCGGCCGCTTCGAGGAGTGGAGCTGGCAGGCCCACCAACCCGCGGCCGGGACCCTGAGGCCGATCGCCGATGCGGCGGGTCGTTCGCGCTTCGGGGTGAACTTGTCTCACGCCTTTGGACGATTTCGAATTGCCTCCATCGAAGGGGTCGATGTCGCCATTCTGGTTCGACATGTCGACAGCCCGGTCTATGCGTGGAGACTCAACTGATTGATTGAAACGGAGGAAGCATGGCGACAATGCGCGTAGTACAGATCTCCCGTCCCGACGGACCCTTCGAGATGGTCGAGCGGCAGATGCCCGAGCCGGGTGCCGGAGCGATCCGTATCCGGGTACAAGCCTGTGGCATTTGCCATAGCGATTCGCTCACCAAGCAAGGTCACTACCCGGGTATTCAATATCCGCGTGTGCCGGGACATGAGGTGGCCGGAGTGATCGATGCAGTGGGTGCCGGTACGGTCGGCTGGCAAGTGGGGCCAGCGGGTAGGCGTCGGCTGGAACGGCGGATATTGCGGACATTGCGACCCCTGTCGCCGCGGCGAGTTCTTCGCCTGCGTCACGCATCAGGTCACCGGCGTCACCTACGACGGTGGCTATGCGGAATACATGATCGCACCCGCCAGCGCGGTCGCGCGGATGCCGGCTCTACTTCCGGCCATCGAGGCCGCCCCGCTGATGTGTGCCGGCCTAACGACGTTCAATGCGCTGCGAAACGCCGGGGCGCGGGCGGGCGATACCGTCGCCGTATTGGGTCTCGGCGGGCTGGGTCACCTCGGGATTCAGTATTCGGCGAAGATGGGTTTTCACACGGTCGGCATCGCACGCGGCAAGGACAAGGAATCGCTCGCCCGGGAGCTGGGCGCGTCCGTCTACATCGACAGTGAGGCGCAGGACCCCGCGGCAGAGCTCCTCAAGATGGGCGGCGCGAAAGTCATTCTGGCGACGGCGACTAGCGGCGAGGCGATGAGCGCGGTCCAGGGTGGCCTGGCGATCAACGGCACGTTATTGATCGTCGGGGCGGCTCCCTCGATCCAAGCATCACCGTTGTGGTTGCTCGACGGGTGCCGCTCGATCAAGGGTTGGTATTCCGGGACCTCGATCGACTCGCAGGACACGCTTGCGTTCAGCGCCCGCACCGGCGTGCGGTCGATGAACGAGACTTCCCGCTGGAGCGTGCGGCCGAAGCCTACGATCGGATGATGAGCGGGAAGGCGCGCTTTCGCGTTGTTCTGGCCATCGGAGCCTAGGCGAAGAGGCAGCTTCGACCACCGCCGGCACACGTCAATCCCATGTGCCCGAGTGCGGCCAACGGCGGTCGTAGCGCATTGCGCTCCGTACCTGCGTTCGTGGGCGCAGACACAGCAAAGCTTTCCGGCGGATATGCGGCCGACCCACGAAGCAATGACGGACGGCGACTGTGCCTGAATTCAGACGGGCTCGACACCATCGGATCACTCCTCCAGCGCCACTCGACAAGCCTCGTCTTCGCTAAGCTCGCGCCCTCGGCAAGCAGGCGTTGCAGTTCGTCCGCGTCGAGTTTCTCGTGCAGCAGCGCCCGCAACCGCTCGCGCGCCCGCGCCTCGTTGGGCTGGCGCGTCGATTCTTTTGCGGGTGCATCGAATCCGCGTAGCCCGCGATACGGGCGGCGTTTGCAGGCTTGCCCGCAAGTGCCGCCCGCAGAGCAAGGTGATCCAACGCTTGCCAGGCGTAACCGGCTTCCTGCAACAACGGCAGTCCCTCCCGCGCCGCCGCGAGCGCTTCGTCGAGCTCCCTACGCTCGGTGCGCACACCCGCGAGGTTGATGAGAGCTATTCCGAAGTTCCATTTCCTGGCCAACGGTGAGTTGCGCAACCTTGCGACCGCCTCGACAACCGCGGCTAGCGCTGCGTCGAGATCGCCGAGCGCCCAGGTGATATCCGTTAGCATAACGAGAATAGAGAGCGCGGCGGACTCGGCCCCGGCCTCGCGGTAGAGCACCAGTGCTTTTTCGAAGTGCACCCGAGCAGCGGCCAGTTCGCCGGTCAGCAGCTTCGCTTCGCCCAACCCGGAAAAATAGAAGCCGAGTGCCTTTGGCAGGCCCGTGGATTCCAGCACCGGGATAGCTTCGGCCATTATCCGTGCAGCCACCTCGAACCGACCCAGTCTCGCCAGCACGGCGCCCTGTCGCGAGAGCGAATGGCCGAGTCCCGCCACGTCCCCCAACCCACGGTACAGCTCGACGGCCTGCTCCAATGCCATCACCGCTTGGGCGGGCGCGCTTAACTTACGGAGCAACCCCAGCCAGAGCCACAGACGGGCCTGGTCCGATTTCGACGTGCGCGACTCCACTTGCGCGATGGCAGCCTCGAGTCGCTGCTGGCCCTCGCCAGGAAGCGACAACTCCGCCCATAGCGCAGCGGAGGCGCCTGCCAGCGCGATGCCGATGGTCGGGTCGCCATCGCCGCCGAGCGCCCAGTCGATCGCCACGCGAACGTTGTCGCGCTCGGGGAGGTAGATGGCGTGCCAATCGCGCATCGGACATGCGCAGCCAATCGTCGGTACGCGCGCTCGAACCGATCGCGAAAGTATGTTGCATGGCGACGCTTGATGGCGTCGGTTTCTCCGGCCTCGGCGAGCTTTTCCAGCGCGTAGAAGCGCGTGGTCTCGAGCATCCGGTAGCGCGCGCCGGCATCGTTCGTATCGGCGACGACCAGCGAGCGTGCGACGAGTTGCGCGAGCAGGTCGGTCACGGTGAATTCATCGATCGACTCGTCGGTCGCGACCGCCGCGGCGGCTTCCAACGTGAAGCCGCCAACGAAGATGGCCAGCCGTCGCAACACCACGCGCTCCTGCTCCGAAAGCAGCCCGTGACTCCAGTCGAGCGTCCCGCGCAATGTCTGCTGGCGCGGCAGTGCCGTGCGGGTTCCACCGGTCAGCAGTTTGAAGCGATCATCCAGCCGGGCATTGATCTGCTCGATCGACAAGGAACGCACACGCGCAGCCGCCAGTTCGAGCGCCAGCGGTATGCCGTCGAGGTGGATGCACAGCTGCGCCACCGCGGGCGCGTGCGCAGCCGTCAGCTCGAACTCGGGCTGATGGCGCTGCGCTCGCTCGACGAACAGCTGCACGGCCTCGGCGGCCCATACGTTGTCCACACCCGCCGACGGATCGGGCAGCGACAATGTCGGCAACGGGTAGGTCTGCTCACCCGCGACGTGCAAGGGCTCGCGACTGGTGGCGATGATCGTCAGCTCCGCCGCGCTGCGCAGCATCGCGTCGGCAAGCCGCGCACATGCGTCGAGCAGATGCTCGCAATTGTCGAGCAGCAGCAAGAGCTGGCGCCCCTTGACCCGGCTGCACAGGGTCTCCAGCAGCGGTTTCCCTGCTGCTTCACTCACCCCCAGCACCTGGGCCACCGCACTCGGCACCAATGAGGGATCGGTGAGCGGTGCCAAGCTCCACGAACCAGACACCGTCCCGGTAGGCGTCCGATCGCTCCAGCCGCCACTTGCAGCGCCAGCCGCGTCTTGCCGATGCCGCCGATGCCCACGAGAGTCAATAGACGGGTACCCGGCAACAGCCGTTTGATCTCGACCAGCTCACGTTCGCGCCCAACGAAGGACGTCAGCGGTTCGGGCAGATTGGTGCGCCTGCTTTTCGTCGCAGCGCCTTGCGGGGGGGCGTCCGGTAGCGCGGTTACCGGGCCGACGAAACGATAGCCTCGCCGCGCGAGCGTCTCCACCCATCGCTCGCCGCCGGGAACCTGCGCGAGCACGCGCCGGATCGCGGAGATCTGGACGGCGAGATTGCTTTCCTCGACGACAACATCCGGCCATGCCGCATCCATGAGCATGGCCTTCGGGACGTGCTCGTTGGCGCGCTCGACCAGCGCGGTCAGGACGGCCGACCCCGCGCGAGCCCAATGCGACGGGGACGCCGGCGTGAGTGAGCACGCCGGCTCGGAGTCGAGCCGGAACGGGCCGATTTCATACATGGCGCTCATGCCTTGGCTCCATCGAGCGCCACCGATCGTACTTTCGCCGCGGCAAGGCGCAGGCCGTCGCCGAGAGAGAGCGGGCGCAATGCGCCGGTGTCGGAATTTTATCGATTTTTAAGCGTTTTTTCACGACATGTTTCGTTGGCGGACGGAAGCTTGCCACGTGTTTAGGCGACCAGCTCATCGCGTTGATTGGAACCACGAGGGTGCAAACCGCTAGTCACATCATTTCGCAAGGAGATCATCGTGGCAATACAGAACACGAGTCACGACTTCGGTTCCCGCTACATCTGCGCACCGAGGACGGCCACGGCGGTACTGCTCGGCGTCTACGCCGCCATCCACGTGCTTGTCCATGCTGTGTCCTTGCCGAACGCGGCCATCGCCGACGCGCCGCACAGAACAATGGCGCCCTCGGCGGCGGACGGCGCCGATTCTGCCGGCCCGCGTGGGCGGATCACCGGCGCGCGACACGTTTGACCAAGGATCCGAATGGGTGGATAGCTCGCGTGAGTGCGAGCTGGCAATCGATTCCGCGTGCAAATTCAACTGAACTGGACTGGGAGTTGCGGGGCAAGGGAAGCGCGATCGCGTCGCCTTGTTCGGTGGAGGGCGCCGTCGTTGATGCCCGAGCCCGGGCTTGAGGCCATCCGGACGGGTCCAGCAGATGGCCGCGAGTTTCCAAGTCACCGCCATCGCTCACGTCATCGCCGGTCTGAAGTCACGCTGGGCGGATTGACTGGGGCATGTGGTAGCCCAATCCGCGCGACCACGAAGGGAGAGCATCGATGAGCAACCAACGCGTGCGCCATTCGATCTACGATGCGCAGCCGGAGCACCCGGGCCGGCGTCGCTTTGTTCGCGGCATTGCCGCAACCGCGGTGGTCGCGAGCGCATCAGGCTTCGGCGGCGTGCTGCCTGCATTCGCGCAACATCGCGCGTCGACACGCTTTTCGCGCATGTTTCCGCAGCTACCGGCGTTCGCGGAGCCCTCGACGGGCCTGACCGCGGCACTGCTGGACCTCGGCAAGGCTGGCGGGATGATGGACGCACACGACATCCTTGTCGCGGGTCCGGTCGAGCTGATCACGATCCGTCACTGAGCGTCAACAACCCCAACGCCGCGATTGCCAGGGGTGCTGCGGGCCTGACGTTCATCGGCCAGTTCGTCGACCATGACGTAACGTTCGACACGACTCGCGGCTCGGCGTCGCAACACAGCCTCGTCGCGCACCGAACACCCGCATTCCCGCGCTGGACCTCGACTCGCTGTACGGGCGCGGTCCGGCTGCCGATCCGCTACTCTACGATCTGCGCGATCGGGCGAAGCTCGCCGTGGAGAGTGGCGGCCTGTTCGAGGACCTGCCTCGCACTGCCGGACGGGCGCGGCATCATCGCCGATCCGCGCAACGACGAGCACCTGATGATCGCGGGGCTGCAGGCGGCGTTCCTGTGCTTCCACAACCGCGTGGTCGACTGCTTCGGCGGAACGGGGCGGAGCCGATGGACGGTGTTCGACGGGCGCGCGACGATCGTCACTTGGCACTACCAATGGATCGTGCTGCACGAGATCCTGCCGTCGTTCATCGGCGAATCGCTGGTGGAGGACATCCTGGTGCACGGTCGGCGCTTTTATCACCCCGGGGGCGAGTCGTCCGCGCGATCCCGGTGGAATTCCAGGGCGCCGCGTACCGTTTCGGCCATTCGCATGGTCGCGCCCGTCGTACCGGGCCAACCTGGCGGGCGACAACGGCAAGCCGTTCTTCGGTTTATCTTCGATCCGGCCGGAAGGTCAGCCCGACCCGGTCGATCTGAGGGCGGCGCGCGCGCCCAGCGCGCTTCGTCGGCTGGCAGACGTTCTTCGATTTCGGCGACGGCGAGGTCAAGCCGCGCAAGCGCATCGACACGCGAATCTCGACGCCGCTGTTCAATCTGCCGCTTCGCGCCATCGCGAGCGGCGATCCGCCGACGTCGCTGCCGCAACGCAACCTGCTTCGGCACCTGACGTGGGAGCTGCCTTCCGGGCAGCGCATCGCCGACTGTATGCGCATCCCTCGCTGACCCCGCGGGATCTAGGCGAGCTCGCCGGTTACGGGCTTGGCCTCGAGCGCAGCACGCCGCTGTGGTACTACATCCTGAAGGAAGCCGACCTCGCTAGCGGCGGGGAGCGCCTCGGTCCGGTGGGCGGTCGCATCGTGGGGGAGGTGCTGATCGGCTCCTCGAGACCGACCGTGATTCGTTTCTCGGCCTCGCCCGACTGGGCGCCGGAGTTCCGTCAGCTGCGGGCACCGCAACTTCCGGATGGTGGACCTGCTGAAGTTCGCTGGCGTCGATCCTGCAAGCCGCGGCCAATAGCATCACGACGCCACCGTGAGGGGCTGCTGTTGGCCCGCATCTGTACTGCTGCAAGTTGTTGTGGCATGAGCCTGCTCCGACGCTGCGCCATCGCTTCGTCTTTCACTGCGCGATGGGGGCTGCGCGTATCGTGGCGCTAGTGAGTGACACGCTGCCCGTCGGGTATCTCGTCTAAGTGGATTCGCTCGGACCATTCCCGATCCATAGCTTGGACGCGTGAATATTCACGTTGAGTCACCTTCTTCTCCGTTGCTACATTTTGACAATGAGGTTGCGATTCGCATTAGCCCTCGTCGCTTCACGGGGAATCAAATGAGCGGAACGACCACGAGGACCGGCGCAGCCAAAGCGACCGCCAAGGCGATCGTTGCGCGAAGTGCCGCCAAGGAGCCACGTTTCGATCCGGCCGTGCAACAGGTCGCGAAGACGTTGGCTACCCCGCTCGCGCCCAAGCGCTTCAGAAACCCCAAGCCGATGACGGCTCATGCGCTGGCACAACGGCTCGACGAGATGGCCATGAAGCCGAGCGTCAACCCGCGAGTTGCTGGAGAGCATCGATCGCATCTATCCCACAGCCGGGACACCGATGGAGAAGATGCCGGAAGAAATTCGCGCAAGCGTCGCCGCGCTCCGGCCCCATCGTCGTATGAGTGGGCTCGATGGCGCGCAGCAGCATTACCTACCGTCGTGCCTACCGCCCACGGCCGATTATAGGGCCGTGGCAGAGCGTGTAGCATCATCATAGGAGGCCCGAGATGGCTGCGATAACAGGAATTCTTTGTCAGGTTGTGACGGGCAACTTCAGTGGCGCGGGGACCGACGGCCGGGTCTACCTCGGTCTCGGCGGGCGGGAGTTCCGTCTCGACTCTACTGCGGATGATTTCGAGCGAGCGTCCATCCGTGAATACGTCATGGGCCGTGGGCCCGTGGAGCCGATCTCCCGCCACCGCAAATCCGCGTCAACAACGCAGAGAGGAACGACCCTCGCGTCGGATTCCCGCTCGACACGGTGAACCTGTCGCGCAGTCCGATCTACGTTCGTTTCGAGCCCGAAAACTCGACTGACAACTGGAACGTGTCCTTCGCTGCGGCTCTCGTGTTTCAGGGTACTGGTCAGTTCGTCTCGGCGCACTTTGTGCCGGTGGAATTCGACAACCTGTCGATGGGTGCGGCCTTTGGAAAGATGCTCTTCCTGACCAACGAGTTCTCCGTTGAGCCGCAGTCGATCCTCGACAAGGGGCGCAAACTGGCGGCCCGCGCGGCCAAGAGCCAGCCGGAGAAATAGATCCATTCGTCGGCACGCCGGAAGTCGCGCCATGGGGCTTGATTTCCGGCCTTGCCGATTTAAGGTCCGGCGCTAACTGCATCGCGAGGAAATCTCGTTGGGACCGTGACTGCCGAAGTGGCTGACGCGATCGCGCGGCGGACCGTACGTCGGGCGCGAAAAGGGGAAAGGCTGGCCATGTCATCTTCGGGATTGCGTTCGAGGTAGCAATCCTTAGGACATGAAGGCTCGGCAATATCCGGTAACGACGCGCA
Organism: uncultured beta proteobacterium; assembly: GCA_963840945.1. GTDB lineage: Bacteria > Pseudomonadota > Gammaproteobacteria > Burkholderiales > Casimicrobiaceae > CAIWHR01. The sequence continues at coordinate 255,108 of CAWJAU010000013.1, read as the reverse complement.
CGCTAGCCGCGAGCGCCCATACACTTGATGCCGCGCGCGAATGGCTCGTCGTGCACGTTCTGTACGCTACGATGGCTAGACGATCAGCAACGCGTTTTCCCGCGCGATGGTGCATTCCGCGCGTCGAGTATTCTGACCGGTGAAACTCAGATCGCAACGCCGGCACAATGCGCAACCGCGGCACCGGCGTATTCGGATTCCAGTCGACCAGCGTCATCCCTCGCGCTCCCGCAGCGACTCGATCGCATTGACGGCGGTCTTATGCGCGGGTGAGCCTGGCGCGGTCTGCGTCCGCGATCCGCTCCGTCGTCCGCAACCTGATTCAACTCCTCGATAGCCGAGGCGATGCGCGCTGTCAGAAGGTTGGCTTAAGCGTCGGCGGATCTTACAAGTTGGTAACCGATCGCAGCATCGACACTCGCGGGCAGCTATAGAAACATGGGCTTGAAGTTGAGGCCCATATCGTGCTTTGTCTCTTGTCGTGGGAGGTTCTCGGATCGGGATCGGAGCTGAGAGCTATGCTCGGCTGGATCGGATTGGCTTCACGATCACGATTCGGCAGCGACTGAATTGCGCTCGAGCCGGATCGAGCAAGCGGGCCCGGCCACAAACCGATGACGGATGTTCAGACAAACCGCCGCATGCGCAACCGGCTGCTCGTCGCGGTTGCCCTGTTCATCTGTCTCGCGCTCTTGGCCGTTTGGCAGATCGCGACCATTAGAGAGGCTCCGCTAGACACGTTGGACGTGTTCGCACTCGGCGGGACTCTCGGAGCAGATGACGTATGTGGGCTTAGTCGTGCGCCATCGCTGGCACCTCTATCTCGCCAGCCGGCCGTAACGCGAATGCCTGAAGCTGTGGCACACAACGCGCGATGACACCGACCTGCGAACCGCTAAGGCGGCACTTGCCGGATGACCGATGCCGAGCTCCGAGCGCCTGATCGATGCGACAAACGAGTCCCGCGATCACGCCCGGCCCAATGGCTTGCGTCGAGGCGGCTTGCGGGAGAATTGAATCGGCGCGCCGGTTTGGCTACGAGTTGCAACCGCCCGAGACCGCGAATCCGCCCGAAGAAGACGCGATGAGCGTTGACGCTGCGATTGCGCTGCGGTCGACGTTCGCGCAGGACTCCCGCGCCGGCCGGCATTGATGTAAACGGCCTTGATCCAATGACGGGCCGTGGCACCACCTCCTTGACCTCGACCGGCTGCATACCGCCCATAGGCGGTCGTAGCTCGTCGTCCTCCAATATTCCCGCCGATCGGAATACGTCCGCGGCACGCCCAGCGTAGGCGACCTGGGCTTCGTAGCATTCGCGGCAACTGCGGTTGATGCGCCACGGCGAATTATGAGTATGCTGCTGGCTCTCGGCCAAATAACAAGGGCTCGTTGGACATCGCGCCGGGATCGCCGCGATCGCAGGCACCGGGCATGCAGGAACAGACCCTCGAGACGACGCATGAGACGAATGAAGTTTTTTGCGGCACTGGCGCTGGCTGCTGCCCTCAGCGGTCTGGCAATGGGTGCCGAGCGGGGCAAGGCAACGCCAGCTGCGGTGGCGCCGCATGCGCTCTTCGACGAGTATTGGGAATGGGTCTTGCGCGAGTATCCCGCTTACGCCACGTTCCTCGGGGACCATCGCTACGACGACCGGGTCACGGACCAGTCGCCCGGCGCGGTGACCCGGCGCAAGGCGTTCTATCCGGCGATGCTGCGCCGGCTCGACCGCGTCGACGGCAAGCGGTTGTCCGCCGAGGACCGCGCGTCGCTCGAAGTGCTGAAATTCACCCTCGAAAGGCAGATTGCGATCAACACGCTATTCGGGTCCGCGCCGTTCAGCTCATTCGACGACTGGGCGCCGGTCACCCAGATGAACGGCATCCACCTCGACCTGCCCCAACTCGTGAAAGCCACGCGCTTCACATCGGTCAAGGACTACGAGAATTACCTCAGGCGACTCGATGCCGTGCCGGTAATCGTCCACCACCTGATCGGGCGGATGGAGATCGCGCTGGCTGGCGGCTGGGTGCTGCCGAAGATCGCGATTGCGCGGGTGCCGCAGCAGCTGGAAGCGCAGACGGACCCGGATCCAGAGAATAGTCCGGAGTACGCCCCCTTCAAGTCGCTACCGGCTGACTTTGCGCCCGCGGATCGGGAGCGCCTCGCGTCTGCCGGCCGGCAGGTGATCCGCGACCAGGTGATTCCGGCGTTCCGGTCGCTCAAGGCGTTTTACGAGGAGCGCTATCTGCCGGGTGCCCGTGACGGCATCGGCGTCTCTGAGCTCCCTGCCGGCCTGCCCTACTATCAGGCGTTGCTGGCTGAAGCGACGAGCACGGAACTCACGCCGCGGCAAATCCACGATCTCGGATTGCAGGAAGTGGCCCGCATTGGCGCACGAATGGATGCCGTGATGCGGGACACGGGATTCAAGGGTACGCGCGCCGAGTTCCGGCAATTCCTCGTCACCGATCCGCGGTTTTTCTTCACCGAACCCGAAGCCATGCTGGCGGGCTATCGGGACATCGCCAAGCGTGCCGATGCCGAGTTACCGAAGCTGTTCGCGCAACTGCCGCGCCAGCCGTACGGGATCCGGGCGATGCGCCCGGAAGAAGGGGACAACGCCGAGCACTACACACTCGGCGCCGCCGACGGCAGCCGGGCCGGCTATTTCGAGGCCAACACGAACAACCTCAAGACGCGGCCTAAGTGGTCGATGGAGACGACGTTGCTGCACGAAGCGGTCCCCGGCCATCATCTGCAGATTGCTCGGGCGCAGGAGCTCTCCAACCTGCCGCAGTTTCGTCGCTACCTCGGGTTCACCGCGTACGCCGAGGGTTGGGCGCTATATGCGGAGAGCCTCGGCGACGAAATGGGATTCTACAAAGACCCCTACCAGAAATTCGGCAACCTTTCGGATGAGCTGCTGCGCGCTTGTCGGCTGGTTGTCGACACGGGCATCCATGCGTTCGGATGGACCCGCGAGCAGGCGATCGACTACATGGTCGCCAACTCGGGTGGCACGCTGGAGGTCGCGACGAACGAGGTCGACCGCTACATCGTCTGGCCAGGGCAGGCCACCGCTTACAAGGTCGGGGAGTTGAAGATCAAGGCCCTTCGCGCCAAAGCCCATGCTGCGCTTGGCGAAGGTTTCGATCTTCGGCGCTTCCACAATGTCGTGCTCGATGGCGGATCCGTGCCGCTGTCGGTGCTCGAGGCCAACGTTGACGCCTGGATCGCGGCGGAGCGCAAGGGCGGCAAGAAGTAGTCAATCGGCGGGTGTGATCCCGCTGATGACTCGTTGAACCTTGACGCCGTCAGGAAAACCGTTATCGCGCAGAGTGGCCGGTGAGCTTCACTTCGACGTTCTGGACGGCATCGAGGCCCGCGTAGTATTCACGCAGGACGGCGAGCACTTCGGGCCGGCTGAATTCGGGCGGCACGTCCGCGCCTTCCGACAGCCATTTGCGGAGTTTGGTCCCGGACACGAGCAAGCGATCGGCGTCCGCATGCGGACACGTGCGGCCGGTAGCCATGCCGCCGCAGCGATAGCACCAGAAGGTCCAGTCGATCTTGAGCGCTTCGATCTCGAGCGACACCTTCGGAATCGTGTCGAAGATGTGGTGTGCGTCGAACGGGCCGTAGTAGCTGCCCACGCCGGCGTGGTCGCGGCCGACTCAGGATATGCGAGCAGCCGTAGTTCTGCCGGAAGAGGGCGTGAAGCAGCGCCTCGCGCGGTCCGGCATAGCGCATGTCGAGCGGATATCCTGCCTGCACGACGGTGCCTTGGACGAAGTACCTTTCAGCGAGCACTGCGATCGCCCTCGTGCGCACCTCGGCCGGGATGTCGCCGGGCTTGAGCGCACCCAGCAGCGAGTGCACGAGCACGCCGTCGCACACTTCGATGGCGATCTTGACGAGGTATTCGTGCGAGCGGTGCATCGGGTTGCGCGTCTGGAAGGCGGCGATCTTCGACCAGCCCAGGGACGTGAACATTGCCCGGGTTTGCGCGGGCGTCATGAAGAGCGACCCGTATTTCTGCGCGAAATCGCCGGTCGACAGCACGCGAAGCGGACCCGCGAGATTGACCTCACCCTGTTCCAACACCATTTTCACGCCCGGATGCTCGGGATCGTTGGTGCGGAACACCGAGGCGCACTCGTGCGCCTTGTCGATCGCGTAGCGCTCCGCGACGGTCATCGTGGCGAGGCATTCGCCGTTGTCCGGATCGAGGAGCGCAATGTCCTGGCCTGGCGCAATCGTCTCTGCGAAGCGGGCATCCGCCGACAGTGTGATCGGAATCGGCCAGAAGAGGCACTCGGCCGTGCGCATCACGTCGCAGACGCATTGCCAATCCGCGTGCGTCATGAAGCCACTCAACGGCGTGAACCCGCCGATGCCCAGCATGATGATGTCGCCCTTTTCGCGCGAGCTGACGCGAAGCGGCGGCAGCGTCGCCGCGCGTGTGAGCTCGGCCACTCGTGCTTCGCCTTCGAGCAGCAACGGGCGCAATGCGCCGCCGCCGTGAGGGTTGACGAGCGGCATGACTACCGGAGGCTCATGAGGCAGGGATCAACGTGACCGAATCGCCAACGCCGACCCGGCTGGTTGTCGTACGAAATGATGATAATAATGTAACCCGGAGAGCAGGGCCGGCGACCTTATCGCACCAGCTCGATTTCACTCGGCCGCCAGGATTTGTCGAAGAACGGTTCGAGCGGGCTGTAGAGGCGCAGGATCACGAACCAGCCTTTGCCGGGCATCGTCTGGATCCAGTTACCGCGTTTGATTCCCGCCGGCTGCGTCGGACCGAAGTAGACGATCGTGGAGCCGTCCGGACCGGCTTCGGCAGCAGGCGACGGATAGCTCTGGCTGCCCGCGCGCGGATAGCGCTGCGGCGTGTCCAGCATCGAGCGCGTCATGTTGTCGTACAGCGTGATCGACCAGAAGTTCGCTTCCGGAATGCCCTTGGGCAGCGTCATCTTGTACGTCTTGGCGCCGTCGAAATAATTCTTATCGGCATCCACCGAACCCAGAAGGTATTGCGACCCGATGCCGGTCAGGCGCATGGCCATTCCCGGCGTGATACCGGTGATGCCATAGAAGAAGTTCGTGCGCGCATCCAACGTCCGGTAGCCGGTGGAGGGGAACGGCTTGGCGCCCTCGCGCGTGATCAGCGGGATGGGCGTCTCGAACTGATAGCCAGTCACGAACAGGTAGTTCCACCACGCCGAATTCGGATAGTAGAACCAGCTCGGATCGCGGGGATTCATCAGCAGGGTGCGCGACGTCGCGTTGGCGAGCGCGAGCGCTTCGGTCATGATCTTCTTCATCCGCGCGTCGGGCGCAAACGGCTTGCCCTTGATGATGCCGATGGCGGCCAGCGGGCCCATCAGCTCCGCGTCGAGCGAGGTGGCCGGCTCCTCCTGCACGATCTCGTTCAGCATCTCGTAGTAGCTCCAATCGTTGGGCGGAACGGTGTTCATCACCTTGCCGCTGCCTTCGTGGAATACGGTCGGCGGCGGTGGCGTGACCCGGCCGAGCGCCGCTTTGCCCGCAAGGAACTCGGCGATGGAGGTGCCAACGCCGCCAGCCTCGTAGGGGTAGACCTTCGTGAACTTCCGGATCGTTTCTGCGGCGGGCTTGGGATCGCTCTTGTTCTCCAAGAACGCGCGGCCGAACCACACGACGCGGGTGGTCTTGGCGCGGGCAATGAAGAATCCGCCCTCCGGCAGCGGCGCGTCGTAGCCCGGGGGCACGATCAGATATTTCCCGCCTTCGCCTCGGTCGGGACCGGGCAGGCCGATGTCGATGACCCATCGGAACCACGCGTCGTCGACGGCGCCGAGAAATCGGGGCGGTACCTCGAGCACCATGGGTCCCTTGGTGAGATCGAGGACGCCGAACGCATAGACCGTGTCCGCATTGGCCGTCAGGAACAGCGACTTGGCATCCATCAGCTCGGAGAAGACGATGACCTCGTTGTCCTTGACGCCGATGCTCTGCAGGCCTTTGCGGATGGCGAAAATGCTGACGCCCTGCATCGTATTCACGAACGCCTCGAACGCGTGCGTGAAGTCGAGGTTGTCATAGACCTTGGCGACGGTTTCCTTGCTCGGCATGCCGTCCTTGAAAAACAGCGGGCCGATTCGGCTTTCGACCTTGTTGGGTGTGGTGATCGAAGGTGGGATGGGGGCGGACACCTGCGCCGAGGTGAGCCCGGATAGCCGCCACCGCGGCGCAAACTGCTGTGAGCGCAATTGGCCTGATGCACGTTTTCATGATCTCGTGTCCAATAACTATCGACGGAGGGTTCGCTGGCCGAATTGTAGCAATTGCGCTTCGGATCGCGGCGTCGATGCACTTTCGATCTAGACTTCACCGAATATCGTGACGAGGGACCGCCGCAGCGCCTCCATGTTTTATTCCCGCAGCCCGCCGTACAGCGGACGGACCCATTGCGCATGAAACGCCTGGTACTGCTCGGCGGCGGCCACAGTCACGTGGAAGTTCTGCGTCGATTCGGGGCCGACCCAAACCCGGATACGGAACTCATGCTGGTGAGCCCATACCCCGATTCACCGTATTCGGGAATGCTGCCGGGCTGGATCGCGGGGCACTACTCGCGCGACGAATGCCACATCGATCTGATCGCGTTGACCCGTTTTGCCAACTGTCGCTTCGTCCAGTCGGCCTGCACGGGAATCGACCCCGACGCTCGCCTTGTGTTCTGCGAGAACGGCACGACGCTGTCCTACGATGTTCTTTCGGTGGATACGGGAGGGGGTTCGCCGGCCTCCGACACTCCTGGCGCGGTGGCGTATGCGTTGCCCGTGAAACCCGTCGAGCAGTTCGTTTCTCGTTGGGACGAAATCTGCAACCGGACTGTTCGCGGGCAGGCGCCGCGCCGGGTCGCGGTTGTCGGAGGCGGCGCCGGCGGCGTCGAGATGCTGCTTGCGACGCAATACCGTCTGCACCGGCTCGCACCCACGTCCAACATCATCTTCGAGCTGGTAAGCGACGCCGGGAGCATCCTGCTCTCGCATAACAGAAGCGTGCGCGCGACATTCATGCGTGTGCTCGAGCAGCGCGCCGTGACATTGCATCTGGGACGCGCCGTCGAGCGCGTGGAAAGGGGGATTCTGCGCCTCTGCGGCGGCGGCAGCGTCGAGGCCGATGCATTCATCTGGGCTACCGGCGCTTCAGCACCGTTGTGGGCCAAGGCGTGCGGCCTCGCCACCGACGAGCATGGATTCGTGCGGGTGAACCGCCGGCTGCAATCGGTCTCGCATCCGCATGTGTTCGCCGCGGGCGATATCGCCGGCGTCGCGGGGAACCCGCGTCCCAAATCGGGTGTGTATGCGGTTCGCGCGGGCCCGCCGCTGGCGAAGAACCTGCGGCGGATGCTGCGCGGAGAGCCCCTCGTCGAATGGACGCCGCAAAAGGACGCGCTGGCGCTGATCACCACCGGTGATCGCTACGCCGTTGCATCCCGGGGAAGCCTCGCACTCGAGGGCAAATGGGTATGGCACTGGAAGAACTGGATCGACAGGAGGTTCATGAAGCGGTATCGGAATCTGTGAATGTCGTGCCCGGTGAACGAATGCGTCCGCAATTGCCATCGGCTTTTGCAAGTAGTAGATTCATGTCGATGACATACGACGTCGATGCGGAGTCCGCCTCATCGCGCGCGTGTGTCGTCCGCACACGCTCGAAGCGCACCCAAGTGGAAAGGGTTCCATGGAGACAGAAGAGCTTCGAAGCATCCAGGCGCCGCTGAAGGAGCGCTACAAAGCGCAGCCCGATGCCGCGCTCATCACGCTCAAAGCCCAGGGCCGTCTGGGCGAGGGGGTGACTTGCAGCGTCGAGACCGGCAAGGCGCTTGTGGCTGCGGGTCTGCATCCGGCAACGGGAGGCAACGGACTGAGCGCGTGCTCCGGCGACATGTTGCTCGAGGCGCTGGTCGCCTGCGCCGGCGTGACGCTCAACGCCGTCGCGACGGCGATCGGCGTCGTCATTCGCAGCGGCGTGGTTCGGGCCGAAGGCGATCTTGATTTTCGCGGCACGTTAGGGGTGGTCAAGGACACTCCTGTCGGTTTTCAGCGCATCCGCCTTTCCTTCGACCTCGCGACCGATGCAACCGAAGATGAGTTGAGCACGCTCGTGCGTCTGACCGAGCGGTACTGCGTCGTCTATCAAACGCTGCGCCAGCCCCCGGCAATGACAGTGACCAGTCAAGTGGCCGGAGTCTGACAGCTTCGCCGGGGAACCGGCGCGCGGGTAATTCAGTCATATCGACGACACCCTTCCGGAGGTCGGCATGCCGATGTACATGGACATCCACGAGGTCCAGGGAGCCACGGCGGAAGCCGTAGCGAAGGCGCACCTCGCAGATATCGAGACGCAGAAGAAGTACGGCGTCGAATATCACAAGTACTGGTTCAACGAGAGCACCGGCAAGATCTTTTGCCTCTGCAGCGCGCCGACCTCGGAGGCGGCGGCGAGAGTGCATCGCGAAGCGCACGGCCTGCTCGCGTCCAAGATCATCGAAGTCGCGCCGGAGGTCGCCGAGGGTTTCATGGGGAGTGCCGAAGTGAACAGCGCGGGCGCCGCGCTCGTGCCCGGCGGCGCGGAAAAACACCGCGACCCCGGGATCCGGACCGTCATGTTCACGGATATCGTGGGCTCGACGGAGCTCACGCAACGCCATGGTGACGAGGCGGCGATGGCCTTTCTCGAGGTCCACGACCGGGTCGTCCGGGAAGCGCTCAGTGCCTTGGGCGGCCGCGAGGTCAAGCACACCGGCGACGGCATCATGGCCAGTTTCCTGTCGGCGGTGGCGGCGGCTCGCTGCGCCACGCAAATCCATCGCGCGCTGGCGGAATACGAGCAGGCGAAACGAGGAATCCCGATCAAGGTCCGGATCGGCGCCGCGGCGGGCGAGCCGGTCGAGAATCACATGGACCTCTTCGGATCGACGGTTCAGCTTGCCGCGCGGCTCTGTGCCCATGCGCAACCGGCGCAAAGCCTCGTCTCGAACGTGGTCTGCGAGCTGTGCCTCGGGAAGGGCCTCGCCTTCCAGGACCTCGGAGAAATGTCATTCAAGGGTTTCGATCGCCCGATCCGGGTCCACGCGATCCAATAGCTCGCGCTGCCGTACGAGGGAACCCGCAGTAAACCGTTCACCACGCAATTTGACCTCGCCGCTCAGCGAGGCCGGTCCTCCCAGTCCACCCAATCGACCGAATGGGTCTCGAGGTAGCCGCCGACGGCGGCGCCCAAGGTTGGAAAGAAGACCTCTTCGCCCAGCCGCGCGAACAACCCGAATCGCTTCAGCTTGTCCTTGACGGGGTCCTTCATCTCGGCAAAGCACAGCTCGATCCCGGCCGCCTGCAGCGTGTCCTCCAGCTCGGAAAGCATGTCGGCCGCGGTGACGTCTACGCTGGTGACCGGTTCTGCTGCCACCACCAGCCAACGCACCGGCGTCGGCGAGGTTGCCACCGCGTCCAACACGCGATCCTGGAAGAATTCGGAGTTCGCGAAGAACAGCGGCGCATCCCAGCGAAACAGGACGAGGCCGGGGATCCGGCGGGCATCGGGATGGCGCGTGATGTCATGGTAGCCCTTGACGCCGTCGACACGCCCGAGGACCGCCGAGTGCGGACGCCAGCCGTCCCACAGGAATTCGATGACGGCAATCACGATGGCGAGGCCGATGCCCGGAATCGCGCCCAGCACCGCCACGCCGGCAAAGCAGCCGATGGACAGCCAGAATTCCCACCGTTGGATGCGATAGATGCGGCGAAGGTCGCGGACCTCGACAAGGCCGATCGCCGAGGCGATCACGACTGCGGCCAGCGCCGGCTCGGGCAGATACCGGAGCAGTTCCGGCGCCACCAGCAATAGGAGTGCAACCGTCGACGCGCCGACGACGCCGGCCAGCTGCGTCTTGGCGCCCGCCGCCTCGGCCACCGGAGTGCGTGACGAGCTGCTGCTGACGGGAAAGCCTTGAAAGAATCCCGCGGCCAGGTTGGCCGCCCCGAGCCCCACCATCTCCTGGTTGGGGTCGACATGAGTTCCGGTCCGCGCGGCATAGGTGCGCGAGAGCACGCTGGTGTCAGCGAATGAAACGAGGGCGACCGCGCAACCGCCGATCACGACCGGGACGATATCGGAATAAGTGATCCATGGGATCGCGAACCCAGGCAGGCCTTGGGGAAGCGGACCCAGGATCGACACGTCGGCGCGCGTCGCCAGGTCCAGCACGCCGACGACGGCAGTGGCGCCGACCACCGCGATCAGGATCGCGGGCACCCGCTTGCTGTTCTTGAAGAGCAGGATCACCGCCAGCGTGCCGGCGCCCACCATCAGTGCCGTGAAATTCGTTCGGCCGTCGAGCCCGGCGTGGACGAAGGCCCACGCCTTGGCAATCAATCCGTCGCCTTCGACCGAAAAACCGAAGAGCTTGGGCAGTTGGCCGATCAACACGGTCAAGGCGATTCCGTTCATGTACCCGTAACGGATCGGCTTGGAAAGAAGCTCGGTGATAAAGCCCAGGCGCGCAATACCGGCCACGATGCACACCGTTCCGGACACGACCGCCATCATGCCCGCGAGCGCCGCGGCGCGAAGCGGATCGCCGCCGGACAGCGGCAGAACGACGGCGAGTATGACGGCCGCGAGCGACGAGTCCGGTCCCAGCACCAGGATCCGGCTGGGTCCGAACAGTGCGTAGGCAAGCAGCGCAGCGATGGATGCATAGAGGCCATGGATACCAGGCAAGCCCGACGCCACCGCGTAGGCAATGCCGACGGGCACCAGCACCGTCGTCAGCACGAGTCCAGCCACGATGTCGTGCCGCAGCCATGCCATCTCGTACGCGCGCAGCGTGCGAAGTCCCGGCAACCAGCGACTCCAGCCGCCCTGCTCGGTCGCCGCTGACGGTCGAACGATGCGGCCCGGCTCCGGGCGGGACGGCGAAGAATCCGAGTCGCTCATGCGAAATGCGGGGAATGGCGTTCAGGCGCGCCGGGCTACGCGATCGCCTGGTAGTAAAGGTTCTGCGGATGGTTCGCCTGCGCGAAGAAGTACCATCGCTCGGCGAGCAATCCCAGGTACTGCACGATGAACGCGGCGACGATCGCCGACTTGGGCGCTCCTGCCACTCCGGCCGCGAGCAGCAAAGCGGGCACCGCGAAGGCGCCCAGCAGAAAGAACCACCGGATCGCGCGCAGGAACGTCGTGCTCCGGCCATGGAAGAACTCGCGGGTGTTGAACGAGCCGCCCATGAACCCCTGCGACGTCTGGACGATCTTCGGATGCTTGATGCCGATGGCGGTTTGCAGCGTCGACTTGGGGCGCAGGCGCGCGTTGCGCTCCAGGGATGCGAGGCGACCCGCGAAGCCGAGCGCCGTGAAGACCAGCGCGCACGCCGCGAAGAACCGCACGACCGGCGGCGCCGCCAGCGTGGCGGCTGCGGCCAGCGCGAACCCCGACGCGAGTCCCAGCAGCGTGTAGTTGATCACGGTCAGCGGCGTCGCCCATTCGCGCAGGAAGGGCAGGCACGCGTAGATCATGCCGGTGCAAACGTAGAGCGCGAGAGCGAGCAGGGTGCCGGTGAAGCCGATGAGGATCGTGGGGTCGGTGACGCTCCCCTGCGCCGACCCGTACGTTCCGTTCCAGCCGAGGAAGTGCGCCACGGAATAGAGCAGAACGACGCCCAGGAACGCCGGCAGCACGATCACTTCGCGCGAAAGCCACGACGTGCGCCACTGGGCCGCCGACCGCCACGCACGCGCGGGTCGACCCAAGTGGAAGAACGAAGCGACGAGTCCCGCGCCGGTAACGACGAACGCCAGCAGCGCGCCGTAGAAAAAGAACCATGGGCGGATCGGTGCCGCGACGACGTCGAACAGGACAGCGATCTCGACGACGAACAGCGCGACGAAGAGACCCTGGCCGGCGCCGATCAGCGTGGTGAGCAGGATGACGGAGATGCGGGGATTCATCACGCCTGGTGCGCGCACGGCGGCCCGAAGCGCACTGTGCTCCCCCTCGGGGGCAGCGAACACCAGGCCGACGCCGCAGGACAGCCGACGGCTGGTCCCGCGCTGCGGGATGCAGCGAAGCCGCCAAGTGAGCGTGGGGGCCCATCATCACCAGGACATGACGTCGTCGAGGGCGGGATCGGACTTCGGCGGCTTCGGCTGCAGGCCGTCGACCTTGAGCGGATTGTCGGCGCGCGTCAGCTCGTCGGCGTGAATGCGCCGCTCGGTCTTGCGCCGCGGCAGGTAGTGGTTCGCCGGGTGCGTGCCCCACTCAGGCATGAGCGCATAGCCGGCGTTTTCGCGGATCGCGGTGGACACCACCGAGTCGGGATCATGGATGTCGCCGAACAGGCGCGCGTTGGTCGGGCAGGCGAGCACGCACGCAGGCTGGCGCTCCGCCTCCGGCAACGCGGCATCGGTGATGCGGTCCACGCACAGCGTGCACTTCGTCATCACCTGGCGCTTTTCGTCGAGCTCGCGCACGCCGTAAGGGCAGGCCCACGCGCAATACTTGCAGCCGATGCACTTGTCGTAGTCGACGAGCACGATGCCATCCTCGGCGCGCTTGTAGCTCGCGCCTGTCGGGCACACGGGAACGCACGGCGGATCCTCGCAGTGCAGGCACGACTTCGGGAAATGGACGGTCTGCGTGTTCGGGAATTCGCCGACCTCGAACGACTGCACGCGGTTGAAGAACGCGCCCGTCGGATCCTTGTCGTACGGATTGAAATCGGACAGCGGTCCCGCGGAGCCCGACGTGTTCCACTCCTTGCAGCTCGTCACGCAGGCGTGGCAGCCGACACAGACGTTGAGATCGATGACGAGGGCGAGTTGGGTCATTGTTTTTGGCCTGCGAAGAATGTCAGCCAGCGGGGCCGCGTCGTCGTTCCCGGCGCGGATGGTGTCGGCGCGAATTGCGGCCACGTCGCCTTCGGCTCCTCGGCCGCCGCCTTGTAGATGCGCACGCGCACGTCGTACCAGCCGGCCTGGCCGGTGATCGGATCCGAATTCGAGATGCGCGTCGCCGTCGGTGCCGGGCAGCTCGTCGGCGATCAGGTGGTTCAACAGAAACCCGCGCTGCGACTCGTTCGCATCGTGCGCGAGATTCCACGCGCCCGCGGCCTTGCCGATCGCATTCCAGGTCCAGACCGTGCCCGGCTCGACGGCTTCGGAGTAGCTCGCGAGGCAGCGACCTTCCCCCACGGCGATTCGACCCACATCCAGCCGCCGTCCTCTATGCCTTCGGCCCGCGCCACCGCCGGATTGACGAACAGGTGGTTGTGCGCGTGGATCTGGCGCAGCCACGCGTTCTGCGAGTCCCACGAGTGGTACATCGCCATCGGCCGCTGGGTCACCGCCCGCAGCGGAAAGCGGGCGAGGTCCGTCTGCTGCGCTTCGAGCGGCTCGTAGTGGAACGGCAGCGGGTCGAAGAATTCGTCGATGCGTGCCGCAAGATGCGCGGGCGGCTTGCGCCCCGCTCCCTTGCCTTGCGCCGCGAGGCGGAATTTCTGGAGCACCTCCGAATAGATCTGGATGACGACCGGATCGGAGTAGCGGCGGATGCGCACGCGCTGCGCCCACTCCATGTAGCCGCGGTTCCAGTTGCGCATGTACTGGTACGACGGCGGCAACTGGTGGTGGTAGACGCAGTTGTTCTGCGCGTACATCTCCCACTGGCGAGGGTTGGGCTCGCCGCGCATGAACTTGTCGCCATCCTTGCCGCGCCAGCCGGAAAGAAAGCCGATGCCCGAGCCCGGATCGGTCTCGTAATTCGTGATGAAGTCCGGGTAGTCGCGGAACCTGGGCGTGCCGTCTTCGCGTACGAATGCCGGAAACTTGAGGCGCGACGCGAGCTCGATCAGCACCTCCTGGAACGGCTTGCATTCGCCCTTCGGCGGCACGACGGGAATGCGGACCGAATCCGTCGGACCGTCGAAATCGGAAATGGGCCGGTCGAGAATCGACATCACGTCGTGGCGCTCGAGATACGTGGTGTCGGGCAGCACGAGGTCGGCGAACGCCGTCGTCTCGGACTGGAACGCGTCGCAGACGACGAGGAACGGAATCTTGTACTCGCCACGATTTGGACCATCCTTCCGCTTGTCGTTCAGCATTCTGCGGATCTCGGACGAGTTCATCGTCGAGTTCCACGCCATGTTCGCCATGAAGAGCAGCAGGGTGTCGATCGGGTAAGGGTCGCCGCGCCACGCGTTGGTGATGACGTTGTGCATGAGGCCGTGCACGGCGAGCGGGTACTCCCACGAGAACGCCTTGTCGATGCGCACCGGCGTGCCGTCGTCGTGCACGAAAAGATCGCGCGGCTCCGCGGGCCAGCCGAGCGCGAGTCCGCCGAGCGGCTTCCCGGGCTGGACCGCATGCGGTCCATTGGGGGGCTTCGCCGACGGCGGCACCATCCGCGGAAACGGTGGCTTGTGCCGGAAGCCGCCGGGCCGATCGATCGTGCCGAGGAGGCTCATCAGGATCGCGAGCGCGCGAATGGTCTGGAAACCGTTCGAATGGGCGGCGAGCCCGCGCATCGCGTGGAACGCCACTGGATTGCCGGTGACGGTTTCGTGCTCGCGGCCCCACGAGTCCGTCCACGGAATCGGCAATTCGATTTTCGCGTCGCGCGCGGTAACACCCAATTCCTGTGCAAGGCGGTGAATCCTGTCGGCCGGCACCCCGGTGATTGCGGCCGCCCACTCGGGCGTGTATTCGGCGACCCGATCGACCAGAAGCTGATGCACCGGCTTCACGCGGCGCCCGTCGGGCAGGACGAACTCGCCGTACAGTGCCGGATCGGCGCCCTCGGTGTGCGAAGGCACGGCTTGATTCGAGATGCGGTCCCACCACAGCGGATTGCGATCGTTCTCCGGTGCCCGGTCCGGGTCAGGCGGGAGCTCGGGGCCGCGCACCAGGAGGCCGAAATCGTCGGCGCTTTCGTCGAGGTTGACGAGCTGCCCGGCGTTGGTGAAGCGTGCGAGAAACGCGCGGTCGAAAAGCCCGAGCGCCATGATCTCGTGGGTGAGCGCCAGCAGCAGCGCGCCGTCGGTGCCGGGACGGATCGGCACCCACTCGTCGGCGATGGCCGAATACCCGGTGCGGATCGGATTGATCGAGATGAAGCGGCCGCCGTCGCGTTTGAACTTGGAGATCGCAATCTTCAGCGGATTCGAATGGTGATCCTCGGCCGTGCCGATCATCACGAAGAGCTTCGCGCGGTCGAGGTCGGGGCCGCCGAACTCCCAGAACGAGCCGCCGATCGTGTAGATCATCCCGGCCGCCATGTTGACCGAGCAGAATCCGCCGTGCGCCGCGTAGTTGGGCGTGCCGAACTGCCGCGCGAAAAGTCCCGTCAGCGCCTGCATCTGGTCGCGGCCGGTGAACATCGCGAATTGCTTGGGATCGGTGGCGCGAATGCGCCCGAGCCGCTCTTCCAGCATCCGATAGGCGTCATCCCAACTGATCTCGACGAATTCGCCCGCGCCGCGTTCCGAGCCGGTCTTGCGCAGCAGCGGCTTCGTGAGCCGCGCGGGCGAGTACTGCTTCATGATCCCGGAGCTGCCCTTGGCGCAGATCACGCCCTTGTTGATCGGGTGATCCGGGTTGCCTTCGATGTAGCGGACCTCGCCGTTGCGCACATGTACGCGAATGCCGCAGCGGCAGGCGCACATGTAGCAGGTGGTGTTGCGGGTTTCCGTCGTGGCGCCCGGCAGCGGCGAGGCGAGAGGATCGTGCAATGGGGGCGAGGCCATCGATGCGGGGGATTCAGGCTTTGGTCGCTTCGTTGATGGCTGTTTCCTCGCTCCAGGCGGCGCCTTCCGCCATGAGGCCTTCGAGATCGCCCGACACCAACGGCTCGCGTAGTGTCGCCATCAGCCGATCCCAGGTGCGTTGCTCGGTCGGGCCGCGACGAAGCTCACGTTCCGATAGAACGACCCGACATAGCCCGCAAGTCGCGCGGCCCGTTCATGGAGTCCCCCGAGCGCAGTCGCCAAGGCCACGGTTTCGATGCATGCGTTGACAGGGGCGCTCCGACCCAGCGAGCGGTTCAAGCGAATTCCTTCAACGCCGATGGACCGACCCTCGTCAAGACGGTCGGCGGCCAGCAAATAGTCGCCGAAACGGAACAGCATGAGGCCGAGGAGCCCGAGGCCACGGCGCTGACGGCACTGCTCGACCAGATTGCCTGCCTCAACGATCGCGGTCTCCATCCGGCCCGCGTTGAAATCGTCGTCTACAAGATTGAACGATGGCGCCGCATAGCCGAGCCAGTCGTCCAGCTCGCGCGAAATTTCGATTGCCTCGGCGTAGCACCGGCGACTCGCGTCGAGGTCGCCGCGAAGCTGATGCGTGCCTCCCAGCACGTTGAGCATGTTGGCGAGCGCCTTGGTCGTGCCAAGGGGTCGCAGGACCCGCCCGGCTTCGACCAGGTGCGAACGGGCCGCGACCTCGTCACGTGGCCTCTGCAGATAACAGGCGTATGTAAGCGCCCGACCGAGGAGCTCCGGTTCCTCGGCTTCCCGGGCAAGCGCCACTGCGCGCAGCGCCGACTCGATGAAGACAGGATCTGCAGGGCTTCCCGTCTGCGCGTGGGCAAGCCAGACGCGTCCGCCGATCCGGGCCGGGAGGCGTTCGGTAGGGTTCGCCACTGCCAGTTTGAGCCAGCGACGAAATTCTCCTTGCAACGCGAGTTGTATCCAATACTGACCGGTGAACGCGAATAGCGTGACAACCAGCGCTCGATCTCCGTCGACGCCAAAGCCCCACTCCAATGCGGCACGCAGGTTCTCGAGTTCAGGCTTGGCGGTTTCGAGCCAGATTCCGGACGGCGTCGTCGACCACGTCTGATCCCATCTTTCGAACAGCTGCAACAGGTATTCGGCGTGCCGGCAACGGCAGGAATTCGCGCCGGTCGCGGCGAGTTTCTCGCTCGCGTATTGACGGGTCGATTCCAGCATCCTGTACCGCGTCTCGGATTGGGCGAAGTCGACAGACACCAACGACTTGTCGACTAGCGAGGCGAGCGCATCGAACGTCGCTTCTGCGTCGATCGAGCCGCCAGCGCCGACCGCCTGCGCAGCTTCCATCGTCCAGCCGCCGCGAATATCGACAGGCGCTCGAGCAGGCCTTTCTCGCTCGCGGACAGCAGTTGGTAGGACCAGTCGATTGTCGCGCGCAATGTCTGCTGTCGCGGGGGGGCGGTACGCGCTCCATCCGTCAGGATCCGGAAGCGGTCGTCCAAGCGATTCAGGATCTGGTCCGGCGATAGCATCTTCACGCGCGGCGCGGCCAATTCGATCGCCAGCGGGATACCGTCCAGACGCCTGCATATCCCGACTACGGCCGCGGCGTTTTCGTCGGTCATCGCGAACGTCGCGCTGGCGGCGCGCGCTCGATCCGCAAAGAGCCGGACGGCGGAATGGCGCAGGGCCACATCGGCAGTGACCTGTTCTGCCGGTGCGGGGAGCGCGAGCGGCCCGATCTGAACCACGTGCTCGCCTGGAACCGAGAGAGCCTCACGGCTCGAGGTCATCAACACCACGTCAGGACAGCCGCGAATGATGGCATCCGCGAGCTCCGCGCACGCGACGACGAGATGCTCGCAATTGTCGAGGATGACGAGGCACTTCTTGTCCTTGAGGTACGTCACCAGCGCGGCGATGGGAGGCGCATTTCCGCCCAGCGGCAGCCCCAATACGCCTGCCGTCGTGTCCGCGACCCGCGCGGCTTCTCCGAGGGGTGCGAAATCGACGAACCAGACGCCGTCCGGAAATGCGGGAAGGGGCTCGTGTCCCACCTCGATCGCGATTCGGGTCTTGCCGACTCCGCCTGAGCCCGCAAGGGTCACCAGACGATGTTTCGCCAGAAGCCTGGCGATCTCGGCCAGCTCCGACCCGCGCCCAATGAACGTCGTGGCCTGCCGGGGGAGGTTGCTCGGCGCCGCATCCAGTGCGCGTAATGCCGGGAACTCGAGCCGCAACGATGGGTGCACCAGTTGGAAGACCTGCTCGGGGGCCGCCACCCCTCGCAGCCGGACTTTGCCGAGATCGCGTAACGAGGCAGCCGGCGCCAATCGGTCGCGGACCAACGCGGCGACGGGTCCCGACAGCAGCACCTGAGCTCCGTGAGCCCTTCCCATGATCCGGGCAGTCCGGTTGACCACGGTACCGAAGAGATCGCCGTCGCGGCGTTCGACGACTCCGAGATGCAACCCGCAGCGCACCCCAAGCGCGACGTCCGGGGTCGCGGCCTCGTCGGCAAGGTGTTGCTGCAATCGCAGCGCGGCCGAAACCGCATCCAGCGGGTCGTCGAACGCAGCGCAGATCCCCTCGCCCATCATCTTCACGACGGTCCCGCCATGGGCCTCGACGGCACCCCGCGACACCTTGTCATGGCTCGCCAAGGCCACTCGCATCCGGTCGGCATCTCTTTCCCAAAGGAGGGTGCTGCCCTCGATGTCGGTGAAAAGAATCGTTACGATGCCGGTGTTCTCGCCTGGGCTCATCACTGACGCGCCAATTTTCCGCTGGAACGAAGCGATGCTATCGTCCCTTAGGGCGCGCGACCGGTCAACCAAGGTGAGGGCCGGGTTCATGATCCAGTAGCGCCACGGGCCCCGTACCGACCGACCGGATTACCCCGGCACGCACCAGGGTTTGTCTACCTGCGCCCGACAAAGTTGCGGTCGGCCGAAGGCGGGTTCGCGGGGGGGTGTGTCGCAAACCTAATGGGTGGCCGACATCGCGCAGCGAAAGACGGTCGGCCGCGTGTCCGGTGCGGGCAACGAGACGTATCTGCTCGCGCTGCTGCCGTAATGCGCGCCTGACTCCACGGACGGGCGGCGCCTCGTTTCACGGCCCGCACCCGCGTTAGAATGCTTCGGCAAGAACGCCGCCTGACGGCAAGGGGACACGATGGAAACATTGCGTAAAGTCGTTGCCGGCCTCGTCGCCATCACCGCCTGCCTCATCTACGCCCATGCGGCGCACGCCGTGGCGCCCATGCAGAAAGGTCAGGCGCCCGGCTACTACCGGATGATGCTCGGCGATTTCGAGATCGTTGCGCTGTCGGACGGCACCGTGGCGTTCGACGTGCGCAAGCTCCTGACCAACACGACGCCGACGCGCGTCGACCAGTTGCTGCTGCGCTCGTTTCTCAAGGACCCGGTGGAGACGTCGGTCAACGGCTTTCTCGTCAACACCGGGGCGAAGCTGATCCTGATCGACACGGGCGCCGGCAATCTCTTCGGGCCCACGCTCGGCAATCTCGTCAACAATCTCAAGGCCGCAGGTTACCAGCCGGAGCAGGTGGACGAGATCTACATCACGCACATGCATGCCGACCATATCGGCGGTCTCATGGCGGGCGACAAACTCGCGTTTGCGAATGCGACGGTGCGCGCCGACCAGCGCGATGCCGATTTCTGGCTGAGCCAGGCCAACCTGGATGCGGCACCGGAGGACGCCAAGGGCTTTTTCAAGGGCGCGATGGCATCGCTCAATCCGTACATCGCGGCGGGCAAGTTCAAGCCGTTCCAAGGCAGCGGCGAGCTCATCCCCGGCATCAAGGCGGTCTCGACCTATGGCCACACGAAGGGTCACACGATGTACATGGTCGAGAGCCGTGGCCAGACGCTTGCCGTGCTGGGCGACCTCATGCACGTGGCCGCCGTGCAATTCGTCAACCCCGCGGTGACGATCGAGTTCGACACGGACCCGAAGATGGCCGCTGCACAACGCAGGAAGGTTTACGCCGACGGCGCGAAGCAAAAGTTCTGGCTCGCGGTCGCCCATCTGCCCTTCCCCGGCATCGGGCACATCCGCGCCGAGGGGCAGGGCTACGTCTACGTGCCGGCGAACTACTCGGTGCCGCGGTAGGGCGTAGCCCAATTCGCGGATTGCGCGCCGGTACCTCTATTCGATCGGCACCTCGATATCCAGCAACGGCGCGTACTGCTGCGCGCCGAAGATGTCGGGGTCTCCCGGGCTGCCGCTCGGCCGCACGCGATAGATCGTGAATTTGATCGCGTTCGCCGGGTCGAATTCGACGAAATCCGAGATGCGCTCCGGCGCAATGCGGTACAACTGGCAGACGGTCTCGCGCGTTAGCACACGTGCCTGCTTGACCCGCTCGTAGGTCGAGCGCTCGGCGAAGATGATGTCGAACGTGATGAGATTCACTCCCGCATTCTTGCTGCGGATCGTCTTGGCGAGCTCCGCCAGTTTTTGGGTCTTCATCGCCGTCGCCGTCAAACTCCCGCAGACGTCATATGTGTCGGGAAGAGCTCGAGCGGATCGTCGCACCGGAGCGTGTGGTTGACTGTCCAGCGGTAGGACGGGCTCGCACGCAGAACCTCGTCGAGCGCGAAGGCGACGGAGCCCGCCGAGCCCTTCACGTCCGGCAACCGCGCATAGAACATCTGCCGCGTGCCGATCATGCAAATCTCTTCGGCCATCTCCGCCGTCGGCGCCACGCCCTGCACGAGGATGCAAAGCTCGTGCGCGGGCCGATCGCGCAGCGGCTCCATTTCGCCCATGATGCCGTCGCGGCCGTAGACGGTGTAGCAAAGCTCGTAGCCTGCGTCGCCGAAGCGTTCGCGGACCTTGTCGCGCGCCCAGCCGATCACTTCGTCGACATGGGCGATCGTGTACGGATCGCGGATGCCGACCATGCCGACATAGCGTTCGCCGATCTTGCCTGCCCCCTCGAGCTTGACGCGAAACTCCGTGGCGCGCTGGAACTTCGCGCCGGAGATGCGCGTGGTGTTCGCTGTAACCTGCTCGTAGCGGCAATCCGACATGTCGAGGGTTCCCCCCGCCACGTGCTCGAAATACGGATTCGACCGCTCGTACATCGCATGCCCGGCGACCGACGCCACGGTACAGCGCTGCGCGGGATGCATCGCCGTGACCAGCACGGCGTCCGCGGTGATTTCCCCCAGCACCGTCTCCTTGCCGCCGTAGGGCTCGGCGCAGAATGACGCGCACTCGAGCACTTTGCCGAGGTAGTACGCGTGCTCCTCGGCAAACCCGTGATGGATCGCGGGCGCGGCGAAAACGCAGCTGTCGCTGCTGCGCCCGCCGATGATCACGTCGGCCCCCGCTTCGAG
The DNA here is from genome assembly GCA_963840945.1 of uncultured beta proteobacterium. Classification (GTDB taxonomy): domain Bacteria; phylum Pseudomonadota; class Gammaproteobacteria; order Burkholderiales; family Casimicrobiaceae; genus CAIWHR01. The sequence goes on along the minus strand of CAWJAU010000013.1, from coordinate 233,949 downwards.
CAGCTTGATGAACGGATGCACACCGGCCATCGCAACGATCCGCTCGGTGGCGTCGAGCTCGGTTTCGGTCAACGCTTGGTAGCCTTCGAGCCCCGCGACCGTTTCACCGCCGCGCATGCGCAGCCGCAGATCCTCCCTGCCGATCTCCGAGTGGAAGTAGCCGAGCTTGAACCGCGGGAGGCCGTGTTTCGCCGCGAGGTCCTTGATGATTTCCACGTAGAGGTCGACGCGGCTGTTGGCGCCGGTGTCCCCGGACGAGCCGATGATCATCGGCACACCGAGCTCCCGCGAGGCCAGCAGCATGTGCTCGAGATCGTGGATCTGCCAGGCGCGCGGGCTCGTCGATGTATCGGTCCCGAGTGGAATCGGACCGACGTCGTCGCTGCCGGAGTCCGCCGCAATGTAGTCCGGCCGTGCCGCGACACCAAGCCGGAAGCTTTCGACGCGTATCGGGGCAAATCCGAGGTGACCGTTCGGGCAGATGATGCGAAGCGAGCGCATGAACCCATTGCTGGCAAGCAAGGCGGTCGATGATAGCAGAGCGACCAGGGGCAGTATCGGCGGCGCCCAGCCCTTGGACTTGGCGCCATGCGTGGACGAATATCCCGAAAAACGGCTACGATGGCCACATCGACGACCAGGCCCGGGGATGATCTGATGCGTGCGTTTGGACATGGCCTCGCTTTGTGCCTCGTTGCTGCCGTGGTTTCCGCGCCGACGGTCATGGCCCAGAGCGCGATGCCGAAGTCGATCAGGATCGTCGTGCCGTTTTCACCGGGCGGCAGTAACGACGTCATTGCCCGCGCCATCGCGGGCCCGCTCGCGAAGCGCCTCGACGTCCCGGTGATCGTGGAGAACAAGGCGGGGGCTGCCGGCGTGATCGGCGCCGATTTCGTCGCCAAAGGGCCCCGCGACGGTTCCGTGCTGCTTCTGACGTCGTCGAGCTTCCTCACCGCCGCAGCCACCCAGACACAGATGCCGTACGACCCGGTTGCCGCGTTTGCGCCGGTGGCGATGATTGGACGTGGTCCGATGCTCCTCGCCGTCTCGGCCGCGACGCCTTTCAAGACACCCGCGGATGTCGTTGCTGCGGCGCGCGCAAAGCCCGGCGCGCTCAATTACGGCACCGCCGGTGTCGGCTCGATCGCCCACCTCACGACCGAGCTCCTCGACGATATGGCGAAGATTCGGATGACGCACGTGCCCTACAAGGGGGCGTCGAACGCCGCGGTCGATCTCGCGGGCGGACAGATTGACGTGATGGTGTCGAACTACAGCACGATCGCGCCACTGATGAAGAGCGGCAAGATCAAGGCGCTCGCGGTCACCTCGGCTGCGCCGCACGCCGCGTTTCCGGAATTGCCGCCGCTCGCAACGGTGGCGCCGGGGTTTGCGGTCGCGATCTGGGTCGGGGTCTTCGCGCCCGCCGGCACGCCGCCCGCCATCGTCGACCGTCTGAATCAGGAGCTCAATGCCATCGCCGCGTCACCGGACCTCGCGCCATTGCTCGAGCCCGATGGAACGGTGCCGGAAGCGATCAGCGCCGCCGCGTTTGCCGCGCGCATCAAGGAAGAGCTTGGACAGTGGAAGCAGATCGCGACCGACCACAAGATCGTTGCCGAGTGACACGAATGCCGAACCTTCGACGCTTGGAGTCGCGGCGCGCACGCCGAATCGACGTGGTCTGCTAGCCTGGGTATCCGATGCATAGTTGGCGGACCCTCCTTTGTACTTTCGCTCTCGGGGTTACGCTGGCCGGCGCGCAGGGGGCGCATGCGACCGACATGACGAAGACGCTGCGCGTCGCCTTTCCGATCGCGGAGACCGGATTCGACCCGCAGGCGGCCTACGACATCTATTCGTTCGCCGTGATCGGCGGCATCTTCGATCCGCTTTATGTCTACGACTATTTCGCGCGCCCGGTGCGGATGGTCCCCAATACCGCCGCCGCGTTGCCCGACGTGACCGACCAGGGCCGCACGTACACGATCAAGGTCCGGCCGGGCATCCGGTTCGCTGCCGACCCGGCGTTCAAAGGCAAGCCGCGCGAATTGACCGCCGAGGACTACGTCTACAGCTTCAAGCGGATCCTGGATCCCAAGGTGCGCTCCTACTGGCTCTATGTCTTCGAGGGCAACCTCGTCGGCCTCGACGAGGTCCTCGCCGCCGCCCGGAAAAGCGGCACGTTCGACTACGATGCGCCGATCGAAGGGTTGCGCGCGCTCGACCGCTTCACGCTGCAGATCCAGTTCAGGCGGCCGAGCTTCGGATTCGAATGGTGGCTCACGACCAACCAGTTTTCGGCGGTGGCGCGCGAAGTGGTGGACGCCTACAAGGACGAAGCCAATCGGGTGATGGAAAATCCGGTGGGCACCGGCGCGTACCGTCTCAAGCAATGGACGCGCGGCCAGCGCATCGTGCTCGAGGCCAATCCCGACTATCGCGAGAATACGTTTCCCGCGCCGGGTCCGGGCAGCGCGCCCGGCGACGCCGCGATCGCGCAGCGCCTGACCGGCAAGAGACTGCCGCTCGTCGGCAACGTGGACATCGCCATCATCGAAGAGGCGCAGCCGCGGCTGCTGTCGTTCGATTCCGGCCGGCTCGATTACGTCTCGCTGCCGGCAACCCTCGCCGCCAACGTGCTCGACGGACCGGCGCTCAAGTCCGAATACGCGAAGCGCGGCATCGCGTTGCACCGTCATGTCGCGCCGTCGATCGCGTTTTTCTTCTTCAATCTCGACAACCCTGTGGTCGGAGGCTACACGCCGGAAAAGCTCGCCTTGCGGCGCGCGATCAGCATGGGCTACGACCGCGAGAAGGCGATCTCGAGTCTCCTTCACGGCCAGGCCACTTACGCGTCGCAGCCCGTACCTCCGCCGCTGTACGGCCACGATCCGAAGTACGTGCCGCCCTACGGCTTCGACCCGCGCGCGGCGCGCGCGCTGCTCGACAAGTTCGGCTACAAGGATCGCGACGGCGATGGCTACCGCGAGCAGCCCGACGGCAAGCCGCTGACCCTGGTGCTGGCCTCGACGCCCGACAATGCGGCGCGCGCCAACGACGAGCTGTGGAAGCAGAACATGGACGCGCTCGGCCTCAAGATCACGTTCCTCAAGAACAAGTGGCCCGAGCTCAACAAGATGTCCGAGGCGGGCCAGCTCATGATGTGGGGCCTGGGCTGGATCAGCTCCGTTCCGGACGGCAGCGATTACTACAGCTATTTCTACAGCAAGAACATCGGCACGTCGAACGACGCGCGCATGCGGCTGCCGGCCTTCGATGCGCTGTACCTGCGATCGCGCGACCTGCCGCACGGTGCGGCGCGGACGAAGCTCTTCGACGAGATGAACGACATGATCTTCAATTACGCGCCGTGGATCCTGGCCAACTATGCCTACGAGAACGACCTGGCGCAGCCTTGGCTCAAGGGATACAAGCAGAACCCGTTCGTGCCGCATCAATGGCGCTACTACGACCTCGATCCTCGCCCGCATTGAATCGTGAACAGGCCCTGGCGCGCACCGCTGGGCGATCGGCACGCGGCGCGGCCGACCGGACGCCGGCGGGCGTTACCCGCGGCCGACGTCCTCCCACCGTCCGCTCCGCTCCGAGCGGAACAAGGCGTCGATCACGCGCATGTTGGCAATCGCGTCCTCGATGTCGTACGGCAGCGCGATTTCGCCGCGCACCGCGCGCGAGAACGCTTCGCCCTGCAGCTGGTACTGATCGCTCTCCGCCAGCGTTTCGGTCACGATGCCCGTGCCTTCGGGCGACGAGCAGTCGTCGATCGAAATACGGGTCGTCGCACCTTGCGGCGCGTTGACCGGAATGTGAATCTCGATCCTGCCCTTGCTGCCGCACAACTGCAGCCGCTGATGCGGAGCGACCTGCGTGGACACGGTGAAATCGAGGCGCCGGCCCTCGCCGAAGTCCACCAGCGCGCTGGTCAAGCGATCGGTGCCGAACGCCGGGTCGCGATCGATCAGCGCGATCCCCCGCACGGGCTCGGTTTCCAGGAAGAAACGCCCAGCGACAATCGCGTAGCAACCGATGTCGTAGAGGCCGCCGCCGCCGATATCCGCCCGGTTGCGGACATTGGCGGGATCGAGATTGTTGTAGCCGAAGAACATCTGCACGGCGCGCAGGGCGCCGATGCGTCCCTCACGCACCAGCTCCCGGGCGCGCAGCCATTGCGGATGGAAGCGCACCATGAACGCCTCGGCGATCAGCACCTTGCCCGCCGTCGCGCGAAGTGCCGTGGCCTCGTCCGCGGTCAGCGCGATCGGCTTTTCGCACAGCACATGCTTGCCCGCGGCCGCGGCCTGCAGCGTGAGCGGCACGTGCAGGTGATTCGGCAGCGGGTTGTAGATCGCTTCGATCTCCGGGTCGGCGAGCAGCGCCTCGTACGAGCCGTAGGCGTTGGGAATGCCGAGCGCGTCGGCCGTGGCCCGCGCCCGCGATTCGTCGCGCGAGGCGATCGCGCGGATCTCGAGGAGGCGGCTCTTCCTCATCCCCGGCAACGCGCGATCGCGTCCGATCTTCGCGGTGCTGAGCACGCCCCAGACGACCTTTTGCACGTCTGCACTTTTCACGTCTGCACCTCCGGTGCGAACCAGTCGAGCTTCTCCCGCAGGCGCACGACGTTGCCGACGATGATGAGCGTAGGAGCGTGGAGATTCGCCTTGGCGGCACGCCCCGGCAGCGTGCCGAGCGTACCGGTGACCACACGCTGCGTCGGCGTGGTTCCCTGCTGCACGACGGCCGCCCCGGTTCCGCGGGGAAGACCGTGCAGTATGAGCTGGCGGCAGATCATGGGCAGGCTCAAGAGTCCCATGTAGACGACGATCGTCTGCCGCGGCCGCGCAAGCGCTGGCCAGTCGAGATCCACGCTTCCGTCCTTGAGCTGGCCCGCCACGAACACGCACGATTGCGCATGATCGCGATGGGTGAGCGGGATGCCGGCGTATGCGGCGGCGCCCAGCGCCGCCGTGATGCCGGGAACAACTTCGAACCGGATGCCGTGGGCCGAGAGGGTATCGATTTCCTCGCCGCCGCGGCCGAACATGAACGGGTCGCCGCCTTTGAGGCGCAGCACGCGCTGTCCCGCGAGCGCCCGCTCGACCAGCAGCGCGTTGATCGCCTCCTGGCGCATCGCGTGGTCTGCCCGCCGCTTGCCGACATAGATGCGCTCGGCGCGCTTCGGCAGCAGGGCGAGAATTCCGGGCGAAATCAGGTTGTCGTACAGCGCCACATCCGCGCGTCGCATCAACTTGAGCGCGCGGATCGTGAGCAGGTCGGGGTCCCCCGGCCCCGCGCCGACCAGGTAGACCTCGCCTCGCGGCGCGCGGCGCTTGGCGGGAACGGTTCGCGGCCGCTTTGGCCCGGAGCGGGTCACCGCCACACGCGGCGACCGCCATGAAACGGCGTATCGGCGCGAGGTCTTCTACGCGCGGTTTGCCGCACGTCGCGGAAGTGGCCGATCGTCATGCGAAGCTGCGCCAGAATGCCCTGCCCTTGATGATCTTGGCACGGGAAGCGTATCACTTTCGCGCGAGCCTGGGCTGGCGCCGGCCGGGGGTGTGTTCTCGCCCTGGAGGGCAGCGACTTGGATCCGAACTTCGGAGCGGATGAAGCGGCCGTGCGACGACCTAGCCGAGAATGCGCTCGTACGAATCCCGATCCGCCTGGTAGCACCCACACGCTGCCGCCTTGAGGCCGCGCCGGTCGAGCACCTCGAGGTTGCCTCGGCTGTATTGGATCAGATTGCGGTCCTGCAGCGAACTTGCCGCCTTGGTGACACCGACCCGGCGGACGCCGAGCATCAAGGCCAGGAATTCCTGTGTGATATAGAACGAGTCCGCATGCGCGCAATCCTGGGTCATCAGGAGCCACCGGGCGAGGCGTGCTTCGACCACGTGGAAGCGCGTGCAGCCGGCGGCCTGCGCCAGTTGGGCAAGGTGGACAAAGGCATAGCGGTCGAGCCCGCGTTCCAGCGCCGGCCCGCGCTTCAGCTCGCGCCGGAAACGCGCGGCGTCCATGCGCAACGCGCTTCCGCTGCCTTGAACTACGGCACGCACGGGCGAGACGTCGACGCCGAGAACAAGCGGAATGCCGAACATGCCTTCGCTTCCTACCAGGCCGACTTCGAGCGAGGAGGACGCGTCCACCGGCATGATCAGCGAAATGAAGCCCTGCGTCGGGAAATAGACGTGGCTCAAACGCTCGCCTGGCGAATAGAGCACCTCGGCGAGCGCGAGCTCGACCGCCTCGAAGCCGGCCAGCATGCGGCGCCGATCGGTCGCGGGTAGCGACTCGAGCAGGCGATTGCCGGTGGGCGTGCCTTGCGGCGATGACACCAACGGTGCTCCTCGGAGGGCGATGATTCCGGCCATCGGAAGCCGGAGCGTTAGGATGAAACGGCACAGCCCGATGGGTCTGCCGCAGGAGAAACTGTGCGGGATCTGGCGCGAGCGTAGCTTGCATGCTTGATGCTGTCTGTTCGGAGGCGCACATAAGCGCGCGCGGCGGATGGCGGCGCGAAGCGAAAGGCGAAGGGCGAGCTAGCTTAAGTCGTAGGGCAACAGGCGATCGAACTCCCTCTTGACCACCTGGTAGCACTCGCAGGAGCGCACCTCGAGACCTGGACGATCGAGCACCGTGATCTTGCCCCGGCTATAGCGGATCAATGACGCGTCCTGCAGCTTGCGCGCCGCCTCGGTGACGCCTTCACGGCGCACGCCCAGCATGTTGGCGATCAGTTCCTGCGTCATCGAAAGCTCGTTCGTTTCCAGCCGATCGAGGCTCAACAGCAGCCACCGGCACAATTGCTGGTCGACCGTGTGATGGCGATTGCAGACCGCCGTCTGCGCCATCTGCGTGATCAGCGCCTGGGTATAGCGCAGCAGCAGATGCATTGCCGGACCGAAGCGCCCGAACTCGCTCTTCAACAACTCGGCCCTGAGCCGCACGCCGTGCCCTGCGCTTTGCACGACGGCGCGGCTGGGCGTGGTGTCGCCGCCCATGAACAACGAAATGCCGAGGATACCCTCGTTGCCCACGATCGCGATTTCGGCCGATGCGCCGTCCTCCATGACATAGAGCAGCGACACGATGGACGTGGTCGGGAAATAAACGTAGCGCAACTGCGATCCCGACTCGTAGAGGACCTCGCCGAGCTGCATGGGAATGGGCTCGAGATGCGGGACGAGCCGCTCGTAGTCGCTCTCCGGCAGGGCGGCGAGCAGATGATTCCGGCGCGGACTAGGAGGTGCTGGCGCCGCCGCACGCTTCCCGCCATTCGTCCTCGAGGACGACGCACTTCCGGCGGCGCGGGTGGGTTTGTCGGCTGCCATCCTCACTAGTGTAGATCATTTCGTGCGGGGGTTGTACGGTACCGCACAAAGGCCCGCGAATTCTTGGGTGCGGCCGGCGGCGATGCCCATTCGCGGACCGGGACCATTTTGTGTTCGCCAACGTACCGACCGCAGGGAGCAAACTCGCTAAGGTTCGCTCCATGAAGACCAGTGCGCCGACTCGACCGCTCAAATTTCGAGAGCGAATGGGCATCGCGCTGGCCTCCTTGGTGGGGGTCCTGCTGATCGCCGGCTGGTCGCTGACCGAGGGGGTAGCCCCGGAGCGCCGCGCGGGTCTGGCCATGCGTTCGCCGGGTAGCTCCGCCACGCCAACGGCACCTGTGACACGGGCGGTCGCGACAGGTAATTCCGCGGCTGCGCGAAAACCTGCGACACCGACGCTCGCGACAGACAAGCCGCAGGGGAAGGTGAATTGCGCCGGATGCGGCGTCATCGAAGCCGTGCTGCGAATCGACACGCCCGTCGCCGTGATGGCGGGGTGTTATGCCGGTGACGGGCCAGGGTTGCACGGTCGCCTGATGAACGTTGGCGGCCCTTACGACCCCGATTCGCTGACCAACACCGTGGCCTCGGTGATCGCCGATGGACGAGGCAGGAAGAAGGTCACCGTCGACACGCGACATCAAATTATCGTTCGTTTCCGGGATGGCTCGAAGCAGGTGTTCGATGAAGCGACACCGCGAAGCCTGCATGTGGGCGACCGGATCGTGGTCGTTGCCGGAACGGAGGAAACGAAGGTCCTGGTCGGAACTCGAGGGGAGTCGTACGACCTCTGGCGCAGTGTGCGCTCGCGTACAGACGGCTAGGGCGCGGCAAGAGACACTGTCCTGCAGGCGGATACGACGGCTCGCCGACGGTGCAACGCGGTAGAAAGCAGTTCAGCCAATCACCGGGAAACCGGACGACGAAAGGGGTGCAACCATGCTTTATACAATTGCGGTCGTTCTTTTGGTCCTGTGGCTCCTCGGGCTGGTGTCGGCCTATACGATGGGTGGGTTCATCCACATTCTTCTGGTCGTGGCCATCGTCATGGTTCTGGTCAACCTCATCAGCGGCCGACGCACGCTGTAGGGCGTCGTGAGTGCTTCGGCCCGATCGGGGCCGAGCCTGATGCCCTGCATGAAAATTATACCTTCGAAGGGGAAAACGTGAACGCGATCAAGATGGTGGGAATCGCACTGATCGTCTGCGGTGTGTTGGGTCTGGCTTACGGTGGCTTCACGTACACCAAGGAGACGCATGAGGCGAAGATCGGACCACTCGTGCTGTCCGTAGTCGACAAGGAGACCGTGAACGTGCCGATCTGGGTCGGGGTGGGTGGAATTGCGCTGGGTGCTGTGCTCCTCGTCCTGGGTGGCAAGCGTAGCTAGGTAGCGCATCGCGAGCCCAGTCGCGACTGCATGCGAAAGGGATACCGATGATCTCCAACCGAAAGGTTTTGCCGCGACTGCCCGCAGCGCCGCTGTACCGGGCGGTCCAATTCGTCGCCGCGGCTCTGCTGGGCATGGCGTGCCTTGCCCCCGTCGCGAGCGCAAAGAGCGGCCAACCCGTCACGGCGATGTCCGGAGTGACTTACGTTTCTGGCGGTGCCGGTACGGAAGAAATCGATCAGCTCCGGTCGATGGAAAAGGACTTCAACCTCAAGATGGTGTTTGCCCTGAAGTCCGGCGCCTACCTGGCCGAGGTCAATGTCACCATTGTCGACGCCGCGAACCAGGTGCTGCTCGACACTCTGGCAGAGGGGCCGTGGTTCCTCGCCCGGTTGCCCGCCGGAACCTATCAGGTGAACGCGAGCTATCGCACCAACGTAGAGCGTCGCACTGTCGCCGTCGGTGCAGCCACACTCAGCACGGTCGAATTGCGCTGGCCAAACGAGTGACCGTCGGGCGTGACCCTTCGCCGGGTTCTGCGTCGGCCCTGCCAGCGCGCCTTCGGACTTGCGGACATAGTGTGAACGGGGCTAGATCACGCTGGCGAAGATATTGACGCTGAGCGCCAGCACCGCGATATTGAACATGAACGCCAGGATGCCGTGCATCATCGTCAGGCGCCGGATCGAACGCGATGCGATCGCGACGTCGGACACCTGCGACGTCATTCCGACCACGAACGAGTAATAGGCGAAATCCGCATAGTCGGGGTCGCGACCGCCGGGAAACAGCAAGCGCTCGGCCGAGGGTTCACCATGCGGGCCGGCATAGTAGCGGTGCGCATAGTGGAACGCGAACACTGTTTGGATCAGGAGCCACGACGAAACGAGGGCCGCAATGGTAATCGCCAAGTGCCACGCGCGGCTCCAGAACGGCAGATCGCGGATCGCGCCGACGCCGAAACCGATGGCGACGATGCAAGCGCACGAGGCGACCACCACGAACAGGAAGATGATGTATCCGCTCTGATCCTGGCTCATCGCATGGTCGCGGGTGGCGCGGGCGTCGGATTTTGCCATCAGCATCCAGGCGAGGCCGAGATAGACGAACGCGCCGAGGTCCCAACTCCCCACGATGCGCGTATGCCACGAGACGGAGTCCGGTTGCGCGAGGAATACCAACGCCGCGACGCCAAGCGCCGTGCCGAGACGCTGCATCGCCCCGAAGCGCACGATCCACCGCGTATCCCGCGTCTTGCCCATGCGCGTCCTCACGTCGGAAATGAACGAGTCGCCTGAGGCTGTGGCGATTGTAGCGAATGCGAGTTCGTGCAGAGGCGAAGGCGCCGCCGGTTGTGTGTAGTACCGCACCGACGATCGCCCGTTTCGGCACCGAAGATGCATGAGGGGCGTAACGCTCCTGGGCGATGCGGCGCGCCGCTGATCGCCCGCATCCTCCATCGGTCCCGGCCGGGCACCCCCTCCCTGGCTCGCCCGGCCGGGTCGGTCCTGGTAGTTACCGGGTTGCCGGTGCGTCCGCAAGGAGTATTCGCTATGGCCAGGAAACAATTCCCCGCGGCGCGTCAAAAGAAGACGAAGAAGGAGCCCCCTCGCGGCGGTCGACCGCTCGTGGACAAGGCGCTTTCGGGGGCACACCCGCGATTGATCCACGGCTTTCTCGTTCGGCTGGGGGTGACGCCAAACGTCGGCGCCGCGGCCGGAAAATCGGTGCGTCCGGCCGCCACCGCGAGCATGCGGCCGCGCAGGCCGTTTCCGGCAGATACGAAGCACGAGGGACCGGCAGACGACTCCACGTTTCACTAGGCTGTTCGCATAGGTAACAGGCCCTGATAAGAGAGTTGCGTCCGACGACGGTACCGGCTTGCAAGGTCTTGGACACCAAAGAACATGTCTTGTACGCCAGCGCACCGACGCTGCGCGGTGCCGTGGCTATTCTCCCTCCCACCCGCCAGACGGCGGCGTGCTTCGTATCAGCATCGGCATCGATGCCAACACCCCATGAAGCGCTCACCATAAGACAAAGGAGCAAGTCATGAGCCTCGGCACCATCCTGCTGATCGTTCTCGTCCTGATGCTCGTCGGCGTCCTTCCCACGTGGCCGCATGCCCGCAGCTGGGGTTACGGCCCAAGTGGAATTGTAGGTGTCGTGCTGGTGGTCGTGATCGTCCTCTTCTTGCTGGGGCGCCTTTAGACCCGCGCCGTGAGGGCGGATTTCTTTGCCAAGAATACGAAGGCGTCAAGATGGTCAAGCCCGACCTCAAGGTCCACAAGGACAAGTAATACTGGGAGGACAAGTAATACTCGGCCCGAACCGGGCTCTCGAAAAACGAGGCGCAGTGGGCCTCGTTTTTCTTCGCCGCGAACGCTGAAATGTTCGCTCCGCACGTTCGCCAACGTACAGACGCGGTGCGCGTGAAGACGGATCGTTACGGTAGCGGAATTTCCGCTGACGCAACGACCTTTACAAGGAGGCAGATCATGGCAAGGAAACTTCTGACCGTACTGATGGCCCTCGCGCTCATCGGCCCTCTGAGCGCCATTTCGGGTTGCAATACCGTGGCGGGCGCCGGCAAGGATATCGAGCGCGGCGGCGAGAAGGTCCAGGACAGTGCGAGGGACGTGCAACGCAAGCTGTAACGCTCGCATGACGGCGAGCGTGGTTCGTACACGAGTCTACCGACTCATCGGAGAACCCTGCGCCCGCGTTGGGCCCGCGTTCTCCGATCCACTGCCGGCGAATCCCGGCGCCCACAAAGGAAGCAACGATGCACCTCAAGGAAATCATGACGAGCCCGGTCGCGACTGTCGCGCCGGACACCTCGCTCGCAGACGCGGCAAGAAAGATGCTCGAACTCGATATCGGATTGCTGCCGGTGTCGAATGGCCGCGAGATCGTAGGCATCGTCTCCGACCGCGATATCACGATCCGTGCCGTCGCCAAGGGAATGGATCCCGAACGGACCGGAGTGCAGGAGGTGATGACCAAGGAAGTGGTCACCTGCGCCGTCGGAAGCGACGTGAAGACGGCGTGCGGCCTCATGGAGGAGAAACAGGTGCGCCGCCTGCTGGTGATGGACGGGGATAATTTGCCCGTCGGCATCATTTCGCTGGGCGATATCGCCCTCCACCTTCGCCGGGAGCAAGCCGGTGGTGTGCTGAACAAAGTCTCGCAGCCTAGTTGAGTGGGCCCCTTTCGTCGGCCTTGGCGATCGCGTCGCGACCGCTCGCGGGGACGAACATTTGACGGGAAACCTCGATGAATCTGACCTTGTCGCTCGCTCCGCTCGTTTCCCTTATCGCCGGCATCCTGATCCTGGTCGTGCCGCGCTTGCTGAACTACATCGTCGCCATCTATTTGATCCTCATCGGGCTGCTCGGGTTGTTCGGCGGCGGTCTTCATTTGAAATGACGACGGGCGGGTATCTCGCTCCGGGCAGGAACCCACGCGCGCATGGTCATCGTGCGACGCTCGCCTTGTTTGGCGTCGCGCCGTTGCACAACACTTCGCAGCGCTTGAGCGAAAGTTGGTGGCGCGGCTCGAGAATCCTGGTGGCCGTGTTGCTGTCGCTGCTGCCCTTTGCTGTCTGGTCACTCAACCCGAATCAGGACATCGTGGTCCAGGTCCGCAAGGAGGGGCCGCACATCGCGGTGGACGTCATCTGCCCGGTGGACGCGCCCGCGTCGGTGGTGTGGGAAGTTCTGACCGACTACGGGCACATGGCGCAGTTCATCTCGAATATCGCCTTCAGCGACGTGGAGGATACTGCCGGCAACGTATTGCGCGTGCGCCAGAAGGGGAAGGCGACCCGCGGCCCCCTGACGGTGTCGTTCGACATCCTCCGGGAAATCGAGCTCGTGCCGCAGAGCGAGATCCGCTCGCGCCTCATCAGCGGCGACTTCAAGACTTCCGATTTCACGACTCGAATCGTCTCGAGCGAGACCGGTGTCCACATCGTCAACAACGGCCGCTACATACCGAACATGTGGGTGCCTCCGTACATCGGTCCGGCAGTGATCGAAGCGGAGACGCAGAAACAGTACGGCGAAATCCGGGCCGAGATACTGCGCCGGAGCGCGAAGCTCCGGCCACCGTCCGGATTGGTAGGACGAGGGGCAGGCCCGGCGGCGCGGCAGCCTGCCGCAATGGAGATCAGGGCGCCTGCAAGCGGCGAATGAGAATGTCGATGATGTCGGCGCCGTCCGGTGATTTCAGGCGATTCTGGCTCAGCACGCGCGCGACTTCGGGTTTGGCGATCGCCTGATGGTCGGCGCGGATGAGGACCGCGGCGATGGCCCGCTGCACGTCCACGGAGCCGGCGGTCGGAAACAGCCGCGCCAGCTCGTTCAGGCTTTGCCGGTCGCTCAGTCGATGCCGGGCGAGCGTGTCCAGCGCGCGAACCTGGGCACCCGATCGGGGCATGCGCGTGATTCCGCTGGCGACAACGCGCAGTTCGTTGACGTCCGTGATCGGGTGATGGCTGAGATAAACCTGCGCGAGCTGCACTTCCATGTCGTCGTGGCTCGTCAGCGCCCGCAGGACGCGAGCACGCCCCGCGGCATCCCCCAGGCAAGCCATGGCCGCCGCATTGCTTCACCTTGTCGGCCTGGTGCGACGATGGCCGCAAGCGATGACGCGCCGCTTCCAGCGAACCGTGGTCATTCAGCGAGCAGACCAATTCGACGTCGGAAGGCCCGATCGACCCGCGCTCGATCAAGTCTCCGACCATGCGCACGAGCTCGGCGGGCTGATCGGCTGGTGACAGCCAGCCCAGCGTGACGGCCAGCTGGATCATGCGCGCGCGGACACGGGGCAGGTCGGCGTCCTCGGCAAATTGCAGGTAGCGTTCGCGGGCCGCATGGTCGCGAGTGATGTCGCCGAGCGCCAGCGCGAACTCAGGGGACTGCCGCTCGCCTTCGCTCAAACCGGCAAACAGCCCTTCGATGCGCTCGAGGAACATGCGCACTTCCGCCATGTCGCGGTGCAGGAGATCACGGAGGAAGGCGAGTTTCGCCGCCGGCGATAGCCGATCGTCTACGAATTGGCAGGTCTCCTGCCGGAAAGCGGTCTCCGGATCGGAATCGACGAGACCGCCGGCGACAACCATCGAGCTTGGGGCGAAATGGCCGAGGAGCTTCTGGTTCACGCGGCCGCTGCCCAATTCGGTCGTGGAAGGCGAATCGAAATAGCGGTTCAGCAGCGTCGCGGCGGTAGGCCCGAGCGGCGCGAGCGCGGAAAAGCCGTAGATGACCGGCACGTTCATGAAAATGCGGCGCATGTGATCCCGACTGCTCTCGCCATGGCGCTGATCGAGCTCGCGCGCCAGCCGCTGCGCATCGGCGCGGCGAGCGTCCGGATCGGACGAGGCTCCGCTCGGCTTCGGGGGTCGTGCTGGTGATCGCCTGTGCGTTCAATGTGTTGCAACCGAAGAGATAGACCTCCTTCAGTTGCGAGAACAATCCGGGACAGGACTCGCTGCAGGACGCGCGCTCCATTTCGGCGACCGCAAGCGATTCACGCATGGCCAACCGGTCGGAGTAGAACTCGGTCCCGCTGTCGAAATGGCCGGAGATGACCAGCAAATCGCAGCGAACGCCCTGCCGGCAAGCCGAAGCGAGCCAATCCCGGCGACCGCGCTCCACCAGCTCGACAAATTGGTACTCGTCTTCCGGCAATCGCTGGCGAAAAACTTCCCTTTCGTCGGCCGAATTGACGGTGATGGTGCAAACGGTGCGCTTGCCTGCGTGCGCCGCCATGCTGCCGCCTGCGCTCAGCAGGAGGACCATGAGCAGAACCCGGGCGGGCACGATCAAGGAGCGCAAGATGTGGGGCTCATTGTTCAAGGGGCCAAAAGCCTACCACAGCTTGTGCGGCCGATGTCGGACGCGCGCAATTGATCCCGGGGGGCGGGCTGCTAGGGCGTCTGCAGGCGGCGGATGAGGATGTCGATGATGTCGTCGCCGGCGGGCGACTTCAACCGGTTCTGGCTCAGCACACGGACCATTTCGGGTTTGCGCAGCTGCTGCAGGTCGGCGCGGATGAATACCGCGGCGATGGCCCGCTGCACCTCGACCGACTGGGAAACGGGGAAGAGGCGCGTCAGCTCGTCCAGGCTCTGGGCATCGCTCAGGCGATGGCGGGCCAGAGTGTCGAGCGCACGGACTTGCGCGGGCGAACCCGTCATCCGGGTGATCCCGTTCGCGACGACGCGAAGCTCGCCGACGTCGGTGATCGGTCGGTGTCCCAGATACACCTCGGCGATTTGAACTTCGCCGTCGTCGCCGTCCGTCAATGCCTGCAGAACCCTGGCGCGACCTTCCGCGCTTCCAAGGCATGCCAGAACCGCGGCGTTGGGCACACTGCCGGCGTTTGCCGGCGAAAGCGTCAAGCGGTGGCGCTCGCCATCGAGCTCGTGATCCTTGTTGAGCGAGCAGACCATGTCGACGTCGGCCGCGCCGACGGCATCCCGCCGGAGAAGGTCGTCCACCATGCGGAGGAGCTCGGCACGCTGGTCCTGCGGCGACAACCAGCCCAGCGTGCCCGCGAGCCGGATCATGCGGGCGCGAATCCGGGGAAGGTCGGCGCGTTCGGCGAAGCGAAGGTAACGCTCGCGCGCGACATCGTCACGCGCAATTGCGTCCAGCGCCTGCGCGAAGGCGGGCGTTGTGCGGTCGGCTTCGCTCAACGACGCGAACAGGCCTTCGATGCGTTCCAGGAACATGCGCACTTCCACCATGTCGCGGCGGAGAAGGCCGTGGATGAACGTGAGCTTGTCCGCCGGCGACAACCGGTCGTCGATGAATTTGCAGACCTCGCGCCGATGCACGGCACGCGGATCCGAGTCGGTCAGGCCGCTGGTGGCGATCATGGACTCGGAGGCAAAGTGGCCGAGCAGCCTGGGACTTGCGCGGCCGTTGCCGACTTCGGCAATCGACGGCGGATGGAGGTAGCGGCCGAGAAGGTGCGCCGCCGTCGGGCCCAGCGGCGCGACCGACGAAAAACCGTAGATGACCGGCACGTTCGTGAAGATGCGGCGCATGCGATCGCGGCTGCTTTCGCCGTGCAGCTGATCCAGCGTGCGCGCGAGGCGCCGCGCGTCCTCCGGCTTGTACCCGGCACGCACCAGACTTCGCCCGACCTCGGACGATGCGAACTTGATCGCGTCGGCGCTCAACGTGTTGCATCCGAACAGATAGACTTCCTTCAATTGCGAGAACAACCCGGGACACGAATCGCTGCAGGACGCGCGCTCCATCTCCGCGACCGGAAGGAACTCGCTCGCGGCGACCTGATCCGAATAGAACTCGGTGCTGCCGTCGAAATGGCCGGAGATGACGAGGAGGTCGCAGCGCACGCCCTGCCGGCAGGCCGATGCGAGCCAGTCGGGACGACCGCGTTCCACCAGCTCGACTAACTCGTACTGGTCCGTCGGCAGACGCTGCCGGAACATTTCCTTTTCGTCGGAGGAATTGACGGTGATCGTGCAAACCGTGCGCTTGCCGGCGAAACCGTCACCGCCGTAGCCCGCGGCGAAGAGCGCGAAAATCAGGAAGAGGCAGGAAGACAACCGCATGGTCTAATTCGCTCGGGTTCGTTGCGCGATCGAGGCTGAGCGTAGCGCCAAGCCCGGCTGCAGTCCGTGCGCCGTCGCACGCATGCGCACGGCTGCAGTCCGCGCGCCGTCCGCGCGTAGGCGCAGTGTGCGTCGCCGTACCGACCGGAAAGGTGCCCGGCCTTTAACGTTCGAATTTCGACCATGGTTCGTAAGTGACCGGTACGTCCTTCGCTGTCGTGGCGCTCATCGTCGGCGCCATCCTGGTCGGCATGGCCCTCCTGGGCACGCTCGTCGAGCGGCTGCCGTTGAGCCCCGGCATTCTGTATCTGGCCTTGGGCTATGCCCTCGGTCCGTCGGGATTCGCGCTGATGGCGCCGGATCCGCTTGCCTACTCCGCCGATCTCGAAAGAATGGCGGAAGTCGCGCTGTTGATCTCGCTGTTCGCCGTCGGACTCAAGCTCGGCATTCCGCTGCGCGACAAACGCTGGTATCTCCCCCTTCGCCTCGCATTCCCCTCGATGGCGTTGACCGTGGCTCTCATCGCAGCGGTTGGCGCATCGCTGTTCGGATTGTCCGTGGGTGCGGCGGTCCTGTTGGGCGCGATTCTGGCGCCGACCGATCCCGTGCTCGCCTCCGACGTGCAAGTGGAAAATTCGTCGGATCGCGATCGCCTGCGCTTCGGCCTGACCGCCGAGGGCGGTCTCAACGATGGCGCCGCGTTTCCCGTCGTGATGCTCGGCTTGGGCATGCTCGGTCTTTACGACTTCGGCAGCGGCGCCTGGCACTGGCTCGCGATCGATGTGCTGTGGGCCATTCTCGGGGGATTGGCGATCGGCGGCGCTTTGGGGGCGCTGATCGGGAAGCTCGTGCTCTATCTGCGCACCCGGCACCAGGAGGCGGTGGGCCTCGACGAGTTCCTGGCGCTTGGACTGATCGCGATCGCCTATGGCGTCGCGCAACTCAGTTTCGCCTCGGGTTTCCTGGCGGTCTTTGCCGCGGGGCTTGCGCTGCAGCGGGTCAAGGAGCCGTCGAGGCAGGACAAGCCCGCGAGCGCAGCGAAGGTCAAGCTCGTGCTGGACTCGGAAAGCGAAAAACAGCTCGCCACCCACGCCCATCTCGCCGGGACTTACATGATGGAAGCCGTCAAGGGCTTCAATGGGCAACTCGAGCGCATCGCGGAACTGGTGGTGGTGATGGTGACGGGAGCGATGTTGTCCTACACCTACGTGCCGGCCGGAGGGGTTTGGTTCCTGCTCCTCCTGTTTCTCGTCGCGCGCCCCGTTTCAGTGTGGTTCGGCCTCTTGGGGGCGAGCTCCGTGCCGCGCGGCGAGCGCATCCTGATTTCCTGGTTCGGCATCCGAGGGGTCGGCTCGATCTATTACTTGATGTACGCGATCAATCGCGGACTGTCCGAGACACTGGCGAAAGAGCTGATCGCGATCACGCTTACGACGGTTGCGGCGTCTGTCGTCCTCCATGGCATCTCGGTGACACCGTTGATGAGCCGTTACGCTCACCAAAAAACCAAACGTCGTCGTTAAGCGACGCGGTTACGCTTCGGACGGTTCGCCGCTGCGGACTTGTACACCCTTGCCGCTTCGCGCCTTCCCTCCGAGAGGGAGCGATTCGCGCTTGGGGCGGCCCGGCGCGCTCATGCGTGTAAATCCTTCCGCGGCGGGCAACGATTACCGGTGTGGGTGACGCGGCTGCGTTCCGGCTTCCACCATTCTCCGGGGCTACGCGCGCCTGCGGACGGAAAAATTGCCATGGCACGTCGTTTGCTCACGTCAAGGTACGGGATCGACGAAACCCGATGACCGGGGTGCTTCGCGGGCTGCGGCCGCCTGCCGCGACAATTCCAGTCGGCGGCCGGCGGCCTGTGTCATTGCGCGTCGACGCCGGGAGGGGCGATGAACGATAACTACAGGCCGCAGGCCGCGTGGGAAGCGATCGAGGACGAGGACGAGCGGCTGGGCGCGCCGATCGAGACGCGCACGGTCGCGATGATCGCGGGTGCGCTCATTGTCCTGCCCTTCGTGCTTTACGCCGGGGCGGAGTTTTTCATTCCGCTGTTCGTCAGCCTGTTCATGAGCTATGCGCTATCGCCGGTCGTCGACTGGATCGAGCGTTGCCGGGTGCCGCGGGCCATTGGCGCCGCCGCGACCATGCTGCTGGTCACGGCCCTTGTCGCAGTGGGCGTGCAGGGGGCATTGAGCGGGACGGCCGAAGTCCTCGAGGAGTTGCCCCAGGCGGTGCAGAAGCTGCGCTTTGCCGTCACCTCGTGGGAACGCGATGGCAAGGCCGGGGCCTTGAAGCAGGTGCAAAAGACTGCCGACGAGTTGCAGAAGCTGGCGGGCGCATCCACGGCTGTCGTCACGCCTTCCAGGACTCCGGCGCCGCATCCGACGCCTGCGCCGGCGCCCGCGCCCGAATCCAAGACTATCGTCGCCGCGGGCACCATGGGAATGGCGATTCTCATCGGCCAGCTCGTGTCGGTTCTGTTCCTCACCTTCTTTCTGCTTGCCGCGGGCGATCTCTTCCGCCGCCGGCTCATGCAAGTCATGGGGCCGTCGCTCGCGGCGCGGAAGAAAGCGTTGCAGATCCTGCGCCAGGTCCACGCATTGAGCCAACGCTATTTCGCGCTGGTGTTGGCCATGAACATTGCCGTCGGACTTGTGACCGCGACGGGGTTGTACTTCCTCGAGGTTCGACACCCCGTGTTCTGGGGCATGGCCATGGCCGTCCTGCACACCATTCCGTACCTGGGCGCGGCGGCGGTGACGGCGGCGGTGGGATTGATCGCGTTCCTTCAGTTCGAAAGCGCGGGTCATGCGCTCGCCGCCGCCGCCGTGCCGCTGGGGGCTTCGCTGTTGATCGGTGTCGGGCTGCAGACTGTATTGATGGGCCGCGCCGCGCGAATGAACGCGGTCGTCGTGTTCGTGGCGCTCCTTTTCTTCGGCATGGTCTGGGGCTTATGGGGCCTGCTGCTGGCTTTCCCGATCATGGCGACGATCAAGATGGTGTTCGGCGAAATCGAGCGCCTCAAACCGGTGGCGCTGCTGATGGGTGACTGAGGTGGGGACGACTCTTCGGTCCCGCTTCCCGGTGGCGCTATGGCGCGCCGCGATGCTGCTTTCGATATCGAGCCGGGCGTCAAACCGCTGAAAGCGCAGCTGGATCGTAGCGCTGTCGTTTGCTGCCGCTCGACGGATTGCTTTAGGGTCTGTTCGCTAGCAGGTCTGTCCACTAGCCGATCTGCTCGACGTTTTCCTGTTCAGGCATGAATCGCTCCTTGATGAGGCCATAGAGCGCGCGCGCCTTGAAGCGATGGTTCCGCGCCTGCCCGCCCACGAACACGTCGAGCGTCACCGACCGGTCGTCCGGCCGAGTGCGAATGGTGAGATGGGAATCCACCAGCAGGATCGCGCCGGCCACGCCGGCGGGCGAACCCTGTTGAAAGAGGTGGCCCAGGACCCTCAGCCCGGCGTCACTCGCCGACACGAGGCACAGGCGTCGCAATCGCGCGGCATCTTCCAGCAGGGCGCGGGGAGCGGCGCATTCAAGCCACTCTCCCAGCAGGTGGAGTCCACCACCCGCGGCGGCCTTCGGGCCCTGCTCGACCACCGAGCCTTCTCGCATCTTGAGTCTCATCGAGTTGCCTCATGGTATCGATGCAATCGGCATGCCAGCGGCATACTCCGGCACGCACGTGATTGATTTCGCTCACGAGTGGTTTCGAATTGCTATCCGGGTCCGCCTCGGCAATCGCCTCGGGCTCCGGGTAAAGCGCAAGAACTTCCTGGGAGGCAGGTAATGGTTTCCGCGGCGCTTCGCGAAATCCTACAAGGCCCCGAACAGCGATCGCAGCCGCCGATTTGGCGAAATGTTCCGCCTGAACATAACCTTCCGATAACACACCGTATGTGTTTTGGAGCACAGACGGCGGCGAGGCACGGGTGTTGCTCTAATGCGATCGCAACCACACCAGTTGTCTTTCGGAAAGGGCACATCATGCAACAGCTAGACCGTGTACGGGCGGTTTCGGATCATCGTTCCGCCGTCATGCCGCGCACTGCGTCGGGGCTCGCCGACGCCATTCGCCGTGCCCAGGTCACGACGCTCGGCGATTACATTCGCCACGGCCGGGAAGCGCGCGAGGAAAGGATTCCGAGCGCGCGCACAGTCGCGGACGGGCAGCGCGCGCGCACCTCGCCGTTCGCGCCCAGGCAAAACCAGTTGCTGGCGGCGCTCGGCGCCGAGGACTATGCCCGCCTGCATCCACAGTTCGAACTTGTTGCTCTGCCGCGCGGCAAGGTGCTATGCGAAGCCTCCTGCAATTCGGACTTCGTGTACTTTCCCGCCAATGGCATCGTCTCCTTGTGCCATGAGCTCGAGAATGGAACGACGGTGGAAGTCGCGGTTACCGGTAACGACGGCATGGTCGGCATCGCGGCGTTCATGGGCGGAGGGGCCACGACGAACCGCGCGGTGGTGCGAAACGCAGGTTACGGATACCGGATGCGGGCGAGCGTATTGAAAGCGGAATTCGACAGCAATCCGGCGTTCCGGCAGGTGTTGATGCGCTACGCGCAGGCACTCATCGCGCAGTTGACGCATTCGGCCGTGTGTCACGGCCACCACAGGCTCGACCAGCAGTTCCGCCGCCTCCTGCTGGTGAGCATGGATCTGCTGCGGTCGAACGACATCGCGCTGACCCAGGATGCGATCGCGTGTTTGCTCGGGGCGCGCCGCGAGAGCATCACTGCGGTGGCCGGAAAGCTGCAAAGCGCCGGGTTGATCCGCTACCACCGCGGCCGGATCACGATACTGGACCGCCAGGGTCTGGCGGCGGAAGTCTGCGAGTGCTATGCAGCGGCGAAATCGGAAGTCGATCGTACGATTCCGCGAGGCGCGGCGGCGAGCGCCACCGCGCTGGCTAGCTAGCTACGGCACGCCGTGGCCGACGATTGCGTCGGTCACGGCAGTTTCTTCTCGACCGGCACGCGAATTTCTACGATCGTGCCGCGTCCCGCCTTCCCCTGTATCGAGAACTCGCCGCCAAGAGCATTCGTTCTCTCGCGCATGGACACGAGACCGTGCGCGGTGGGGTTGTGCCGCTTCGCGAGATCGATGCCGATGCCGTCATCGGCGATGCGGAGCAGCCATTGAGCTCCGTGTTGCTTCAACGAGACCGCGACGTTTTTCGCCTTCGCATATTTGGTGATGTTGGTCAGTGCTTCCTGCACGATGCGATAAAGCGCGATGCTGTACGCCGGAGATAGCGAAAGCCCCTCTTCCTGCAGCTCCACACGGCAGGGCACGCCCGATCGCTGCGTGAACTGGCTGCATTGCCATTTGAGGGCGGGGCCGAGGCCCAGGTGGTCGAGGAGCGTCGGCCGGAGATCCTCGATGATACGGCGCTTGACTTGTATGGTGTCGTCGATCGCCGCCATGATTCGGGTGAGCCGGGCGCGCTGCTGGTCGCCACCGGCGAGCTTGTCCGAGACGAGCTGCAAATCGATCTTGGCCGCGGCAAGGGTTCCCCCCATTTCGTCGTGGATCTCGCGCGCGACCTTTGCTTTCTCCTCCTCTTGCACCCGCTGCAGGTAGTGCGACAGTCCGGTCAGCTCCGCGGTGCGGTCCTGCACGGCGCGCGCAAGCTGTACATTGCGCTCGCTGGCCTCGACGGCTTCGCGCCGCCGCCGCCGCGCCTCCTGGTTCAGGAATATTCCGCCAAGCGTAATCAGGAACAAGTTGAGCCCGACGACGAGCAGGAATCCCACGCGCACCAGGTTCTGGTTGTAGGCGAAGGTCCGGATCCGGCGCTCGTATTGCGATCGTTCCTCGGCGGCCATGCCGTCCAAAGCGAGGCGCAGAGCACTCATCGTCATTATGCCTTGGTGCGACTTCAGATAATCGCGCAGGGCTTCGTCGCCGCGATCGCGCTTGAGCGTGAGCGACGCCTCCATCTCGGCAAGGCGAGTGTCCAGCAGCTTCCTGACCGTCGCCATTTGCGCGACCTGGACTGGATTGTCCTGCGTCAATACGCCGAGCGCGGCCAGATCCTTCGGTATTTCAGTCCGCGCATCGACATAGGGTGGAAGATAGACGGCATCCTGGGTAAGAAGGTATCCCCGCTGACCGGTCTCCGCGTCCACGATCTTGCGGTAGACGTGCTCGACGAGGTTCTCCGCGTCTTGCGTATGCCGGACCCAGTTTGCTGCGTCACGCACCGCCTCGAATCCGCGTTGCGCCGTATAGAGCGTGGCGATGTTCAACAGCGCCGCCAAAGCGAGCACGGCAATGCCGAAGGTGCCGAAACGATCGACGGTCATTGCGGGTCCGCCCGGCCGAGCGCCCCCGGCCCGGTCGGGCTTGTCTTGTAGGGCAAATCTGACAACACCACGGGAGGTCCCCTACAAGAATTCAATTTGCCGCCTTACACTCGCCAACACGAGGATCCCCCACTATGGGCACCACTGGCGTTTCAACGAAGAATAAGGGGGTTTCGCCATGACTCATGAAGTCGACAGCGCTGATGTTACCTTTGCCGAGGTTCCGATGACAGGCTTTGGTGCAGGCGCGGGCTCCATCGCCATCGCGACATTCGGGTCGACCGTCGGCTGCGGTCGTACGCGTACCACCCGCTCTGGGCGACATGGCGCGATCCGCTTGATCGGGGAGTCGCCCGAAATGCTGGAGGTCAACGAGCTTTTGCGCAAAATTGCGCCGTCGCTTGCGGCGGTCATGCTCGTAGGCGAGTCCGGGACGGGAAAGGAAGTGGCCGCCCAGCTGCTGCACATGCGCAGCGCCAGGAGCAGCGGACCGTTCGTAAGCGTGAACTGCGGTGCCATTCCGGCGAATCTGGTCGAGGCCGAGCTTTTTGGCTACGAGCGTGGCGCCTTCACCGGCGCGGTGCGCCAGCACCAGGGCTACTTCGAGCGGGCTGCCGGAGGAACGCTTTTCCTCGACGAGATCACGGAAATGCCGCTCGACTTGCAGGCGAAGCTGTTGCGCGTGCTCGAGAGCGGGCGCATGACGCGCATCGGCGGCACCGCCGAACTCCCCGTCGACGTACGCGTGGTGACGGCGACGAATCGCACCCCCGACGTCATCGTCCGCGATCGCCGCCTGCGCGAGGATCTGTTCTACCGGCTGGCGGTCTTCGTGGTCCAGTTGCCTCCCCTCCGGCAGCGCGCCGGCGATGTCGAGCTGCTGGCCGAGGCGTTCCTGGCGCAGCTCAACGACGAAAACGGGACCAGCAAGCGCTTCGACAGGGCATCATTGGCCGAGGCGAGGGCGCATTCCTGGCCGGGGAATGTCCGCGAGCTCAAGAATTGCGTGGAACGAAGCTACGTCCTGTCCGACGCGATCGTCAAACTGGACGTGCAGCCCACCTTCGATATTTCGGACACCGATGCGCGCGAAGGTGACTGCGTGCAGCTACCGATCGGCATGTCGATGGCGGATGCCGAACGCGAGCTCCTTCTCGCCACGCTGCGTCATTGCGGAGGCAACAAGCGGCGCACGGCCGACGTGCTTGGCGTAAGTCTCAAGACCGTATACAACAAGCTCGTAGGGTACGGAATGGCCACGCCTGCGGCCATGGGCCGGTAGTCGGCGGGAGATCTCAGTGAACTGGCCGCATAGCTACAACGGATTCCGTTCGCGCCTGGGAACGGTGGACAGCCCGAGTGCTTTGGCGCATTCTGGTGTTCACCGTCTGGACGTTCATCCATTGAAGGAACACTTATGATTGCGAATCAATGATCGGATCCCCGCATCGGGTGTTCTTGGCCGACGACCACGCCCTCTTCCGGGAAGGCGTGAAGGCTTTGCTCGCGGAGGAGTCCGACATCTCGGTGGCCGGCGAGGCGGGAACGGCCAAGGAAACGCTGACTCGAGTCCGCAATGAGCCCTGGGATGTGCTCCTGCTGGACATCTCCCTCCCCGACGGATCGGGCATCGACCTCCTCCGGCAGATTCGTCCGCATAAGCCGGATCTTCCGATCCTGATTCTGTCGATGCACCCGGAGGAGCAGTTCGCCGTGAATTTGTTGCGAGCCGGGGCGACCGGCTACATCACCAAGGACGCGGTTCCGCAGGACGTCGTCAGTGCGATACGCACGCTTCTCAATGGACGCAAGTACATCAGCCCCGCCGTCGCGCAGATCCTGGCCGACGACGTCGGCGGCGACAACCGGCCCGCGCACGAACAGTTGAGCGAACGCGAGTTCCAGGTGTTTTGCAAGCTGGCTGCGGGCCGGGCGGTCGGCGATATCGCCGCGGAGCTTTTTCTCAGCAACAAGACAGTGAGCACGTATCGCGCGCGGATCCTCGAGAAGATGAACGCGAAGTCGAACGCCGATCTCACCTATTACGCGATCAAGAATGGTCTCATACAGTAGCATCAGCGCGTCGACTCCGAAGTCGGGGGAGGGGCGACCCCCCCCGCCTCCATCGGAAATTGCCGAGGGCCCGGAAGCCCACGCGCCGTGCCTGCGCGTCTTTCTAGTCGAGGACTCGGCGTCGATCCGGGACCGCCTCGGTGATTTTCTCTCCGAACCCGGCAAGGTCGAGATGATCGGATTCGCTTCGACCGAGGCCGATGCCGTGCGCCAATTGCGGGCGCAGCCGGTCGACGTTGCCATCGTCGACCTCAATCTCAAGGAAGGCACCGGCATCGGGGTGATCGAATCCGTGCGGGCGCTGCATGCCACGGCTCCGCCCACGATCGTCGTCCTGACCAACTATGCCTTTCCCGAGTTCGAAGCCGCGTGCCGGGAACGTGGCGCCGATTATTTCTTCGACAAGTCCACGCAATTCGGCGCGGTGAAGATGCTGCTGCAGTCGATTCGGCGCAACCGCCACTGATCGCGCCTCCGGGTAACAACCCCGCGCCGGCTGGAAGGCAACCGGACTAAGTCGACGGCCGCCGCGCCGCTCCTGCATATTTTTCGTTCGCCGTCTGCAATTCCTGCAATGCCCCCGCCGATCGGTCGTTTCGTCGGCCAAAAACCTCTCTTGTGTCAGGACCTTACGTCGGGATGCCCGCTGGCACGCGCGATGCTCGTGTATTTGTGAATGCGGCATGTCGCCGCCTTTCACAACGGAGGCCAGCATGCTCTATTACGCCGTTGTTTTCTTTATCATCGCCATTATTGCCGCGGTTCTCGGCTTTGGCGGCATCGCGTTCGGCGCCGCGGAAATCGCGAAGGTCCTGTTCTTCGTCTTCCTGGTGCTGTTCATCGGTAGCCTCATCATGGGTCTGGTGAACAGGAGAAATCTGTAGCGCACGGGTCCTCGAGTTACGAGGACCGCGCGCCCGCCTTTCTCACCCGCGCCGCTCCGGGCAACGTTCCGGAGCGGCGCTGTCCTACCACCTGCCGGGCCGAAGTACGATGCTTCGCGCCCGGCCTCCTTGCGTCGAGAGCGCTTCTGTGTGGCATGGCTCATCCCCGTGAGCGGACGTCACGCGAAGATGAGCGGACGCCACGCGAAGATGAGCGGACGTCACCGAAGTCTTGGCCCAAAAAGTGGGCGGATGCAAGCATCCGCCCAAAGACGGTCCGGGGAGAGGGAGGATCCACGGACCAGGGGAAGTCGTCCCCAAGCGACGGGGAGCGGTTCTATTTGCGGTATTTGGCCTTCGCGGCGCTCACGCAGGAGTCCTTAGCCGCACCCGACAAGGCGTCGCACTTCTCGATGGCGACCTTGTACTCGGCGTCCATCTTATCTTCCTTCGCGTCAGCCTTTGCCGCGGCAATTTTCTGCGTCGCCTTGGCGT
The DNA here is from genome assembly GCA_963840945.1 of uncultured beta proteobacterium. Taxonomy (GTDB): domain Bacteria; phylum Pseudomonadota; class Gammaproteobacteria; order Burkholderiales; family Casimicrobiaceae; genus CAIWHR01. The sequence continues at coordinate 207,846 of CAWJAU010000013.1, read as the reverse complement.
CGGCGATCACCTTGGTTTCGGTGGCCTTGGCCTCCTTGTTGCACACGTCTTTGTCATTGCCGGTCTTGGCGCCGCACTTCGCATGGGCGACGTCGTAGTCCGCCTCGGCAGCGGCAATGCGCGCGTTGCGGCGAGCAGCATCGGTGTTCTTGTAAGACGCTTCGGCGTCCGCCTTGGCCTTTTTCTCGGCGGCCTTGGCTTCGGCCACACAGACATCCTTCTGGTTGCCGGATAAACGGTCGCATTGCGCCTTCGCGGCCTTGTAGTCCGCCGCTGCCCGATCCTTGGCTGCGCTGTACTCGCTCGCCGACGTCGTCGCGCCAAAGGCCAGCGTGGGCAACGCGAGAGCGATGACGGCGCCTTGAATCAGTCGAGCCAGCTGCTCGCGGTTCATGACTTGTACCGCGGCGTTTGGGATCCGCGCTGGTCGCCGGCCGGAGGGGCAGCAACGTCGTCGGGCATCCAGTCCCCGTAGCGATACTCGAATTTCTTGATCTGTTCCTCCGCTTCCTCCTTGCTTATCCCGTACGCCTCCTGGATCTTCCCGGAAAGCTCTGTCCGATTGCCCGCAATCACGTCGAGGTGATCGTTGGTGAGCTTGCCCCATTGCTGCTGCACCTTGCCTTTGAATTGTTTCCAGTTGCCTTCGACTTGGTCCCAGTTCATGTCGTGGTCTCCTATGTTGGTCTCGGGCCGATGCGGCCCTGGCGCCTGTCTCATGGAGCAGCGCGCGTGCCAATCGATCAGGCGAGCAGAAACAGACACTTGGCAATGCGCGACACGCCGACTATTGCAGAATCTCCCGCACGCGTGGATGTTTTTGCAACGGCTCAGGCCGGAACGGTGAGCGCCAGGGAGAAGCCGGTAGGGCCCTCATCGACGATGAACGTGCCGGCCAAGGCGGCGATCCCCTGCCGGAGCGCATTCGCCTCCTCGCTCTCTTTGGGGGTCAGCGTGACCGGCACTTTCGGATCGTCGGTCAGGGCTTCGATCCGCAGGAGGACTTGACCTTTGCTGGTCGTGATCGTCAAAGCGACGTTGCCGGTGCGTTTTCGCAGCGTGATGACTTCCAATGCCCATTCGGCGGAACGGAAGATCAGGAACGCCTTCTGGAGGTCCCGCACGCTTGCCGATTTATCGATGGTCGTCTTGATCGTCAGGCCGTTGGCGTGCGAATAGGCTTCCGCCAGGATCGCCATTGCGCGGGCGACGCCGTGTGCCCCCGGCGGAGTCTCGTCGAGCCCATAAGCGATGGAATGCGCGTTCAATGCCTGCTCCATGGCCACGGTCAGCGAGCGCAAGTGCTTGCCCTGATTCGATTCGGCGGGCGTGGATGCCGCGGCAAGCCGAGCCCTCAGCAAGGCATCGTGCAACAGGGTGCCCACCCCGCCGTCCTTCGAGACCGGCGACGCGCCCGGCCGCGATTTCGACCGTGCCCCCAGACGCGGTGCCCGGCGCCTCGGGGATGAAGGACCGCAGGCGTCGCACCGCCATGAAAAGCGCGATAACCAACAGCAAAGTCACGCCCGCATTCAAGTACAACTCCTGGCGGATCGCATCGATAGCGTCGGCAAAGGCTTGGCGGACTTGCCCGATCTCGTCCTGTTCGCGCGCTTCCAGCGTCGCGAGAATCCTGCGTATCGCTTCGGAGCTGTCCTTGCCACGAGCGCCGAAGGTCTTTTCGTACGGCTGGTCGGGCGCGGCGCGCTTTCGTTCGATGTCGGCAAGCGTGATCGTGGTACGTACGGCGATCATCGATACGACCTCTTCGACCAGCCCGAGCTCGACCGTGTCGTCTCGCATCCGGTCGCGCAGGTCGGACAACAAAAGCGGAATCTGGCGCCGTCCGCGCTCGAGCGGCTCGAGATAGGATTCATCGGCCGTGAGCGCAAAGCCGCGGCCGGCCATCTCGATGTCGATGACCGCCGCCGACAAGGCCTGAAGGTCATGCAGGGTTGCGCGATTCCGTGCGTTCGCGGCGGTCAGCTCCGTGATCACGTCCAAGCGTGAGAGACCGAGCCACAACGAACCGATCGCGTACGTGATCACCAGGACCAGGACAGCGTACGGCGGAAAAAACGGCGGTATGCGAAAACGCATTGGAACGATCCGGGTATGAACGATTGCGAGTCTATACGATCGAAGGCGCCATTCGGCGATGAGGCTGTTGTAAAACTTACAAAGCTGTAGATCTCAGCTTCTTTGGCGCTTCACATTGAAACTCCGCACCAATTGGGCTATGTTTTGAGCGCCGTCAGCGCACCTGACGAATAGCGGCGCGCAACACGAATATTTCGTGCGCCGCGTCACCGGTTTCACAAGCGGATTCGGAGAATCACGATGCCCGAACTCAAGCGCGCCATCTCTCCCACAAACGAGATGTCGGTCATCCTCGGCGCTCTCAATGCGCTCAAGCGTGGAGACCTGGCGGTCCGGCTGCCGCAGGACTGGATGGGAGTTTCGGGGCGAGTTGCGGACGTCTTCAACGAGGTGGTCGAAAGAAACGAGCGGATGGCGCAGGAGTTGTCGCGGCTATCCCGGATCGTCGGCAAGGAAGGGAAGCTCGGAAAGCGCGGCTCGCTCGGCGAGGTCACCGGATTCTGGCGCGACTCGATCGATTCGGTCAATGTGCTGATCGACGACCTCGTTCATCCGACGAGCGAGACGGCACGCGTCATCGGCGCGGTTGCGCAAGGCGATCTGTCGCAGACGATGGCGCTGGAAGTCGACAGCCAGCCGTTGCAGGGAGAATTTCTGCGCACGGCGAAGACGGTGAACAAGATGGTCGATCAGCTCGGCTCGTTTGCTGCCGAGGTGACGCGCGTCGCCCGTGAAGTGGGCACCGAAGGCAAGCTCGGGGGCCAGGCGAAGGTCAAGGGCGTGGCGGGCACGTGGAAGGACCTGACCGATAGCGTCAATTCCATGGCGGGAAACCTCACGGCGCAGATGCGCAATATCGCTGACGTCACGACCGCGGTCGCCACAGGCGATCTGTCGAAGAAGATCGCCGTCGATGTCAAGGGCGAGTTCCTCGAGCTCAAGAACACGATCAACACCATGGTCGATCAGTTGCGCTCGTTCGCCTCCGAAGTCACGCGCGTCGCACGCGAGGTCGGCACCGAAGGCAAGCTCGGGGGTCAGGCGAGAGTCGAAGGCGTGTCCGGAACCTGGAAGGACCTGACCGACAGCGTCAACTTCATGGCGGGCAACCTGACCGGCCAGGTGCGCAACATCGCCGACGTGACGAAGGCGGTCGCCAACGGCGACCTGTCGAAGAAGATCACCGTCGACGTCAAGGGCGAGATCCTGGAGCTCAAGAACACCATCAATACGATGGTGGATCAGCTGAGCTCGTTCGCCTCGGAGGTGACGCGCGTCGCGCGCGAAGTCGGCACCGAAGGCATCCTCGGCGGCCAGGCGGACGTCAAGGGGGTTGCCGGGACCTGGAAGGACCTGACGGACAGCGTCAATTCGATGGCAAGCAACTTGACGGGCCAGGTCCGCAACATTGCCGACGTCACCAAGGCGGTGGCCGGCGGCGACCTGTCGAAGAAGATCACGGTCGACGTGAAGGGCGAAATCCTCGAGCTCAAGAACACGATCAATACGATGGTCGATCAGCTGCGCTCGTTCGCCTCGGAAGTCACCCGCGTCGCGCGCGAAGTGGGAACGGAGGGCAGCCTCGGCGGGCAGGCGGATGTGCAGGGGGTCGCCGGCACCTGGAAGGACCTGACCGAGAGCGTCAACTCGATGGCGAGCAACCTGACCGGCCAGGTGCGCAACATCGCCGACGTCACGACGGCGGTGGCGAGCGGCGACCTGTCGAAGAAGATCACGGTGGACGTCAAGGGCGAGATCCTGGAGCTCAAGAACACGATCAACACGATGGTGGACCAGCTCGGCTCCTTCGCCTCGGAAGTCACACGCGTGGCGCGCGAGGTGGGTACCGACGGACGTCTTGGCGGGCAGGCCGACGTGCAAGGCGTGGCGGGCACCTGGAAAGACCTGACGGAGAGCGTGAACTCGATGGCGAGCAACCTGACCGCGCAGGTGCGCAACATCGCGGATGTGACCACGGCGGTGGCCACGGGCGACCTGTCGAAGAAGATCACGGTGGACGTCAAGGGCGAGATCCTCGAGCTCAAGAACACGATCAACACGATGGTCGATCAGCTCCGCTCGTTCGCGGCGGAAGTCACGCGCGTCGCGCGCGAGGTCGGAACGGAAGGCAAGCTCGGCGGCCAGGCGGAAGTGCAGGGCGTGGCGGGCACGTGGAAGGACCTGACGGACAGTGTCAATTCGATGGCGAGCAACCTGACCGCGCAGGTGCGCAATATCGCGGACGTCACCACGGCGGTGGCCACCGGCGACCTGTCGAAGAAGATCACGGTCGACGTGAAGGGCGAAATCCTCGAGCTCAAGAACACGATCAACACGATGGTCGATCAGCTCCGCTCGTTCGCCTCGGAAGTGACGCGCGTCGCGCGCGAAGTGGGAACGGAAGGCATTCTCGGCGGTCAGGCCGATGTGCGCGGTGTGGCGGGCACGTGGAAGGACCTGACCGACAGCGTGAACTTCATGGCCAGCAACCTGACCGGCCAGGTGCGCAACATCGCGGACGTCACGAAGGCGGTGGCGAGCGGCGACCTGTCGAAGAAGATCACCGTGGACGTCAAGGGCGAGATCCTCGAGCTCAAGAACACCATCAACACGATGGTGGACCAGCTCGGCTCCTTCGCCTCGGAAGTGACGCGTGTGGCGCGCGAGGTGGGAACGGAAGGCAAGCTCGGCGGCCAGGCGGAAGTGCAGGGGGTTGCCGGCACGTGGAAAGACCTGACGGAGAGCGTGAACTCGATGGCGAGCAACCTGACCGCGCAGGTGCGCAATATCGCGGATGTGACCACGGCGGTGGCCACCGGCGACCTGTCGAAGAAGATCACCGTGGACGTCAAGGGCGAGATCCTCGAGCTCAAGAACACGATCAACACGATGGTCGATCAGCTCCGCTCGTTCGCCTCGGAAGTCACGCGCGTTGCGCGCGAGGTGGGGACCGAGGGACGCCTCGGCGGTCAGGCCGACGTGCAGGGCGTCGCCGGCACGTGGAAGGACCTGACCGACAGCGTGAACTTCATGGCCAGCAACCTGACCGGCCAGGTGCGCAACATCGCGGACGTCACGAAGGCGGTGGCGAGCGGCGACCTGTCGAAGAAGATCACGGTGGACGTCAAGGGCGAGATCCTGGAGCTCGAAGAACACGATCAATACGATGGTGGATCAGCTGAGCTCGTTCGCCTCGGAGGTGACGCGCGTCGCGCGCGAAGTCGGCACCGAAGGCATCCTCGGCGGCCAGGCGCGGGTCAAGGGCGTCGCCGGGACGTGGAAGGACCTGACGGACAGCGTGAACTTCATGGCGGGCAACCTGACGAGCCAGGTGCGCGGCATCGCCAAGGTCGTGACCGCCGTGGCCAACGGCGACCTGCAGCAGAAGCTCACCGTGGAGGCGAAAGGCGAGATCGCGGCGCTGACCGAAACGATCAACAGCATGATCGACACGCTCGCGACGTTCGCCGATCAGGTGACGACGGTGGCGCGCGAAGTGGGCGTCGAGGGCAAGCTGGGCGGGCAGGCCAAGGTGCCGGGCGCCGCCGGAACGTGGAAAGGACTGACCGAGAACGTCAACCAGCTCGCCGCCAACCTGACCACGCAGGTGCGCGCGATCGCCGAGGTGGCCACCGCCGTGACGCAGGGCGACCTGACGCGCTCGATCACCGTCGAGGCGAGAGGCGAAGTGGCCGCGCTCAAGGACACGACCAACGAGATGATCCGCAATCTGCGCGACACGACGCAGAAGAACACCGAGCAGGACTGGCTCAAGACCAACCTCGCCAAGTTCAGCCGGATGCTGCAGGGCCAGAAGGACCTGAACACCGTCGGCCGCCTGATCCTCTCCGAGCTCGCGCCGGTGGTCGCGGCGCAGCACGCCGTGTTCTACGTCCTCGACTCGACGCGGCGAGCGGCCGCACCTCACGCTGCTCGCGAGCTACGGATCGAAAGGGCAGGGCGCCATCGGCAGCCAGCTCGAGCTCGGGCGAAGGACTCGTCGGCCAGTGCGCCATCGAGAAGGAAAAGATCCTGCTGTCCAAGGTGCCGCTCGACTACATCACGATCTTCTCGGGCCTGGGCGCGGCGCCGCCGCAGAACATTCTCGTGCTGCCGGTGATCTTCGAAGACCAGGTCAAGGGCGTGGTGGAGCTCGCGTCGTTCGAGCGCTTCAGCCCGACGCACGAAGCGTTTCTCGACCAGCTCGCGGAGAGCATCGGCATCGTCATCAACACGATCGAGGCCAACACCCGCACCGTGGATCTGCTCACCCAGTCGCAGTCGCTCGCGCAGGAGCTGCAGAGCCGGCAGCAGGAGCTGCAGCAGACGAACCAGGAGCTGGAGGAAAAGGCGGGGCTGCTTGCCCACCAGAACCAGGAAGTCGAGCGCAAGAACCAGGAAGTCGAGCAGGCGCGCAAGGCGCTCGAAGAGAAGGCCGAGCAGCTCGCGCTCACGTCGAAGTACAAGTCCGAATTCCTCGCGAACATGTCCCACGAGCTGCGCACGCCGCTCAACAGCCTGCTGATCCTGTCCGATCAGCTCTGCCGGAACCAAGACGGAAACCTGACGGCAAGGCAAGTCGAGTTCTCGAAGACCATCCACGCGTCGGGAAACGATCTGCTCACCCTGATCAACGACATCCTCGACCTTTCGAAGATCGAGTCCGGAACCGTGGCGGTCGAGCCCGCCGACCTGATGCTCGATGAACTGCGCCGCTATGTCGAGCGCACGTTCCGTCACGTCGCCGAGGCCAAGAACGTCGACTTCTTCATTCGCCAGGACCCGCAACCTGCCCCGGTCGATGTTCGCCGATCCGAAGCGCCTGCAGCAGGTGTTGAAGAACCTCTTGTCGAATTCCTTCAAGTTCACGCATGAAGGGCACGTGACGTTCGCGATCGAAGCCGCGAAATCCGGGTGGAATCCGCAGAACGAAAGCCTGAACCGCGCCTCGGAGGTCATCGCGTTCTCGGTGACGGACACGGGCATCGGCATCTCCGCGGACAAGCAGCAGATCATCTTCGAAGCCTTCCAGCAGGCGGACGGCAGCACGAACCGGAAATACGGAGGCACGGGCCTGGGGCTTGCCATCAGCCGCGAGCTTTCGCGCCTCCTCGGCGGCGAGATACGGCTGGTGAGTGCACCGCGGGTCGGGGAGCACGTTCACGCTGTACTTGCCCGTGAACTATGTCGCCTTGCGCTCCGTTCGCACCGGCGCATGGACCGGCCCCGCCCCGCAATCGTTCGGGTCGGGCAAGACGGCGCCGAATTTGCCCGTGGAGGAAATCGACACGACCGAGCGCTACGCCGTGGATCGAGCGGCCGATGGCCGGGAAGACATTGTCGGAGTGCCGGAACCTGTCGACCCGCTGAAGAGCCTGTCCCGGCTGGTCAACGAAGTGGGTGACGACCGGGACGTGGTCGAGCCCGGCGACGACGTTGTGCTCATTGTCGAGAACGATCTGGCGTTTGCGCGATTCCTTCTGGACACGTCCCGCGAGCAGGGCTTCAAGGGGATCGTTACATCGCAGGGCGTCGCGGCGCTCGAGCTTGCGGATAAGTTCAAGCCGGCCGCGATCACCCTCGACCTGTTCCTGCCCGATATCGATGGCTGGCGGGTCCTGCATCGGCTGAAGCACGATGCGACGACGCGGCACATTCCTGTCGCGGTCATCTCCACCGACGAATCCCGCGACAAGGCGCTCAATGCGGGCGCGCATTCGTTTGTCGCCAAGCCCATCCAGAGCAAGGAAGTCCTCGAGGCGATGCTCGACGATCTGAAGGAATTCAACCACCCCTCGGAGCGAAACCTCCTCATCGTCACCGCGGATCCGGCGAAGGAGAAGGAGCTGGTGCGGCAGTTCGCCTCCGACGACATACGGATCTTCACCGCACAGGACCATGCGACGGTGTCGGAGCTCACCCGGAACAATCGCGTGGACTGCATGGTGCTGGACGCCAACCTGGTCGCCCTGGACGACGAAGCGCAAGACCCGTCGGCATCCGAGGATTCGCCGCGCGTGCGGCTGCCGATCATCGTCTACGGAGGCACCCAGGCGCCGAAGGGCTTGAATGGCTGGCGACGCCTGGCGAAGAACACCGTCGTGCGGGACATCCGTTCGCCGGAACGCCTGCTCGAGCAGGCCAGCCTGTTCCTGCATCGCAACTTCACGAAGATGCCGGAAGGGCATCGGAGCCTCCTGGCGGCGCTCCATGACAGCGATGAAGTTCTGCAAGGCAAACGCGTCATGATCGTCGACGACGACGTGCGCAACATCTTCGCGCTGACGTCGCTGCTGGAGGACCGCGGGATGCTCGTCGTATCACATGACAACGGTCGCGACGCGATCCGGTATCTGCAGGCGCACCCCGACGTCGACGTCGTGCTGATGGACATCATGATGCCCGAGATCGACGGCATCGATACGATTCGCGAGATCCGCAAGCTCAACGCGTGCAAGGATCTGCCCATCATCGCCGTGACCGCCAAGGCCATGAAGGGAGACCGGGAGAAATGCATCGAAGCCGGCGCCTGGGACTACCTGTCGAAGCCGGTCGAAACGGAGCTGATGATCGGCATGCTCCGGGCGTGGCTCCATCGTTGAGCCCGCCCGGCGCCGGACTCCTCGATCGATTGCAGAATCCATGGCACGGACTGTGAAGAGTGAAGAACTCCCGAAGGACCGGGCGAACATTCTTCTCGTCGACGATCGCCCGGACAAGCACGTCGTCTACCGCTCGATTCTCGAGGAGCTCGGCCAGAACCTCGTCATGGCCAATTCGGGTGAAGAGGCGCTGCGGGAGGTATTGAACAACGAGTTCGCCGTCATCCTCCTCGATGTCAACATGCCGGGAATGGACGGACTGGAGACGGCGGAACTGATTCGCAGCCGGAAACGCTCGTCGCATGTGCCGATCATATTCATCACCGCGGATTACGGGGACGAAGTGCGCACGGCCAAAGGGTACTCGCTCGGAGCAGTCGATTTCATGGTTTCACCGATCGTTCCGGACATCCTGCGGACCAAGGTCAAGGTCTTCGTCGACCTGTACCTCCTTGCGCAGCAGGCAAAGCAGCAGGCGAGAGAGCGGGGCCAGCTTGCAGCGGAGCGGGCCGCGCGCGCCGCCGCGGAAAAGGCGAACCAGCGGTCGACGTTCCTGGCGCGGGCGAGTGCCGCACTCTCCGGATCGTTGAACGTCAACGCGACAACCCGCGAGCTGGCTCGGCTCAGCCTTCCGTTCCTGGCCGATGTAGCCGCAGTTACCGTGCCTGGCGGCGAAGGTGTCGACGCCAGGACCGAAGTCGTTTGGGTCGGCGAGGCTTCGGGGGCGCCCCACCAATTCGACGCCTTTGACGATGTCGGTTGCGGCTGGTGGCGCGACGCCATCGAGCGCGTGATGGCCAGCGGAGCGGCGGAATCGTTTCTTCCCGCCGGGGCCCCTATCCCGGAGCAGGACCTCGGCCGCGCGGAGTTGCCGGGCCATCTCGAAGTTCCGAGCGGCGGGACCATCGATTCGCTGGTGATCCTGCCGATGGTGGCACGGGGCCGAACCGTCGGCGTCCTGTCGCTCGGACTCGGGCCGTCAGGGCGCACCTACGATTCGTATCTGATGTCGATTATCTCCGACCTTGTCGCCCGGGCGGCAATCGCCATGGACAACGCCCTCCTGTACAAGGAGATGCGCGAGCAGGACAAGCGGAAGAACGAGTTTCTTGCGATGCTCTCGCACGAGCTCCGCAATCCTCTGGCGCCGATCACGAATGCAATTCATGTCCTCAATACCGGAGATGCGAGCAGGGCCGAGTGGGCAAGGGAGGTGCTGGACCGTCAGGTCAAGCAGTTGCGTCGCCTGGTCGACGACCTCCTCGATATGTCGCGAATCACGCATGGGAAGATCGACTTGAGGTTCGAAGCGGTCGACATCGCACAAGTCATCGCCGTCGCCATCGAGACCACGCAACCCGCGATCGACGCGCGTGGCCACACTCTCACGGTCCGAGCGCCCCCCCATCCGGTGCGGGTCAACGGCGATTTTGCCCGGCTCGCGCAGATACTGGCCAATTTGCTCAACAACGCCGCAAAGTACACCGACGATGGAGGGCAAATCTCGCTGGTTGCGGCTCCCGAAGGCAATCAGGTCGTCATCTGCGTTCGCGATTCCGGAATGGGCATTCCAAAGGAGGCGCTGGCGCACATTTTCGAGCCCTTCCGGCAGCTCGGCTCCGTGGCGGATCGTCCACAAGGCGGACTGGGGGTCGGCCTGACTCTCGTCAAACGCTTGGTCGAAAAACACGGCGGGACTATCGAAGTGAAGAGCGAAGGCCGCGCAGGGGGTAGCGAGTTCGTTGTCCGGCTGCCGGTGCTCTGTGAACCAGCTGCCGACAAGGGAGCGGAAGTCCACGCGGCAGACAATGCCGCCGGCGCGCCTTCGCGCAGGCGGCGGCGTATCCTCGTGGCTGACGACAACGTCGATCTTGCGACGAGCATGGGGCTTCTGCTCGAGTTGATGGACAACGACGTCCGCGTCATCCACGACGGCGTGGCCGCTGTCGCCGCGGATTCGGAGTTCCGACCGGACGTGCTCTTCCTCGACATCGGCATGGCGAAAATGAACGGGTTGGAAGCGTGCTGCGAGATACGGGGCAAGCCGTGGGGAAAGGAGCCCGTCATCGTCGCGCTCACCGGGTGGGGGCAGGCCGAGGACAAGCGCCGCTCGCGGGAAGCGGGATTCGACCATCACCTCGTGAAGCCGATCGAGCCTGTCGTGCTGGAGCGCTTTCTCGCGCAAATCGAACCGCAGACGGCCTGACGGCTCGAAACGCTATGAACAATGCCGCCAGCCGGGACGCCGATGCCGTCCGCTACATCGTGCTGCGCAAGCTCGCGTCAGGCTTGCGCCACACGCTGATGGGCGAGCTGCAAAGCGTTCAATTTCTGGCGGAGCTGGGTGCGCGCCATATGGATAGCGGCGCCGACGCATCGAGGACGCGCGACTTCATCGGCAAGATTTCCCAGGCGACCAGCGAGGCGATCGCCACTTGTCATTCGGTGATCGCCTGGCTGAGGCCGGAAGAGGGCGCAACCACGTCGCTCGGAGAGGCGGTCGAGCAATGCGTGAAGCTCGCCGGCGACGATTGGCGAATGCGCGCGACCCAGGCGACCGTTGAAATGCCGGACCCGGCCGGGGAGGCCAAAGTGTCGAGGGCTGCCGCGCGGGAGCTCATCGTCACCTCGCTGCTCGCCCTGACCGACCAGCATCCCGGCTCGCTCGATATCGAGGTCGTCGCGGCGCTTGCGGGGGATCGCGTCGATTTGCGCTTGCGTGCCCTCGCCTCGAAGCGCGCGCCCCGCTTCCCGCCTCGATCATCTACCACGCGCTGGGTTGGGAGGACGTTGCGATACTCGCCGCGGCGCATGGCGTCCTGTGCGATCGCAAAGGCGAGGCTGCGACGCTGCGGTTCGCGGTGTTACCGCCCCCGTCGCGCTGACGAAAAATTCCGGGGCGCAGGCGCGCCCCGGAATTTCGTCCAGCGTGATGTGACGACTCAGGGGCGATACGAGCCCTGCGCGGGCACTGCCGCCAGATTGCCGCCTTCGTTTTCCCAGGACTTGATATCGTCCACATGTTGGTCATGGTGCGTATCGCGGTGCTGCCGGCGACGCAAGGTCGAAGCAACCGCCGCGCCGATACCAGCGCTTACGGCCACGGCGAGCAGCAGATACCAGTTGTTTTTGATTCTCATGGGCGCCTCATAGTTCGTTCGTTCAACGCGCGCGGAAACACCGCGCCGGTGAGCAAAGATTAGGCGATGGTGTCGGCACGGTCGGTGCGCTGGCCCACGTAGGCGGGGCGGAGTCGCTCCCTGTCGTCCGCCGCGTTCACGTCGACTCGGACCTGGTGCGCCTTGCCGTCATCGACAAGATGTATCGAGCCGTCGGGTTGCACGACGCCATCCACCGTCACGACTCGATCGCGCCGGACACCCGCTCAGCGCCGGGCGGCGTCTGCCGGACGACGATGTCGTACATCGTCTCGCCGTACCGATAGCGCATCGTGAAGCCAGTCCAGTCCGCGGGAAGGCACGGCGTCGAAGCGCAGCCGATCGCCTTCGCGCGTCAGCCCGAGCAACGATTCGACGATGAGCCGGTACATCCAGCCCGCCGAGCCCGTGTACCAGCTCCATCCGCCGCGGCCGGTGTGCGGCGCCAGCGCGTAGACGTCGGCGGCGACCACGTACGGCTCCACCTTGTAGGTCGCCGATGCCTTCCGGCGTTCGCGCGTGATTCACCGGATTGATCATCGTCGTGAGCTCCCACGCGCGCTCGCCGATCGCCCAGCGCCGCGAACGCCATCGCCGCCCAGATCGCGCCGTGCGTGTACTGGCCGCCGTTCTCGCGCACGCCCGGGACGTAGCCCCTGATGTAGCCGGGATCGAGCTCCGACTTGTCGAACGGCGGATCGAGGAGCTGGATCAGCGCGTGTTCGCGGCGCACGAGGCGCTCGTCGACGGCCTGCATCGCCATCCGCGAGCGCTCGCTGCATCGCCCGCGCCCGAGAGCACCGACCAGCTTTGCGAGACCGAGTCGATCTGGCATTCGACGTTGGCCGCCGAGCCCAGCGGCGTGCCGTCGTCGAAGTACGCGCGCCGATACCATTCGCCGTCCCAGCCGTGCTGCTCGAGGTTTCGGCGCAGCTTGACCGCCTCCGCGTCGCAGCGCTCGGCGAACGGCGCGTCGCCCTTCAGCTGCGCGACCTCGGCGAACTGCTGCAGCACGTGCATAGAGGAAAAAGCCCAGCCAGACGCTTTCGCCCTTGCCCTCGATGCCGACGCAGGTTCATGCCGTCGTTCCAGTCGCCGGAGCCCATCAGCGGCAGGCCGTGCGCGCCGAATTGCAGGCCGTGCACGATCGCGCGCACGCAATGCTCGTAGAGCGCTGGCCGATTCCGCGGAGCGGCCGGGCAGATCGTAGTAGGAGTCGTCCCCCGGGTTCACCGGGCGGCCTTCGAGGAAATCGGACCGACTCGTCCAGCACGCCGCGTGTCGCCGGTCGCCTTCACGTAGCGGCCGTCGCGAGCGGCAGCCAGAGATAGTCGTCCGAGCAGCGCGTGCGCACGCCGCGGCCCGACGGCGGATGCCACCAGTGCTGGACGTCGCCTTCGACGAACTGGCGGCCCGCGCAGCGCAGCAGGTGCTCGCGCAGGAGCGCGGGCTCGGCGTGGACGAGCGCCATCGCGTCCTGCAGCTGGTCGCGGAAGCCGAAGGCGCCGCCCGACTGGTAGTAGCCGCTGCGCGCCCACAGGCGGCACGCCAGCGTCTGGTAGACCAGCCAGCCGTTGGCCAGCACGTTGAGCGCCGCGTCCGGCGTTTCCACCTGCACGGCGCCGAGCGTGCGCTTCCAGTGCGCGCGCACGCGCGTCGAGCGCGGCGCGCGCGGCGGTCGGCCCGCGGAAGCGCTGCACGAGACTGCCGGCGTCGGCGGCATTGCGCCCGACGCCAAGCCGGAAGACGATCTCGCGCTCCTCGCCCTCGGCGAGCTCGAACGGGACCTGGATCGCGGCGCACGGATCGAGCGCCGCGCCCACCTTGCCGGACAGGCGCGTGCGCGCCATCGCGGCCGGATTGCGGAGCGCGCCGTTGCGCCCGAGGAATTCGGTGCGGTCGCCGCTCACGCTGCGGGCCGGGTCGTCGACGTCGAAGAATGCGACGCGGTCGGGGAACTCCGTGTTGTAGGAGTTGCGCGCGAGCAGCGCGCCGCTCTTCGGCGTCGATTTCGGTGATGACGTGCATCGCGGTCTTCGGCCGCAGGTCGCCGAGCACCCACTCCACGTAGCCGGTGGCCGAGAGCCGGCGCGGCCGGCCCGACGCGTTGCGAACCTTCAGCACCGAGAACTTCACCGCCGCGTCGATCGCCACGTACACGGTGAGCTCGGAGCTGATGCCGTCCTCGCGTGCTCGAAGACGCTGTAGCCGAAGCCGTGGCGGGTGACGTAGGCGCCGGCGCCGCGGCGCGGGCAGCGGCGTCGGCGACCAGAAGTGCCCGGTCTCCTCGTCGCGCAGGTAGAACGCTTCGCCGCTCGCGTCGCTCACCGGATCGTTGTGCCACGGCGTGAGGCGGAACTCGTGCGCGTTCTCGCTCCAGGTGTAAGCGAGCCCGCTCTCGGAGATCGACCGTGCCGAAATTCGGATTCGCGAGCACGTTGACCCAGGGCGCGGGCGTGGTCTCGTCCGGCGCGCAGTCGTGATGACGTACTCGCGTGCCGTCGGGCGTGAATCCGCCCAGGCCGTTGACCAGGATCAGCTCGCGCGACGGCGGTTCGGCGGACGGCTGCTTCGGCGCGATGGTCGCGGCGTCGGCACGAGGCGCGGGACGCGCACTTCCGCCGGGCCGCGGCGCGTGACCTGCTCCGACGAGGCTTCCCCGGCGGTCGCGTGATGATGGCGCGCGCCACCGATTGGAGCAGGATGCGGTCCTCGTCCGCGATCTGCTCCGCCCGCCGCACGAAGATCCCGCCCGGCCGATCGATCACGTGCGCTTCGACGCCGGCGGCGATCAGTCCCATGATCTGGTCCTGCAGCGACTTGCCGATAGCCGCCGCGGTCCTCGTTCCAGATCACGAGGTCGACCGCCAGGCCCTTCAGGCGCCAGTACGCATGCGCCTGCACGAGCTGGCGCACGAGGTCGATGTTCTCCGAGTCGCCGATCTGCAGCAGCACGATCGGCAGGTCGCCGGAAATCGCGTAGCTCCACAGCCCCGACTGCCCGCGCCGGTTCCGCAGCAGAACGCCGGCCTCGGCGCGCAGCGACGCATTGGCGTAGATGACGGAGCCGGCGAGGCGCGCGTAGAGCTGCGCATCGGACTCGGTGGCATTGATCTGCCGCAGCGTGACCCGCTGTGCGTCCACGCCAGGTCGAAGACGCGGTCGGCGAGATGCCGGTCCTGGTATTTGCCGACGAGGCTCAACGCGGCGTCGCGCGTCTCGGCCATGCCCGAAGCCATGTCGATGGTCGCCGTCTGCTGCGGATCGAGCGTGATCCGATGCCGGATCGCGACGATCGGATCCAGCACCGAGCCCTGGCTGCCGGAGAGCCGTCCCGGCGTCGAGTCATCGCCGCGGGGCGGCGACCGTGCGGCCGCGGCCGATGAACGCCATGCGGTCGGTCTCGTAGGAAACGTCCGACGACTCCGGCCCGTGGACGGCCATGAGGTGGAACATCCACGGCGGCTGCTCGTCGCGCGAGCGCGGCCGGCGCGTGCACAGGATCGCCTGCCGCTCGCGCGACGATCTCGGTCTGCACGAAGAGATTGGAGAACGCCGGATGCAGCGCGTCCGCGGCCGGCGGTGCGAGCACCACTTCCGCGTAGCTCGTGACGTCGATCGTCGCGCCGCGTCCGCGAGCGGTTGGTGATGCGCAGCCGGCGCAGCTCGATGTCGTCTTCCGGCGAAACGACGATCTCGGTGTGCGTCTCGAAATCGTTGTCGCGCCGGCGGAATTCCGCGCGCGCCTCGGTGAAGATCGCCTCGTAGCGTGCCGGCGCGCTTCAGCGTCGGCTGGTGCGCGGTCGACCAGAACTCCCCGCTCGCCGCGTCGCGGATGTAGCAGAACGTGCCCCAGTTGTCGCACGTGCTGTCCTCGCGCCAGCGGGTGACCGCGAGGTCCTTCCAGCGGCGTGCTGCCGCCGCCCGCGTTGGTGACCATCACGTGGTAGCGGCCGTTCGACAGCAGCTGCACTTCCGGTACCGGCGTGTCGGGATGCTCGAAGACGCGCACCGGCGCCTCCGGGGCCGCCGGAAATCGCTGCGATCGCGGAGAGCTCGGCGGGATGCGAATAGAGCGCGGCGCCTTCGGAATGCGCTCCTGCAGCAGCAGCAGCGTCGCCTTGAACAGCGGGTCCGACTCGAAGCGCTGCTGCATCGGACGCCCGAGCAGCACGTGCGCGAGCGAGAGCAGGATCATGCCCTGGTGATGCGCCATGAACGAGCGCACGACGGCGCTCGGCTGCCCGCGCGGCAGCCGCGCAGGCGTGTAGTCGATGGCCTCGTAGAAGCCGAACCTTCCTGCGAGCCCGTCGGCGGCGAGCCGCTGCAGGTTGACGCACGCCTCCTCCGGCGCCACCATCAGCGCGAGCGCCGACGCGTAGGGCGCGACGACGAGATCCTCCGCGAGCCCGCGCTTCAATCCCAGGCCCGGGCACGCCGAACGCGCGGTACTGGTAGTTGAGGCTCGCGTCGACCGTGTTGTAGCCGCATTCCGAGATGCCCCACGGCACGCCGCGCTGCTTCCCGTACGCGATCTGGCGCTCGACCGCCACGCGAGCACGTCTGGTCGAGCAGCGTGTTGTCGTAGGTCGGCATCACCAGGAGCGGCATCAGGTACTCGAACATCGAGCCGCTCCACGACAGCAGCACGCGCTTGCCCGCCGGACGTCGTGAGCAGGCGCCCGAGCGCGAACCAGTTCTCCTGCGGCAGCTGTCCCTGCGCGATCGCCACGAAACTGGCGAACCGCGCCTCGGAAGCGAGCAGATCGTAGTAGCTCGCGTCGCGCCGGCGCTCGCCGACGTTGTAGCCGATGGCCAGCAGGTGGCGCGCGCGGTCGTAGAGAAAGCCGTACTCCATCCGGGCGAGCTCATCGCATTGCTGCGCGAGGCGCTCGATCTCCGCGATCCGCTGCGCGGCGCGACGACTCGCTTCGATGGCGACCCGGACAGCGCTCGTCCAGCGCTGCGCGTCCGCAGGCGCCGCGTCCGCGCGCCGGCGCCGCTCGATCGCCGGGCAGCAATTGCGCTTCGAGCGCGGCAAGCTCGCGCAACGTCGGGATCCCGCGCAGGCCCGGCAAGTCGCTCGATCCGTTCCGGTGCGGCCGGCAGCGCGCTCCACGGCGCGAGAAAGGCGAGCTCGTCCAGCGCAGCTCCGGCATTGGCGGACGAGCGCAGCCAGCCCAGAACGTCGGGTTCGCTCGCGGGCGCGGTTTCGCGCGCCGCATCGGGGCTCGGGAGCTGGCGACCTGCGCCGCGATCCTCGGCGACGCCCGTGGCGAGCCGGTCGAGCCACTCCCGCGCTGCCGCGATGCGTCGCGGGCCGCGAGTCGTAGGCGGTCTCCAGATCCCTGCGCAGTCGCGCGAGCGGCGCCGGAGCGCGTTCCGCCGATGGCGTCCGCGAGCGCGCGCAGCGTGTCGCTCAAGCCTTCGAACCAGCGCAGTTCGAAGATCCTGTCGTCGGCGAGCGCGAGCAGCCCGGGCCGCAACGTCAGCAGATGACCCGCGAGATTGCCGCTGTCCACCGACGAGACGTACAGCGGCGGCAGCGGCTTGCCCGACTGCGTGTCGTACCAGTTGTAGAAATGGCCCTCGTACCGCTCCAGGGTCGACATCGTGCCCATGGCGTTCGCCGTGCGCAGCGATGAGTTGTCCGGCCGGGATGTAGCCGAAGTCGTAGGCGGTCAGATTCGCGAGCAGCGCGAGTCCCATGTTCGTCGGCGAGGTGCGATGCGCGACCGTGGCGACCGGATGCTCCTGCTAGTTGTCCGGCGGCAGCCATTGGTCGTCCGGGCCGACGAACGTTTCGAAGAACGCCCAGGTCCTGCGCGCGAGGGTTCGCAGGAAGAGCGATCTGCTCGGTCGTGAGGCGCGCTTCACGGCGGGCGAGCGGCCGGCTCATCCACCAGGCGATCGCCGGCGAGAACGAACCACAGCAAGAGGATCGGCGCGGCGGCCGCCAGCGCGACCGGAGCCGATGCCGCCAACAGGATCGCCGTCGGCCGTGGCGATCGACCGGGGCGATCCACATCGACTCGACCGACGCCGCAAGTCCGTGAGCGCTCGAGTGTGTCCTCGCCGCGGCGGCGATCGGGTCGTCCATGGCCGACGGATTCCATTCGAGCAGCCGCCGGTGCGTCACGAGCATCCGCCACGAGGTGCGCACGATCGCATCGAGGTTGACCGTCGCCTCGTAGGGCAGGAAGGCGAGCGTCAGCGCCGTTTGCGCGGCGTGCGCGGCCGGCAACGCTTGCGGTGGCGGCGAGGTGCTGCTCGCAGCAGCACGTCGTCCGGCTTCGCGCAACAATCGCACGACGAAGGCGCAGGCCGACGGAAGCAGCAGGACCGCGATCACCGCCAGCGTCCACAGCCAGGCGTGCGGAAGCACGGTCCATCCGAGCAGCAGCAGCGAGGTCAGCGCCGCCGGGACGAGGCTGCGCCGCAGGTTGTCGAAGATCTTCCATCGCGAAAGCGCCGACAGCGGATTCCTGAGCCGGCGTCGGCCGGGGCCGGGCACGAGCGGCAGCAGCCAGCCCGCCAGTTGCCAGTCGCCGCGAATCCAGCGGTGCCGGCGGCTCATGTCCGCGCTGTAGGTAGACGGATACTCTTCGTACAACTGCACGTCGCTCAGCAGCCCCGATCGCGCGTAGCAACCCTCGAGCAGGTCGTGGCTCAGGATCCGGTTCTCGGGAAAGCGGCCGTTCAGCGCTCGCTCGAACGCGTCGACGTCGTAGATCCCCTTGCCGATGAACGAGCCCTCGCCGAACACGTCCTGGTAGACATCGGAGACGGCACGCGTATAGGGATCGATGCCGGGGTCGCCTCCGTGCAGGCGCGCGTACCACGAGCGGTTCGCGCCGGGCAGGCTGATGCCGACGCGCGGCTGCAGGATCCCGTACCCTTCCGTCACCATCTTGTCCGCATTGCGCCTGCCGTGGGCACCGAAGCGCGCGCGGTTCAGCGGATGCGCCATCACGCCGACGAACTGTCGCGCCGCATCGCGCGGCAACTGCGTGTCGGTGTCGAGCGTGATCACGTACTTCACGTTCGACAGCGGCGCGGTCTCGCCGACGATGAGCGAGAAGCGATCGTTCGCCCGCGCCGCGCAGAAGCGCATTGAGGTCCGCGAGCTTGCCCCGCTTGCGCTCGTAACCCATCCATACCCGTTCCTGCGGATTCCAGCGGCGCGGACGGTGAAACAGGAAGAAACGGTCGCCGGCGGCGTCATCCGGATCCGCATCCGCCGCGCTCCCGTACTTTGCGTTGAGATCTTCGATGCCCTTCCGCGCGAGCTCCAGCAGCGGCTCGTCCTCCGGCAGCGTTTCCGCGGACGCGTCCACGAAAATCGGTCAGCAGGCCGAAATGGAGATGGGCATCCCGATTGGCGAGGAACCGGACCTCCAGCGCCTCGACCAGGCTCTTCGATGTCCTCGGCGCTGGTGAGCAGCGTCGGGACCACCACCAGCGTGCGCGCACTGCGGCGGCAGCCCTTCGGAAAAGTCCATTCGCGGCAGCGGGCGCGGCGTCACCAGCAACGTCGCGAGCCAGTTCACCATTCCGACGGCCAGCTGGCTCGCGCCCAGCAGCAGGACGATCCCGAGCGACACGCAGCACAGTCCATCGGCGACGCCGTCGCCATGCGCCTTCGCCAACAGGATCGCGGTGAGACGCGACTGTGATCGCCGCGATCGCGCCGAGATAGAGCAGCAAGGGGATGCGGCGTCCCGACTCTGCGGAGCGCCTCGGACAGCGGAACGACGCATCTCCGCCGCGCGTTCGAGGCGCGGCCGCCCCTTGTCGATCAGGTAGAACCCGACGTGGGCGGCGCGATCGTCGTCGCCGCTCCTGCCGGCGGTGCCGGCAGCGCCCTCGTGGGCGAGCTGGATCGCCTTGCGCGCCACCTCGCTTTCGGACAGATGGCTGCCTTTCGCGATCTCCTCGACGACGTGCCGATAACGGTCGCGGGTCGCGAAATCCATCCTGCCGTAGAGCCCGCCCGGATCCTCGCGCAGCTTCTGTCTCGACGACGCTCATCGTCTCGACGAACTCGCGCCAGTCCATCGCGCCCAGGAAGCGAAGGCTGCCGATCGTGTTGCTGATCGAGACCTGGACGCCGGCCTGCTCCTGCGTTTCCGATTGCACCAGCTGCTCGATCGAAAAGCCCGACTCGGACAGGCGCTGCTCGATCCAGGTGAGCGGCAACGCGAGCGCGGCGCTCTGCCCCTGCAACCGGCGCGCGAGCTCCGCCACGAACGAGCTCACCATCGGCGGATTCGATCGCGCCATGTCCGCGATCACCAGAATCAGGCTCTTCGGATCGTGCTCGGCGACTTCCATCATCTGGTCCGCCCACGCGGCGGCGCGGTTGCGCTCGAGCGTCCCGGCGGCGATCCGCGCTCCGACGCGGCGCAGATTCTCGATCAGCGCCAGCCGCAGCATGATGGGGATGGCCCACAATTCGCCCGACCTTGAGCGGCGTCACCGTCTGGTAGGCCGCCACGAAACGGGAAAGGCTTTCGGCGTCGACCCGGCCGTCGCCGTGCGAGATCGCCTCGAACGCGAGGTCGTAGACGCGCGGAAGCTTGGCCGACGGCCCGTGCGCCAGGCGGGGAAGCTCGCGGCTGTAGCCCTTGGGCAGGTGCCGCTTGGCCGTGCGGATCTGCTCTTCGATCAGATAGAAATTGTCGAGCAGCCATTCCGCGGCGGGCGTGATGCGGCGGTTGGCCGTGACCGCCGCGGTCAGCAGGTCGCAGACCTCGACCAGGATGCGCTCGTTCTCGGCCAGCCGCGCCAGCAGCCGGTCGCGAGCGCGGCCCGGCGCCAACCGATGCGCGGCCGCGAGGTTCTTGCCGTGCTGCTCCATCTGATCGGCGCTGAACAGCTCCGATCGCAGCGGCGGCTCTTCGTCGGCGTACTTGCCGAACGAATCGGCGCGGCCGAAGCGCGCCGTGAGCGCGAGCAGTCGTTCGAATATCGTCTGCTGGCTCGCTTTCAAATCGGGAATCCTTTCTTTTTTCGACTTGGAATGGAAGGGATGGAGGAAGCCGGCGCACCTCCGGTGTCCCCGCCTTTATCCGGTCGACACCTTGTCCACCGACGTTGCCTGCTCCATGTGCCTGGCGGCGTTTCCGCGCGCACCGCCGTCAAGCATCGCGGAGAAGTACTGGTACTTGTTCTTCCCCGATTGCTTCGCCCGGTAGAGTGCGTCGTCCGCATGGCGGATGAGCGCGTCGGCGTCGGTCCCATCCGCCGGGTAGATACTGATGCCGATGCTGGCGGAGACGTTGATCGTGTGGCCGCAGAGCTCGAACGGCTCACTCAGGGCGTCGATGATTCGCCTGGCGGCGGCGCCCGCGTCGCCCAGGGTCCCGCTGCCCGGCATTCTCCATGACAACGATGAACTCGTCGCCACTGAGGCGACACACGGTATCGACCGCGCGTGCACTGCGGGAGAGGCGGCGGCCGACCTCCTTCAGCAGCGCGTCGCCAATGCCGTGTCCCAGGCGGTCGTTCACCCCCTTGAAGTTGTCCAGATCGACGAACAGGAGACTCAGGCCTTGCGCTGAACGGGCACAGCGTTCCAATGCATGCGTCAGGCGATCCATGAAGAGACGGCGGTTGGGGAGTCCCGTCAACGCGTCGTGATTGGCGTGCCTTTCCAGTTGCTTTCGCGCCGCGGCGAGCTCGGTGATATCCTCGGCGATGCCCAGGACGAATTCCGGGTCGCCGTATTGATCCTGCAATAGAACCGCAACGGTACGCAACTGCCGCGTCGCGCCATCCCGCCTGACGAAGGGGAAGGCGCCTTGGTCAGGCGTCGGCCCGCTCTGCGCATCAACGTCGACCGGATCCATGCCGGTATCGGCTTCCGGCGGCACGGCCTTCGCGATCGCGCGGCCGGCGACTTCGTCCGCCGTGTAGCCCGTGATGCGCTCGGCGCCAGGGTTCCAGACGACGATATCGCCGAAGTCCCGGGGCGGACGCTCCGCACGGAGATCAACACCGGAAGCGAGTCGATCAGCGCCTGCAGGAACGCGCCGTTCTGCCGGCTTGCGAATTCTTCCAGCTTGCGGGCGGTGATGTCCCGCGCGATGATCGCGATTCCATCGGGCGTTGCGATGACCTGCTGGCGGATCCAGCGCGCGTCGATTTCCGCGAGGTTGAGATCGCATTCCTCGTCGAGGGTCGCGCCCGACTCCGCAACCTTCACGTATCGGTTGTACAAGCCGCCGCCACGTTGGATGGGGACGACTTCGCAAAGATTTCTCCCCATGGCGGCTTCCTTCGCGAGGCCGAGGGCGGCTGCGCCGCGCGGGTTCATATCGGTAAAGACGAAATCGGTGATGTGTCCCGCACCGTCCCGCTCGCAATGCAATAGAAAGCACGCGTCGAGACTCGATTCCCACAGGTGACGATACACCGAACTGGCGGCGCTTCCGCCTGGCTGCGGCGTCTTTGTGCGGCTCATGGGCCGCTACGCGGGTGTCAACAGAGCGTCCCTTTGCGGAGGAGACGATCCGTTTCCGCCTTCACGACGCCATAGCACTCGCACGACTTTTTCTCCAGACCTGCCCGATCGAGCACCCTGATCTGGCCCCCCTTGTGGGTCAGCAAGCCGAGCTTCTGCAACTCGTCGGCCAGCTTCATCACCTTGTCGACCGTCAATCCCAGCATGTTGGCGATCAGCTTCTCGGTCATGGTCAACTCGTTGGAGGGCAACCGATCGAGGCTCAACAGCAGCCACCGGCAGAACTGCCGGTCGATCGCATGATGGCGGTTGCATGCGGCCGTCTGTACCATCTGCGTGAGCAGCGCCTGGGTGTAGCGGAGTAACAACGACTGCAGCTCGCCATGCCGTTCGAATTCCGCCATGAACTCGGGCACCTTGATCCGGTAGGCAAAGCCCGCGTTCTGCACGATAGCCCGGCTGGAGGTCGTCTCGCCGCCCAGAAAGAGGGACATGCCGACAAGGCCGTCGTTGCCGATCACCGCTATTTCGGCGGAGCCTCCGTCGTTCATGACGTAGAGCAGCGAAACGATGGAGGACGTCGGAAAATAGACGTGCCGCAACAGGCTTCCGGGCTCGTAGAGCACGCTGCCGAGCTGCAACTCGATCGACTCCAGGTCGGGTCGCAGCCGTAGCCAGAGCGATCTCGGGGAGCGCCCCGAGCAGACGATTGTCCAGGGGGTTCCGTGCATGCGATGAAACGGAATGCGGATGCTTGAGCATGGGAACCGATATATTGCGACCTAATCGGCCGGCGCTCCGTTCGGTGCCGTACATTGTGCGCCGGCGCTGCAATGGCCGCTAGGGCGCCGCCATCTTCCGCGCGCGAATGCGCAGGCGCTCCCGAACGCCCGTCAATTCGCCCGGCTTCAGCAGTTCGTCACCGCGTGTGCGGCGCGGAAGCTCCATGGCGGACTCCTTGTTGCAGATGTGCTTGCCCGCCTGCGACGACCGGCGGGATCGGCGCCTCCGTGGCACCGGGTCGGCCGGATTCTACTTCGTCGGTCCATACCCTGAAGCTCGCCAAGGTGTTGGGGCCGAACGTGCTGCTGATCGCGACGTCCGATGCGTCGCGGCCGCGCGCGATCAGCACGCGCCCGATGCGCGGTTAGTTGTTGCGCGCGTCGAACGTGTACCAATGCCCGTCGAGAAAGACCTCGAACCAGGCGGCGAAATCCATCGTCCCGTGCGGCGGCGGAATGCCGATGTCGCCCAGGTATCCGGTGCAGTATCGCGCCGGAATGTTCATGCATCGGCAAAACGCGATGGCGAGGTGCGCATAGTCGCGGCAGACGCCGGTCCGGTCGTGGAAGGCCTCCAGCGCCGTCCTCGTCATGCGCGCGTGCTCGTAGCCGAAGGTGATGTGGCGATGGACGTAGTCGCAGATCGCCTGGACGCGGCCCCACCCTGTCGGCGCCTGCCCAAAGAGACTCCATGCCGTCTCCGACAGTCGATCGGTCTCGCAATACCGGCTCCCGAGCAGGAAGAGCAGGGTTTCCTCGGGCAAATTCTGCACGGGAAGCTGTTGCGCCTGCGGGACGATCACGTCCGGCGCTCCGGTGTCGTTGACGATGGCATTGGCGGAGACGCGCGTGCGGCCCTTGGGCGCGACGATGCGGGTGCACCAGTTGCCGAAGCTGTCGCGATAGGCCGCCATCGGGACCGGCGGATCGAACACCAGGTCGTCGCGGCCGACGAGATCGGACACGCGCGTGAAATGGACGTTCAGGTTGAAAATCATCGGGGTTGGCTGCGGACAATCGTAGATCATTTCGAAGCCGACGCGAATTTGCATCAAGGTTCTCCGGTTATTGCGACGCGAAGCCGCGCACGGCTTGCGCCGGGATAGTGGAATGGAATTCGCGACGTCTTCTGGTCAGGCGGTTCAACATGGCGCGCGGGAGCCGGCACATGCCGCGCGGAACGACTCGATCAGCGCACCGCGCAGCGCTATCCAACGGCGGCCCGCGGCAAAGACAATGTTCTGATTCACCTCGAGCTCGACCCCGACGTAGGCGCGGGCCGGGAAAGCGAGGCGCAGCGCCGAGGTCACGCCGTCACCCTTGCCGGCATAGGGATAGTTCCGGCGCACCCGGACCTGCGGCGCGATCGCCGCGAGCGACGCCTTCCACCGGGCACAAAGCCCGGCTTCGCCGCGCCGGGCGGGGTCGTACAGCAACCCCACGTCGGCGTGCCGTATCTTGCCGTTGAGCACCGGCGTGAAGCTGTGCGACGAGACATGGATCACGCGGCGACCGCGCGACACCGAGCGGCGGACAAGGCGCTCGACTTCCGCGCGATAGGGGCTGTAGTGCCGTTCGACGATGCTGGTCCGCAGCTCCCGCGGTGCGCCACGCGTCGCCGGGGACCAGAGCTGCGGATGGCCGATCGAGCGATTGAGGTCGATCACGAGGCGGCTGCACGGTCGAGGTCACGAGCGGCGCCGCCAACGCGTCGGCCAAAGCCTTCGCCATCATCAGCGCACCGGGATCGTATCCGCGATGGGAGTCGAGCAGCGCCTGCCTGCCGCGAAACAGCCGCCGATACGGTGCGGGCATGCGGTTGCCGCCGTGTTCGCAGGTAACGAGGAAGGAGTCCATCGCCCGTCCCGCTACCATTGCAGCTCGGGCAACTGCCGAAAGACCTGTCGCGTGCCTTCGCTCCATTGGCGGCTGAGGGCGGTGAAATAAGCGTCGCCGTCGTCGAATCGCCGCCGCTTCGATACTTCGAGGCTGTCCCGCTCGTAGCAGATGAGGTCGATCGGCATGCCGACCGACAGATTGCTGCGCATCGTCGAATCGAATGACACCAGAACGCACTTCGTCGCCTCCGGCAGAGGCGTGAGGCGGGTAATCACGCGGTCGATGATCGGCTTGCCGTACTTGGTTTCGCCAGTCTGGAAGTAGGGGGTGTCGATTCCGGCTTCGATGAAATTGCCCTCGGCATAGATCCTGAACAGCCGCAACGGCTCGCCGCCGATCTGCCCGCCGACGATGAACGAGGCGTTGAAGCCGACCTCGTTTTCCTGCAGGTACGCGCCGTCGCGCCGCTCGATGTCGCGCATCGCGTCGGCGACCAGCATCGCGACGTCGAACATCGTTCGTGCGCTCCAGAGGTTGGCGGCCGCGTCGCCGGCGTCGCAGCGCTGGTTCAGCACGCCGATCACGGCCTGCGTTCCGGCGAGGTTGCCGGAGCTCAGCAGGACGATCACGCGGTCGCCGGGACGCTCGAACACGGTCATCTTGCAGAATCGCGCGATGTTGTCCATGCCGGCGTTGGTGCGGGAGTCCGACGCGAAAATCATCCCGGTCTCGAGCATTACGCCAATACAGTACGTCATGCGCCTCTAGTCCCCCAGCAACTCGGCCACCGGCTGCAACTGCTCCACGTGCTCGGACACGACCTTGCAGATGACGATGATCGGGATGCTGAGCAGCAAGCCCCAGACGCCCCAGAGCCATCCCCAGAACAGGAGCGAGATGAACACAGCCGCCGCATTCATCTTGGCGATCCGCCCGGTCATCCATGTTGTCACGAAGGTTCCGACGAAAGTGGCGATGGCCAGTGACACGCCGCAGACCAGCAACGCCATCGAGAAGGAATCGAACTGCATGAACGCGGCCATGCCGACGTGCGGCGGCGGTGACGCCGGGGCCAAGGTAGGGAACGACGTGCAGCAGTCCGGAGGCGACCGCCCAGGCGCCCGCGTTCTCGAGGCCGATCCAGCGAAAGGCGATCCAGGTAAGCAATGCGACCAGAACGTTGGTCATCAATAGCATGAACATGTATTTCTGGATGGAATCGTTGATGTCGTCGAGGATCTGGACGGTGATCTTCTTGTTCGAAAACGACGGACCGGTGAGCCGCACCAGCTTGCGCTTGAACATGTCGCCGCCCAGCAGCAGAAAGAACGTCAGGAAGAGCACCATGGTCGCCTGGCCGATCGCACCGATGGCGCCCATGGAGCCCTCGAGCAGAAAGCTGTTGAGCTTGAATCCCGGCGGATCGATGATGACGTGGTTGCCGCCTGCTCGGGCGCAGGGGTGGCGCCGGCCGCCTGCGTCGTCGCTTTTTCCACCTCGGCGGCGGCACTCTGCATCTTCTGCAGGTTGCCGGCCGGATTGGTCCGCAGCCGCGCCAACGCGGACGAAAACTTACGCGTCGCTTCGGGCAGCTGTTCGATGATCGTCTGCATCTGCCCGCGCAGCGAATAGGCGCCGAATCCGAGCGCCGCCATCACGCTCGCCATCACGATGATCGTGCCGACCACGCGCGGGATCCTGATCCGCTCGAGATAGGCGACGAGCGGATTCAGCGTATAGGCAATGACGATGCCGAGCAACAGCGATACGAAGAACGCTTGCGCCACCTGGAGGGCCGCGACGACCGCGACTAGGGCGAGGATCGTGAGAGCGATGCCGCGCGTGCCCTGCGGCGCTGCGATCGTCGGGACGACGGGCTGCTGCACCGGCGCTGCTCCAGCCGGAGCGGGCGCCACGGCCACGAGCTCTGCCTTCACAGTCGTTGGCGACATTCGTTAACCGATCCACGGCCGCTTGTACGACCAGGGATCCGGGATCCGACTGACTCTACTTCAAGCGCATGTCGTTCTTGACCGACCTGACGCCCGCGACAGTCCGCGCAACCTGCATCGCCGTCGCTTCGTTCGCGGCCGAGCTCACGAATCCGCTCAACTGGACGACACCCTTGAACGTCTCGACGTTGATTTCCGCGGATTTGAGCGTCGGTTCATTGAAAATCGCCGCCTTGACCTTGCCGGTGATCACTGTGTCGTCGACATATTCGCCGGTGCCTTCCTGCTTCGCCGTCGAGGCGCAGCCGAGCGCCATCGCCACGAACAGAATGCCGAACAGGGTTACGAGCTTGCGCGTGATGTTTTTCATGGTGTTTCCTTTTTTGCCGATCTCTCCGCCGATGCCGCGCGGAATGGGGCGCGCCATAAGACCGGCACGATTGCGAGCAATACAACCACTCGGAGACGCCCGCGCGTATGCGGACATCAGAACATCGAGAATAACGGGCGTATCGACAGTTGTCTGTTCGGTGGCGAACAGAGCATCCCGCGCGCCCGACGCGGCGGGCGCGCGATCGAAAGGATCTCGGCGTCGCCGCCGAGATCAGCTGGACGTTAGCGCAGCCCGAAGAACGACAAGATAGCGGCGATGATGACGATGGCGCCGACGATATAGACGATGCTGTTCATGGCTTTTCCCTTCGTGTTGTGCAAAACGGATCAATAACGGAATGCGCGCCCATTCTCGATACGCACGCTGTCGCCGACGCGCAAGCGGCCGATGTCGGCCTGCGACACCGTCTGGTAGCTGCCGTTGTCGAAGCGGACGCGGACGCGATAGAGGTCACGGTCGGAATTTTCGCCGATCTCATGTCCCACTGCCGCGCCACCGACGGCGCCCGCGACGGTCGCAACGGTATTACCTGTTCCGCTACCGATCTGATGGCCGATCACGCCGCCAACGATGCCGCCGATGATCGTGCCCGCGACCGCGTTGTCCCTGTTTCCACCGCGTGGCGATTCGATCGAGTCGACGACGCCGTAGTAGCCTTCGTACGAACGCGTGCCGTTGTAGCGGGGGGCGCTGTCCGCGTAGCGCGTGCCACTGTTGTCGTAGCGGGATCCGCGGTTGTTGTCGTAGCCGTAGCGATCGTAGGAAGGATCGGGGCTCGCGCAGCCGCCGATGAGCACGGTGCCGGCGAAAATCAGCGTGGCAAGGGTTTTGGTTTTCATGGTGTCTCCAGTGAGTATGGGCAGCGTAATCCCGTCACGCGGAGGTGTCGGTACGTTGGCGCACGTTGCACCGTATGCGTTCGGCACCGAACAGACGGCGCACGCGAACGTCGGCATTCTTGCGTTCATCCTTGTAACCAGACGTAACAGATGGCATCGACGCGCGAATGCGTCGTCTTTGCGGTCATCGAAGCAATGGTGCGAAGCGTTATATCGGCACCGTTCGGATAGCGAACACTTTTCCAAGGAATCGACATGCGAACGTACTCTACAAGTCTTCGCGCCTTCGTCTTCGCGGCCGGCGTCGCGCTTCTCTGCGTCAGCGGGTGGGTGAGCGCAGACCCGCCTTCGCGCGTTGCGCGTCTCGGCTACATGACCGGCGCGGTGAGCTTCTCGCCCGCCGGCGAGAATGACTGGGTCCAGGCCAGCATCAATCGGCCGCTCACGACCGGCGACCGCCTGTGGACAGATGCCGGCGCGCGGGCCGAGTTGCAGGTCGGCGGCGCGATGCTTCGCATGAGCGCCGGTACGAGCGTGGTGGTGCTCAATCTCGACGACAGCATCGCGCAGTTGCAAGTAACGCAGGGCACGTTGAACATGCGCGTGCGCCGGCTCGATCCCAATCAGGTCATCGAGATCGACACCCCCAACCTTGCCTTCACAGTGCGCCAACCGGGTGAATACCGGGTTGTGGTGGACGCCGACGGCAATGCGACGGACGTCATCGTGCGCAAAGGCCAGGGCGAAGTGTATGGAGAAGGCGCTTCGTACGTGATCGACTCGCGGCAGCCGTATCGCTTCATGGGGACCGGCCTGCGCGAGTACGAGCCGCTGGCCGCGGCGGGATTCGACGACTTCGATCGCTGGTCGATCGATCGCGATCGCCGCTACGACAACTCGCCCTCCGCCCGCTATGTTTCGCCGGACGTGATCGGCTATCAGGATCTGGATGCAAACGGCACGTGGCGCACCGACGCGTCCTATGGCAACGTCTGGTTCCCGACTCGGGTGGCTTCCGGCTGGGCGCCTTATCGCGACGGCCATTGGGCCTGGATCGACCCCTGGGGTTGGACGTGGGTGGACGATGCGCCCTGGGGCTTCGCCGTGTCCCACTACGGCCGCTGGGCGAATGTGCGTGGAACGTGGGGCTGGGTCCCCGGACCGGTTCGCACGCGCGCCTACTATGCTCCGGCGCTGGTCGCGTTCGTCGGCGGCAACAACTTCCAGCTCACGATCTCGAGCGGCAATGTCGGCGGCGTGGCGTGGTTTCCGCTCGGCCCCCGCGAAGTCTATCGGCCATCCTATCCGGTGAGCCGCCGCTACTTCGAGAACGTCAACGTCAGCAACACGATCGTCAACACGACGGTCATCAACAACTACTACAACAACACGAACGTGACCAACGTCACGTACGCCAACCGACAAGTGCCCGGGGCGATCGTCGCGGTGCCGACGACCGCGTTCGTGCAGTCGCAACCGGTGAACCGCTCCGCAGTCCGCGTGACGCGCGAAATGGTCGCCAGCGCTCCGGTAGCCGCTGTCGCTGCGGTTGCGCCGACCGAGAGGAGCGTACGCGGCGCGGCCGCCCAGGCTGACCAGCCGCCCGCCAAGGCGGTCGAGCGACCCGTAGTTGCGCGCACTGCGCCGCCTGCGGCGCCGGTCGGATTCGCCGCGCAGCAGCAGCAACTCGCCGCCAAGCCGGGCAAGCCGCTCGAAGATGCCGAGCGCAAGGATTTGAGGCGGCCGCCCGCGTGCGCCCGCGCCGGCTGGTCAACGTCGTGACCCAGCCGAGGGCAGCGCCGCCGACCGCGCTTCCTCCGCCGGCGCCCATGGCGGGCACGGGACGCGACGGTCGCGGCAAGGGCGGCGAGCAAAAGGGTCCGCCGACTGCTGCGGTCTCCGGCGCGCCAGTGGCGCCCGGCAAGCCAGACATGCCGAAGGAAGGCGCCGCGCCCGGACAGGCCGCTGCGCCGCCGCGAACCGCCCCGCCAGCACGAGTGGCGCAGCCTGCTGCCGCACCGCCAGCACAAGTGGCGCAGCCTGCTGCCCCACCGCCAGCACAAGTGGCGCAGCCTGCTGCCGCACCGCCATCCCAGGACCAGCGCGGCAAGGCAGAACAGCGCGGCAAGGCAGAACAGCGCGGTCGGCAACCCGAAGCTCCGCCTCCGGCCGCCGCGCAAGCTGCTGCCCCGGCTGCGCCGCCACAAGTCGCCCCACCGGGCCCACCGCCGCAACGCTCAGCGCAGCCGATGATGCCGGCGCCTCCGCAGGCACACCGCGAGCAGCCGCCGCGAGCCAGGCCGCGCAGCCAGCGCCGCCGCAACAGGCAGCGCAGCCGAAGATGCCTGCGCCTCCGCAAGGCACCGCCACCCGCGCCGCCGGCACCGCAAGTGGCGCAACCGGCGAAGCCCGAGTCGGCTCCCGTCGCCAGGCGAGCGGAGCGTGGTCCGCCCGCCGCTGCGCCAAAACCCGAGCCGGTCGCGAAGGCTGAGCGAGCGCCACCCGAGCCGGCTGCGCAAGTTCCGCGGCCGCAGGTGAGACCCGATGCGCCTCCTGCCGCGCGGCGCAGCCGCGCAACGCAGCCTCCGCCCGTCGCTGCGGCGGCCGCCACCGCCGGCGCAGCCTCAACCGGCGCCGAGGGCTGAGCCGCAAGGCAGGGGATCCAAGCCCGACGCGGGCAAGGGCGCCGACGAGAAGAAGCGCGAGGACGAAGAGCGCAAGCAGAAAGGGTAGTCCTTACCCGCGGGTCTGGCCGAAAGCGAGGGGCCGGTGCATGCGCACCGGCCCTTCGTTCATTGGTGACGTGACACGCCTCGGTTCGCGGCGTCAGAGCGTTGCGCGCCGGCCTAAGTGCGCTGTCGCACAGACGTCCCCCGTCGAGGCCGAGATAATGCTTGACCGCCGTTGCGGGATCCGCTCGTCCACCGCTGCACCAGCGCACCAAGGCCCCCATGTTGGAAAGAACCAGCGATTCCGTCCCTGTCGACATTGCCGGCAAGGCCGACGGCATCGCCGAAGTGCGGCGCCAGAAGGCGCTGCTCAAGACGGGCGCGCTGCAGACGGCCATTCTCACCAGCGCCAATTTCTCGATCATCGCCACCGACGAGAAGGGCATCATTCAGCTGTTCAACGTCGGCGCCGAGCGGATGCTGGGCTACGTGGCTTCCGAGGTCGTGAACAGGATCAGCCCGAGCGACATGCACGACCGGCAGGAGGTCATGGCGCGCGCCGAAGCCCTGAGCCTCGAGCTCGCCACTACCATCGCCCCGGGTTTCGATGCGCTGAGCTTCAAGGCGTCGCGCGGCATCGAGGACATCTACGAGCTGACGTACATCCGCAAGGACGGCAGCCGCTTTCCCGCCATCGTGTCGATCACGGCGTTGCGCGACGACTACGGCGATATCATCGGCTATCTGCTGATCGGCACCGACAATTCGGTGCGGAAACAGGTCGAATTGGCGCTGCATAACGCCATGGCCGTCGCGGAAAAGGCGAACCTCGCGAAGTCGGACTTCCTTTCCAGCATGAGCCACGAGCTCCGCACGCCGTTGAGCGCGATTCTCGGCTTTGCCCAGCTCATGGAATCCGGGTCACCGTCGCCGACGGTCTCGCAGAAGCGAAGCATCGATCAGATCCTCCAGGCGGGGTGGTACCTCCTCGAGCTGATCAATGAAATCCTCGATCTCGCGCTGATCGAGTCCGGCAAGCTGTCGCTGTCGCTGGAGGCGAGCTCGCTTCCCGAAGTCATGCGGGAATGCCAGGCGATGATCGAACCGCAGGCGCAGAAACGCGGCATCCGCGTGGTTTTCCCGCGATTCGAATTGCCGTCGTACATCAATGCCGACCGAACCCGGGTGAAGCAGGTGCTCATCAACCTGCTGTCCAACGCCATCAAGTACAACACAGCGGGGGGATCGGTCGTCGTGGACTGCCGGGCGAGCCTTCCCGGGAGCGTGCGCGTGAGCGTCACGGACACCGGCGCCGGCTTGACGCCGGAGCAGCTCGCGCAGCTCTTCCAGCCGTTCAACCGGCTCGGACAGGAGGCGACCTCGGAGCAAGGCACGGGCATCGGCCTCGTCGTATGCAAGCGGCTGATCGAATTGATGGGCGGCGTCATCGGCGTGGAAAGCACGGTGGGCAAGGGCAGCGTGTTCTGGATCGAGTTGAAGCGAACCGCCGAACCGCGACTTGCCGCCGATACCGCGAGGCCCGCGCCCGCCCCCGCGACGCCAAGTCCACTCCGACGAGAAGGTGTGCACCCTCCTGTATGTCGAGGACAACCCCGCCAATCTGATGCTGGTCGAGGATCTCATCGCACGCCGGCCCGATATCCGGTTGCTGAGCGCAAGAGATGGTGATCGCGGCATCGAGATTGCGCGCGCCACCCGGCCGGACGTGATCCTGATGGACATCAACCTGCCCGGCATAAGCGGCATTGCGGCGCTGCGCATCCTGGCGGACGACCCGGCGACGGCGCATATCCCGGTGATCGCGCTTTCCGCCAATGCGATCCCGCGCGATATCGAAAGAGGACTGCAGGCGGGATTCTTCCGTTATCTCACCAAACCGATCAAGGTCGCCGAGTTCATGGACACGCTCGACGTCGCACTGAAATTTGCGAAGACCTGCACGGCCCACGCGGTCCAGGAGACCAAGCATGGCGATTGACGCCCAGGAGATCCTCGACGCCAGCATCCTGATCGTCGACGACCAGGAACCCAACGTCAGCCTGCTCACGCAATTGCTGGGCGAGGCCGGCTACACGCGGGTGAGCTCGACGATGAATCCGCTCGAGGTCTGCGCGCTGCATCGCAGGAATCGCTACGACCTGATATTGCTCGACCTCCAGATGCCCGGTCTCGACGGCTTTCACGTGATGGAAGGCCTCAAGACGAATGCCGCGGACAGCTACCTTCCGGTCATCGTGCTGACGGCGCAACCCGGACACAAGTTGCGCGCATTGCAGGCGGGCGCCAAGGATTTCATCAGCAAGCCGTTCGACCTCATCGAGGTCAAGACGCGCATCCGCAACATGCTCGAGGTACGGTTGCTGTACAAGCAGCTAGAGGAGTTCAACAAGGTGCTGGAACAGACCGTCCAGGAACGCACCGCCGAGCTGCGCGAAAGCGATGCGCGCTATCGGAGCCTGACCGAGCTGGCCTCCGATTGGTATTGGGAGCAGGACGAGACCGGGGCTTTCACCAAGGTTTCCGGCCCGGTGCTGGAAATGCTCGGAATCCGCGTGCCCACTCTTTCAGGTGAATCGAACGAGGCCGAGGCCTCCGGCTGGAACGAGACGGAGCGGGAGGCGCTGCGCGAGAAGATCACCGCCCGCCAGCCGTTTCTCGATTTCGTGTTCAACCGCGTGAATAGCGACGGCTCCCAGCAGAAATTCCGGGTGAGCGGGGAGCCGATGTTCAACCAGGCGTGTCGTTTCGTCGGTTATCGTGGCATCGGCGTGGAGCTGATTGCATAGGCACAAGACACATTTTTTCGAGTATCCGCCATGTCCGTGCCTGACAGTCCCAGCCAGAACCAACTCCTTGCCGCCTTGCCCGCGACCGATTACGAACGTCTCGCGCCGCATCTGGAGCGGGTCCCGCTGATGCTCGGCGAGGTCCTCTACGAGCCCGGCGGCCAGTTGCAGCACGTCTATTTCCCCACGACCGCCATCGTGTCGCTGCTCTACGTTCTCGAGTCCGGCGCCTCGGCCGAGATCGCGGGGGTGGGCAACGAGGGTGTGCTTGGCATTTCCCTGTTCATGGGAGGCAACACCACGCCCAGTTCGGCGGTGGTGCAGACGGCAGGACACGGCTACCGGCTGCGCGCGAAGCTCCTTCAGGAGGAGTTCAGTCGCGGCGGATTGATGCAGCGTTTGCTCCTCCGCTATACGCAGGCTCTGCTCACGCAGATGTGCCAGACCGCGGCGTGCAATCGGCACCATTCGGTCGAGCAGCAACTGTGCCGATGGTTGTTGCTGACGCTCGATCGATTGCCCTCGAACGAGCTCGTCATGACGCAGGAATTGGTCGCCGGCGCGCTCGGAGTGCGCCGGGAAAGCATCACGGAGGCCGCCGGCAATTTGCAGCGTGCCGGCATCCTCCGGTATCGCCGCGGCCACATTTCCGTGCTCGAGCGACCCGGTCTGGAGGCGGGCGCCTGCGAGTGCTACGCCGTCGTCAAGAAGGAGCTCGCGCGCCTGCTGTCCGACGTGCGGTATCGCCAGCATCCGTCGGCCATCGCCGCCTGAGGCGATGTCCCCGCCGCGCGCCCTCGACCGGAATGACCGGTTCGACCGGGATGACCGGTGCCGAAGGAGCGAAGGGCGACAAGGGCAGGACGGGTGGCGATACGATCGTCGTCGTCCCGGCCCCCGCGCCGCGGAGCTGACCGAGTCGCACCGAAGTCCGCTCGAGGCGTCCGCGCGGTGGCCGAGTGCCACCGCCCGGCGTTCGCGGGGCCGGCGCGGAGGATCATGTGCGGGAGTGCACAGACGACCCGATCGACCTCGGATAACCTCATCACTCGAGCCCGAGGAGCCGGCGATATGAGCGGTCGACTCCCCCGGTTCGCAGACCCTTCCGCGACGATGAAACAGCGACGATGAAATAGACGAAGGGGCGCGTTGTCGCGACGACGCGCCACGATGTGGACGCCAAAAATGACGAACATCACCCGCCGCGGCGATGCGTCGTCGGTCAAGGACCTCTACCGGTACATCTGGACGGTCAGCGCCCGGGGACAGATCATCCTGTCCGCGCTCGCGATCGCGGTGTTTCTGCTGGAGCTCGCCCCGCTCGAGCTGCAGCGACGCATCGTCAACGGCGCGGTCGAGCGCCAGAGCTTTCAGTTCATCATGATGCTCTGCCTCATCTACGTCGGGGTGGCGCTTCTGCATGGAGGACTCAAGCTTCTCCTGAGCGTCTACCGCGGTTCCGTAAGCGAGGCCGCGAACCAGCGTCTGCGCATGCGAATCGACCCGACGGCGACAGCCCGCTCGGCCACCGAAAACGGGTCCGCGAAAACGGGCGTCAAGGTTTCGATCGTGGTGTCGGAGGTCGAGGCGGTGGGCGGGTTCGTCGGCGGGAGCTTCTGCGATCCGCTGCTCAATGCCGGCATTCTCATCAGCGTTTTCGGGTACATGCTCTTCGTGCAGCCGTGGATGGCCGCCGTCGCCCTCTTGATATTTCTGCCCGCAGCTCCTGTTCATTCCGTTCCTGCAGAACGCGATCAACCTTCGCACCAAGCGACGCATCGAGAAGCTGCGGGGGCTGAGCGTCGATATCGTCGATGACACCCCCGACCGGAGCGCGCGAGCGCACGAAGAGGACCTTCCGGCGGCGAATCAAGGATGTCTATCGATTGAACATGCAGATCTATCTGCGCAAATTCGGGATGAATTTCCTGATGAACCTGCTCTATACCCTCGGGGTCATCGGCATTCTGGCCGTCGGCGGCTGGCTGCTGCTCCAGGGGAGGACCGAAGTGGGCACAATCGTCGCCTTCATTTCCGGGCTCTCCCGCATGAACGGCCCGTGGGGCGATCTCGTGAACTATTTTCGCGACCTGACGAATGCCGGCCTCAAGTACCGCATGATCGCCGCGGAGCTCGACCAATGCTCGGCCGAAGCTGCTTGATCCGCCGCATATGTGCGGTACCGAACAGACAGGAGGCGGCGCTTCTGTCCAAACTGCCAGTGTGTGGGTATTTTGCCCTGTTTTTGACGGGTGCCTGCGCGGAACAGCCCCGAAGGGAAAAGGCATCGGGAATAAACGAATTAGTCTGGCGCGCATCGGCACGAAAGTACGCTCCCGCGCCGCGTTGTCTGCCGCCGTCGGCCCGGCTCCGCGGCGCTTGCAGCACGTACTCGCGCACGTGCACGAGCTAGAGGAGGCACTCGCCTTGAGCCGACAGGAGACGCTCGCCGCCAAGCAACAGGTGGCGTCTCTGTCCGAAACGAACGCGCAGTTGAAGGAGCTCGCCGACCAGCGCGAGCGGGAGATCGCGAAAGCCCGCTACTTTGCGTATCACGACGAGCTTACCGGTCTTCCCAATCGCTCGCTGCTGCTCGATCGGCTGAACCAGGTCCTCGCCGCGGCGGAACGATACGATCGACAGTTTGCGTTGCTCTTCCTCGACCTCGACCGCTTCAAGGAAGTCAACGATACCCTGGGACACTCCGCCGGCGACAAGCTGTTGCAGCGGGTGGCGGAGCGCCTGCTATCGTGCGTACGACGTGGCGACACGGCCTGTCGGTACGGCGGCGACGAGTTCGTTCTCCTCTTGCCCGAAGTCGATAGCGAAGACGGCCCATCGGACGCTGCCGAGAAAATCCGCGTCCGCCTGGCCAAACCGTACGACGTCGAAGGGCATTCGATCGCGCTTACGGCGACCATCGGAGTCGCCGTCTACCCCGACGATGGACGGGGTCATGCGGACCTGATCAAGCATGCGGACCGCGAGATGTACCTCGCCAAGACCAGAAAGCGCAAATCGAAGTCCCATCTCAAGATGGCCGCCTCGCGCTAGCGTCGGTCGTCCGCCCGGCCATCGGGCGCGGGGGTCAGGTCCGAAGCGGTTGCGGCGCCCGTTCCGCGCTTTTCGTGCCGATGCGCTCGTATTCGGCGATGACCTGGGCGCCTAGCAGCAGCAGCGTCGCCGCGATCTCGAGGCTCAGCAGCACGAAGATGGACGTCGTCAGCGAGCCATACACCACGGCGACCTGCGACAAGGTCCCGAAATACCAGACCAGCACGTGGCGCGTGATTTCCCAGAGCACGGTGGCCGCGACGGCTCCGACGAGCGCGTGCCGCCACGACGGCCGACCCACCGGCATGACCATGTAGATCGACGTCAGCACGAGAATCTCTCCGACGACCCCGAACAGATACATGAGCACGCCCGAAATCCCGCGGAGCGACCAGCCCCGCCCGAGGAAGTCGATGCTTTCGGCGCCCATCGCCTGGAGCGACCCGGAAACGAGCGTCATCGATAGCAATCCCAGCCCGAGAAAGAGGATATAGCAGTACGGTATGACCGCGGAGACGATGAAATGGCGCCGCCGGATCACTACGCGGTGGAGGAAGATGACCGACATCGCATTTTCGAGCACCGTGAAGGCGAGCGAGCTGAAGAACACCATGGTCGCCAGCAACACCCAGCCGATCACGTCGCGATGGTCCAGAAAGCGCTGCAGCTCCGAAATGACGGCCGTGGATTGTCCCGGGATCAGCCACTCGAGATAGCGCCCCAATGTGGCGAGCAGCTCGCCCTGGTCGATGATCTGCGACAGCGCGATCAGCAGGAGGATCAACAGCGGCACGATCGACAGCAACGTGTAATAGGCCACGGCGCCTGCCAGCAGCAGCCCTTGATTGGCGCGAAACGCGCGCAAGACCCGCACGGCGAATGTTCCCGGCTGCGCCACCACGTACCCCGCTTGCTGTCCGAATGTTCGCATCAGCCCCAGCCCATGTATGCCCGGCGGCCAGGCGCCGGACGAAACAACGGCCGGGGAGATTGACCCCGGCCGCGGTACCTGATTCCCTGCGCCGGCCGCTCGCGCGAGCGGCACGGGCGGCGTCACATCGATCTCAGGACTTGCCGTATCGCACCTTCGCGTTGCCGATGCACGCGTCCTTGGCCGCCCCGGCGAGCGCGTCGCATTTCTCGATCGCGACCTTGTAGTCGGCGTCGCGCTTCTCCGTGTTCGCCTCCTTGCTGGCGTCGGCCTGCTTCGCCGCCGCGTCCTTGCGCGTATCGAGCGCGACCCGGTCGACCTTGGCGTCGGCCTTGGCCCGGACGAGCGCGGCCTTGGCTTCCTTGACGCAGACGTCCTTCGGGTTACCCGCCAGGTCGTCGCACTTTTCGATGCTGACCTTGTAGGTCGCGTCCGCGTGCGCGACACGCGCGTTTTCGCGCGTCTTCGGGGTGTTCTCGTAGGCGGCTGCCGCTTCGGCCCTGGCGATATCGTCCTTGCCCTTGGCTTCCGCCATGCAGATGTCCTTCGCGTTTCCGCTCAGCGACGAACACCGCTCCTTGTCGACCTTGTACTGCGCGTCGGCGTCCTTCTTGGCCTGGGCGTAGCCATCCTTCGTCATCGACGCCGAGGTCGCGGTGGTCTTGGGCGCATTCGTCGGCGCAGAGGTCTGCGCAGAGCTGACGCCGGCGTAGCCAAGCCCGGCGGCGACAAACAGTGCGATCATCAGTTTGGACATGGTGTTCCTCACGATTCAGGTACGGAAACGAAGCTTCCGTGTGATGTGAACGATACGCAGGCCGGCCCGTCGAGTCTGTACGCTGGCGCACGCATGCTTGCGCGGGTCGCGCGCATCGCGGCGACGGTTTCACTTCGTTTCTTCATCAGGCAGGAGGCCCGGTTCACTTCGGCCGCGGACGGGTCAGCGTCGGTTGCACCGCTTGCAGCCGCCCGGCTCGCAACTCGACCACCGTCTTCGCCACAGCGCGCGCGACGTTGCGCACTTCTTCCTGCAGCGATGCATCACGATCCAGCGTCTCGTGACTGGTCGCATACGGCTCGAAGTAGCCGATGTAGCGATCCAATCGTGCCTGCGCACCTGCGTCGATGAATCCCATCCAGTCGAACCAGTCCGACAGGGCACGCCGAGAACCTTCGATGCCGGCCGCGTCACCATGCACGACCAGCCCGTAGGCGCGCCCCGCCAGATGCTGGGGGTAGCTCCATCCGGCCAGCTCGAGCTCTTTCGCCTTGCGCGCTTTCTTGCCGGAGGTCGAGGTCGGATCGGGGTTGCCGCCATCGGCGCACACCAGGCGGTCGATCATCTGTTTCAACGGGCCGGGACTTTGGTACCAATACACCGGCGAGACGATGAGCACGGCATGGGCTGCCGTCCAGCGCTCGTAGATCTCTGCCATCCAGTCATTGGTCTGGTTGAGCGCGTGGTTGGGGTAGCAACTGCACGGCCAGTGGCACAACGGCATCGCGGTCGAAACGCAACCCTTGCACGGGTGGATATTCCGACCGTACTCGGAGGTGACGAGGCTCAGGTCCAGCACATCGGTATTTATGTCGGCCTCGGCGATCGTTGCGCGAGCGATTTGCATCAGCCGGAAGGTCTTGGAGATCTCGCCGGGGCATGTGCCGTCGTTGCGCGAGGAGCCGCAAATGAGCAGGACCCGGGACGGGGTCAACGGGGTCGGCCCAGCGCAGCTGCGCCTCGTCGATGCGCCGCTTCGTGGCGACCCACTCAGTGGACAGGTCGTAGTCTGGATCGGCATACCCCGCGCCCGCCTTCTGTGTGAACGGGGCCTTGCGGCCTTCGGCGTAGGCCTGCCACGCGATCTCCTCGAGCCGCGCAATGGACGGATCTTCCGTGCGGAACGCCGGATCGATAAAGGCGGCGCGAAACCGGACACTGAACTCCGCGCGGCCAAGATGAGCGGGCGCCTGGCCCTTTCGGATCTCGATCAAGCTGGTTCCGATGGCCGCCGTCGCGCTCGACCGCGGGCTCTCTTGCCGCCGCTTATGCTTCCAGCGTCGCATTCATGGTGATGCGTGCCTTCAAGAGCTTCGACACCGGACATCCGGTCTTGGCCTTGTTCGCGATCTCCTGGAACTTCGCGTTGTCCGTTCCAGGAATTTTCGCGGACACGGTCAGGTGGCTCGCGGTGATCTCGAAGCCGGCACCGACCTTTTCCAGCGTCACGTCGGCATGCGTTTCGATTTTCTCCGGCGTGAGGCCCGCTTCGCCCAGCATCAGCGAGAGCGCCATCGAAAAGCAGCCGGCGTGTGCGGCGCCGATCAACTCCTCGGGATTGGTGCCTTTGCCGTTCTCGAAGCGCGCCTTGAATCCGTAAGGCGCCTCCTTGAGAACGCCGGTCTCCGTGGAGATGGTGCCGCCGCCGTCCTTGATGCCGCCCTTCCAGATGGCCCATGCCTTCTTGATCATCGTCGCTCCGCAAGTCGTTCGCGTTGCCAGGATCTAGCCGAGATTGTCGGCGGCAAAGCCCCAGTGAATCAGCTTGTCGAGCACCGCCTTCACGTGGTCGGGGCGCCGGTTCTGATAATCCAGGTAGTAGGCGTGTTCCCAGACGTCGATGGTCAACAGCGGCGTCATGCCCTTCGTCCGCGGGGACTCGGCATTGCCGGTCGTGATCACCTTCAGCTTGCCGGCGTCCCGCACGAGCCATGCCCAGCCGCTGCCGAAGCGTGCCGTCGCCGCCGTCGCCAGTTCCTTCTTGCAGGCGGCCACGGTACCGAATGAAGCCTCGATTTTTTGCTTCAACTCGGCAGGTGGTTCGCCGCCACCCCTGGGTCGCATGCTGCGCCAGTAAAAACTGTGATTCCATGCTTGCGACGCGTTGTTGAAGATCGCGGCCTTGTCGGGTTTGCCGGCGGTCTCGGCGATGATTTTTTCGAGCGAAAGAGTTGCGAGCTCCGTACCGGCGATCAGCTTGTTCAAGGTATCGACATATCCCTTGTGGTGCTTGCCGTAGTGAAACCCGATCGTATTGGCGGAAATGACGGGGTCGAGCGCGTTCTCCGCGTACGGCAGCGGTGGCAAGACCTGGAGCGTGGTCACTTCGTGGGCGGCATCGATGTTCATTTGATTTCCTTTCCGGTCGGAGGCGCCACCGTTCCCTTGGCGCGCCGTTTGCCCTCCTGCTCGGCTGCGAGCATCTCCTGCCGCTCCGCTTCGGTCTTTGGCGCGGCCTCGCGCGCCGCCGCGTCCACCTTGCCGGATGCGACGAATTTGCGTTCGGCTTCATTGAACTCGCGTGCGGCATCGTAGTTGCCTTCGCCTTGCACGCCGTCCTTGCTCGTCTGTGCGGGTTTGGTGTTGCCATCACGCGCGGCTCCGCTTTTCGCGCCGTCCATCGTGGGACGCTTGGCCGCGGGCTGGTTGTGTTTCGAATCCATGGGTGGTCTCCAGGGCGGTGCGTGGGATTGGGATTGCCGATCGCCGACGCTGACAACTATGCGCGGCCGACGTCGACCAATCTGTGCGGTAGCACACAGGAGGCGCGTCGGTCCGGACGAGCAGGTGCCGCGACCGCGTCAGGCCACGCTTCGAAAAAACCGCAGCATCTCCGCCGTTGCGTCGGGTCCCTTGGGATCGGTGAAGGTGCCTCCGGGGCTCCCGCCGAACCAAGCGTGCCCCGCGCCATGGACGACCCAGGACTCCACCCGCAGCTTCCCCAAGGCGTCCCGGGCGCTCGTGGTCGTGAACTCGTATCCGCCGGTGACGCGCCCCGTCGTAACCGTCTCCGACCACTCCCCGGCCTGGCCATGTCGCGCGGGGAGTCCCATGGCGTCCGCCACGACCTGCGTGGCATTGCGGATGTTGACCGTGGCGTCGCGATCGCCGTGGAAGACGATCGTCGGTACCACAATGCCGCTCCCTTCGTTCGTTGCGGTCGGCGACGCCTGCTTTCCTCCCCTGCGCATTGCCGCCAGCGCGGTAGCGACATCGCGGGCGCACGCATGCGGAAGGCCGG
Source organism: uncultured beta proteobacterium (assembly GCA_963840945.1). Lineage (GTDB taxonomy): Bacteria > Pseudomonadota > Gammaproteobacteria > Burkholderiales > Casimicrobiaceae > CAIWHR01. Next base: position 166,235 of record CAWJAU010000013.1, on the reverse strand, counting down.
AATGCACCCCGACGCCGGCGAATACATCGGGGTAGACGCGCCCCAGCGTGACCGCCATCGCACCTCCGGCGGACAGACCGGCGACGTAGACACGACGCGGGTCACAGGAATGGCGCCGTGCCATCTCCGCGACGAGACCGGCCAGGAGGGCCGCCTCTCCGGTACCGCGTTGCTGGTCGGCTGTCCGGAACCAGTTCCAGCAGCCGTTGGTGTTGCTTCGGGCGCACTGAACCGGATACACGACGACATAGTCTTCGCTGGCAGCGCGCAGGTGCATCCGTGTTCCACGAGCAAAATCGTGGGCGTCTTGGGTGCAGCCGTGCAACATCAGCAACAGCGGCGGCGGCCGCAATGGCGTCGCGGGGGGTGCGTAAACGAGATAGTCGCGCGTTCCTGCGGCCGATGTGAACGAGCCGGTCAGCATCGTCTGCGCAACGGGCAGCTCCGCGGACGGCTCCGCGGGCGCGGGCTCGTCGGGAACGATCGGGTCCGCGTCGGCAAGGACGCGATAGTCCGCCTCGATGTATCCCTCCGGCGCAACGGGAAGCGTGGCGCGCGGTCGAGCTTGCGGCGCCAAATCGCTCAAGCCGTGCTGGATGGCTGCGGTCGCGGCATTCAAGTCACCGGTTCCGATCAATCTCATCGCGTCGCGCATGGTTTGTCGCACAGTCTCGTTGTTCAATTCACTCTTTCTATAGGATGCGATCGGCAAGGGCGGCCTTCACGTCGGGCCTGGCCGCCAGGGCGCCGAGGATTTCCAACGACTCGATCGCGGCACGGGCAAGTCGGGGAGAAACGTCATCGGCGATTCGAATGAGGCCCAACACGTGGAGTTGCAGCTTTTTACCGCTGGCCACGGCCCCTTCGAGCTCCTGTTTACCGATGTCGCGCAATCCGACTACCAGCGTCTTGCGGGCGATCGTCTGCCGTATGGGTTCCGCGTGGACCGCGAGCTGATTGCGAATCGCGGTACGGATGAAATCCGTGCGGTTGGAATAGAAGCCCTCGACGACCAGGAGATCGATCTGGCCCAGATCGACCAGGCCCAGATTGATGGTGATCTTTTCGGAATCGGGGGACCGATCCCGAGGTGCTGCCGCTCGAGGGGGAAGTAAAGCTTTGCCAGCCATGGACCATCCTACCACCATCCACATGGATGGTCAAGTGGCCGATGGCCGGCTGGGCAAGCTATGGGCCCGACTTCGACGCCCGTTTCGAGCCGTTTGCCGACTTCGCTTCTGCCGGGGGTGGCGTATCTGCTTCGGAGAATCCCCATTCCACCTTAAGCGCTTCCTTGCGTGCCTGCATCTGCCGGCCCAGCGTCTCCAGGTCCAGGTCGATTGCGCGCACCTTGGGAAACATCTCGCCTTCCTCTTCCTTCACATGGTGCTCGACATACTCCGAAAGCACCTTGACTTTGGCATCGTAAAGATTTTCGTAGGGAAGCATTTCCTCCAGCTGCGCGATGAGATCTTTCACGGTCGCGTGCTCGACTTCGGCTTCGTCCAGCAGATCATGGTCGGCGATGGCCGCGCGAACGGCGGGATAGAAAATCTCCTCCTCGACTTTCGCGTGCAGAGTCAGTTCGACGCAAATGTTCGTGACGAGCTCTTCCTTCTGATCGTCGAGCGCATCGCCTTGGGCGAGCTTCTCGTATTCCTTGAAGAGGGCCTTCACGGCCTTGTGATCTGCCATGAGCAAGGCGAGTGCATCGACAGCTTTTGCTGGCGATGCCTTGGATGTCTTCGTGGGCATTGGGATCCTCTGTTCGATTGAAGATGGCTGTGGCTGGGGGAACGCGGCGACTCCCGGAACAACCACCTGGTGCGGACCCTGTCCGCGAGGCAGTTGTCCCGGGCGTCTTGCACCAATCCGGATCGCTAGCGGGGACTTCCGCGCCGGAACATGTTGACGATTGCCAACAGCAGGGCGGCGCCCAGCAACGATACGAGGAGGCCGGATGCGCTGAAGTCATTGCTGTTGATGGTGCCGGTGCCGAACATCGGTGCGATGACTAATCCCGCAATCAGCGCGCCGACGATGCCTACGACGACGTTGAGAACGATTCCCTGCTGGCCGTCCGTCTTCATGATGAGACTGGCAACCCAGCCGAGTATGCCGCCCACAATCAGCCATACGATCAAGTTCATGGTCATCTCCATCCGTGAAGGTTTCGCATCCGCTGCTGTCGCTGCGACGTCGTTACCGATCGCCGAGGTCACTTCCCGTCGCGATCGGAATCGCCGGGCACGGCACGCTCGATCGTGTCGCTGACACGCTGCCAGGAGTCGCGCGTCGCATTCCTTGCGTTCTCCCACGACAACTTGGACGTGCCTTTGGCGCTCTGCCAGTCGCGCCGCAACTCCGGCTCCACCTCCTCGAATGGGCGGCCCTCGTACTGGGCGAAGCCATCGACGCCGTAGCGATACGCGGGGCCGTAGTCGTCGTAGGTGCTGCCCTTCGTTACGTACGGCCGGCTTGAATAGTTGTCCCGCCAGTACGCGTCCTCGGCCGCCGGGTCGATCATTTCGGCGATACCCTTGCCGGCGAGGCCGCCGGCGACGGCGCCCACCACCGCGCCAATCGCCGTGCCCACGGGACCCACCGTCGTTCCTGTCACCGCGCCTGCCACTGCGCCCGCCGCGACGCCGCCCGCGAGGCCGCCTGCGGCCGCGCCGATCCCCGTTCCGACAGGATGTGACCCGAGTGCCGAGTCGGCATTCGCGGTCGGCGGCGGCCTTGCGGTTGCGCTCAAGAGGTTCATTTGCCATCGTTTGCTCCAAAGGTTTTGAGGTCCGGTTGGTTTTCGTCCGGATTGGACGTCTCGCGCGCCGTCCAACGATCAGCGGAAAGTCATCCGGATGGAGGACTGCCGCTTTTCGAGGTCGCAAGCCAACGCGATGGCGCAGCTTGAGCGATCGGGATTTCCCGGTCTGTTCGACGGCGCACAGCAAACTTAAATTTTCGTCTAAGCAAGAGCCGTTGCTCTGCCCGCGGGCTCGCAATCCACGGCGCGGCGAGCATCCATGAACCCACGCGCGTCCTCTGGTCTGTGTGATGTCGAACATACGCGGCGCGGGTAGGGGGCGATGATCCGCGCTCACTCGACCGCGGAGGTTGTACGCATACTCGGGATCTGGTTGTGGCAGCAATTGCCGTCGGCGTCACGCTCGCCGTCGGCCTCGTCGCGCTCATGTTCAAGACAGGCGAGAAAAAGATCGAGCAAACGATCGCGCGCCTCTATGACGCGAAGGATGACCAGTTCGGCCGGGCGATGGGCGTGTTGCTCGGCCCCCCGAACATCGCGGGCAACCGCTTTGACGTGCTGTTGAATGGCGACGAGATATTCCCGTCGATGCTCGCCGCGATCCGCGATGCGAAGGAGACGATCAGTTTCGAGAGCTATATCTACTGGTCCGGCTCGATCGGCCGGGAGTTCGCCGAGGCGCTTTCCGAACGGGCCCGGGCCGGCGTGAGGGTGCATGTCCTGCTGGATTGGCTCGGCAGCAACAAGCTCGATTCGGCGCAACTGGCGACGATGGAAAAGGCGGGAGTCTTGGTGCGGCGCTTTCACGAGCCCGCCTGGTATCACCTTGCGCGAATGAACAATCGCACACACCGCAAGGTGCTGGTCGTCGACGGAAGGGTGGGATTCACGGGAGGCGTCGGCATCGCCGACGTGTGGTCCGGCCACGCGCAGGATCCTGACCATTGGCGCGACACGCACTTTCGTGCCGAAGGTCCGGTCGTGGCGCAGATGCAGGCGGTGTTCATGGACAATTGGATCAAGGTCACCGGCGAAGTGCTGCACGGCGCCGAATATTTTCCGCCGCTCGCGAAGCGCGGTGACAGCACGGCGCAAATGTTCAGCAGCTCGCCCGAGGGCGGCAGCGAGAGCATGCAACTCATGTATCTCCTGGCGATCACCGCGGCCGCCCGGTCGATTTACTTATCCAGCGCGTATTTCGTTCCGGACGACCTGTCGTTGAAGGCGCTGGTGGCGGCCGCGAAACGAGGGGTCCGCGTCCAAATCGTCACTCCGGGGGAACACATGGACGCCGAAACGGTGCGCAAGGCTTCACGCGCACGCTGGGGCGACCTGCTCGAAGCCGGAGTCGAGATCTTCGAATACCAGCCGACGATGTACCACTGCAAGGTCATGATTGTCGATGAACTATGGGTGTCGGTTGGGTCCACCAATTTCGACAGTCGTTCCTTTTCCTTGAACGACGAAGCCAACCTCAATATCTTCGACGCGGCCTTCGCCAGCCGGCAAGTCGCCATCTTCAAGCAGGACGTCGCTCGATCAAAGGCTGTAACGCTTGCCGCGTGGCGCCAGCGACCTCTGTTTGAAAAGTTCCTCGAGCATTCGGCGGCGCTCCTGCGGCTGCAGTTGTGAGGTGGCAACAATCCGCGCGGCGCCGGAAACATTTCTTGCGCGGTAGGTGTGACAGCGCACAGAGCCCGCCGCCGGTGCGAGTCACAATCGCCATGACGATCGACATTGTCCGATCGAGCGCCGCCGAGGATAGTCGTGCGCGACCGGTGATCATCCTGGCGGATCGATTTGTTTGTTCCAACCAAAGGAGAATCAAATGGAATCCACTTCATTCGGCAATACCCCGGCTTCCAACCTCTCGAACAACCTTGACGCGACCTTGAACAAGGCCTCCTCCAGTGCGCACGCCGCCGTCGATTCGATGGCGGGGGCAGCCGACGAGGCCGCGCGCAAAGCGAAGCCCAAGATCGACCAGGTCGCGGCCATGGCGCACAAGGCCGTGGACAAGGCGGCTGACGCCGCTGCGCCCACAGCCGAATGGCTGGCCGACAAGGGCGACAGCCTCACCGCCACGCAGAAAAAGCTGGTTGCGGATACATGCAGCTACGTTTCGGCCAATCCGCTGAAATCGGTTGCCTTCGCGCTCCTCGCCGGTTTTCTGATCAGCCGCATCGTCTAGCCAAGGTTTCGGCGTGAACGACCCGCGGCAGCCGCAGCATTTCAACGGTGCCATCCCCGCGGAGGGCGCCTCGCCCTCCGCGGAGGCATCCGCGCGGGCCGGTGCGGCCGGCCTTCGCGCCGAGACGCCGCCGCCCACCTCAGGCGTGCTGAACGAGGTGGCGGGCGTGCTGGATTCGGCGGCCGAATCGCTCTCGAATTTCCTCGAGCTCATGTCGCTCGAGGCGCGGCGTGCGGGCCTCGCCCTGTTTTGGATGGTCGCATGGGGGGCGGTCGCCGCGATTTGCATCGTCACGACATGGCTGGGGTTGATGGCCGCGCTGGGGATGTGGGCGGTTTCGCTCGGTTTGCCGCCGGTAGCCGCCATCATCGGCGTCGCGCTGCTCAATCTCGCCGGTGGGGCCATTCTGATCCGGGTGTGCGTCGGCATGAGCCGCGATCTCCTCTTCCCCGCAACGCGCCGGCAGCTGGCGCGCAATCCTTCCTCCAAGGTGTCCGTCTCATGAAGCGCGCGCCAACGCGGGAGGCGATCGATGCGGCGGAAGCGAGGCTGGCGGAGTCCAGGCGGAGGACCCGGGACGGGTTGCACCGCGCGCGCGTGGCGTTCCGCGCGAGCCTTACCCGGCCTTCGACGCTAGCGCTAGCCGCGGGCGCTGCGGGCGCCGCGGGCTTGATTGGCCTGTGGCTCGGACGGCGCCCGCGACGACGAGCAGCCTCGCGCAAGGTGGGCGCGGGTGTTGCCCTGGCTGCGTACGCTGCACCCTTCGTGCAGGCGATGATCGTCCGCTACGGAAAGGAAGGGCTGTCATTTCTCGTCGACAAGGTCCGGGCGGCCTGGCTCACGCGCGCGGTGCGAGTCGCCGCCGAGGCGTCGAAGCCTTCGACTCCCGATGGGCCCGCGATGGGCGCGCCTTACTGAGAGCCGGCGCATTTGCATCGGCGGCCATGGCCACCACGACAACATGCTCAGTCAACGCCGGCGCCGCGAATTCGACGAGCAAATCGGCGATTGCGGTAGCGCTGCTGGCGGCGGTGACGACGCTGCCCGGATGCGGAGAGTGGGCAACACTCCGCGGCGAAGCCACGATGGGCCCGTCACCCCGGCTCGTCGATCCGGTCCCGGCAATCATTCCCACGGTCCACATTGCGCCGGCGAAAGGGTGGTCGCGCGGGGCCACGCCCGACGCGGCACCCGGCCTCGCGGTCAAGGCTTTCGCCAGCGGTCTCGACCATCCGCGTTGGCTCTACGTCTTGCCGAACGGCGACATCCTGGTCGCCGAGACCAACGCTCCGCCCAAGCCCGATGACGGGAAGGGGTTGAGGGGGTTGGTGATGCGCTGGTTCATGAGTCGCGCGGGCGCAACCGTTCCCAGCGCCAACCGGATCACGCTGCTGCGCGATATGGATGGGGATGGGGTCGCCGACATGCGAACGGTACTTCTGCAGGGACTCAACTCGCCGTTCGGAATGGTCCTGGTCGGCGGCGATCTCTATGTCGCTTGTACCGACGCCATTCTTCGGTTCCCCTACGTCGCGGGGGCGACGTCGATTCCTGCCTCAGGCGAAAAGGTCGTCGATCTTCCTGCTGGAACGATCAACCATCACTGGACCAAGAACGTCATTGCCAGTCGCGATGGTTCCCGCCTGTATGTGACGGTCGGATCCAACAGCAATGTGGCCGAGAACGGCATGGAGAACGAAGCGAATCGCGCCGCCATTCTCGAGGTCGATCCGGCAACGCGGCGCTCGCGCGTCTTCGCATCGGGATTGCGCAACCCGAACGGGCTCGCCTTCAACCCGCGAACGGGCGCGCTGTGGACCGTCGTCAACGAGCGTGACGAGCTCGGAAGCGACCTCGTGCCCGATTACCTGACGTCGGTGCGGGAGGGCGGCTTCTACGGCTGGCCGTACAGCTACTACGGCACGCATGTCGATACTCGCGTCACTCCGGCACGACCGGACCTCGTTGCCACGGCCATCGTCCCCGACTACGCGCTGGGGTCGCACGTAGCCCCGCTGGGGATGACTTTCTACGACGGCGGGTTGCTCGGCCCCCGATTCGTGGGCGGCGTATTCGTCGGCGAGCACGGCTCGTGGAATCGCCGGCCGCGCAGCGGCTACAAGGTGGTATTCGTCCCGTTCGTCGAGGGAAGGCCCAGCGGATTGCCGGAAGACGTGCTCACCGGCTTTGTCGATGTCGACGGTGACGCTCGCGGACGACCGGTAGGCGTGGCGATCGATCGCGCCGGTGCGCTCCTCGTCGCCGACGACGTCGGCAACGTCATCTGGCGCGTGACCGCGCTTTCTGGCGTATCGGCGAGCGCGAGTCCAGGTCCCGCGCTCTCGTCGAAGTAGGCTGGACCACGATCGACGGGGAACGCGCCGGTTTCAGCGTGTGGCATGCCGTCCGGCTACTTCTTCCGCATGTAGAAGACGAACGTCTTGTTTTCCTCGTCCGCCGACAGCAAGGCGTTGCCGGTCTGCTTCGCGAACGCCTGCATGTCCTTGACCGAACCGGGATCCGTCGCGACGATCTTCAGGACCTGGCCGGACACAAGTTCGTTCAGCGACTTCTTGGTCTTGAGAATGGGCAGCGGACAGGACAGGCCGCGCGTATCCAGCTCCTGGTCGAAATCCACGTCGAGAGCTCCATTGCAGGTTCGTAGGTCGCCATTATCGCCTCTCGGCGCGCCGGCGGAAGGCGATCAGTCGAAAGTACGCCGGAAATAGATGCCCAGCGCGCCGACGGTACCGGCTTCCGCGCGCAGCGTCAGCGAGCGCGTCAGCTCGTATTCGAGCCGCAGTGCGTTGGTCGCGATGGTGAGACCCTGCTCGTAGACGAGCGAGAGTCGATCGGACAGCCGCTTGCCGACGGCGATGACCTGATTCTCCGCGCCGGGAGCTCCTGTCGGGTCGGCCCGCTCCGCGCCCTTGAGCGTGATGTTGTCGAGCCCGATGCTTTGCGCGATCGATGCTGAAACCGGCTTGCCGTGGGCGCCGAGAAGCGCGGCGGAAGCGGCCTGCAACGCCGCGAGGTCGGCGCCGGACGTGGTGTTGCTGCCTTGGCCGAGGACGAGCCACGACAGCTTTTCGCTGTCTGGCACGGGTGGATTCGAGGTGAGCTGGATGACCGGGACCTTCACGGTGCCGGTGACTGTCACTCCCGCCTCGACCGCGAGATGCTTGCGCAACGCCACGATGTCGAGGCCCGGATTGTCGAGGCGTCCGTCGAATATGAGCTGACCGCGTTCGATCGTGAGCTGCTGGCCGAACGCGAAATAGGTGCCGCGTACCGTGCGGATCGAGCCCTTGCCGCTGAGACCGCTCGGACCGGTCGTGACATGCACGGACCCGGCCAGCCGCGTCTCGAGGCCCTCGCCCGAAAACATGAGATGCTCGCCGAGATCGAGCGTCAGATCGACGGCAAGCGGTAGATCTTCGACGCGCAGCCGATCGGCGGTCGGCCGCGTCCAGCCTTTGACGACGACGTCGTCGCCGAGCGTGGAATCCGGTGTGGCCAGATAGACGATCGATCCTTCGTCGGCGCGAAGTTTGCCGGACAGCGTGATCCGGCCGTTCTCGGCCACGGCGCTGCCCTCGCCCCCGACGACAAGGTGCAGATCAGGACGATTGAACGCGCGGAATTTTTCCGCCTTCCAGGTGAGCTTCGCGAGCGGCTTGGCGCCGCCAGGGGCAAGGCCGCTGATCGCACCGGACGCATGAAAGGTGCCGGCCCCCGAACCGAGGGTAATGTCCTCGATCTCGATGCGATCGTTCGCCGCGCGCGCGGCCAGCCGGCCGTTCGTGTAGTGGAGACCGTATTGCGGCGCGTCGATGCGCAAGCCCTCGCCGACGACCGCGCCGGAGAGCGCGGGGCGAGCGACGGTGCCACGCGCTGCGACATCGACATGCAGGCGGCCCGAGACGACGGCCGCGCTGCCGATCCAGGGCTGCAGGAACTGCAGCGACGGAATGTCGCCGCTCACCGCAAATTCGAGCGGCGCCTCCGGCGCGATGTGCCCCGGCGCGGCGCCTGCCACCGCGCCGATGGCGAGCTTGGCATCGGCCTTGTCGCCGCGCGTCGATCGCAACGACGCGGTCGCATCGAGCGCGTCGTCACGGAACCGCGCGGCTACCTCGAGGGAAACGATACCCGCGGCGATCGTCGAATCCGAGTCGCGCTCCTGAGGAAGGTGAGATCGCCGCCTTCGCGGCGCACCGCCACCGTACCGGAAAGGCGCGGCGCCGCGGCAAGGGACCATTCGCCGCCGAGCGTGAGGGTGGAACGAAACGGCAGCGTTGCGCCCGCGAGCCGTGCCACGGTGACGAGCGGCACAGCGGCGAAGCTGCCCGAGGTCGTGATTTTCCCGTCGTCCCACGCGAATTCCGCGAGGCGCACGTTGCCGTCGGCCACGGCCAGGCGCGCCGCGCCGACGCGAATGCGCGTGCGAGCGATCTCCACGGTGGCGGGCGCCGCGAGCTTGAGCGTTCGCGAACCGCGATTGTCGAGCGCGTCGAGCGACCCTTTCCACGCCAGCGCCGCCATCGTCATTTCCGCGAACGAGTCGCGCGGCAGGTCGAACCCGCCGTGCGCGGACGCGGTCACGTCGAGGTCCTCTCCCGTGAGCGCGAGCGTCGCGGCGTGCTCCGCCGCAGTGCCTGTGACGCCTGCGCGCGCCGTGGCGAAGGTCCAGGCAGGCGTCACGAGGTCCTTCGCCGTGACGTCGATCTCCATCCTGCGCGTCGGAAGATCGCGACGAAGGTCCATGGAGGCTCCCGCGGCAATCCGCGCGTGCACATCGATGGAGCCTATCGCAATGCCGTCGGGGAGCTTCAATCGTTCGCCTGTGGCGTCGAGCTCGATGCCGGCGCGTGGCGGCAATCCCGCAAGGACCGCCTTGGCGTGGATGGCGCCTTCGAGCGCACGCGCCGTTGACGCGGGAATGAGCGGGGCGAGCTCGGCGAGACTCGGTGCGTCGAGCGCCACCGTGATGCGCTCACCGGTGTCGCCAGGGTATCCCGCGCTGCCCGTCGCCGTGAGCCGCGCCCGGCCCGCCGAAAGATCGATCGCGGCATCGCGGATCGATTCGCGCGTGAGCGTGCCGCGTGCCGTGCCCGCTACCGCGATGCCCGCCAGTCGACTTCCTTGGGCAAGCGCGATGTCCAGCTGCACGCGCCAGGCAGGGGCGAGCGTGCCCTTGGCCACGATACGGCCATCGAGCGTCCCCGCGGGAAGCGCGCTGTACGCGGCGGGGTCGAACCGCAGCGCGGTCGCGTCGAGCTCGAACCCGCGCTCCTTGTCCAGCGCAATACGACCGCGGCCGGCGAGCTCGCCCTTTCCGGAGCGAGCGCGAAACCGCTCGACGATCACCGATTTGTCGGTGACGACCGCGCCGAAATCCAGGGCAATTCCGCCGCGCAGCGTGCGGTCCGCGACATCTCCGCGGATCCGCTGCTCGTTCGTGCCGAGATCGGCATCGAGTTTCCCGGATAGGCGCGTCGCGACCAGCGGCGCATAGATCCGGCGCAAGTCGACGTTGCGCAGCTCGAGCGCGAACGACCCGGCGGCGTCGGCAACGCCGAGCGGAATCTGTGCCTGTCCGGCGATCGCGCCGCCGCCTTCGAGCGTCGCAGCGATCGAATCGAACGACAGCAGGTCGTCGCGCCACGCAAAGCGGGTCGAAATGGTGGCAAGCGGCACCCGTCCGGCATCGATGCTGCCGATCGCGGCGTTGACCGCTTCGATCGTGCCGGCGAGCGCGCCGTCCGCAGGGCTCGCGCGCATGGCGATCCTGAGATCCGTTGCCGGCAACGCGGAATTCCAGGCAGCGAGATCGATGCCGCTGGCGTCGAGCGCCACTTCGCGCAACGACGCTGCGGCGAGCGGTGCGAGCGTCGCATGGCCGGTGAAGCGCGCGGTCCGCGCGTTGCCGGTGGCATCGAGCGCGAGCGCCGCGAGCGAACCCTCGAGCACGAAGTCGGCCTCGGTGCCAGCGAGCGCAGCGTCCCCCTTCGCCTTGAGGCGCCCCGCAATGGGAAACGGAGCACCGGAACCCATCGTCGCATTGCCGGTGACCGCGCCGATCGGCGCGACGAACGTGACTGCAGAGACGCGGTGCCCGGTGCTGCCTCCCGTGTAGCCGAACGCGAGGCCACGGATCGTGCCGCGATTCGTGCCGACGCGCCAATCGAGCTCTGCGACGCCAACACGTTCTATGCTGACCTCGATCGGCAATGCCATGCTCGCCGGCATAGGCACGTCGGCCGTCGCCGCGTTCGTCTCGAGCGTGAGGAGCTGCGCACCGAGGCCGCGCACCACGATGCCGCGGGACATGAGCGCCGCCGGATTCCACGTGAGCGCGACATCGTGCGCGCTCGCGCTCGTGTCCGGACCCCGCCAGGTGATGCGCCGGATGCGCACCGTGTCGAGAAGCGAGCCCGTTGCGCCGTCGATCTCGAGCGCGCCGCTGCTCCGTGCCACGGCTTCGCGAACGACGAGATCGAGCGCGGCCTGCCTCGAGAGGAAGAGATATCCCGCGCCAATGAGCAGGACGAGGATGGCACCCAGAGCGACAAGGGCACGCAGCGCCCAGCGGCGACGCTTGCGCGGAGGCGGGTTGTCGCGCTGCGGAGGGTTGAGGTGAGCCATGTCGAACCGTCAGAACGTGAGACCCACGGAAAATTGCACCCGTACCTGGCGCACGTCCTGCCCGTAGGCCACGTCCAGGCGGAAAGGGCCGAGCGGCGTGCGGATGCGCGCGCCTATGCCATAGCCTAGCGCGAGATGCGCGTGCGACCACGAGTCGACGGCGTTGCCGGCGTCGATGAAAGCGGCGAGTCCCCAGGACTCATTCATCCAGTGGATCGCGTCGACGCTTGCCACCGCATAGTACCGACCTGGCAGCACGACGCCATTTTGGTCCACGCCCAGGCTCTCGAAATCGTAGCCGCGAACCGTCGTGCTACCGCCGGTGCGGAACAGCAACGTGGACGGAATGCCGTCGCGACTGCCGGCAAGCACTGCGCCGGCTTCCGCGCGGAAATTGAGCTCGTTGTTTTCCGCGAAGGGCAGCCACGCCGCGAAGCGGCCGCGCACGCGTCCGAAGTTGCGCGTGGAAATGCCTGGAACGCCGCCGCCCACGAACGCGCTTACCATCCACCCCGTGGTCGGCGCGATGAGATCGTCGACGCGGCGCCAGTGCCGCTCGTATTCCGCATAGAGAGCGTTCGCGGTTTGGGTGGGCGACCCCTCGGGCTGTTGCTCGTCACGGTAGTACGTCGCGGAGAGCGCATGCTCGTCGCGCTCTTCGATCGTGTGCCAACGAGTACCCGCGGCCGCCGTTCGCGTGATCAGGTTTTCGATATTGGTGCGCACGGCGCCCGCGAAATACGACGCAATCCAGCCGGAGGCATTCGGCGGACGCGAGAATTTCACCGATCCCGACTGGATCTTCGATTCGAGACGGGCATCGGCGACGAACTGCAGCCCGTGGCCATCGAAGTTCACATCGCGGTAATTCGCATTCGAACGGAAACGGACGTCGGTCGAGTAACCGACGCCGCCTTCGAAGCGTTTCGGGCGGGCCTCGATCACCGCGATGTCGACCTTCGCGGCATCGGGATTCGGCGCCTCCGCATCGATCTTCGCCTGCACGCTGGCGAAATAGCCCGATGCGTTGAGTCGCCGCACGTATCGGTTCAATGCGGCGTCGCTGTACGGCTCGCCGGGCGCGATCGTGCTGAAGTTCTTGACCAGCGAGGCATCGTATTTCTGCAGCCCCGAGATCTCGAACTTGCCGAAGCGGAAGGCCGGTCCGCTGGCGAATTCGACCACGAGGTCGGCGCTCCCGCGCTCGGGATCGATCGCGGCTTCGCTGCGCGTCATGCGCGCCGCCGCGTAGGGGCTGCCAGCGAGCGTTGCTAGCGCGTGCTGTTTCGCGATCGACCACGCCGCTTGCCGGAACTGCTCGCCTTCGGGCAGCCCCCAGTCGCGGGTGAGACGCGCGATCGCGTCCGTTCCGAGCGGCGCATCGGTCGCCGCCGGGCCGGTCACGACGATGCGCACGGACGCGATGCGCGTCGCCGCGCCCGGGATCCACTTCGAGTGTCACCGCGACCGGATCCGCGGCACGATCGATTTTCACGTCGATCCGGCGCCGAAAAATATCCCTCGGCCGCCGCCATGCCCCTTGCCTCGTCGACCGCTTCGCGCGCGAGCCGCTCGAGGAGGTCGTCGGTCATCTCCGCATAGCCCTGCCAGCGCACGAGGCCGACGTCGCGCAGCAGTGTTTCCTTGAGCGGCGACGGCGCGTCGACGGTGACGCGGTAGGAACGCGATCCCGGCGAAGGGGCGGTCGCGGTTGGCGCGATTGCCTCGCCATCTGCGGTGTCCGCAGCGGTTGCGTCAGCTGCGAGCGGGCACGCGAGGGCGATCGCGAGCGTGAGCGCGAACGGCCATCGGACACGTGATCTCAGGGAGGTAGCGCGACGCACAGTCGCGATTATCCTCGATTGGGAATTCCCTCCGCTCGGACGTGTCCGGATGCGGTGGTGACGGGCGCGACATCGCGCTCGTGCCACCGCGGCGCGACGGTGCGCGGCGGCAGTTCGGGGCGCGGACTCGACGGCAGTTCGGGAACGTCGCGGCGCGGCCAGTCGAGGTTCCAGTTCACCCCCGGTGGATCGCCGAAGCCCCACAACCCGACGCCGATGCGGGACACGCCGGTGGCGTCGTAGCGAACCGCGCATCCGGCGCCCGACAGGACCAATGCGAGCGCGACAACGATCGCCCTGTAATGCACGTTGACAATCGACACCGGGAAGCGCTGCGATTCCGCCGATCGCTACGCGAGGATCCGCATTTTTTGGCACGAACCCGCCGGCGGCAAGCTTCGGAGAATTTTCGCCAAGGTGCTGTAAACGTTGCTTTCCTCGAAGTTCCATCCTCATTCCCATGGCATGAAAAGCGCGGCTTCCGGCCGCCGCACTTGGACAGTGTGGCAGAGCCCTGCGGGACGGTTCGTGCGCCGTGGCGGCCAACCTTTTCGGACTCGAGAGATAACCCACACAACTGTCCCCGCTCGTGGCGCTCGCGCGGCCCCGCGTAGAACGATCGTACGATATTCGGATGCGAATCGCAGCGTGACTTGGCAACTTACCTCGAATAATATCCGTAAGTATTTGTTTATTATTGAAGAAGATAAATTGATACAACATCCTCCATAAGTTATTGTTCGGAAACCTAAATCAGTTGACCGCGACGTTTTTGTTCCTTTATAGTGGCATCGGGTGGTAAAAAGTGGGTGCAAGTGGGGTTTTTCCGGAGCCAGGACCGGACAAAAGCGATCCACCGTTAATAAGTACTCACTATCGCTTCGCCCGGCAGGAGCATCGCGGTGGCACAGGGAGGAGTCGATCCAGCGGGCACGCCCGCCGTCTTTCGCGGCGTGACCCAACTCGCCCTCGACGCCAAGGGACGTCTCGCGATTCCCGGCAAGCATCGCGCCGCATTGACGGGATCCGTCGAAAACGCCGAGCGTACGCTCCAAAACGCCGAGCGTACGCTCCAAAACGCCGAGCGTACGCTCATTGTCACGGCCGACCCGAGCCGGTGTCTCCTCGTGTATCCGCGCGCGACCTGGGAGCCGCTTCAGGCGCGGCTCATGGGGCTCTCGTCGTTCAACGTCGAGATCCGCGGCCTGCAGCGGCTTCTCGTCGGTCACGCCGACGAAGTCGAGATGGACGGCACGGGCCGCATCCTGGTGCCGCCGGCGCTGCGCCAGTACGCCGGCCTCGAGCACCACGTCGTGCTCGTCGGCCAAGGCAACAAGTTCGAGCTGTGGGACGACGCGAGGTGGCAGCAGGAGACGGCCCGCACGATCACGTTCCCCGCGGGCGGACTGCCGCCCGAGCTGGACGGCTTCAGCCTTTGATGAGCTGGCGGTGACCACGTCCCCGTCCTGCTCGAGGAAGCCGTCGCCGCGCTGGCGATCCGAGCGGACGGCACGTATGTCGACGCCACCTTCGGCCGTGGCGGGCACGCCCGCGCCATCCTTTCGTCGCTCGCGCCGGCCGGCCGGCTCTTCGCCTTCGATCGCGATCCGGCCGCGGCGGCGAGCGCACTCCTGCTGCGCGATCCGCGGTTCGTCTTCGGCTGCTGCTGGTTTTCCGACCTTCCAGAGGCGCTCGCCGCGCACGGCGTCGAACGCATCGACGGTGCGCTTCTCGACCTCGGCATTTCCTCTCCGCAGATCGACGATCCGGAGCGCGGCTTCTCGTTTCGCGCCGACGGCCCGCTCGACATGCGGATGGATCCGACGCGCGGCGAATCCGCGGCCGCGTTCCTGGCCCGCGCCACCGCGCGCGAATTGACGGAGGTGATACGCGACTATGGTGAAGAACGGTTTGCTCAATCGATTGCAGGAGCAATTGTTGCGGCTCGCGCGAACGCACCCGTCGAGCGCACGCGGCAATTGGCAGCGATCGTGGCCAAAGCCGTCGGCGCGCGCCCGCGGGGTGATCGGAGTCAGGATCCGGCCACGCGGACGTTCCAGGCTCTTAGAATTTTCGTCAATCGCGAGCTCGCGGAGCTCGCGCTGATCCTGCCGAAGATCGTTCCGATGCTTGCCACCCATGGGCGCCTCGCCGTCATCAGCTTCCATTCGCTCGAGGACCGGATCGTGAAGCGCTTCCTCCTGGCGGCGTCGCAGCCCTTCGGCGGCGATCCGCGGCTCGCGCGCCTTCCCATCAAGACGGCGGCGCTGCCGGCGGCGCCGCTCGCGCTCGTAGGCCGCGCGATCCGGCCGAGCGAGCGCGAGATCGCGGCGAACCCCCGCGCGCGCAGCGCGACGCTGCGCGTGGCCGAACGCACGGCGCATCCGCTGCCCGCAGGATTCGGCGCCGCTGCGCGACGTTGAGACGCGCCATGGTCCGCCTGAATCTCATGCTCCTCGCGGTGCTCGTCCTATGCGCGCTGTCGCTCGTCACGTCGCGGCACCAGGCACGCAAGCTGTTCGTCGAGCTCGAGCGCGAGCACGGCCCGCACCCGCGCCTACGAAACGGAATTCGGCCAGCTGCAGCTCGAGCAGTCGACGTGGGCCATGCCCGTTCGCGTGGAGAAGATCGCGCGCGAGCAACTGAAGATGCAGCATCCCGGGACCGCGCCGCATCGAGGTCGTACCGGGCGAGGCGCCGCGATGACGGGCCGGTCCACGGCGCAGAAGCGCGCCGCGCCGGCGCCGGAGTTGCCGCGATTTCGCGCGCCGATCGTGTTCGGCGATCCTGCTGCTGCTGTTCGGCGTGCTGGTCGGCCGCTCGCTATACCTGCAGTGGATCGACAATGCGTTCCTGCAGGAGCAGGGGAGCTCTCGCTACAGCCGCGAAATCGAGGTGCCGGCGCACCGCGGCCGCGTCGTCGATCGCGCCGGCGAGCCGCTCGCGATCTCCACGCCGGTGAAATCGATCTGGGCGTTTCCCGGCCAGGTCGACGCGACGCCGGAGAAGCTCGCGCAACTCGCGCGCGTCGCTCGAGACGACGCCGCCGGCGCTCGCGAAGAAGCTCGAGGTCGGCAACGATTTCGTCTTCCTCGCGAAGCAGGTGCCGCCGGAAGTCGCCGAGCGCGTCGCGGCCCTGAAGATCAAAGGTATTCACGACCAGAACGAATACCGGCGTTTCTATCCGGCCGGCGAAATGGCGAGCCACATCGTAGGCTTCACCGGCGATCACGACGTAGGCCAGGAGGGCATCGAGCTCGCGCAGCAGGAATGGCTCGGCGGCAAGCCGGGCAGTCGCCGCGTGATCATCAACCGTCGCGGCGACAGTCGTCGAGGACGTCGAGTCGATACGTGCGCCGCAGGCGGGCCGCGATCTTGCGCTCGTCGATCGACGCGCGCCTCCAATATCTCGCGTTCCGCGAATTGAAGGCGGCGGTCGAGGCGAACCGCGCCAAGGCCGGCGGCCTCGTGATCCTCGACGCGCAGACCGGCGAGATCCTGGCGCTGGCCAACTGGCCGACCTACAACCCGAATGCGCGCAACAAGGTCGCGCGCGAGAAGATGCGCAACCGCGCGCTCACCGATGTCTTCGAGCCCGGCTCGACGCTGAAGCCGTTCACCATCGCAGCGGCGCTCGAGAGCGGCGCGGTGCGGCCGGACACGGTGATCCAGACGGCGCCGGGCTCCCTCACGATCGGCCCCCACACGATTCACGACGCGCATCCCAACGGCGCGCTGACGGTCGAGCAGGTGATCCAGAAGTCGTCGAACGTCGGCGCGGCGAAGATCGCGCTCTCGCTGCCGCCGGCCACCATGTGGCGCATGCTCTCGGAGACGGGTTTCGGCGCGGCGCCGAACACCGGATTTCCCCGGCGAAGTCGCGGGCCGGTTGCGGCCGGCGAAGACCTGGAAGCCCATCGAGCAGGCGACGATGGCGTACGGCCACGGCATCTCGGTCAATCTCGTCCAGCTCGCCCGCGCTTACACGGTGTTCGCGAGCGACGGCGAGTTGAAGCCGGCGACACTGTTCAAGGGCGGCGACGCGGTCGCCGGCCGGCCGTGATGCAGTGCCGAGCACCGCGCTCGCGGTGCGGCACATGCTGGAGCTCGCGGTGCAGCCGGGCGGCACCGCGCCGAAAGCGCAGGTGCCCGGATACCGCGTCGCCGGCAAGACGGGCACCGCGCACAAGCTCGAAGGCCGCGGCTACACCAACAAGTACGTGTCCTCGTTCGTCGGTTTCGCGCCGGCGTCCGCGCCGCGGCTCATCGTCGCGGTGATGATCGACGAACCCTCGACGGGCGTGCATTACGGCGGCGAGGTCGCGGCTCCCGTGTTTTCGACGGTGATGGGTTCGGCGCTGCGCACGCTCGGCGCGCCGCCCGATGCGCCCGGCGACAACGTGATCCTGCCCGACGAAAGTGCCGCGATCCGGGAGGAGACATGAGCGCCGCCGGGCCGTCCCAAGGCGCGAATTGCTGCGGCCTCCGCAGTGCACTGCCAGATCGGTGCGCGTCGAAGTCGGCCGCCACCCATGCTCGCAGGCGCGCCCTTCGGGCCTGGGCTTTGCCCTGCTCGCATGGACGTCTCCCGGCGGGAAGGCGCGTAGCGCCAAGGGTCGCCAATGACGGCGGCCACACTCGAGTCCGGCGTCGACGCTGCCGCGCTGCTCGCGCGACTGCCGGTGACGCCGCGCCGTCTCACGTCCGACAGCCGGCAGGTGCGCGCGGGCGACGCGTTCGCCGCGTACCCGGGGCAAGTGTCCGATGGCCGCGCGTTCATCCCCGATGCCATCGCCCACGGCGCAGGCGCGGTGCTGTGGGAGGCGCTTTCGTTCCGCTGGGATGCCGCATGGCGCGTGTCCAATCTCGCGGTCGAAGATCTCAGGGCCAAGCTCGGTCCTATCGCCGATCATATCTACGGGCATCCGTCGCGCGCGCTCTTCGTCGTCGGCGTTACCGGAACGAACGGCAAGACGTCGTGCACGCACTGGATAGCGCAATGCCTCGAGGCCTGCGGCCGGAAGAGCGGAGTCCTCGGCACGCTCGGCAACGGGCTGGTCGCCGCGCTCGATGCGTCGGTGCGCACGACGCCCGACGCAGCGGAGGTCCACGCGACCCTCGCCCGGCTGCGCGACGACGGCGCCGAAGCCGTCGCGATGGAAGTCTCGTCGCACGGCCTGGAGCAGGGGCGCGTCAACGCCGTCGAGTTCGACGTCGCGCTGTTCACGAATCTCACGCGCGATCATCTCGACTATCACGGGACGATGGCGGCGTACGCGGCAGCCAAGGCGCGGCCTCTTCGCCTGGCCTACGCTCGAGGCTTGTGTGATCAACGCGGACGATCCATTCGGCCGCACGCTCGCCGACACGGCGCGGGCGCGCGGCCAGCGCGTGCTGACCTACGGCCTCAACGGCGCCGATATCGCGGCGACGCGCGTCGCGACGACGCAGGCCGGTCTCGAGTTGTCGATCGCGACACCCTGGGGCCGCGGCGACATCGCGCCCCGCCTGTCCGGCACGTTCAATGCGTCGAACGTGCTGGGTGTGCTCGGCGTGCTGCTCGCGAGTGGCGTCGATCTGGACGCGGCGCTCGCGGCGCTCGCGGCGCGTGACGCCGCCGCCGGGACGGATGCAACGCCTGGGTGGAGACGGCCTGCCGCTGGTCGTGATCGATTACGCGCACACGCCCGACGCGCTGGAGAAGGTGCTTGCTGCACTGCGGCCCGCTGTCGCGGAAGGCGGGGCGCTCGTCTGTGTATTCGGCTGTGGCGGCGAGCGCGATCCCGGCAAGCGGCCGGAGATGGGCCGCATCGCGGCCAAGCGGGCCGATCGTGATCATCGTGACCGACGACAATCCGCGCGGCGAGGATCCGGCTGCGATCGCCGCCGCCGTCGTCGACGGCATTCGCGCCGCGGGCCGGACGAACTTCACGATCGAGCTGGATCGCGGCGCGGCGATCCGCGCGGCGGTGGCGGGTGCCGGGGCGGGCGATGTCGTCCTCGTCGCCGGCAAGGGACACGAGGACTATCAGGAACGAAACGGCGAGCGCACGCCATTCTCCGACGTCGACACTGCGGCCGCGGCGCTGCGAAGATGGAGTGGTGAATGATGGACACGGCGACGGCCGCGCGCGCGGTAGAGGGCCGCATGGTGGCGAGCCAACGTGCGCTTCACGCGTGTGGCCACCGACTCGCGCGCGCTCGCACCGGGCGATCTCTTCGTCGCGCTCAAGGGCGAGCGCTTCGACGGCCACGATTTCGTCGAAGCGGCGCGGGAAAAGGGCGCCGTCGCTGCGCTCGTCGCCCTCGACCGCGCGATGCGCTCCCGGGCAATCTCATCGCCGTGCCCGACCCGCTCGCACGCCCTCGGGGTCCTGGCGGCGCACTGGCGCGCCCGGTTTGCGCTTCCGGTCATCGGGATCGTCGGCAGCAACGGCAAGACGACGGTCAAGGAAATGCTGGCGGCGTGCTGCGCGCTCATTTCGGCGGCGCGCACGTGCTCGCGACCGAGGGCAACCTCAACAACGCGATCGGCCTTCCGCTGACGCTCCTCCGTCTCCGCATGGAGCATGCGGCGGCCGCCATCGAGCTCGGCATGAACCATCCCGGCGAGACGGCGGAACTTGCCGCCATCGCGCAACCGACCATCGCCGTGATCAACAACGCCCAGCGCGAGCATCAGGAATTCATGCGCAGCGTTGCCGACGTGGCGGAAGAGCACGCCGCGATCGTGCGCGCGCTGCCGCCTGGAGGCACCGTCGTGCTCAACGCCGACGATGCCCATGCCGAAGTCTGGCGCGCCGCGGCGCGTGAGCGCGAAGGCGTGCGCGTGCTCGATTTTGCGCTCCATGCGTCCGCTGCGGTCCGGCTCGACGGCGCGTCGGCGCCGGAAGCGAGGCCGATCGTATTTTCCACTCCGGCGGGCGATGCGTCCGTGCGGCTCGCCGCGCCGGGACGGCACAGCGCGGCAAATGCGCTCGCGGCGGCGGCGGCGGCGCTCTCGATCGGAGTTCCGCTCGAAGCGATCGTGCGCGGGCTCGAGGCATTTCGTCCGGTCGCCGGTCGCCTGGCTGCAGCGATGGCGACGGCTGGCGCGGCCGTGATCGACGACACCTACAACGCGAACCCCGATTCGGTGCTCGCCGCGATCGACGTGCTTGCTGCGGCGCCCGCACCGCGCTGGCTCGTCCTGGGCGACATGGGCGAAGTCGGCGCGAACGGTCCGGCTTTCCATCACGAAGTCGGTGAACGCGCGCGCGCTGCCGGCATCGAACGGATGCTGACGGTCGGCGTGCTAGCGGCGGAAAGCGCGGCGGCGTTCGGGATCGGTGCCCGGCATTTCGTGTCGGTAGAAGCGCTTGCGGCGCATCTCGCCGCTACGGCGCAGGCCGGGACGACGATCCTCGTCAAAGGCTCGCGCTTCATGCGCATGGAGCGCGTCGTCGCGGCCCTGTGCGGTTCGTCCGGCGGCGAAGGGGCTCACTGATGCTCTTGTGGCTGACCGAGCTCCTGGCGAAGGACATCCGCGCGTTCAACGTCTTCAGCTATCTCACGCTGCGCGCCGTGCTGAGCTGCATGACGGCGCTCCTGATTTCGTTCGTCGTCGGTCCGAAGGTCATCGTCTGGCTCACGCGGATGAAGATCGGCCAGGCCGTGCGCGACGACGGACCGCAGACGCATCTGGTGAAGGCCGGCACGCCGACCATGGGCGGGGCGCTGATCCTGGTTTCGATCACGGTGACCACGCTCCTTTGGGGCGACCTCGCGAACCGCTTCGTATGGGTCACGTTGCTGGTGACGGTCGGTTTCGGCGCGATCGGCTGGGTCGACGATTACCGGAAGGTCGTCCACCGCAACCCGAAGGGCCTTTCGCCCCGCGTGAAATTCCTTTGGCAATCGGTGATCGGACTCATCGCGGCGGTCTATCTCGCGTTTTCGGTTTCTGCGCCGGACAACGCGCGTTTCGTCCAGTTGTTCCTCGCGTGGATCGGCAGCGGCTTCAACCTCTCGCTGTCGCCCAAGGCCGACCTCATCGTTCCGTTCGTCAAGACGATCTCGTACCCGCTTGGCGTCTGGGGCTTCATCGCGCTCACGTACTGCGTGATCGTCGGCACGAGCAATGCCGTCAACCTGACCGACGGCCTCGACGGACTCGCCATCATGCCGACGGTGATGATCGGCGCGGCGCTCGGCATCTTCGCCTACGTGAGCGGCAACGCGATCTTCGCGCGGTATCTGCAGTTTCCGTATATCCCCGGCGCGGGCGAGCTCGCCGTGATCTGCGGCGCGATGGCGGGCGCCGGCCTGGGTTTCCTGTGGTTCAACGCGTATCCCGCGGAAGTGTTCATGGGCGACGTCGGTGCGCTGGCGCTGGGCGCTGCGCTCGGCACGATCGCGGTGATCGTCCGCCAGGAGGTCGTGCTCTTCATCATGGGCGGCGTGTTCGTGGTCGAGACGCTGTCGGTGATCGTCCAGGTCGCCTCGTTCAAATTGACCGGCAAGCGCGTCTTCCGGATGGCGCCGATCCATCACCACTATGAGCTCAAGGGCTGGAAGGAGAACCAGGTCGTCGTCCGCTTCTGGATCATCACGATGCTGCTCGTCCTGTTCGGGCTTTCAACGTTGAAACTGAGATGAACGGCCCCCACGCTCACTACGTTCGCTGCCCCACGAGCGAGGGGCGGAGCAAGGCCCGAAGGGCGTGCCCTTCGGGCGGCCGGGCGGGCACTGATGGATTACACGGGTCGCAACGTCGTCGTGCTGGGCCTCGGGCTCACCGGCTACTCGCTCGCGCGCCATCTCGCGGCGCGAGGCGCGAACGTGCGCGTCGCGGACACGAGGCCGGCGCCGCCCTTCGCGGCGAACCTCAAGTCGGCGCTGCCCGGCATGCAGGTAATTTCCGGGCCGTTCATCGCGGCCACTTTCGCCGATGCGGATCTCATCGCGATCAGCCCCGGCGTCGCCAAGGATCAGCCGGCGATCGCCGCCGCCGTCGCGAAGGGCGCCGATCTCGTCGGCGACATCGAGCTCTTCGCCCGCGCGCTGCCGCCCGAGCAGAAGGTGCTCGCGATCACCGGGTCGAACGGCAAATCCACGGTCACCGCGCTGACTGGCGCACTGTGCCGCGCTGGCGGACTCCAAACGGTGGTCGCCGGCAACATCGGCGAGGCTGTGCTCGACACGTTGCCCGCCGATTCGAATTGGCCGGACGCCTTCGTGCTGGAACTGTCGAGCTTCCAGCTCGAAACGACGTCCTCGCTCGTGGCGACGGCCGCCGCGGTGCTCAACGTCACCGACAACCATCTCGACCGGTACGCCGGCATCGACGACTACGCCGCCGCCAAGGCTCGCATCTTTCTCGGGGGCGGCATCGAGGTGCTGAACCGCGACGATCCGCGCTCCCTCGCGATGCACATTCCTGGGCGCCTCGTGCAGACCTTCGGCTCCGGCGTGCCCGAATCGGAGGAGGCGTGGGGGCTCGTCGATCGCGGTGCGAAGGGCGGCGATCCGCCCG
The DNA here is from genome assembly GCA_963840945.1 of uncultured beta proteobacterium. Lineage (GTDB taxonomy): Bacteria > Pseudomonadota > Gammaproteobacteria > Burkholderiales > Casimicrobiaceae > CAIWHR01. The sequence continues at coordinate 143,271 of CAWJAU010000013.1, read as the reverse complement.
ACACATGGCTTGCGCGCGGCGGCGCGCTGCTCGTTCCGGCGTCGGACCTCGCCCTCGTCGGGAGGCACAATGCGCTCAACGCGCTGGCGGCGCTGGCGCTCGCATCCGCCATCGTCAAGATCGACCGCGCAGTGCTCGCCTCCCTCGTGCACTTCGAGGGTCTGCCGCACCGGATGCAGAGGATCGCCGATGCGCAGGGTGTGCTGTTCGTCGACGATTCGAAGGGTACGACGGTCGCCGCGACCCGTGCGGCGCTCGAGGGCCTCGGCCGCCCCGCCGTGCTCATCGCGGGCGGCGATGGCAAAGGCCAGGATTTCGCGTCCGCTCAAGACGGCGGTCGACGCACATTGCCGCGCGGTCCTGCTGATCGGCCGCGATGGCCCGGCAATCGAACGCGCGCTCGCCGGGAACGGCCGCCGTCGTCGAAAACGCGGGAACGCTCGACGTCGCCGTGACGCGTGCGATCCGCCTCGCGCAGCCCGGCGACGCCGTCGTGCTGTCGCCAGCCTGCGCGAGCCTCGACCAGTTCGCGAACTATGTCGAGCGCGGCGAGCGCTTCCGGCAGTTCGTGGTGACGCATCTCGCAGAGGATGCGCATGCCTAGGGACAGCGTGAACGTGAGTCCGCTGCGGCCGCTCGGCATGCTGAAGGCGTGGAGCTCGCTTGGCGCGCTGCCGCGCCACCCGCGGACGATGCTCACCTACGACGCGTCGCTCGCCTGGGCCGCGATTCTTCTGCTCGCGATCGGGCTGGTGATGGTCTACTCGGCGTCGATCGCGATGGCCGAGGCATCGGCGCACGCCGGCTTCCGCTCGTGGTATTTCCTGGCGCGCCACGCGATGTTCATCGGCGTCGGAGTGCTCGCGGCGTACGTCGCCTTCCAGGTGCCGATGAAGGCCTGGCAGCAGCTGGCGCCATGGATCTTCCTCTCCGGAGTCGTCCTGCTCGCGCTCGTGTTCGTCCCGGGCATCGGCAAATCCGTCAACGGGTCGCGGCGCTGGCTGTCGCTCGCGATCGTCAACGTGCAGCCCTCCGAATTCATGAAGCTTGCGGTCGTGCTGTACGCGGCAAGCTATGCAGTGCGCAAGGCCGCGTTCCTGCATGCCGAACAGCCGTTGAAGCAGACGCTGGTGAAGGGATTTCTGCCGCTCTTCGCGGTGATGTTCGTCACCAGTGTCCTGTTGCTGTTCGAGCCCGACTTCGGCGCCTTCGCCGTGATCGTCACCATCGCGTTCGGCATCCTGTATCTCGGCGGTCTCGACTGGAGGCTTTTCCTCGGCCTCCTGCTGCTGCTGCCGATCGGCCTTTCGGCCATCCTCGTCGCCGCGCCGTACCGGCTGCAACGGCTGGTGGCGTTTCTCGATCCCTGGTCCGACCCCTTCGGCAAGGGCTATCAACTGTCGCATTCGTTGATCGCGTTCGGCCGCGGCGAATGGGTCGGCGTGGGACTTGGATCGTCGGTCGAGAAACTCCTCTACTTGCCCGAAGCGCACACCGACTTCCTGCTTGCAGTGACTGCCGAGGAGTTGGGTTTCGCCGGTGTGCTCGCCGTCATCGGCCTCTTTGTGTGGCTGCTGTTTCGCACGTACGCGATCGGCCGTCAGGCGGCGCGCCTCGGGCGGGCGTTCCCGTCGCTCGCCGCCTTGGGCATCGGCGTCTGGATCGGCGTGCAGGCGCTCATCAACATCGGCGTCAACATGGGCGTGCTGCCGACCAAAGGACTCACGCTGCCGCTCTTGTCGTTCGGCGGATCCGGGATCGTCGCCAACTGCATCGCGCTCGCGATCCTGCTTCGCGTCGATTACGAGAATCGGCGGTTGTTGCGGGGATTTGCCGTATGAGCGCGCCGCCGGGCCGCCCCAAGGCGCGAATTGCTCCCTCTCGGAGGGCAGGCGCGCAGCGCCAAGGGTGCACTCATGATGGTACCGGCACCGTCATGATCACCGCCGGCGGCACGGGGGCCACGTCTTTCCCGGACTCGCCGTGGCGGCGAAGCTCGTGGCGCGCGGCTGGCGCGTGTTCTGGCTCGGAACGCGCGACGGCATGGAGGGAGCGCTCGTGCGCCGGCATGGTGTCGAGTTCGAGGGCGTGACGTTCCGCGGCATCCGGGGCAAGGGATGGCAGACCGCGGTACTCGGTCCATTCGCGCTCGTCGGCGCCTGCTGGCAAAGCCGCAGGATCATCCGTCGCCGCGCGCCGGACGTCGTGCTCGGCTTCGGCGGATTCGCGTCCGTGCCGGGTGCGCTCGCGGGGCTTTCGGCCGCGCGGCCGCTGGTGCTCCACGATGCCAACGCGATCGCCGGTCTCGCGAATCGTGTGCTCGCCTATGCCGCCGATCGCGTGCTGTTGGGCTTCCCGGGAGCCATGCGCGGGCGCCATGCGGGCAAGGTCGAATGGGTGGGCAATCCGGTGATGGACGCGATCAGCCGCGTGCCGCCGCCGGAAGCCCGGTTCGCGGGCCGCATCGGGACCGTTGCGACTCTTCGTCGTCGGCGGGAGCCTCGGCGCGGCGGCCATCAATCGCTGCGTTCCCCGGGCGCTCGCGCAGATCGCCGTTGCGCTCCGCCCGCATGTGCTGCATCAATCCGGCGCCCGGCACGTCGATGCACTGCGCGCCGCGTACGAGCAGGCCGGCGTCACGGCACAGTGCGTGCCGTTCATCGAGGACATGGCAACGCAATATGCCGACGCCGACATCGTGCTCTGCCGCGGCGGCGCGATCACCGTGGCCGAGCTGGCGGCTGTCGGCGTGGCCGCGATCATCGTGCCCCTTCCGGGTGCGATCGCCGACGAACAGAGCGCGAATGCGCAGTTCCTGGTCGATGCCGGAGCTGCGCTGAAGATTTCCGAGCAGGACCTGACGCCGGAACGGCTGGCGGCAAGCCTCGCCTCGTTCACGCGCGACACGCTGCTCGCGATGGCAGTAGCCGGGCGCAAGCAGGCGCGCACCGATGCCGCGGATCGTGTGGCCGACGCGTGCGTCGCTTACGGATCGGGACGATGAAGCACAAGGTCAAGCGCGTCCATTTTGTCGGCATCGGCGGCGCCGGGATGAGCGGCATCGCGGAGGTGCTGGCCACGCAGGGCTACAAGGTCTCCGGATCCGATCTCGCCGCGAGCGCAGTCACCGCGCGCCTTGCGCGGCTCGGCGTCGGCGTCGCGATCGGTCATGCGGCGGCGAATGTCGCCGGCGCGGATGCGGTCGTCGTTTCGACGGCGGTCGCTCCGGACAATCCGGAAATCGTCGCGGCGCGCGAACGGGGGATTCCCGTCGTGCCGCGCGCGCTGATGCTGGCCGAGCTGATGCGCTTGAAGCAAGGCATCGCTGTGGCCGGCACGCACGGCAAGACGACGACGACGAGTCTCATCGCGTCCGTGCTGGCCGAAGGCGGCCTCGATCCGACGTTCGTCATCGGCGGGCGGCTCCTGTCGGCGGACGCGAACGCACGGCTCGGCACCGGCGATTTTCTCGTCGCCGAGGCGGACGAATCCGACGCCTCGTTTCTCTACCTGACGCCGGCGATGGCGGTGATCACCAACATCGACGCCGATCACATGGAGGCATACGGCCACGACTTCGAACGCTTGAAGCGCGCCTTCGTCGATTTCGCGCAGCGGTTGCCGTTCTACGGCGTCGCGGTGCTCTGCATCGACGATGCGAACGTGCGCGAAATCCTGCCCGCGATCACCAAGCCGATCGTGACCTACGGGCTTGCCGCGGATGCGCGCATCCGCGCCACCGACATCGCGAACCACGGCGGGCGGATGCAGTTCGTCGCGCGCGCCGAGGGTACGCCGGACTTGGCCGTCGAGCTCAACCTGCCCGGTGTGCACAACGTGCAGAACGCACTCGCCGCGATCGCGATCGGGCGTGAGGCTGGCGTCGCCGCTCCGGCCATCGCGAAGGCGCTCGCCGAGTTCCGCGGCGTGGGGCGCCGCTTCCAGCAGCACGGCGAGGTTGTCGCGGAAGGCGGCGGCACCTACACGCTGATCGACGACTACGGCCATCACCCGACCGAGATGGCGGCAACGATCGCCGCCGTGCGCGGCAGCTTTCCCGGACGCCGGCTCGTGCTCGCGTTCCAGCCGCATCGCTACACGCGCACCCGCGACCTGTTCGAGGACTTCGTCCGCGTGCTGTCGACGGCCGATGCGCTGCTGCTCACGGAAGTCTATCCGGCCGGCGAACCGCCGATTGTCGCCGCGGACGGCCGTGCGCTTGCCCGCGCCGTCCGGGTTGCCGGCAAAGTCGAGCCGGTGTTCGTCGAATCGGTCGCGGAGCTGCCGTCCGCGATTCGCGCGCTCGTGCGCGACGGCGACGTCGTCGTCACGATGGGCGCGGGGTCGATCGGGCAGACGCCGGTCACGCTCGGCGAGGACGCGCATGATGATCAACGAGCCACAGACGTTCTCGGCGCTGCGCGGAACGCTGGCGCGCGACGTCGCGGCTCGCGCGCTACACGAGCTGGCGCTGCGGCGGGCCCGGCGACCGTGTCTACGTGCCGGCCGATCGCGACGACCTCGCGACCTTCGTTCGGCAGTTGCCGCTGGACGAGCCGCTGACGGCGATCGGTCTCGGCAGCAATCTGCTCGTGCGCGATGGCGGCATCCGCGGGTCCGTCGTCGTCCTCTCCGCCGCGCTCAACGTGATTGCGATGCGCGACGGCGTGATCTATGCCGAAGCGGGTGTTGCGAGCCCCAAGGTCGCGCGGTTCGCAGCTTCCCAGAGCTTCGCCGAAGCGGAATTCCTGGCCGGGATTCCGGGCACGGTCGGTGGCGCGCTGGCGATGAACGCCGGCTGCTACGGCGGCGAGACTTGGCGCTACGTCACCCGCGTGGAGGTCCTGACGCGCGCCGGCATGTTCGAGGTGCGGCAAGCCGCCGCGTATGCGATCGGATACCGCTCGGTCCGTCGCGCCGATGGCGGGGCACCGGACGGCATCCTCACTGCGGCGTGGTTCGCGTTTCCGCCGGGCGATGGCCGCGTCGCCCGCGCGCGCATCGCCGAATTGTTGCGCCGGCGCATCGCGACCCAGCCGCTCGACCTGCCCAACGCCGGGAGCGTATTCCGCAATCCCCCGGGCGACCATGCGGCGCGGCTCATCGAGAGCTGCGGACTCAAGGGTTACGCCGTCGGCGGAGCGCGGGTTTCGGAGAAGCACGCGAACTTCATCGTCAACCCGCAAGGCGCGGCGAAGGCCGCAGACATCGAAGCGATCATCGCGCACGTACGCGACGTCGTCCGTCAGCGTACGGGTGTCGACCTAGCGCCCGAGGTCCTGGTCATTGGCGAGACTGCACATGAGTGAGTTCGGCAAAGTCGCGGTACTGATGGGCGGGCCGTCCGCCGAGCGCGAAATCTCGTTCCTGTCCGGCAATGCCGTGCTTGCCGCGCTGCGCGAAAAGGGCGTCGATGCGCATGCCTTCGATCCGAAGGAGCAGCCACTCTCCGACCTTTCCGCGCGAGGGCTTCGATCGCGTCTTCATCGCGCTCCACGGCCGCTTCGGCGAGGACGGGACCGTGCAGGGGGCGCTGGAGACGATGGGCATCCGCTACACGGGCAGCGGAGTGATGGCCTCCGCACTCGCGATGGACAAATGGCGCACCAAGCTCGTATGGCTCGCGAGCGGCATCCCGACGCCCCGCTACGTCGTCGTCGATGCGCGCACCGATTGGATGCGCGTCGTCGCCGAGCTCGGCCTGCCGCTCATCGTGAAGCCCGCGCGCGAGGGATCGACGATCGGCATCACGAAAGTGTCCGGCGTGGATCATGGCGAGCTTGCGCTCGCCCACGCCGAGGCGGCGCGCCACGACGATCTCGTGCTGGTCGAAGAGTTCGTCTCCGGCGTGGAGCTGACCGCGTCGATTCTCGGAGATCGCGCGCTCCCGCTGATCCGGATTGAGGCGCCCGGCGGCAATTACGATTATCACAACAAATATTTCTCCAACGACACGAAATACTTTTGTCCCTGCGGTATCGACGAAGTAAAGGAACGAGAGATTCGCGAGGCATCGCTCGCCGCCTTCCGCATCGTGGGTTGCCGCGGCTGGGGCCGGCTCGACCTCATCCTGAAGTCCGACGGCTCGTTCCAGTTTCTGGAGGTGAACACGTCGCCGGGGATGACCGGCCATTCGCTCGTGCCGATGGCGGCGAAGGCGGCGGGGATGGCCTTCGGCGACCTGTGCGTCGAAATCCTGCGAGATGCGCATGTGGGATGACGCGAGACAGCTCAACTTCGCCGCGGGCGCGCTCGCGCTCGTCGCGGTGCTCGCTGTCGTCTGGGGCGCGCTTGCCTGGGCGCTCCGCCAGCCGCCGTTCGCGTTTCGTGAGGTGATCGTGCACGGTCCGCTGGAGCGGGCAAGCGCGGCGTACGTCGAGGCGGCTATCCGCGAGGAGCTCACCGGCACCTTCTTCACGATGAATCTCGACCGCGCGCGGAGCACGCTCACGCGGGTCCCTTGGGTACGCAACGTCGCACTGCGCCGGGAGTGGCCGCAGCGGCTCGAGGTGACGATCGAGGAGCACGCGCCAGTGGCGCGCTGGAACGATGCGGGACTCGTCAATACGCAAGGGGAAGTGTTCGTCGCCGACTACAACGGCGAGCTGCCGCAGTTCGACGGCCCCGACGGAAGCGCCGCGCAGGTGGCAGCCCGCTATCGCGAATGGAGCGAGGCGCTCGCGCCGCTCGCGCTCACGCTGGAACGCGTGCGGCTCTCGCCGCGCGGCGGCTGGCGTCTCGCCGCTCGCGGCGGTAGCGGCGCGCTCGCGATCGATCTGGGACGCGACGAGCCCACCGCCCGGCTCGCGAGCTTCGTCGGCGTGTACGAGCGCACGATCAACGCCCTCGCGCGCGCCGGGACCCGCATCGAGCATGTGGACCTGCGTTACCGCAACGGATTCGCGGCCCGGGTTCCCGGATTCCAGGAACGCGCGCCGAAAAAGAAGGCGGGGGCATGAGCGCGCCGGGCCGTCCCAAGCGCGAATTGCTCCCTCAGGTCGGAGGGAAGGCGCGCAGCGCCAAGGTGCACCAATGAGCCCGAAGGGAATGGGGAAACGATGGTGAGGGATGCGAAGAACGTGATCGTCGGCCTCGACATCGGCACGTCGAAGATCGTCGCGATCGTCGCCGAGGTCGCGCCCGACGGCGCCCTCAACATCATCGGGCTCGGCACGCAGCCTTCGCGCGGACTCAAGAAAGGCGTCGTCGTCAACATCGAGGCGACCATGGCGTCGATCCAGCGCGTGCTGGAAGAGGCCGAGCTGATGGCGGAATGCCGCATCACCGAGGTGTACACGGGAATCGCGGGCAGTCACATCCGGAGCCTCAATTCGAGCGGCATGGTCGCGATCAAGGAGAAGGAAGTCACGCAGGCCGACATCGACCGCGTCGTCGACACGGCGAAGGCCATCGCGATACCGAACGACCAGCAGATCCTGCACATCCTGCCGCAGGAATTCATCATCGACGGGCAGGAGGACGTGCGCGAGCCGCTCGGAATGAGCGGCGTGCGCCTCGAGGTCAAGGTGCACATCGTCACCGGAGCGGTGTCCGCCGTCGAGAACATCACCAAGTGCGTCCGCCGCTGCGGGCTCGTGGTGAAGGACGTGATCCTGCAGCCGCTCGCGTCGTCGATCGCGGTGCTGAACGATGACGAGAAGGAGCTCGGGATCTGTCTCATGGACATCGGTGGCGGCACGACCGATCTCGCGGTGTTCGCGGGCGGCGCGATCCGGCACACGGCGGTGATCCCGATCGCGGGCGACCAGGTGACGAACGACATCGCGATGACGCTGCGCACGCCAACGAAGGAAGCCGAGGAATTGAAGCTGCGCCATGGCTGCGCGCTTCGCCAGCTCGCCGATCCGAACGACATCATCGAGGTGCCGGGTGTCGGCGACCGGCCGCCGCGAAAGCTTTCGCGGCAGACGCTGGCCGAAGTGATCGAGCCGCGGATCGAGGAGCTCTACACGCTGGTCCAGGCGGAGCTGCGGCGATCCGGCTTCGAGGAGCTGCTCTCGTCCGGAATCGTGCTGACCGGCGGCTCGGCGCTGCTCGCCGGGATGACCGAGCTCGGCGAAGAAGTTTTCCATCTGCCGGTGCGTGTCGGCGTGCCGGCGTATGTCGGCGGACTTGCCGACGTGGTTCGCAGTCCGCGCTATGCGACGGCGGTCGGGCTCCTGCTCGAAGGCCGCGACCAATACCTGCACGCAGAGGAGTCACGAGCGCGGACCACCGGGATCGGCGGCGCCGCGGAAAGGATGAAGCAATGGTTCAAGGCGAATTTCTAGTCGTACCCATCACCACGTTGTCGGATCCGACTCAACGCAACATCTCGAAACAGCAGAAAGGAGCGCACCATGTTTGAAATCATCGACCAACCCCTGCAGAGCGGCGCAAACATCAAGGTCATCGGTGTCGGAGGTTGCGGCGGGAATGCCGTGGAGCACATGATCGCGAGGGGACTCCTCGACGTCGAGTTCATCTGTGCGAACACCGACGCGCAGGCGCTGAAGCGCTCCACCGCCCGCGGCCAGCTGCAGCTCGGAACCGCGCTGACGCGCGGGCTCGGCGCGGGCGCGCGGCCGGAGATCGGCCGCGATGCCGCGATGGAGGATCGCGATCGCATTGCCGAGATGATCGAGGGCTCCGACATGCTGTTCATCACCGCCGGGATGGGCGGCGGTACGGGCACCGGCGCGGCGCCGGTCATCGCCGACATCGCGAAGAGCATGAACATCCTGACCGTCGCGGTCGTCACGCGTCCCGTTCAAGCTCGAAGGCGGGAAGCGGATGAAGGTCGCCCAGGCGGGCATCGACGAGCTCGCAAAACGCGTCGACTCGCTGATCATCATTCCCAACGACAAGCTGATGGAGGTGCTGGGCGACGACATCTCGATGCTCGATGCCTACGCGGCGGCGAACGACGTGCTGCACGGCGCCGTCTCCGGCATCGCCGAGGTCATCAACAATCCGGGGCTCGTCAACGTCGATTTCGCCGATGTGCGCACCGTGATGGGCGAAGTCGGGATGGCGATGATGGGCTCGGCGATGGCGGAAGGCGCGGATCGCGCGCGGCAGGCGGCCGAGGCGGCGGTGCGCAGCCCGTCTGCTGGAGGACGTCAATCTCGCCGGCGCGCGCGGCGTGCTGGTCAACGTCACGGCGTCGTCGGCCCTCCGGATGCGGGAGTACCAGGAGGTGATGACGACGATCAAGGAGTTCACCGCGGACGACGCGCTCGTGATCGTCGGCACCGTGATCGACGACGCGATGGACGACCGGCTGCGCGTGACCATGATCGCGACCGGCCTTGGCGGTGCGCAAGCGGTCAAGCGCGAACAGCGCGCGCCGAGCATGACGCTCGTGGAACAGTCGCAGGTCGTCGCGCGCACGGGCACGGACGGCGTGGGCGTCACGGTCGACAATATCGATTACCAAAACTTCGACGCGCCTGCCGTGATCCGGAAACGCGAGCGCGGCGTGTCGGCATCGCCGTCGATCGACACGACGGAGATTCCCGCGTTCCTGCGCAAGCAGGCCGACTGAGATGCCCGCCGCGCGCTGTAGTGAACGAATGGCGCGAAGAAGCCCCCAACCCGTTGCGGTCGCCTCCCGCAACGGGAGCGCTGCCGCGGCTCGAACCGCGGCGTGCCGCGTGTGCTAATATTCGTCTAAACCATTGAACCGCTGGGGGAATGGTGGCCGTATCCTGCGGCGCGAGGTCGCCGGCGGTGAAACCGACATGCTGAAACAGCGGACCCTCAAGGCCACGAACAAAACGACCGGCGTCGGTCTCCACACCGGCGCCAGCGTTGAACTCGTCCTGCGCCCGGCGGCGCCGGACACGGGCATCGTGTTTCATCGCGTCGATCTCGCCCAGCCGGTCTCCATCCCCGCCAACGCGCGCAACGTGGGCGATACGCGTCTGTCCTCGACGCTGAAGCGCGACGGCGCCTCGATTTCCACGGTCGAGCACCTGATGTCGGCACTCGCCGGACTCGGCATCGACAATCTGCACGTCGATGTCGCCGGTCCGGAGATCCCGATCATGGACGGCAGCGCAGGGCCCTTCGTCTTCCTGCTGCAGTCGGCGGGCATCGTCGAGCAGGAGCCGCCGAAGCGCTTATCTGCGCATCCTGCTCCCGGTCGAGGTGAAGGACGGCGACAAGTGGGCCCGGTTCGAACCTTACAACGGCTTCAAGCTCGACTTCACGATCGACTTCCCGCACCCGATGTTCGGCTGCGAGAACCGTAGCGTCGTGATCGATTTCGCCGAGCATTCGTACGTGAAGGAAGTCGCGCGCGCACGCACTTTCGGCTTCATGCAGGAGGTCGAGGCGATGCGCGCGGCCGGCCTGGGGCTGGGCGGCAGCCTGCAGAACGCGATCGTGCTGGACGAGTACCGCGTGCTGAACAGCGAGGGATTGCGCTACGACAACGAGTTCGTCAAGCACAAGGTCCTCGATGCGATCGGCGATCTCTACCTGCTCGGCCACCCGCTGATCGGCCAGTACACCGCGTTCAAGTCCGGACACGGGCTCAACAACGCCGCTGGCGCGCGCGCTTCTGGCTCGCACCGATGCGTACGAGCTCGTCACGTTCGTCGAGCCGGCCGACGTGCCTTCCGCGTTCCAGGATTGGCAACTTTCGTCCGCGTGACGCGCGGGCGCCGGGGAGTAGCGCGGGGAGAGGCAACCGGACGGTCCTGCTTCCGGCATGCTCATGCCGTTCCGCCAGCGCAATCCTGACCGGTGATCCTCGTCCGCCTGCTGCTCTTTCTGGCGCTTGCCGCGATGGTGGTGGCGGCGGGATGTACCTCTTCAGCAAGGACCGCCGCTACCTGCGATTCATCTGGCAGGTGGTCAAGTTCACGATCGTGATCCTCGCGGTCGTGCTGATCTTTCTACGCCTTCGAGCGCTTGGTCGGGCCGATGCTTTGAGCCGCGCATCAGACCGTTCAGCCGACTCGGCGGAGGAAGCGGTGCGAGCGCGGCCTTGAGCGGACCGTCGGGCAGCGCTCGGGCGAGCGCCGACAACGGCTGGAGCGCGGATCTATCCAACGGATTTGCAAGCGGTTTCCGGCTCGGGGCGGGCTCGCATGCCAACTTGCACCCGCACCCGGATTCCAGTAAATTCCCATCCCTCACGCTTCAAGGCAGTCAGCAGTTCGGCGCTTCGCTGCCGCACGATCGCAGCGATGGCGCCGGCGTCGGCGGCAAGTTCCAGTTGCCCGTTTCGTTCTTCCGCGATGCGAATGCGGAGGGCCAGCGGGCGCGGCAGATGCCGGCGCACGATTCCCGCGAGCACTTCCTCGCGATCGCGACGGGCGGCCCATTCGGCCAGCGTCGCGTCGGAGCGAAGGATGCGCTGAAAAGGTTGCGGGGAACGCACCATGGCGGGAAGGGCGCCCGCCTTCGCACCGGCGGCGCGCCTCGACGGAAAAGTTGGGAGGAACCCCAATTGAACATCATTCTGGTCTCGGGCGCTACGGCGCGAGTACGAAGCCTCACGCTGGACTGGCGGCACTGGACGCTGGGCGGTCTCGCGCTCGCTGTCGTCTTCATCGCCTTTACGGGCGTTTTCAACTTCGTCACGCTCCGCTATGCGGCGTCGATTCAGCATCCGTGGCTGCAGGCGATCGTGCTCGCCGACCAGCGGGAGGAAGCCCAGAAGACGCAGGAGCTCGTCCACGGGCACCTCAATGCGATGGCGCTGCGCCTCGGGCGAATTGCAGGCGCGGATGATGCGGCTCGACGGATTGGGCGAGCGGCTGGCGAAAATCGCCGGGCTTGAAGCCGCAGGAATTTCCGTCGCTGCAAAGCGCACAGGTCCCCGGGCGCGGCGGTGCCGATTCCTCGCTGCCCTCGCGCGCGCTCACCGTCGCCGAGTTCTCGGACCTGCTCGCGAAACTCGGCCGCCAGGTCGAAGAGCGCACCGACCAGCTCGGCGTCCTCGAGGCGCTCCTTGTCGCCGATTCGGCGAACCGCAAGTTCATGCCGACGCTGGCGCCGATCGTCGACGGCTGGTTCTCGTCCAACTTCGGCTACCGGATCGATCCGTTCAACGGACTGCAGTCGTTCCACGAAGGGATCGACTTTCCCGGCGGATAACGGCACGCCAGTCGTCGCCGCGGCGAGCGGCAAGGTCATCGAGTCCGGCTATCAGCCCCAGTATGGTAAGATCGTCGCGATCGACCACGGCAACGGACTGGTTTCCCGTTACGCCCACGCGTCCCAGGTCTATGTGAACGAAGGCGACCTCGTCGTGCGCGGTCAACGGGTGGCGGCGGTGGGCTCGACGGGCCGGTCGACCGGTCCACACCTGCATTTCGAGGTTCGGCTCAATGGGGTACCGCAGAATCCCGCGCGGTTTCTGCGCTCCCCGGGTTGAATTCCCCGCGGCAACGGCGACGCACACGAGACGGCATGAGGGGTGAGGCGGTCCTCACCCCTTGTTTTTTGCGCCCGCGGTCGATATCTGAAGACTTCATGATCAACATCCTCACCCGCATTTTCGGCAGCCGCAACGAGCGCCTGCTGAAGCAATACGGCGCCGTCGTCCGGCAGATCAATGCGCTCGAGCCCGCGATCTCCGCGCTGTCCGATAACGAGCTCGCGGCGAAGACCGTGGAATTCAAGGGCCGCGCCGCGCAGGGCGAAGCGCTCGACGCGCTGCTGCCCGAGGCCTTCGCCGTCGTGCGCGAGGCCGGCAAGCGCGCGCTGCAGATGCGCCATTTCGACGTCCAGCTGATCGGCGGCATGGCGCTCCACAACGGCAAGATCGCCGAAATGCGGACCGGCGAGGGCAAGACGCTCGTCGCCACACTTCCGATCTATCTCAATGCGCTCACCGGCAACGGCGTCCATCTCGTCACGGTCAACGACTATCTCGCGCAGCGCGACGCGGACTGGATGGGGCGGATCTATCGTTTTCTGGGGATGACGGTCGGCGTCAACCTGTCGCAGATGGACCATGCGGCCAAGCAGGCGGCGTACGCGTCCGACATCACGTACGGCACCAACAACGAATTCGGCTTCGATTACCTGCGCGACAACATGGTGTTCGAGGCTGTCGCAGCGCGTCCAGCGCGGCCTCACCTACGCGATCGTCGACGAAGTCGACTCCATCCTGATCGACGAGGCGCGCACGCCACTCATCATCTCGGGCCAGGCCGACGACAACGTCGACCTGTACCACCGGCTGAACGAGATCGCCCCGAAGCTCGTGCGCCAGCAGGAAGAAAAGGGCGAGGGCGACTACTGGGTCGACGAGAAGGCGCACCAGGTGCTCCTGTCCGAGCAGGGCCACGAGCACGCCGAGCAGGTGCTGGCGGCGGCCGGCATGCTCGCGCCCGGATCGAGCCTCTACGACGCGCACAACATCGGGCTCATGCATCACCTGTACGCGGCGCTGCGCGCGCACGCGCTGTTCCATCGCGACCAGCATTACGTCGTGCAGAACGGCGAAGTCGTGATCGTCGACGAATTCACCGGCCGGCTGATGTCCGGCCGCCGCTGGTCCGAGGGCCTGCACCAGGCGGTCGAGGCGAAGGAAGGCGTTTCGATCCAGCGCGAAAACCAGACGCTCGCGTCGATCACGTTCCAGAACTATTTCCGGATGTACGCGAAGCTCGCCGGCATGACCGGCACCGCGGACACCGAAGCGTTCGAGTTCCAGCAGATCTACCACCTCGAGACGGTCGTGATCCCGACGCACATGACGATGGTGAGCAAGGACGAGAACGATCAGGTGTACCGGACGCTGGCGGAGAAAGTCGGCGCGATCGTTGCCGATATCAAGGATTGCCACGAGCGCGGGCAGCCGGTGCTCGTCGGCACGACATCGATCGAAAACTCCGAGATGCTGTCCGGCCATCTCGCCAAGGCCGATCTGCCGCACGAAGTGCTGAACGCGAAGCAGCATGCGCGCGAAGCCGAGATCGTCGCGCAGGCCGGGCGCCCGAAGGCCGTCACCATCGCGACCAACATGGCGGGCCGCGGCACCGACATCGTGCTGGGCGGCGCGATCGAGCCGAGATCCTCAAGCTGCGCGAGGACCCGGCCGCTGGGAGCCGACCGAGAAGGAGCTGCAGATCGGCAAGCTGCGCTCCGAGTGGCAGGTGAGGCACGACGCGGTGATCGCCGCCGGCGGCCTGCACATCGTCGGCACCGAACGCCATGAGTCGCGGCGCATCGACAACCAGCTTCGCGGCCGTGCCGGCCGCCAGGGCGATCCGGGCTCGTCGCGCTTCTATCTCTCGCTCGAGGATCCGCTGCTGCGCATCTTCGGCGGCGAGCGCCTCGGCTCGATCATGCAGCGGCTCAAGATGCCCGAAGGCGAGCCGATCGAGCATCCGATCGTCAACCGCTCGATCGCCAAGGCGCAGAACCGCGTCGAGTCGCGCAATTTCGACATCCGCAAGCAGCTGCTCGAATACGACGACGTCGCCAACGACCAGCGCCGAGTGATCTACCAGCAGCGCAACGAATTGCTCGAGTCGACAGACATCGCGGATACGATCCGCAACATGATCGTCGGCCTCATCGACGAGTCCGTGAAGCGCTACATTCCGCCGGAATCGATCGAGGAGCAGTGGGATGTTGCCGGGCCTCGAGTCCGCATTCGCCGTCCGAGTTTCCAGCTGCAGGCGCCGGTGGGCGAATGGCTGAAGGCGGATCCCGACATCACCGACGCCAAAGTGCGCGACCGCCTGACCGAGGCCGCGCTCGCGCAGTACGCGAGCAAGGAAGCGCAGGTCGGGCCCGTAGCTCATGCGCCAATTCGAGCGCAGCCTGATGCTGCAGACGCTCGACCAGCACTGGCGCGATCATCTCGCGAACCTCGACCATCTGCGGCAGGGCATTCACCTTCGCGGGTATGCGCAGAAAAATCCGAAGCAGGAGTACAAGCGCGAATCGTTCGAGCTCTTCTCCGACATGCTCGACCGGATCAAGCAGGACGTCGTCAAGGTCGTGCTGACGGTCCAGGTGCGCACGCCGGAAGACGTGCAGGCGGTCGAGGAAGCGCCGCCGGTGCACCAACGTCAAGTATCAGCACGCGGACTACGATGCCGCGCTCGCCGCGGAGCCGACCGATCCGCCGCCGGCGTCCCCGCCGTTCGTGCGCGCAGGAGGGAAAGTGGGACGCAACGATCCGTGCCCTTGCGGGTCCGGAAAAAAATACAAGCAGTGTCATGGGAAGCTTGGCTAGCCGACGCGCCTCAGCGGCACTAGACTCGATGCCCGTCCGCTACACGCCGCCCGCGCCCGACCAGTTGTTGCCCGTTTCCGGCGTGAGGCTCGGCACCGCCGCCGCGAAGATCAAGCGGTGGCAACGCGACGATCTGCTCCTTGCGGTGTTCGATGCCGGGCACCGTACGCCGCCGGCGTGTTCACCCAAAACCGCTTTTGCGCCGCGCCGGTGATCGTATGCCGGCAGCATCTTGAGGGCGAGGGCCGGCTGCGCGCGCTGATCGTCAACGCCGGCAATGCCAATGCCGGCACCGGCGACGGCGGGAATTGCCGCAGCCGAGAGCACGTGCGCCGCCGTCGCCTCGATGCTGGACTGCGCGCCGGGCGAGGTGCTGCCATTCTCGACCGGCGTGATCATGGAGCCGCTGCCGGTCGAAAAGATCGTCGCGGCGCTGCCGCGGCGCTTTCGACGCGCTCGCTCGCCGACCACTGGTTCCAGGCCGTGTCGGCCATCATGACCACGGACACGGTGCCGAAAGGCGCGTCGCGCCGCATCGCGATCGACGGCGTGCCGGTGACGGTCACCGGCATCGCCAAGGGCTCCGGCATGATTCATCCCGACATGGCGACGATGCTGTCCTTCATCGCGACCGACGCGCCGATCGCCGCCGGCGTCGTCGCGACGGCGACGCGGGAGATCGCCGCCGTCTCGTTCAACTGCGCGACCATCGACGGCGACACGTCGACCAACGACAGCTTCGTGATCGCGGCCACCGGCAAGGCGCCGATGGCGCCGATCGCCGACGACCCGCGATCCGCGATTCGTGGCGGCTTCGCGCCGCGATTCTCGAGGTGGCCACGGAACTCGCGCAGGCGATCGTCCGCGACGGCGAGGGCGCGACCAAATTCATCACGCTCGCGGTCGAAGGCGGGCGCGACGTCGACCGAATGCCGGCGGGTCGCGTTCGCCATCGCGCATTCGCCGCTCGTCAAGACGGCGTTCTTCGCGTCGGACCCCAATCTCGGCCGGATCGTCTGCGCCATCGGCAACGCGGCCGTGGCCGATCTCGATCCGGCGCGCGTGTCCTTCTGGCTCGACGACGTGCCCGTGGTCGACAACGGCGCACGGTCCCCGTCCTACACCGAGGAAGCCGGCCAGCGCGTGATGAAGAACGACGAGATCGTGGTCCGCGTGACGCTCGGCCGCGGCGATGCGTCGGCGACCGTCTGGACGTGCGATTTTTCGCACGATTACGTCCGCATCAACGCCGACTACCGCAGCTAGAGCATGGCCACTGCCGAGCAAGCTCTCGCCCGATCTGCTGCTTCGCGTCGAAGGAATTCTCGAACGCGTCGAAGGCCTGTTGCCGCCGCCGCCTTCGCCCACCGACTGGAGCGCTCATGCGTTTCGCTGGCGCAAGCGCGCGGGCCGCGGATTTCTCGAAGCTGTCCTCCATCCGCATGCGATTCGTCTCGGCGATCTCGTCGCCATCGATGAGCAGAAGCGCGCGATCGATGCCAACACTCGCCAATTCGTCGCGGGCCTGCCGGCCAACAATGTGCTATCTGACCGGCTCGCGCGGCACCGGCAAATCCTCGCTCGTGAAGGCGATGCTCGTCAAGTACGCGGGGAAGGGCCTGCGGCTGATCGAAGTCGACAAGTCCGATCTGGTCGAGCTTCCCGACATCGCATCGGAGGTCGCGACGCGGCGCGAGCGATTCCTCGTGTTCTGTGACGACTTGAGCTTCGACGCGGGCGACCCCGGCTACAAGGCGCTCAAGGTGATGCTCGACGGCACGATCGCCGCCCCGGGAGCGAACCTGCTGATCTACGCCACGTCGAATCGCCGCCATCTCATGCCGGAATACTTCAGCGAAAATCTCGAGACGAAGCACTTGGGCGGCGAGGTGCATCCCGGCGAATCGGTCGAGGAGAAGATCTCCCTCTCCGAGCGTTTCGGGCTGTGGGTGTCGTTCTATCCGTTCAGCCAGGACGACTATCTCGCGGCGGTCGGATCGTGGCTCGTCCGCGTTCGGCGTCGCTTCGGCGAAATCCTCGCGCGAGACCGAGGCGCGCACGCGCGAAGCGGTGCAGTTCGCGCTGCAGCGCGGCTCGCGAAGCGGGCGCGTCGCATGGCAGTTCGCCAGGAGCTACGCCGGCGCGGCCGGCCTGCGCAGAAAACCCGGGCGCGTGAGCCGGCGCGTGAGGCGAGACCCTGCTGCACGTTGCCGCAGCCATCATCCAGCGCGCGGACGGCCAGGTGCTGCTCGCGCAGCGCCCCGCCGGCAAGGCCTATGCCGGCTACTGGGAATTTCCCGGCGGCAAGCTCGAGCCCGGCGAAACGCCACGCGCCGCGCTCGATCGCGAACTTGCCGAAGAGCTGGGCCTCACGGTGCGAAGCGCCGCGCCGTGGCTCGTGCAGCGATTCCGCTATCCGCATGCGCATGTCCTGCTCCATTTCTTTCGTGTGTTCGACTGGTCCGGCAAGCCTATCGGACACGACGGGCAGGCATTCGTCTGGCAAACGCCGGGCAACTTCACCGTGCAACCCTTGCTGCCGGCGAACACGTTCGTGCTGCGTGCACTGCTGCTGCCGCCCGTGTACGGCATCAGCCTGGCCGAGGATGTCGGCGATTCCGCCTTTCTCGCCCGCGCGCAAGCGGCGCTCGACCGGGGATTGAAGCTCGTGCAGCTTCGCGAAAAGGCCTGGCCCGAGGAGCGGCAGCGCGCACTTGCCGCGGCGCTCGTCGCGCTCGCCCGTCCGCGCGGCGCGAAGGTGCTGCTGAATGGCGATGTCGAGTCCGCGCGTGCCTGGGATTGCGACGGCGTGCACCTCACGTCGGCGCGCCTGGCGGCCGCCACGTCGCGACCGGACGATCTCCTGTGCGCAGCATCGTGCCACACCCGCGTCGAAATCGATCGCGCCGGCGCTCTCGGGCTCGATTTTGCGGTGCTCGGGCCCGTGCTGCCGACGCCTTCGCACGCGGGTATGCCCACGCTGGGCTGGGCTGGCTTCGCGGCGATCGCCGCGGAGGCGCCGCTGCCCATTTTCGCGCTGGGCGGCCTTGCGGCCACCGATCTTCCCGTCGCGATCGCGCACGGGGCGCATGGCGTCGCGCTGCGCCGCGGCGCGTGGCCCGCTTAGGCTAACTGCGATCCGGAGAACGATCGTCGGGCGGCGCCTCGGTCTCGATCTCCGGCGCCTCGGTCGTGGGAACGCGATACGCCTCGCTTGCCCAGGCGCCGAAATCGATCAGCTTGCACCGCTCCGAACAAAACGGGCGCCAGCGCTCGGCCGCGGTCCACGCAACACGCGCGCCGCAACGGGGACAGGCGACGCTCCGCGGCTTCAACAGGTGCAGAACGTTAGCGTTGAAAAGTAATCAAGTTACTGTTTTGTATGAACATACAATACGTAGCGCATGACCATATGGGGGCCAATGATGGGGCGGTCAAGGAAAGTAACCGTATTCTAGCGCTGATGGCGGAGTGGTCGGCGCGGCTTACGGACGGTCAGCCGCCGCTGCATTAGTGGGCGTCCGAAGCAATCATGTACTGCAAGGCATCGTTGCGGGTTCGTACGTCCTTTGTGCCCGAACGCCAAGCGGCGTCTACAAGATTTTTCGGCGCTATCGCGCAGGGCCGACCTTGGTGTCGCCCGGCGTTGCCGAATCGCCTGGTTCGGGAGCAAAGTACGAGCGTCGACACCATCGAAGTCCAACCAATGCCTAGGGGAACGCCCATGCAAACCACCAGACGATTCGTTGCGGCCCTCGTCCTGACCGTTCTGGTTGTCTCAAACGCTGCAGCCCAAAACCTCGGCACGACGTTTTCTGACGTTTGGTGGAATCCCAATGAGTCAGGCTGGGGAATGGTTGTGGCGCATCAACAGGATGTCATATTCGCAACGTTCTATATCTATGGGGCTGACGGCTCGCCGTATTGGGTCACTGGCGAATTGCGGAAAGTAGGCACCGGCGGGCCCACAGCGCCTCCAGTCGTGTTTACCGGACCGGTCTACGAAACGCATGGCCCGTGGTTCGGTGGCGTGTTCAATCCGACCCTAGTGGGCATTCAACAAGTAGGCACGGCGACATTTACAGCGACGGGCGCGTTCAATGCCACGCTGCAATACTCGGTCAATGGTGTCAACGTCACCAAGACTATCCAGCGCCAGACGCTTAGCAACGTCAATTATTCATCGCAGTATGGTGGCGGTATTGTTTATCAGCTCAGCCAATGCATCCCTTCGCAGTCCTCCAACAATGGCAAAACCATATCCGATACGGCGGTACTAACGATAGTTCAATC
Organism: uncultured beta proteobacterium; assembly: GCA_963840945.1. Taxonomy (GTDB): domain Bacteria; phylum Pseudomonadota; class Gammaproteobacteria; order Burkholderiales; family Casimicrobiaceae; genus CAIWHR01. The sequence goes on along the minus strand of CAWJAU010000013.1, from coordinate 123,767 downwards.
TGGCACCGCATTTCATATGGACGCCGTCGGGCAGATCACCAATTGCTCATTCAACGGCACCTATGCTCAGGGTGGCTCATTAGGCCAAGTTAACGGGAACTACTCTTGCGTGACCGGAGAGGCTGGCACGTTCTCTTTGTACGCGATGCAATGGACGCTTTTCGGGATGACCGCCGGAGTAACGGGGCAAAATCAGTCTTGCCGCTTCGATGGGTTCCTCGGAGGAATCACTGGGCAGCGCATTCAATAGGTCGCTGACGAAAGGCAGCAATCATGAAACCTATGCGCTTTCTCCTGCGTTGCGTTGCAAGGCGTGCACGGCGGTCCGGCCGGATCTTCGCGGCCCGCCAAAATCTGCGTCAAAGATTACAGAACGCGAGCTCGAATTCGACGTCGTGGTCGTAGACGGTGCCCCGGTCCATGCCGGTCACGCCGATGAACCGGATGTTGAGCGCGTATTTGTTCGCGCTGATCTCGGGCACGCAGGGCAGGTCGAGCGGAACCGTTAGCCGCAGGAGCTGCGCGACCTTCGACGTCGTCAGCATCAACTGGAAGACGCCGCGATACGCGGTCTGGCGCGTGGCGCGGCCGTTGTCGCGCAGCAGGCGCAGAATGATAGCGAGCCCGTCGTAGATCGGCAGGAACGGCTCGATCCAGCCGTGGAGGTCGTTCTGCCGCGCGGCCGGGTCGCCGTTGAGCCAGTAGTGGTAACCCGGCAGATCGAATTCGCAGACGCCGCCGGGAATCGCCGTGCGCTGCTTGATCGTCATCAGCCATTCGTTGTCGCGCAGGTGCACGCCTGCCTTGCCTGTCTGCGCAAGCAGCGCCGCGCTCGCGCGATCGATGTCGGCCAGGAGCGGTTCGAGCACGCGCGATTCGATCGCCGGATTGGAACGCAGCGGCGTGAGCAGTTGCTTCTGCCGCTCCAGCTCCTGCAGCAAGTCGGCCTTGAGATCGGCGCGCGCCGCGACGTCGGTGATTTCGAACAGCACGGCGAGCGCCGCGTGATGCGCGGGCGCATCGGCCTGCGCGGCAAAGAACTGCGCGCGATGATAGAGGTCTTCGAGCCGCATCAGCGTTCGGATGCGCTCGTTCAGCGGATGCTCGTAGCGGATCACGGAGAGCGGGCGAAGCAAGCGTTACTTCGATCCGGCATTTTGCCTCAAGTCGTCTCTGTCAGGCGCCATCATTCGTCGCCCGGGCTCCGTGTCGCCTGGGCGCCATCGACTGTAGCGCTCGCCGCGGCCAGGGCCCGGTAGCGCAGGTCGAGTGCCGACGACCTGCGGGAGAATCGCCGACACCGGACCGGTATTGTCCAAGGTGTCGTCCGCGCGCGCGAGGCGATCCGCGCGGGACAGTTGCGTCGCCATGATCGCGCGCACATCGGCTTCGGTCAGGCCGCTCCTCGCCACGACGCGACGAACCTGCTCGTCTTCCGGGCAATCGACGACCAGCACCCGATCGACGCCGGAGGGGCCGCCGCGCTCTAGGAGGAGCGGGACGACCAGCATTCCGTACGGGCTCGTCCAGGCGGCGACTTCACGTCGCGCGGCGGCGCGGATCAAAGGATGGAGGATTGCCTCGAGCCGGGCCCGCGCCGCGGCATCGGCGAACACGCGACGGCGAAGGGCGGCTCGATCGAGGGTCCCGTCGGTTTGACGGAAATCCGGGCCGAACGCCGCGAGCACCGCCTCGTATCCGCGTTCGCCCGGCGCAGTCAGCGCATGCGCGAGGGCGTCGGTGTCGGTGACATCGATGCCCGTTGCGGCAAAGGCGTTCGCCACCTCGGACTTGCCGCTGCCGATGCCCCCTGTGAGGCCGACGACGAGCGGCTTGCGGGACGCGCCTTCAGGCATGCAGCGCAGAGCTGTTATGCGTTCGATCCTGGGCGCGAGGCACCGAGCTCACGGGAAGTAGGTCTTGACGAGCGTCGTTCCGAAGAACAGCGCGATGGCGCCGGCGATCGCGAGAAACGGGCCGAAGGCCATCGGAACCGAATGGTCGCGGCCCTTGAATACGATGAGCGTCATGCCGATGCACGCGCCGACCACCGACGACAGGAGCACGATCACCGGCAGCACCTGCCAACCGAGCCAGGCGCCCAGCGCCGCGAGCAGCTTGAAATCGCCGTACCCCATGCCTTCCTTGCCGCGTATCAGCTTGAACGCCCAATAGACCGCCCATAGCGACAGGTAGCCCGCCACCGCGCCAATGACGGCGTCGGGCAACGGCGCGAACGTGCTCCAGAGATTGACGATGAGCCCGGCCCACAGCAGCGGCAGCGTGATGCCGTCGGGCAGGAGCTGGGTGTCGAAATCGATCATCGTGAGCGCGAGCAGGGACCAGAGCAGGCCGCACGCGGCGATACCCTGCGGCGTCACGCCGAAGCGCCAGATGGCGCACGCGGCCAGTACCGCCGCCCAGCACTTCGACCATGGGTAGCGGCCCGAAATAGGCGCCTTGCAGCCCGCGCAACGGCCCCGCAGCGCGAGCCACGACACGACAGGAATGTTTTGCAGCGCCGTGATGCGAATCCCGCACGCGGGGCACGCGGACCGCGGGACGACCAGGTTGTAGGCGGGAGCGGAATCGGGGGCCTCCCCGCGCAGCTCGGCGCATTGCGCCTGCCACCCGCGCTCGAGCATCTTCGGCAGCCGATGGATCACGACGTTCAAGAAACTGCCGACGCATAGGCCGGCCATGGCGGCAACCACCGTTGCCAGGACCGGATCCATCCACGCGAGCCCCATCGGGGAACTAACGGCGACGGATGGCGCGCGTGGAACGTGCGGCCGGGCGCGTCGCCCGCGGCCAGGAGGCGCGCCGCGGGAGGGGGGCGCGCCGCACCTTGGCCCGGACGAGCACGGTCAGACGACTTGACCGAGCTTGAAGATCGGCAGGTACATCGCGACGACGAGACCCCCGATCACCACACCCAGGAACACGATGATGATCGGCTCCAGCAGGCTCGAGAGCGCCGCCACTGAGTCGTCCACCTCACGCTCGTAGAACTCGGCGATCTTCGACAGCATTCCGTCGAGCGAGCCTGATTCCTCGCCGATCTGCGTCATCTGCAGCACCATCGACGGAAAGAGCTTGGTGTTCGTCATGGCGTTGGTCAGGCTTGCGCCGGTGCTGACTTCAGTCTGGATCCGCTTGGTGCCCGCGGCGTATACCGCATTGCCTGCCGCGCCCGCCACGGCATCGAGCGACTCGACGAGCGGCACGCCCGCGGCGAACATCGTGGACAGCGTTCGCGTCCACCGCGCGATGGTGGCCTTTTCGAGGATGTTGCCGATAATGGGAATCTTGAGCCCAAGGCGGTCGACCGTGTAACGGAACGCTGTCGATCGTCGCAGCAGCACGAAGAAGCCGAAGATGGTGCCCGCGACCACCATGACCATGAGCCACCACCACGTGACGAAGAAATCGGAAATGCCCATCACGATCAGCGTCGGGGCCGGCAGGTCCGCGCCGAAGCTGGTGAACACCTGCTTGAACGCCGGAATCACCCAGACCATGATCACCCAGACCACGACGATCGCGACGACGATCACCGAAATCGGATAGAACAGCGCCGCTTTGATCTTGCCCTTGATGGCGAGGATTTTTTCCTTGTAAGTCGCGAGCCGGTCGAGGATCGCATCGAGCGTGCCGGAAGTCTCGCCGGCGCTCACCAGATTGCAGTACAGGGCATCGAACTGGACCGGATGCTCGCGGAACGCCTGCGACAGGCTCGAGCCCGCCTCGATGCGCCCTTTGATGTCGAGCATGAGCCGCGAGAACCGTGCATTGCCGTGCCCGCGGGCGACGATGTCGAACGCCTGCAGCAGCGGCACGCCCGCCCGCAACATGGTCGCGAGCTGGCGCGTGAAGAACGTCACGTCCTTCTCGCCGACGCGGCGGCCGCCGCGGAACGTCTGTTTCTTGATCCTAGTGACGCGAATGCCCTGCCGGCGCAGGTTGGTCGACACGACCGTCTCGGAGGCCGCCGCGCGACTCGCCGCGCACCTGGCGATTATTGCGGTCGAATCCCTCCCAGACGAAGGTGAATTCCTTGACGTCCCTGCGCTGTGCGGTTGCCGTGGCCATTGATTACCCCTTTGACGCCGTCACTCGTTGGTGATGGCTTCCACTTCCTCAAGCGACATGATGCCCTGCCTGACTTTGATGAGACCCGATTGGCGCAGATCGCGCACGCCTTCCTTCTTCGCCTGCTCCGCGATGTCGTAGGCATTACCGTTGCGCATGATGAGCAGGCGCATGTCGTCCGTGATCGGCATGACCTGATAGACGCCGACGCGCCCCTTGTAGCCCGTGCCCTTGCATGCGTCGCATCCCACGGGCCCGAACGGCTGCCACGTCCCGTCCACTTCCTCCTCGGCGAATCCCGCCTGCAGCAGCGCCTCCGGCGGGATGTCCTTGGGCTTCTTGCAGTGCGTGCAGAGCTTGCGGCCCAGCCGCTGCGCCGTGATGAGGATAACCGACGATGCCACGTTGAACGGCGCCACACCCATGTTGAGGAGCCGCAGCAGCGTGGTGGGCGCGTCGTTCGTGTGCAGCGTCGACAACACGAGGTGGCCCGTCTGCGCCGCCTTGATCGCGATGTCCGCGGTTTCGAGGTCGCGGATTTCGCCGACCATGATGATGTCCGGATCCTGGCGCAGAAAGGCCCGCAGCGCGACGGCAAAGGTCAGCCCGGCCTTTTCGTTGACGTTGACCTGGTTGACGCCCGGCGAGCTGGATTTCCGCAGGGTCTTCGGCGGTCGAGATATTGACGCCGGGCTGGTTCAGAAGGTTAAGGCACGTGTAAAGCGAGACGGTCTTCCCGCTGCCGGTCGGGCCAGTGACCAGGATCATCCCGTACGGACGCCCGATTGCGTCCATCAGCGCCGACTGCTGGTCCGGCTCGTACCCCAGGGCCTCGACGCCGAGCTTGATGCCGGAGGAATCGAGGATACGCATCACGATCTTTTCGCCGAAGAGCGTCGGCAGCGTGCTCACCCGGAAATCGATCGCCTTCGCTTTCGACAGCATGATCTTCATCCGGCCGTCCTGCGGCACGCGCTTCTCCGAGATGTCGAGCTTGGAGATCACCTTGATCCGGGACGCGAGCTTGTCCTTGATCACGAGCGGCGGCTGGGCGACCTCCATGAGGATCCCGTCGAGCCGGTACCGGACCCGGTAGAATTTTTCGTACGGCTCGAAGTGGATGTCCGAGACGCCGGCCTGAATGGCGTCGATCAGGATTTTCTGCAGGTAGCGGACGACCGGCGCATCCTCGATCTCGGAGCTTTCCTCTTCGCTGCCCTTCGGGCTGTCGGCCTCCTGGAGGTCGATCTCGAGGTCCTCCATGCTGCCTGTGTCTTTGAGCAGGGCGCCGGTCGCCTCGACGAGCTTGTGGATCGAAGCCGCCAGCTTGTCGTTTTCGACGACGACGGGCTCGACGACGAGATTCGTCTTGAACCGGATCTCTTCCAGGCCCTGCAGGTTCGCCGGATCCGACGTGGCGACATAGAGCCGGTTGCCGCGCTTGTGCAGCGGCAGAACGTGCCGCGCCTGGGCAATCTTGAGGTCGATCAGGTCTTTCGGGTACTGATCGATGTCGAAGCCCGAAAGGTCGAATAACGGGATGCCGAAGGCGCGCGAGGCAAACACCGCGAGCTGGGTCGACGTGATCTTCTTGCCGGCGATAACGTGGTCTACAAAGGGAACCCCGGCCTGATGCGCCTGCGCCTGCAGGGCTTCGGCCTCGAACTCCGTCATGAGCCCGTGCTGCGCAAGGGCGCGCGCGAGACCGGTGATATTACGGGTGGAGGCGGCGTGCGTGGCCATGGGCTAGGAGGATCGAATCGGGCTTATTGGCACTTGGGAAGGAAGCATCCCGTGCGGCAAGCAATTCTCGTGCCGTGTCGGCTACAATGTGCCGGCGCCAGCATTATTCCAAGCGCATGAAACGTGTCCGGCGGATGGATGTTATCCGGCGGATGATGCCTGCCCATCCGCGCTTTGTAAAGGCGGGACCGCCTCGCGCCCGACGGGCGCCAGCAGTCGCACCACTTTTACGCCGCGATCCTGCGTCTGCAGCACCTCGAGCGTCTGCCCGGAGATCTCGACGCGCGTTCCCGCATCGGGTATGTCCCCCAGATGGCCGAGGATGAGGCCGTTCAACGTCTTCGGTCCATCGACAGGAAAGTGCGTGCCGAGCCTGCGGTTGAGCGTGCGCAGCGGCGCCAGGCCATCGACGACGACCGTGCCGTCGGTGCCGCGCTGGTAGGTGTCGGTCCCGTCGGGCGCCTGCGTGGTGAAATCGCCGATGATCTCCTCGATGATGTCCTCGATCGTCACGAGGCCGACGAGCTCGCCGTATTCGTCGACGACGAGGCCCAGCCGCTCGCGGTCGTTCTGGAATTGCTGCAGCTGCGCGAGGAGTGGTGTGCCGGCGGGAACGAAATACGCCGGGCGCAGGATCGAGCGAAGGCGGTCCGGATCGATCTCGCCGTCGCGCTGGAGGTGCACGACCTGCTTCAGGTGGATCACGCCGACGATGTTGTCGAGGGTGTCCTCGTACGCGGGAAGCCGCGTGTGGTACGACGTGGCGAGCTGCTGGGTGAGCGTAGCCGACTTCGCGGAGAGGTCGAGCGCATGGATCTGGTTGCGCGGCGTCATCACGTCGTTCACGGTGACGGATTCGAGGTCGAGCAGATTGGCGAGCAGCGCGCGGTGCTTGCCGCGGAAATACTGGCCCTCGAGCACGAGCGAGCGCAGCTCCTCCTGCGTCAGCGTCGACCCGGATTCGCTCGTGGGCGTGATCCGGAGCACCTTGAGCAGTCCCTGGACGAAGAGGTTGACGAACCACACGACGGGTGTGGCCGCCTTCAGCATCGGCGCCAGGACGTAGCTCACGATCGGAGCGATGCGGTCCGCATGCGCCGCGCCGATCACCTTCGGCGTGATCTCGGAGAACACGAGAATGAGGAACGTGACGACGAGCGTGCCCAGCGCCAGCGCGTACTTCCCGTCGCCCAGCAGCCGCTCCGTCATCACCGCGGCGATCGTGGCCGCGCCCGCGTTGATCAGGTTGTTCCCCAGCAGGATCACGCCGAGCAGCGTGTCGGTTTTTTCGAGCAGCGCGAGGGCGAGCCGCGCGCCGCGCTCCCGGCGGTGCGCGCGGTGGCGGAGGCGAATTCGATTGACCGCCATCATCGCGGTCTCCGCGATCGAAAAGAAGCCGGACGTGACCAGGAGCACCGCGAGCGCCACCCCGAGCGTGGAGAGCGGAATATCGTCCATCAGCGCCCGAGGAGGACCTCGAGCACGAACTTGCTGCCGAGGTAGGCGAGGAAGACGAACACGGTCCCGGCGATGATCCAGCGCAGCGCGACGCGTCCGCGCCAGCCGTAGCGCCAGCGGCCGAGGAGGAGCGCGCCGAACGTGAACCAGCCGAGCACCGAGAACACGCTCTTGTGGTTGAACACGAGCGGCTTGCCGAAGAGCTGCTCGGTGAACAGCATCCCGCTCACGAGGGTGAGCGTCAGCAGCATGAAGCCGACGGCGATGAGCCGGAACAGAAATCGCTCCAGGGTGAGAAGCGGGGGCACCGCTGCCGCGTCCGGCTCGGGCAAGCGCCGGCGCAGCCGCTTCTCGAGCCCCATCAGCACGAGCGCCTGCAGCGCGGCGACCAGGAACATCGCGTAGGAGACGAGGGCCACGGCGACGTGGGCCGCGGCGAGCATCTCGCCGCCATTGCTGAACCGATGCGTGCTCACGATGAGCGCCGGGAGGAGCGATGCGGCCGCCGCGACCGGGAGCACGACGGTGCCGATCGCGGGCAGCGCGGCGAGGAGTCCAGAGATCCACGCGACCGCGGCGACGAGCCCGGCGACGACCGACACCGCATTCGCGAACGACAGGTCGAGGCCCTGCGGCGTCACGACGTTCTGAAAGGCGAGACCGGCGTGGGCAATGAGCGCGAGCGGGAGCAACCAGCGGACCGCGCCGGTCGGAAGGCGATCGCCGGCACGGCTCGACGTGCCGCGTCCCGCGGTGACCGGCCACAAGACGTACGCGGCGAGCCCGTACAGGGCCACGACGGTCACGTGGAGTAAAATCATCGGATTTGGCGCACGACGCGCGCCGGTTGCCGGCGCGTGCGGCTTATCTTACGCCATCTCCCCAGGACTCCCGGCGCTCCCATGTTCGACAATCTATCGCAACGGCTGTCGCTGGTCGTCAAGCGCCTGCGCGGCGAAGCGAGGCTCACCGACGACAATATCCAGGACGCGCTGCGCGAGGTGCGTCTCGCGTTGCTCGAAGCCGACGTCGCGCTGCCGGTCGTCAAGGACTTCGTTGCGGCGGTCAAGGAGAAAGCCGTTGGCGAAGAGGTCATCGGCTCGCTGACGCCGGGTCAGGCGCTGATCGGCGTCGTCCATCGCGAGCTTGCGGCGCTGATGGGCGGGGCGGCCACGGCGCTCGATTTCGCGGTACAGCCGCCGGCGGTCATCCTGCTCGCCGGACTGCAGGGCGCGGGAAAGACCACGACCGCCGCCAAGCTTGCGCACCTGCTGCGCGGACAGAAGAAGAAGGTGCTGCTGGTCTCCGCCGACGTCTACCGTCCCGCCGCGATCGAGCAGCTCGCGGTGCTGGGCGCGCAGGTCGGCGCGGACGTGTTTCCGTCCGCGAGCGGCGAGGCGCCGGTTGCGATCGCGGCCGCGGCGCTCGATTGGGCGAAGCGGCACTACCACGATGTGCTGATCGTCGACACCGCCGGCCGCCTCGCGATCGACGAGGCCATGATGCGCGAGATCACGGCGCTGCATGCCGCGGTGAAGCCCGTCGAGACGCTGTTCGTCGTCGATGCGATGCAGGGCCAGGACGCCGTCAACACCGCGCGCGCGTTTCGCGACGCACTGCCGCTGACGGGGGTGATCCTCACCAAGCTCGACGGGGACGCGCGCGGGGGCGCGGCGCTGTCGGTGCGCCACGTGACCGGCGCGCCGATCAAGTTCGCCGGCGTCTCCGAAAAGATCGACGGCCTCGAACCGTTCCACCCCGAGCGGATGGCGTCCAGGATCCTCGGCATGGGGGACGTCCTGTCGCTCATCGAAGGCGCGCAGAAGACGATCGACGTCGAGGAAGCGAACAAATTCGCGCGGAAGATGAAGTCGGGGAAGGGCTTCGACCTCGATGACTACAAGGCGCAGATCGGGCAGATGCGCAAGATGGGCGGCCTCACCGCGATGCTCGACAAGTTGCCGGCGGAGCTCGCGCGCGCCGCGCAGGGCACGAACGTCGACGATCGCAAGATCGGCCGCGTCGAGGGCATCATCAACTCCATGACCCCGGCCGAGCGCGCCAAGCCGGAGCTCCTCAAGGCGTCACGCAAACGGCGGATCGCCACGGGCGCCGGTGTTTCCGTGCAGGAGGTCAATCAGCTGCTGAACCAGTTCGAGCAGGCGCAGAAAATGATGAAAATGATGGCCAAAGGCGGGATGCAGAAGATGCTGCGTGGAATGAAGGGTTTCATGCCGCGGACGCGATGACCCCCGCTCGCTCCGGTCCGCCGGCACTTCAGGACGCGACGCTGCGCGGTGACAGCTGCCCTTGCCGAATGGGCCCGTTCCGCCGTATAATCAAAAGCTTTCCATTGCAATCATCAGACTAGAGAATTCACCATGGTGGTCATCAGATTAGCCCGGGGCGGCGCCAAGAAGCGCCCGTTCTTCAATGTGGTGGTCGCGGATTCGCGCAACCGCCGCGACGGCCGTTTCATCGAGCGCGTGGGTTTCTACAACCCCATCGCCGCGAAAGGCGAAGAGGCCCTGCGGCTCGCCGTTGACCGTATTACGTTCTGGCAGGACCGCGGCGCGCGCATGTCGGATACGGTCGCCGGCCTGGTCAAGCGTTCGGCGAAGTCCGTGCCGACGGCTGAGGCGGCCGCGCCGGCCGCGCCAGCCGCTTCCGTCGCCGCCTGATCCGCACCCGGCGAGCCGCTCTGCGGTCCGCGTGCCGAAGTCAGACGTGCGGAAAGTCTAGGCGCAGAGGGCGATGGCCGCAGCGCAGGATGCCATCGTCGTGATGGGCGAGATCGTCGGACCCTACGGTGTCCGGGGCTGGCTCAAGGTCCGCTCCTTCGCCGAGGCGCCCGACGCGCTGCTGGGCTTCGGGACCTGGTGGATCAAGCCTGGACGGGGCGCGGCGTGGACGCGAGTTCGCGCGCCTGGAGGGGCGAATGCATTCGGGCGCGCTGGTCGTCGCGCTTGGCGGCGTCGGCACGCGCGAGGCCGCGTTGGCGATGAAGGGATTCGAAGTCGGCGTGCCGCGGAACGTCCTTCCAGCCGCGGTGGAAGGCGAGATCTACTGGGATGACCTCACCGGTCTTTGTGTGATGAATCGCGCGGGAGTCGTCCTGGGCAAGGTCCGCGGGCCTTACCCAGCATGGCGGGCACCCTCTCCTCAGGGTCGAGCGCCCGCCGGTTTCCCCTGGTCCGGAGCGGTTGATACCGTACGTGCCGGCGATCATAGACCGGGTGGATGTCGCAGGCGGCAGGATTGACGTGGACTGGGGGGCGGACTACTAGCGCGGTGTGCGGGAGCGCAGGATGCGGATCGACGTCGTCACGCTGTTCCCGGAAATGGTCGAGCCGGCCGCCGCGGTTCGGCGTGACCGGACGTGCGCTGCAGCGGGGACTCTGGCGCCTCGGTGTATGGAACCCGCGTGATTTCGTGACGGACAGGCACCGGACCGTCGATGACCGTCCGTATGGCGGCGGGCCGGGAATGGTGATGCTGGCGGAGCCGCTGGCGGCGGCGCTCGCCGCGGCGCGCGGGGCGCAGCGGACGGAGGGAGGCGGTGGCGCGGCGACGCGTACACTTTACCTTTCGCCGGCCGGCAAGCCGCTGACGCACCGGCGGGTGGCCGAACTGGCGGCGCAGGGTGACACGACGGGCCTCGTGCTCCTCGCCGGGCGTTACGAGGGAATCGACCAGCGGTTGCTGGAGCGTGAAGTGGACGAGGAGATCGCAATCGGGCGACTTCGTCGTTTCGGGAGGGGAGCTGCCGGCCCTGATGCTGATCGACGCGGTGCTGCGGTTGCGGCCCGGCGTGCTGAACGACGCCGAGTCGGCGGCGCAGGACTCCTTCGCGGCGGGTCTCCTCGATTGCCCGCACTACACGCGCCCGGAGGAGTACGCGGGAGCGCGAGTGCCGGAGGTGCTTCTTTCCGGCCACCACGAGGCGATACGCGCGTGGCGCTTGAAAGAGGCGCTGGGGCGCACCTGGGAACGCAGGCCCGATCTGTTGCAAGATCGGGATTTGTCGCAAGAGGAACGCGAGCTGCTCGCTGCCTATCGCCGCGAGCGGACGCCGGATTCGGGGAAATTGTAATCGGAAGCACAACAAGCCGCGCGCATCAGGGGGCGCCCTGCGCTGCGCGTGAGGTCAAAGACCCGCAGTAAGCACATCGGAGAACGCAGCATGGACATGATCGCCACACTGGAGAAGGAAGAAATCGAGCGGTTGGGCAAGAAAATCCCGGACTTCGCGCCCGGCGACACCGTGATCGTCAACGTCAGCGTCGTCGAAGGCGAGAGGAAGCGCGTACAGGCCTACGAGGGTGTGGTGATCGCCAAGCGCAATCGCGGCCTCAATTCATCGTTCGTCGTGCGCAAGATTTCGAGCGGCGAAGGCGTGGAGCGCACCTTCCAGACCTATTCGCCGCTCATCGCCGGGATCGAGGTCAAGCGCAAAGGCGATGTCCGCCGCGCGAAGTTGTACTACCTTCGCGATCGTTCCGGCAAATCGGCGCGCATTCGCGAAAAGCTCGCCCACACGCACAAGGAAAAGCACGACTAGCGCGCCCCGGCCCGTTTTCTTGCGGATCTTGCACGGCGCCACCTTGCCTCGCGCACCGATTTCCCCGAGTATTCGGGCATCAGGGCAGAGAATTCCCCGCCAACCCGAATAGATGAGAGCCTCGCTTTACGAAGCGCTGGGTATTCCGCCGACCGCCTCCGAAGAGGACGTGCGCGCGGCACTGCGGCGGCTGATCCGGAAATATTACGCCAAAACGCGCGATGGCCAAGGCAACGTCGAAGAGGCGCTGCGCTTCATCAATCATGCCAGCCGCATACTGAGCGATCCGGACCGGCGTATCCGTTACAACGGCGAGCTCGCGCGCTCCGGAGAATCGGTACCGGAGCCCGTGCCGCACGTCGCGGTCAACGCGATGGCGGCGACCGGCGAAGGCACTGACGTCGCGCAACCCGTCGGCGATTCGGCGCCGGAACGCATCGCCCTGGCGGCCAGCCCGGACACTGGCGAGAACTTGCGCAACGTCCATCATCCGGGCTTGACCGAGCCCGTGGCGTCGTTCGGCCGGCCCGGAATCGTGACGGTTGCGCTGTGCACGCTGTTCGGCGGGTTCATCGCCGGCGCCATCGTGCTCGTCATGCCCCTCGACACCGTAGCGGTCGCGAAGCAGGTTCTGGTCTGGCTTACGTTGACGCTGCTCGCGTTGACGCTCGTCTACGGCATCGTTCACAGCTTCGCCTGGGCGCGGCGGCGCGGCGCGGTGCCGGTGCAGGTGCTGATGCCGCAAACCGACATCGCGATCCTCAACTGGCGGCGCGAGAAGAGCGTGTTCCTCGGCACGAATCAGCCGCAGGAAGACGCGAGCTGGATCTTCCAGCTCCGCATGGCTGAGCTGGAGCGCGCGAAAACCGGCCGGACGAGCGAGCCGCGACCGTGGAATCGGCTGGGCGCGCGGATGTTCGACTACGCGTTCTGGGGCATCGTCCTGGCGCTATTGCTGTCCGAGCTCCGCGGCGCCGGCTTCATCCCCGAACACCAGGCCTACTGGCTTGCCCATCCGCTGGTTGCGCCGGTGATCATCACCGGCACGTGGGTATGCGTCGAATCGCTGCTGATGGCATCCGTCGGCACGACGCCCGGCAAATGGCTCTTCGGCTGCTACGTGCAGTACTCGATCTCCGACGCCTATGCGCGGCGCGAAATGAAGTCCCAGATCTGGCGCAGCTTCAAGCGCGCGTTCCGGGTGTGGTGGGAGGGCATGGGCTGCGGGTTCCCGCTGATCGCGCCGATCCTGATCGCGATCGCCTACGAGAGGCTGGCGGCGAACCACGAAAGTGACTGGGACTTCGCGCAGGATTGCCTGGCGACGCACGCGCCGCCTGGAACGCTCAACATCGTGACGGGCGTTTGCGGCCTCGCCGCGATGCTCTGGCTCTACGGTGTCGCTTGGCACCGGCCGCTCGCGGACGGAATCACGTCGGCAGGCGCCAGGATTGTCGCGGCGATCCCTTCGGTGCAATCGATCATCCCGAAGGGGCTGACGGACGGACGCGTGATCACCAGCGTGGCGGGTGGCATCCGCGGGTCGGATCCCGGCCTGCCGTCCCCGCCGGCGGGAACGTCGTCGTCGGCGCCCCTCGACTCCGATGTCGCGGCGTTGTTCGCCGACCGCCGCGCCCGGGTCGCATTGTTCAAGGACGACGGGCTCCGCTCGTTGCGCGCCGGCAACTATCGTCGCGCCGCCGAACTCTGTAGCGCGTGGGCGGACCTCGATCTCGGCAATGCCGACGCCTGGCGCTGCCTCGGCGAGGCGCAGCAGGGGCAAGGTAAGCACCAGGAAGCAGTCAATGCATTCCGCAAGGCGAAGCAGCACGATCCCACCGACCGTTCGCTCGACGCGGCCATCGAGCGCAGCCAGAAGGGGATCGTCGGCGATTTCCTGAATCGGTACCGGAAATAGCGAACGCGACGCCGGGATCGCGGCCTCCATGCCGACCCGGGGATTGCGTCGGCTACGCGGTGGGCGCGGCGCCGTCTTCGCTGCGTGCGAGCTCGCGGCGCACCTCGTCCATGTCGAGCGCACGCGCCGCGGCCACGATCTCCTCGAGCGCGGCGCTCGGTAACGCGCCGGCCTGCGCGAAGACGACGATGCTGTCGCGAAAGACCATGAGCGTGGGAATCGAACGGATGCCGAAGTGCCCGGCAACCGCAGGCTCGGCTTCGGTGTCGACTTTGGCGAAGAGGATGTCGGGATGGCGCGCCGCGGCGGCTTCGAACACCGGCGCGAACGAGCGGCAAGGCGCGCACCACGGCGCCCAGAAATCGACGATCGCGAACGGATGGCCGGGGATCGACGCCGCGAATTGCGCGGAATCGAGCGTCGCGACTGTATCGGCGGCGCTGGTATGATCCCCCCCGATCGGCGCTGTGCGCCGTTCCCCCCCAGGGGGGCGAGCGCCTTGGGGCGGTCCGGCGGCGCTCATCCGCGGATTCTTGCGATCAGCGCCGACGTCGAATGCGCGGAGGCGAACGGAATCGCGACGAATTTCCCGCCCGCTTCGATGACTTCGGACGCGCCGGCGGTGGTTTCGGCCGTGTAATCGCCGCCTTTCACCAGCACGTCGGGCAGGCATGCCGCGATGAGGTCGCGCGGCGTGTCGGAGTCGAAGGGGACGACGAGGTCGACGGCCGCGAGTGCGGCCAGGACTGCCATACGGTCCGCGAGCGGATTCAACGGCCGGTTTCCGGCTTTGTTGAGGCGCCGCACCGAAGCGTCGGAATTGACGGCGACGACGAGCGCCGCGCCCAGCGCCCGCGCCTGGTCGAGACACGTGACGTGCCCGCGATGCAGTACGTCGAATACCCCGTTGGTGAACACCAGCGGCCGCGGCAAGCCTTCGATGCGGGCCAGTGCGTCGCCCGGCGTGGCGATCTTCGCGGGATAGCGCGGCGCGGGTATCGTGACCGCTGCCGTCATCGGCGGTTCAACCCTTGTACTCGAAGAGCTTGACCACGCGCACGACATCCGAGGTCGATGCGGCGACCTCGGCGGCCGCGTCGCCTTCGGTGGGCGACACGAGACCCATGAGGTAGACGACGCGGCGCTCGGTGACGACCTTCACGTTGTTCGCGTCGAACTTCTTCGCCTCGATGAGGCGCGCCTTGACCTTCGAGGTGATGTAGGTGTCCTGCGTTCGTGCGGCGATCAGGGTTTCGGGCCCGACCAGCAATTCGTTCGTCACGCTGCGGACATACTGCGGGGACGTCGCGATCTTCCCGATTTCGTCGCGAATGGCGAGTGTGGGCACCTCGCCGGTGAGCAGCACCTTGCCGTCGTAGCTCGTCACGTTGAGATGCACGCCCGTGCCCACGTTCCAGCGCTCGGCCACGGCCTTCATCACCTTCGACTCGATCGCCTGGTCGCCGGCGCGTACGCTCTCGGACCGGCGGTCCATTGCCACCAGGGTTCCGGCCCCGGCCACGGCGCCGATCACGACCGCCGCGCAACCGACGAGGGCGAGGCCCGCGAGGCATGCGAGCGGCAGGATGAAAAGGAGCCGGAGCAGGCGAATCGTCGTCATCTCGCGGCCTCCGGACGTTTCTGGTGTTGTGTCATACCACGTTGTCGGCCGCGCTCCATCGCTCGGCGACGCGGCCGACGTGCCGTCCTCGACAATTCCGAGACATTGGTTTGCCGGCCGCCACCTTCGCTCGCTGACGCGCTCTTCGAGCCTGGGCTTCGCCCCGCTCGCGAAGATGTCCTTCTCCGCCTTGGCTCGCTGGCGCTCGCCCGCCTCACTCATTCGTCGTCCCCGAGCAGCGTGTTGTCGATGGCGTCGCACAGGCAATGAATCATCAGCAGGTGCACCTCCTGGATGCGTGCGGTCCGCTCGTGCGGGACGCACAGATGCACGTCGGCGGCGTCGAGCATGGCGCCGATCTGGCCGCCGCCTTTGCCGGTGAGCGCGACCACGTACATCTCGCGTTCGCGCGCCGCGGCGATCGCCGCGACAATGTTGGCGGAATTGCCCGACGTCGAAAGCGCGAGCAGCGCATCGCCTTTGGCACCAAGGGCACGCACCTGCTTCGCGTACACCTGCTCGAACGTGTAGTCGTTCGCCACGGCGGTGAGGATCGACGTGTCGGTGGCGAGCGAAATGGCCGGGAGCTCCGGGCGCTCCCGCTCGAAGCGGCCGATCATTTCGGCGGCGAAATGCTGGGCGTCGGCCGCCGATCCGCCGTTGCCGCAGGCGAGGATCTTGCCGTCGGAAAGGAGGCACGTCGCGAGCAGGTCCGCGGCGCGGGCGAGCGCCGGGGCAAGCGCATCGGCCGCCGCGAGCTTCAGCTGCGCGCTGTCGGCGAAATGCGCGCGGATGCGCGTGACATGATCCATGGTGGGTGGCGCAATCGGTCGATTGTAGCAATTTTCACGCTGCCGGCCCGGGTCCCGATGGTACGCCGGCAAACCGTCGAGACCGGGTAATCGATCATTCACGCCCCCATGATGTCTCGCAGCCACTCGATACGCGCGGAATCGAGCGCGTCGAGCAGCACCGCGTCGAATCGGCATGGCGGCGTGCCGGCAACACGTCCGAGGTAGAACGACGCCGCGGCGACGATCCGCGCGCGCTTGACGGACGTGATGCTGGCAGCGGCGCCGCCGAAATCGCGCCGGGAGCGCAGGCGCACTTCGACGAACACCAGCATCTCCCCGTCGCGCGCGATGATGTCGATTTCGCCGCGACGGCAATGGAAATTGCGCTCGACGATCGCGAGGCCGCGGGCGACGAGGAACGCGGCTGCCAATGCCTCGGCGCGGGCGCCGGCGACGCCGCGCGCGCTTGCCACGTCAGCGCGCACCGACGGGCACGATGCGGCCGGCGCGGAACTGCATCAGCCGTCCTTCGCGGACGAACTGGCGCGTCGCGTCGAGCGAGAGATGGCCGGTGGCGCCGTCGAACTCGAGCCTCGAGGGCTATCCGTCCGCGAACTCCTGCGCCACCCGGAACGCGTCCATTCCCAGCGCGTAGAGGCGTTCGAGCGTGGGATTGGGGTACCCGGGCCGCTTCAAGTCCGTGAACGCGGCAGCGTCCGCGTCGACCAGCCATGGTATGTCGACGAAGCGCACGTTGTCGAGGTCGCGCAGCGCGTCAGGCGACTGGCGCTCGTTCACCTCGCTGCTGGTGTAGCTCGGAATGCTGCCGACATAAGGCTTGGCTCTCGCCGCGTCCTCGGCGTCGACTGCGAGGAGCGCGGCATCGACCGGCGACTTCGCGAGCTCGCGCCGCATCAGCCGCAACACCTCGGGCGACGGGTCGAAGCGGTACATCACCGGCGCCCCGCCGCCGGCCAATATCCATTCGGCGTTGAACGCGCTCGCGAAGCGCTGCTGCCGCGGCGTGTCGCTGGCGATCACCACGACCGTCACCGCGCCATCGTCGCGCGCGCGGCGCGCGAGCTGCCGCGCCTCGCCGTCGATCGTGAGCGTGAGGACGTAGATGTTGCGCGGGAGCGACGCGCCTTCGTCGAGCTGATTGAGCGCGATCGTGGGCGGAAGCTCCTCGCCCGCCGCCACGAGAGCCTTCATGTCGTCGCGCACGAGGGGCCCGACGATGACGCGCGCACGCGCGGCCTTCGCCTTGGCGAAGGCCTCCAGGATGTCACCGTCGCCATGCCCGATCACCAGGGGCTTCGCCTTGGCCGCCTCTGCCGCGGCGAGAAACCCCGCCTGCACGGCTTCGGCGGCGCGGCTGAACGACGCCGACGCGAGCGGCAGCACGAGTACGATCGGACCGGTTTTGGCGCCGATGTTCGCGTTGGGCGACGAATTCCGCTTTCGGACCGGCCTCGACCCCGCCTGCCGGCGGCGGTTCGCTTGCCGCCGGAGTTTGCGCGGCGGACAATGCGGGCAATGCGAACGCGAAGGCGATCGCGCATACGACATCGCGCCAGCGCGTTCCCGCATGCGCGTTCTTCTCGAAGCGGCGGGGGGCGATCATACGAGCGAGGCCGAATTTCGCATGGACGAAGTGGGGGAGGCGGCAAGTGCGGATGACGCGACGCGCTTTCTCGCGGTGCCGGGAACATTATATGTGGTTGCCACGCCGCTCGGAAATCTGCGCGACCTGACGCTGCGGGCGGTCGACATCCTGGGGAGCGCGGACGTGATCGCGGCCGAGGATACGCGCGTGACCGGCGTGCTGCTGCGGCACTTCGGCATCGCGGCGCACCCGATCTCGCTCCACGAACACAACGAGGCGGCGCGTGCCGACCAGATCGTGCGGGATCTTCGCGCCGGACGCCGCGTGGCGCTGGTCAGCGATGCCGGCACGCCGGCGATCAGCGATCCGGGCGCGCGTCTGGTGCGGGCGGTGCGCGCGGCAGGGTTTCCCGTGGTGCCGATTCCCGGCGCCTGCGCCGCGATCGCCGCCGTGTCCGCGGCGGGGCTCAATGCCGATCGCCTGCTGTTCCTGGGCTTTCTTCCGCCGGCGGCGAAGGCGCGGCGCGAGCTCCTGGCCTCGGTCTCGCGCGAGCCTTGCGCCCTCGTGATCTACGAAGCCCCGCATCGCGTTCGCGCCACGGCGGCAGAGCTTGGCACCGCGCTCGGTGGCGAGCGGTCGCTGGTGGTCGCGCGCGAGATCACGAAGAAATTCGAGACCATCACGCAAATGACGCTCGCGGAGGCGCCCGACTGGTTTGCCGCCGATCCGAATCGCGAGCGCGGCGAATTCGTGTTGCTGGTCGATGCGCCGGCGGAGCCGGCCATCGTGTCTCTCGAAACTCCGCTCGACCTCCGCCGGCTGCTGACGGCGCTGGTCGGCGAGTTGCCGCCGGCGCGCGCCGCTCGAGTCGCGGCGGCGGCGACGGGACTGCCGCGCGACATGCTCTATGCGGAAGCGCTCGCACTCAAGGCGCCGCGGCGTTGAATGGCCCCGCCGAGTCAGACTCGAACGATGTCTTCCAACCTGCTTGCCGCAGAAGCCGCGTCCTTGCGCGCCGCGCCGGGCGGATGGGACGCGCGCCTCGAGCTCCGCTTCGAGCGCGAGGCTGCGCGAACGGTGCTGACGACGCGTCGGCACGTCGGCCCGTTGCGGGTGCAGAAGGCGCTCCATCCCGAGGGCGCCGACGTCTGCCAGGCGATCATCGTGCACCCGCCGGGCGGCATCGTCGGCGGCGATTCGCTGGCGATTGCGATCGATGCCGGCGCGGGCGCGCACGCGCAACTCACCACGCCCGGCGCCGCGAAGTGGTACCGGTCCGCAGGATCGGTCGCGCATTCGACAGCGGCGCTGCGTCTCGGCGGCCGGCGCGGTCGTCGAGTGGCTGCCCCAGGAAACGATCCTGTTCGATGGCGCGCGGGCGGCGATCGCGTTGCGCATCGATTGCGCCCCTGGAGCGCGGTTCATCGGCTGGGACGTCACCTGCCTCGGGCGTACCGCATCGGGCGAGCGCTACGCGTCGGGTTCGCTGCGCCAGTCGCTCGAGCTGCATTGCGATGGCGCGCTCGTGTTCTGCGAGCGTGCGGCGATCGACGGTGGGGTCGCGCGCGCTCCAATCCGGTGCAGTCCTTGGCGGCGCGCCCGTATTTGGTACGTTCATCGTCGCCGGCGTGCCCGTGCCGGAGCCCTTGCTGGCGGCGTGCCGCGCCGTCCGTTGCGAAGAGGGCGCCGGCGCGGTCACGCGCCTGCCGGAAGCGCTCGCCGGGCGGTACCGGGGCGACTCGGCCCACGCGGCGCGCACATATTTTGCTACGCTGTGGCGTTTGTTGCGACCGTTCATCGCGGGCCGCGAGGTCGTGATGCCGCGGATCTTCAGCACCTGACCGATTGTCGACAGCCGATGGAACTCACGCCGAGAGAGAAGGACAAGCTGTTGCTCTTCACGGCCGCGCTCGTCGCCGAGCGCCGGCTCGCGCGCGGCCTCAAGCTCAACTATCCGGAGGCCGTCGCGTATGTTTCGGCGGCGATCATGGAAGGCGCGCGCGATGGCCGTACCGTTGCCGATTTGATGGGCTTCGGCGCCACGCTGCTCGGGCGCCATCAGGTGATGGAGGGCGTGCCGGAGATGATTCCCGAGATCCAGGTGGAGGCAACCTTCCCTGACGGCACGAAGCTCGTCACCGTGCATCATCCGATCCCATGATTCCGGGCGAGCTGATTCTGGAAGACGGCGAGCTCGAGCTCAACCGGGATCGCTCGACGATCGTGCTGACGGTGGCGAATGCCGGCGACCGTCCGATCCAGGTCGGGTCGCATTATCACTTCGCCGAAACGAACGAAGCGCTCGCGTTCGATCGCGCCGCCGCGCGTGGATTTCGCCTCAACATTGCGGCCGGGACGGCGGTTCGGTTCGAGCCCGGGCAGAAACGCAGGGTCGAGCTCGTGGCGTTCGCGGGAGCGCGTGTGGTCTACGGCTTCGCCGGGAAGGTGATGGGACCCCTCGACCGCGCCGCGAAGCCGGCCAGGAAAAGGAGCCGCCGATGAAGATCGGCCGGCGCGCCTATGCCGAGATGTACGGACCCACGGTCGGCGACCGGGTGCGGCTCGCCGATACGGATCTCATCGTCGAAGTGGAACGCGATCTCACCGTCTACGGCGAAGAAGTGAAATTCGGCGGCGGCAAGGTGATCCGCGACGGCATGGGCCAGAGCCAGCGCGTGTGCGCGGATTGTGCGGACACGGTGATCACCAACGCGCTCGTGATCGACTGGTGGGGCATCGTCAAATGCGACCTCGCGATCAAGGACGGCAAGATCGCGAAGCTCGGCAAGGCCGGCAATCCGGACATCCAGCCCGGCGTCGACATCGTGCTCGGCGCCGCGACCGAGATCATCGCCGGCGAGGGGATGATCGTCACCGCCGGCGGTGTCGATGCGCACATCCACTTCATTTGCCCGCAGCAGATCGACGAGGCGCTGATGTCGGGCGTCACGACGATGATCGGCGGCGGCACCGGACCCGCGACCGGCACGGCGGCGACGACGTGCACGCCCGGTCCGTGGCACATCCACCGGATGCTGGAGGCGGCGGAAGCGTTCCCGATGAACCTCGGTCTTCTCGGCAAGGGCAATGCGAGCCTTACTCCGCCGCTCGTCGAGCAGGTGGAAGCGGGCGCGATCGGCTTGAAGCTGCACGAGGACTGGGGCACGACGCCGGCCGCGATCGACGCTGCGCTCAAAGTGGCGGACAAGATGGACGTCCAGGTCGCGATCCACACCGACACGCTGAACGAATCGGGCTTCGTCGAGACCACGCTCGAGGCCATCGGCGGGCGCACGATCCACGCGTATCACACGGAGGGCGCCGGCGGCGGTCACGCGCCCGACATCATCAAGGCGTGCGGCGAGGCGAATGTGCTGCCGTCGTCGACCAACCCGACGCGCCCGTACACCGTCAACACGATCGACGAGCACCTCGACATGCTGATGGTGTGCCATCACCTCGACGCGGCGATCGCGGAGGACATCGCGTTCGCCGAATCGCGGATCCGCCGCGAGACGATCGCCGCCGAGGACATCCTCCACGACCTCGGCGCGTTCTCGATGCTGTCGTCGGACTCGCAGGCGATGGGCCGGGTCGGCGAGGTGATCATCCGCACGTGGCAGACGGCGCACAAGATGAAGACGCAGCGCGGCAAGCTCGCGGGCGACCCCGCGACCCACGACAACCAGCGCGTGCGGCGCTATGTCGCCAAGTACACGATCAATCCGGCGATCGCGCACGGCATCGGCCACGTCGTCGGTTCCGTCGAGCCCGGCAAGCTCGCCGATCTCGTGCTGTGGAAGCCGGCGTTCTTCGGCGTGAAGCCGTCGCTGATCATCAAGGGCGGCATGATCGCCGCGGCAGCCATGGGCGACCCGAACGCGTCGATCCCGACGCCGCAGCCGGTTCACTACCGGCCGATGTTCGGCGCGTTCGGCAAGGCGCTGGCCACGTCCGTCACCTTCGTGTCGAAGGCCGCGTTGAAGAATCCCGCCGTCCGCAAGCTCGAGCTCGCGAAACCGCTCGTCGCCGTCAAGAACACGAGGAAGATCGGCAAGCGCGACATGAAGAACAACGACTTCCTGCCGCGCATCGACGTCGACCCGGAGACGTACGAAGTGCGCGCCGACGGAGCGCTGCTGACCTGCGAGCCGGCGAGCGTGTTGCCGATGGCGCAGCGGTACTTCCTGTTCTAGACGCCGGCGATGCTCGTCGTGCAAGCGAAGCTCGACGCGGCAGTGCCGCACGACGCCCTGCTCGTGCTCCCCTTCGAGCTGCGGCAGAAGAGCCGGCTGCGGACGACCGTCGCGGGCGGCGAGGAAATCGGCCTCTTTCTGGAGCGCGGCACCGTGCTGCGCGACGGCGAATGCCTTGGAGCCGACGACGGCCGCGTCGTGCGCGTTGCCGCCGCCGACGAGAACCTGCTCGAAGTGCGGTGCAAGGACGCCGACGCGCTTGCCCGTGCCGCCTACCATCTCGGCAATCGCCATACGCCGGTGCAGGTGGGCGCGGGCTGGTTGCGCCTCGCCGCGGACGACGTGCTCGCCGGCATGCTGCGCGGGCTCGGCGCCGTGGTGACTCCGGTGCGCGCGCCCTTCGAGCCCGAGGCCGGTGCGTATGCCGCGGGGCACCATGCCCATTCGAGCGACGCGAAGCACGCCGGCATCATTCACGATTTCGCCGCGCGCAATCGCGATGCCCGCTGATCCCCTGATTGTGGCGGGCATTGCGGTGCCCGCGGCCGGTGCGCCCTCGTTGCTGCCGTTGGTGCGCCTGCTGCAGATCGCGAGTCCGACGCTGCCGATCGGCGCTTACAGTTATTCGCAGGGGCTCGAATGGGCGGTCGAATCCGGCGAAGTCCGCGATGCCGCGAGCGCGCACGTCTGGATCGGCGACGTCCTCGAGTGCGTCGTCGCGCCCGGCGAAGCGGCCGTGGCGTGGCGACTCCTTGCCGCAGCGGAGCGAGCGGACTGGCCCGCGTTTGCGACGTGGAATGCCTGGTTCCGCGCCTCGCGCGAGACCGCCGAGCTGCGGGCGGAAACCGAGCAGACTGGCGGCTCGCTCGCCAAGCTTCTGCAGGACCTCGACCTCATGGATGCGTCCGCCACGGCGGTTCTTGCCACGCTGGCGCCGATCACGCTCCCGGCAGCGTATGTGCTCGCCGCCCGCGGTTTCGGGATCGCCCCCGACGCGGCCCTTGCGGCGTACGTCTGGTCGTGGCTCGAAAATCAGGTGCTGGCGGCGATCAAGCTCGTGCCGCTCGGCCAGGTTGCCGGACAGCGCCTGCTGACCTCGCTCGGCGCGAGGATTCCTTCGGTCGTCACGACCGCATCCACGCTTCGGGACAACGACCTGTCGACTTTCGCTCCCGGACTCGCCCTTGCGAGCGCGCGACATGAAACGCAGTACACCCGCCTTTTCCGTTCCTGATTCATGAACATCGCGCAACCGCTACGCGTCGGCATCGGAGGGCCGGTGGGCTCCGGCAAGACCGCGCTCACGCTCGCGCTCTGCCGCGAGCTGCGCGATCGGTACGAGCTCGCCGTCGTCACCAACGACATCTACACCGAGGAGGACGCGCAGTTCCTCGTCAGGAACGAGGCACTGGCGGCGGAGCGCATCCTGGGCGTGGAGACCGGAGGCTGTCCGCATACGGCAATCCGGGAAGATGCCTCCATCAACCTCGAAGCAGTGGACCGGCTCGCGGCGCGCTTCGGCAATCTCGACATCGTCTTCGTCGAAAGCGGCGGCGACAATCTCGCCGCCACCTTTTCGCCCGAGTTGTCCGATCTCACCCTCTACGTCATCGACGTCGCCGCCGGCGACAAGATCCCGCGCAAGGGGGGCCCGGGCATTACCCGCTCGGATCTTCTGATCATCAACAAGATCGATCTCGCGCCGATGGTCGGCGCCTCGCTCGAGGTCATGGACCGCGATGCGCGAAAGATGCGCGGCGAGCGGCCGTTCGTCTTCACCAATCTCAAGACCGGACACGGCCTCGATTTCGTCGTGCGCTTCGTCATCGAGCGCGGCATGGTCGGGACGCCGAGCGGCGCCCCGCGCTGACGATCCGCCGGCCCTCGGAACCCGTCCGGCCCAAATGGGTGCACGGCCATTCGTGCCGCACCATTTTGGACCAGCGATGCAGCAGAGACCGGGGCGGCGCACGTCGGCAAAAGTGGGTTTTTCCAGCTTAAACAATGGATTATATCTCGGTTCCGGCCATGGCATGAATCCTGCGATGCAGCATTACGGGGCCGGCGTGCAGTTATCGCGGACGCCAGGTGCTGTCATCGTCAATCCATTGATACGGGGAAATCCATGCAACGCAGAACGGTTCTGAAACGATTGGCTACGTCCGCGGCGCTGGCGCTCGCCGGCCTGACGGTCGGAACGCAGGTGCTCGCCGCCGAGGGCACGATCAAGGTCGGCGTCCTCCACTCGCTGTCCGGCACGATGGCCATCAGCGAAACGGTGCTGAAGGACGTGACGCTGATGGCGATCGACGAAATCAACGCCAAGGGCGGGGTGCTCGGCAAGAAACTGGAAGCCGTGGTCGTCGATCCGGCGTCGAACTGGCCGTTGTTCGCGGAAAAGGCACGCCAGTTGATTTCGCAGGACAAGGTCGCCGTCGTGTTCGGCTGCTGGACCAGCGTGTCGCGCAAATCGGTGCTGCCGGTGTTCGAGGAGTTGAACGGCCTGCTGTTCTATCCGGTCCAGTACGAAGGCGAGGAACTGTCGAAGAACGTGTTCTACACGGGCGCCGCGCCGAACCAGCAGGCGATTCCGGCGGTCGAGTACCTGATGAGCAAGGAAGGCGGCGGCGCCAAGCGCTGGGTGCTGCTCGGCACCGACTACGTCTATCCGCGCACGACGAACAAGATCCTGCGGGCGTTCCTGAAGTCGAAGGGCGTGGCGGACAAGGACATCGACGAGAAATACACGCCGTTCGGGCATAGCGACTACCAGACGATCGTTGCCGACATCAAGAAGTTCTCGGCCGGCGGCAAGACGGCGGTCGTGTCGACGATCAACGGCGACTCCAACGTTCCGTTCTACAAGGAGCTCGGCAACCAGGGCCTGAAGGCGACCGACGTTCCCGTGGTCGCGTTCTCCGTGGGCGAGGAAGAGCTGCGCGGCGTGGACACCAATCCGCTGGTGGGTCACCTCGCGGCGTGGAATTACTTCATGACGCTCAAGAACCCGTCCAACGACTCGTTCAAGAAGCAGTGGGCCGCGTACGCGAAGGCGAAGAAGCTCCCCGGCGCCGACAAGCCGCTCACCAATGATCCTATGGAAGCGGCTTACGTCGGTATCCACATGTGGAAGCAGGCGGTGGAGAAAGCCAAGTCGACGGACACGGACAAGGTCGTCGTGGCGATGGCCGGCCAGAAATTCAATGCGCCGAACGGCTTTGAAATCAAGATGGACGAGAAGAACCACCATCTGTGGAAGCCCGTGTTCATCGGTGAAGTCCAGAAGGACGGCCAGTTCAACGTCGTCTGGAAGACCAAGGGTCCGATCCGGGCGCAACCCTGGAGCCAGTACATCGAAGGCAACCAGACAAAGAAGGACGAGCCCGAGAAGAAATAGCCGCGGCGTTCTAGTGGTCACGCGGCGGCGGCGGGTAATGAACAACCGCCGCCGCCGTTCCGTTGGTCGTGCGTCAAACTGTCTAGCGAGCCATGATCGATTTTCTTGTCCGCGCGCGCCGCACCGTCGCGATTCTGGCAATCTCATGTTGCGCCGCGTTCCCGGCTATGTCCGCCGGCGCGCTCGCGCCCGAGCTGGTGCACGATCTCGCGCTGGGCGAGAACGAAGCGAAGGTCAAGGCCATCGCGGCGCTGGTTGCCTCTGGCGACGCCGGTGCTCTGCCTCTGTTGCAGTCGCTGCTGAACGGTGAAGTGCAGACCGCCGGCGAGACCGTGCTTCGCGTCAAGGACGGCGTAGCCATCGACCTCGCGACCGGTGCGAAGATCGACCCATTGCCGGAATCGCGCGACGACGTCGTGCTCAACAACCGGGTCCGGCGCGAGCTCGCCACGGGAATCGCGGCGCTGCAGCTCGTGGCGACGGATCGCGCGACGCGCCTTGCCGCGGCGCAGGCGTTGCAGCGCGGCGCCGACGAGGACATGTTGCCGGCGATCCAGCGCGCGCTCGCGAAGGAACAGGATGCGGAAATCAAGTCGCTGCTGACGCTGACCCAGGCGACGGTGCAGCTCGCGAGCAGCGACAAGCCGACACGTCTGGGCGCGATCCGCGCGCTGGCGGAGTCCCGCGATCCCAATACCAAGACTTTGCTGCTTCCGCTTCTCGAAAAGAAAGGTGCCGACTTCGCCGAGCCGGACAGCGATGTGCGCGCCGAGGCCGAGCTGTCGTTGCGCGCCATCGAAAGCCGGCTCACGACGGGCGAGATGGTCGGCCGTGTGTTCAGCGGGGTGAGCCTCGGCAGCATCCTGCTCCTGGCCGCCCTCGGGCTCGCGATCACCTACGGCCTGATGGGCGTCATCAACATGGCGCATGGCGAGCTCATCATGATCGGCGCTTATGCGACCTATGTCGTGCAGAACCTCTTTCGCGCTTACTTTCCCGGCGCCTTCGATCTCTACCTGCTCGCGGCGCTGCCCGCGGCGTTCATCGCGTCGGCCGCCACCGGCATGGTGATGGAGCGCACGGTGATCCGGTTCCTGTACGGCCGGCCGCTCGAGACGCTGCTCGCGACATGGGGCATCAGCCTCATCCTGATCCAGGCGGTGCGGACGATCTTCGGCGCGCAGAACGTGCAGGTCGAAAATCCGGCATGGATGTCCGGTGGCGTAGAGCTATTTTCGAACCTGGTGCTGCCTTACAGCCGCATCGTCATCATCGGCTTCGCGGCCGCGGTCGTCATGCTGATCGCTCTGCTGCTGACGCGAACCCGGCTCGGCCTTTTCGTGCGCGGCGTGACGCAGAACCGGTCGATGGCGGATGCGCTCGGCGTCCCGACCGGCCGTGTGGACACCTATGCGTTCGGCTTGGGCTCGGGCATCGCGGGCCTCGCCGGGTGCGCGTTGTCGCAGATCGGCAACGTAGGGCCGGACCTCGGGCAGAGCTACATCGTCGACTCGTTCATGGTCGTCGTGCTGGGCGGCGTCGGCCAGCTGGCCGGCACTGTGTACGCGGCGATGGGCCTCGGCATCGCCAACAAGTTCCTGGAGGCATGGTCGGGGGCCGTGCTCGCGAAGATCGCGCTGCTCGTGTTCATCATCGTATTCATCCAGAAGCGCCCGCAGGGTCTCTTCGCGCTCAAGGGCAGGATGGCGGATGCATGAAACACCGGTCTCATCGGCCCGCCGGATGAACGCTGCGCTGCCGCCGCAGGCCGCCGCGGAGTTCACGCGCTCCCTGATCGCGCCGCGGCGACCGCTGTTGACGCGCGGCGGCTGGGCGACGTTCACCGTCGTCGCGTATGCACTCCTCGTGCTCGTGCCGTCGCTCAACCTGCTGCTGCCGGAGGGCCACCCGTTTCACCTGTCCGACTATTTCGTGACGCTCGTGGGCAAGATCATGTGCTACGCGATCGTCGCGCTGGCGATGGACCTCATCTGGGGCTACGCGGGCATCCTGTCGTTGGGACACGGGCTCTTCTTCGCGCTCGGCGGTTATGCGATGGGGATGTACCTGATGCGCTCGATCGGCCGTGAGGGCGTCTACCACAGCGACCTGCCCGACTTCATGGTGTTCCTCGATTGGAAGGCCTATCCCTGGTACTGGAGCTTCACCGACCACTTCTGGTTTGCGGCGCTGCTCGTCGTGCTCGTGCCTGGCGTGCTGGCTTTCGTGTTCGGCTACTTCGCGTTCCGGTCGCGGATCAAGGGCGTCTATTTCTCGATCATTACGCAGGCCCTGACCTATGCCTTCATGCTGCTCTTTTTTCGCAACGACACCGGCTTTGGCGGCAATAACGGCTTCACGGATTTCAAGCGGATCCTCGGTTATCCCATTGCCGCACCGGGAACGCGCATGGCGCTGTTCGCGGCGACCGGCGTAACGCTCCTCGGCGCGCTGCTTCTCGCCCGCTGGATCGTGACCTCGAAGCTCGGCCGGATCCTGACGGCGATACGCGACGCCGAAAGCCGCGTGATGTTCTGCGGCTACAGTCCGCTGCACTACAAGCTTTTCGTCTGGACGCTCTCCGCGATCCTGTGCGGGATCGCCGGCGCGTTGTACGTGCCGCAGGTCGGCATCATCAACCCGAGCGAGATGTCGCCTGCCAACTCGATCGAGATCGCGATCTGGGCGGCGGTGGGCGGGCGCGGCACGCTCGTCGGGCCGATCCTCGGCGCCTTCGTCGTCAACGGCGCCAAGAGCTGGTTCACGCAAGCGGTGCCGGAATACTGGCTGTTCTTTCTCGGCCTGCTGTTCATCCTGGTCACGCTGTTCCTTCCGCAGGGCGTGATCGGCCTTCTGCGTCGCCGGCGATGAAGACCGCAAGCGTGGGGGCACACCGATGAGCGACGCCGCGCTCCATACCGTGGACAGCGGGTCGGCCGGGCTCGCCCAGGCGGGCATGCGGATCGCCGGAGACGGCGTCGACACGACGCACGGTCCCATCCTCTATCTCGACGGAATCACGGTCAGCTTCGACGGCTTCAAGGCATTGAACGATCTCTCGCTCACGATCGAGGACGGCGAACTGCGCTGCATCATCGGCCCGAACGGCGCCGGCAAGACCACGATGATGGACGTCATCACCGGCAAGACCCGGCCCGACGCCGGCACCGCATTTTTCGGGCAGACAATCGACCTCGCGGAATTGACCGAAGCCGAGATCGCTCACGCCGGAATCGGCCGCAAGTTCCAGAAACCGACCGTGTTCGAGCGGCATTCGGTCTTCGAGAATCTCGAGCTTGCGATGAAGGCCGACAAGCGCGTGCGCAAGACGATCAGCGCGCGGCTCGCGCGCGCCGACCTCGATCGGATCGCCGAGACGCTGGGCCTGATCCAGCTCGCCGCGGAGGCCGATCGACTGGCCGGATTGCTGTCGCACGGCCAGAAGCAGTGGCTCGAGATCGGCATGCTGCTGATGCAGGAGCCGCGATTGCTGCTGCTGGACGAGCCGGTCGCGGGCATGACCGACGAGGAAACGATGCGCACCGCCGAACTTTGCCTCTCGCTCGCGGGCCGGCACTCGGTGGTCGTGGTGGAGCACGACATGGACTTCATCGCCCGCATCGCGCGCAAGGTGACGGTGCTGCACGAGGGCAGCGTGCTCGCCGAGGGACCGATGGACGTCGTGCAGGCGGACCCGCGCGTCATCGAAGTGTATCTAGGCCGCTAGAGGGCACCGAGATGCTCACGGTCAACGCGCTCAACCAGTATTACGGCGGCAGCCATACGCTGCGCAACGTCGCGTTCGAAGCGCCTTCCGGCGCCGTCACTGCCATCCTCGGCCGCAACGGCGTGGGCAAGACGACGCTCCTCAAATGCATCGCCGGGTTGCTGCCGGCGCGCTCGGGCGCCATCGGCTTCGACGGGGCGGATGTCACCCGGCTGCCGCCGCACGCGCGCGCCCGGCTCGGGCTGGGATACGTGCCGCAGGGCCGGGAGATCTTTCCGCGGCTCACCGTGGAGGAGAACCTCAAGCTCGGGCTCGCGACCAAGCCGCCCGGCGCGACCATTCCACCGCGCATATTCGAGATGTTCCCGGTACTGGCGGAAATGCTGGGCCGGCGCGGCGGCGACCTTTCGGGCGGACAGCAGCAGCAGCTCGCAATCGGCCGCGCGCTCGCGATGGAACCGAAGCTCCTGGTGCTCGACGAGCCGACCGAGGGAATCCAGCCGTCGATCATCAAGGACATCGAGCGCGCCATCCGGCGACTCGCCGCCGAAGGCGAGATGGCGATCCTGCTCGTCGAGCAATACTACGACTTCGCGCGATCGCTCGCGGATCGCTATGTGGTGCTCTCGCGCGGCGAAGTGATCAAGGCCGGCAAGGGAGCGGACATGGAAGCCGACGGCGTGCGCGCCTGCCTGACCGTCTGAGCCGTGTCACGGCTGGCTCGCGAGGGAGGATTGTGCCGCGGTATTCTCTCGGAATGCTTGCCCGCATTCCCGCGCGCCCACGGGTCCTATCTTGTCTTGGACTCGGTCGCGTCAACCCATGCTACGCTCGGCGCGCGCTCGAGAATGCGGAGGGCCGCAACAGGTTTCCCAATGCGCCTGAAGTTGGTCCCTTCGCAAACGTTGCTGCAAAAAAACCAGGGAGAACACGATGCTTACTCGCTTGTTGGCCGCCGCGATCGCCACCGCACTAATGCTGCTTACGGGTTGCCAGACGCTCACACAGGAGGGGTTCTTGCAGCCGAACAAGCGCGACCAGACTCCCCACGTGTGCAAGGACGAACCCGACTGCTACGTGCAGGTCCATCCGTACACGGGGCAGTGGGTGCCCGAAAACATCTGGGTGTACAAGGGCAAGAAGCTTGTTCTTTGGATCAACAATGTTGCGGTCTTTCAGGACCCCCCTGTCACCATGAAGCCGGGAGAACCGCCGATTCTGGATTGCTCCGAGAAGAAGGACCTCATAGTCAAGTGCAAGGTAAGCAACGATGCAGACCCGAAAAAAAAGTACGGGTACACGATCCACGCGAAGGATAAGATCACCGGCGTGTCGTCGAGCTACGACCCGTTCGTCTGGCCACAATGAAGCGACCCGCTCACGCAGGACTGAGCCTCAAAGAGACTGGGCGTGATCCGCCGGCGTCAACGATTCCGGGTCAGCCAGGCATCGACTTCGCCGAGCACCGCTTCGTAGCCCGCTGCCCCTCCCTCGCTCTCGACGCGCGCCGCGCTATCCGCGCCCTGCGAAGAACGGGCTGACTGAATAAGCGGCTGCAAGAAGGCGTCATCCGCCGGATCGCGCACGATGCCGGTTTCTCGTGTGTTTGCTTCGGCGGCTCCGAAAAAGCGAAGCGCGAGCGTCTGTTCGCCAAGGCTGGCGGCGAGGCCCGACGCGACTTCGAGCGCGCTCTGGCCGACGGGCATCGACCGCGTCTGGCGGGCGATGGCGATGATTTCACAAAGCGCAACCCTCGCATCGCTGTGCGACCGGCGCGCAATGTAACTCATCGCCAAGTTGAGAAGACCGATCGCCACCAGCTCCAGGTCGTCCAGCCGCCGGCCAAGCGTGATGACCTCCCTGTACAGCGGCTCCGCTCCGGCGACATCGCCGTCGGCCCGGCGCATCTGCGCGACCGCGTTCAAGGCCGAGGCGAGCTTTCGCTGATCCCCGATCTCACGCGCGAGCGCAAGCGCCTCCTCGGCGTGGCCGCGTGCCGCCTCGAGGCACCCACGCCCAAGTTCGGCGAAGCCCAGCGACTCCAGCGTCGCGATGATCTGCTCGCGGTCGGCAAGCTCGCGTGCGATCGCGAGGCTTTCCTCGAGGTAGCCCGTCGCTTCGTCGTACTCGCCCGCGAATGAGCAGAACAGTCCCGCTGAAGAGAGAGCGATCGACCGCGGCTTGTCGCGCGTCTGCGCTCCGGGATGGTGAAGCGCCTCCGTCACGACGCGCTTGCCCGTCGGAAGCAAGCCTCTTCTGAACCAGTACATCCGCATCGCATTGGCTAGCCGGAGGCCTTTCGCCCCGGCGTCGGCGGAGCGGCCGCAGAATTCATGGGCCGACAGGAAATTCTCCTGCTCGAGGTCGAGCCGGATCCGCCAGGCAGACTGGTCAGGGCCGTTCTGATGCGCTTCGGCGGCTTCCGAAAACGCGAGATAGAAATCCAGATGGCGTTCGCGGACACCATTCTCTTCTCCGGCCGCCTCGAGCTTCTCCTTCGCGTACTGCCGAATTGTCTCCAGCAGCCGATATCGCCCGCTGTCGAGCTCGACTGCAACGAGCGACTTGTCGACGAGGCTCGCCAGAAGCTCCAGCACCTCGCGCCCGTCGACGCCTGCCCCTGAGCAGATCGCCTCCGCCCCTTCGATCGTCCAGCCGCCTGCGAACACCGACAGGCGGCGGAAAACCGCTCGTTCCTGAGCTGAGAGGAGCTCATGGCTCCAGTCGATCAGCGCGCGCAGCGTTTGCTGTCGCGGGAGCGCGGTGCGGTTTCCCGTGGACAGCAGGCGGAAGCGGTCATCCAGGCGCGCCGCGATCGTTTCGACGGGTATTGCGCGTACGCGCGCCGCGGCAAGCTCGATCGCGAGCGGGATGCCGTCGAGGTGGCGGCAGATGTCGGCTACCGTGCCGCCGTTTCGCGCATGGAGCTGGAACGACGGCAGCACGGCGCTAGCGCGTTCGGCAAACAGGCGCACGGCCGGATACCGCGAATAGGTGGCATCGGCGTCCGCCTTGTCCGATTCGGGTACCCCAAGCGTCGGCACCGGGTAGACGACCTCAGCGGGTATCCGCAATGCCTCGCGGCTCGACGCCAGCACCTTCACCCCGGCTGTCCCGCGCAGCAACTGCTCGGCCAATGCCGCGCAAGCGCCGATCAGATGTTCGCAGTTGTCGAGCACGAGGAGCAACCGCTTGTCGGCGGCCCATTCCACGATGACGTCGACGAGCGGACGGCCCGGTTCCTCCGCGAAACCCAGTACCTTCGCCACCGCGTGCGTCACCAGGCGATGGTCGGCGATCGGCGCGAGCTCGACGAACCACACACCGTCCGCGTAGTCCTCGAGAATATCGGCGGCAACTTGCAAGGAGAGGCGGGTCTTGCCGATACCACCGACGCCCACAAGCGTGAGCAGGCGCGCTCGCGCTAGCGCCTTCGTCACTTCGCCGAGTTCGAGTTCGCGGCCGACGAACGACGTTGCCTGCTGCGGCAGGTTGTTCGGCGTGAGCTCCAGCGAGCGCAGCGCGGGGAAGTCGCGGCGCAGCGAAGGATGCTGCACCTGGTACAGGCGCTCGGGGCTCGCGAGGTCTCTCAGCCGAACGAGGCCGAGGTCGCGCAGCGAGATCAACGTGGGAAGCCGGTCGCGCACGAGCTCGACGGCCGCCTGGGACAGCAGCACCTGTCCGCCGTGAGCAGCGCTCATGATTCGCGCCGCTCGGTTTAGCGTATTGCCGAAGTAGTCTTCGTCGCGGCGCTGTGCCAGGCCGACGTAGATACCGCAGCGCGCGCGCAGCTCGAGACCTTCGGTCTGCGCAATGTCGGCGACCGCCTGCTGGAAGTCGAGCGTCGCCTCGACGGCTTGTAGCGGGTCGTCGAAGACCGCGCACATGCCGTCGCCGGTCATCTTCACGATGTGGCCGCCGCGCCTTTCCACGACGACACGCGCAACCTGATCATGCGCGGCCAGCGCCTTCGGCATGCGCATCGGCTCGTGCTCCCACAGTCGCGTGCTACCCTCGATGTCCGTGAACAGGAAAGTCGAGACGAAACCGGCTTTGTCCATCGCAGATCGCCTAGATGCTCGCCGAGCCGGCAGCGATACTGGCCACAATGGTACCCCGGACCGACCGGGGAGGGACCATGGGCAGCGCGGGCGTGATCTGGGCGGCATAGGCGCAGTATTTCCCGCGCCCCGCTCGCTGGTCAATCAGAGCCGTTCCGCAGGATGCGCCGCCTGACGACTGCGCTTGACGGCGTGTTCGCGCCCGGTTGCGTGGTCTTGCACTCGGCACTCGAAAACACCCCGGCGCACGGCCTGCAGCCTGCGCCGTCTGCCGCTAGGCAACGGGTGGTCTGCCTTATTGGTCGCAAGGGTGGGAAAGTTCTCCTTGCATCGCCGCCGAGTGCTCCGCGAGTGGCGGCTTTCTTTCGAACGAATGAACGGTAAGTCGACACACGTTCAGTACGTTTCGACGTGATAGCGACCCTGCGCCCGCAACTCCGGAAGGCACTGATCCCAGTCCGACCCGTGCGCCCGGCAAGCGTCGCGGAATGCGCGGTCGACGCCGTCTTCCATGTCTTTCAAGCCGCAGACGTAGATATGGCAGTTGGCGTCGCCGATGAGGCGCGCGACGTCGGCGGAACGCTCGCGAATGCGGTCCTGCACGTACTGTTTCCGCACGCCGGCCACGCGCGAGAAAGCGAAGTTGATGTCGATGAATTCCTTCGGCAACTTCTGCAGCGGACCGAAGTACGGCAGCTCGTCGGGGGTGCGCGCGCCGAAGAAGAGCATCAGCTCGCCGCCTTCCTTCTGCGCGATCCGCCGCCGCCTGCGCTCGGTCATGGCCCGCATCGGCGCCGAGCCTGTGCCCGTGCACACCATCAGCAGGCTCGACCCGGGATGGTTGGGCATCAGGAACGTGGTGCCGTACGGGCCCACCACTTTCACCTCGTCGCCTTTCGCGAGGTCGCACAGGAAATTCGATGCGACGCCCGCCACGGGCTTGCGGTCGTGATCCTCGGTCACGCGCTTCACTGTCAGCGCGAGGTTGTTGTAACGGGGCCGCTCGCCTTCCCGCGGACTCGCCACGGAATAGAGGCGCAGATGGTGCGGCCTGCCCTGCGCATCGAGGCCGGGAGGAACGATGCCGATCGTCTGTCCTTCGAGCACCGGAAACGCGGTGCCGCCGAAATCGAGGACGATGTGCCGGACGTCGCTCGACGCGCCTTCGCCGGTCAGGCGGAAGTTGCCGCTGACGGTCGCGATCGCCGGCCTTTCGACCGTGTAGAGATTGACGTACGGATGCGCGGCGGACCACGGGGGAGCCGCAGTGCCGCCTTGGCCCGAGGTTGCCAGCGCGGTGATCCGCACGACATCGGTGGGCAGGCTCGAAGCCGTCTCCGTGTCGGCCTCCTGCTGCGGCGGCAGGGTGTCCCACGAGAGTTGCTGCTCCAGCGTGTACGCCTCGCTCCTCGGTACGCTGCGCCAGTTGTCTATTGCGCCGGTCGGACACGGCGCAATGCATTCGTTGCAACCGTTGCACTTGGTCGCGTCGACGACGTAATTCCGGGCGTCGTGCGTGACCGCGTCGACCGGGCAGGTCTCCTCGCACGTGTTGCAGCGGATGCAGATCTCCGGATCGATGAGGTGCTGGCGGATCACCTCGCTGGCCGGTGTGCTCGAGCCCATCAGAATCTCCGTCGCCGCGGCAATCTCAATTGAACCGCACGTAGACAAAGTCCGCCGGCTTGTTGTCGACGCCGCGCGCGGGGGGCGCAATCCAGTTGGCGAACTGCCCCGGTTCGACGACGCGTCCCATCAACGAGGCGACGAAGGCCTGGTCGGCCGCACTGGGCAGCCACTGGCCGGACTTCGCCGCCCACTCCGCGGCGGAGACGACGTTGCCGACGGGATCGATGTGCGCGGCGGCCAGCGGTCCGATGCGTCGGTGGAACGCCTTGTGCGGCGCCTTCAGCCGGAGCGGGATACCCTGCTTTTCGATCACCTTGTTCCAGCGCTCGATGCCGGCCGCGGCGTCGCGGATGAAATCGTCGCGCAGCTTCTCGTTGAGCGCGTTCAAGGTCGGCGCCTCGGACGTGACGAGCGCTCCGTCGCGGATTTCCAGCACGGGATACACCGCGCCGTTGAGGAGATGGTCGTCGTCGATCTTCGTTTCGTCGAACCGCCCCTTGAGCCCGCTCGTGTAGAACGTCGCGGCGTTGGAGGACACATCCGAGCCGAAGAGGTCCATCGTGACGCTGAAATGGAAGTTGAGGTAACGCTGGATCGTGGGCAGATCGATCACGCCCAGCGCGCGCAGCTTCCCGGCGTCATCGGTCTTGTGCGCGACCATCGCCTCGCACGTGCGCTGCACCACGCGGCCGATGCCGGACTCGCCGACGAACATGTGGTGCGCCTCCTCGGTCAGCATGAAGCGGCAGGTGCGCGCGAGCGGATCGAAGCCCGATTCGGCGAGCGAGCAGAGCTGATACTTGCCGTCGCGGTCGGTGAAGAACGTGAACATGAAGAACGCCAGCCAGTCCGGCGTCGGTTCGTTGAACGCACCGAGGATGCGCGGATTGTCGGCGTCGCCGGAGCGGCGCAGAAGCAGCGCTTCCGCTTCCTCGCGGCCGTCGCGCCCGAAATGCGCGTGCAGCAGATAGACCATCGCCCACAGGTGCCGGCCTTCCTCGACGTTGACCTGAAACAGGTTGCGCAGGTCGTAGAGCGAAGGGCAGGTGAGGCCGAGGTGGCGCTGCTGCTCGACCGACGCGGGCTCGGTGTCGCCCTGTGTGACGATGAGGCGGCGCAGGTTCGCGCGGTACTCGCCGGGGACCTCCTGCCACGCCGGCTCGCCCTTGTGCGCGCCGAAGTTGACCTTGCGCTCGGCCTCGGCGGGCGCGAGGAAGATCCCCCAACGGTAATCCCGCATCTTCACATAGTCGAAGTGCGCCCAGCCTTTCGGCTCGACGCTCACTGCCGTGCGCAGGTAGACATCGGTATTGCGCCGTGCCTTCGGGACCCGTGTCGGCCCACCAGTTCAGGAATTCGGGCTGCCAATGCTCGAGGGCGCGCTGCAAGGTGCGGTTGCCCGCGAGATTCACGTTGTTCGGGATCTTCTCGCTGTAGTCGACGTTCATCGTGCGATCCTTAAAGAGCGGGGAGGAGGTTGCGATTCAGACGCGATCCCAGTTGAAACGGGCCTTGTTCCCGGTGCCGAATACCTTGAGCGCCCCGGCCTCGCCAACCGCGTTCGGCCGGATGAAGATCCAGTTCTGCCACGCGGACAGCCGGCCGAATACGCGCGTTTCCATCGTTTCCACGCCGCCGAAGCGCAGGTTCGCCTCCATTCCGGTGAGCGCGTCCGGCGACAGGCTCGCGCGCTCTTCCAGCGCCACCCGCACTTCGTCGGCCCAATCGAGCTCGTCGGGTGCCGCCGTGACAAGGCCGAGCTCCAGCGCGACGTCCGCGGCCACCGGTCGGCCGATGGCCTCCTTGGCGTGCGCGATCGGTTCCGACTCCCCATAAAAGCGTGCCGCGAGGCGTGGCTCGCCGTTCACCATCGGGTACGCGCCGAAGTTGAGCTTGGACAGGACGATCTTCGGCACCGCGGCCTCGACATCGGGCAACGCGAGCATGTAGCTGCGATCGGCGGCCAGTGCGAGCTCGAGGAGCGTGCCGGCGAAACACGAGCCGGGCTCGATCAAGGCGAAAAGGCTCCGCGACGTCACGTCGAGCCGCGCCAGCGTGCGCCGCAGCATGCCGATCGTCTCGCGCACGAACCAGTGCGACTGGTGTCGCAGCAGCGTCGCGTCGGCGGCGAGCACGTGCGAGGCGTCGCCGGCGGTTTTCAGGACCCAGGTGCCGATATCGAGCTCGTTCGTGCGCAGCAGCAGGATCGCGTCGTCGAGCTCGCGCGCCATCGCGAGCGGCCACCACGACGCGCCCGCGGCGACGATCGGACCAAGGCCCTCGGCGGGCAGCGATTTCGGCGCCGAGACCGTGATGGTCGCACATCGCGTGCGGCGGTCGATGCGGACGTCGACGTGCTCGTACCGGTAGCCGGCGTCGTCGACGGTGCGCGCGAGAGGCGTGAGCGCGATCCCGGCCGCGTCCGTCGGCCGATCGCTCGTGGCGGCGAGCGCCAACGCGCGCTCCTTCACCACTTGCGCGAATTGCTGCGGTTTGGCGTGGCCGTCGATGAGGCGCCATTGCTGCGCGCGCTGAGCGCGCACGCCTTCGACGAGCGTGCAAAAGATGTCGGCGTGGTCGCGCCGGGTGCGCCGCTTGTCGGTGAGGCGCGTCAGTCCGCCGGTGCCCGGGAGAACGCCGAGCAACGGTACCTCGGGGAGGCTCACGGCGGCGGACCGGTCGTCGACGAGGAAGATCTCGTCGCAGGCGAGCGCCAGCTCGTACCCGCCGCCGGCGGTCGTCCCGTTGCACGCGGCGATGAACTTGAGTCCGGAATGGCGGCTCGAGTCCTCGATGCCGTTGCGTGTTTCGTTCGTGAACTTGCAGAAGTTCACTTTCCACGCGTGCGACGACGTGCCCAGCATGTAGATGTTGGCGCCCGAGCAGAACACGCGCGGCTTCGCGCTCGTCACGATCACGCTGCGCACTTCGGGATGCTCGAAGCGAATGCGTTGCAGCGCATCGGAAAGCTCGATGTCGACGCCGAGATCGTAGGAATTGAGCTTGAGCTTGTAGCCGGGATGGATCCCGCGATCCTCGTCGACGTCCATCGCCAGGGTCGCGATCGGCCCGTCGAACGCAAGCTTCCAATGTGCGTAGCGATCGGGATGCGTGTCGTACGTGAAGAAGCGCCGGGCGTCGATTGCGGCGCTCTGCGTGGCGGAAACATTCGCTGGTCCCATGCGATCCTCCTCTTTGCGCTCAGCCGGCTAGGCCGCGACGGCCCGGCGGAGCTTCGCGAGGCTCTGCTGAGGCGCTTCGCCGGCCGTGTCGAGCGTGGCGTCGGCCTTTCGGTACAGCGGCTCGCGGGCGTCGAGAATGCGTTTGAGGTCGGCCATCGCCTCGGAATGGCCCTGCATCGGGCGCAGGTCGCCCTGGGCCACGACCCGCGCCATGTGCTCGTCCGGCGACGCTTTGACCCAGACGGTGAAGCAATGCTGCAGCAGGAGGTTGTACGCGTCCAGCTCCGAGACGATTCCCCCGCCGACGGTCATCACCATTTCCGACGTGGCGGCGAGGAGCCGCTCGAGGCAGCGCCGCTCGATGCGCCGGTAGCCTGCCTGGCCATAGAGCAGAAAGATCTCGGACAGGCTGATGCCGGCTTCGCGTTCGATCTCGCGGTCGAGCTCGACGAACGGCGCGTCGAGCTCTGCGGCGAGCGCGCTGCCGAGCGTGGTCTTGCCCGCGCCGCGAAGGCCCACGAGCGCGATGCGCTTGCGCCGCGTGGTGGCTTCTTCGCCATAGTCCCGCATCAGCCTGAACATCGCGTCCTCCAGGCGGTGCGCGGGCAAGCGGTCGAGAAAGCGGCGGATAAGGCGTTTCTCGACGGAGCTCTCGCGCGGATCGATGAGCTCGGTCAGCGGCGTATCGAGGGCGCGCGCGACGCTGCGAAGCAGCAATACCGACGCGTTGCCTTCGCCCGCTTCGAGCTGCGCGAGATAGCGCTCGGAGACCCCGGCGCTTTGCGACATGGCCTTCCGTGCGAGTCCGCGCCGCTCGCGGGACTCGCGGACCTGCCGGCCCAACGCCGCCAGGAATTCCCTTTCGTCGGGGTCGGCTGGGGCGGCAACGGGTGGACGTTGCGGGACAGGCGTGGACATCAAGGGGTTTCAGCATTCCAGGAACTAGGTGCGGCAATATATTGCAGGTAGATGACGGCCGTCAAGCACTTTGGATCGTCCGCCACTCGGGTCGATCGACACTCTGGGGCGCGGGCACTGGCCGATGATCACGCACGCCGGGGAATGCCGCCTCCATGGCTCGGGTATGACCTATGCTGCTTGACGAGCTCGACGATCATGATCTAAATTGCGCCGGCCGAATACCGATCGGAGGAGAGCACCATTGTGGCACTGAGCACCGCCGATCATCGCGAGCCCGCCGCGGGTCCACATTCCGCGCGATTACAACGCCGCGCACGACCTTATCGAGCGCAATCTCGCCGCCGGGCGCGCCGGCAAGATCGCCTACATCGACGATGCGGGCTCGTACACGTATGGCGAGCTCGCCGAGCGGGTCGAACCGCTGCGCCGGCGCGCTCACCGGACTCGGGTTGCGTCCCGAAGAGCGGGTGCTCCTCTGTCTCCTCGACACGATCGATTTCCCCGCCGTCTTCCTCGGCGCGATCAAGGCGGGCATCGTGCCGATCGCGGCGAACACGCTGCTTACGACGGCCGATTACGATTACATGCTGCGCGACAGTCGCGCCCGTGCGTTGATCGTTTCCGCGCCGCTCCTGCCCGCGTTCGCGCCGCTCGCCGGTTCGCATCCGCACCTTTCGCGGGTGATCGTCTCCGGAGCGGCCGCCGAATCCGATGCCGGCCGCCACCTTTCGCTCGCGAGCCTGATGGCGGCGGCGCCAACGTCGTTTGCGGCCGCCGCGACGACCTGCGACGACGCGTGCTTCTGGCTGTATTCGTCGGGATCGACGGGCCCGCCTAAGGGAACCGTGCACCTGCATTCGAGCCTCGTGCAGACGGCCGAGCTCTACGCGAAGCCGATTCTCGGCATCCGCGAGGACGACGTCGTGTTCTCGGCGGCAAAGCTCTTCTTCGCGTACGGGCTGGGCAACGCGCTCACGTTTCCGCTCGCCGTCGGCGCGACGGCCGTGCTGATGGCCGAGCGCCCGACCCCCGCGGCGGTGTTCACGCGCCTGCGCACGCATCGTCCGACGATCTTCTACGGCGTGCCGACGCTTTTCGCCGCGCTGCTCGCCAATCCCGACCTCCCGCAGCGCGCCGAGCTCGCGTTACGCCGCTGCGCGTCGGCGGGCGAGGCGCTGCCGGCCGAGATCGGCCGGCGCTGGACCGAGCGCTTCGGCGTCGAGATTCTCGACGGTCTCGGTTCCACGGAGATGCTGCACATCTTCCTGTCGAACCGGCCCGGGGCCGTGCGCTACGGGACGAGCGGGCTGCCGGTGCCGGGCTACGAGTTGCGTATCCTCGGCGACGACGGCGACCCGGTCGCCGCCGGGTCAGGTGGGCGAGCTCCAGATCAAGGGGCCGACCGCGGCCATGGGCTACTGGAACAACCGCGACAAAACGCGGGACACGTTCCAGGGGCCATGGACCCGAAGCGGCGACAAGTACGCGATCGATGCGGACGGCTACTACGTGTACTCCGGCCGCAGCGACGACATGTTGAAGGTGGGCGGCATCTACGTGTCGCCGATCGAGGTCGAGGCGGCGCTCATCTCGCATCCTGCCGTCCTCGAGGTGGCGGTGATCGGCCGGGCGGACGACGAGGAGCTGGTCAAGCCCATGGCTTATGTCGTCCTCAAGGGCGGCCGGCAGGGGACAGCGGCATTGGCCGACGAGCTCCGGCAGCACGTCAAGGAACGGCTCGCGCCGTACAAGTATCCGCGCTGGATCGAGTTCATCGACGAACTTCCGAAGACGGCAACGGGTAAAATCCAGCGCTTCAAGCTGCGTGCGAAGGCGGCATGAGGCCGGAGGGGATAAGCGCGAGGGCGCGCGTCCCCCGAAGCGGCAACACCAAGCCACAGGAGAGGAATCCCATGAAGCGAATTCCGAATCATCTGCGCCGCTTCGGCGCGATCGCGACGGCCGCGGCGGCGGCCGGGGCGCTGCTGTTCGCCGGCATGGCGCCGGCGCAGCAGGCGGGCAAGATCAAGGTCGGCCTGATGCTCCCCTACACGGGCACGTTCGCCGCGCTCGGCACCGCCATCACCAACGGCTTCAAGCTCGCGATCGACGAGCAGGGCGGCAAGCTCGGCGGGCGCGAAATCGAGTATTTCACTGTCGACGACGAATCGGATCCCGCCAAGGCGCCCGACAACGCGAACAAGCTCATCAAGCGCGACCAGGTCGACGTGCTCGTCGGCACGGTGCATTCGGGTGTGGCGCTCGCGATGTCGAAAGTGGCGCGCGACAACAACACGTTGCTGATCATTCCCAACGCCGGCGCCGACGAAATCACCGGGCCGCTGTGCGCCGCCAATGTGTTCCGCGTCGTCGTTCTCCAATTCGCAGTTCGGCATCGCGATGGGCAAGGTGATGGCGGAGCAGAAGAAGAAGACCGCGGTCACCTTGACCTGGAAGTACGCCGCGGGCGACGAGTCGGCCGGCGGCTTCAAGGAAGCGTTCGAAGCCGGCGGCGGCAAGGTGGTCAAGGAGATGTCACTGCCGTTTCCGCAGGTCGAGTTCCAGTCGCTCCTGACCGAGATCGCCGCGCTCAAGCCCGATGTCGTCTATGTGTTCTTCGCTGGCGGCGGCGCCGTCAAGTTCGTGAAGGACTATGCCGCGGCCGGCCTCAACAAGACGATCCCGCTGGTCGGTCCCGGCTTCCTCACCGACGGCACGCTCGAAGCGCAAGGTGAATCGGCGCAGGGCCTGCTCACGACGCTGCACTACGGCGATGGGCTCAACAATCCGAAGAACAATGCGTTCCGCGCGGCTTACCAGAAGGCATTCAAGATCGAGCCGGACGTCTACGCGGTGCAAGGCTACGACGCTGCGCAGCTCCTGATCGCCGGCGCCAACGCGGTGAAAGGCGACTTCAGCAAGCGGGCCGATATCGTCAAGGCCATGGAGACCGCGAAGATCGACAGCCCGCGCGGATCGTTCGCGCTCAACAAGGGCCACAACCCGATCCATGACATCTACCTGCGCAAGGTCGAGGGCAAGGAGAACAAAGTGATCGTCGGTCGCGGTCAAGAACCTGACCGACCCGCCGCGCGGCTGCAAGCTCTGATTCCGGCGCGCGGCTTCGCACGACTCCGGTGCACGCGCGTCGCCACCCGCTGCATCCCAGTCGGATTCGAGACTTGGCGAACCGCTGCAGCCGCGCGAGTCCGGTGCGGTCGCAGCGGTGCGATGCCCCGCGTGTCCGCCATACCCAGTCCGGACTTCGGGGTATGGCGGTATGGCTGGAGCACGCACTGCAGGCGAACCGCGAAGTCCGAGCGCGGCGTTCGAGGACGGCGGGGTGCGGCCGTGTTCATGCACTGCGCGCGCCTGTAGTGCCCCATGGACATCTACTCGTTCCTGATTCAGCTGCTGAACGGGGTCCAGTACGGCCTCCTCCTGTTCCTGGTCGCGAGCGGCCTCACGCTGATTTTCGGGATCATGGGCATCATCAATCTCGCCCATGGCAGCTTCTACATGGTCGGCGCGTACATGGCGTTCACGCTCTCGTCGCTCACCGGCAACCTGTTCGTCGCCATCGTCGTCGGCGTGGTGTTGTCGGTGCTGCTCGGCATCGTGCTCGAATGGGCGCTCATCTCCCATCTGTACAAGCGGGATCACCTCGAGCAGGTGCTGCTGACCTATGGACTCATCCTGGTGTTCGAGGAGCTCCGCAGTCTGATCGTCGGCAACGATGTGCACGGCGTCGCCGTCCCGGCCATCCTCGGCGGGTCGATTCCGCTCACCGCGACGCTTTCCTATCCGGTGTACCGCCTCTTCATGTCGGCGGTCTGCCTGGCGCTCGCGGGCCTGCTCTATCTGCTGATCCACCGCACGCGCGTCGGAATGATGATCCGCGCCGGGGCGTCGAACCGCGAGATGGTGTCGGCGCTGGGACTGAACATCACCCTTGTCTACCGACTGGTGTTCGCGCTGGGGGTCGCGCTGGCGGCGTTCGCCGGGATGATCGCGGCGCCGGTGTCGTCCGTCTACCCGGGAATGGGCACGCAGGTGCTGATCATCTGCTTCGTCGTCGTCGTGATCGGCGGGATCGGCTCGATCTGGGGTGCGCTCTTTGCGTCAATGCTGATCGGTCTTGCCGACACCTTCGGCAAGGTGCTGGTGCCCGAAGCTGCGGGTGTCACCGTCTATCTGCTGATGGCGGCCATCCTGCTCTGGCGCCCGGAGGGCCTCTTCAAGCGGGCCGGGTGATGCAGCGCTTTCTGGCCGCGGCGCAATGCTGAATCGGAAGTCGATCGTCGTGGGCGCGACTCTTGGGCTGCTCGCGCTG
This sequence comes from uncultured beta proteobacterium, assembly GCA_963840945.1. Lineage (GTDB taxonomy): Bacteria > Pseudomonadota > Gammaproteobacteria > Burkholderiales > Casimicrobiaceae > CAIWHR01. The sequence continues at coordinate 80,528 of CAWJAU010000013.1, read as the reverse complement.
TTTCCGCTCGCCGGTTCCGCGTTCTACATCGAGCTCGTCGCCAAGGTCATGATTCTCGCGATCTTCGCGCTTTCGCTCGATCTCCTGGTCGGGTACACGGGGCTCGTATCGTTCGGCCACGCGGCGTTTTACGGAATCGGTGCGTACACGCTCGGCCTGCTGGCGCCAAAGTACGAGGCGGCGAATTTCTGGCTCACGTTGCCGGCGGCGATGCTCGCGGCGGGGATCGCGGCCTTTGCGGTCGGCGTGTTCGTCGTGCGCGTAAAGGGCGTCTACTTCATCATGGTGACCCTCGCGTTCGCGCAAATGTTCTATTTCCTCTTCCACGATACCAAGTTCGGCCGTGGCTCGGACGGGATCAGCATGAATTTCAAGCCGGTCGCATCGATCGGCGGATTTACGCCGTTCGACCTCGCCAGCGCGACGCACGTCTACTACTGCGTGCTCGTGCTGCTTGTCGCGGTGTTCGCGTTTCTGCGCACGGTATTGCGCTCGCCGTTCGGCCGCGCGCTCCAGGGGATCAAGAGCAACGAGCACCGGATGCGCTCGCTCGGGTATCCCATCTATCGCTACAAGCTCGCGAGCTTCACGCTGGCGGGTGCCCTCGCGGGTCTCGCCGGATACCTGTCGGCCCTCCAGTTCGGTTTCGTGAACCCGGAGCTCCTGTCATGGCATCAGTCCGGTAACGTGCTGCTGATGCTGATCCTGGGCGGGGTGGGCAGCCTCTACGGCGCCGTCGTCGGCGCATTCGCGTTCGTGGCGCTGACGGAGATCTTCCAGGCGCTGACCCGCCACTGGCAGCTGCTGCTGGGCGGGGCGATCATCCTGCTCGTGATCTTCCTGCCGGGAGGGCTGGCGAGCGTGGCGAACCGGTTCCGCCGCACCCTCATTGGCGACGCCGACGATGCGTAGGCTGATCGGCCCCGACGCTCAGTGCCCCTCAGTTTCGTTGCTGCTCCGGGCGGCGCTGCATTCTATCCACCCAGGCGTTGACGCGTCGCTTCGGAGGCCTCGCCGCCGTGAATGCTGTCACCATCGGAATCGAGCACGGTCGGCTGCACGCGGTGCTCGGCCCGAACGGCGCCGGCAAGACGACGCTCATCAACCTCCTTTCGGGCGATCTCGAGCGCATCGGGCGGCAGCGTCATCTACAAGGGCGAGGACATCACCGACCACGCGGCGGATCGCCGCTCGCGGCTCGGCATCGGCCGCAGCTATCAGAAGACGAACATCTTCCCGGCGTTCACCGCCTTCGAGAATTGCCGCCTGGCAGCACAGTCGCGCATGCCGCGGGCGCTGCATCTCCTCGCCGATGCCGCCGCGTTTCGGCCGGTCGTCGAGTTGGCCGACGGCGCGCTGGAAGCGGCAGGCCTTGCCCGGCGCGGCGGCCGCGTAGCATCGGCGTTGTCCCACGGCGAGCAGCGCCAGCTCGAAATCGCGATGGTTCTCGCCACGCAACCCGGAGGTGCTGCTGCTCGACGAGCCGCTTGCGGGCATGGGCGCCGAGGAGGCCGCGCTCATGGTGGAGCTGCTGCGCAGGCTCGCGCCGCGGCACGCGATCCTGCTGGTCGAGCACGACATGGATGCCGTGTTCGCCGTCGCCGATACGATTACCGTGATGGTCAACGGACAGGTGCTCGAAAGCGGGCCGCCGGCGCAGATCCGCGCGAGCGCCGCGGTACGCGACGCCTATCTCGGCACGGAATTCGCCGGAGCAGTTGCTTGATTCGGGTACCGCCGACGTCGGGATCGGGCGGCCAGGCGCGGCGAAGGGGCGCGCCGCGATGAGCGAGTGGCTGCTCGAGGCGCGCGAGCTCCACACCTACTACGGCGCGAGCCACGTTCTGCACGGCATCGATTTTCGCATCGGTCGCGGCGAGACCGTCGGCCTCATGGGCCGCAACGGCATGGGCAAGAGCACGCTGATCCGCAGCATGCTGGGACTCGTCAAGCCGCGCGACGGCGAAGTCCGCGTGCGCGGTTCCGCGATGACCGGCGCCGAGCCCTATCGCATCGCGCGCGAGGGCATCGCGTACGTGCCGGAGGGTCGCGGCATCTTTCCGAACCTCACGGTGCGCGAGAACCTCGTGATGGCGGCGCGCGCGGGTCCCGACGGCCGCCGCGACTGGACCTACGAGCGGGCGCTGGCGACCTTTCCCCGACTCGCCGAGCGGCTCGATCATGGCGGCTGGCAGCTCTCGGGCGGCGAGCAGCAGATGCTGACGATCGGCCGTGCACTGATGACCAACCCCGATCTTCTGATTCTCGACGAAGCCACCGAAGGTCTGGCGCCTCTGATCGCGAGGGAAATCTGGCGCATCCTGGGCGACATCCGCGCGCACGGCATCGCCGCGTTGATCGTCGACAAGAACTACCGGGCGGTCACGGCGATCGCCGATCGCAACGTGATTCTCGTGAAAGGGCGCGTCGTGTTCGAGGGCGACTCCCGCGCCTTGCTCGCGCAACCGGATATCCTGCACAAGCATCTCGGCGTATAGCAGGCCCATGCACAACGCCTCATGAACCGCGTGTCGGAGCCTGCCATTGTCCCCGTCGCATCGCATCGCATCGAGTACGAGCGCCTCGGAACCGAGCGTCCAGGGCGCCCCGACATTGGTTTTCCTGCACGAGGGGCTGGGATCCGTGTCGATGTGGCGCGACTTTCCCGACCGCGTTGCGCAGGCGACGGGGTGCGGCGCCGTCGTGGCGTCGCGTTACGGCTATGGCCGGTCGGATCCGCTGGCCGCGCCGCGCACGGTCAGCTACATGCATGACGAAGCCTTGACCGCGCTGCCCGAATTCCTGGACACGCTGGCCATCGATCGCCCGATCCTCGTCGGGCACAGCGATGGCGGCTCGATCGCGCTGATCCTCGCGGGCGCGGGATCGCGTCCGTTGACGGCGGTCGTCACGCTGGCGGCGCACGTTTTCGTCGAGGATCTCACCGTCGCCAGCATCGCCGCGGCGAAAACGGCATTCGAAACGACGGACCTCCGCGCGAAGCTCGCCCGCCATCATGCCGACGTCGATTCGGCGTTCCTGGGCTGGAACCGGATCTGGCTCGCCCCGGAGTTCCGCGACTGGAACATCGAAGAATATCTGCCGACCATCCGCTGCCCGGTGCTCGCGATCCAGGGCGAGGATGACGAGTATGGGACCATGGAACAGATGGAACGCATCCGCGCCGGTGTCGCCGACGTCGAGCTCGTACGACTCGCCGACTGCCGCCATTCGCCGCACCGGGACCGTCCGGACGCCGTCATCGACGCCATCGTCCGCTTCGTCGACCGCGTCGCCGGCCGACCTCCACCCGGAAACGATCCGCCATGACGAGCCGTGCGCCCTTCGAATCGCTGAAGCTCGATCCGCTTTCATCACTGCGACCCCGCGGGGATCGTGTTCTATCCCCAATACTTCGTGTTGATGAACGAGCTGGTCGAGGACTGGTTCAACGACGGGCTCGGCGTCGATTTCGCCCGCTTTCACGCCGAGGGCCGGCACGGGATCCCGATGGCGCACCTCGAATGCGACTTTCTCGCGCCGAGCACGGTCGGCGAGACGCTCCGGTTCTGCCTGTCGGTGCAGAAGATCGGCGCGAGCTCGCTCACGCTCGCCGTCGAGGCCCGAGCCGCCGACCAAGTGCGGGTCCGGGCGACGCTCATCGTCGTGCAAGCCTCGCTCGACACGCGGCAGGCCGTGCCCTTCTCGACGGAGTTCCGGGAGAAGCTGGCCCGGTTCGTTCGCTAGCGGGAGACGCATCCGCTCCATCCCCATGTATCGACGAGGAGACGAATGATGAAAGTCGCCGTTTGGCTTGCCGCGGCGCTGGCAATGGCGCTACCCTCGGCCCCGGCGTCCGCCCAGTTGAAGATCGGCGTGATCGCCTCGTCGACCGGCGCGACCGCGGTGATCGGCATCCCGCAGAAGAACACCGCCGCGTTGCTGCCGAAGAAGATCGGCGACTTCAGCGTCGAATACTTCGTCTTCGACGACGCCAGCGATGCCACGCAGACGGTGATCCTCGTCAAGAGGCTCTTATCCGAGCACAAGATCGACGCGCTGATCGGTCCGTCAGGCTCGCCGAACGCCGTGAGCGTCGTGCCGCTCATGGCCGAAGCCGGCACGCCGATGCTGGCGCCCGTCGGCGCGACGGCCATCGTGTTGCCGATGGACGACAAGAAGCGATGGGTGTTCAAGACGACACAGAACGACCCTCTCATTTGCGAGGCGCTCATCGGTCACATGGTGAAGACCGGCGTGAAGACGGTCGGCGTCATCAGCTTCAACGATCCGTACGGCGACAACTGGTACGCGGTGTTCAGTGCGCAGGCACAAAAGGCCGGCATCAAGGTTGTCGCGAACGAGAAGTTCCTGCGCACCGACGCTTCGGTGACCGGCCAGGTGGCGAAGCTGATGGCGGCAAAGCCCGACGCCGTGCTCGTCGCCGCAGCCGGTGGTCCCACGGTACTGCCGCATGTCACGCTGGTCGATGCCGGATACAAGGGCCGGATCTACCAGACGCATGGCGCCGCAACGCCAGACTTCCTGCGCCTGGGCGGCGCCAAGGTCGACGGCACGGTGCTCGCGGCAAGCCTGATGCTGGTGCTTCCCGAAATGTCCGACAGCCTGCCCGCCAAGGCAGTTGCGCTGGAATACATCAACGCCTACGAGAAGATGTACGGCAGCAAGCCTGCGACGTTTGGCGCCAATGTCTACGACGCGGGACTCCTGCTCTCGCGGACGGTCCCGGAAGCCGCCAAGCGCGGCAAGCCGGGCACGCCGGAATTTCGTGCCGCGCTCCGCGACGCGCTCGAGTCGACACGCGAGCTCGTTGGAACTCAGGGTGTCTACAACATGTCGCCCGCGGATCATTCCGGCTTCGACGAACGTGGCCGGGTGCTGATTACCGTGAAGGATGGAAACTGGCGCCTGCTGCGGGATTGACCCTTGCCCGAAGCCACACTCCTCGCCCCGGATCCCCGCGTTTTTCCCGATCTTGCGTCGGCCCCGGAGCCGGCGCGCGCCGTTTACAGGCTGGCGGAAAACGCGCTTCGCGCTGATACGACGCGGGAGGCGGAGGGCTTCGACCGCGAGCTGCGCGGCGTGCTTCGCGCGCAACTCGGCGGGGACGGCCCGGCGCTGGCGATGGTTCTGGCCGGCGCGCCGTCGATCGGCGTCGCGCGGCATCTCTGGCGCGCGCTCGACGCGGCGTGGCGCGACGCGATGCAAGGCGATGGATCGGCACTCGAAGTGACGGTGTTCGCGCTCCCACTCGTAATTGTCGTCGGAAGCGAGGGTGCGGGTGGCGACGGAGTGCTGCCAGGCACTCTCGAGGACGCTTCCAGCCTTGCTGCGATCCTGCGCGAGCACGGCGCGTTGGCCGGGAACAGCACGTTCGCGCTGTCGAACGCGCTCGTCGCGACCGAAGCGATCGACGTCGCACGGCTGCCAGGAATCCTCGCCGGATGCCGTCTGCCCGATTCGCTTGCGACCGGCGCGCGCTTGTCGCCGCCCGCGTTCCCGCCCGCACCGCTGGCGTTCCATGCCGGGCAGGAGGCCGTGCACCTGCGCTTCCTCCCGGGCGCCGCGATGGCGAAGCCGGGGGCCGACCTCACCGCGGACATCGCCGTGGGCAAGTGGGGCGTCCCGTTCACACGCGAGCTCACCGTCCAGCTGGCGGCGGGAGGAGCATCGGTGCTGGCGCTTCCGCGTGCGGCGCAGCTTCTGCTTCCCGCAGTGGCCGCGGGGCGCGCCGCGCAGCGCGAGGTCGCCGCGCAGATCTTCGCGAGTAACGCCATTCGCAAGTTCCGCGGCACGGTCGGCGAGCCGACCGCGGTCATCAGTGCGCATCGCGCGCCAGATGCTCCCGGAGGCGGCGAATTGCGGCTGTCGTTGTCCTCGCCGTTCGAGCCCCGCGACGCGGAAGGCTTCCGCTGTCCGCTCTATCCGCTCGATCGCGCGGGGGACGTCGTCGCCATGCTCGTCGACCTGCTGCGCGACTGCCGGGTGACGGACATCAGAACCCTCGCGGGTGTGCATGCCGACCGCACCGACGGCACGGGCTTGCCGCTGCTGTTCAAGCCGGAGTCGATTCCCGCTGCGGCAACGTTCTGGGTCCATTGAGGCGTTGATGTCGCGTCGCGCCGCTTCACCCGGCCGACGCCGCTGATCTGGCGGGTGACTTTCGGATCGCCGACATATTCGACGGTCGCCGCGCCGGAGAGGTCGACGTCGAGGGTCTTGTCGACCCGCACCGCGACGCGGCCCGCGCCGCTGACTGTAACCTTTGCCGTTTCGCTGGCAAGGTCCGCCGCCCGGTAGTCGCCGGCACCGGATATCTCGATCGTCTGCGCGATGGTCCGCCCGGCAATCTCCATCTTGATCGCTCCGGAACCGTCGACGGCTAGCTCTTTCGCCTCGAGCTTGGCGATCCTGACCGACGTCGCCCCCGCCGCGGACACCGCGAGTCGATCGGACTTCAGTTGGTCGGAGCGAACCTTGACGGCCCCCTCGACGGCGATTGCGTCGAGCACGCGAAGATTCAGCGTGACGCGCGCTGGCCGGGCACTGCCGGCGAACATGTCCTGCCACCAGCGCTGGGCTTGGTGGCTCGCGATCCTGAGCGTGCCGTCCTTCACGCTGATCTGCATTCGGCGCAATTGCCTTCGCGCCCCTTCGACGGTGATGGATTCGGTGCCGCCCTGGACCAGCGTCACATCAGCGAAACCTTCTATGGCGACCCGCTTGAACGGCGGAAGCGCGTGCTCTTCCATCAGTGCATCGCCGCCGGTCGTGGTGTCTTTCCAGAAATCGTAGGTCAGGGCCACGCCGACGGCCGCGGCGAGCCCCATGAGCAGCAGGAGAAAGAGAACCGACCGTTTCATTCAAGACCCCGGCGTATTACGGCGTTTGGATTAGATGCGCGTTCGACCCGGTTCGGATTCGCCGAGCCCGCGCTTCCCATGCCGTCGTCCGTATCTCGGCGGCCGGACGCGGGCTGCTAAACTCGCTGGCCGCAATCAGGCGGGTCCGAGGTTCTCCGAGAAGGCGACCCGGCGATCGCGCTGCAAGCATGGATTCCGCTCACCCACCCATTCGCGTCCTCATCGCCAAGGTCGGGCTCGACGGCCACGATCGCGGCGTCAAGATCGTCGCGCGAACGCTGCGCGACGCCGGCATGGACGTCATCTACACCGGACTCCACCGCACGCCGCAGGAAGTGGTCGAGGCGGCGATCCAGGAAGACGTCGACGCGATCGGCATCAGCATACTCTCCGGCGCCCACATGACGGTGTTTCCGCGCGTGCTCGCGTTGCTGGCCGAGCGCGGCGCCGACGACATTCTCGTCGTTGGCGGCGGCGTCATTCCGGACGAGGATGTCGCCGCGCTTACCGCGCTGGGCGTCAAGGCAATATTGCTCCAGGACACCCCGCCGGATGCGATCGTCGCCGCGGTGCGTCGCGTGGTTTCCGAACGGGGGGCGCGCTGAGCCTTCGAGGCGGCGCCCTCACGTTCGCCTGTTCACGTGGAATCCTGGACGTTTCCGCCGCGTTACGACCCCGAGTATCGGCCGCCGCAGGGGTCGCGCTACTGGTTTCCGGTCCGCGAGACGATGCCGGCCGCGGCGCGCGACCACGCCATCCTCGGCCGCCTGCAGGCGCTCACGCGCTACGCGTGGGAGCATGCCCCCTTCTACCGGCGCAAGTGGGACGAGGCGGGATTCCATCCCGATCATTTGCGATCGCTCGACGACTTCGAGACGAAGGTGCCGGTCATCACCAAGCGCGACCTGCGCGACGCGCAGACGCGAGTTCCGCCATTCGGCGATTACCTTTGCGTCGCGGAAGGCGAAGTCCATCACATTCACGGCACTTCGGGCACCACGGGCCGGCCCACGACTTTCGCGATCGGGCGCGCCGACTGGGACGCGATCGCCAACGCTCATGCACGGATTCTCTGGGGCATGGGCCTGCGTCCCGGCGACACCGTATTCATCGCCGCGATCTTCAGCCTCTACATGGGCTCGTGGGGCACGCTGGCCGGCGTCGAGCGCCTCCGCGCCAAGGCCTTTCCGTTCGGTGCAGGCGCACCCGGGATGACCGCGCGCGCCGCGATGTGGCTCGACCTGATGAAGCCTTCGGCGTTCTACTCGACGCCGTCGTTCGCGCTGCACCTCGCGGAAGTCGCGCGCGTGGAAGGGTTCGACCCGGCGGCCTTCGGGTTGAAGACGATGTTCTTCTCCGGCGAGCCGGGTGCGTCGGTGCCAGGCGTGCGCGACAGGATCGCCGCCGCCTTCGGCGCCCGTGTGATCGATTGCGGATCGATGGCCGAAATGACGCCGTTCATGAACATCGCCGGCACGGCCGAGAGCGACGGCATGCTGCTGTGGCAGGACGTGGTGTACACGGAAGTCTGTGATCCCGCAACGTTCCGGCGGGTGCCGTTCGGTCAGCGCGGCACGCCCGTGTATACGCATCTCGAGCGCACGTCGCAGCCGATGATCCGTCTCGTCTCGGGCGACCTCACGCAGTGGGAGGACGGTCCGGCCCCCTGCGGGCGCACGTATCCACGCCTGCCGCAGGGCATCTTCGGCCGCATCGACGACATGTTTACCATCCGCGGCGAGAACGTCTATCCGAGCGAAGTCGACGCCGCTGTCAACGCGTTGGGGGGCTACGGCGGCGAGCACCGGATCGTCATCACGCGTGACGGCGCGATGGACGAATTGCTGATCCGCCTCGAGGCGGCGCCCTCCGTCCACGCGGCGGGGGCCGACGCATCCCGGGCGCTGGGGGAGGCGGCCGCCCAGAAGCTGTTGCGGATGCTGGGCTTGCGCGCGAGGGTCGAAGTCGTTCCCCCCGGGACGTTTCCCCGGACCGATTTCAAGGCGCGGCGCGTCATCGATGATCGCGAGGTGTTTCGCGAGCTCAATGCGCGGCTCGTTGCGCGTCCATGATGGCGAGGATCGCGACACTGGATCTGGTTCCCGGCGTGCTCGCCGGAGAAATACGCGCCATCGCGCGGCTGCTGACACGCGCCGAGGCGGGGGACGACGAAGGCCGCCCGGCGCTGGAAGCGATTTTCCGGCACGCGGGCCGCGCGCACGTCATCGGGATCACGGGCGTGCCGGGCAGCGGCAAATCGACGCTGGTCGCGAAGCTCGCGCGCGAGATGCGGCGCACGAGTCGTCGCGTAGGCGTGGTCGCCATCGATCCGTCATCCCCATTTTCGGGCGGGGCGATTCTCGGCGATCGCATCCGGATGGGTGAAATCTGCGGCGACCCCGGCGTGTTCGTCCGGAGCATGGCCACGCGCGGAGCGCTCGGCGGGCTCGCGCGCGGAACGCTCGACGCGGTCGACATCCTCGACGCGGCCGGGTACGAGATCGTCATCATCGAAACGGTCGGCGTGGGCCAGGACGAAGTCGACGTCGCGCGCGCCGCGCACACGACGGTCGTCGTCTCCACCCCCGGCCTGGGCGACGACATTCAGGCGATCAAGGCCGGCATCCTCGAGATCGCGGACATCCATGTCGTCGCCAAGTCCGACCGGCCCGACGCGGAGCGAACGCGCACCGACCTCAAGGCCATGCTGGCGCTGGGACCTCGGTCGCGGCGCAGCGGCGATTGGCAGCCACCGGTTCTGCCGACCTCCGCCCTGACCGGCGAAGGCATTGTCGCGTTGTGCGAGGCGATCGACGCCCACCGCGCCGCGCTCGATGCGAGCGGAGCGATGGCCGTGCGCCGCACGGAAATCAACGAGCGAAGACTTCTGCTCGCCGGCGAGGAGATCCTGCGCGATGCCTTCGCGCGCCAACGCGGCGGCCATGTGGCGGGGTTGCTCGCGGATCTCGACGCGCGCACGATCGGCCCGCACACGGCGGCGAAACGGCTGCTCCTGCAACTCCAGACGGGACCAAAGGCATGAAACAGTCCGACCGTCGCGACCCCGATGCACCCGCGCTCGCCGCGCAAGTCGACGCGTGGGAGAAGAACGAGGTCGCGTCTTTCCTCGCGCGCCAGCCAGAGCGGCAACCGGAATTCCGCACGCTGGGCGGCCTGCCGTTGAAGCGCGTCTACACTCCACTCGATCTCGCCGACACGCCTCCCGCCGACCTTGGGCTGCCGGGGCAGTATCCCTATACGCGCGGTCCCTACCCGACGATGTATCGCGGGCGGCTCTGGACGATGCGCCAGATCGCCGGTTTCGGCACGGCCGAGGACACGAACGGACGCTTCAAATACCTGATCGGCCAGGGCCAGACCGGGCTGTCGACGGACTTCGACATGCCGACGCTGATGGGCTACGACAGCGACCATCCGCTCTGCGAAGGCGAGGTGGGCCGCGAGGGTGTCGCCGTCGACACGCTCGCGGATGTCGAGCATCTCTTCGATGGCATCGACCTCGAGCGCATCTCGGTGTCGATGACGATCAATCCGACCGCGTGGATCCTGCTCGCGATGTATGTCGCGCTGGCGCAGAAGCGCGGCTGCGATTTGAACCGCCTGTCGGGCACGATCCAGGCCGATATCCTGAAGGAGTACCAGGCGCAAAAAGAATGGATCTTCCCCATCGCGCCGTCCGTGCGCATCGTCCGCGACTGCATCACATGGTGCGCGCGGAACATGAAACGCTACAACCCGATCAATATCTCGGGTTACCACATCTCCGAGGCGGGATCGTCGCCGCTGGACGAGGCGGCGTTCACGATGTGCAATCTCGTCACCTACGTCGACGCCGTGACGAAGACCGGAATGCACGTCGACGAATTCGCGCCGCGGCTTGCGTTCTACTACGTTGCCCAGGCGGATTTCTTCGAGGAGATCGCCAAGCTGCGGGCGGTGCGGCGGGTGTACGCGAAGATCATGCGCGAGCGGTTCGGCGCGAGAAATCCGGAGTCGATGCGGCTGCGCTTCCACTGCCAGACCGCGGCGGCGTCGCTCACGCGGCCGCAACCGCAGATCAACATCGTGCGCACCGGGTTGCAGGCGCTGGCCGCCGTGCTCGGCGGCGCGCAGAGCCTCCACACGAACGGCATGGACGAGGCGTTCGCGATTCCCACCGAGGAGGCGATGAAGATCGCGCTGCGCACGCAGCAGATCATCGCCGAGGAAAGCGGTGTCGCCAGCGTCGCCGATCCGCTCGGCGGCTCGTATTTCGTCGAGAGCCTGACCACGGAGTTCGAGCGCGGCATCTTCGGGGTGCTGGACGAGGTCGAGCGCCGGGGCGGCACGATCAAGCTGATCGAGGAGGGATGGTTCCAGCAACGAATTGCCGACTTCGCCTACGACACGGCCAAACGCAAGGCGAGCGGCGCGAAACCGGTGATCGGCGTCAACAAATATGTCGAACCGGACGAGCGGTTCGACGTCGAGATCCACCCCTACGACCCGACCACGGCCGAGCGCCAGATTGCGCGCCTCGAACGCGTGCGGCGCGAGCGCGACCAGGCGAAAGTGAACGCGTTGCTCGACCGCCTAGTGGCCGTCGCGGCGGATGAAACCGACAACATCCTCCCGGTGACGATCGAGCTGGTCGCGGCCGGCGCGTCCATGGGCGATATCGTGGAACGTCTGAAAGGAGTGTGGGGGACCTATCGCGAAAGACCGGTCTTTTGATGAAAGACCGGTCTTTTGATGGGGCGGTGCGCCTGCTTGCTGCGACGATGGGCCGCGACCTGCCGCCCCGCCTGGCGGAAGATGAACAGATGCTGATTCGCTACCTCGATTTCACGCCCTCGGTTGCGGCGCCGCTGGATTGCGCGCCGACCGCGGCGATCGTCGGCCGAACGGTCGCCGGTCCGGGTCTCGTGCTGCGCAGTTACGCGACGCTGCGCGCCGACGGCGAGTGGGTGCGGGTTGGCGCGAACGCGTATTTCGGCGAACGGGCGACGGTGCACATCGCCGACGGCACGCTCGCGGCCAATATCGGCGACGACGTCACGGTCGGCCGCTTCGCGCTGGTGCACGCGTGCACGGTCGAGGACCGGGTAGTCGTGGGCGACACCGCGATCGTCATGGACGACGCGCATGTCGGAGCCGGCACGCTGATCACGGCCGGCAGCCTCGTGCCGCCGCGCAAGCGGCTTGCCGGCGGATGGATCTACGACGGCTCTCCCGCCACCCCCGTCCGTGAGATCGGGGCCGAAGAGCTCGCCGCGACGGCGCGTGCGATTCGCCAGCGCATTCCGTCGACGCTCGTCACCGCGAACGATCTGCCACCGCTCGACATGGCGGCGTACGTGTCGGCGCGCGAAGTCGGTGCGGCCTCGCGTCACGCCGGCCGGCGGGCGCACGCGTTGGCCGATGCGTATGTCGCGCCGACCGCATTGCTTGCCGGCGATGTGACCGTCGCGGCCGACGCGAGCGTCTACTTCGGCTGCGCCCTCGTGGCGGGCGACGGCCGAATCGCGATCGGGCCGCGCACGAACGTGCAGGACAATTCGCTGCTCGTCACCGACGCGGCGCGCGGGTCGCTCGTGCTCGGGGCCGACGTCACCATCGGCCACAATGTCCGCATGGGCGCCGCGACGATCGGCGACCACGCGTTGATCGGCATGGGATCGCAGGTCGGCGACCGCGTCGTTGTCGAGGAGGGCGGGTGCATCGGCGCGAGGGCGTGGGTCGAGCCGGGCACGGTGATCAAGGCCGGCTGGATCTGGGCCGGGCGGCCGGCATTGGCGTTTCGCGCGATCAAGCCGGAGGAGCGCGAGAATTTCGCGCAGGCGGCGAAGATCTACGTGGGTTACGGTGCCGCCTATCGCGGAGGGAGCTGAGCGCTTGCCGGCTACCGCTCGGCGGGACGGAACCGAACGTCGCCGTACCAGGCTTCGACCGAACCTCCGGTGTTGTCGGTGTCCGTCAGCACGCCAATGCCTGTGAGGCGCCCCGGCTCTTCCTGGAACACATGGCGGAAATCGTCGTACAGGTTGCGCGACAGCGATTGCCATCGCCCCACGCCGTCGGCGCCGCTCGCCACCACCAGCATCCGGACGCGCCGCGTGTACGGATTTTCGAGCACGGTGCCGACCGGGATCGTATTGGCCCATACGTACTGCAGCAGCGCATAAGGCAACTCGCGGCCGGATAGTTTTTCCGTCAGGTAGAAGACCGCGCGCTGGCCCATGGGCAGCCGCGACTTGTCGCCGTCGAAGGCGAACATCAGGCGCACGGGCGAATCTTCCTTGGCGCCGACGCGGTTGTCCGCGCCTTCGATCAGCGAGCTTACCCTCCAGCGCCATTCGACGATGGGCGCGCTGCGGATGTCGAATACCGTGAACTGGGCGAGGCCGCTGGCGGAGCCGACCGCATTCGCATGCAGGACCACCACCCCCGCATCGTCCGCCAGCGAATAGTGGGTGGGCCGCTTGCGATCAGAGAGCTTGACCGGCTCCCAGCCGCGCGGGAGTCCGGCGCCTGGCTTGTTGCCGGAGAACGGCGCCGGCAGCGGCGCAGCTTCCATGTGCGCCTGCGCCAGGAGGCCGCTGCAGATGACGGCGAGGGCGCACCACGCGAGCGGGACGAGAATGCGTGACGCCGGGCGCGCGCGAGGAGCTCCGCGCGAGCGCGCACGTTCCATTGGGCCGGTGCGTTCGGACATCGTGGCGCCGATGATACCGTGGCCGCAGAGCGCCGTATAATCGCCTGCCCCTTCCAGCGTTCTTCCTCGTCCCGATGAATCTCGACCGCGTGCCCTCCGGCAAGGATGTCCCGAACGACTGCAACGTCATCATCGAGATTCCGATGCGCGGCGATCCGATCAAGTACGAGGTCGACAAGGAGACCGGCGCCGTGTTCGTCGACCGCTTCATGTCGACGGCCATGCACTACCCGTGCAATTACGGCTACATTCCGCGCACGCTGTCCGACGACGGCGATCCGTGCGACGTGCTGGTCCTCTCGCCGATGCCGCTCATCACGGGCGTGGTCGTGCGCTGCCGCCCGATCGGGATGCTGAAGATGGATGACGAGGCGGGTGGCGATTCGAAGGTGCTGGCGGTGCCGGTGGACAAGCTCTCGGGGCTCTATCGCGCGGTGCAGTCACCGCGCGACCTGCCGGAGATCACGACACAGCAGATCGCCCATTTTTTCGAGCATTACAAGGATCTCGAGCCCGGCAAGTGGGTGCGGGTGTCCACGTGGGTCGGTGCCGAAGAAGCGAAACGGGAGATTCTGGACGGAGTCGCGCGCTACGAAGCGGCGAATTCCAGGCCGAAAACCTGATCGTGATGGCGACGGCCGCGCACGCGCGCCGGCAGCTCGCGTTTCCGTTCCTGTTCGTGCTCCTCTGGAGCACCGGCTTCATCGCCGTCGAAGTACGGGCTCGCGTACGCGCCACCGTTCAAGTTTCTCCTCTACCGGTTCGTGCTCGTCGCGGCGCTGATGGGCGCGGTTGCGCTGGCGACGCGCGCCGTGTGGCCTTCCACGTTCGCGGAATTGGCGCACGTTGTCGTCGCGGGTTGGCTCGTCCATGGTCTCTACCTGGGCGGCGTGCTCGTGGCAGTGGCGAGCGGCATGTCGGCGGGAATGGCGGCCATGCTCGTGGGACTGCAGCCGATTCTCACTGTGGTGCTTGCGCGCGGCTGGCTCGGCGAGCGGGTCGTGCCGCGGCAATGGGTCGGGCTGGTGCTGGGCCTCGCGGGAGTCTGGCTCGTCGTCCGGCACAAGGTGGTCATCACCACCGACGGCAAGGCGCTGGCTGCCATCCTGATCGCGCTTTTTGGCATCAGCGTCGGCACGCTATACCAGAAACGATACTGTTCGCACATCGATCTGCGCAGCGGCGCGTTCATCCAGTTCTTCGCGTGCGCGATCGCCTACGCGCCGATCGTCTTTGGGTTCGAGCGGGCGGCGCCGATCCAGTGGACTCCCGGCTTCGTCTTCGCGCTCGGTTGGTTGGTCGTGGTGCTGTCGGTCGGCGCGATCAGCCTGCTCTATTGGCTGCTGCGGCATGGCGCGGCGTCGAACGTGGCAGGCCTTTTCTTTCTCGTTCCGGCGGCGACGGCCGTGATGGCCTGGTTCCTGTTCGACGAGAGGCTCGATGCCGTCGCGGTGGCGGGTATGGTGCTGATCAGCGTGGGCGTGGCGCTGGCGCGGCAGATACGGGATCCGGTGGCGCCATGACGATCCGCGTCCCCGCGATCCGGTCGTGCAGGAATTGGCGATCCGGATCGACGATCGGCCAGAGATAGCCGAGGGCGGCAAGCCAGGCGGCGTGCGCGCCGAGGCTCGAAGGCTGCAGCGCCGCGTGAGCGGCGAGCGCGGCGACCGGGCCGATCCAGGCGCCGAAATATCGAATGACGGCGGTCCGGCCATCGACGTTGCGACCGTCGGCACGGATGAGCATGAGGCGCCACGTCTTCATCGGCAGGGTGCGGCGCCCGGCGCTCCATGACCATGTGAAATAGAGGCCGGCCGCGCCAAAGACGAGGCAGGCGGAGAGGACGCGCCCCGACAGCGGCGGCAGCGCAAGGACGCCGCCAGGACTCCCGGCGCGCGTCGCTGGAAGGGTCAGGAACCCGACGACCAGCACGACCGCCGCGAGCAGCAATCCTTCGTAGCCAAGGGCCGCATAACGGCGCAGGAGCGGCGCCCGTTGCGCGATGAAGGGGCCCAGGTGCCCGCGAACGGAGTGAGCGTGGGGGCCGTTCACCCTACCTTTGTGGCGGCGCGGACGGGGCGAGCTGCGGGGGTGGCGGCGGAGGCGGCGACGCTGGCCGCACGCCGCGCGGCGCCGCGGGAGCAGTGGCCGGCGGGGGTCGGGTCGCAAGCTCGCGCTTCTTCTCCGGCGGCAGCGTCTGGTAGTACTCCCATTGCTGGCGGACTTCCTGCTTCTTCTCCGGCGGGAGCGCGCGCAAGGACTTGTACTGTTCGCGCGCCGCTTGCCGCTCGGCAGGCGACAATTGGGCCCAGGTGCCCATCTGCTGGCGCACACGCGCCTGCTCCTCGACCGACATCTTCGGGTAGCGCTGAGCGAGGCCGAGCCATCTCTGCTTGCGCTGGGGGTCGAGCGTGTCCCATTGCGGCGCCAGCGGCGCCAGGAACTGGCGCTCGGCGGGCGGAAGGCTGTCCCAGGCCGGCGAGCGGATGCCGATCGGCTGCGCGAACGCCGCGCCGGCCATCACGATAGCGGAGATCAGGACGGAAGCGAGAACGTGCGTTATTCGTCGTAGCGTGCGTGCTTCAGCCAATTCTGGAATCCCCGGTCCAGGTAGGCATCGATCGGCAGGTCCGAGGACAGGATCGCCGCGTCCGTTTCCTCGATGTCGTAGAGCTGCTGATAGGCCTGCCACTGTTGGAAGCCGAAACCGGCGGCCACGATCAATGCTATCCCAACCCAGAGCCAGCCGCTTGCCCAGAAACTCCGCCCGCCGCCGCGCGGTTCCGGACCCGCCCCCCGCATTGGCGACGGCAACGCGGAACTCGGCCGAGCGCGCCGGATCGGCAAGACGAGCAAGGGCCTCGGCCCGCGCCAGCTGCAGGCGGTAGGCGATCCCCGGCTTGAGGTCCGCAGTGCCGTGATCGAGGTAAGTGGTTATTTTTTTTGCGAAAATGTCATCAGGGGGGTCATAGCGACACTCCTTTGGCCGCCAGCATTACGGCCAGTGCGTGCACCGCGCGCGAGCAGTGGGTCTTCACACTTCCCTCGGAGCAACCCATGGCCGCGGCGGCTTCCGCCACATCGAGTTCCTCCCAGTAACGCAGCAGAAACGCTTCCCGTTGACGCGCCGGCAGCCGCTCGAGCGCCTGTTCGATGACCCCGATAATCTGACGTTGCTCGAACTGCGCCGCGGGATCGGCCGTCGCGTTTGAATCCGATTTTGCGGCCAAAGTTTCGAGCGGATCGAAATCGTCGTCCTTTTCATCACCTTTCCCCAACGCCGACAGCAGCGTCGTCCACGTCGAGCGGACTTTCTGGCGGCGGAAATGGTCGTGGATCGTATTTTGCACGATTCGCTGGAACAGCATCGGCAACTCGGCCGCCGGCTTGTCCGAATATTTCTCGGTCAACTTGAGCATCGCGTCCTGGACGATGTCGAGCGCGGTGTGCTCGTCGCGGACGGCGAACATCGCTTGCTTGAATGCGCGACGCTCGACTTCTGCCAGAAAGGCCGAAATTTCGTGGGATGAGGCCAGAGGAGTCCGTCCTATCGAGACGGCGCATTATAGGGCGCAGGCACGCGGCGCCGCTTGTGCGCCGCAGCGGGCTTGACCGGCGCCGTTGCCGCGGGTAACGTTGTCGCTCGGCCCTGACGGGTCGATGTTGTACTGCAATAACGGCCGTTTGCGCCCCCTCCGCGATGCCACGAGCGTCTGCGGGGATCCCCCAGGGGTGCGGCGGGTGTTTCGAGAACGCGGCTTTCTACCCGGAAAAGCCTTGGCAGGCGCGCCCATCCTATGCGCGCCGGAATGTTGTGCTGAGGGCCCGCGCAGGACACGCGCGGGACAATCCACCTTTTTGCAGAAGGCGTGGCCATGCAGCTTACGGGTGCGGAAATCGTGATCCGCTGCCTCCAGGAAGAAGGCGTCGAGTACGTCTTCGGCTATCCCGGCGGCGCGGTGCTCAACATCTACGACGAACTGTTCAAGCAGGAGAAGGTGAAGCATGTCCTTGTCCGGCACGAGCAGGGGGCGGTGCACGCCGCCGACGGCTATTCGCGATCGTCGACGCAAGGTCGGCGTGTGCCTCGTGACCTCCGGTCCGGGCGTCACCAACGCGGTCACGGGCATTGCGACCGCGTACATGGACTCGATCCCCATGGTCGTGCTGACCGGCCAGGTGCCCACGCACGCCATCGGCCAGGATGCGTTCCAGGAGTGCGACACCGTCGGCATCACGCGGCCATGCGTCAAGCACAATTTCCTCGTCAAGGACGCCAAGGACATCGCGCTGACGATCAAGAAGGCGTTCTATCTCGCGGCCACCGGCCGGCCGGGCCCCGTGCTGGTCGACATCCCGAAGGACGTGACGCAGGCGAAGGCCGAGTGGAGCTATCCGAAAACGGTCTCGCTGCGCTCGTACAACCCGGTCACCAAGGGGCATTCCGGACAGATCAAGAAGGCGGTGCAGCTCCTGCTCGAGGCGAAGAAGCCGATGGTCTACGCCGGCGGCGGCGTGATCCTGAACGACGCCGCGCCGCAGCTGACCCGCCTCGTGCGCCTGCTCGGCTTTCCGTGCACCAACACGCTGATGGGTCTCGGCGCATTCCCCGGCACCGACCCGCAGTTCACCGGCATGCTCGGGATGCACGGCACCTTCGAATCGAACATGGCGATGCAGCATTGCGACGTGCTGATCGCGATCGGCGCGCGCTTCGACGACCGCGTCATCGGCAATCCGTCGCATTTCTTCCGCGCCGACCGCAAGATCATCCACATCGACATCGATCCGTCGTCGATCTCCAAGCGGGTCAAGGTCGACGTGCCGATCGTCGGTTACGTCGGCGAAGTGCTCGACGAGATGCTGAAGCTGATCGAGAGCTCGCCGCAAAGGCCGGATTCCGTCGCGCTCAAGGCTTGGTGGAGCGAGATCAAGGAGTGGCAGCGCAAGGATTGCCTCCGGTACGACACCAAGAGCGCTCTCATCAAGCCGCAGCACGTGATCCAGAAGCTCTACGAGCTCACGAAGGGCGACGCGTTCATCACGTCGGACGTGGGCCAGCACCAGATGTGGGCGGCGCAGTACTACAAGTTCGACAAGCCGCGCCGGTGGATCAACTCGGGCGGCCTCGGCACGATGGGCTTCGGCCTGCCGGCGGCGATGGGCGTGCGCCTCGTCAACCCCGGCGCGACGGTGGTGACGGTCACCGGCGAGGCGTCGATCCAGATGTGCATCCAGGAGCTGTCGACCTGCAAGCAGTATCACCTGCCGATCAAGATCGTGAACCTCAACAACCGGTACATGGGCATGGTGCGGCAGTGGCAGGAATTCTTCTACGGCAACCGTTATGCCGAGTCGTACATGGACGCGCTGCCGGACTTCGTCAAGCTCGCCGAGGCCTACGGTCATGTCGGGATGAAGATCGAAAAGCCCGGCGACGTCGAAGGCGCGCTGCGCGAAGCGTTGAAGCTCAAGGATCGGCTGGTGTTCATGGATTTCATCACGGACCAGGCGGAAAACGTGTTCCCGATGATCGCCGCGGGCAAGGGCCTGACCGAGATGATCCTCGCGGAGGAGCTGTGAGCGCCCCTCCATCGCGAGGGAACTGGCGTCCGCCGGGCCGCCCCAAGGACGCCATCGCCCCCTGGGGGGAAGGCGCGAAGCGCCATCGGGGGGGAACTGCGCCGCCGGGCCGCCCCAAGGACGCGGTTGCCCCCTCGGGGGGAGCGCGCAAAGCGCCTTCGGGGGGGTACTGACCGTGCGGCATATTCTGTCGATTCTGGTCGAGAACGAGGCCGGCGCGCTATCCCGCATTGCCGGGCTGTTCTCGGCGCGCGGCTACAACATCGAATCGCTGACCGTCGCGCCGACCGAGGACGTGACGATGTCGCGAATGACCATCGTCACCGTCGGCTCCGACGACGTGATCGAGCAGATCACGAAGCAGCTCAACAAGCTCGTCGATGTCGTCAAGGTCGTCGACCTGACGGAGGGCAACCACATCGAGCGCGAGCTGATGCTGGTCAAGGTGCGCGCCGCCGGCAAGGACCGCGAGGAGATGAAGCGGCTCGCCGACATCTTTCGCGGCAACATCCTCGACGTGACCGACAAGAGCTACACGATCGAGCTCACGGGGACGGGCTACAAGCTCGACGCGTTCCTGCAAGCGATCGAGCCGGGCGTGATCCTCGAAACGGTGCGCACCGGCGCGTCCGGAATCGGGCGGGGAGAGCGGATCCTGCGCGTCTGAGGCGCCAGGGCATCGCGCCCACTCGCGCGTCGTCGCGCGGCGATTGAGCCAACAACGGAGAAAACGATGAAAGTCTATTACGAAAAGGACGCCGACCTCTCGCTCATCAAGGGCAGGAAGGTCACGATCGTGGGCTATGGCTCGCAGGGGCATGCGCACGCGCAGAATCTCAACGATTCGGGCATCAAGGTCACCGTCGGCCTGCGCAAGGACGGCGCGTCATGGGACAAGGCGAAGAAGGCCGGGCTCAAGGTCGCCGCCGTCGAGGAGGCCGTCGCCGGCGCCGACGTCGTGATGATGCTGATGCCCGACGAGCACATCGCGGCCGTATACCAGCGACGGCGTCGAGCCGCACATCAAGAAGGGCGCGGACGCTCGCTTTCGCGCATGGCTTCAACATCCATTACGGCCAGGTCGTGCCGCGCGCCGACCTCGACGTCGTCATGATCGCGCCGAAGGCGCCCGGACACACGGTTCGCTCGACCTACGTCGCCGGCGGCGGCGTGCCGATGCTGATCGCCGTCCACCAGGACGCATCGAAAAAGGCGCGCGACGTCGCGCTTTCCTACGCCGCGGCCATCGGCGGCGCGCGCGCCGGCGTCATCGAAACCAATTTCCGCGAGGAGACGGAAACCGATCTCTTCGGCGAGCAGACCGTGCTGTGCGGCGGCCTGGTCGAGCTCATCAAGGCCGGCTACGAGACGCTCACCGACGCGGGCTATGCGCCGGAAATGGCGTACTTCGAGTGCCTGCACGAGGTGAAGCTCATCGTCGACCTGATCTACGAGGGCGGCATCGCCAACATGAACTACTCGATCTCGAACAACGCCGAGTACGGCGAATACGTGACCGGCCCGAAGATCGTCACCGACGAGACGAAGCGGGCGATGCGCGAAGCGCTGGCGCGGATCCAGTCGGGCGAGTATGCGCGGGACTTCATCCTCGAGAATCGCGCCGGCGCGCCGATGCTGCGCGCGCGCCGCCGGCTGACCGCGGAGCATTCGATCGAGCAGGTGGGCGACGAAGCTCCGCTCGATGATGCCGTGGATCGGCAAGAACAAGCTCGTCGACCAGACGCGCAATTGATCGTGCGCCACCTTCGCGGATGACCACGTTGCGCCCGCACGCAAGCATGAGGCTGCCGGCGCGCCAGCGCGGATGGGCAGGGATCGTCATGATCCTGGTGGCGCTCGTCATCGTCGCGCATCCTGGCGAAGGAGGCGCTGAAGGGATACGGCCTCGCGCCGGGCGCTACGGCGACGACGAAGGCCGCGACGCCGGCCGAACGGTCTCGGATGCCGGGGGCGATCAGCGGGGAGGCGGTCGACATGGGCGGCGGCACCGAGCGCTCCGGCCGCAGCACTCGAGCGGGCGCGTGGCGTCGAAGACATGGTGAAGCAGCAAGCCGCCGAGCGCGACGTCGCGGCACGACCGCGCCGCGCAGTGACCGCGGCAGGTGATGCATAATCGGTTCCGCGTATCGCCACGCGGACCGGACACTGCAGTGGACAACGACTACCCGCATCCCATCATCGCGCGCGAAGGCTGGACGTTTCTTGCGCTCGCCATTGTTGCCGCCGTCGGTCTCTCGTGGGCCGGAATGTGGTTCTTCGCTTTCCTGGCCTGGTTCGCCGTGCTGTTCATCGCCCAGTTCTTCCGCGATCCGCCGCGCGACGTGCCGCGCGAGCCCGATGCCGTGCTTTCTCCCGCGGACGGGAAGATCGTCAGCATCGAGAAGACGCGCGATCCGTATCTCGACCGCGACGCGCTCAAGATCAGCGTGTTCATGAACGTGTTCAACGTGCATTCCAATCGCAGCCCCGTCGACGGCAAGTCGTGGCCGCGTGGTACCACGCCGGCAGCTTCGTCAATGCCGCGCTCGACAAGGCGTCGCTCGAGAACGAGCGCAACGCTCTGCACCTGCGCACCGCGGCGGGTCGCGATGTCACCTGCGTTCAGATCGCGGGGCTGATCGCGCGCCGGATTCTCTGCTACGTGAAGCCCGGCGACACGCTCGCGCGCGGCCAGCGCTACGGCTTCATCCGCTTCGGATCGCGCGTCGACGTCTACCTGCCGCCGGATGCGCGGCCCAAGGTCGCCGTCGGCGACATCGTGTTCGCGACCGAAACGGTCGTCGCCGAGTTCACGACCGGCTGACCGGCCCCGCGGGCGCCGCCGCGGCAGGGGCCTTGCGGCGTTTGTGCTACCGTTGCGCCGACATGGCGGACTTCGACACCCAGCGCGCGCTGCAGAAGAACCGGATCCGCCGGCGCGGCATCTACCTTCTGCCGAACCTGTTCACGACGGCCGCGCTGTTCGCCGGCTTCTACGCGATCGTGCAGGCGATGAACCTGCGCTTCGACCAGGCGGCGGTCGCGATCTTCGTCGCCATGGTGCTCGACGGCCTCGACGGGCGGGTCGCCCGGCTCACCCGGACGCAAAGCGCCTTCGGGGCCGAGTACGACAGCCTGGCCGACATGGTGAGCTTCGGCGCGGCGCCCGCGCTGATCGTCTACGAATGGGCGCTGAAGGGCATGGGCAATCTCGGCTGGATCGCCGCGTTTGTCTACGTCGCCGGGCGCGGCGCTGCGGCTCGCGCGCTTCAACACGATGCTCGATGTCGCCGACAAGCGCTGGTTCACGGGCATCCCGAGCCCGGCGGCGGCGGCGCTGGTCGCGGGCCTCGTCTGGATCGTCGACGACTTGGCCGTCGACCCGATCGAGCGTGCAATGGTGGGCCTGGGCGTCACGCTGTTCGCCGGACTCACGATGGTGAGCAATGTCCAGTACTACAGCTTCAAGACGATCAACCTGAAGAAGAGCGTGCCGTTCCTCGCGATCTTCGCTCTTCGTCGCTCGTCATCGCGCTCCTGTCGTACCAGCCGGCCATCGTGCTGTTCGCGGGCTTCGTGGCGCTACGCGTTGTCGGGCTACGTGCGTCGCCTGGCTGTGGTACGCTGCGGCGCCGGCGCGCGCGCGCCGCCCGCGCCGCCGCATGAGCGCGCCGGACGCCGCCCCCTTGCGCGGCTGCGCTTTCGCGGTATAGTGCCTTGCAATGAGCAGCTTCCCAACCGTCGGCCGCCGCGACTCCACGCGCTCGCTGATCGCGCTTGCGGGCGGCCTGCTGGCCTGCTGCTGCTGCGCCCCGCGCGCAGATAACTCTTCCCCCTCTCCTAGTCGTGCTCGCGCCGTCCGACCCGGACGGCGGCGTTGTTCGTCGTGTCGCATCTGCGGAACGAGGATCGACCATGAAGCCCGACCCGACCGCGCAAGTACCGCCCGATCGCCCCGTGACGTTGCCCGAGCGGCACTGGCCCGACGCGCACGATCGACGCAGCGCCGATCTGGTGCAGCGTCGATCTGCGCGACGGCAACCAGGCGCTGATCGAGCCGATGGACGCCGACCGCAAGCTGCGGATGTTCCGGCTGCTGGTGAAGATGGGCTACAAGGAGATCGAGATCGGCTTTCCGGCGGCGTCGCAGACCGACTTCGACTTCATGCGCAAGCTGATCGTCGAGGGACCGATTCCCGATGACGTCACGGTCCAGGTGCTGACGCAGTCGCGCGAGCGCGCAGATCACGCGCACGTTCGAGGCGCTGGAAGGTGCCGAGGCGCGCGATCGTGCATCTCTACAACTCGACGTCGACGACGCAGCGCCGGCTGGTGTTCGGGCTCGACCGCGACGGCATCAAGTCGAATCGCCGTCACCGGGGCCAAGCTGATCCGCGACTTCGCGCGCGCGCACCCGAACCGAATGGGTCCTCGAGTATTCGCCCGAGAGCTTCACCGGCACCGAGCTCGATTTCGCGGAGGAAATCTGCGACGCGGTCACCGACGTCTGGTTGCCGACGCCGCGCGGAAGATCATCCTCAACCTGCCGTCGACCGTCGAGCTTCGCACGCCCAACATCTATCGCCGACCAGATCGAATGGATGTGCCGGCATCTCGCGCGCCGCGACAGCGTCATCGTGCTTCGGTGCACCCGCACAACGACCGCGGCTGCGGGATCGCATCGGCCGAGCTCGCGCTGATGGCCGGGGCCGAGCGGGTCGAGGGCTGTCTGTTCGGCAACGGCGAGCGCACCGGCAACGTCTGCCTCGTGACGCTCGGCCTCAACCTCTTCACGCAAGGCGTCGATCCCGGGATCGATTTCTCCGACATCAACGAGGTGATCCGCACGGTCGAGTACTGCAACCAGCTGCCCGTCGCACCCGCGGCATCCCTATGGCGGCGAGCTCGTGTTCACGGCGTTCTCAGGTTCGCACCAGGACGCGATCAAGAAGGGGCTCGCGGCCCGCGCGCGGGAGCTCGAGCGCGGCAACGTCGAATGGGACGTGCCGTACCTGCCGATCGATCCGGCCGATGTCGGCCGCACGCTACGACGCGGTGATCCGCGTGAACAGCCAGTCGGGCAAGGGCGGCATCGCGTACCTGCTCGAGCGCGACTACGGCCTGTCGCTGCCGCGCCTGCTGCAGATCGAATTCAGCCAGGTCATCCAGCAGATCACCGATGCGACGGGCAAGGAGCTGTCGGCCGCGGAGATCCGAGCCGCCTTCGATAGCGAGTACGCCGCCGCCGCCGCGCCGCTCGCGTTCATCGATCAGCGCACGCAGCACAGCGCGGCGGGCGCCGTCGAGCGAACTGGCGGCGCGACTCGCGATCGATGGCGTCGAAGTCGAATCGACGGGCGCGGGCAACGGCCCCGTCGACGCGTTCGTCCACGCGCTGCGGGAAGGCACTCGGCTTCGACATCCATGTGCAGAACTACCACGAGCATGGCCTGGGCAGCGGCGAGGACGCGACGGCGGTCGCCTACGTGCAGCTGCGCATCGGCAGCGACCGCGCCGTGTACGGCGTGGGCTTCGACGTCAACATCGTGACCGCGACCCTGCGCGCGGTGGTGTGCGCCGCGAATCGGGCGCTGCAGCGCAAGTGGCTCGCGCTGCAGCCGGTCAGGCACGCCGTGCACGCCTAAGGGCTGTTCGCACTTGCGGACATAGTGTGAACAGGTCCTAGCCGATGCAGGAGCCGAAAGCGGCCGCCGGCGAACAGGCGGCGCTGCCGCCGGCGGTGCGCGTCGGCGGATCCGACATCGTCATGTGGCCCGACGGCCAGCGCATCGAAGCGCTGTCGGCGCCGTTGATGGCGGTCACGCACTTCGACGATAGTTCGAGATACCACGCCGACCTCGCCGCGACGATCCTCGAGATGGAGCGCGATCCGGCGTGGCGCGACTGGATCTTCAAGGGCGGCTGCGGCATGAAGGTCCGCCGTCCCGATCGCTGGGGACACACGGCGGCCGAGCTGATCCACGGGCGCGCGCTTTGCCTCGCGCATCGCGTGCTGTCGCAGCACGACGTCTACACGGACGACTGCTGGGCGAGCGTCTATCGCGACGGCCAGTATTGCCTGCCGCACAGCCACCTGCGCTCGAACGTGAGCATCGTCTATCTGCTGGACGCAGGCGATCCCGACCCGGACGACGCGATGGCCGGCAAGCTGGTGTTCGCCGATCCGCGCATCCCGTACTGCTGTCCGCACGAGCCCGGCCGGGTGACAGGGCTCTTGGCGCCCGACATGCGCGCCGGGACGATGATCGTGTTCGCGAGCGACTATGTGCACGCCGTTGGCCCCTACCGCGGCACGCGGCCTCGTATGACAATGTCATGGAACATCACGATCGCGCCGCTCACGGGTGACGCCGGCGCGACGTGGACTTGACGCACTGCAACGCCGGAAGCGGGCAAACCGCAGTGAATTCGCCATAACTGTTGTTTCACGGTAAACCGCGCTGCACTGCAATATCGGTTAAAATTCAAAGCTGATGAGGCTTTCGCGCGGGGATTCGCAGTTCCCGCGGCGAGACTCCGTTGCCACGCTGCACAGCGAGAATTTTCTGATGAACGCGCCCCATTTCGGCCCCGGCATCGAGATCACCGGCCGCATTCCGCCGGAATTCGCCGAGATTCTGACGCCAGAAGCGGTTGCCTTCGCGGCCAAGCTCCAGCGAGCGTTCGGCGGCCGGCGCGCGGACCTCCTCGCCCACCGCGCGCGGCGCCAGGACGAATTCGACCGCGGAGCATTGCCTGACTTCCTGCCCGAGACCCGTGCGATCCGGGATGGCGACTGGACGTGCGCTTCGATCCCTCCCGACCTCGTCGATCGCCGCGTCGAAATCACGGGGCCGGTCGACCGCAAGATGGTGATCAACGCGCTCAACTCGGGCGCGAACGTGTTCATGGCCGACTTCGAGGACGCGAACACGCCGCGGTGGGACAACAACCTGCAGGGGCAGTGCAACCTGCGCGACGCAATACGCCGCCGGATCGACTACACGACGCCCGAAGGCAAGGCCTATCGGCTGAAGTCCCAAACCGCCGTGCTCTTCGTCCGGCCGCGCGGCTGGCACCTGCCCGAGAAGCACGTGCTGATCGACGGCGAGCCCATTTCCGGCGGCATTTTCGACTTCGCGCTGTACTTTTTCCACAACGCGAAGGAGCTTCTCGGGCGCGCCAGCGGGCCGTATTTCTATCTGCCGAAGCTCGAGAGCCACCTCGAGGCGCGGCTCTGGAACGACATCTTCGTCCTCGCCCAGGACGAGCTGGGCGTGCCCCGCGGATCGATCCGGGCGACGGTGCTGATCGAGACACTGCTTGCCGCGTTCGAAATGGACGAAATCCTTTTCGAGCTGCGCGAGCACTCGGCGGGGCTCAATTGCGGACGCTGGGACTACATCTTCTCGTGCATCAAGAAGCTGCGCCGCAACCCGGCGTTCTGCCTCGCGGACCGGGCGCAGGTCACGATGACGACGCACTTCATGCGGAGTTACGCGCTGCTGCTGGTCAAGACCTGCCACCGCCGCAACGCCCACGCGATGGGCGGCATGGCGGCGCAGATTCCCGTGAAGCACGACGAAGCTGCGAACGCCGAGGCCTTTGCCAAGGTGAAGGCCGACAAGGAACGCGAGGCGACGCAGGGTCACGACGGCACGTGGGTCGCGCATCCGGGGCTGGTGCCTGTCGCGCTCGAGGCATTCGACCGGCTGATGCCGATGCCGAACCAGATCGCGGCGAAGAAGCGCGACGACGTCCATGTCACCGCGGCCGATCTTCTGCAGTTCGAGCCGGAAGCGCCGATCACGGAGAAGGGCCTTCGCCTCAACATCAACGTCGCCATCCAGTACGTCGGCGCCTGGCTCGTCGGTCAGGGCGCCGTGCCGATCTACAACCTGATGGAAGACGCGGCGACCGCCGAGATTTCGCGCTCGCAGGTGTGGCAATGGATCCGCTCGACCAAGGGCCGCCTCGACGACGGCCGCAAGGTCACCAAGGAAATGGTGGCGGCGATGATTCCCGAGGAGGTCGCGAAGATCCGCGACCTGCTGGGCCCCGCCTATGCCGCAGGCAAGTACGACGACGCGGCGGACATCTTCGCCGAGCTCGTCGCCAACGACACGTTCGTCGAGTTCCTCACGTTGCCGGCCTACAAGCGGATCGACTGAAACGTCCGGTCGGCCGGCGCATCGGTCGACAGCATGGGCGCCGTTGCCCGCGCACGGGGTGTAGCTTCGTTAACCGCTCGTCAATTGGCAGAACGGCGCAACTGCACGCGCAAGCTGGTGAGCGGGTCCTTGTCGAGCGAGAAGTCCGGCGCGCGGCGGACGTTCAGCGGCACGTAGAGCAGTTCCACGGCAAGGCTCCACTGCCGATCGATATCGCGGCGCACGCCCACCGTGAGCCAGGGCAGATTGCCGTTCGACGTCAGGCGCGACCGGTCACGGCTCTCGACGAGCTGCGCATCGACGTGCACCGATAGCTGGGTATGCACAATGCCCGCGCTCGCGTATCCCTTCCAGTCACCGAGCTCCCAGCCCAGGGTTGCGTCCATGCCATAGTAGTTCGTCGTGAACGTGTCCTTCGATGGCGCCTGGCAACCGTAGGGGTTTTGCACGGGGTCCGGCACGCCAGCGAGCCGCGCCGGACAGGTGATGTCGCCCTGCACGTTGCCAACTTGGCCGAGCGCGCGCATCGAGAGCGTCAGCGCGTCGCTCGCGAATACGCGCCTGCCGATGGCCAGCGCGACCACGTTGCGCGCCCGTGAACCGTCGATCTCCAACGGCGGCGTGTACCCCAATTCCGCGGTCCAATCGTCAGGAAGGCCGACGGCCAGCCGGAGCCGCCCGAACACCGGAGACTTGTTCAGGTCTTCGTCCTTGAAACCTCCGAATCCGACCCGCTGCTGGGCATGGCTCAGCCGCGGGATGTTGCCGAGGTCGATCGCGCCATTCCAGCGCCACGGCGCGAGATTCGCGGTTTCGCCGAAAGAGGTCATCAGGGTGGTTCCCGCGAAGTAGCGCATCGCCCACGCCTCGGGGGTGTCGGAAGCGAGGCTCTGATTGTTTTCGATCAGCGTTTGCGCTGGCGTGGCTTGGCTCAGCACCAGCAGGGAGACCAACAGGCGAGTCGTGGTGCGCATCGCGCGAACGCCGACGCGAGAGGCTCGTCGTGCGCCGCAGTCAGGAACGCGGGGATCCAATATGCGCTCTCTCCGCGAAGCGGATCGCGCCTACTGGCACAGAGTGCCCGGCGCCCGGAATACCTGTCGTGTAATGCTCTTGGTCTGCGTAACCGGGAGTTGCCCCGGCAGCGTCACCGTGTAGGTGTAGTTCGCCGCGCTGCCACCGGCGAAGGTAATGGTCAGCATCCCGACCTCCGTTCGCGAAACATTCGCCGGCAGGAACGGCACTGCGCTGAAGGCGGGCCCTGTGGTACGAACCAGAGCGCCACTGTAGACGTTGACTGCACTCTTGGCGGCCGTCGCTGACAACCACAGCGGCGCACCATTGAAGTCATACGTGAACCAAGTCGCGAAGATGTTACCGCCTTGGTGCGTGAAGTTGACCCCCCATCCCGACTCGGACTCCGCGGGCGCCGCATACCACAAGTCCTGAAAATTGGTGGCCACCGCCAGGCTCGACGGCGCGGGCCACACGCAGGTGGGCAGCGGACCGAAGACCTGCCGGACGATCGTCTTGGTCTGGGTGATGCCGTTGACAGTGTAGGTGAAGCTGCCGTTGTTCGCGTCGATGAACGTCAGCGTGCCGGACCCGACGGTGTTACGCGTGACGGCCGTCGGCGAGAACGGCACCGCGTTGAACGGCGGGCCGCGGGTCTCGAGGAGCGTCCCGGTGTAGACCTTGTCCGCGGTCTTTTCGGCGGTCATCGTCAGCCACCAGGCCTTGCCGTTCACGTCGTAGGTGAACCAGGTGACGAAGATCACGTCACCCTGGTGCGCGAGATTGATCCCCCAGCCGGATTCGGACTCGGCGGGCGCGTTGTACCAGAGCCCCTGGAAATTCAATACTGTCGGAGGCACTGTGGGAGGGCTGGCCACGGACGCCGAGACACCCGCGAAATTGGTCGCGACATTGGGAATGACCGTGCCGCTGCGATCGATCGCATGCACGCCGTCGGTCGGCAGCGTGGCGTAGGTAATGAAGTCGACTCCGGCATAGTTGACCGTCCCGCCATCGGTTGCAAGAAACCCGTTCGGGATCACGTAGTTCGGCGTGACTATCCCCAGTGCGGCGAAGCCCTCCGTGGCGATCAGGACGCGTCGTCCGGCAGTCGCGCTGCTCGGCAAGTTCGAAGGAAACATGAACGACTTGGTAGCGCCGGCGCGGGTGAAGGTGAGCGAATTGCCCGCCCAGACATGCTCGCCGTTGAACCCGCCACCCTCCCTCAATACGATGAATTGCACGCTGCCGTCGGCATTGGAATAGATCTGCTCGATCCTGAACAGGTGGAACGCCGCCCATGCGCCCGTCGAGGCGAGGACGCACAACGTGATTGCCAAGGAACGCCACCACCGACGCATGAGCACCCCTGTCATCGACCTGGCCTGCCCAGCCGGCAGCGCCAATGCCACCGACAGGCATGCATCAGGCATTTCATGCCACCGCGGAGCATCGTCCGAAGCAGCCTTTCCAAGCCCGGTAAACAGAGCTGCGCGCATGCCTATTCCCACGAGAGCCTGCCCGCGGAATCGCGCCCTTGAGCGGCGAGGTCAGGTTGCGCTCACCCCCTACGATGACTACCGGCGCGGCCACCAGCACTGACGGGCAGCAGGCACCGGAATGCCGCGAACGTCCCGGGTCATGCGATTTGGCACGCCTCCTCGAACGCGAGACGCGGCGCACGCGGATGCAGCTTGGACGGATCGCCGTATCCAAGATTGCACAGGAAGTTCGACTTGACGGTGCCCTCCGGGAAGAACTCGGCGTCGACCTTCGCGTTGTCGAAGCCTCCCATCGGGCCGCAGTCGAGGCCGAGCGCGCGCGCGGCGATGATGAGGTAAGCCCCCTGCAGCGTACCGCTCCGCATCGCTTCGAACCGGATCAGCTCGGGCTTGCCTACGAAGTCACTGCGCGCGTCGCGGTGCGGCACGAGCAGCGGCAGCTTCTCGTAGAACTCGAGGTCATACGCAATGATCGCCGTGGCCGGCGCCGCCATCGTCTGCGCCACGTTGCCTGGGTCGAGGGCCGGTTTCAACCGCTCCTTACCGTTGCGGGTCTTCACGAAGATGATCCGCGCCGGGCAGCAGTTGCCCGACGTGGGGCCCATTTTCATCAGGTCATAGACGGCGCGCAGCGTGGCGTCCGCGACGGAATCGCCCGTCCAGGCGCGATGCGTGCGGGCGCTGCGGAAGATGACGTCGAGGCCGGCGGAATCGAGCGGCATGGAGGTTCCTTTGGCTGCCGCGACGCGGGCGTGCCACGGGGTAGCGCGTGTGGGGGAACGTTGCGGCCGCGGAATCGTCAATGGTACCAAGCGCGCAGAATCCCGTTCGCATCGATTGACTCAAACTATCGACGATATTGGTACAATCAATTGGACGTATGGACAGTGCGACGCGCAAAATGACGCCGTGGTGCGCAACGCAATGCGCCCTCGGTCGCTCGGAGTCCGCGCGAGCCGGGGCGGATGACGTTCAAGGTCAACTGAAGGAGAGGCACGATGAAGAGTCTCAACGGCACCAAGACGCACGACAATCTCAAGGCCGCGTTCGCGGGCGAATCGCAGGCCAATCGCCGTTATCTCTATTTCGCCAACAAGGCCGACGTCGAAGGCCAGAATGATGTCGCCGCCGTGTTCCGGTCGACCGCCGAGGGCGAAACCGGTCATGCGCATGGCCACCTCGACTACCTCGCGCAGGTGGGCGATCCCGCGACCGGGTTGCCGATCGGCGCCACGCGCTCGAATCTCAAGGCGGCGATCGCCGGCGAAACGCACGAATACACCGACATGTACCCGGGCATGGCCAAGTCCGCGCGCGGCGAGGGCTTCGACGAGATCGCCGACTGGTTCGAAACGCTGGCGAAGGCCGAGCGGTCGCATGCGAACCGTTTCCAGAAAGCTTTGGACGTATTGTCTGACTGAGATTCTTGGTTGTAGTTGGAGCGCCGCAAGAACGCGACCGACATGACCGTCCGCGAAGGCAACCTGCAAGCGCCCACGCGCCATCCTCTCGACTGGCGCAACGCGGAGTTCTACGACGAGGCGGCGCTCGAACGCGAGATGGAGCGCATCTTCGACATCTGCCACGGCTGTCGGCGGTGCGTGAGCCTTTGCCAGTCCTTCCCGACGCTCTTCGATCTCGTCGACAACAGCAAGACGATGGAGGTGGACGGGGTCGCGAAGTCGGACTACGGCAAAGTGGTCGACCAGTGCTACCTGTGCGACCTCTGTTACATGACCAAGTGCCCGTATGTGCCGCCGCATCCGTGGAACGTCGATTTCCCCCACCTCATGTTGCGCGCGAAGGCGGTTGGATTCCGGCAAGGGAAGTCGCGGTGGCGCGACCGTCTGCTGACGAGCACCGACCGCGTCGGCCGGCTCGCGACGATCCCCGTCGTCGTGCGCATGGTCAACAAGGTCAATACGATGCCGTCCGCGCGCAAGGTGATGGACAAGGCGCTGGGCGTCGCGGAAGGCGCCGCGTTGCCCCCGTACAACGCCGCGCGGTTCAGGGAGACGGCGCAGACCTCCGTCGCGTGGCCGGTGAGGGCCGGCGCCCGCATGCCCGGCAAGGTCGCGGTCTTCGCGACCTGCTACGTCAATTACAACGAGCCCGGCATCGGGCACGACCTGGTGCGGGTGCTGGAGCACAACGAGATCCCTTACCGGCTCGTCGAGAAGGAAGCCTGCTGCGGGATGCCGAAACTCGAGCTCGGCGACCTCGAGTCCGTCGAGGCGTTCAAAGACATCAACATCGGCCCACTGGCCGCCCTGGCGCGCGCGGGCTACGCCATCCTGACCGCCGTACCCTCGTGCACGCTCATGTGGAAGCACGAGTTGCCGCTCATCTTTCCGGACGATCCGGACGTGCAGGCCGTCGCCGATGCGATGTTCGATCCGTTCGAGTACCTGGTGCTGCGCGACAAGGACGGGCTGCTGCGCAGAGGATTTCACGACCCCGCTCGGCAAGGTGAGTTACCACATTCCGTGTCATTCCCGCGTGCAGAATGTCGGGCAGAAGACGCGCGAGGTCCTCGAATGGATTCCCGGCACCGTCGTCAACACGGTGGAGCGCTGCGCCGGACACGATGGCACGTACGGCGTGAAGCGCGAGTTCTTCGCGAATTCCATGAAGATCGGGCAGCCCGTCTTCCGACGAATGGCGGAGACCGAACCCGATTTCGTCTGTTCCGACTGTCCGATCGCGGGGCGCCGCATCGCGCAGGGAATGGCCGCGGCGGGAAGCGCGCACGGCGCGCGGAAGGAACATCCGTTGACGCTGCTGCGAATGGCGTACGGCCTGTAGGGCGCGCCGCCGGTGCGCCGAGCAAACCTCCGAGGACAAGACTGCAATGGCGCATGAAGGCTATCACGAACCCGTCGACAAGCTCTCTCCCGAGACGCTGGATTTCCACCGCGCCGTCGTGTCGCTGATCGAGGAGCTGGAGGCGGTTGATTGGTACAACCAGCGCGTCGACGCGTGCACCGATCCGGAGCTGCGTGGCATCCTTGCGCACAATCGCGACGAGGAGATCGAGCACGCGTCGATGACGCTCGAATGGATCCGCCGGAAGAACCCCGTGTTCGACCGGGAACTGCGCGAGGCGCTGTTCAAGACCGGCCCGATCACGGATCACGGTTGACGCCGGCCATGGGTGCGATCACGCGGGAGAGCCTGCTGTCGCTCGAGGCGTACGCCAAGGCGCGAGCCGAATTCCGCGAGCGCGTGCTGGCGCACAAGAAGGCGCGCACCGTGCATCTCGGCGAGCACGTCACCCTGCTGTTCGAGGATGAGCTCACCGTGCGCTATCAGATCCAGGAAATGCTGCGGATCGAGAGGGTGTTCGAGGAGGCAGGCATCCAGGACGAGCTCGACGCCTACAACCCGCTCGTGCCCGACGGGACGAACCTCAAGGCGACGATGCTGATCGAGTACGAGGATCCGGACGAGCGGATCGGGGCGCTCGCGCAGCTTGTCGGCATCGAGCGGAGAGTATGGATCGAGGTCGCCGGGCAGCTCCGCGTGCATGCCATCGCCGACGAGGATCTGCCGCGCGAAACCGAAACCAAGACCGCGGCGGTGCATTTCCTGCGTTTCGAGCTCGCCGCCGGAGATGGTGTCGGCATTGCGGCGCGGCGCGGGCCTCGCCATCGGGGTCGATCACCCCCGATACGAGGCCGTCATGCCGGCGGTCGCGCCGGCGACGCTGGCGGCTCTCGCCGCCGACGTCACCTAGGGAGTTCGTTCGCCAACGGCTGCGAGCTCGATCAAGCGCGTCACCGCTGGGCCCTCCAGGGGTGCCGTGCGCCCGCGTCAATGCGCCGTCGGTGGTGGGCCTAGCGGCGTTCCGCCTGGACCCCCGGCGAACGTCAGCCACGGAGCGGTCGGAGGCTGCTGCATGACGCCGGGCTTCGAATAATCGCAGACGCCCGACGGGAAGCTCTGCTGCAGCCGCGCCCACTGGGCATCCGTGAACGCCACGTTATAGTCCGCTCGATTGAGCGGCTTCAGCTGGCATTTGAGCACGTCATTGGTGGTTGGTCCGCCCGCCGCCATGCGTGAAAGACCAGTATAGGTGAACTGCATTTCGCATATGGATCCGGCCCGCCATTCATACATCCGGCCATCGACAAAGCACGCATTGAAAAGGCCGGGCGGCTTGTTCCGCGTTACTTTCGTCTCGTGCGGGAGGCTACTTCGGTCGGCTTCGATCGCCGTGAGCCACCGGTCCATCAAGCTGAACACCTTCGCCGCAACGATGGCCGAAGGCCGCGAGACATTTCCGACCGGATTGGCGACGTTACTCTGCTCCCACCATTGAATCTGGTTGGCCGCATTGCCGTTGCTCCGCAAGAGACGGAAACGGGTAAACATCCACTCGGAGTTGTTATGCATCTCGTGGTTGTCGTCGGTGCGAGCATCGATGATCGGAGATTTGCCGAGGTCGCGCCCGTACGTGATCAATCCCGTTTGATACATCCGCTCGAGGCCCGTGAGATCCGCGACGGTGCGCTGCGCCTGGTAGTTGCCCGCAATGTCCAAACCACCGATCTTTTCGTTGAGATCGACGAATTGCTCCGGTGTGATGCGGCCCGCATGAAGCGCGTTCAAACCATATTGCAGGCCGACGCTGTCGGCGACCTGGTAGACGAAGCCGTCCGGCCGCGCGCCGAGCTCGTTGATGTGGTAGTCCTTCATGCTGCAACGCACGCCGTTGGGATTCGTGACGGGATTGTAGAGCGCCACAGGCGGGAGGAGACAGAGCGCGTTCGTTACGACGAAGAAGCGGGTACCAAATGCAGCAGGTCCGTCCTGTCCCGGGCACTCCTGCTCGGTATTCAGCCCGATGACGGCCAGGCGATCCGCGACATTGGTCCACAGTTGCGGCGAGTCGCATTGCCGAGTCCCGTAGCGATGACAATCGCCGCCAGCGTGCCGACAAACCATGCTCGATGTGAGTAAGAAGGCGATGGGTCCAATAATCGATAACGGCTCATGGGTCCTCCTGCTAATGAGTGAGGCTGGCCGAGACGGCCTGCAGTACTCCCCTCCAGATGCAGCGTTGAAATACACAGCCGGCGACGCTGGCTTCCCCCGCGAAACACTCGGCGTGCTTGCAGATTTTGCTCGTCAAATCGGAGCGTGTCTACTTCATCCTAGCCACACCAACGGCGGTCAAGATAGAGGTCGGAAAAGGCGGCAGACCACCGTTTTGCTGTCGGCTAATTGTTTTCCAACCGGCTGAAGGCGGTTCCGAAAAAGCCGGCGATGCGACTTCGCTCGGCAACCGCGCACTCAATGCGAAATGAGCGTCGCGCGCTCCCAGGCGTCGCGGCCGATCGACCAAACGAGGAATTCCTCCGCCGGGCCGCCGCGATGCGGACGCATCTCGCGCCGCAGCTCGGACATTCCGCACTTCGCCATGACGCGCCCCGACGCCGGATTCCGTGCGAGATGGATCGCCTGGAGGGTGTCGATGTCGAGGCGCGAGAACGCGAGCGCAATCACGGCGCGCGCCGCGGCCGTCGCGTAGCCGTTGCCCCAGTAGGGCCGTCCACCCAGTAGCCGAGGGAATCGATCGCGTCGGCGGACGTCGCAAGGCCGATCGCCCCCACCAGCAACCCGTCGCCGGCCCGCGTGATCGCGAAGGTGCGGGGTCCGTCGGCCGCGACGGCACGATGGCAGCCCGCGATGAACGACTCGGCCATTTCCGGCAGATACGGATGCGGGATCAGCCCGGTCATCCTGGCCACCTCCCAGTCGCCGCAGAGTTCGGTAATGCGCGGGGCGGTCCGCGAGCGCGAACGACGCGCAGGGAACAGGACCGGGTCGCGAAGCGATGCGCTCCGGCAGGGACAAGCCGATCCCTAGTCGCGAAAGTTTCCGAACTGGACCGGGAAATCGGTGATCGACTTCTTGACCAGCGCGATTGCGCCCTGGAGATCGTCGCGTTTCGCTCCGGACACGCGTACGGCATCGCCCTGAATCGATGCCTGCACCTTCGTCTTGCTGTCCTTGATCAACTTGACGATCTTCTTGGACAGCTCCTGCTCGATGCCCACCCGGATCGTCACCGCCTGCTTCACCTTGTTGCCGGAGATCTTCTCGATCGTGCCGTACTTGAGCGAGCGAATGTCCACGCCGCGCTTCGTGAGTTTGCCCGTGAGGATGTCGATGACCTGCTTCAGCTTGAAATCGTCGTCGGCAAAGAGCGTGAGCGCCTTGTCCGCATGCTCGACACGGGCGTCGGATCCCTTGAAGTCGAAGCGCGTCGAGACTTCCTTGTTGGTCTGGTCGACCGCGTTGCGCACTTCGACCTGGTTCACTTCGGAGACGATATCGAACGAAGGCATCTTGCCGCCTGCAGGAAGAATGACGGCAGAAGTCTACAGGCAATGGCCAGCCCGCGGAACGGACTCAATGGAGACGGAGCTCAGCTCAGCTCGTCGATCGACCGCGGCCAGCTCTTGTGCAGGAGCCGCGACAGCGCGCGATCGGCGAGCACGCCGCCGCCGGTCTGGCAGCGCGCGCAGTAGTTGCATTCGTTCTCGGCGTAGACGATGCGCTGCACCGGCGCTGCCGCAGACCGGGCATGGCTTGCCGAAGCGGCCGTGGACCGCCATCTCCGGGTCGAAACGCGGTGACCTCGCTCCGGGAAATGCGCCGCCGGCCTCGCGCGCGCAGCCGCGTCGATCCATTCGCCGAGCACGGCGCGCGTCGCGGCGAAAAGTCGCGCGACCTCGACGTCGCCGAGCTTCGCGGTCAGCGCGATCGGCGACAGCCGGGCGCGGTGCAGGATCTCGTCCGAATAGGCGTTGCCGATGCCGCGAAGAGCCGCGGATCGGTCAGCGCGCGCTTGAGCGTGTGGTTCTCGCTCGCAAGGCGCGCGGCGAATGTCGCGAGATCGGTGTCGAGCACCTCCAGCCCGCCCGCGATCGAATGTCGGCGAGCGCCGTCTCGCCGCGAACGAAGTGCAGCGCCGCCCGGCGTTTCGTGCCGGCCTCGGTGAACGCGAGCGTGCCGTTCGCGAACTCGAAGGTCGCGAGCGTGATCCGTGCCGGGCGGCTTCGCGTCCGCGCTCGAGCCAGCGCAGGCGGCCGGCGATCATCAGGTGCAGGACGAGGAAATATTCGCTCTCCAGCGCCAAGACGATCCGCTTGCCGAGCCGGCGCACGTCGACGACGCGCCGACCTTCGGCATCGCCAATCGGCGGCACGGCCGTACGCAGCACGAAGGGATTCTGAATTCGCACTCGCGTCCAGTGCCTGTCCGCGGACGCGCTCGACCAAGGCGTCGCGATATACGGTGAGGTCGGGGAGTTCCGGCATGGCGCAGGATGACTGACCGACGGTCGCAAGGGGTTTACGCGATGAACCCGATCTTCTTGTGGGTGCCGTCGCAGTAAGGCTTGTTGGCCGAGGCGCCGCAGCGGCAAAGGAACGTCGTCTGCGCGTACGAGGTGCGCCCGTTCGTCCCCATGAGCGTAAGCGCGCCGGTCAAGATCAGCGGGCCGTTGCTGTTCGCCCGGATCGAAAGCGGACCGCTGGCGACCGGCGCAGCCGGCCGTTCGCCCGCCCGCAGCGCACCGTCGTGCCGGAAACCGCTCTTGCGGTGGCTGCCGTCACACAGCGGCTTGTTTTGCGACGCTCCGCACCGGCACAGCGCCATTCGCGTGTCGCCGAGCGTCACGCTGTCGTCCGGCGCCATGAGCGCGAGATCGCCGCGCAGATACGTCGGGCCGTCGGCCGTGAGCGTGGCGGTGTTCTGCGCCGGCGCCGGTTCGGCAACTCCATCCGCTCGCGCGACGTGCAGCGCGCCGCTTGGACAGCGATCGACGACAGTGGCCAAGGCAGCCGCGTCGGCGCCGTCCGGATTGATCCACGGTTTCGCGTTCGAGTCGAACACCGCGGGCAATCCGTGCACGCACTCCGCGGCGTGGATGCAGCGCTTCACGTCGTATGTGACGATTCCGCCGCGGCCTTCATAGCGATGCAATTTCGTCGAAGGGGTCATGACTGTCGCTGCCTCGCGTCGAGGTCGCTCCCGGTGGAGACGACTCGGCTAGAATATCCCTGTTTTCCACCGCGTCGAAACGTTTCCCACATGTCGCACATCCTGCAGGATCTTCCCGTCGGCCAGAAAGTTGGCATCGCGTTTTCCGGCGGTCTCGACACGAGCGCCGCGCTGCACTGGATGCGCGCCAAGGGCGCGATCCCGTACGCGTACACCGCGAATCTCGGCCAGCCGGACGAGGCGGACTACGACGAGATTCCGCGCCGTGCTCGCTCCTACGGCGCGGAAGCCGCGCGCCTCATCGATTGCCGTGCGGCGCTCGTCGCCGAGGGAATCGCGGCACTGCAAGCGGGTGCGTTCCACATTTCCACCGGGGGGCTCGGTTACTTCAACACGACGCCGCTGGGCCGCGCCGTCACCGGCACGATGCTCGTCGTCGCGATGCGCGAGGACGACGTCCACATCTGGGGCGACGGCAGCACGTTCAAGGGCAACGACATCGAACGCTTCTACCGCTACGGACTCCTGGCCAACCCCAACCTGCGCATCTACAAGCCGTGGCTCGACGCGGCGTTCATCGACGAGCTGGGTGGTCGCAAGGAGATGTCGGAATACCTCGACCGCGCCGGCTTCGGCTACAAGATGAGCACGGAGAAGGCCTACTCGACCGACTCGAACATGCTGGGCGCGACGCACGAGGCGAAAGACCTCGAATTCCTGGACAAGGGCATCAGGATCGTCGAGCCGATCATGGGCGTCGCGTTCTGGCGCGACGACGTCGTCGTCAGGCCGGAGACCATTTCGATTCGCTTCGATGAGGGGCGTCCGGTCGCGCTCAACGGCATTGCGTTCGCGGACGAGGTGGCGCTCGTGCTCGAAGCCAATACGATCGGTGGCCGTCATGGCATCGGCATGAGCGACCAGATCGAGAACCGGATCATCGAGGCCAAGAGCCGCGGGATCTACGAGGCGCCCGGAATGGCGCTCCTGCACATCGCCTACGAGCGACTGGTCACCGGCATTCACAACGAGGACACGATCGAGCAGTACCGGGATAGCGGTCGCCGGCTCGGACGGCTGCTCTACCAGGGGCGCTGGTTCGATCCTCAGGCCATGATGCTGCGCGAGACTGCGCAGCGCTGGGTCGCGCGCGCGGTCACCGGCGAAGTGACACTCGAATTGCGGCGCGGCAACGATTATTCGATCCTCGACACGACGAGCCCGAACCTCACCTACAAGCCCGAGCGCCTCACGATGGAGAAAGGCGCCTCGTCGTTCACGCCGCAGGATCGCATCGGGCAGCTCACGATGAGGAACCTCGACATCGCCGACACCCGCGAGAAGCTCCTGACCTACATGAAGACCGGGCTCTTGCGGTCCTCCGGGGACTCGCCGCTGCCCCGGCTCACGGACGGCGATACCGAGTCGAAGTAGGGTCCGGCGCCCCACTAGTGCCCGCACGGCCGCCCGAAGGGCACTGTGCGCCCCCCTCGGGGGCAGCGAGCGGAGTGAGCGTGGGGGTCGTTCAGTCGACTTTGAGACCCAGTTTCCGGATCACCGGAGTCCAGGTTTCGGTCTCGCGCTTGATGAGGTTGCCGAAATCCTCGGGCGTGCCGCCGATGAGATCGAAGCCGGACGCTTGCATCTTCTCGACGACGTCCGGCTGCTTCAGGACCGCGTTCATTTCGGCGTTGAGCCGCGTGATGACCGGCTTCGGGGTTGCGGCCGGCACCATCACGCCGTTCCAGGCGAGGGCTTCGAAGCCGGGGTAGCCCGACTCGGCGATGGTCGGCAGGTCAGGAAGCAGCGGGAAGCGCTTCGCCGTCGTCACGGCAAGCGCGCGAAGCTTTCCCGCCTGCACCTGCGCCTGCAACGGCTGCATCACGGCGAACATCGCCTGCGTCTCGCCCTGGATCGTCGCCGTGACGGCCGGAGGCGAACCGTTGAACGGAACGTGCACCGCGTCGAATCCGGCGACAGATTTGAGCAGCTCCATGTTGAGGTGCGACGAGCTGCCGTTGCCGACGGACGCATACGACAGCTTGCCTGGATTGGCCTTGGCCCACGCGACGAATTCCTGCACGCTTTTCACGGGCAGCCCGGCGTAGACGGCGAGCACATTGGGCTGGCTCGACGTGATGATCACCGGCGCGAGATCCTTGGCGACGTCGTAGGGCAACTTCGAAAGCAGGGGACCGAACGCCAGGGGCCCGTTGAATCCCAGCAGCATCGTGTACCCATCCGGAGGCGACTTCGCCACCTCGCCGGTGGCTACGGTGCCGCCCGCTGCCGGCTTGTTCTCGACGATGACCGATTGGCCGAGGCGGTCTTTCAACCGCTCGCCGATCACGCGGGCGAGTGCGTCGAGCGAGCTCCCCGCCGGTGCCGCGACCACGAACTTGATGGGCTTGTCGGGCCATGCCTGGCCGGCGGCGGGCATGGCCGCGACCCCGAGGGCGAAGGCTGCGGCGGCGTGCAACAGGACGGCAAGGATGCGGTTTGTCATTCGGGAATCCTCGGGGGGCAGCGAACGGAGTGAGCGTGGGGGCCGTTCATCTCACGCGGCATGGCAGACAGCTTCGATGTTGTGCCCATCCGGATCGAGCACGAACGCACCGTAGTAGTTGGGGTGATAGTGCGCGCGGATGCCGGGCGGGCCGTTGTCGCGGCCGCCGGCCGCCAGGGCCGCCTTGTGGAACGCATCGACCTGCGCGCGCGTCTGCGCGCCTATCGCCACGTGGATGGGCGGCGCGTTGGCCGCGCCCTCACCGATCCAGAAATCCGGCTTGGGTGGGATGCCGAATCCGGCGAACTGCTCTCCCTCCATCACAATTTCGTACCCGAGCGGAGCGAGCGCCGCCCGGTAGAACGCCTTGCTCTTGGCGATATTCGCTACGCTGACACCCGTGTGGTCGATCATGCTCGCCTCCTCAGGATTCTATTCGGCCGCAGACGAGGTACTCGAGCAGCGCCTTCTGCGCATGCAGCCGGTTCTCGGCCTCGTCCCACACCACCGACTGCGCTCCGTCGATCACCTCCGCCGTGACTTCCTCGCCGCGATGCGCCGGCAGGCAGTGCATGAATAATGCATCGGGCTTTGCCTGCCGCATCATGTCGGAGTCGACTCTCCATTCCGCGAAGTCGTGCATGCGCGCATCGTTCTCCGACTCGAAGCCCATGCTCGTCCACACGTCGGTCGTGACGAGATCGGCGCCGCGGCACGCCGCCCTCGGGTCGGCAAACGCTTCGAAGCGCCCGGTCGCAGCAGCCTGCGCAGGCTTCATTTCGTAGCCTGGCGGGGTCGAGACGTGCAGCGCGAAGTCGAAGATGGCCGCCGCCTGCAGCCACGTGTGGCAGACGTTGTTTGAATCGCCGACCCAGGCGACGGTCCGGCCGCGGATCGAGCCGCGGTGCTCGATATACGTGTAGATGTCGGCGAGAATCTGGCAGGGATGGTATTCGTTCGTGAGGCCGTTGATGACCGGGACGCGCGAATGCGCGGCGAAGCGCTCGATGATCGTCTGCTCGAAGGTTCGGATCATCACGACGTCGACCATGCGCGAGATCACTCGCGCGACATCTTCGATCGGCTCGCCTCGCGAAAGGTGCGTGTCCATGCGGTTGAGGTTGATTGCGATGCCACCCAGTTGATTCATGCCCGCCTCGAACGAAACCCGGGTGCGCGTCGACGCCTTTTCGAACACCATGGCGAGCGTGCGGTCGCGCAGCGGCTGGTAGAGCTCGTAGCGCTTGAACCGGTCCTTGATCCAGCGGGTGCGCGCGATGAGATGCTCGAATTCCTCGACGTTGAAATCGCTGATCTGCAGGAAATGCTTGGGCGGCGCGGCGGACATGGCGGATCGGCGGTGCGGGGACAACGCACCATCGTGTCGAACCGAGACTCTATCATGCGTCGGGCCGGTCGAATCCGCCCCGTCGTCCACTGCACCGGGAACACCGCGGGCGCGCGCCGCGCGGAATTGAAGACTTCTACGCTACCCGCCGTTCGCCGTCGCTTGCGATGCCGTCATGCAGGACGGGAGCGGACGGGAATGGCGCGCCCGCGACCTCGCCGGTGTCGATAACGGGGCCGGGCTCGAGGTGCATTTCGACCATGCCGTTCGCCCAGGCCGACTCCAGATTGCGTTCGATCCTGGACATCGCCTCGTCGTCGCTGCGGCGCAGGCGGCGGATGCCGTAGGCGCAGTTGCGCCCGTGGAGCTTGGCCATATAGAGCGCCATGTCGACGAGGCCGACCGCGCGCTCCCAGGGCAGTTGGATGTTCTCCGGCGGCAGCGGCATCGGCGCGTAGCCGATGGATGCGGTCACCCGGATGGA
Source organism: uncultured beta proteobacterium (assembly GCA_963840945.1). GTDB lineage: Bacteria > Pseudomonadota > Gammaproteobacteria > Burkholderiales > Casimicrobiaceae > CAIWHR01. The sequence continues at coordinate 38,308 of CAWJAU010000013.1, read as the reverse complement.
ATCGCCCTTGTAGTCGATCGGCTCCCTGCCGATGGTCGCCATGATGCGCGCCGCGATCTCGTCCAGCTTGTCGGCGCTGGTCGCCGGCACGAAGACGAGAAACTCCTCGCCGCCCCAGCGCACGATCATGTCCGTTTCCCGCAGCGTCTCGCGCAACCGGCGGGCGACGGCGACCAGGACCGCGTCACCGGCCGCGTGGCCATACCGGTCGTTGGTCTGCTTGAACAGATCGATGTCGATGAGAAGCAGCGCGTGGATCGGCTTTTCCGGCTCGCCGTGGCGCCGGCGCTCGGACTGCGAGGGCGGCGCGTCGCGCATGAATTCCTGGAAATAGCGCCGGTTGTAGAGCGCGGTGAGCGGGTCGCGGCTGCTGCGCACGCTCAATTCGCGGTTCCTCTGCGCCAGGAGTCCGTTGTTGACGCGAAGCCTGCGGTAGTAGACGCCCGTGACGATGAGCGCGATCGCGACCACGCCGGCGAACAGCCACCAGACGCGCTCGCGCAAGGCCTGGTTTTCGAGCTCCGCCGAGTTGAGCGCGTTTTGGCGATTGAGCAACTCGATTTCACGCCGCCTCTTGTCGGATTCGTATTTCTCCTGCATCTCGAGCACCGACCTCTGGTGCGCCGCACCTGCCATTTCCTCGTAGAGCTTTCGCTCGCGGTGGAAAAACGCGAGCGCCGTCCGGTAGTCCCCGGCTTTCTCGAGATAGTGGCCGTATTCGCCCAGGAGCGACGCGATTTCTGCCGTGGCGCCGGTGCGTTCGTATTCCGCGAGCGCCTCGTCCGCATAACGCTTGCCTTCGCTCGCGCGGCCGAGGCCGAACAACGCAAATCCGATGTTCGCCTTGCTGGTCGCGATGTAGCCGACGTTGTTGTATTCGGCCGCAAGCGAGAGCGATCGGCGCGAAAGGGCCAGCGCCTCGCCGAATTCCTTGCGCCGCAGCTGGATGTCCGCGAGGTTGATGAGCGCGAGGCCCTCGCCCACCTCCGATTTCGATTTGCGGGCGAGGGCGAGGGCGTCTTCCATCGCCTCGAGCTCCCGCGCCGGCTCCCCGAGTATCTCGAGCGCGGCCGATTCGGCCATGCGCGCCTTCACCATCGCCGGCGTGCTTCCCGCGGACTCGCCGAAGTGGTAGGCCGAAAGGCTCGCGTCCAGCGCGCTCTGCGGCTGTTTCAGCTGGAGATACAGGTTGGACAGCTGGTAGAGCGCCTCGGACCGGCGGAACGGATTATCGACACGCTCGGCCCGCGATAGTGCGTCCTGCAGCGCGTCGAGCGATTCCTCGAGTTGACCGCGGCTCCGAGCCGTGACGCCGATCGACATCGCGGCCCAGTACGAGAGATAGACGTCGGGCGTGCCCTGCAATAGCACCTGGGCGCCTTTGGCGAAAGCGTTCGCCTTGGCGGCGTCGCCGGCCTTCCATTCCGCCGTTGCCCGGATGAGTTGGGCGACAGCGAGCATGGGCTTGTCCGACGGATCGCGCGCTTCCTGCTCGAGACGATCGGCGAGCGCCAACGCCTCCGCGTGTTTGCCCGAGGCGACGATCGCCTGAGCGTAGAGCGCGTACACATAACGGCGCTCTGTCCCCGCCGAGGCGTCGGCACGCGCAAGGAGCGCCGCCAGTTCCTCCTGCGCGCGCTTCGGATATCCGGACAGGTGCCTCTCGATCTCCCGCGCTTGGGCATACGCCGAGTCCACCGCGTTCGCGGGCGCCGCGGCCGCGATCAGCGCGCAGAGCGCAAGGCACACGGTTGCGGCGGCACGGAAGGCACGGGCGGCAAACCCCGACCAGCCGCCGCCCAGCGGCGAGCCCGGCCGTGTAGCGGCAGTGGTTACACGCCATTCGATAGCCCGCGGCGCCGGGTTCGAAGGCCCGGCGGCAGCATGAAGCGCGGTAGGCATGGTCGGCACAATAGTCTGGGAAGGCACATGCCGTCGCGTCGTGACGTTGGCGAATCTTGCCGAAGCGCAAGCGTCGCCTCGCCGCGACGGGGCAATGCAGCGTACAAAGCAATTGCCGTGCCCATGATGGCGACAAGGCCATTCTCGCCCGGGCCGTCCCGTCGCTACGTGGGCGCAGGCCGGTCGAAAGGGGCTGAAGTCGCAGGCCATTGGCCTGCCCTCGTTCCGATTCCACCGCACGGTTGTCGCCTACAGTAACAAAAAAGGGCGTCATGGGACGCCCTTGGGCCGCGGTCGCAGCTTGACGGTCAGGCCATGGCCTTGATCGCATGCGAAAGCCGCGACTTCGTCCGCGACGCCAGGTTCTTGTGGACGATTTTCTTGTCCGCGATGCGATCGATCACCGCTTGCGATGACTTCAACTTTTCCATTGCCGCAGCCTTGTCGCCACCCTCGATCGCCTTGCGGACCTGTTTCACGGCCGTTCGCAGCGACGACCGCAAGCTCGCGTTGTGCTTGTTGGTTTGCGCCGCTTGCCGGGCGCGCTTCCTTGCTTGGGCGCTGTTCGCCATGAGTCGAAATTCCTTTGCGATCTGGAGTAGCCGAAAAAGACCAAGCATAATAGCAGCTTACTGCACCCCGTGCAACGGCGCCGGCCGTTGCACGTCCGTCCGCCGGGTCCTCCCAATGTTCGCCTCCGCCCCAACTTCCGCGCTGGTCCGCCTTGCCGCTGGACTGCGCGCCACGAGGTTTTCGATGCCGTGCCGGAGCAAGCCTTGAACCTGTTCCGGGCGTTGTCGACGGTGAGCGGGATGACGCTCCTGTCGCGGGTCACGGGACTCGCCCGCGAAAGCCTGAAGGCCGCGGCGTTCGGCGCCGGAGTGCAGATGGACGCGTTCGAGGCGGCGTTCCGCCTGCCCAACATCCTGCGCCGGCTGTTTGCAGAGGGCGCCTTCTCGCAGGCCTTCGTCCCGATTTTCGCCGAATACCGCCGGCACCGCGGGGACGACGAGACGCGCGCGCTGGTCGGTCGCGTGGGCACGCTCCTCGCGCTGGTGCTCCTTGCGCTGACGGCCATCGGCGTACTGGCCGCGCCCTGGCTCGTCTATGCGCTCGCGTCGGGATTCGCGCATACGCCGGGCAAGGTCGAACTGACCGCGCAAATGATCCGTATCGTCTTCCCCTATCTCCTTTTCGTGTCGCTGGTGTCGCTTGCGGGCGGCGTGCTCAACGTCTACCGGCAGTTCGCGATTCCCGCGTTCACCCCGGTCCTGCTCAACGTCTCGATCATCGGCGCGGCGCTGTTTCTCGCGCCTTATTGCGATCCACCGATCAAGGCGCTGGCGTGGGGTGTGCTTGTCGGCGGCATCGCACAGCTCGCGCTGCAGATTCGACCTTTGGCGAGAATCGGGATGCTGGGTCGGCCGCGCTTCGACTGGCGCGACGAAGGCGTGCGCCGCGTGCTCCTGGCGATGGGGCCGGCGGTGATCGGCGTGTCGGCGGCGCAGATCTCGGCGCTCATCAACACGCAACTCGCCGCCGCGTTAGGCGACGGCCGCATTTCGTGGATCACCTATGCCGACCGGCTGATGGAGTTTCCGAGCGCGCTCCTCGGAGTCGCGCTCGGCACGGTGCTCTTGCCGTCGCTCGCGAAATTGCACGCCGACGCCGAGGCCGACCACTACTCGGCGCTGCTGGACTGGGGGCTGCGGCTTGCGTTCATGCTGGCGCTGCCGGCAGCCGTCGCGCTCTGGGTGCTGGCGATCCCGCTGGTGTCGACCCTCTACCAATACGGTCGCTTTTCGGTCAACGACGTAGTGCAAACGCGCGAGGCATTGCTCGGCTACAGCGTTGGCCTCCTCGGTCTTGTCGTGGTGAAGATCCTCGCGCCGGGTTTCTACGCGCGCCAGGCGATGGCCACGCCGGTGAAGATCGCGTTCGCGACGGTGCTCGTCTCGCAGTCGCTGGCGCTGATCCTGATGTATCGGATCGGGCACGCCGGCCTGACGCTGTCGACGTCGATCGGCGCCTGCTTCAACGCGGGACTCCTCTTCTGGTTCCTGCGCAAACGCGGCATCTACCTGCCCGTCGCGGGCTGGCCGCTGTTCGTCGCGAAGCTCGTCGTCGCGTTGTTCGCGCTCGCCGCGGTGCTGCTCTGGCTCGGCGGCCCGGCGTCGTTCTGGCTCGGCGCGACGCTCTGGGAGAAAGTGGGCCGGCTGGCCGGGGTATGCGCAGCCGGCGCGGGCGCCTATTTCGGGGCCCTGTGGCTGCTCGGTTTTCGTTTCGCCCACTTCAACCGCCGGGACGTCGCCGCGGACAGGACGGTCGCGACCGACATTGACTAGTCGGTCTTCGTCCCTTTGCGGTACGGACAGCGCGGCTTCACGCATTCGGCGTAGAGGTAGAGCGCGTGTCCCGAAATCTCGAAGCCGCGTTCGCGCGCGACCGCATTCTGCCGCTTTTCGATAGCGGCGTCGTAGAACTCCTCGACGCGGCCGCACTTCAAGCAGACGAGGTGGTCGTGATGATGGCCCTCGTTCAATTCGAACACCGCCTTGCCGGAGTCGAAATGATGGCGGATGAGAAGGCCGGCCTGCTCGAACTGGGTCAGCACCCGGTAAACCGTGGCGAGGCCGATGTCGGGCCCGTCCGCCAGGAGCTTCCGATAGACGTCCTCGGCCGTGAGGTGCCGCACCTTCGACGACTCGAAGAGGCCGATGATCTTCAGCCTCGGCACCGTGGCCTTGAGGCCGGCGTTTTTGAGGTCTTTGGGCGAGTGCACGTTGGTCGGCGGCACGGGGCTTGGGCCTGAGACGGAGGAGGGGCGGGGCGCGCCGCACGGTACGCGGGAATTCAGCCGCGCCGAGCCACGGCTATAATAGCCAATTACCCGCCACATTCACAGGCAAGCGCGTTGATCCCCCCGACTTCCGGCCCATCGGGCCGCCTCCCCGGCGCCGCCGTGATCGCCGCCTTTGCGCTCCTCACCGCTGGCTGCCAGACGATCGACACCTACATGCCGACGCTGCGCACGTGGGGCGTGTACATGCTCGACATCAACCAGGGCAACTACCTGTCCCAGGACATGGTGGACAAGCTCAAGGTCGGCCAGACCAAGACCCAGGTGCGGCAGCAGCTCGGCACCCCGCTCGTCGTCAGCGTCTTTCGTGATAACCGGTGGGACTACATCTACGAGTTCACGCGGCAGGGTGTCGTCCGCGAGCACCGGACGTTCACCGTCTATTTCGTCGACGACAAGCTCGCGCGGTGGGAGGGCGATGAAATGCCGATCTCGATCGCCGAGCTCAACAAGTCGGCGGCGGCGATCACCGCCGGCGAGGGCGCGTGGTCCGACCCGCGCTCGTGGTGGGAACAGCTCCTCGACGTCTTCAAGACCAAATGACGCCGGCGGTGCGAATCGCCATCGCGGGGGCGGGCGGCAAGATGGGCCAGGCGCTGATCGAAGCCGTCCTGGCGGATTCCGGCAGCTCGCTCATTGCCGCTGTCGACGTCGCGCAGAGCTCCGTCGTGGGCCGCGACGCCGGCGAGCGGTTCGGACGCGCGACCGGCGTGACGGTCGGCGCCGATGCCGATGCCGCGGCGCGAGTCGCCGACGTGATGATCGATTTCACTCGGCCCGAGGGCAGTCTCGCCCATCTCGCGCTGTGCGCGCGGCACGGCACCGGCGCCGTCGTGGGCACGACGGGCTTCTCCGAGGCGCAGAAGGCCGAGCTCGCCGGGTACGCGCGGAAGGTACCCGTCGTCTTCGCGCCGAACATGAGCGTCGGCGTCAATGTGCTCCTCGCTCTCGTCGAATCCGCCGCACGGCAGCTTGGTCCCGCGTACGACATCGAGATCGTCGAGATGCATCATCGGCACAAGGTCGATGCGCCGTCCGGCACCGCGCTCGGTCTCGGCGAGGCGGCGGCGCGAGGCGCCGGGCGGGAGCTCGCCGAATGCGGCGTCATGGCGCGCCAAGGTGCGACTGGCGCGCGCAAGGAAGGCACGATCGGCTTCGCCGCCCTGCGGGGTGGGGATGTCGTAGGCGAGCACACCGTGATCTTCGCCGGCGCCGGCGAGCGGGTCGAGCTCGCGCACAAGGCAACGTCGCGGCAGAACTTCGCCGCCGGCGCGCTGCGCGCCGCGCATTATGTCGCCGCGCGCCGTGCCGCCGGCGCCACCGGTCTGTCCGACATGCGGGACGTTCTGGGGCTGAAATGAACGGCCCCCACGCTCACTTCGTTCGCTGCCCCCCGAGGGGGCGCACAGTGCGCTTCGGGCGGCCGTGCGCGCACTGGAACGGCCCCCACGCTTGGCCGTGCGCGCACTGAAGCAGACTTTGGCGACCGCGAATCCCTTCGATCTCTCAGGGACGCGCGCGCTCGTCACGGGCGGCGGATCCGGGCTGGGCTTGGCGATTGCCCGCGGCCTCGGACGCGCCGGCTCGCACGTCGTGCTGAACGGCCGTAACCGCGACAAGCTCGCGAGCGCGGCGGAAGCGCTGGCGGCGGAAAGCATCGTCGCCGCCGAAGCGCCCTTCGACGTGACCGACGCCGTCGCCGTCGCGGCTGGCATCGCGAGCGTCGAGGAACGCATGGGTCCCATCGACATTCTCGTCAACAACGCCGCGATGAATCAGAGGAAGCCGCTGGAGCAGTTCACGCCGGACGAGTGGCGGGCGCTGATGGCGGCGAATCTCGACGGCCCGTTTCTGGTCACGCGCGCGCTGTTGCCGGCCATGAAGGCGCGCCGGCGCGGCAAGATCGTCAATGTGTGCTCGCTCGCGGCCGACCTGGGACGGCCCAACATCGTTCCCTATGCGGCCAGCAAAGGCGCGCTCCGCATGCTGACGCGCGCGCTCGCCGTGGAGCTTGCGCCGTCGAACATTCAGGTGAACGGCATCTCGCCGGGATTTTTCAAGACCGAGATGAACGCACCGCTCATCAACGACCCGGAGTTCTCGGCCTGGGTCGCGCGCCGCACGCCGGCCGGACGATGGGGCGATCCTCCAGAGATTGCCGGCGCGGCGGTGTTCCTGGCGTCATCCGCGGCGGACTATGTGACCGGCCATGTGCTCTACGTCGACGGCGGCTTTTCGGCGGCGTACTGACTCCTGACTCCGCGACGTCCGCTGCGCGGTTGTAACGCCGTCCCCTGCCCGGTATAATCAAGTGCTTTGAAGCGGGAACGGCTGCGGGTGACGCTGGCGTTCCCGCTTCGCACGTCCGGATCCCGCGAACCCCCTGGGCATCTCCTGCCAGAGCCGATCGCCCTATCACCATGCCCACCTCTCCGACTGCCGCCGCCGTCCGTCCTGCGCTGTTTCCTGCCACGGCGCCGGCCGTTCTGGCGCTGGCCGACGGCACGGTATTTCGCGGCCGGGCGATCGGCGCGCAGGGCGCGTCGGTCGGCGAAGTCGTCTTCAACACCGCGATGACCGGCTATCAGGAAATCCTGACGGACCCCAGTTATGCGGGGCAGATCGTCACGCTCACCTATCCGCACATCGGCAACGTCGGCGTCAATGCGGAGGACGTCGAATCGCGGCGCCCGTTCGCGGCCGGGCTCGTCATTCGCGACCTGCCGCGGCAGGCGTCGAATTTCCGTTCGGCCGGCGATCTCGGCGCGTATCTCGCGGACCACAACATCGTCGGAATCGCCGACCTCGACACGCGGAAGCTCACCCGATTGCTGCGCGAGAAGGGCGCGCAGAACGGTTGCATTCTGGCGGGCGCCACCGTGGGCGATGCAGGGGTCGAGCACGCCGTCGCACGGGCGAGGGCGGCACCGGCGATGACGGGACTAGATCTCGCGAAAGTGGTGAGCTGCACGGCGGCCTACGATTGGAGCTCCGGCGCCTGGGCGCTGGGCGCGGGATTCCGGACGCCGGGCACCTCGCGCTTTCACGTCGTCGCCTACGACTTCGGCATCAAGCACAACATCCTGCGGCTGCTGGTCGAGCGCGGATGCCGCCTGACGGTGGTGCCCGCCGAAACCACCGCGGAAGCCGCGCTCGCGCTGGCACCCGACGGGGTCTTCCTGTCGAACGGTCCGGGGGACCCGGAGCCTTGTGCTTACGCGATCCGCGCGATCGCGAGGATCGTCGACTCCGGCCTGCCGACGTTCGGCATCTGCCTCGGCCATCAACTGCTGGCGCTGGCGTCGGGCGCGCGGACGGTGAAGATGAAATTCGGCCATCACGGCGCGAACCATCCGGTGCAGGACCGCGACACGGGGCAGGTGCTCATCACGAGCCAGAACCACGGTTTCGCCGTCGATGCCGCGACGCTGCGCTCGAACACGCGGATCACGCACGTTTCGCTGTTCGACGGCAGCCTGCAGGGCATCGCCCGCACCGACCGTCCGGCATTCGGATTCCAGGGGCACCCGGAAGCGAGCCCCGGCCCGCACGACCTCGGCTATCTCTTCGACCGCTTCCTGCGGATGATGGAACGGAAGTAGAGATGAACGACCCCACGCTCACTGTGTGCGGCTTCGCCGCATCCCGCTGCGCGGGACCAGCCTTCGGCTGTCCTGCGGCCTTCGGCTGGTGTTCGCTGCCCCAGAGGGGGCAGTCAGTGCGCTTCGGGCGGCCGGGCGGGCACTGAGATGGCTCTGAGATGAACTGAGATGCCGAAGCGCACCGACATAGAGTCGATCATGATCATCGGCGCCGGCCCGATCATCATCGGGCAGGCGTGCGAGTTCGACTACTCGGGCGCGCAGGCGTGCAAGGCGCTGCGCGAGGAGGGCTACCGGATCATCCTGGTGAACTCGAATCCGGCGACGATCATGACCGACCCGGAGATGGCGGATGTCACCTACATCGAGCCGATCACGTGGCCGATGATCGCCAAGATCATCGAGCGCGAGCGTCCCGATGCGCTGCTGCCCACGATGGGCGGGCAGACCGCGTTGAATTGCGCGCTCGACCTCGCGCGCGAGGGCATCCTCACCCGCTTCGACGTCGAGCTCATCGGCGCGACGAAGAAGGCGATCGACAAGGCCGAGGACCGCGAGAAGTTCAAGGCGGCGATGACTCGCATCGGACTCGGTTCCGCGCGTTCGGGCATCGCCCACAATCTCGACCAGGCCCTTGCCGTGCAGCAGGACATCGGCTTTCCGGCCGTGATCCGCCCGTCGTTCACGCTGGGCGGCACCGGCGGCGGCATCGCGTACAACAAGGACGAATTCGTCGAGATGTGCAAGCGCGGCCTCGCGCTCTCGCCCACGCACGAGCTCCTGATCGAGGAGTCGCTCCTGGGCTGGAAAGAGTTCGAGATGGAGGTGGTGCGCGACCGCAAGGACAACTGCATCATCGTCTGCTCGATCGAGAATCTCGACCCGATGGGCGTGCACACGGGCGACTCGATCACCGTCGCGCCGGCGCAAACGCTGACCGACAAGGAATACGAGATCATGCGCGACGCGTCGATCGCCGTCCTGCGCGAAGTGGGCGTGGACACCGGCGGCTCGAACGTGCAGTTCGCGATCGACCCCGCCGACGGCCGCATGATCGTCATCGAGATGAATCCGCGCGTCTCGCGCAGCTCGGCGCTGGCGTCGAAGGCCACCGGTTTCCCGATTGCCAAGGTCGCGGCCAAGCTCGCGGTCGGCTACACGCTGGACGAGCTTTCGAACGACATCGCGGTCGGCCAGAACGGAAAACCCATGCCGGCCTCCTTCGAGCCCACGATCGACTACGTCGTCACGAAGGTGCCCCGGTTCGCCTTCGAGAAATTCAAGCAGGCCGACGACCGGCTCACCACGCAGATGAAGTCCGTCGGCGAGGTGATGGCGATCGGGCGCACGTTCCAGGAGTCGCTGCAGAAGGCGCTGCGCGGGCTCGAGACCGGCGTCGACGGCTTCAATCTCAAGACCGTCGATCCGGACAAGATCGGCGACGAGCTCGCGTACCCCCGCGCCGAGCGGCTGTGGTACGTCGCCGACGCGTTCGGCGTCGGGATGTCGATCGAGGAGATTCACCGGCACACGAAGATCGATCCCTGGTTCCTGGCGCAGATCAAGGAGATCGTCGACGTCGAGCTGCGGCTGGAACAGCACTCGCTCGCGGAATTGTCGCGCGACGACCTGCGCGCGCTGAAGCGCATGGGCTTCGCCGATCGGCGGATCGCGCACCTCCTCAAGGTCGACGAGGGCGCCGTGCGGGCGCGGCGGCATGAGTTCGGGCTGCGCCCGGTCTACAAGCGCGTCGACACCTGCGCGGCCGAGTTTGCAACGCAGACCGCGTACCTGTATTCGACCTATGAAGAGGAATGCGAAGCCGCGCCGACCAACCGGAAGAAGGTGATCGTCCTGGGCGGCGGGCCCAACCGGATCGGGCAGGGGATCGAGTTCGACTACTGCTGTGTGCACGCGGCGATGGCGTTGCGCGAAGACGGTTACGAGACGATCATGATCAACTGCAATCCGGAGACGGTGTCGACCGACTACGACACCTCCGACCGGCTTTATTTCGAGCCGCTCACGCTCGAAGACGTGCTCGAGATCGTTCATGTGGAGAAGCCCTTCGGCGTCATCGTCCAGTACGGCGGCCAGACGCCGTTGAAGCTCGCGCGCGATCTCGCGAAGAACGGCGTTCCCATCATCGGCACGTCGCCCGACATGATCGACATGGCGGAGGACCGCGAGCGCTTCCAGCAGATGCTGCACCGTTTGCAGCTCCGCCAGCCGCCGAATCGCACCGCGCGCACCGAAGCCGCGGCGATCGGCGCCGCCGACGAGATCGGCTATCCGCTCGTCGTGCGGCCGTCGTACGTGCTCGGGGGGCGTGCGATGGAGGTCGTCCACGACCGCCGCGATCTCGAGCGCTACATGCGCGAGGCGGTCAAGGTGTCGAACGATTCGCCGGTGCTCCTGGACCGTTTTCTCAACGACGCGATCGAGGTCGACGTCGATGCGCTCTGCGACGGCGAGAACGTCGTGATCGGCGGCATCATGGAGCACATCGAGCAGGCGGGCGTGCATTCGGGCGACTCCGCGTGCTCGCTGCCGCCGTACTCGCTGTCGGAGGCCGACGCAGGAGGAGCTGCGCCGGCAGACCGCGGCGATGGCGCGCGGGCTTTCCGTCGTCGGGCTGATGAACGTCCAGTTCGCGATCCAGGAGGGCCTCGATCTATGTGCTCGAGGTCAATCCGCGCGCCTCGCGCACCGTGCCGTTCGTGTCGAAGGCGACCGGCCGGCCGCTCGCGAAGATCGCCGCCCGCTGCATGGTCGGGCAGACGCTCGCGGCGCAGGGCATCGCCGGTGAGGTCGTCCCGCCGTACTTTTCGGTCAAGGAAGCGGTCTTTCCCTTCATCAAGTTTCGCGGCGTCGACACGATCCTCGGTCCGGAGATGAAGTCGACGGGCGAGGTGATGGGCGTCGGCGAGACGTTCGCGGAGGCGTTCCTGAAATCGCAGCTCGCCGCGGGCGTCAGGCTGCCGGCGGAGGGCAAGGTCTTCATCAGCGTGCGTGACGCCGACAAGCCGCGCGCGATCGAAGTGGCGAAGCTCCTGGCGGGACTCGGCTTCTCCATTGTCGCCACGCGCGGCACCGCCGCCGCGCTCGCCGCCGCAGGCGTGGCCGTGACGCCGGTCAACAAGGTGCACGAGGGCCAGCCGCACATCGTCGACATGATGAAGAACGACGAGATCGCGCTTGTCGTCAACACGGTGCAGGAGAAGCGCTCGGCGATCCAGGACAGCTACGCAGATCCGGCGCGAGGCGCTGACCGACGAAATCCCGACCTACACTACGCTGGCGGGCGCGCGCGCCGCGGCGCTCGGTGTGCGGGCATGCGCGAGCTCGTCCCGTACGCGATCCAGGCGCTGCACAAGCGGTTGCACTGAGATGAACGGCTCCCCCGCTCACCGTGTGCGGCTGCAAGCGAGCCGCCTTTCCCGCAAGCGACGTTTCCAGGTGTCCTTACATGACCAATAAAGTCCCGATGACAGTCGAGGGCGCGACGCGCCTCAAGGCCGAATTGAAACGCCTGAAGACGATCGACCGGCCGGCGGTGATCGCGGCGATTGCAGAGGCCCGCTCGCACGGGGATCTCGCCGAAAACGCTGACTACGACGCGGCGAAGGAACGGCAGGGTTTCATCGAAGGCCGGATAGCGGAAGTCGAGCGGCGGCTTGCGCACGCGCAGGTGATCAATCCGGCCGAAATCGATGCCGACGGCCGCGTCGTGTTCGGCGCCACCGTCGAGCTCACCGACAACGGGACGGGCGAACCGGTAACCTACCAGATCGTGGGCGACGACGAGGCCGACCTGAAACACGGCAAGATTTCGGTGAGTTCACCCATCGCCCGGGCGCTGATCGGCAAGGTCGAGGGCGACACCGCCGAGGTGCATGCGCCGGGCGGCGTGCGCAAATACGAAATCCTGGCGGTCCGTTACCGCTGAGGTCGGCCCGGCGGACTCCGTCGATAAATCCGCCTGGCCGACTCAGCCGTCTGGCGACTCCGGACTTACCCGCCGTCCTCGGTACCCACTCGGACTTCGGGGAAAGGCCGGCCGCGGCCCGCGCCGCTGTATCAGCGCGCCTTGCGGCGGCGACGCGCCCCGGAGGCCCCCACGCGGCTCGACGCGGACTTGCCGTGCGGCGGCGGCGGCCGCTTCGACGATGGCTTCGTGGCGGGGCCGCGCGCGCTGCCCCGCGGGGTGCGCCGCGCAGGCGGAACGCCCTCCACCACGCTCGGCCCGCGACGCGGCGCCCGCTTCCCTCGAGCGACGACCGTCCCCTGATTGCCCGTGGGTTTCCGGCCCGCGGCCTTTCCCGCCGCCTTCGGCGCTCTTGCCCGGCTCCGACGATCGGATCGCGGCGCGACGGGTCCGGGCAGCGGCATGGGTGCGGGCCGCCATATCGTGAGGATCTTGCCTAGGTGCTGCACGGGCGCCGCGTCGACGTGGTCGCAAATCCGGACGAGCAACGCCTCGCGCCCGCCTCGGTCGTCGCTGAACACGCGGATCTTGATCAGCTCGTGGGCCAGCAGGTTGGTGTCGATTTCGTGCAGCACGGCCGGGTGAGCCCGTGATGGCCGATGCTGACGAACGGATGCAGCGGATGCGCTTTCGCGCGCAAGGCACGACGCTCCGCGGGTGTTAGGGTTCGCATTGCGTCATTTTACTCGACGGATATGGCGACCCCGCAGGTCCATCGGGCACAGATACGAAAGGTGCGCGACGATCCAAGGCAGCCGCTGTTTCCTCCTGAGAGTTCGCGCCACTTCAAGGCGCACGCTAAACTTTGGTTTGCCCTTTCGGACCCTCGGGTCCGGCTATTGCAGTTTCACGTTTCGCATTGCCGCGGCGCAATCGCCGCTATTCGAATGTAATCTTGTCACCGTTTGTGCGCGGGTCAATCAATTTGTTGCAGGCTACAGTGTTGTTTACAGAACAAAAAACATACGTAATGGACCGCTCGGCGCTCTGAAACGCCGTACGCCACTTCAGCGGCAGTTTTAGCCTTAGCCGCAGGAATACATTACCGGCAGACCGGAGCTTTGCGAATGTTTCGCATCTGGACAATCATGGCGCGAATGCCAGTTTCGAATCTGACCCCGATGCCAATGCCGCTAAATCCGAATGCAAAAAAGCACAAGTTCTCCAAGGCGTGGATGCAGGAGCACGTCCACGACCACTGGGTCAAGGAGGCCGAGCGGCTCGGCTACCGGTCTCGCGCCGCATTCAAGCTGATGGAATTGGCCGACAAAGACAAGCTGATCCGCCCGGGAATGAGAATCGTCGACCTTGGCGCCGCGCCGGGCAGCTGGACCCAGGTGCTGCGCGAGCGGGCGGGGCCGAAGGCTTCCATCGTCGCGATCGATCTCGCTGCCGATGGCGCCCATTGCCGGCGTGACTTTCGTCCAGGCCGACTTTCGCGAGGAGGACGGCCTCAAAAAGCTGGAAAGTGCGCTCGGCGGGCACAAGCTGGACCTTGTGGTTTCGGACCTGTCCCCCAATCTCTCGGGCGTGGAAGCGGCGGACCAGGCGCGCGTCGGTGCACCTCGGCGAGCTCGCGCTCGAATTTGCGATGGCGTGGCTGCAACCCGGCGGCGATCTCGTCGTCAAAGCGTTTCAGGGCGAGGGGTTCATGGCGTTGCGGCGCGCGATGGAGGAACGGTTCGCCAAGGTCTATGTGCGCAAACCGCAGGCCTCGCGGGACCGAAGTCGCGAGGTCTATGTCGTCGCCAAGGGCCTCAAAGTCCCAGGCTGTGTCCCGGGAGCCGTGTTGTCGCCAAAGGGAGACATGCGACTGGCATGAAACTCGCTGGTATCCCGGCGAAAGGTTAGAATCGAAATCCCGCCGCCGTATCCGAACGGGCGATGGCGACGGAAGCATGTACGAGGGTGCGGCGGCAACCCGGAAAATCGCCGTGAGGAGCACCATTGAACAACCTGCTCAAGAATGTCGGCATCTGGCTCGTGATCGGCTTGGTCGTTCTGACGGTCGTCAAGCAATTCGACGCACGCCAGGGACCGAAGGACTCGGTCCCCTATTCGGAATTCATGGACCGGGCGAAGAGCCGGCAGCGTCGAATCGGCCACGGTCGAGGGACGCACGATCAAGTGGATGTCGGCCGACAAGAAGCGGTTCGTCACCTACAGCCCGGGCGACATCTGGATGGTCGGCGACCTCGTCAAGTTCGGCGTCAAGGTCGAGGCCAAGCCCGAGGAGGAGCAGAGCTTCCTCGCGCAGATCTTCATCTCGTGGTTCCCGATGCTGCTCCTGATCGGCGTGTGGATCTTCTTCATGCGGCAGATGCAAGGCGGCGGGCGCGGCGGCGCCTTCTCGTTCGGCAAGAGCAAGGCGCAAGATCCTCGACGAATCGAACAACACGGTCACCTTCGCCGACGTCGCCGGCTGCGACGAGGCGAAGGAGGAAGTCGAGCGAGATCGTCGAATTCCTCCGCGATCCGTCCAAGTTCCAGAAGCTCGGCGGCCGAATCCCGCGCGGCGTGCTGATGGTCGGCTCTCCGGGCACCGGCAAGACGCTGCTCGCCAAGGCGATCGCAGGCGAGGCCAAGGTGCCGTTCTTCTCGATCTCGGGCTCCGATTTCGTCGAAATGTTCGTCGGTGTCGGCGCGGCGCGCGTGCGCGACATGTTCGAGCAGGCGAAGAAGAACGCGCCCTGCATCGTGTTCATCGACGAAATCGACGCCGTGGGACGCCAGCGCGGCGCGGGTCTCGGCGGCGGCAACGACGAGCGCGAGCAGACGCTGAACCAGCTGCTGGTCGAGATGGACGGCTTCGAAGGCAATGCGGGCGTCATCGTGATCGCCGCGACCAACCGGCCCGACGTCCTCGACCCCGCGCTGATGCGGCCGGGCCGCTTCGACCGCCAGGTGGTCGTGCCGTTGCCCGACATCCGCGGCCGCGAGCAGATCCTCCTCGTCCACATGCGCAAGGTGCCGATGGCCACCGACGTGAAGGCCGAGATCATCGCGCGCGGCACACCGGGATTCTCCGGCGCCGATCTCGCCAATCTCGTCAACGAAGCGGCGCTCTTCGCCGCCCGGAAGAACAAGCGCCTCGTCGACATGGACGACTTCGAGATGGCCAAGGACAAGATCGTGATGGGCGCCGAGCGGCGCTCGATGGTCATGCCCGAGGCCGAGCGGCGCAACACCGCGTATCACGAGTCGGGCCACGCGATTGTCGCGCGGCTCCTGCCCAAGACCGATCCCGTGCACAAGGTCACGATCATCCCGCGCGGCCGCGCGCTGGGCGTCACCATGCAGCTGCCGGAGCAGGACCGCTACAGCATGGACCGCGAGCATATGCTGAACGTGATCGCCGTGTTGTTCGGCGGGCGGATCTCCGAAGAGATCTTCATGAACCAGATGACCACCGGCGCGTCGAACGACTTCGAGCGCGCGACGCACATCGCCCGTGACATGGTCACGCGCTACGGCATGTCCGACCTCATGGGCCCGATGGTCTACGGCGAGAACGAGGGCGAAGTCTTCCTCGGCCGGTCCATCACGCGCACGGTGAACATGTCGGAAGAAACGATGCGCAAGGTCGACGGCGAGATCCGCAAGATCATCGACCAGCAGTATGCGGTCGCGCGGAAGCTGCTCGAGGAGAATCGCGGCAAGGTCGAGGCAATGGCCGCCGCTCTGCTCGAGCTCGAGACGATCGACGCCGACCAGATCGACGACATCATGCACGACCGGCCGCCGCGGCCGCCGAAGCCGTCGCAGGCCGGGTGCCGGGTCGGCGCCGACCGGAGCGGCCCCTGGCGCGGGCGCAGCGCCGTCGGCCACCCCCGCCTGATCCCGTTGTGTCCGTGATGCCGGAGCATGCTGCGAAGCCTGCTCCGGTGTTTCGTTGCGGGCGCTTCGCGTTCGATCTTACGCGCCCGCTCGTGATGGGCATCCTGAACGTCACGCCGGACTCCTTTTCCGACGGCGGGCGTTACCTGGATCCGGAACGCGCGCTGACCCACGCGCGGCAGATGCGCGACGACGGCGCCGACCTGATCGACATCGGCGGCGAATCGTCGCGGCCGGGAGCCTTTCCCGTTGCCGAAGAGGATGAGCTCGCGCGAGTCTTGCCGCTCGTCGCGACCCTTGCGGCCGAAGGCATCGCGATCGCGGTCGACACGCGCAAGCCCGCGGTGATGCGCGCGGCCGCGGCGGCCGGGGCGGCGATGATCAACGACATTGGCGCCTTGACGGCGCCGGGCGCGATCGAAGCCTGCGCCGGCGCCGACGTCGGAGTGTGCCTCATGCACATGCAGCGGGAGCCGCAGACGATGCAGGCGGCGCCGTCCTACGCCGACGTGGTGGCCGAAGTCCGCGACTTTCTCGTGATGCGCGCCACGGCATGCGTCGACGCGGGCATTGCGCGCGAGCGCATCGCGCTCGATCCAGGCTTTGGCTTCGGCAAGACGCTGGCGCATAATCTTGCACTGTTGCGCTCGCTCGGGACGCTCGCGGCGACGGGCTATCCGGTGGTCGCCGGCCTGTCGCGCAAAGCCTCACTTGGGCAGATCACGGGACGAAGCGTCGACGAGCGGATGCCCGCGAGTCTCGCAGCCGCGTTGAGCGCGGTCGCGCGCGGCGCGGCCATCGTTCGCGTGCACGACGTGCGTGCCACGGTCGACGCATTGAAGGTGTGGGACGCCGTCGAACGTGGAGCTTGATGAAATCGAATCTGGTTGAACCGATGACGCGACGTTATTTCGGCACCGATGGCATTCGCGGGCGTGTGGGCGAAGCCCCGATCACGCCCGAGCTCGTCCTCAAGCTCGGCTGGGCCGCGGGCCTGGTGCTCGCCGCCGATACGGCGCGCGACGGCGTCCGGCCCGGCGTGCTGATCGGCAAGGACACGCGCATCTCCGGCTATCTGCTGGAAGCGGCCCTGGAATCGGGGCTGTCCGCCGCGGGGGTCGACGTCTATCTGTCCGGGCCGCTGCCCACGCCGGCGGTCGCGTACCTCACGCGAGCGCTGCGCCTTTCCGCCGGCATCGTGATCAGCGCATCGCACAACCCTTTCGACGACAACGGGATCAAATTCTTCTCGGAGGCGGGCGCGAAGCTTCCGGACAGCATCGAGCACGCGATCGAAAGCGTGATGGAGCAACCGCTCGCCTGCGTGCCGTCGGCGCAGCTCGGCAAGGCGCGCCGGATCGAGGATGCCGGCGGCCGCTACATCGAATTCTGCAAGAGCACCTTCCCGTCCGAGCTCGATCTCAAGGGCTGGCGCATCGTCGTCGACTGCGCGCACGGCGCCGCCTACCACGTGGCGCCGCCGGTATTCCACGAGCTCGGCGCCGACGTCATCGCCGTCGGCGCGGAGCCGAACGGGTTGAACATCAACGAAGGGGTCGGGGCCACGCACGCGAAGCACCTCAAGGCGGCGGTCGTCGCGCACAAGGCCGATCTCGGCATCGCCCTCGACGGCGATGGCGACCGCCTGCTGATGGTCGACCGCGAGGGGCGCGCCTTCGACGGCGATCAGCTGCTCTACGTGATCGCGATGGATTACCGACGCCGCAACGCGCTGGCGGGCGGCGTGGTCGGCACGCTGATGACCAATCTCGGCCTCGAGAATGCGCTGGCGCGGGAAGGCATCGCCCTCGATCGCGCTGCGGTCGGCGACCGCTACGTGCTGGAGAAGCTGAAGGAGAAGCATTGGCTTCTCGGCGGCGAGAATTCCGGCCACATCCTCTGCCTCGACAAGCACACGACGGGCGATGGAATCATCGCCGCACTCGCGGTCCTGCGCGCCCTGGTCGAGCAAAAGACGACGCTCGCGCAAGCCGCGGCGGGCATCACGCTGCTTCCGCAACGATTGATCAACGTCCGCGTGCCGAAAGGCTACGACTGGACCGCCAACCACGCGATTTGCGCCGCGCAGGCGGGAACGGTCACCGCGCTGGGCGACACAGGACGCGTGCTGTTGCGCCCGTCCGGCACCGAGCCCGTGCTGCGCGTCATGGTCGAGGCGCGCGAGGCCGGACTCGCCGACAAGCATGCGCAGGCGCTGGCCGACGTGATCGCGGCGGCTGCAGGTAACTGAGGCGGCTGAAGGCGGGCGAATGCGGCGCCCGGCGCCGCGCGACGCGAACCCCGACCGGGCGATAATGCAGCGATGGTAGCCGTATCGCATGCCGTGCAGGCAGCGGGCGCGCCGCGGGTCGTGGCGGCATGGCTCGACGCGCTCGCAGGCGTCTATCCTGACGAAGACCGCGGCGCGTTCGAGGCGGCGCTCGCCTATGCGCGCGAGCGCTGCGGCGATACGCGCGGCCGCGACGGCGAGCCGCTCATCGACCGCGCGGTCGGCACCGCGATGATCGTCGCCGGCCTGAAGCTCGACGCCGGAACCGTGCGTGCGGCGTTGCTGACGGGTCTTGCGGGCGCCGGCGCGTTCGATGCCGACGATGTGGTGGCGCGCTTCGGCGCCGACGCCGCGACGCTCGTGGCCGGCGCGGCGCGTATGGACGAGATTCGCGCGACGCAGCCGCAAGGCGACGCCGCGGAGCGCGCGGCACAGGCGGAACGGCTGCGCAAGATGCTGCTCGCGATGGTCGAGGACATCCGTGTCGTGTTGCTCAAGCTCGCCGAGCGGACGCGCGGCGCTGCGCTATCTCATGACCCGCGGCGCGGACATGGTCGAAGCGCGGCAACAGGCGGCGCGCGAGGTGCTCGATCTGTTCGCGCCGCTCGCCAACCGGCTCGGCGTCTGGCAGCTCAAGTGGGAGCTCGAGGACTTGAGCCTGCGCGCGCTCGAGCCCGAAGCGTACAAGACGATCGCCGCGTTGCTCGACGAGCGCCGCCTCGACCGGCAGCGCTACATCGAGGACGTCATTGCCATTCTCGCGCGCGAACTTGCGGCAGCCGGCGTGCGCGCGGAGATCACCGGCCGGCCGAAGCACATCTACAGCATATGGCTCAAGATGCGCCGCAAGCAGACGGGCATCGACAGCCTTTACGACATCCGCGCCGTGCGGATCCTGGTCGACGACATCAAGGACTGCTATGCCGCGCTCGGCAGCGTCCATCACCTCTGGACGCCGCTGCCGCGCGAGTTCGACGACTACATCGCGAAGCCCAAGGCCAACGACTACCGATCGCTGCACACGGCGGTGATCGGCCCCGAAGGCAAGCCGCTCGAGGTGCAGATCCGCACGCGGGAGATGCACCAGCATTCCGAGTACGGCGTCGCCGCGCATTGGCGGTACAAGGAGGGCGCGCAGAGGGGCGCGCGGCGGGACCCCGCATTCGAGGACCGCATCGCCTGGCTGCGACAGGTGCTCGACTGGAAGGATGCGGTCGTCGACGCGTCCGAGTGGCTCGCCGCGTTCAAGAGCAGCCTCTTCACCGACACCATCTACGTGCTCACGCCGCAAGGCAAGGTCATCGATCTGCCGGTGGGCTCGACGCCGGTCGACTTCGCGTACGCCGTGCATACGAGCCTTGGCCATCGATGCCGCGGCGCACGCGTCGGCGGCGCGATGGTGCCACTCAATCACTCGCTCAAGAATGGCGAGCGCGTCGAGATCGTCGCGGCGAAGCAGGGCGGTCCATCGCGCGACTGGCTCAATCCGGAACTGGGTTATGCGCACAGCCACCGCGCTCGCACCAAGGTGCGGCAATGGTTCAAGGCGCAGCAGCACGAGGAAACCCTTGCCCAGGGCCGCGCGATCATCGAGCGCGAGCTTCAGCGCGCGGGTGCCACCGCGGTGAGCCTCGATGCGGTGGCCGTGAAGGCAGGCTTCGGCCGGGCCGACGAGCTCTATGCCGCCGTGGGGCGCGCCGAGCTCAACACACGGCAGATCGTCACCGCGATCCGGGCCGCGCTGCACCCCGACGTCGCGCCCGAGCCCGAAAGCGCGCCGGAGGTGGTCGCCCGGCAGAGCAAGGCTGCCGGCGCAGGCAGCGGCATCCTCGTGGTCGGCGTCGACCGGCTGATGACCAATCTCGCGCGCTGTTGCAAGCCCGCGCCGCCCGACGGCATCGTCGGCTTCGTCACGCGCGGCAAAGGCGTGACGATCCACCGCCAGAGGTGCAGCAACGTCGTGCGCATGCGCTCGCGCGAGCCCGAACGGCTGATCGAGGCGAATTGGGGAAAGGCGCGCGATGAAGTGTTCCCCGTCGACGTGGTGCTCGAGGCGATGGACCGGCAGGGCTTGCTGCGCGACATCACCGAGATCTTCTCGCGGGAGCGGATCAACGTAACGGCGGCGAACACGCTGACACGCAACAGCGCGACGCGGATGGCGTTCACGCTCGAAGTGAAGAGCCTCGACGCGCTCGGCCGCGCGCTCGCGCTCGTCAAGGACGTCAAAGGTGTCCTGAGCGCCGGACGGCGCTGAAGAAAACAGGGGCGGCGCGCCATTTCGGTGCCAGTCCGCCTCCGGCCTCGCGCAAGGGAGCGGCGCTGGCGCGGACCCGTGCTCGGTTGCAACCCGCTGATTGCAGGGCATTAGTAGTGCCTCTGATCAGCGCTTCAGCGGCACGTCGGGACGTTGGCCCGCTCCTTGCAAGCCATTCAGGGTCACCCTCACGAGGAAGCCCGGGCGGATGCTTCGCGTAATGCTTGTTGACGATTCCGACGACGATGTCAGTCTGCTAAAAGACGGGCTGGTTTCGGCGGGGTACGACGTCCTGGTCGTGTCGACGCTGGGGTTGGCGCTCGCGGAGCGCGTGGCCGAGTTCCTGCCGGACGTCATCATCATCGACACCGAGTCGCCGACGCGCGACGTGCTCGAGCACGTGTCGGCCGTCAGCGCTCATAACCCGCGACCGATCGTGCTTTTCACGGAGGATCGCGCCAGTGCGACGATCCAGGCTGCGCTCAAGGCCGGCGTGTCGGCCTATGTGGTGGCCGGGATGCAGGCCGATCGCCTGCAGCCCATCCTCGACGTGGCCGTCGCCCGCTTCGAGCGCGAGCAGGCGCTGCGCGAGGAGTTGCGCGACGCGCAGACGAAGCTTGTCGAGCGCAAGGTGGTCGAGCGTGCCAAGGGATTCCTGATGCAGCAGAAGGGCGTCAGCGAGGAGGAGGCCTTTCGCTTGCTGCGCAAGCTCGCGATGGACCGCAACGCGAAACTCCTCGACGTCGCACAGCAGGTCGTCGACGTCGCCAAGCTGCTCGGCTGAGCGCCGCCTGCGCATCCAGTCGTGCTTGTCGTTGGTGCAGCGGACGGAATCATGCACGCCTATGGTGCGGTGCAGCATTGCGAGCGACGCCCGTACGAATCGCGCATTGCGCTAATAGGTCTGTCCTTTCAGGCGCTTGGGCGCACTGGCACGAAACTCGCTAAGAAGTCATCGCGGTTCCAAATTCTCGGATACAGGAAACAAAGCGCAGCGTGGCCAACGGCGGTCGCGTCGCGAAACGACAACGGCGTCTCTGCGTCGGGCTCGATTCCGGGCTCGGTGGCAGCGACGCCGTTTTTCTTTTGAATGCGCAGCGCAATCGACCGCGGCTGCGGAACGGGTGACCGAACGCGTTACGGAAGAAGCAATGACACCTGCCTTTTCCGCAATACGCGGTCCGGGGCCCACCAACGAGGGCGAACGAAGATGCGCAAGTTGCTCCGATCGAACCGCGGTATCCAGGTCGCGAAGGCCGCGCCTAGTGAGTGCACCCTTGGCGCTTCGCGACTTCCTTCCGAGGCCGAGCAAGTCGCGCTTGGGACGGCCCGGCGCGCTCAGGCCGACGTCTGCGCGCCGCGCCGCAAGCTTCTCGCCGCCGCCGCCGGCGTCTCCCTGATGAGCGCGCTCGATCCCGCGCTGCGCGCCGGTGCCTGGGCGGCGGGTTCCGATGCCCCGGAAAAGACCGAGGTGAAAATCGGCTTCATTCCGCTGACGGACTGTGCGTCCGTCGTGATCGCGTCGGTGATGAAGTTCGACGAAAAGTACGGCATCAAGATCGTGCCGAGCAAGGAAGCTTCGTGGGCTGCCGTGCGCGACAAGCTCGTCAATGGCGAGCTAGACGCGGCGCACGTGCTCTACGGCCTCATCTATGGCGTGCAGATGGGCATCGGCGGGCCGAAGAAGGACATGGCCATACTGATGAACCTCAATCACAACGGCCAGGCGGTCACGCTCTCCAACCAGTTGAAGGACAAAGGCGCGGTTGATGGCCCGAAGCTCAAGGCGCTGATCGACCGCGAAAAGCGCGAATACACGTTCGCGCAGACGTTTCCCACCGGCACGCATGCGATGTGGATCTACTACTGGCTCGCGACTTACGGCATCAACCCGATGACGGACGTCAAGACGATCACCGTACCGCCGCCGCAGATGGTCGCGAACATGCGCGTCGGCAACATGGACGGCTTCTGCGTCGGCGAGCCGTGGGGCAACCGCGCGATCTACGACAAGATCGGCTTCACCGCGGAGACCACGCAGGCTATCTGGAAGGATCATCCGGAGAAGACGCTCGGCACGACCGCGGAATTCGTCCAGAAATACCCCAACACCACGCGGGCGATGATCGCCGCGGTGCTCGATGCGTCGAAGTTCATCGACGTCATGGCGAACCGCAAGAAGGTCGCCGAAATCATCGCCGACAAGTCGTACGTCAATTGCCCTGTCGACGTGATCGACCAGCGGCTCGAGGGCAACTACGACAACGGGATCGGCCGCGTGTGGAAGGATCCCGATTACATGAAGTTCTACAACGAGGGCACGGTCAACTATCCGTATCTGTCCGATGGCATGTGGTTCCTTACGCAACACAAGCGGTGGGGCCTCCTGAAGGAAGACCCGGATTACCTCGCCATCGCCCAGAAGGTGAACCAGGTCGAGGCGTACAAGCAGGCGGCAGCGCTGGCCAAAGTGCCGGTGCCGAAGGAACCGTTCCGCACGTCGAAGCTCATCGACGGCACCGTATGGGACGGCAAGAACCCGAAGGCCTACGCCGCCGGGTTCAAGATCAAGGCGAACGGAGGGGCGGGATGAGCGCCGCCGGGCCGCCCCAAGGCGCTCATTGCTCCCCGCGGGGGGCAGCGCAGCGGCGCAAGCCGAAAGCGTGGGGGTACACCAGTGACCGCCGCCCAAGCCGCGAGCGTGGGAGTACATCCGTGACGTCCGCTTCGTTCGCCGCCGGCGCCGCCGCCGATGCCCACGCAAAGGGGCCGGCCGCGTGACTCCGATCCGGGCCGTCGCCGAGGCCGCGGCATCGGCGGAAGCCGACCGCGATACCGAAGCGTTCGCCTCGAAACGCCGCGCCGAAAAGGAGGCGCGCCGCATTGCCCAGCGGGAAGCGCTGCGACCGTTCGTCCGCGCCGTGCTGCCGCCGTTGCTCGGGTTCGCCTTGTTCATCGGCATCTGGACGTTGATCTCGAAGACGTCGCCACAGCTGCCGGCACCGATCAAGGTATGGCATTCGGCGGTGGAGCTCTTCGCCGATCCCTTCTATCGCAAAGGTCCGAACGATCAGGGGATCGGCTGGAACATCTTGAACTCGCTGCAACGCGTCGGCATTGGCTTCGGGCTCGCCGCCGCGGTCGGAATCCCGCTGGGATTCATCCTCGGCCGTTTCGGATTCCTGAATGCGATGGCCTCGCCGGTGATCAGCCTGCTGCGCCCCGTCTCGCCACTCGCGTGGTTGCCGATCGGTCTGCTGGTGTTCAAGGCCGCGAACCCGGCCGCGATCTGGGTGATCTTCATTTCCAGCATCTGGCCGATGATCATCAATACCGCCGTCGGCGTGCAGCGCGTGCCGCAGGACTACCTCAACGTCGCGCGGGTGCTGAACCTGTCGGAATGGAAGGTCGTCACCAGGATCCTGTTTCCGGCGTCGCTACCTTACGTGCTCACCGGCGTACGGCTCTCCATCGGCGTCGCCTGGCTCGTGATCGTCGCCGCCGAAATGCTCACGGGGGGCGTCGGCATCGGCTTCTGGGTGTGGGACGAATGGAACAACCTGAACGTCGAGCACATCATCATCGCGATCTTCGTCGTCGGGATTGTCGGGCTCTTGCTCGAACAATTGCTGCTGCTGCTCGCGCGACGCTTCAACTACGCCTGACGGAGCCGGAATGACCGACGCTTGCAATCGCATTGCCCGCCCGCCCACGCCGTCCTCGGGGCCGGCGCGCGAATTCGTCCGCATCGAGAACGTGGGCATGACGTTCAAGACAAAGAAGGGGCCGTTCGTCGCTCTGCGCGACATCGATCTCACCATCCCGCGCGGCGAGTTCGTTTCGCTCATCGGCCACTCGGGTTGCGGAAAGTCGACACTGCTCAACCTGGTGGCCGGCCTTCTCGCCCCGAGTGAGGGCGTCCTGCTCTGCGCCGGCCGGGAAATCGCGGGGCCAGGTCCGGAGCGGGGCGTGGTCTTCCAGAACCACTCGCTGCTGCCCTGGCTCACGTGCTTCGACAATGTCCACCTCGCCGTCGAGCGCGTGTTCGGCGCGAGCGAGACCAGGGCCGATCTGAAGCGCCGCACGCTCGAGGTGCTTGCTCTCGTCGGCCTCACGCACGCCGAACACAAGTTCCCGCACGAGATTTCAGGCGGCATGAAGCAGCGTGTCGGAATCGCCCGCGCGCTGGCGATGCAGCCGAAGGTGTTGTTGCTCGACGAGCCGTTCGGCGCGCTCGACGCTCTGACGCGTGCACGGCTCCAGGACGAGCTCGTCAAGATCGTGGCGGCCACCGGCAGCACCGTGCTGATGGTGACGCACGACGTCGACGAGGCGGTGCTCCTGTCCGACCGGATCGTGATGATGACCAACGGCCCGGAGGCGACGATCGGCGGCATCGTGAAAGTCGAGCTGCCGCGTCCCCGCGACCGTGTCGAGCTCGCCGAAAACGCGCAGTACCACCACTACCGGACCGAGGTGCTGGAATTCCTGTATCGCCGGCAGGCGCACGTCGAGCAGGCGGCATGATGGGGAAGGCGGCGCGAAGCGACGCTCGGGGGGTCCCTCCGAGCGCTTCACGCAGGAAGCGTCTCGTCATGGTCGGCAACGGGATGGCCGGCGTGCGCACGCTCGAAGAGCTGCTGAAGCTTGCGCCGGAAGCCTGCGACATCACCGTGTTCGGCGCGGAGCCGCATCCCAACTACAACCGGATCTTGCTGTCGCCGGTGCTGTCCGGCGAGCAGACGCTCGACCAGATCATGCTGAACGATCGCGACTGGTACGCGGCGAACGGGATCACGCTGCACCTCGGCAAGGAGGTGGTGCGGATCGACCGCGCGAAGCGGCAGGTGCTCACCGCCGACGGTATCGCCGCGCCCTACGACAGGCTGCTGCTCGCGACCGGTTCGGGCCCCGTCATCCTGCCGATACCGGGCAAGGACTTGCCCGGGGTCATCACGTACCGCGATATCGCCGACACCGACGCGATGATCGACGCCGCGACGCGGTATCGTCACGCGGTCGTCATCGGTGGCGGATTGCTCGGCCTCGAAGCCGCCAACGGCCTCAAGGCGCGGGGGATGGACGTGACCGTCGTCCATCTGATGCCGTGGCTGATGGAGCGGCAGCTCGATCGAACGGCGGCCAACCTGCTGCAGAAATCGCTGGAAGCGAAAGGCCTCGCGTTCCGCCTGGAAGCGAAGACGCAACGGCTGATCGCGGGAGAATCGGGTCGCGTCGCCGCGGTCGAGCTCGCCGGCGGGGAGATGCTGCCTGCCGAGCTCGTCGTGATGGCGGTCGGCATCCGTCCCGAACGTCAAGCTTGCGCAGGAAGCGGGCCTCCATTGCGATCGCGGGATCGTGGTCAACGACACGCTGCAGACGTTCGATCCGCGCATCTATGCGATAGGCGAGTGCGTGAGTCATCGGGGATCGACCTATGGCCTCGTGGCGCCGCTCTTCGAAATGGCGAAGGTCTGCGCCAATCACCTGGCGCAGATGGGCATCGGCCGCTACGTCGGCTCGCAGACGTCGACGAAGCTCAAGGTCACGGGGATCGACCTCTTTTCGGCCGGCGATTTCACCGGTGGCACGGACACCGAGGAGATCGTCCTCTCCGATCCCGCGAGCGGCGTCTACAAGAAGCTCGTGCTGAAGAACGACAAGCTGATCGGCAGCGTGCTCTACGGCGACACGGTCGACGGCGCCTGGTACTTCAAGCTGCTGCGCGAAGGGCGCAGCGTCGCCGAGATCCGCGACCGGCTGATGTTCGGCGAGTCGAATCTCGGCGACACGGGCCACCAGGGCCAGGTGCGGGCGATGCTGCTCCCGGACGACGCCGAGATCTGCGGCTGCAACGGCGTGTGCAAGGGGAAGATCGTCGCGGCGATCAAGGAGCGCGGATTGTTCACGCTGGACGATGTGCGCCGGCACACCAAGGCGTCTTCGTCGTGCGGCTCGTGCACCGGCCTCGTCGAGCAGATCCTGATGGCCACGGCCGGCGGCGACTATTCGGCGACGCCGAAGCAGAAGCAACTCTGCGGCTGCACCGAAAGGACGCACCAGGAGACGCGCGATGCGATCCGCGAGCACCGGCTCCTGTCGATCCCGGACGCGATGGCCTTCCTCGAATGGCGGACGCCGAACGGCTGCGCCACGTGCCGGCCGGCGCTCAACTATTACCTCATCTCGACGTGGCCCAAGGAAGCGAAGGACGATCCGCAGTCGCGCTTCATCAACGAGCGCGCGCACGCCAACATCCAGAAGGATGGGACGTTCTCGGTGATACCGCGGATGTGGGGTGGCGAAACCACGTCGTCCGAACTTCGCCGGATCGCCGACGTCGTCGACAAGTACGCGATCCGGACGGTGAAAGTGACGGGTGGCCAGCGAATCGACCTGCTCGGCGTGAAGAAGCAGGACCTGCCCGCAGTGTGGCAGGACCTCGGCATGCCGTCCGGCCATGCCTACGCGAAGGCGCTGCGCACGGTGAAGACCTGCGTCGGTTCCGAGTGGTGCCGCTTCGGCACCCAGGATTCGACGCAGATGGGGAAGGACCTCGAGCGCGCGCTGTGGCGGATGTACGCGCCGCACAAGGTCAAGCTCGCGGTGTCGGGATGCCCGCGCAACTGCGCCGAATCGGGAATCAAGGACGTCGGCGTCATCGGCGTCGATTCGGGCTGGGAGATCTATGTTGCGGGCAACGGCGGCATCAAGACCGAGGTCGCGCAATTTCTGGTCAAGGTGAAGACGTCCGCCGAAGTCCTCGAACACGCGGGCGCATTCCTGCAGCTCTATCGCGAGGAAGGCTGGTATCTCGAGCGCACCGTGCACTTCGTGTCGCGGGTCGGGCTCGACTACGTCAAGAAGCGGGTGCTCGCCGATGCCCGGGGCCGACGCGACCTGTGGGACCGGCTGCAGTTCGCCATCGAGGGGGAACCCGATCCCTGGCACGACCCGGCGCGCGCAGGCGTCGATCCGCGCCAGTTCATTCCCATCGCTCCGATGTCGGCTGCGCAGCCCGCGCACGGCGCGTCGCGGCTCGCGCCGATCGCATGAGCCCGCCGGGCCGCCCCAAGGGCGAATACCGCAGCGCGCAGCGCGAAGGTACTCCAGTGAGCTCGCCGATGGACGGCTCCCGCACCTCGATTGCGCCACCGACGTACACGCCGGTCTGCGCGCTCGCCGACATCCCGCGGCTGGGCGCTCGCGTGGTCGAGCGCGCGAGCGCCCGCGGCGGCAACATCGCGGTGTTCCGCACCGCCGACGATCGCGTGTTCGCACTGGCCGACCGTTGCCCGCACAAGGGCGGACCGTTGTCGCAAGGCATCGTCCACGGCAATCGCGTCGCGTGCCCGCTGCACAACTGGAACATCGACCTTGGCACGGGCACGGCCGTCGAGCCCGACCAGGGTTGCGTGGCACGCTACCCCGTGCGCCTCGTGGATGGGTTGGTGCAGCTCGCGCTCGAGCCCTGCTAGTGGCCGAGACCCGTTCGACGTGCTGCTATTGCGGCGTTGGCTGCGGTGTGGTCATCGAGCACGACGACGGGCGCATTACCGGTGTCCGGGGCGATCCCTTGCATCCGGCCAACTTCGGCAAGCTGTGCAGCAAGGGAAGCGCGTTGCATCTCACCGCGCAGCCCGCCGCCCAGCGGTATCGCGCGACGCAACCGCTCGTCCGCGCGGCCCGCGGCCTTCCTCTGCGGCAAGCCGGCTGGGACGCGACGCTCGATACGCTCGCCGACCGCTTCGCCGAATGCATCCGGACGCACGGGCCGGACAGCGTCGCGTTCTATGTCTCCGGCCAACTCCTGACCGAGGAATACTACGTCTTCAACAAGCTGGCGAAGGGGCTCGTCGGCACCAACAACATCGACACCAACTCGCGGTTGTGCATGTCGAGCGCGGTCACGGGTTACAAGGCGACGCTCGGCGCCGATGCGCCGCCCGCGTGCTACGAGGACATCGACCACGCCGACCTCGTCTTCATCGCGGGATCGAACACCGCCTGGGCGCACCCGGTCCTGTTCCGCCGCATCGAGGCGGCGAAGGAGCGCAATCCGGCGTTGAAGATCGTCGTGGTCGATCCGCGCCGCACCGCGACCGCCGATTTCGCCGACCTGCACCTCGCGATCGAGCCGGGGACCGACGTCGCGCTGTTTCACGGCCTGCTGCATCTGATGCTATGGGAAGAATGGATCGACGCCGCCTACATTGCGGCCCACACGTCGGGTTTCGCCGATCTGAAGAAGCTGGTGCGTGAATACACGCCGGCCGCGGTCGCGGGCATCTGCGGCATTCGAACCGAAGACCTGGTGCAGGCCGCGCGCTGGTTCGGCGAAGCGAAGGCGGTCCTGTCGCTCTACTGCCAAGGGCTCAATCAATCGTCGTCCGGAACGGCGAAAAACGCGGCGCTCATCAACCTCCATCTCGCGACGGGTCAGATCGGCCGCCCCGGTGCCGGGCCGTTCTCGCTGACGGGTCAGCCGAATGCGATGGGTGGTCGCGAGGTCGGTGGCATGGCGACATTGCTGTCGGGGCATCGCGATCTCGCGAACGAAGCGCACCGCGCGGAGGTGGCCGCGCTTTGGGGAGTCGACGACGTACCGGCAAAGCCGGGCAAGACGGCGGTGGAAATGTTCGCGGCGCTCGCTGCCGGCGACATCAGGATGGTCTGGATCGCGTGCACGAATCCCGCGCAGTCGCTGCCGGACCAAGGGGCCGTTCGCGCGGGGCTCGCCCGGGCGGAGCTGGTCGTATTGCAGGAGGCCTATACCGACACCGAGACTGCCGCATTCGCCGACGTCCTGCTGCCCGCGACAACATGGGGCGAGAAGGCGGGAACGGTAACGAACTCCGAGCGGCGGATCTCGCGGGTGCGATCGGCGGTGCCGGGGCCCGGCGAAGCAAGGGACGACTGGCAGATCGCGGTCGATTTCGCCCGGCGGTTGGAAGCGCGGCTGCGACCCGCGTATCTTGCGCGCACGCGAACATTGTTTCCCTATTCTTCGCCCGAGGAGATATTTCGCGAACATGTCGCGACGACCGCGGGGCGCGATCTCGACATCACGGGCCTTTCGTACGGGTTGCTCGAGACCCGCGGCCCGCAGCAGTGGCCGTTTCCGGACGGCGCCGACGCGGGCCGGCAGCGGCTCTATGTCGACGGCGTGTTCGCGACGCCCGACGGCCGCGCGCGCTTTGCGGCCATGCCGTACGTGCCCGTCGCGGAGAAGCCGGACGCCCGTCACCCGTTTCGTCTCAACACCGGTCGCCTGCGCGATCAGTGGCACGGCATGAGCCGCACCGGTACCGTTGCGCAGCTCTTCCAGAACGCAGGCGAACCGCGACTGCAGCTGCATGCGTCCGATCTTGCGCGGCGCGGGATCGCAGCCGGCGACCTTGTCTGCGTCGAGTCGAAGCGCGGCCGCATTGTCGTAGAGGTCGAGGCGTCTCCCGAATTGAAACCGGGCCACGCTTTCCTGCCGATGCACTGGGGCAGCGTGAGCCTCGGTGGCGACGGCGCGCTCGGCGTCAATGCCCTGACCACGCCGGCACGTTGCCCGATATCGCAGCAGCCCGAACTGAAGCACGCGGCCGTACGGGTGACGAAGGCCGAGCTGCCCTGGCGCCTTGCGGTGTTCGGATACGCAGCTGATGGCGATGCGCTTGCAATGCGCCAGGCGTTGCGCTCGCTGCTCGAATCGTTTCCGTTCGCCAGCGTCACTCTGATCGGCCGCGACCGGCCGGGGGTGCTGTTCCGCGCCGCGGCGGCGAGGCCGGTGGAAACCGCGCTTCTCGCACGGGTCGACACCGTCTTCGGCCTCCATGCCGACGTCGTTGCCCGGTACGACGATGCGACGCGCGGCATCGGCCGGCGTGTGCTTGTGGACGCAGACAGGCTCGTCGCGGTCCGTTTGTCCGGCGACACCGTGGCGGAATCGTGGCTGCGCGAGTGGCTGCTCGCCGAACAGGAGGTTGCCTCACTGCGAACAGCGCTGTTGAGGCCGACGGCGCAGGCGCCCCGCGGGTTCGCGCCGCGCGGCCGTGTCGTCTGCACCTGTTTCGATGTTGCCGAAGAGTTGCTGCGAAAGACCTTGGCGGCGGCCGGAGGCACCGCGGAGTCCGCATTGAGTGAAGTGCGGGACGCGCTCAAATGCGGCACGAATTGCGGTTCGTGCCTTCCCGAGCTCAAACGACTTGCGGCCGAGACGCGGGCGGCTCATTAGCGCACCCTCGGCGATCCGCGGTCATGCCGGCAGCATCGCCCGCGCCACGAGCCCGGCTGCGCCGCAAATCGCGATCACGACGATCACGTTGGCCTTGAACCGGAACAGCGCGACGCCCGCGGCGATGCCGATCGCGAGCGAGAGCGCATCGAGCCCGCCGGCGGGTGTGCCGCTCGTCCAGCCTTGCGGCCAAAACACATGCCAGGCGAAGAACAGCGCGAGATTGACGATGACGCCGACCACCGCGGCGGTGATGCCCGTCAGCGGCGCCGTGAAGCGCAGCTGGCCATGCGTCGTTTCGACCAGTGGCCCCCCGGCGAGGATGAAGAAGAAGCTCGGCAGGAACGTGAAGAACGTCGCCACGCTGGCGCCAGCGATGCCGGCCAGCGCCAGCGACTCCGGACCGAACAGCATCTTGGTCCACCCGCCGACGAAGCCGACGAATGCGACGATCATGATGAGCGGGCCGGGGGTGGTCTCGCCAAGCGCAAGCCCGTCGATCATTTGTATTGGGGTGAGCCACCCGTAGGTCTCGACCGCCCCCTGGTAGACGTACGGCAGGACGGCATACGCGCCGCCGAACGTCAGCAGCGCGGCCTTGCTGAAAAACGCGCCCATCTGCGGGAGCGGTGTGTCTGTGCCGTAGGCATGGACCAGCAGCACGAGCGCGAGCGCCCACAGGGTCAGGCACACCAAGGTCACCCGCGCGAGGCGCGACCAGCGGAAAAGCGCATGCTCGGGCGTCGGCGTCTCGTCGTCGACCACCGCCGGTGCATTCCTTCGACCGTCCGCGCCGTGGCTCGCCCCCATGGCGAATTCCTTCGGCGCGACGCGGCCGCCGACGTAGCCGATGATCGCCGCCGCCAGGACGATCACGGGAAACGGCACCGCGAACGCGAAGATCGCGACGAACGCGAGCGCGGCGATGACCCAGAGCACCGGGCGCTTCAGCGCGCGCGAGCCGATCCGCCACGCGGCGTGCAGCACGATCGCGACCACCGCCGGCTTGATGCCGTAGAGGATGCCGGCGACAGCCGGCACGTCGCCAAAGGCGAGATAGAGCCAGGACAGCGCGATCAGCAGCACGAGCGACGGCAGCACGAACAGCGCGCCGGCGATGACGCCACCCCACGTCCGGTGCATGAGCCACCCGATGTAGGTCGCGAGCTGCTGCGCTTCCGGCCCAGGCAGCACCATGCAGTAGTTGAGCGCGTGCAGGAACCGCCGCTCCGAGATCCAGCGCATCGAATCGACGAGATCGTGGTGCATGATCGCGATCTGGCCCGCGGGCCCGCCGAAGCTGACGAAGCCGAGCTTCAGCCAGTACCGGAACGCCTCGGCGCGCGTCGGCGCGACGGGCGCTGCCGGAACGCCGGTGCTCACGCTGGTTCCGCCGCCCGCAATTTTTCCGGATACCATCCGTGCGTCTCGGTCTGCGCCTCGCGGCACCACGCGTAGAGCGAGTCGTAGACGAGCATTCCCCACTTCAGCATTGCGTGATCGTCGGCGAACATCGCGGACAATCCGAGCGATGCCGCAAGGAGACCTGGCGCCTGCGGGGCAAGATCGAGCGTCGACGTGTCCGCGGCGCGGACGATCTTAGCGAGCGTATCGAGCGCCGGATGGCCGAGCTTGTGCCGCCGGATGAACGCATCGAAGCTGCATTCCGGTCCGACATGCGAATAGTCGACGTCCGGAATGTCGTAGGCGGTGGCGCCATTCGCGGCGGCAAACGTGCGCACCTCCGCGTTCGGCACGTAGAAGAATTCCGCTGCCGGATCGATGAAGCGCCGGATGAGCCACGGGCAGGCGATGCGATCGATCTTCGGCCGCGCGCGCGTGACCCAGCGTGTTGGCGCAGCGAACGGTTGCAAAGCGTTGCCCTCGGCGCGCCAGCCCTCGAGCCCGCCCGCCAGGTAGCGCGCATCCAGGCCGCGCGCCCGCAGCGCCGCGCACGCGCCCTGACTCACCTCGTGCCCCCGCACGCAGTAGACGACGACCGGACGCCAGGGCTCGACGGCGCTCGCCCAGGCGTCGACCGCCTCGGGGAGGCGCCGGATCGCTCCGGGGATCACCTGGGACTCCTGCAGGAATGCCGGTTGCCGGCGTACGTCGACGAGCGTGGGCGGCGGGAAGGCCGCGAGACGCTGCTTGAGCTCAATGGGAGTGGTGGCCGCATCCATGATTTCATTTGCCTCCTGCTGCGTGGGCAGCAACGAAGCAGAACTTGGATGGCGTCGAAGCCAGCGATGCGGCGGGGCGTCTGCGAAAGCCCTCTTGCTATGTTATTCGAGGACCCGGGTCCCGTCAACGCATACGATTAGGGTTCCGGCGAAATCAACTCCAATACCAGATGCTCGTGCTCGCTTGCAACGGTACGCCTGGCGCCGGCTGGTATCGTGTCGCCGTGATCCCTCGATTGCTTCAGGTAGAACAGGCCATCCTCATCGGCGCGCGCGACCGCGAGATGAAACACGGGCACATGTTGGGCAGCCAGGTTCTTGAGCAATGCGCCGCTGATCGTGGTGCAAAAAACGAGCGGCTCTTCGGGCAGATCCGGTAATTGGACGTCGCAGTCGCGTGGATTCGTAGGGTCGCTCACTAGCGCGAGGTCCGACTGCGGGCTGTACGATGGACCGAAATACCGGATCAGGTTGAGGTGCTCGAGATGTCCGGGTGCCCCCCACACCAACACAGCTCGACCGGCGCCAGACGCTCGGTACAACTCACGACTTATTCCGCGCAGCTCTCGATAGGGGTAGGAGAGCTGCTCGTAGGCCGGCGGCACCAGCAGCTGGCGCAGATACGAAAGGCGCCACAGTCCGGGAGCTGACTTGAAGGTCTGGTAGGAAGAGGAGCAGGAGACCGCCGCAATCAGGGCAATCGAACACCCCGCGAGGACCAGGCTCCGAACCTGCCGTTTCCGGATGGAATTCTGTATGAGATACGACCAGCCAACAGTCGAGGCCGCGAGCACAGGTAGCATCAATGGACTAAACTGGCGCGACTGGACTGGGAGACCTGCCAGGAGGTAAGGAAGGGACGGTAAGAGACACAGCAAGCCCCACAGCGGCGACCGAAGCGCCCCCCGCCACTTGAAGGCTGCGGCACAGGCGAGCAGCCCCACCCAGCCGAAGGCCACAACCGAAGACACCGACGCGAACCACGGAACCCCTTGTTGAACGTAGTCCTGGTGGTACTTGGCGAAGGTCACATAAAGGCGCGGATCGCTCAGGGGCCAGAAGATCCATGCGTATGTCACGAAGGCAGCGAATGCGGTGATCCCCGCGATCGCATAGACTCGCGGCAAGGCGGCGCGGTATATGCCGGCGGCCCGCGGAAGAGCGAGAGCGAGTCCGAGCGCACAAAGCACCCAGACCGATTCCATCCGTACCGTGTATGCGAGGAAGGCGAGCAGGCCGGCGAGGCCAGCGAGAAGCCCGGAGCCTCGGGCCAGCGCACGGACGAACGCCCATGCGCCGGCGGCGAGACAGAGCAATGCCGGCGCTTCGCTCACAAGGCTCCTGCCCACATACCCGAAGATGAAAGAGAGCGTATAGATCGAAGACGCCAAGACCACAGCCCATTCGTGTATCGCACGAGATCCCGGCGTTCCGCAGAGTACGAGGAATTCGACGACCATGTGCGCCGCGAATGCCAGGGTTGCAACCATGATCGTGAGATAGAGCCAATGGGCGGCCGTGATCGCGGTAGTATCGCTGCCGAACAGATACACCGTCGATGCGAGCAGCGCGATGTGACCGAATCGAGTGAATCGCCAGTAGGACTCCGGACCCGCCTCGCCCGCCGGCCATTTGCCGTCGACCTGCGCCGCGACCGCTTCGGCATTCCGCACATAGGAGCGAACAAGTGGCGTTTCCGCAAAGCGTTTAGCCTGATACAGGTGGATCGGGCCGTCCCAATGGATCGCTGTGAGCGGCCGCTCGAAACCATTGGCGACCAGCACGACCGCCAAGATGAGATAAAGTACGGCCCACCGGACTGCAGAATGCTTGTCCGGACAAACCGCGGCCATGTTCAAATCTTCGAAGAGGTGACGTGGTTCATCCGGCAGCATAGCGCAGTGGGCAACTCGTCGCGAACCCTGAGCGGGGTTGGTGGGCAACG
Source organism: uncultured beta proteobacterium (assembly GCA_963840945.1). Taxonomy (GTDB): domain Bacteria; phylum Pseudomonadota; class Gammaproteobacteria; order Burkholderiales; family Casimicrobiaceae; genus CAIWHR01. The sequence continues at coordinate 3,219 of CAWJAU010000013.1, read as the reverse complement.
CGACACTTGCACGTGTCAATCTCGGATTCGATCTCCAAGGGCAAGTGGGAAGCTCATGACTGTTCAACTGGCGAAACTGGCAGTGGTGGTTCCATGCTTCAACGAGCAGGAAGTTCTGCCCTCCTGGAGCGGATGCGTCAGGCGGGCAAGGTAACGCCCGAAAGTCGAATCTACTTTGTCGATGAGGGCAGCCAAGACGCTACTTGGTCGATCATAGCGGGATAGGTGCGTGCGGGGTTGCCTGTCATAGGCGTCAAGCTCTCGATCAATCGCGGCCATCAGAATGCGTTGCTGGCGGGGCTGTTTTCCGCCGCTGGTGACGCGATTGTAAGCATCGATGCGGATCTGCAGGACGATGTCGAGGCGATTGAAATTATGCTGGATCGCTTCAGCGAGGGCTACGACATCGTCTACGGCGTGCGAAAGGCGCGTCGCACGGATCGTTTCTTCAAGCGGGCGACTGCGTACGGCTTCTATCGGTTGCTGGCGATATTTGGCGCGCGCACGATCTACAACCACGCGGGTTTTCGGCTGATGAGCCGCCGTGCGATCGACGCATTGCGCGATTTTAGAGAAGTCAATCTGTACCTCCGCGGCATTGTTCCATTGATCGGTTATCGGTCCACGGTAGTGGAGTACGAGCGCCGAGCCCGCAACGCCGGTCGCGAGAATTGATCGCGCAGCCATTTCTACGACGGCTTGTCGTACGAGTATCAGCGTGATGGCTCGATGCGTCGGCGTCTGCTCTGCTGCCGATCTGGTTCGATTTCGAGGTCCACACCACGATGGACGCGAGCACGTGACGGGCGTTGCGCCCGTCCGCGTCCGATGGTGCTATCGTTCAGACCGTTGCGATTGAGCAGCCTATTGACAAAGCGGAGTTCGACAAGTTTGCCGATGAGTATCGCGCGCTGCATTCCGCGAATATTCGCCTCTCAGGTGAGCAACCCGAGTACTTTGCCGAGTACAAGGTCCGGGACGTGGCAGATCTGGTATCCGCTGCGGGCATGCGCGTCTCGAGCATTATGGATTTCGGTGCCGCGTCGGCACCTCCGTTCGGTGGTTTAGACAATACTTTCCGACCGCCGCATTGACGTGTCTGGATGTCTCGGCGCGCACCCTCGAGGTTGGCGCCGCCCGATACTCCGGCGAGGCGGAATTCGTTGCTTTCGATGGTCGCGCGATTCCTCACGCCGATGGCCGATTTGACGTTGCGTTTGCTGCATGCGTCTTCCACCACATCGACCCTGATGAGCATGTCGCCTTGTTGAGCGAAATGCGCAGAGTCCTCGCACCAGGCGGGATGCTTGCCGTATTCGAGCATAATCCGATGAACCCGTCGACGGTCTCGGCGGTGAACAACTGTCCATTCGATGAAAACGCAAAGCTCATCGGGCCGTGGGCCTTGCGTACGTTCATCGACCTTAAATACACAGAGTCCGCAAACCCGACGTTGCGCGTCCGAGCGACGTCCGGAGTCGAGTTAACCTCGGACACCCTCCAAGTGCCCATTGCGCTTTCGGCAGTCGGTGATAGCCCGTACGCGGGGGGCCCCAACCGTTTGTTCTCGATGATCCGAGCTGTGGCGACGGTAGTGGCGTCCCAACGCCGGAGCAGCCCACCTGTGGTCACTTGATAACGACGGGCGCCGCCGGACCCGTCGTCATGTCGGTCGGCTCATGCGATGACGCCGGTCCCTGCCGGACAAACGGCGCCATCACCGCCCTGGTCGTCACCGTCGCCGCAGATATTGTCCATTCGCCGGGTGAGCACTCCACCGTGATCTTGTCGTGCGACAAGATCCTCTGCGGTGGATCCGGTGTGCCGAAGCTTCCAGTGATCTACACCTTCGACAACAACGGTGACTTAACCAACACGACAAAATCTTGCCCGCGCAAGAACGACCTTGGAAACTTCGAAATCTGCGTCGACTATGTCCAGAGCATGCGGTCAGACGGCGACCTCTACCTGCACGTGCTCTTCAATCATGACCTCCGCATGAGCGGGTAGCTCAGCCGTCGAACTCCGGCAACGGCGCCCGGACTACGCCCAACAGTTGGAGGGCTTGGCGGGCCTGCTCGGCAAGCCGGTCTGCGTCTGGATCGTGGTCCTGCAGCGCGATCCGTGCAGCGACGGCAAGCAGGAATCCGCGCTCATGTGCGACGTCGGGTGAGGCGCTCTGTCTCAATCCTTCGGCGAGCGCTGCGCGAGCTTGTGCGACCTACCCATTGCAAGAGGGCGGCGGCCTGGACTCGGTACGCCTGAGGCAACAAAGTGGCGGCGTGAATAGAGGCAGCGTCGGCCAGTGCCCCTCGACCAGGACCAGAGCCTGCTCAGGGCGACCTGCTAGCAATTGGGCTTCGGCAGAGGCGATGTCCGCGTCCACCACTTCTTGGGGTTCTCGAAGTCGGGTCAGTTGACGCGAGTTCCTCGAGCAAGCTCAAGCCTGATGGTACGTCGCCGGCTCGGCTCTTTGCCCTACCCATTTCCTTGCGAACCAGGGCTGCTAGGTCTTCGTCACCAACTGCGCGGGCGACGCGGAGCGTGTTCTCAGCAATGGCAAGGCCTCGTCCGACCGGCCCTGTCGTACCAGGACGTCGGCCCGGTTATAGTCCGCGTTGGCGGCGTTAGTTGCATCGCCGACCCGGCGAAAAAGACTCAGCCGCCTGGGCGAACATCAGCAGCGCATCGGGCCAATGTCCTTCGACCGCCCGACGCACGGCCAGGTTATTCAACATGTGGGCCTGTCCGCTAAGGTCCCCAAGCTCTTCGAAGATGCGCAGCGCAGCCTCCCATGCTGCTCGCCCTTGGGTGCCCCCGACCACACCTCTACGCCGTGCAGTACGAGGTGAGCCCGAGCCTGCGCTTCCAGCTCATGAGCACTCTCCGCTTCGGTGAGGGCTCGCTCCGCCCATCGGCGCGCATCGCGTAGCGACCCTGGCTGAGCCGGCATAAGGCGTAGCGGACTTGCAACCGGGCGCGAACGGCGCCCGCCTCCGGACCTGTCGAGCCGTCAATAGCACGGAGGCCCAGACTCGCCCGGCGCAGTGCGCTGGTGTAATGGCCGCGGCGTTGCTCCACCCCGTGTCTGTTTGAGTGCCAGGTGAGCCTCGCGCAGGGGTTGGCCGTCTATCCCCCCGCAGCCCTTCCAGGTACGCTGCCGGCAGCCTCCGTGGACCTGCCCCGTAAGAACGTGCATTGCCGAGCGCCTCCAGGTAG
>CAWJAU010000012.1:0-40821 GCA_963840945.1 uncultured beta proteobacterium | reverse complement strand
ACAATACGACCACCGGCGTTGCCGACTCTCATTCACGCGCCCTTCACATTCCCCGGCAGTCCCGGCGCTTTTGGCATCGATTTCAACCCGGTGGCGAATGCGCTGCGGCTGGTGAGCGATGCCGAGGCCAACCTCCGAATCACCACGGGTGGAACGGGCGTCGTGAACACGGATTCCAGTCTGACGCGGACAGGGCCGCCGGACCCCTATCCTTGTGGGCTCGCTGGCTTCCTGCCGATCAATAACCTCATCTGTTTCGATATTTCCGGGCTTACGGGAACCGCGTACGCTTCCATTTTCAGTGGCGGCGCCACGGTGAGCGACAATCTTTACACCATTAACCTCGCCACCGCACAAGCGACTCTGGTCGGAGCCATCAACGGACCTGCCGACATCATCGACATCACGGCGGCGCTGGGCGTGGCGGTGGTGTTCCGGAACCCGCGACTGTAGCGCTCCTTGCGTTCGGTCTTGCGCATCACGCCCCCAACCGGCGACGACAGCAGCCGCGGCCTGACCGGGTCGTCACCGCCGTTGGTGCAGCGCCGCAGCCGCCCGCCGCGACGCGTCACGCCCGACCATCCTCGACCGATCCTGTGCCTATGGTTAACGCGGTAAAACTGTCCTATGCTTCGTCGGGCGGCAAACCGCTTTTGCGTTGCTTGATCCGACTTCCACGCTCGGTTGCAGCAGGCGGCGCCGCCTTTCTCGACTGGTCGCCGTAGGGATTCGATAACTCAATTTGAGGAGGAGTCACATGATCAGGCTTTCTCGCAAGCTGATGCTTGCAGCTTTCGCCGCGTCGTTCATAGCTACGCCGTGCTGGGCGCAATTCACGCCCCCGCCCTCGCCGTCCTACTGCCCTTGGCCTGCATGGAAATTGCCTGCCGCAGCTGGCCAACCGATCATCTATACCGATCCTCACGGAGTCCAGTACACGGAGGCGCAAATGGACTCGGTGTACGACCAGGTGTGCTGGCAACAAGATCCGCCTGACACGGGCGCGCGCAGCGCGCAGTTGAGGGCCGACTTCCTCGCCCGCTTCGGCCCTCCTGAACGATATGCCTATGGGCCGAGTGCAGTCGAAGGGTTGGATTTGTATCGGACGCCTGCCGGCAAAGGCAACGCACCCACCATGATCTACATCCATGGCGGAGCGTGGCGAGGGGGTTCGGCGGCCGGCTCGGGATCCATGGCGGAGAATTTTGTCTCGGCCGGAGCAAATCTCGTCGCTCTCGACTTCATCAACGTCATACAGTCCGGCGGGAACCTGATGACCATGGCCGAGCAGGTCCGCGCAGGCGTCGCATGGGTCTTCCAGAACGCGAAGAAGCTAGGGATCGATCCAAACAGGATCTACGTCTCCGGCTTCTCTTCCGGTGGTCATCTTTGCGGAGTCGTCATCACAACCGATTGGGCGGCGAGAGGTCTGCCCGGCAATTTCATCAAGGGAGCCGTCTGCGGGAGCGGCATGTATGACCTGTATCCGGTGTCCCTTTCCGCCCGGAACGAGTACGTCAATTTCAACTTGGACGACACGATCAACAAGCTAAGCCCGATTCAGCACATGCAATACATCAACATGCCCGTCGTGCTGAGTCATGGAACCAAGGAAACCCCCGAGTTTCAGCGGCAGACCAAGGATTTCGCAGCGGCGCTGGAAGCGGCCGGCAAGGACGTCGAGCTGATCGTCGCGCAAGGGTACAACCACTTCGAGCACAACGAAACGTTCGCGAACCCTTATGGTCCCCTCGGGCGTGCCTCGCTGGAACTGATGGGATTGCAACCCGGCGGTGCGCTGATCTGGGGGCAGCGACCCAAGTGATACGTCTCGGCTGCCGACGGCCGTTGGCCTGTTCGTTGGGGTCGCTCTCGCTCTAACCGGGCGACCCGCCGGCGAACGCCGGTGCCGAAAGAAGACCCGCCCAGTGGCGGGCGCGGCGGCGCGGCTGCGATGCCACGCCGCCCGGATACGAAGTACTGAATCGTTGTCCTTAGAATTTCGTCCAACGCACTAGGTGTTCGGTGCTAGGACGACGACTTGGCTGCTCATGCCCGGGGGCGTCAGACCTGATCTGCGTTGGCGGCAGGACCGGATCTACGCCGGCCGTCATTGACGGTCTCAGGACGACCCCAAGGTGTTCGGGAGGGCTTTAGCGCCGCGTCCGATGGACGGGGGCTCCAAGCCCAGGCGAACGCGCGCAGATCATGCGAGTGCCGGCGGCGGTTCGCGGGCAGGCGATTGGGCCGGGATGATGCCCTTAGAACATGCCCACGCAACATGAGGCACCAACGCCCGCGCCCGGGCGAGAGCTGTTTCATCGGCGTGCTCGGCACTTCGCCACGGGTGCTAAGCGCTTCGTCGCAGCGCTTCCGTGGTCTGGGATTTCGCGCCACAATCATTCCGGAGATAGGGAATCAAATGAAGGCGCTGTCCGACGAAGCGAAGAAGCGGGGTTGGACCGTCATCAGCATGAAGGACGACTGGAAGAAGATTTTTTCATTCGAGTAGACGTAAGTGACCTGGGCCATCACTAGTTCATACGAACAACCGCGCTTATGGTCGCCGTCGTCGAGGATGACCCTGCGATGCGAAAATCGCTCGAGCGTCTATTGCGCGTGAATGGCTACACAACGACAGCTCTCTCCAGCGCGGAGGATTTCCTCCAGAGGGGAGTTGGTGACCACGCCATTGCGCTCATTCTCGATATTCATCTGGGTGGCATGTCGGGTATCGAATCGCGTCGTCGCCTGCTTGCCGCGGGTCGCAACTGCCGCTCATCTTCATTACCGCGTACGAGGATCAGGCGATACGCGCCGAGGCCCGCAACGGGTTGGGCGTGCCGGCGCGCCGAATGACCACTCTCCGGAAATTCGGCACAACCGCTGACGGCGGGTTGTGGCCCGTAAGCGACTTCGCGAACCGACGCAAAGCCAACGGTGCCGTTGGTCAGTGAAAGCCGAAAGGTCCGTTGGCGCAAAGTTCGTAAGGAGCCGGTGGGCCGATTGAGGCTGTAGCCGGCCGACCCACCAACGAAACACGACCGTTGACCCGAACGACCCATGCGCTGATACTCGAACGCGGATGATTGAGCAACCTGCCGGCGAAACGCGATCGGGCGATCCTTGCGGAAGCTGCAAATTTCACTCGGGCTTGCGCTCGCCGCCGCCATCGTGTCAGTGTTTTCGTACATGGTCGCTATGCCGGGGTCGAGTTACTCTGGCGCCCTGAAGCCGCTCACGGAGGACGAAAGGGTCCTGGTCGAGAACCTGCGCCGCCACGTGGCGGCGGTCGCGAGCCGCGAGCATAACCTCTCCCACCCGTCCGGAGCTCGAAGCCGCCGCCCGCCACATCGAAGTCACACTCTCCGGTCTGGGCTACGGAACCGCCGCCAGCGCTTTGTCGTCGACGGCAAGGAAGTGCGCAACATCGAGGTCGAAGTGCCCGGTGGAGCGGGCGCCGGCGAGGTCATCATTGTCGGAGCGCACTACGATTCCGTGTTGGGAGCCGTGGGGGCGAACGACAACGGCTCGGGAGTCGCGGCGGTGCTCGAGTCTTACCGCGCGAATACGAAGGGACTTCCCACCTTCCAGTAACGGTGTCGAAGCACCAAGATTGAGTTGCGATCTTCAATCTGAAACTGAAAAGGGGAAGCCCATGAACGAGATTACACGAGCACCGATAGCGCGGGTAGGTGTTGACCTTGCCAAGCAAGTGATCCAGGTTCACGCGGTGGATGCAGCGGGCCGGCGCGTGGTGGCGCGGGCGTTCAAGCGCGATCAGTTCTTCGCCTGGTGCGCGCAGCTGCCCGCGGGCTGCCTGGTGGCGATGGAGGCGTGCTCGAGCGCGCACCACTGGGCGCGCAAGCTGCGCGCGCTGGGGTTGGACGCGCGGCTGATTGCGGCCAACTTCGTCACCCCCTACCGCATGGAAGGCAAGAGCGGCAAGAACGACACCACCGACGCGGCGGCGATCTGCGAGGCGGCGTCGCGGCCGAGCATGCGCTTCGTGCCGGTCAAGACCTGCGAGCAGCAGGGCGTGATGAGCCTGCACCGAGTGCGCGAAGGGCTGAAGGAAGAGCGCACCGCCTGCATCAACCAGATCCGCGGCGTGCTGACGGAGTTCGGCCTGGTGTTCGGCAAGAGCCCCAAGGTCTTGCGCGCCGTGCTGACCGACGTGATCGAGGATGCGAGCAACGAACTCAGCACGATGGCGCGCCTGGTGCTGCAGCGCGCGTTCGATCACTGGCGCGAGCTCGACGAGCACCTGCGCTGGTGCGACCGGCAGGTCGGCCAGCATGTGCGCGCCAGCCCGGCGGCCAAGCGTGCGGCCAAGATCATCGGTATCGGCGAACTCGGTGCCTCGGCGCTGACGGCCGGCGTGGGTGACTTCAAGCAGTTCAAGAGCGGCCACCAGTTCGGCGCCTGGCTGGGCCTGGTGCCGCGCCAGGACTCCAGCGGCGGCAAGACCCGTCTCGGGCGCATCACCAAGCGCGGCGACGACTACCTACGCACGCTGCTGATCCAGGGCGCCAAGTCCGCGGTGATGAGCGCCGACAAACGCGACGACCCGACCTCGCGCTGGCTGGCGCAACTGACGGCGCGCGTGGGCTGGCAGAAAGCCTGCGTGGCCATGGCCAACAAGAACGCTCGCATCCTGTGGGCGGTGATGACGCGCGACAAAGGCTTCGACCCCAACCACGTCAGCGATCAAGCCGCAGGCCAAGCAGTCGCTGCCGGCAACCGGTTGCGGCTGCACCGTCCAGCCCGGCCACCTGCGCGGCCTGAGTGCCGCCACAAACTACGATCAACCGATCAACCACACAACAAAGTCCGATTCCTTCCACCCAAGACGTGCTCTCGAAGATGCATTGACAGGTCAGACCGGCAGCTGGTGAACTCGATAAACCGTGCGCGGCGGCAATCGTGCCCAACCACGTACGCGCGAATGGAGCCCGGCTGAGCGGTTCGTATCTGGGTCCGCACCGACAGGTGCAACAAGACCGTTTGTAGATGTGCAGTCTGTTCTCTGTCGCACCGCACCTTCAATGTCACACGTCCTGATCGACAAAACCCAGCCAGAAACCGAACAGCGGCTTAACAACGGAGAATAACAAAACACCCACTTGACAACGCGGGAAGTCCTTGTAGAGCGGTTTAGGGACGCGAGGCCGGCGCGCACTGTGCGCTTCGTCGCGTTCGTGAACGAGGAGCCGCCTTTCTACCGCTCCGAGCAGATGGGAAGCCGCGTCTACGCACGGCGCTCGCGCGAACGCCGCGACCATATCGTCGCCATGCTCTCGCTCGAAACCATCGGCTATTACTCGGACGAGCCGGGGAGTCAGCTCTACCCATTTCCGCTTCGTTTCTTCTATCCGTCGACCGGCAATTTCCTGGCCTTCGTCGCCAACCTCGGCTCGCGCGGGTTGCTGCGTGAAGCGCTCGCGTCGTTCCGGCGCAACGCCCAATTTCCGTCCGAGGGCGTGGCGGCGCCCGCATTCATTCCCGGTGTGGATTGGTCGGACCATTGGTCGTTCTGGCAGGAGAGCTATCCCGCGCTCATGGTGACCGACACGGCGCTGTACCGCTATCCGCACTACCACACGCTGCAGGACACCCCGGACAAGGTCGATTACGAGCGACTCGCGCGGGTGGTCAAGGGACTGCACGGCATGCTGCGCGACTTGGCGCAGGCGCCGCAACGCCGCTAGTTCGTTGGAAGAATGCGGGGCGTCAGCCCCGGCTCGAGCGCCAGATCGAGACGATAATCCAGACGCTGTTGAAGAACGCGCCGACTTAACCGATCAATTCGAGCGCGGTGAACAATGGCATACTCGCCTGGCCTGCGCCCATTTCCTTGGTAGCTCATTCGTGGACTGGCAATTCGGCGTCCCTGCAACGTTGGCCATTGCCGCGCTCGTTCTGGTGATCGGCCGCAGAGCTATCGAGCGCGTCGCGTTTCTGCAGAAATATTCGATTCCCGAGCCTGTCGTGGGCGGTTTAGTTGCTGCGCTGCTCATCGCCTTGACCCACGTCGGCGGCGTCCGTATCAGCTTTGATACTTCGCTGCAGCCAGCACTGATGCTCGCCTTCTTTGCCAGTATCGGTTTGGGTGCCGATGCGCGGATGCTCGCGCGCGGCGGTGTGGCCCTGCTGCTATTCACCGCCTGCGTCGTCGGCATGTTGGTCATGCAAAACGTCATCGGCGTGGGCACGGCATGGCTGCTGGGCATCGATCCGCTGATCGGACTTATCGCCGGATCGGTAACCATGTCAGGAGGGCATGGGACGGGTGCGGCGTGGGGTCAGAAGTTCGCCGAGAGTTTCGGGCTCACGGCGGCGCCCGGCATAGCGCTGGCCGCAGCAACCTTCGGTCTGATGATGGGTGGCTTGGTGGGTGGTCCGGTTGCCCAGCGCCTGATCGAACGCCTCAGAGCGCGCGGTGCGCCGCTGGGCGTGCCAAAAACCGAAGTACTGACGCGTGACGGCGCAGAGTCGGGAAGCGCATTCACGCCGCAGCGGCTGACCGTCACGATATTGCTGATCGCAACCTGTATGGCATTGGGAACGGCGCTCTCGCGCTGGGCCGAGAATCCAACATTCACGCTACCCACATTTGTGTGGACGCTGTTCGTCGGCGTGCTGATCCGCAACGCGCTCGCCATGCTCAAGCTGCACGAAATTGATGGCGAGGCGCTGACCTTCGTGGGTGCGGTTTCACTGTCGCTGTTCCTCGCCATGGCGTTGATGAGCCTCAGGCTCTGGGAACTGGTGGCTTTGGCGCTGCCGCTGCTCCTGATCCTCGCGCTGCAGGCCGTCGGCGTCGCGCTGTTCACGACGCTCGTCACCTTTCGGGTGATGGGGTCGAACTACGAAGCGGCGACCCTCGTTGCAGGGCAATGCGGATTCGGGCTCGGAGCGACCCCGACCGCAATCGCTAACATGCAGGCTGTCTGCGAACGCTACGGCTACGCGCCGCAGGCGTTCATCATTGTGCCGGTGGTTGGTGCGTTCCTAATCGACATTGCCAATGCCATCGTCATCAGCGCGTTCGCTGGCATCCTTCCGGCGCTACGCTGACGCGCTAAGCCCCGCCTCCGTTTCGGCGCACACTGACCCCACCGCCAGCGCTGCGCGGATCGAGCTCCCGCCCGCTGAACGGTGTCCCGGCTGGCGACGGCGGTCACGCGTCTGAAGCAGCGCATCGGCAGCACCCCGGCGCGCCTCGATGGCCTGATCGAGCGGCTCGCAGAACCGCGCGAAGGCGAATACCTCCGTTGGATCACCGCGTCGCAAGGCGGTGAGGTCCGACTGATCACGATCGCGGAAGTGTGCTATTTCCGCTCTGATAACAAGTACACCGTCGTAGTCACTCCAGACGGCGAGGCTTCCAGGTTCCGCGTGATGTAGCCCGACATCGACGTGGCAACCGACCTCCAAATGACGGGTGATGCGACGGCGTTGTAACATTCATCGGTCCGCTCCCGCGCTACGGCGCGTAGCCGTAGACGCAGCGTGCGTAGGCGGATGGGATCGAAAACTCCCCCGCGTTCATCGGACACGATCAATGTCCGCTCCCGGCCCGCGGCGAGAAGGTATAGGTATAGGCGCGGGTTGCGTAGGCGGGGATGGCGTCACACTCCGCCCCCTGTCGCCGGACACCCGCGCCGCGTGAACCCGTCGCCCAATCGAGCGGGCGGCCACTCGCCCCGTGCGCGCCGAACGGCGCGGACGGAGTTTCCTGGCGGGTTCTCTCGCCACGACGAAACTCGTCCGGCTCGCGCGCGCAATCTGCGCGAACCGACGTAGACAATGCAAGGCCTCTATGCGCTATGAAGCAGAAAGAACAACGGCCCCGATCGGGGCCGTCATTCCTGCTGATGGTGGAGGTGGCGAGAATCGAACTCGACGATTTTCACCTATGAGATTGGGGATTCGACTTCGATTCTTCCGGTCGTTACCACCATCGTTACCACCTCGGTCGCCGGCTTAGCGGCCAATCGGGCGCGAGAACGTCTGCAACAACCTGACATCGGCCGTTCGGTCGCTGCTCAACAATGGGCGCGTTTGACCCTAAGCCGCCTATCGATGTTCCTGAAAGCTGACCCTCAAATTGAAGGAAGCTGACGTTCGCACCACCGTTATACCCGGCCAACATGATTGGCCCCGACTAAGATGGCCACTGGCCGTTTTGAAGATGGTAGCCTGAGTACCGAAATGGCAGGTCGTGGCCGGTGCGGCCCGCACTCGGCAGAAGACGACCAATGCTGCCTGCCGCACTGTCAAGAAGCGAACGCTCCGAGGGCCACTCCGCGTTCAGTGGTGGTTCAGCCGCGTCTACCCGTGATACGCTTTCCTGGCGCGGCCCACATAGGGGATTTCTCTACTCCTTGGCGGATCGCCGTGCCGAATCGCGCACAACCCAATGCCGTCAATCACTCCCGCCGGCGCTTCGACGCCGCCGTTGCCGACCGGCACGTTGACGTTCCTGTTCATTAGGACGGGCAGCAGACGCCACGGCATCGGGAAGGTGACAAGCGGAGAATAATCGCGTGCCCAGCGCACATGACGAGCCGGAGTGGCGGTCCGCCGCTTAGGCGCGCCGCGCGGCCTTCGCGATATACTTGAGGTGGAGGTTCCTATGCAATACAAGGTTGCGCTACATCGTTCTGAGGAAGGCTTCGCCGCATCCGTGCCCGGCCTTCCGGGCTGCTGGTCGCAGGGCGCGACCGAGGCGGAGGCGCTGGAAAACATTCGCGTCGCAATCGTCGAGATCTGTCCGCGGTCGACGACCAGCTCCGTGGTGAGGATGTTCGAGTCGTTGAGGTCGCGGCTTAGCTTTGCCCAAGCTTCCCGGCGTCAATCACCTGGATGCTATCCGCGCGCTTGAAAAGGCGGGGTTCGCTGTACTTCGCCAGGGCAAGCACGTTGTCATGGGTAACGGGTCGCGGATCCTGACCATTCCTCGCCACAATCCCGTCAACGCCATCACCATGGGCGGTATCGTTCGCGATGCTGGACTCACGATCCAGCAGTTTCGCGAATTGCTTTAGCATGCCTCAGCCGACTCGTTCAGCCCGAAGCTGAACTCCGGCAGCGCGAACGAGTGCAAGCAATGTCGACAAACGCGGGTTGCCGGCCCTGCTCAATGTCCTATATAGCGTCTCTCGTGACAGTCCGGTCGCTGTCGCAACGCTAGCAATCCCGCCCCGGGCCTCTGACATGGCCCGGAGCGCGTACATAATGTCGCCTTCGTCGCCACCTCTGAGAGCCTCGTCGAGGAGCGTCACAACGTTCGCATCGTCGGCGAGATGCTTGTGCAGGAAGCCCGTGTGCGCTCTACTCCGCTCGCGTTCGGTGCGAGAAATCCGCCCAGCACTGCTTCGGCTTTTCGATGTCGCCACGCTGTCCCTTCTTGTCGCCGCCGCACAACAGGTTGTAGCTTATTGGCTACATCCGTTCAATGCGGCGGCGACGACTTACGCAGCGGCACAACCTCGGCGCCATCGCGCGCGGCAAGCAGTTGCGCCTCGTACCAGATCATCAGCGAGCGCCGTAGCTCCACCCGTTTCGCGCGATCGTAGGCAGCGGCTACTGTGTTGCCGACAACATGGTCGAGTTGCGCCTCGATCGCGTCGCCTTCCTTCCTTGCGTCTCGCGCCCAGGACGAGAAGACGCTGCGCCAGGCATGGGGCGAGTGCCGTCCCGACAGCCCAAGCCCGCGCCGGTAGAGCTTCTCAACAGCCTCACGCGTCACCGGAGCGTCACGGTTCGGAGCTGGGGAGACAAAAGCTGCGTCGTCGCCATCGGCGCGCCGCCACTCCCGCAACATCGCCAGCAGCTTGGACGGGATCGGGACGATATGCGGGCCGCGCTCGGCATCCTTGCGCTTCATCCTGTCCCGTGGAATCGACCACGTGCCCTTTTCCAGGTCGACCTCGGACCACTGCGCCGGGACAATTTCGCCGATCCGCTGCGCCGTGAACACCGTCATCAGGTGGGCGCGGCGAACACCCCGTGACATTTCTATGCGCTCAGCGTCGCGAAGGATGGCGCCAACGCCATCGCGCTCGAGAATTGCCGCGAAGTGTTTCCGACCGGCTGCCTTTTCAGGATCGGGCCGCGGGAGAGGATTGACCGCGATGAGCCCACGACGCACGCCGTAGTCCTGGGCCTGGCCTTGCGTACCTGCAGGTCAGTCAGGAGGTAGCGTGCCTGCCTTGCCATGCGCCTTCTCCACCCGTTACCCCCGGACAGTTTGGCCGGTTTATTACCCTGCAGCTGTTACCCTGATTATAGTCGGCTTTGCCGGGTAGGCAATGGACGTGTCTGGTATAGGGAAACACGGAAAGAAAACGGCCCCGCTCGGGGCCGTCACTCTTGCTGATGGTGGAGGTGGCGAGAATCGAACTCGCGTCCGGAAGCACTCGACAGTCAGGACTACATGCTTAGTCGAGTCATTGTGCTCTCGCCCCGACGCCGTTGACTGACAGACGACGGCAAGGCCAGTCACCTAGATTTAGCGCTTCGCCCAAGTGACCCGGGCGGGCGCGATCGTCCTGAATGTCCTCGCTGTGACAGCTGCATCACCCCGGTCGGACGCTACCGGGTGCGAGGTCCGGCGGGATTAAGCCGCCAGAGCGTACGTTTCGTCGTTCGCAGTTAAATTTGCGATTGCAGTAGGATTTACGAGGACCTGCGCCTCGGCATGCCCCGAGCTGCTTTGCAACCCCCGTCGAAACCAGTTCACCCCCGGTGCTCGTCGTGGTGCGCCGCGAATGACTCCGCGACGCGCAATGCGCTCTGAGATCAACATAATACCACCGGGGACTGACCGCATCCTCGGCATGACAATTGCAACGTGGGGTAAACTCGCGCAATTTCAAGCCCTACGCTTTCCATCCTCGCATCTCCATCCCACACGCAATGTGCCCTTTCGAGCCTCCTATCCGCATCGTTCCTGTCATCCTCTCCGGCGGCGCCGGCACGCGGCTGTGGCCGCTATCGCGAGAGACCGCGCCGAAGCCGTCGATGCCGCTGCCGGACGGCGAGACGCTGCTCGCGAAGACCGCGGCCCGCGCGTTGGCGCTGCCGGGCGTCGCGGAACTCGTCACCGTCACCAACCGGGAGTATTACTTTCACACGAAGGACGCCTATGCCGGCCATCGCGGGGCGCTTCCCGAGCGCATGTCGTACCTGCTGGAGCCGTTCGGCCGCAATACGGCGCCTGCCGTCGCGCTCGGGGCGCTATGGGCGGAGCGCCGCCACGGCGACGATGTCGTGCTTCTCGTGCTTCCGGCCGATCACCTCGTTCGCGATCATGCGGCGTTCGCGGCGGCGGTCGCGCGTGCCGCCGCGCCTCGCTCAGGGCGGGTCGCTGGTAACGTTCGGGATCGGCCCTACGCACCCTGAGACGGGCTTCGGCTACATCGAGTGCGGTGCTCCTGTCCTGGGCGATGGTCCTCCGGCCTTCACCGCTGTCCGCTTCGTCGAGAAGCCGCCGGCCGACAAGGCCCGCGCCTACGTCGCCGCCGGCAACTATCTGTGGAACTCGGGGATGTTCTGCTTCACGCCGAGGGCGATCCTCGCCGCGTTCGAGCGCCATGCGCCGGCCGTCCTCGACGCCGTGCGGCCCATCGCGCAGCCCCACGAGGCCAAGGGTGACATCTCGATGCTGGAAATCGATGCCGCTCTGTTCGGCAATGCGCCCGACATTTCGCTCGACTACGCGGTGATGGAAAAGGCGGCGACCGAAGGTGCGGTCGCGATCGTGCGCGGAGCGTTCGACTGGAGCGATGTCGGCTCGTGGCAAGCGATGGCGGATCTGTCCGCGCCGGATTCGGACGGCAACCACGGCCAGGGCGAGCGCGTCACCATCGGGACCCGCGGCACCTACGTCCACGCGGGCGATCGCGTGGTCGCGACCGTCGGTGTGGAGAACCTGATCATCGTCGACACGCCCGACGCCGTGCTGGTCGCGCACCGCGATCACCTGCAGCGCGTGAAGGATGTGGTAGGCGAGCTGAAGGCGCGCGGGCACGAATCCTACCGCCTGCACAAGACGGTGGCGCGTCCGTGGGGCGCCTACACGGTGCTCGAGGAGGCGCCCGGATTCAAGATCAAGCGGATCGAGGTGAAACCGGGCGCCGCGCTCTCGCTGCAGCTCCACCACCGCCGCAGCGAGCATTGGGTCGTGGTCACCGGTGTGGCCAAAGTGACTCGCGGCGAGGACACGTTCCTCGTCAACGCCAATGGTTCGACGTACATTCCCGTGGAAACCAAGCATCGCCTCGAGAACCCGGTGGATGACCCGTTGGTGATGATCGAGGTGCAGTGCGGAGACTATCTCGGTGAGGATGACATCGTCCGGTTCGACGACAAGTACGGCCGCGTGCCGGCCTGAGCCGAACTTCAGGCCATGACATCCGGGTCGATCTGCCGCTGGAGCCGCGCGATCTGATCCTTGAGCAGCAGCTTGCGGCGCTTCAGTCGCGTGAGCTGCAGCTGATCGTGGCCCGAATGCTCCACCAGCCGATGGATCACGGCGTCGAGGTCGCGGTGTTCGACCTCCAGCGCGACGAGCCGCTGCATGAGTTCGACCCGTTCCGCGTTGCCTACGTCGGTCATCGCCGGTTCAACGTATCCATTCGAGATCGGGGTCAGATAGCTAACAGTTGCCAAGTCGCTCAAATCGCGGAGCCGCGAATTGTTACGTCTCTGACTCCGATCCCGATCTTAAGCCCAAAGCGGTCGGGGCGAAACCGGCGAATATCGCCTCCGGTACGTTCGCCCACCCACGTATAATCCGCGCTCGATTTGCAGTTGCACGTGCCGCCGGCCAACACCGCCGTCGGGCCGGCGGCTGCGGCGGCCCCGGCGATGTCAGACGCCTCGGCTTCCGCATCGGGCACTATCGCCGCCGAGCCCGCGACCTCCGCTCTCGCCGCGACCATTCCGATGCTCGCGGCGCTGCCCCAACTCGTCCCGCGTTTGCCTGCGGCCGGCCAGAAGGCGCGCGCCGGCGTGCCCGTGGGATCGGCCGACGCGCTAGCCCTCGCCCAACTCGCCGCCGTCTGCGCCGGCGAGAAGCGACTCCTCGCGGTCGTCGCGGCCGATGCGCTCACCGCCCAAAGGCTTGCCGACGAGCTGCCCTGGTTCGCTCCCGGCCTTTCCGTCGCGCTCCTCCCCGACTGGGAAACGCTTCCTTACGACCATTTCTCGCCGCACCAGGACCTGGTCTCGCAGCGGCTCGCTACACTCCACCACGTCTCGCGCGGAGAATGCGGCGTGCTCGTCGTCGCGGCGACGACGGCGCTCTACCGGCTCGCGCCGCAGGAGTATCTCGCGGCGTTCACGTTCTTCCTCAAGCAGGGCACACGCCTCGACGTCGACGCGCTGCGCGCCCAGCTCGCCCTCGCCGGCTACCGGCACGTCACGCAGGTCGTCTCACCCGGCGAGTTCAGCGTGCGCGGCGGGTTGATCGACCTCTTCCCGATGGGAAGTCCGCTGCCGTACCGCGCTCGATCTGTTCGACGACGACATCGAAAGCATCAAGACCTTCGACGCCGACACGCAACGCACGCTCTACCCCGTGCCCAACGTGCGCCTCCTCCCCGCGCGAGAGTTTCCGCTGGACGAGGCGGGCCGCGCTCGCTTTCGCATGCGTTTCCGCGAGGCCTTCGAGGGCGATCCGTCGCGTTCACCGCTGTACAAGGACGTGAGCAACGGCGTCGTGCCGGGCGGCATCGAGTACTACCTGCCCTTGTTCTTCGACCAAACAGCGACGCTGGCCGATTATCTGCCGCGGGATGCCGTCGTCGCGTTCGTCGGTGATGTCGCCGGCGCCGTCGAGCGATTCTGGCAGGACACCGATTCGCGCTACAAATTGCTGCGCGGCGACAAGTCGCGGCCGCTCTTGCCACCGACCTCGGTGTTCCTCCCGCCCGATGCGTTCCACGGCGCGATCAAGGGCCATGCCCGGATCGAGATTCCCGCCGCCGACGCCGAATCCGCGCCTGACATCGAGGCCCGCGGTACCGTGGCGCTACCGCGAGTGGAGGTCGATCGAAGGGCGCAGGATCCGCTCACCGCACTGAAGCGCTACCTCGCGTCCGGCGCCGCGCGCGTGCTGATCTGCGCCGAGAGCGCGGGCCGGCGCGAAACCATGCAGCAGTATTTCGCCGAGTACGGCCAGGACGTGCCGCTCGCCGACGATTGGCGCTCGATCGTCGCGGGCCAGGCCGCGTGCGCGCTGGTCGTCTCGCCGCTGCACGCGGGCTTCGCATGGCCCGAGGCAAAGCTCGCTTTCGTCACGGAGGCCGAGCTCTATGCGGGCGTCGTGCGCCGGGGCAAGCGGGACGGGACGCGGCGCACGAACGTCGATGCGATGCTGCGCGACCTCTCCGAAGTGCGCATCGGCGACCCGGTCGTTCACGAGCAGCATGGCATCGGCCGCTACCTCGGCCTCGTCGCGATGGACCTCGGCGACGGGACCGCGGAGTTCCTGCAGCTCCTCTACGCCAACGACGCGAAGCTCTACGTCCCGGTCGCGAACCTGCATCTCATCGGACGCTACAGCGGCGCATCGCCCGAAGCGGCGCCGCTGCACGAGCTCGGCAGCAACCAATGGGACAAGGCGAAGAAGCGCGCTGCGCGCCAAGCGCACGACACGGCCGCCGAGCTCCTCAACCTCTATGCGCAGCGCGCGGCGCGCAGGGGTCATGCCTTCACGTTCAACGTGCACGACTACGAGGCCTTTGCCGAAGGATTCGGCTTCGACGAGACGCCCGACCAGCAGGCGGCGATCGAGGCCGTCATCCGTGACCTCATCGACGGCAAACCGATGGACCGGCTCGTCTGCGGGGACGTCGGCTTCGGCAAGACGGAGGTGGCGCTGCGCGCGGCGTTCGTGGCGCTCGCCGACGGCAAGCAGGTCGCGGTGCTCGTGCCCACGACGCTCCTTGCCGAGCAGCATCTGCAGGTGTTTACCGATCGCTTCGCCGACCTTCCGGTCAAGCTCGCCGAGCTGTCGCGCTTTCGCTCCGCCAAGGAGGTGAAAACGGCCCTCGAAGGGATCAAGGCCGGCACGATCGATCTCGTCATCGGCACGCACAAGCTGATCCAGCCCGACGTCGTGTTCAAGAACCTGGGCCTCGTCATCATCGACGAGGAGCACCGGTTCGGCGTGCGGCAGAAGGAGCAGCTGAAGAAGCTGCGCGCGGAAGTCGACGTGCTGACGCTGACCGCGACGCCGATCCCCCGCACGCTCGCGATGTCGCTCGAAGGCATCCGCGATTTCTCGGTGATCGCCACGGCGCCGGAGCGGCGGCTCGCGATCAAGACATTCGTCGCCGAGTATTCGCGCGGCATCATCCGCGAGGCCGTGCTGCGCGAGTTGAATCGCGGCGGCCAGATCTACTTCCTGCACAACGACATCGACACGATCGCCACGACCGCCGAGCGCCTCGGGCAGCTCCTGCCGGAGGCCCGGCTCGCGGTCGCGCACGGCCAGATGGGCGAGCGCGACCTCGAGCACGTGATGCGCGAGTTCTACGCGCAGCGCGTGAACCTGCTCATATGCTCGACGATCATCGAAACGGGCATCGACGTGCCGACCGCGAACACCATCATCATCGAGCGCGCCGACCGCTTCGGCCTGGCCCAGCTGCACCAGCTGCGCGGCCGCGTCGGCCGGTCGCATCACCAGGCGTACGCCTATCTGTTGACGCCGCCCGCGGGCGGGCTGTCGGCGCAGGCGGCGAAGCGGCTCGAGGCGATCCAGATGATGGAGGACCTGGGGTCCGGCTTCTACCTCGCGATGCACGATCTCGAGATCCGCGGCGCGGGCGAAGTGCTGGGCGAGTCGCAGTCGGGAGAGATGCAGGAAGTGGGATTCCAGCTTTATGCCGACATGCTGAAGGCGGCGGTGTCCGCGCTGAAGGCGGGCCGCGAGCCCGACCTGTCAGCGCCGCTGGGCGTGGCCACCGAGATCAACCTGCATGTACCGTCGCTGCTGCCCGCGTCGTATTGCAGCGACGTGCACGAGCGGCTCGTCCTCTACAAGCGCCTCGCGAATTGCGAGACGGCAGACGACCTCCAGTCGATGGCCGAGGAGCTCGTCGATCGCTTCGGCCGGCCGCCGGAGCCCGCGCAGGCGCTGATCGCGTGCCATCGGCTGCGTCTCATCGCCAAGCCCAGGGGCATCGCCAAGGTCGACGCGGGCCCTGAGCGCAGCACGCTTCAATTCGTCAAGGCCCCGCCGTTCGATCCCGCGTCGCTGATCGCGATCGTGCAGAAGGACGGGCGCATACGCTTCGCGGGACCGGATCGCATCCGCATCGAGCGGGCGGCGCCGACATTGCCCGAGCGGGTGGCGCTGATTCGCGATTTCCTGGAAATGCTCCACTGACACGGGCGTTGCGCTGCGCCAGCGCGCCACGCGCTCGACCGGTTCGCTATCCGTGGCGCCGCTCGATGTCGTCCGCACGATCGTGGACATGAATCCGATCGCGCCCGGCGTCCTTGGCTTTGTAACAGCTCGCATCCGCGATTCTCAGGACTTCCGCCACCGAATAACGTCTGCCGGCAATCGGCACGACCCCCACGCTGACGCCGAGCCGGAATCGCCGCTCCTCCCAGACGAAATTGAACTCCGCCACGGCGTTCCGCAGCGATTCCGCGATTCGCGACGCATCGTCCAGCACGCAGTTTTCCAGCAGAACGGCGAATTCGTCGCCGCCAAGGCGGGCGAGCGTATCGCGTTCGCGCAGCCTGCGCTGGAACACTCCGCTGATTTCGCGCAGCAGCTCGTCGCCGGCGGCATGACCGCACGAATCGTTGACCTCCTTGAAGCGGTCGAGATCGAGGTAGAGCACGGCATGGATTCGATCGAGCTCGGCCGCGCTGGTGAGCGCACGACTCAACCGTTGCTCGAACTCGTACCGATTGACGAGTCCGGTCAGCGCGTCGTGATGCGCCTGATGCGACAGCTGCGCGGCGTATTGGCGCTCGCGGGTGACGTCCTTCAGCACGAGCACGGCACCGACGATCCTGGCGGTGCGATCGCGGATCGGCGCGGCCGACGCGTCGACCGCGAGCTCTCCTCCATCCCCACGCAGGAGAATCGTGTCGCCGCCGAGCTTGATCGGACGCGCCGCACGCAAGAGCTCCGCCGCCGGATTCACCAGCGCCTCACGGTCGGTATCCTTGACGATGTGCAGCACGCGCTCGAGGGGCAAGCCCCGGGCGTTGACGCTCTGCATCCCTGTCAGCGACTCCGCCACCGGATTCAGGTATTCGACTCGGCCGTGTTCGTCGGTAGTGATCACCGCGTCGCCGATGCTGACTCGAGCGTCACGTGAGCACGGTCGCGCTCGGCGAACAGCTCCGCCTCCAGCGCATCGCTCCCGCGCAGCATCCGCCGCGACAAGCCGATGCCCACTATCAACAGCAACATCGCCGCCATCGCCAGGGCCGCCTCGAGGATCGCCTGCGTCCGTCGCGATGCTTCCCCCAGCGTGGTGGAGAAGGCAACCTCCAACGGCGTCAGGCGATGGTTGACGTCGTCGATACGCGCAAGGATCGGTTCGAGCGTTGCGGGCCTGGTGTCGCCGTCCACGATGCGGGCATGCAATTGCGCAGCCGCCGTACGAGCTCGGCGAGCCGGTTCGTCGGCTTCCGCGCGGCTGGTAGGATGCGCGCTGTGCCCACGGCCACGGATCCCTGCCCGGTCGGATGACAGCATCCAGCAATCGCGTCGGAGTTGCCGGTCCAGCTGCCGCGTTTCCGCCGCAATTGCATGTTTTCGTCCGCGACTGGCTGTCGTCGAACAACATCCTGCTCAAGAGCCGCGACGGCCACGTGCTGATCGACTCGGGTTATTCGCGTCATGCACCGCTCACGCTTGCGCTGCTCGCGAGCAAGCGCGGACTCGGCGAGGATGGGCTACATTCGCTCGTCAACACGCACTGTCACTCCGATCACGTCGGCGGCAACGCCGCGATCGTCCGGAAGTACGAGTGTCCGGTCGCCGTGCCGGCGGCGGAGGCGCCGCTCGTCGAGCGCTGGGACGGCAAAGCGCTGCTGTACGACTACTGCGACCATCGGGTCGAGCGCTTCGTCGTCGATCGCGTCCTTCCCGCGGGCACGACGCACGTCTGGGGCGATCTCGAATGGGTCGCGCTCGCGGCGCCCGGCCACGCTATGGGAGCGCTCGTGTTCTACAACGCCGAGCACCGGATCCTGATTTCCGGCGACGCCCTGTGGGAGTACGGTTTCGGCTTCGTGATGCCGCCGGAAGTCGACGCTGCCGCCATGCCGGCAGCGCAGGCGACGATCGAGATGTTGGGCACGCTCGACATCCGCATCGTGATTCCCGGTCACGGCGAGCCGTTCACCGACGTTGCGGGAGCGCTCCAGCGAGCGCGAAAGCGAGTCGACGCCTTTGCATCGGACAGCCGGCGGATCGCTCGCCACGCGCTCAAGGTAAACCTGATGTTCGCGTTGCTCGACAAGCAGAGGATGCCGTTGGTCGGCATTCCGGCCTACCTCGACCGCGTGGGCATCTACCGCGAATTCAATGCGCTTTTCTTCCAGCTGACCCCGTTCCGACTGGCCGAGTTGCTGATCGGCGACCTCGTGAAGGCGGGCGCCGTCAGGATTGCGGCGGGCAATGTCGTCCCCGTCCTGGACGACGCCGGATGACCGGTCACGCCGAGCCCCCGTTCACTTTGCCGGAGGCAGCACGATGCGGACACGGACGACGACCTCGTTGCGGACGGTATCTGTGTCGGCCCACAATCCCTCGCCAACATGGAAGTCGAGGCGTTTCAAAGTGAAGGTGCCCTCCGCTACGCTGTTGCCCGCAGCATCCTTCTTGAGCGCGACCGGCACGATCGCTTCGCGTTTGATGCCCTTGAGCGTGAGCGCTCCGGCTATCTCATACTTGTCGCCGCCGAGATCGCGGATGGACGTCGAGGCAAAATGCGCGACGGGAAACCTCGCGGTGTCGAACCAAAGCCGATCGCGCACTTCCCGCTCGGAGTCCTCGCTCGCGAGGTCGATGCTGCCGAGATCGATGACGAAATCCGCTTTCGATTGCGCGAGGTCCTTCGGCAGGAATACCACGTCGGCCTTCCAGCTGCGGAAGCGCCCCTCGACGTTGACTCCCAACTGTTTCGCCACGAAGCGGATTTCACTTTTGTCGACCAGCACGCCCTGCGCGCGCACCGGCTGCGCGGCCATCACAAGCGCTGCGAGCGCCGGAAGCAGAGCGAGCCATCGAGCCATCATCACGCGTTTCCTTTCGTCCACGCTTTGGGCAGCATGCGGGAAAGCGTGGCGTCCCGATCGACGACCTGGTGCTTCAACGCGGCCGCAACATGGATAAGGACCGCCGTGAACAGCGTCGAGTTCAATCCGAAATGGGTCCACTTCAGCACGCTGGCCAACGCCCGATCCCTCGGCACGAGGTCGGGCAGCGGGAACAGGCCCAGATAGACCACCTGCACCCCTGTCGACGAGCTGTAGAGCCAGCCAGAAATCGGGATGACGGCGAGCAGGACGTACATGAGGGCGTGCGACACGCTCGCCGCACGACGTTGCCAATCGGGCATCGGCAGCAGCGGCGGCGGCCGACGGCCCGCGCGCCAGGCGAGCCGGGCGCACGTCACCAGAAACACAGTGATGCCGATCCACTTGTGCCACATGTACCACGTGAGCTTCTGCGGCGAGAGCGGCAACGGGACCATCGAGACGCCGAGCGCCAGGTTGGCGGCAACCAGCGCGGCGGTCAGCCAGTGCAGCGTCATCGCGACGCCGCCATAGCTTGAATTTGGATTCCGCGCCATCGAGTCGCTCTGCAGAATGCGGTTGTAAGTTGCCGGCGACCATGCTGTCAAGCAATGGAGCGCGCGCCGCCCCCGCTCGGCACGGGGACGACGTGAGGGCAGCTTGGGCGACCCGGCGCATCCGCGTGGAATCTAGTTACAATGCCCAGCATCGCTCAGGGTCCAACCGGTGCGGCGGAATATTCCCGCCTGTCGACTGTTGTCCGTTGGATTGCCGCCCGAATCGCCCACCGATCTGACCCCCTATCGGTGCAACGAGGCTCGCCCTTCGCAGTCACAGCCACACGGGAATGCTGAATCTCCTCGACCACCCGGCCGTTCAAGCCGGCGTCGCTCCCCTGCTAGTCGCGCTGATCGTCGCCGCGGCCTTATCGCGAACACGGTTCGCTTGGCTAGGGATCGTCGCCGGGTACGCAACCATGATCGCGCTGTCGACCGGTTTCGCGTTTTCACCGCTTACCGCATCGCGGAAGGTGATGTTGCTTTGCCTCGGCGCTCCGCTCTTGGGAATCGTGGCCGACCTCCTGCTCCGGAAGACTCGATACGCCCCGCCGGCGTTTTCTGTCGTCGCGGGTGCGCTGACCATCTGGGTTTTTCAGTCGGTTTATCGGCAGCGCGAAGGCCTGGCCGCAATCGCCACCGCGGCCGGTATCGCCTTGTTCGCCGCCGCGCTGGTCTACGCCATGTTGCGGTTGCGCGGCGACGGATTGCGAATGGGGGCAGCGGGGTTGGGCCTCGGCCTTGCGACGGGCGTTGCCGGCCTGCTGTCGGCGTCGATCGGTTTTCTCGCGGCGGGCATTTCCGTGGCCGCCGCCGCCGGCGCAATGCTGTTGGTGCAAGTGTTCTCCTCATCTGCGCTACCGGCAGGCTTTACCGGCGCGTTGTCGATCGGCATGTCGACCGCACTGTTCGCGGCCGGAACCCTGCTGCTCGCCGAGTTACGGTGGTATGCACTACCCCTGTTGCTGCTCGTCCCTGCCGCCGCGATGCTGCCGGCACCTGAGCGCACGCCGCGGCTCGTTCGTGCCGCGGTGCTCGCTGCCTATGCGCTGATCGCGGCGGCCTTCCCCATCCTGGCAGCGTGGTTCGCCGCGCGCGGATCGTTGTTCAATTGACCCAACCCGACGGAGACTCCCATGTCGAAACGCATCGCCGCCCTTGCCTTTGCCGCTCTTCCCTTCGCTGCCATGGCAGCGCCGGAAAGCTACACGCTGGATCCTTACCACACCTTCCCGAACTTCACTCTCGATCATCTCGGCGTGGCGACGATCTACGGCCGCTTCAACAAGACTACCGGCAAGG
This sequence comes from uncultured beta proteobacterium, assembly GCA_963840945.1. Lineage (GTDB taxonomy): Bacteria > Pseudomonadota > Gammaproteobacteria > Burkholderiales > Casimicrobiaceae > CAIWHR01. The sequence goes on along the minus strand of CAWJAU010000012.1, from coordinate 19,672 downwards.
TGACGATCGACCGCGCGGCGAAGTCCGGTTCGATCGATCTGTCGGTGGATACGGCGTCCGTGGATACCGGCGACAACGACAAAGGAAGCCGGGCACGATCGCGCGACGAGCACCTGCGCTCGGCGGACTTCTTCAACGCCGCCGAGTTTCCGAAGATGACTTACAAATCCACGAGCGTAGCGTTCTCCGGAGACAACCCGACGGCGATCGACGGTAACCTGACACTGCTCGGCGTAACCAAGCCGGTGCAACTGACGGTCGAGCGCTTCAAATGCAATCCCGCTCAAGGCACCGGAAAGGAACGCTGCGGCGGCAACGCCACCGGCAAGCTCAAGCGCTCGGATTTCGGGATGAAGACCGGCATCCCGAACCTCGGTGACGAAGTCACGCTGCTCATCATGTTCGAGGCGCTCAAGGACTAGCGCATCCCGAGGATCGGCGGGGATGGGACTCGGGTCCGTCCCTGGCGGCGCCGGGCTCCGCCGACGCCTCGCTACTTCGCGAGCCCACCCGCGAACGATCGCACGCCGGAGAGCAGCATCTCGACGGCGAGCGCCGTCAGCACGAGCCCCATCAGCCGCTCGAACGCGAGCACGGCGCGTTCGCCGAGCCAGCGTTGGAGCCGATCCGCCAGTGCGAGAACGACGGTCGTGGCGACCATCGCCACGGTCAGCGCAACGAGCCAGGTGCCGATGCGGGCCGGGTCGCGCGACGCCATCAGCATCACGGTGGCGAGCGCCGACGGACCCGCGATCGCAGGAATCGCAAGCGGCACCAGGAACGGCTCCGTGCCCGGCGGATCGCCGAAGATTCCCTCGGGACGGGGAAACACCATCCGGATCGCAATCAGGAACAGGATGATGCCGCCGGCAATCGTCAGCGATTCCTCGGACAGGTGCAGCCATTGGAGGAACGTGCGGCCGCCCATCATGAAGCCGACGAGGATCACGAACGCAGCGGCGCATTCGCGCAGCACGACGCGCACGCGGCGCTCCGGCGCGACGTTCTTCAGCGCGGCGACGACGAGCGGGACGTTGCCGAACGGGTCGATGACGAGAATGAGCAGGATCGTCGCGGAGAAGAGCTCGGCGTTCATGGGTGAATCATACGGGCCGGCAGGCGCGCTCGCAGCAGTTTCGCCCGCCCCGGCGAACAGCCGCGATGGGATAATTGTGCATCGTCACTTCGCCGGAATATCCATGACTCCGTCATCCCGCCATAGGCTGCGGCTCGGACATCACGCCGCATGGTCGCTCTTCGCTGCCGCGGTCGCCACCTTCGCGCAGGCGCAGACGACGCCGCCCGCGGCACCGGTTCGTACCGTCACGGACACTTACTTCGGTGTCCCCGTGCCCGATCCCTACCGTTACCTCGAGGACATGAAGAATCCCGAGACCGTGGCGTGGATCAAGGCACAGGCCGATTTCACGCGTGCGACGCTCGACCGCATACCGGGCCGGGCGGCGCTTCTCAAGAGAATCGCCGAGTTGGGCGACGCCGTCCCGGCGCGAGTGTCGAGCGTCCAGGTCAACAACGGCCATTACTATTACCTGAAGCGGTTCGCGAAGGAGAACATCCCCAAGCTCTACGTGCGCGCGGGACTTGCGGGCAAGGAGCGCCTGCTCGTCGATCCGGAAGCGGTCAAGGACGCCCGCGGACGGCATTTCGCCATCGACTACTTCGCGCCCTCCCCGGACAACCGATATGTCGCCTACGGCATCTCGCCCGGAGGTTCCGAAGAGAGCGTTCTTCACGTGCTCGAAGTCGCCGCCGCCAAGGAAACCGGCGAGGCGATCGACCGCGCGCAGTTCGGTCCGCCGTCCTGGACCGACGACAATCGCCTGCTGTACAACCGCCTGCCCAAGCTCGCGCCCGACGCGCCGAGATCCGACAAGTTTCTCAGGAGCAGCGTGTACGTCCATGCGATCGGCACCGACCCCGAGCGCGATCGCGCGATCCTGGGACCCGGCATCGCACCGGGCATTGCGTTCGATCCGTTGTCGACGCCGATCGTGTTCACCGCTCCCGGCTCGGCCCATGTGATCGGAATCGTCGGCAACGGCAATCAGCGCGAAGTCGCGCTGTACGCGGCGCCGGTCGCGTCGTTGGCGCAAGGCGTTCCGGCCTGGCGGCGTCTGGCCGGGCTCGACGACGAAGTGACCGACGCGGCGTTGATCGGCGGCACGCTGTATCTGCTCACGCACAAGAACACGCCGCACTTCAAGATCGTGCGGCTCGATCTCGCGAATCCCGACCTCGCGACGGCATCCGTCGTCGTTCCGGCAAGCGACGCGGTGATCACGGGAATCGCTGCAGGCAAGGACGCCCTCTACGCGCGACGCATGGTCGCGGGTGTGAGCGACCTCGTTCGCGTCGAGCACGCTCCGGGAGCGACTGCCGCAGCGGTCAAGCTGCCGTTCGCCGGCGACATCGATGCTCTCGTCGCCGATCCGAGGCAACCCGGCGCCCTCTTCAACACGGGCACGTGGACGCGCTTCGGCGGCTACTACGTCTACGATCCCGGGGCTGGCGTCGTCGTCGACACCAAACTGCAGCCGCAGGGCCGATACGACAATCCTGGCGATCTCGTGTCGACCGAAGTGAAGGTGAAATCACACGACGGCACGCTGGTGCCGCTTTCGATCGTCCACCGGAAGGGAATCAAGCTCGACGGCAGGAATCCGGCGATTCTCTACGGTTACGGCGCCTACGGCATATCGCAGACGCCGTCCTTCCGCCCGCAGTATCTCGCGTGGTTCGAGCGCGGCGGCGTGTTCGCCGTCGCCCACGTGCGCGGTGGCGGCGAGAACGGCGAGGAGTGGTACAAGGGCGGCTTCCAGCAGACGAAACCCAACACCTGGCGCGACGCGATCGCCTGCGCCGAATGGCTCGTCGCGAACGGCTACACGTCGCCGGCCAGGCTGGCGATCCAAGGCGGCAGCCAGGGCGGCATCTTCGTCGGTCGCGCCATCACCGAGCGGCCCGATCTGTTCGGCGCGGCGATCGATGAGGTTCCGGTGTCGGACGCCGTGCGGTCATCGTTCGAAGCCAACGGCGAGCTCGACAAGACCGAAATGGGAACGACCGAGACGGAAAGAGGCTTTCGCGCGCTCCTCGCGATGAGCCCGTACCACCACATCCGGGACGGGATGAAATACCCCGCGGTGCTGGTGACCACGGGCATCAACGATCCGCGCGTCGACGCGTGGCAGGCGGCGAAGATGGCCGCGCGGCTGCAGGCCGCCACGACGAGCGGCAAGCCGGTGCTGCTGCGCGTCGATTTCGATGCCGGCCACGGCTTTGGCTCGACGAAGAAGCAGCGCGACGAGGAGCTCGCCGACACGCTGGCGTTCCTGCTATGGCAATTCGGCGTGAAGGGTTACGTGCCGTAGTCCCGCGCATCTTCCGCGCGGCTCAATGCAGCTTGACCCGCGGTTCGAGCCGGTGGCGGACGAACCGCGAAACCGTGTCGAGCGCGACCCGCAGGTACCCGCCGACGATGACGACATGATGCGGTTGTGCCACGCCGATAGAACTACTTCTTCGGTGCGGCGTCCTTTGCCGGTTCGGCGGCGGGAGCAGCCGGCGCAGCGGCGGGAGCAGCCGGCGCAGCGGCGGGAGCAGCCGGCGCGCGGGGTCGGCGCGCCGCGGAGTCACCGCAGGCGCCGTCGCTGGAGCGGCTGCAGGCGCCGCCGGCACGGCGGCAGCGGGTGCAGCTGCCGGCGTGGCGGCCGGCGCGGACATCGTCGTCGGTGCTGCTGCTTTGGCCGGTGCCGCCGCAGCAGGCTTGTCGGCGTAGAGGTTGGCGAGCAACGGCACGATCATCAGCGCGACGATGTTGATGATCTTGATCAGCGGGTTCACCGCGGGTCCCGCCGTGTCCTTGTACGGGTCGCCGACCGTGTCGCCGGTGACTGCCGCCTTGTGCGCGTCGGAACCCTTGCCGCCGTGGTGGCCGTCCTCGATGTACTTCTTCGCGTTGTCCCACGCGCCGCCGCCCGTCGTCATCGAAATCGCGACGAAGAGACCCGTGACGATCGTGCCCATCAGGAGGCCGCCCAGCGCCTGCGGTCCGAGTGCCAGGCCGACCACCACCGGCACCAGCACCGGCAGGAGCGACGGGACGATCATCTCCTTGATCGCCGCCTTGGTCAGCATGTCGACGGCCACGCCGTATTCGGGCTTCGCGGTGCCTTCCATGATGCCCTTGATCTCCTTGAACTGCCGCCGGACTTCGACCACGACCGCGCCCGCGGCGCGCCCCACGGCCTCCATCGCCATCGCGCCGAAGAGGTAAGGGATGAGCCCGCCAATGAACAAGCCGACGATCACCTTGTGGTTCGACAGGTCGAACGAGACGCCCATGTGCGCCGAATCGAGCGCGTGCGTGTAGTCGGCGAACAGCACCAGCGCGGCGAGCCCCGCGGAGCCGATCGCGTAGCCCTTGGTGACCGCCTTGGTCGTGTTGCCGACGGCGTCGAGCGGATCGGTGATCGCGCGCACCGAATCCGGCAGCTTGGCCATTTCGGCGATGCCGCCGGCGTTGTCGGTGATGGGGCCATACGCGTCGAGCGCGACGATGATGCCCGCCATCGACAGCATCGACGTCGCCGCGATCGCGATGCCGTAGAGGCCGGCAAGCCAGAACGAGACCCAGATCGCGACGCACACGGCCAGCACCGGCAGCGCCGTGGACTTCATCGATACGCCGATCCCGGCGATGATATTGGTCGCGTGACCCGTGGTCGAGGCCTGCGCGACGTGCCGCACGGGTCCGTATTCCGTCGCCGTGTAGTACTCGGTGATGACCACCATCGCGGCCGTGAGCGCGAGTCCCACCAGCGCGGCGCCGAAGAGGCGCATGGTCGTTATTTCCGGATAGGCCGCCGCGACGTCGCCCATCATCCGGTCGGTGATGAACCAGAAACCGATCGCCGACAGGGCGCCCGCGACCATCAGGCCGCGATAGAGCGCGTTCATGATCTTGCCGCCCTCGCGCGCCTTGACGAAATAGCATCCGACGATCGACGCCAGGATCGAGAAGCCGCCCAGCACCAGCGGATAGGTGACCGCGACCTCCGCCTTCACGGGCATCAACAGCGCGCCGAGCAACATCGTCGCCACGATCGTCACTGCATACGTCTCGAACAGGTCGGCCGCCATGCCCGCGCAGTCGCCGACGTTGTCGCCCACGTTGTCGGCGATCACCGCCGGATTGCGCGGGTCGTCTTCCGGGATGCCGGCCTCGACCTTGCCGACGAGGTCGGCGCCGACGTCCGCGCCCTTGGTGAAGATGCCGCCGCCAAGGCGCGCGAAGATCGAGATGAGCGAACCCCCGAACGCGAGGCCGACGAGCGGCTCGATCGCGTGGTGCAGTCCTTCCTTCATCAGGTTCGGCGCGCCGTGGGCCGAACCCACGAGGAACCAGTAGAAGCCGGCGACGCCGAGCAGACCGAGGCCGACCACGAGCATCCCCGTGATCGCTCCACCGCGGAATGCCACCGCGAGCGCTTCGTTCAATCCCGTGCGCGCCGCCTCGGCCGTGCGCACGTTCGAGCGCACGGAGACGTTCATCCCGATGTAGCCGGCGAGGCCGGACAGTACGGCGCCGACCGCGAAGCCCGCCGCCGTCGCGCCGCCGAGCGCCCACCAGATGACGACGAACAGCACGAGGCCGACGATGCCGATGGTCAGATACTGGCGATTGAGGTACGCCTGCGCGCCGGCCTGGATCGCCGCGGCGATCTCGCGCATCCGGTCGTTGCCGGTCGGCTTCGCCATGATCCAGCCGATCGACACGACGCCATAGACGATCGCGGCAATGGCGCAGACGAGCACGAACACGAGTTCTAGCGACATGCGGTCCTCCCTAATCCCAATGGATGGCAAAGACCGTGGGGAATCCCGGCGTGGGGCCTGTGACCGGCCCGTCGACCGGGGCGCGCGCCCGTTTGGCGGCACCCATGCGATTTCCACGGCGGCGGCATCGGAGCTCCCCACGGGGTTCCCGAACGCCGCCTCATAAGCACGCTATTGTGCCATTTCGTGGCACTCGAAGTCGAGCCAAGATGCCGGCGGAACCCGCCGGCGAGTATGGCTCAATCGACAATCAGATCTTGAATTCGGTCCCGAGCTTCTTCGGCACCGCGACGTTCTTGAGCCGCACGTACCGCGGCAGCCCGTCCTTGAACGGCGGGAAATCCTCGCCGCGGATGAGCGGGGCGAGATAAGCGCGGGCCTTCGCGGTGATGCCGTAGCCGTCGGCCGCGATGTAGTCGCGGGGCAGCATCTTCTCGACGTTCGCGACCTTGGTCAGCGGTACCGGCGCGATCTTCCAGCGGTAGGGCTTGTCCGAGGTGCGCACGATGGCCGGCATCACGGCGTTGTTGCCGGCGAGCGCGAGCAGGACGGCCGCCTTGCCGACCGCGTAACTGTGCTCGAGATCGGTCTTCGACGCGATGTGCCGCGCCGCGCGCTGCAGGTAGTCGGCCACAGCCCAGTGATACTTGTAGGAAAGGCGGTCCTTCACGAGCGTCGCGACGAGCGGACCGACACCGCCCAATTGCGCATGACCGAACGCGTCCTTCGTTCCGGCTTCCGCCATCAGGGCGCCGGCGGCGTTCTTCAAGCCCTCCGACACGCCGACGCAGCAGTACCCGAATTGCTTTACCTTCGCGTCGACCGCCGCGAGGAATCTGGCCTCGTCGAACGCGATTTCCGGAAACAGCAGCACGAGCGGGATCGGCGTGTCGCGGTCCTCCGCCATGCCGACCGCGGCGGTGATCCAGCCGGCGTGCCGGCCCATCACCTCGAGCACGAAAACCTTGGTCGAGGTCTTCGCCATCGACGCGACATCGAATGCCGCCTCGCGCATCGACGTCGCGACATATTTTGCGACGGAGCCGAAACCGGGGCAGTTGTCGGTCACCGCGAGGTCGTTGTCGACGGTCTTCGGCACGTGCACCGCAATGAGCGGATAGCCCAGGCGCCCCGATATCTGCGACACCTTGAGGCAGGTGTCGGCCGAGTCGTTGCCGCCGTTGTAGAAGAAGTAGCCGATGTCGTGCGCGCGGAATACGTCGATCAGCCGCTCGTACTGCGCGCGATTTTCCTCGAGGCCCTTGAGCTTGTACCGGCACGAGCCGAACGCTCCCGCGGGCGTGTGCATCAGCGCCGCGATGGCGCCCGCCGACTCGCGGTTGGTGTCGATCAGGTCCTCGGTCAGGGCGCCGATGATGCCGTTGCGCCCTGCATAGACCTTGCCGATCTTGTCCTTGTGCTTGCGCGCGGTCTCGATGACGCCGGCGGCGCTCGCGTTGATGACGGCGGTCACTCCACCGGACTGCGCGTAAAAGGCGTTGCGTTTGGTCATGGTCAGCTCTTCAAAGCGGCGACGCATGCGTCGCGCACCGCCTCGACGCCGCCGACGCCCTCGACCCTGCGGCACTTCGGCGCGCGCGGATCGCCGCTCGCGGCCCACTCGGAGTAGTACGCGATCAGCGGCCGCGTCTGGAGGCGGTAGACCTCGAGGCGCTTGCGCACGGTTTCCTCGGAATCGTCGGCGCGCTGGATCAGGTCCTCGCCGGTGACGTCGTCCTTGCCCGGCACGCGCGGGGGGTTGTAGCGGACATGGTAGGTGCGTCCCGATGCGACATGCACACGGCGCCCGCTCATCCGCTCGATGATCGCGCTGTCCGGCACATCGATTTCGAGCACATAGTCGATCGCGACGCCGGCGTCGCGTATCGCAGCGGCCTGGGGAATCGTGCGCGGGAAGCCATCGAACAGATAGCCGTTCGCGCAATCCGGCGCCTTCAGGCGCTCCGTCACCAGCGCGACGATGATGTCGTCGGAGACGAGGCTGCCCGCATCCATCACCTTCTTGGCGGCAATGCCGAGCGGCGTTCCGGCCGCGATCGCGCCGCGCAGCATGTCACCCGTCGAAATCTGCGGAATGGAGTGCGCCTGCGTGATGAACGCCGCCTGGGTGCCCTTGCCGGCGCCCGGCGGGCCGAGAAGAATCAGTCGCATGGAGGCGCATCGTCGTGCAGATCAGCCAACGGGTAACGATCCGCGGGTGCAACCGGCGCCGGTCCCCTGCCGACGGCGACTCCCTGACATCGGAGTGCGCCGAGGATTCTGTCCGCAAATGGCCGGTCGGTCAATTGCGCGGGATCAAGGAATTTCCGAAGCGAAGAGCGCGCGCACGCGCTCGAGGTCCTCGGGCGTGTCCACGCCGGGCGCGGGAGTGCCGGCGGTGATTTCCACCACGATGCGATAGCCATGCCACAGCGCGCGAAGTTGCTCCAGCGCTTCGAAGCGCTCGATCGGCGCGGATGAGAGCGTCGGGTATGCGAGGAGGAACCGGACCCGGTAGGCGTAGAGCCCGTAATGACGATACAGCGGCAAGCCGTCGGGCACCGCGGTGGCGCCGCCGGCGAACGCATCGCGCGCCCACGGGATCGTGGCGCGGCTGAAGTAGAGCGCGTTGCGGCGCTCGTCGAGGACGACCTTGACCACGTTCGGATTGAACGCCTCCGAGGGGTCCGTGATCAGGTGGCAGGCGGTGGCCATGGCCGCGTCCGGATTCGCGGCGAGCAGGTCCGCCACGGCACGAATGAGCGCGGGCGACAGCAGCGGTTCGTCGCCCTGGACGTTGACCACAATGGCGTCGTCGGGCAGGCGGAGCTGCCGTGCCGCCTCGGCCAGACGATCCGTGCCGGTCGGATGGTCGGCGGAGGTGAGGCAGGCCGCAATGCCGTTGGCCTCGACGGCGGCTTTGATTCGCGCATCATCGGTCGCCACGACGACCCGGGCCGCGCCGGCCGCCATCGCGCGCTCGGCGACGCGCACCACCATCGGCTTGCCGGCAATGTCCGCCAGCGGCTTGCCGGGAAGGCGCGTCGAGGCGTGGCGCGCGGGGATGATGACGGTGAACTGACCGGTCACTCGCAGCCTCCGCGTCGGCTCACGAACATTTCGCCTCTTTCTCGTCGGCTGCCTCAATCGCTCGGCGACGCGCCCTTCGGGCCTTGGCTCGCTGGCGCTCGCCCGCCTCGCTCATTCGTACTCGGACGGCTCGAGCCGGCGCGCCTCGTCCTCCAGCATCACCGGTATGCCATCGCGAACCGGGTAGGCGAGGCGTGCCGATTTGGAAATGAGCTCCTGCTTCTCCTTGTCGTAGACGAGGGGGCCCTTGGTGACCGGGCAGACCAGGATGTCAAGAAGCTTGGGGTCCACGGAGTTTTCCTTCGACCAGGGTGATGAGGCCGTCGTCGATGCAGGCGCTCACGGGCAGATACCAGCATCGCTCGTCGGCGAAGCCCTCGCATTTTAGCGCGTCCTTCTCCGTCATCAGAATCGCATTCGCGCCGGCGATGTCGAGATCGGCGGCGACGAACCGATGATGATCGCGAAACCAGTGAGGCGTCGCGACGATGCCGAGAGCCGCGAGCTGCGCGAAAAACCGCTCCGGATGACCGATGCCCGCCAGCGCGTGGACTTCGCTCCGCGCAAACGCCGACGCAGGCGCGCTGGTCAGCGGATCGTCGACACGCACGAACCGATCGCCGACGAGCCGCATCGCGAAAGCTGCCGGGATAGATCGGCGGCGCGGTATCCGCGACCGCCGACAGCACGACGACGGCATCGACCTCGCCCAGCCTCGACGCGGGCTCGCGCAACGGGCCGGCCGGCAACGAGCGTCCGATTGCCGAGCCCGCGCACGGCGTCGACGACGGCGATCTCGACACTTCGCGCCAACCGGTAGTGTTGCAGGCCGTCGTCGGACAGGATCACGTCGCACGTCCGGATTCCGGGCGAGCAATGCCTGTCCGGCAGCGACACGATCGTTTGCGACGACCACCGGGTAGCCCGCACGCGCGAGCAACAGCGGCTCATCGCCAACCCGCCGCGGATCGTCGTCCGGTCCGACCGGTACAGGTTCGCCGTTTGCGCCGTCGCGACCATAACCACGGCTGACGATGCCTGGGTGAAAGCCGCGCCGCGAGAGCGCCAATGCGAGCGCGGCGACGAGCGGGGTCTTGCCGCTGCCGCCGACGGTGATGTTGCCGACGACGACGACCGGGACGCGAAGGCGCACCGACCGCAGAACGCCGAGGCGGTAGAGCATGCGCCGCGCCGCGACGCCGAATCGGAACGGCAACGCGAGCGGCAGCAACAAGACCGCGAGTGCCGCGGGTCGCGGCGAATACCACGCGGCGACGAGGCGGTCGGCCAGCGTCACGGCGCGCGAGTCAGATCGTCATTTCGGCGGCGCGGACTGGGTCGCGAACGTGACATGGACGTATCCCGCGGCCCGGGAGGCTTCCATCACGTGGATCACCGACTGGTGCGTCGCCGTGGCGTCGGCGCTGATGATCACGACGGGGTCTTTCGTGTCTCCCGCGGCGGCCTTGAGCGCGTCCGTGAGCGCCGCAGTCGTCGTGTAGGTGAACACGGTCTTGTTGATGACGTACCGGCCCTGGGCATCCACGCCCACATTGATTTCCTTCGGCCGCTGCTTTGGCTGCTCGGCATCGGCTTCGGGCAGCGTGATCTGGAGCTCGGCGACGCGCTGGTAGGTCGTGGTCACCATGAGGAAGATCAGGATGACGAGCAGCACGTCGATCAACGGAATGAAGTTGATTTCGGGGTCGTCGCGAGTCCGAGCGCCGCGCAGATTCATGCGTTGCTCCGTGTGGGGACGGGCGCCGGCCTCGGCGCATGGATTGGTGGGTCGCCGCGCATCGCGCTCTTAATTGCGCTCGCCGTGCGCGAAATCCACGAGCTTGATCGCCTGCTGCTCCATTTCCACGACCAGGCTGTCGATCGTCGCGCGGAAATGGCGGTAGAAGATCATGCTGGGAATCGCCACGATCAGCCCGAAGGCGGTGTTGTACAGCGCGACGGAAATGCCGTGCGCGAGCTGAAGGGGATTGGAACCGCCCGCCGTCTGCGAGCCGAATATCTCGATCATGCCGACGACGGTGCCGAAAAGCCCCAGGAGCGGCGACATCGCGGCGATCGTCCCGAGCGTGGTGAGGAAGCGCTCGAGGTCATGCGTGACCACGCGCCCGACTTCTTCGATCGCCTCCTTGATCACCGCCCGCGGGCTCTTCACATTCGCGAGGCCGGTGGCGAGGATCCGGCCGAGCGGCCCCTGCTGCGCGAGGCGACCGATCAACTCCGGCGTCGCGCCGTTCGCCCGGTACTCGGCCAGCACGCGGTCCACCAGGCCGGGCGGCGCGACGACGCTCTGGCGCAGCGACCACAGGCGTTCGAAGATCAGCGCCAGCGCGATGATCGAGGCGCAGATCAACGGCCAGATCGGCCAGCCGGCCGCTTGAACGATGGACCACACGTTGGAGGACTCCGGTGCGAAAAACTGCCCGCAATGTAGCTTGGCAGAGGGGATTCGGCAAGCGACGACCCGCTCCCGGATCGCGCGCTCTCGATTGCGCTCGGTGATCAGCGCCTGCGGCGATCGACCCTTTGCGACCGCGCGAACTCCTCGTTGCGCGGCCAGTGCGGGCGGTGTCGCGGCGCGTCCGCGTTGAGCGTGAGTGTCGCGGTGATCGCGGCCCCCGACAGCACGATCAGCCAGCACACGTAGATCCAGATCAGGAATACAGGCAGCGCCGCCAGCGTCCCGTAGACGACTTCATAGGTCGGCACGTTCTTCACATAGACGGCGAAACCGTATTTCGTGGCCTCCAACGCGAGCGCCGCTGTCAGCGCGCCGGCAAACGCGTGCCGCCACGGTACGCTGCGGTTCGGCGCCATCGCATAGAGCAGCGCCAGCGCCAGTGTCGACAGGATGAGCGGCAATGGCTTCACGACGAAATCGGCCAGCGACAATTCGAGCGGCATTGGCGCGAGGGTCTGCGTGAAAAGCCATGTCGTCAGCGAAATGCTGGCCCCGACGAGGACCGGGCCCAGCGTGACGCCGAGCAGGTAAACGGCGAGCCTTTGCACAAACGGGCGCCTCGCGCTGATGCCCCAGAGCGCGTTGATCTCGCGCTCGATCGTGGCGATCACGAGGGACGCCGCGAGCGAGAATGACGACGATCGACACGCCGGTCAGCGCGGCCGCCTTTTCGGTGAACTCGCGCACGTATCGATGGACGACCTCGTTCGCGCTGCCGGGCAGGGTGTACTTCAGCAGAAACACCTCGAGCGCGTCGAGCCATTGCTGGAACACCGGGAACCGCGCGGCGAAGGAGAACGCGACGGTGGCGAGCGGCACGATCCCCAGCAGAGTCGTGAAGGCGAGGCTGCCGGCGGTGCGGCCAAGACCGGTGTTGCGCGTCCGCGCCGCGACGCTGCGCACGAACGCGGTGAATCGAGGGATCGCCGTCAGCTGCTTCATCATCTTGTCGGCGTCACGGTCCCGCGCATCTGCCGATTATCCCATGCGTCCTGAGGCCGCCGGAGAGGCCGGCATTCGTTGTAAGCTTCGAGGTCGCGCGGACGAGCGATGAGTTGACGTCGCCGCCGGCGCCTTTGCCGAACCGCCACGGAGCCCGCCATGACCGTCTCGCCAACTTCGTCTCCCACCCTTGAAACGGCCGTGCTCGGCGGCGGCTGCTTCTGGTGCCTCGAAGCCGTGTTCGACGAGCTCGATGGCGTGCAGTCGGTCGAATCGGGCTACGCCGGCGGCCGCAACCCGAACCCCACGTACGACGACGTCTGCAGCGGCCGCACCGGCCATGCCGAAGTCGTCCGCGTCACCTTCGACCCCTCGGTCCTCTCGTTCCGGGATCTCCTCGCCGTTTTTTTCACGATCCACGATCCCACGACCAAGGATCGCCAGGGCAACGACGCCGGCACGCAATACCGGTCCGTGATCTTCTGCCAATCGCCGGCACAGCGGGCGGCGGCGGAGTCGGTGCGCGCCGAGCTCACGGCGGCGAAACTGTGGAAGGACCCGATCGTCACCGAAATCGCCGACGCGGCGCCCTTCTACGAAGCCGAGCGCGACCATCAGGAGTACTTCGCCCAGAATCCCGGGCAGCCCTACTGCATGGTGGTCGTCGCGCCCAAGGTCGCCAAATTCCGCAAGCGCTTCACCGAACGGCTTAAACGGAAGGCGTAGCGCAACCACCAACCGCGGCGCTAACGCCCGGCGCGGCGCGCGAGGATGCCGCCGGTGGCAAGGCAGGCGCCGACCGACCAGAACACCGGAACGATCCCGACCGAGGCACCGATGGCGCCGAGGACGAGCGGCGCTACAAACGACATCGAGTTCACGAGCGCCATCCGGATGCCCGCCGCCTCGCCGATGCGCCCGGCAGGCGCATGGGTGTGCAACAACGAAAGCACCACCGGCTGGCCGGCGCCCAGCCCCAGTCCGAGTGCGAACGAAAGCGCGAACAGCGCGGGCACGCTCTGCAGAAACGGGAAGGCGAAAAACACGAGCCCCGCCAGCAGGAGCGCCGCCGAGAGCACTTGATGCTCGCGGAGCCTTCGCGCGATGGTCGGCATGAAGAAGCGGACGACGAACGTTGCCGCCGCGAACGACGACAGCACCCCGCCGATCTGCGAGGCCGAAAGGCCGATCTTGGCGCCGTAGATCGGGACGAAGATCGTGTGCAGGTCCCAGCCCAGCGACAACAGCGCGTTGACAGCGAACACTCGACGCAGCGTGCGATGGCGCAGCAAGGCGAGGATGCCGCCATGGTGGACGACAGCTCCGCGAGCATGGGGCCCCGGCAGCGCGAGCTTCCCGCGCGCGAGGACGATGATCGGGATGAGCGGGATCAGCGCGAAGGTCGCGAACGCCGCGCGGAATCCGAAGTGGTCGATTGCGAAGCCGGCGACGAGGGGTCCGACGAAACTGGACACGGAATAACCCAGGGCAAGCAGACTGAAATTGCGGGCCCGCTCCGTCGGTCCACCAATTTCCCCCGTGGTGTTCTGTGCCGCAAGCTGGAAGGCCATGAAACCGACGCCGAGCAGCGTCGCCCCAGCGAAGAGCGACGCGAGACCCGGGAAGGCGACCGGGAGTGTCGCCGCGACGCCGATCAGGACCGACCCGAACAGCATGGGACGCCGTGCGCCGATGCGGTCGACAACCCGGCCGGCGACGACGGACAGAAACATCGGCAGGAGCGCGTAGAGCGAAACCAGCACGCCGACGGTGAACGGCGACGCGCCCCTCGACAGCGCGTCGAGCGCGACGATCACCCGGCTTCCGGTGAAGACCGCGTGGTTGGCGATCCCGAGCGGGATCAGTGCGGCGAGCGTGCGCGAGTCGGGGCGCGCGCCGCCGCTCACGGCGCGAGCCGGTCGATGACCCACGCGCCGGCGTGCTCCTTCGTCCGCCGATAGCGAATCCGATCATGCAATCGCGAGGCGCGACCCTGCCAGAACTCGACAGTGTCGGCAGCGAGGCGGTATCCGCCCCAGTGCGGCGGGCAAGGCACGGCGCCGCTGTCGTCGCGATAGCGCGACTCCATTTCCGCGAAGCAAGCTTCCAGCGCCGCGCGTCCCTCGATGGGCTCGCTTTGCGGCGACGCCCACGCCCCGAGCTGCGACGAGCGCGGACGCCCCGAGAAATAGTCGGCCGATTCGGCGGAGTCGATCGGCGCCGCCATGCCCTCGATCCGCACCTGCCGCTCGAGCTCGGCCCAGAAAAAGAGCAGCGCCGCACCGGGATTCGCCGCGAGCTCGCGGCCCTTGCGACTCTCGTAATTCGTGAAGAACACGAAGCCCCGGGAGTCGAACATCTTGAGGAGCACGATGCGCGCGGCGGGCCGGCCCGCGGAGTCGACGGTGGCGAGCGTCATCGCGTTCGGCTCGTGCAGCTGCGCTTTCACGGCCTCGGCGAACCAGTGCTCGAACTGCCGGTAGGGGTCGGGGGCGACATCCGATTCGTCGAGAGTCTCCCGCATATACTCGGTGCGGAGTTCGGCGATTTTCATTCCGGGAAGGGAGGCGCGCGGCCGCGACCCCCGGTGGGAAGGGCGACGACGGATCTCGATTTTACCCTGTTCAGTAGACGACGTTCACGCGATAGCCCTGTTCCCGCAGCAAAGCCGGCAGTCCGCGGAGTCCATACAGATGGAGCGCCCCGACGGCGACGAAGACGCGCCCGGCACGCAGCGGCAGGAACAGGCGATGCGCCATCTGCGCCGACCGGTTTTCGACCAGATGCAGCGTAAGCGCCGCGAAATGCGGGGCCATCGCCGGGTATTCGCGGCCCATCGCCGCATTCAGCGCCGCGAGCCGCGCGAGATCGCGGGCGAGCCATGCCGCGATCACGGCATCATGATCGCGGACGAGCGCGCCGCGGTGCGCAAGCACGAATTGCACGAGCGCGACTTGGGTACCCAACGGAATGGCGTCGAATGCCGCGATCTGCTCGTCCGGCAGCTCCAGGCCGACGATGCCGAGCCGGCGCCGTTTGGCTTCGGCCAGGAGCCGTTGGTCGAGCGTTTCCCCGCCGTCCGTGGGCACTTCGCCCAAGCGCAGCAGCACCGCCCAGGGCTTGAGTCGAAGGAAAACCGCGTCGGAGGGCGCGCCCGCGCCCAATGCGTGGCGAATCGCCTCGACGGCGGACGGATCGAAGAAGTCGGTCAGGCGCCGGCCGTCGTCGAACTGCGCGGCCTCGAAGAGCGTGGCGACATCACCGTCGCCCAGGTGATTTTCGAGCGCGAACGTCCGCGCGCTCGAAAACGCGTCCAGTACGGGCTTCGCAAGCGTAGTGACCCGCGGGTCGGCGGAATGCACAGTGCCGAAAACATACGACGCCGCGACGCCGGGCTTGTCGACCCGGAACAGAATTCCTCGGGCGTACGGCTCTGCGCTCGCGGCGCACGCCGGCATCGCGCCGGCGACGAACACGCCAACCACGCACAGAGCGGCAAGGACCGGCCACCCTGTGAACAGCGAGGAGAACCTCCTGACGCGTCCCACGCCTAGCGTGGAAACCGCTTTTCGTATTCGGCGGTGATCCGCTTGAAGGCGCCGTCCGCCTTCATGCCCTCCAGAGCTTCGGCGAGCTTCGTCACGATCTTCCGGTCGGTCTGGGGACTGCAGGCAAGAAAGAGCGGCTGCTCGTTCACAACGAAAATGACCTTGATGTCGGTGACTTTCGCCGTCCTGGCGGCCTCCCGACCCGAATAGAGCCCCGTGATCCAGAGGTCGATGTAGTCCGGACTGTCGCGCGGCAGCAGGAGCCGCGGCGGATTCTGCGCATCGTCGCGCACCGGGCGGAGATCGTTGACGCCGTTCTCGCGCAGGAAATCGTTCTTCGCGTCGCGAGCCAGCGTGCCGATCTTGTAGGGCGCGAGCTCCTTCACAGTCCTGATCGGAAGCGCGAAGTCTGCCTTGCCGTAGACAGCCCAAGGGCTGGTCGCGATCGGTCCGACCCAGAGGAACAGGCGTTCGCGGTTCTCGAGCCGCGCCGTCCCGAAAAGGCAGGAATCCCGTTGCCCCTGGGCCCGCACGTAGGCGGCATCCCATGGCAACAGTTCGACGGTCACG
The DNA here is from genome assembly GCA_963840945.1 of uncultured beta proteobacterium. GTDB lineage: Bacteria > Pseudomonadota > Gammaproteobacteria > Burkholderiales > Casimicrobiaceae > CAIWHR01. The sequence goes on along the minus strand of CAWJAU010000012.1, from coordinate 3,184 downwards.
GGAACGCCCGCGCGCGCCGCCATGTCCAGCACGATCTCGGCGGCCGAGCCCTGGACCCTCCCCTTCTCGGTGAAGCTGAAGGGCGGATTCTCTTCGGTCAGCAGCGTGAGCGCACGCGCCGGCGTGGCAGCGAGCATCGCTGCGACTACCGCGACGAGGACGGTCAATGCGAGATTTTTCAGCGCCATGGCGCGCGGCAAGCCTGCGAGGGGGAGCGGTTCGGGCGCAAGTGTGGCACTGCATCGCGCCGGACTCAAGACCACCTCGACGCCAGCCATGCGCCGCCACGGTGCAAGGCGCTCTGGCACAACCTGGAAGCGCCGGGGTTTGCCGGGGAGCGCGACCGACTCGACGATCGGCAGCGGCGCCGGCGCATCGGCGGCACGCGGGCGTTCATTGCGCGAGCGCAACGTTGCCGAACGCACTGTGAAAAAAGCACGGGCGAGGGATTCCCTTCCTGCTGAATTGCGTTATAGTTGCCGCCGATGGAGCGGATTTACCCCTGACAGGAGGGTCCGCTTCAGAGTGTTCGACGTTGCGTTCTGCGTCCATCTACAGGAAGGAGAAATATGGCTACCGCCAAGAAAACTGCCAAGAAGCCTGCCGCGAAAAAGCCCGCGAAAAAAACTGCCGCAAAGAAACCCGCCGCAAAGAAACCCGCCGCGAAAAAGGCAACGGTGAAAAAACCGGCTGCGAAAAAGGCGGCAGCAAAGAAACCCGCCGCGAAGCGCAAACCCAATGCCGCGTTCATGAAGGCGATGACGCCCTCGGCGAGTCCTCGCCGCAGTCATCGGCGCAACGCCGATGCCGCGCACCGAAGTGACCAAGAAGATCTGGGACTACATCAAGAAGAACAAGCTGCAGGATTCGATCAATCGGCGTCTCATCAACGCGGACGAAAAGCTCCGGGCCGTGTTCGGCGGCAAGGGCAAAGTGTCGATGTTCGAAATGACGAAGCTCGTCTCGAATCATCTGAAGTAAGTTTGCGCGCCTCGCGCGCGATGATCACGGCCGGTGGCGAATTTCGCGCCGGCCGTTTTCTTTGGTCGGTCAGGCTGTCGCCCGCATGGCTTTGGCGACGGCCGGGCGCGCCGCCATGGCGGCCATCCAACGCGTCAGGTTTGGGAGATCGCCGGCAGCTTCGATCATCCCTTTTCTGACGGCGCAAATCGGGTAAAGCCCGAAGTCGGCCACCGATGGCTCTCCGGCCAGCCATTCCCGCCCGGCAAGGTGCGCGTCGGCCACCCGGAAGAATCGCAGGAGCCGCTCTTCGCAGAACGCGAGGTTGGCCGGCAACTTTTCGGGAAGCAGGACCGATTCGAAAAACACCATCATCGACGCCGACGCGCAGTCGGTCACGCCATACATGAGCCATTGGAGCGCGAGCGCGCGCTGCGCCGGATCCCGGGGCAGGAACTTGCCGGTTTTCTCGGCGGCGTACAGAGCGATCGCCCCCGACTGCGAAAGCGTGAGCGACGTCCCACCCGGGCCGTCCGGATCAACGATGACCGGAATGGCCCCCGCTGGATTGAGGGCGAGGAATTCCGGCGTGCGCTGCTCGCCCTTCATGAGCTCGAGCTTGTGGACGCGGTACGGCAATCCGCATTCTTCGAGGGCGATGGCCGCTCGCTGGCCGTTGGACGACTGCGCGGTGTAGAGCTCGATCATGGGCGATCCTTCGTTGACCGCGCCGAGTCACGCCCGGCGACTCAACGCCGCGATGCGCTCTTCGATCGGCGGGTGCGTGGAGAAGAGGGCCATCACGCCGCCCTTGTCGGTGATGCCAAAGCCGCTCATCGCCTTCGGCAGTTCGCCCGGCTCGAGTCCGCCCAGGCGCCGCAGCGCATTGACCATCGGCGACGGCGTGCCGAGATACTTCGCCGATCCCGCATCGGCGCGGAACTCACGCCGCCGCGAGAACCACGCGACGATCATCGACGCGAGAATTCCCAGCACGATCTGCGCGACGATCACCGTGATGAAGTAGCCGGGGCCGGAGCCGCGTTCGGTGCGGAACACCGCTTTGTCGACGATCGTGCCGATGATCCGCGCGAAAAAGACGACGAACGTGTTGACGACGCCCTGGACCAGCGTCAGCGTCACCATGTCGCCGTTGGCGACGTGCGCGATCTCGTGGCCGAGCACCGCCTCGACCTCTTCTCGGTTCATCGACTGCAGGAGGCCGGTCGAGACCGCGACCAGCGCGGAGTTCTTGAAGGCACCGGTGGCGAACGCGTTCGGCGCGCCTTCGTAGATCGCGACTTCCGGCATCGCGATCCCGGCTGTCGTGGCGAGCTTGCGCACGGTCTCGACAAGCCACGCTTCCGCTTCGCTCGACGGCTGCTCGATCACGTGCGCGCCGGTCGACCACTTCGCCATCGGCTTCGACATCAGGAGCGAGATGATCGAGCCCGTGAAGCCGACGACCGCCGCGTACGCGAGCAGGCCGCCGTAGGAAAGGCCAGTCTGCGAGTACATCGCCTGGTCGAGGCCGAGCAGCTTCAGCACGACCGACAGCACCAGGATGACGGCCAGGTTGGTCGCGAGAAAGAGAACGATGCGCTTCATGAGTCCACCTCCGATGGGGTTGCGCGGCCCGGATTCTAACGCGCCGAAGTGAAGATGGGGTCGGACGCCGCCTTTTCCACTCCCGGTGCAAGGGGCCCGTCGTCACGGACTCCGATCCGGGCCCCCCCTATCGCTGCGCCCAGGAATCCTTGAGCGTCACCGTGCGGTTGAACACAGGCTTGCCCGGTTCGTGGTCGCGCAGATCGGCGACGAAGTAGCCGTGCCGCTCGAACTGAAACGACTCCCCCGCAGTGGCGCTTCCCAGCGCGGGCTCGACGAAGGCGGTGATCACGCGCTTGGAATCGGGATTGAGATCGTCGAGCCAGTTGCGCTCGAGGGGCTCGACTTCGTCGTCGACGTCGTCGCCGGCGACGACCGTCTTGTGCGCAACGGCCACGTCCGCCGCGCCGGCTTCGACCGTTGCGCCCGACGGCCGGCGCGCCCCCGGAAACGGAACAGCGAAGAGCCGGTCGTAGAGCCGGACTTCCGCCGGCAGCGCGTGCGCCGCCGACAACCAATGGATATTGCCCTTGACCTTGCGCGCGTCGGCGCCGGGCGTGCCCGAGCGCGTGGCGGGGTCATAGGTGCAATGCACGGCAACGACGTTGCCCGCGGC